>CAWARR010000003.1:0-332492 GCA_963784535.1 uncultured Actinomycetota bacterium | reverse complement strand
ACCGGCCCGTTGCTGCCGATGACCTCACTGATGCTGACAACGTCGCCTAACTGCACCCCGGCCAATTGTGCGAGGCTGGCCGCGCGCGCTTTCGCGTCGGCGATTGCCTTGGCGCGGGCATCGGCTTCCAACTTACTGGTGTCGTCCACGCTGAAGTTCACGCCGTAGATGTTGTTGGCACCCGAAGCCACGGCCTTGTCCAGGATGTCGCCCAGCTTGCTCACGTCACGCACGGTCACTTCTACTTGATTAGTGACATGATAGGTCAACGCGCCAGTATCACTGGCACCCGGCGCGACGGGCGCTTGCTGCGTATATACGCTGTAGTTGTTCGTCTGAATGTCCTTGTCGGCTACACCCAAACCCTTCAACGTGTCCAACAGAGTCGACATCTTGCCCCGGTTGTCATCGACCGCTTGCTGCACGGATGCAGCCGAAGTCTCAATGCCAACCGACACGTGCGCCACGTCTGGTGTACCGGCCGCCGTACCCACGCCGACCACGGTAATGCCGCCGTTGACCGACTGCCGCTCGGCTGGGCTACAGCACTGACCAACTGGCCGCTGTTCGGCCCGCCACCAGCCGACGCGTTCGTCGGAGCGAACGTCAAGGCCGCCAACGTACCCGCTGCCGCAAACGCCAACGCGGCGATAACCACCAAACTCACATAAAACAACTTTCGACTAAACATCTTAAACCTCCCGGTAGATTAGGGCGCGCCCAACATTGGGCGTCTGGCCCGTCCGATTTCTATACACTAGACGTCTTTCGCGCCGAAAAGTTCCACGCACGCGCCACGGCCCGTACGCCGCACCTCCGTACTCTCTCCGTCATTGCTTCACACTCGGTTCACAATTCAACTGGATAATATCCGCATCTCAAGACGGATAACAACCGATCGAGTTTGCAAAGGAGCAAGATGCGAATCTTTTTACGAGTGGTATTGGCGTTGGTGTTGATTGGAGCGTTGTTCGGGTTTGGTACGTACGTGTATAACGTCGGCGTAACTCAAGGCTTAGCAGCGAGCGGCAAACTCGCAGCGCCCGACGGCGCGCCGACTGGCGGCGTCGCACCGTATCCGTATTACGCGCCGTTCTATCGGCCGTGGGGGTTTGGCCTCGGCCTCTTCGGGCTGATCTTCCCGCTGCTGTTCTTCTTCCTGATCTTCGGCGCGATTCGCGGCCTGTTTTTCCGGGGCTGGCGACGCGGCCCATGGAATCATGGCCCGTGGAACCGGGGTGACTGGGACAAGAATGTGCCGCCGATGGTGCAGGAGTGGCATCGCAAGCTGCACGAGACCGAGCCGGCAGCCAAGTAACCCGATCGGCTGGGGCGGCCCCTGCGAACAGCCGGCCGCCCCACAATCGCCAGATCATAGTAATCCCGGAGGAAACGCGATGAGAGCAATTGTCTACACAAGATATGGGCCGCCGGATGTTCTGCAGATCAAGGCGGTCGAAAAACCGACGCCCGAGGACGATGAAGTCTTGCTAAGAATTCTGGCGGCGTCCGTAAATGCCTATGACTGGCATTTCCTGACCGCTGACATATTCTTGATTCGACTAATGGGCGGGGGACTGCTCAAACCCAAAAACACGCGACTCGGCGCTGACATAGCCGGGCGGGTTGAAGCGGTTGGCAGAAACGTCACGCAGTTCCAGCCAGGTGATGAAGTATTCGGTATGACACAGGGCGGTTTTGCCGAGTATGCCTGTGCTCCTGAAAATACCCTGGCGTTGAAACCGTCCAATCTATCGTTCGAGGAAGCAGCGGCCATACCTATGGCGGCGATCACCGCTCTGCAAGGTCTTCGCGACACAGGACAGATTCAGCCGGGGCAAAAGGTTTTGATTAATGGCGCCTCAGGTGGAGTCGGGACGTTTGCGGTGCAGATCGCCAAATCGTTCGGGGCTGAAGTCACTGCCGTGTGTAGCACAAGGAATTTGGAGATGGCACGCTCAATTGGGGCAGACCACGTCATTGACTACACCAAAGAAAATTTCACCCGAACTGGACAGCAGTACGACCTCATTTTTGCCGCAAACGGCTATCATTCGCTTGCAGCTTATAAGCGTGCCTTAACTCCCAGGGGCATATATGTTATGGCCGGAGGTACCATGGCTCAAATCTTCCAGGCGATGCTCATGGGGTCATGGATGTCAGAAACCGGGGGCAAGAAAATGGGAGCCGTAATGGCCAAACGAAACCAAAAAGATTTGGCTTTTCTCAAAGAGCTGGTGGAAGCGGGTAAAGTTGTCCCGGTTATCGATAGACGGTATCCGTTCAGTGAGGCGGCAGAAGCGCTGCGGTATCTTGGACAAGGACATGCACGCGGAAAAGTCGTAATATCTTTTGGGATGTGAGCCGCCTCGACTTTCTCAATGGGCCGTTTGATCTTATACTGGACGTAGCGTGGTATGATCTCTCTCGACAATGAAAACGATCCTGATCGTCGACGATGAACCGAAGATTGTGCAGCTGGCCCGCGATTATCTGGAGCACGCGGGCTTTGCGGTCTCGACGGCGTTCGACGGCAAAACCGCGCTCGCCGTGGTCCGATCGGACAAGCCCGATCTGATCGTGCTCGATCTGGGCTTGCCGCAACTCGACGGCTTGGACGTGACCCGATCGATCCGCAAAGACTCCAACGTGCCCATCATCATGCTCACGGCGCGATCCGAGGAGACCGACAAGCTGATCGGGTTGGAGTTGGGCGCGGACGATTACATCACCAAGCCGTTCAGCCCCAAGGAACTCGTCGCGCGCGTGCGCACCGTGCTGCGCCGTACTGAGAATTCAGCCGCCAACGTGGAGATCATCCGCGCCGCCGATCTCACGCTGGACGTGCCGCGCATGAAACTCACCCGCGACGACGAGACGATCGAACTCACGCCGACCGAGTTTCAATTGCTGGCCGCGCTGGCCCAACAACCGGGCCGCATCTTCACGCGCGCGCAACTGCTGGACGCCGTGCGCGGCGTGGCGTTTGAATCGTACGAACGCGCCATCGACGCGCACATCAAAAACATCCGCCACAAAATCGAACCGAACTCACGCGAGCCGCGCTACATCTTGACGGTATACGGCGTGGGCTACAAATTCACCGAAAAGTAGACATTGCTCCGGTCGGCGTCCGGCCAGTCCGTGCAATGCACTGGTGGCCCCACCCGCCGACCGCTTCCGGCGAGGACGCCGGAAGGAGCTACCGATGCACGATCATTTTCCACGCCAACGCCCACCGTGGTGGCCTGAAAACGCAGCCTGGCCGCCCAATCGGCCGTGGCGTTCTGAACGCGGGCACTTTTTCCGGCGCATCGGTGTTTTGTTCGTGGTGCTGGCCCTGCTGGTGCTGATCGGCTGTGGGACAGTCCTGACGTTCCTGGCAAGCGCCCTCGGCCTGATTGACGTCTCCATTGGCGATATTGGTCTCGTGCGCGTGATCGGCGTGCTGGTTATTTTGCTCGTCGTGGCGAGTGTGTTCAGCACGGTGCGCCGAACCGTGGCCCCCCTCGGCGACGTGATGGAAGCCGCTGACAAAGTTGCGGACGGTGACTACGGGGTGCACGTGGACGAACGCGGCCCCCGCGAATTACGCAGGTTGGCGCGCTCCTTCAACACGATGACCACTCGCCTGCAAGCGAATGACGAGCAGCGCCGCGCCCTGCTGGCCGACGTGAGCCACGAACTCCGCACCCCGTTGACGGTGATCCAGGGCAATCTGGAGGGGATGCTCGATGGCATCTATCCACCCGATCAAACTCATCTCGAATCGACGCTCGACGAAACGCGCGTGCTGTCACGCCTCATCGACGATCTGCGCACGCTGTCGTTGTCGGAAAGCGGGGCGCTGAAGTTGCAGCGCGAAACCGTCGATCTGCGCGACTTGATTCAAGAAGCGATCGATTCGTTTCAGGCGGCCGCCGATCACGCCGGGGTGCAATTGATCGCCGATGTTCAAGCGGATTTACCGCAAATCGAGGCTGATCCGCTGCGACTGCGGCAGGTGCTCAGCAACCTCATCGCCAATGCACTGCGCTATACCGCCAGCGGCGGGCAGATTCAAGTGCGCGGTTTTGCTGAGGACATTGATCGGGTAACGGTGAGCGTCACCGATACGGGACGCGGCATCGCGCCCGACGATCTTCCCCACATCTTCGATCGTTTCTACAAATCCAGCGATTCACGCGGCACCGGCCTGGGCCTGGCGATTGCGAAGAATCTGGTCATCGCGCATGGCGGCGAGATCAGCGCGCAGAGCACGTTGGGGCAAGGCACGACCATCACGTTTACGCTGCCGCAGACTGTTTGATTGCGGTAGACCTGTCAGCAGTTCGCAATGTGTCATTCCGAGGAACGTAGTGACGAGGAATCTCTCTCGGCGAGCGGTGTTGTCAGTCTGGCACAGAGATTCCTCGCTGCGCTCGGAATGACACTGGCCAAATTGAGAATTGCGGTAGACCTGTCAGCAGTTCGCACTGTGTCATGCCGAGGAACGCAGTGACGAGGAATCTCTCGCGGTGAGCGCGGTATTGTCAGTCTGGCACAGAGATTCCTCGCTGCGCTCGGAATGACACCGGCCAGATTGAGAATTGCGGTAGACCTGTCAGGTTTTCGCGGCGCAGCCGCGCCGCATCATCGATACGCCAACACCTGACAGGTCTTTTTGCGCCCGCAAAAACGGGACTTTCGAACTATTGCATCTTGTTGGAGGATTGTCGCCGCTTGCCTTTGGTGGCAACTAATGCTATAAAGTCTCGATAATATGATTTGACTTGTGCCGAAACTGCTGGATATGAAGCGTCTAACTTGAAAATGCAACAAAGAAAACTTTTACGCCGTTGGGTGATGCGCATCACGCTCATGATACTTGTGATCCTTGTGGCGTTTCTAGTCATTGCAGGATACTCATGGAGCGGATCAGGATTTGCCGCTTATACCAACCCAAAAGGAGAATACCAGCGCGAAAAAACTGTTTGGGACTGGCTGCAATTGGCAGTGATTCCACTGGTGCTTGCTGGCCTTGTCTGGTGGCTAAACAAATCAGAGCAGAGCCGTCAGACTACTCTGGCACTCAACCGAACATGGGAAGAAAGACTGCAATCGTATCTAGATCACATGACAAACCTACTCGAAAAAGGATTAACGGCACCAGGACACGACCAAGAAGATTTTGCGGATCCATTACGGAGCCTAGCGCGGATTCGAACCCTCACAGTGTTAAGAGACTTAGACAGTAGTCGCAAGAAGATTATTCTTTACTTTTTAAGCAACGCCAACTTAATCTCAAGGCACTCCACCAAGATTTCACTAATAGATGCTGATTTCGTCAAGGCTCATTCGGCAAATCAAGGAGTGACCAGAATCGCCAAGAGTGAGGCCAACAAGGCTTTGCCCCGGCGGCGAACATTGTGTACGAACTCAAAGAAACCCAAATACAACGGCAGTCTCTCTTGCGAGATGCCCCGATGCGGGCGGAGCCATGAGCGCAACAACGACCAGAATCCTTCCAAGGTGTTGACATGGACTTCAGGAAATCCATCGCCATCGTCGTCTCGTGCATACTCGCCTGCCGAGTGATTCACGGTCTTGTGCGTGTAGCCTGTTTCGCCCAGATGGTTGTAGATGTCATACTCGTCGGTATACAGGCAGACTGCCCGCTTGAATAGTTTGTTGAATGAGCGGTTCGATCGTCACCCGTTGCACATTCGGTAACATCGTGATGACGACCTGCCCATCGCGCTGCAACATGCCAAAGATCGGTGGCTTCTCGTCCGCTAAGGTCCCGCGACCCCGTTTGCCTTTCAAGCGACGGCGGCGACCAGCGCGGCCTAATTTCTCGACAATTTCAGGGTGACCTTTGTGCCCGGCGATCACATACACTT
Source organism: uncultured Actinomycetota bacterium (assembly GCA_963784535.1). Classification (GTDB taxonomy): domain Bacteria; phylum Actinomycetota; class Actinomycetes; order Actinomycetales; family Kineosporiaceae; genus CAWARR01. The sequence goes on along the minus strand of CAWARR010000003.1, from coordinate 326,610 downwards.
CATCGAGTTCGATCTCGCCCGTCAAGGTGCGGGGCTTTTTTTCAGCACGAGGCCTTCCCGCAAGTGCGTGGTCATGTTCTGCACATCGTCGGGATGCAACTCCAATTCGGCGGCGATCTGCTGATTGGACAGATTCAGTCCCATGAAATACAAACACAGTACCCAGACGCGCAGCGGCTGATGATGCCCTGCCAAGACCGTGCCCGTCAGATCGTCAAACTGTCGCCCACACGCGCGACACCGATAACGTTGGCGATGAGCTTGTTGAGTGTGAAGGCCGCGCTTGATGATCTCGGTCGCGCCGCACCCTGGACAGGATACACCGTCGGGCCACCGTAACTGACGTATCACTTCATAGCACTTAGCTTCATCGATGAGGGTCGGCAGATTCACGAGCATGGGTCACACCGCTTCGAGAGGATGGGGCAATCTTACCGCAAATCGCCCCCACCTCCTTGAAACACCGATTGAGCCTTCGTCAATTGCGACCTTCACTATATCCACCTATCTAACGATGACCTTACAGGAATTGATTTTTCGGGTGCCGATTTGCGCGGTGCTTCCCTCATGGGCGTTAACCTCTCACTAGCCAATTTAACTGACGCCGACCTAACTGGCGCTCTTCTGGTCGATGCAGTTTTACACAGTACCAACTTAACCAGAGCCAATCTGACCGGCGCCGACCTAACTGGCGCGCAGTCTGTACTATTCTCAAAATCCGCCTGACCTTCCTGACTTCTCATACAGGGCCAAGTTAACCCACGCAAATTTGACCGGGGCTATCTTGGCGCATGTTGAAATCACAGACGATCAACTTGAGCAAGCGAAATCGCTCAAAGGCGCGACTATGCCCGACGGCACTGTGCACGCTTAGCCTAGTCGAAACCGAGACAGAACGCATTAGACAAGAAGTCAATTGGACCGTAGTCTGGAACTTGGCACAAAATTGGGCACCAAACAAATACGATTCGCTTAACAGGGGGTCGCAGGTTCAAATCCTCTTGCCTAACGTCATTGCGAGCGAAGCGAAGCAATCTCATGTTGGCTCTTACAGATTGCTTCGTCGGCCTACAGCCTTCTCGCAATGACGCCTAGGCTGCGTAACGCGAATAAGTAATGCCATAAAGGTTAGACGTTCAAATCCTCTCGCCCCTGGTGTAATCCGATTCGTCAGATTGATTTTCCGTATAATCACTGCTAGCCAGCCTGAATATAATCTGATGGAGAGCGCCATGAAAAATACGATCCTGCGTATCCTGATCGGCGTCATCCTTGTTTCGCTCATTGCCGGTAGCGTTGTATTGATCATCGGCGTAATGCTCGGGTGGAAAACGTCCACCCAATTCAGCGATGGCTTTTTCTGGGCCGGTGTCATCCTGATCGCCATCGGGTTTATGTCCTTCCGGGGATACAGTCAGCGCCCCCCTGATTGGCCACCGGTCAATTTGGCCCCGGCTGAACGCGCCACTCTCTGGGGGGCAGACATTTCTCGTGGCAAAAACCTCATGGCCTTCTTCGGGATTTCCGGCTTGCTGCTGTTCGGCTTGTCGTTCCTGGCTCTGAAACTGTTCTAGCCCGCAACGGGCTATAAACTTACTATCTCACCTTACGCAGTGCAAGTCATTCCCGCGTGCTTCTAACGGGCATCGCACCAGTTTGATTGCAGTGTGGATGCCCGACAAATGCGCGCGGGCATGACAACTGCGTAAGGTGAATTACTATTCCAACCGCCGGCTAACACCGGCTCCACCTGACTCGCCTTCGGCCCGCCCGATTCATCGAGCGGGCTGTTTGTTTGTCCGGTTAAATTTTCTTTACACAACCTTAAGAAGCGCTTGAAACCCGGCTGGTAAAGTAAACGGCGTAGGGGCAAATCCATGTATTTGCCCAGGGCAGACACACGGGTCTGCCCCGACCAAATCAAATTCAATTTCTTCAAGGAGAAGAAGCACATGTCACGTAGTACTCGTTTCGCTGTAATCAGCCTGTTCCTGTTGGTGGCCGTCGTGGCCGCCGCCTGCGCGCCGGCCGCGGCCTCGACGCCGCAGGTTGTCATCACCCAGGTGCCCGTGGAGGTGACTCGCGTGGTCGCCGGGACCCCGCAAGTCGTCGTCGTTACCCCGACGACCGATCCCAACGCTCCCAAGCAATTGCCCGCCGGTTCGGTGCAAATCAACGGCGCGGGCGCAACCTTCCCCGATCCCGTCTATACCGAATGGCGCTTTGCCTATCAATACGTCGATCCGGCGGTCGTGATCAACTATCAAGCCATTGGTTCGGGCGGCGGCAAGAAGGCCATCGCCGATGGGACCGTTGACTTCGCCGGTTCGGACTCGCTGTTGACGGATGCCGAATATGCGGCGAATCCCGATCTCCAAATGTTCCCGACGCTGGCCGGCGCAGAAGTGATCATCTTCAACCTCGCGCCCGAAGTGACCACCACCATGGTGATTGACGGCCCGACGCTGGTGGGCATTTACAGCGCCCAGATCACCAAGTGGAACGATCCCGCGATCAAGGCGTTGAATCCCGATGCCAACCTGCCCGACAAGCCCATCACCGTGGTGCACCGCAGCGATGGTTCCGGCACCACCGAAATCTTCACCAAGTTCCTGTCGGACGTGAGTGCCGATTGGGCCAGCGGCCCCGGTGCGGGTTCCTCGGTCGAATGGCCGGTGGACAAGGCCGGTAACGGTGTCGGCGGCAAGGGTAACGCCGGTGTCGCGGCGGCCGTGCAGAACACGCCGTACTCGCTGGGTTACGTCGAACTGTCTTACGCCGTCGCCAACAAGATCACCTTTGCCGACATGGTCAACAAGGCCGGCAAGACCGTGAAGCCAACGGCCGAGGCCCTGCAATCCGCCATGTCCGACTATGGCGACAAGTTCAGCGACAAGTTGACCATCAATCTCATCAGCAACGGCCCCAGCGCCACGTCGTGGCCCATCGCCGGTTACACCTACATGGTCGTGCGGATGGACATGAAGCCGGATGCACAGCTGGGCTGCACCAAGGCCGAGAAGTATCTGGACTGGGTGCACTGGTTCATGACGGATCCCGGCGCGGCCAAGCGCGCGACCGACCTGGGCTATGCGGTTCTGCCCCCGACCGTCGCCGACAAAGTCGCGGCTAAACTATCGCAGATTACGTGCGACGGCAAGCCCATTAACTCGGCCTTCATGATGAAGTAAAGCCCCAAGCCTTGCGAGCGTAGCGAGCGCCGGGTTAGAGTCACCGCGCAAATCTTAGACGCGCTCGCAAGGTTTGTGACCTAGTTGTAAACAGGAGAGCGCGATCGAGATGATCGTGCTCTCCTGAAGCTGTCTAATTGACCTACTGGCCTGCTTGCCAACCGCGTCCTCGCGGTTGGTTGCCCGCGAGGACGCGGGCGAAGAGCGATGGCCGGTAAACGGAGCAACACCCATGGCAAGTCTCATCCCTAAGAAATCAAGCAACCCGATCGGCCGGTGGCTGCGTCACGGTGATATTCCGTGGTCGGCCATCCTCATCATCATGTCCCTGCTCGTCCTAGCGTTGATGTTAGCGATTGGCTGGTCGGTGTGGGACCAATCCGCCGCTGCGCGTCAGCAGTTCGGGCTAAGTTTCGTAGCGCCCACCACCGATTCATCGTGGGACCCCGTCAACGATCATTTTCAAGCGTGGCCCATCATCGTCGGCACCTTGATCACCGCCCTGATCGCGATCGTGGTGGCCACGCCCATCAGCGTGTTTATCGCCATCTTCCTGGCCGAGCTGTGTCCCGAGCGGCTGCGTACGCCCCTCAATTTTATGATTGAAATGCTGGCCGCCATTCCCAGCGTGGTCTTTGGCCTGTGGGGCATCTTCGTCTTTTTGCCGGGCGTCGTGGCGCCCGTGGGCCAATTTCTAGGCAACACCCTGGGGTTCCTGCCGCTCTTTTCCGGCCATATTCCGGCCTCGGGCAGCAGTCGCCTGGCCGCCAGTTTGATCCTGACCATCATGATCATTCCCACCATCACCGCCGTAACCCGCGATGTCCTGCGCGCCATTCCGCGCGCGCAGCGGGAGGCCTCCCTGGCGCTGGGCGCCACGCGTTGGGAGATGATCTGGCAAGTGCTGCTGCCCTATGGCTTATCGGGCATTCTGGGCGCGATCATCCTGGGGCTGGGCCGCGCGCTGGGCGAGACGATGGCCGTCACGATGGTGATCGGCAACAACACCGTCGAGGCCAGCGGTTCGCTGTTGACGCCGGGCGCGACGCTGGCCAGCACCATCGCCAACGAATTTGCCGAAGCGGTCACGAAACTGCATACCAGCGCGTTGATTGAGCTGGGCTTGATTCTCTTTGTTCTCACTTTGGTGCTGAATATGGTCGCCCGGCTGCTGGTCTGGCAAGTGGCTCGCCGGGTGCCCTCGGAGGCGCGCGCATGAGCACCATGACTCGCACGCTGTCACGTTCCAGCCTTCAGGCCAAAGGCCGCTATCAACGCCGCCACGCGGTCAACGCCGTGATGCTGGGCCTGACAGGTTTCTTTACCCTGCTGGCGTTGGTCCCGTTGATCTGGATCATCGTGTACGTTACGCAGGAAGGCGCGAAGTACATCAACCTGGATTTGTTTACCAAATTGCCGGTGGGGCTGGGTCAGCCCGGCGGCGGTGTGCTGCATGCGATTGAAGGCACGTTGGTGGTGACGCTGCTCGCCTCGATCTTGTCGCTGCCGATCGGCGTGTTGACGGCCTTCTACGCGGCCACGCATCCCAACACCCCGCTGGGCCTGGCCGTGCGCTTCGGCACCGACGTACTAGCCGGCATCCCGTCGATCGTGGTCGGTTTATTCGGCTACGCGCTGATCGTCGTACCGCAAGGCCACTACTCCGCGCTGGCGGGCGGGGTGGCGATCGCCATCATCATGCTGCCCACGATCATCCGCACGACGGAAGAGATGATCAAACTCGTGCCGAATTCGATGCGCGAAGGCTCGCTGGCGTTGGGGGCAGCCGAATGGAAAACGTCGCTGCGCGTGGTGCTGCCCGCCGCGGTGAACGGCGTGGTGACGGGCTTCATGCTCGCCGTCGCGCGCGGCGTGGGCGAGACCGCCCCGCTGTTGTTCACTGTGCTGGGCAATGATCGCTATGACGTCGGGCAAATCATCTCCAGCAGTCAAAACATTGGTGATGCCATTACGCGCATCTTCGAACAGCCCACCGACGGCCTGACGCTGACGATGTGGAAGTATGCGTCGCAACCGTTTCCGGAACGCGTCCAGCAAGCCTGGGCGGTGGCGCTGGTGCTGATGTTGTTCACGCTGGGCATCAATATCCTGGCGCGCTTCCTGACGTCGCGCGGTCAAGTGAAGAGTAATCAGTAAGATCGCCTCACCCCCCGCCCCCTCTCCCGAAATCGCATCCTGAGCGAAGTGCAACGGAGTCGAAGGACGATTTCGGGAGAGGGGGAGAAGCCGGAAGTGTGGTTGAGCAGATATTCAGTCAGAGGTAAATCATATGGAAAATTCCTTAGCCATCAAAACCAATGTGGCCGCCGTCACGCATACGGCCGTTGACGTGGCAGCCGATGCCAACGCGCCCAAGATGAACGCCACCAACTTGTCGGTCTACTATCGGGCTTTTCGCGCGGTGGCCGATGTGACGCTGCCCATTTACACCCATCAGATCACGGCCATCATCGGGCCGTCGGGCTGCGGCAAATCGACGCTGCTGCGCACCTTCAACCGCATGAACGATCTGGTGACCGGCTCGCACATCGAGGGTGACGTGACGCTGGACGGCGAGCCGTTGTTCGGACCCAACATCGACGTGGTGGATATTCGCCGCCGCGTGGGCATGGTCTTTCAACGGCCCAATCCCTTCCCCAAGAGCATCTTCGACAATGTGGCCTATGGTCCGCGCCTGTACGGCATCACCAAGAAGAACGAACTCACCGAGATCGTCGAGCGCAGCCTGAAAGCCGCCGCCCTCTGGGTAGACGTCAAGGACAAACTGGGTCAATCGGGCATGGCACTGTCCGGCGGGCAGCAGCAGCGGCTGTGCATCGCGCGCGCCATCGCCATCGAGCCGGAAGTGCTGTTGATGGATGAGCCGTGCTCGGCGCTCGATCCGGTGGCGACGCTCAAAATCGAAGAGTTGATGCAGGATTTGAAGAGCGAGTACACGATTGTGATCGTGACGCACAATATGCAGCAGGCCGCGCGCGTGTCCGACTACACCGCGATGATGATGATGCGGCCCGATCGCGCCGGCGAGATGATCGAGTTCGACGTGACGCAGAAGATCTTCACGCGTCCCAAGGACAAGCGCACGGAAGATTACGTGACGGGGAGATTCGGCTAAGTGCGATCGAGTAAGTTCTACGGAATCGCATCCTGAGCGAAGCGGCATGGGCGTCCTTCGACTTCACTGCGTTCCGCTCACGCCATGTCCCAGCCGAAGGCTGGGTGGCGCGCTAGGCGGAATGCGCCCATGCCGCACAGTCGAAGGACATAGCGATTCCGCTAGGTTATCAAGAATGTGCTTGGACAACAGGGAGATCAGCGATGAGCAATGCCAAAGTATTGTTCCTGTGCACCGGTAACTCGGCTCGCAGCCAGATGGCCGAGGCGTTCCTGCGCCATTATGCGGGCGATCACTTTGAAGTCTACAGCGCCGGGCTGGAGCCGAAACCCGTCAATCCATTTACCGTGCACGTGATGAGCGAGGCCGGTATCGATATAAGTCAGCAAACGTCCAAAGATGTCTTTCAATATCTGGGCCACGTGAGTTTCGGCTACATCATCACTGTCTGCTCCAATGCCGAAGCGCGCTGCCCGATCTTTCCCGGCATCAGTTTCCGGTTCTATTGGCCGTTTGATGATCCGGCAGCATTTGAAGGAACTGATGAAGAAAAGTTAGCCAAGTTCCGTGAGGTGCGCGATCAGATTGATCAACGCATTCGAGCCTGGCTGATCGAGCAGCGCATTACACCTGGCAACCCCATCAGTCAGGCCGCATAATTCATTGACCCTATAGATCGAGAGTGTTACAATGAGCGCGATCATGACTAATCATAAGCAGCGCGTGCTGGTGTTGTGCACCGGCAACTCGGCGCGATCGCAAATGGCCGAAGGACTCATCAACGCGCAGTTAGCCGATCGGTTTGTGGCGTATTCCGCGGGCACACGACCCACGGGACGCGTTCATCCTGAAGCGATCGCCGCCCTGCGCGAGATCGGCATCGACATTTCGCAGCACCGGTCTAAATCGATCGACGAGTATATCGATTATCATTTTGACCTGGCGATTACGGTCTGCGATGATGCGGCCGAAAATTGTCCGGTCTGGCTAGGACGCGGCCAAAAAGTCCACATCGGTTTTCCAGACCCGGCGGCCGCCCCGCCCGATCAACAAGTGCAGCAATTTCGCGCCGTGCGCGACGCCATTCAATCTCAACTCATCACGTATTTGCAGCAGTGGCAGCCCGAACCCAATCGGAGGAACGCATGACCACCACCATTCGCACGGCCCTAAATCGCGAAGAATCCATCATCAAAGACGACATCCTGCGCATGGGCAGCATGGTCGAGTCCGCGATCGATCGATCGATCACGGCCCTGAAGCAGCACGACGCCGCCCTGGCCCAGCAAGTCATCGACGACGACCAAAAAGTCAATCAGCTGCGCTTCAAGATTGAAGAAGAGTGTATTGTGCTCATTGCCACACAGGCCCCCACGGCCGGCGATCTGCGGACCGTCATCGGCGCGACCCACATCGCGGTGGAACTGGAGCGCATGGCCGACCACGCGACGGGCATCGCCACCATCACGCTGCGCATGCTCGATCAACCGTTGCTGAAGCCGCTGATCGACGTACCGATCATGGCGGGCATTGTCAAGGAGATGACGCGCAGCGCGCTGGATGCGTTCGTGCGCAGCGACGTGGAGCTGGCCCGATCGGTCGCCGCCCGCGACGACGAAGTCGATCAACTGTATCAGCAGATCTTCCGCGAACTGTTGACCTACATGCTGGAAGACCCCAAGAACATCAGCCGCGCCACGTTCCTGCTATGGGTGGCGCACAATCTGGAGCGTATCGGCGATCGCGCCGTGAACCTGTGCGAGCGCTCGATCTTTATTGCCACCGGCCAATTGGGTGAATTGAATGCCGGGCAAGACGCCGAATTACAGAGCGCCAACTAAATCAGGGGGATTGTCACCCTTAGATCAGGACTAAAGTCAGCCCGGTAACGATTGACAGTCACCGGGCTGATGTTATAATCTCTTCAACAACTCAATATACAACCTTCGGGGCAGGGTGCGGGCGTCAAGAAGACCGACGACCAATTCCCGATCGGTGGTACAGCCCACGAGTCCGCGAGGACATGATCCGGTGACACTTGCGCTACCAGTGTAAGTGAACTCCGGGGCCGACGGTATAGTCCGGATATAAGAAGGTCGCAGCACACCGCAGTCATGCGCGTGTTGTTTGATTTGCCCCGAGGCCGCACTTTGGCTTCGGGGTTTTTCGATCGGCAGCGCGCTGCACGGTTAGCTGTTTAACGCGCCTCGTGGGTCTACTTTATCCTGCGGGGCGTTTTGCTTGTGGTAGGTCAGTCGGTAACTTGACCTATGGGAGGTTTTAATGGCTATCTCGAAATCACCGACAATCATTCTGGTTCACAGCCCGTTTGGCGCGGTGCGCGTCCCGCGTAAGCTAATGCCCGCATTGCGGGTAGGCGCGGTGCTGCTGGCGCTGGCGACGTTCATCGCTGCCTGGCAGCTGCTGGTGGTGGCAAACGATTACCCGGCCTTTATTCTGCCCGGTCCGGCGGCGGTCTGGACCGAACTGCTGCGCTCGATCCAGACGCCCTCGTTTTGGGGCCACATCAGTGTCACGTTGATCGAAGTGCTCAGCGGCTTGTTCATCGGCGCGACACTGGCGATCGTGCAGGGCTATGTGCTGGCGAAGTCGCCGCTGCTGAATTCGATCCTGTCGCCGTTGATCGTCGCCTCGCAGGCCGTGCCCATCGTGGCGATCGCGCCGCTGCTGGCGATCTGGTTTGGCTATGGCCTCACGCCCAAGATCGTGACGAGCGCGTTGATCGTGTTCTTTCCGATCTTGATCACAGTGGCGAGCGGCCTGCGCGCGATCGAGCCGAACCTGCGCGATCTGATGCGCAGCCTGCAGGCCAATCGCCGCCAGATGTTTTTCAAGCTGGAGCTGCCCGCCGCGCTGCCGATCATCCTGTCGGGCCTCAAAGTGGGCGCGACGTTGTCCGTCATCGGCGCGATCGTGGGCGAATTCGTCAATTCCGATCAAGGTTTGGGCTTCTTGATCAAACAGGGCAATGGCGAATATAATACGGCCCGCACGTTTGTGGCCTTGATCGCGCTGATGGTGATGGCGCTGCTCATGTATGGCAGCGTGGCGCTGCTGGAACGCAAGTGGCTGGCGTGGAAAAGATGACAATGATCAATGAACAATGATCAATTTTCAATGAACAAATGGAGATTATGAACATCATGAAACGAGTGGTCCTGGCAGTCTTGATCGGTGCGCTGGCGTTAACCGGCTGCGCACCAGCAACCGCGTCAACGCCGGCGGCCGCGCCGGCGAGCACGGCGTTGACCAAGATACGCCTGCCGATGGGGTATGTCGCCAACGTGCAGTACGCGCCGTTTTACATCGCCGTGGATAAAGGGTATTTCAAGGCAGCGGGACTCGATATTGAATTTGACTACCGATTTGAAACCGACGGCATGAAGCTGGTGGGCGCGAATGAACTGCCGTTTGCGGTGGTCAGCGGTGAACAAGTGCCGCTGGCCCGCGAGCAGGGTCTGCCTGTGGTCTACGTGATGCAATGGTGGAAGAAGTATCCGATCGCAGTGGTGTCGCTGGCCGAAAAGAACATCAAGACTCCGGCCGATCTCGTCGGCAAGTCGGTGGGGCTGCCAGGCTTCTTCGGCGCGAGTTATATCGGTTGGCGTGGGCTGTTGTACAAAGCGGGCCTCGACGAGTCCCAAATCAAGACGCAGGACATTGGCTTTACGCAGGTGGCGGCGCTGCAACAGGGCAAAGTCGATGCAGCTGTGGTGTACATCAACAATGAGCCGATTCAACTGCGCGCGGCCGGGCTGAACGTCAACGTGATCGACGTCGGCGCGGTCGTACCGATGGTCGCCAACGGCATCGTGACCAACGAGCAGACGATCAAAGACAAACCGGAAATGGTACGCGGCTTTGTACAGGCGTTGATGCGCGGCGTGGCCGACGCCATTGCCGATCCGGAACTGGCGTTTAACACCTCCAAGAAGTATGTTGAGGGCTTGGGCAGTGATCCCGCCAAAGACGAGATTCAGCGACAGGTCCTGGCTGACACGATCAAGTTGTGGCAGGACGGCGCGCCGGGCATGTCTGATCCGGTTGCCTGGGATACGACGCAGGACGTGCTGATGAGCATGGGCTTAATCAAAGCCAAGCTTGATCCCGCGCAGTTGTATACGAATCAGTTTGTGGAAGCCGCCAAATAACCTATGAGACCTGACAGGTTCGCTTCGACGGAAACCTGTCAGGTCTTTCTGAGGATCTATGACTCAAGCCGCTCTCCGTGTCGAACATCTCAGTCACGTTTACGACGATCACAATGGTCACGTCGAAGCGCTGGACGACATCTCATTCGAGATCGCGTCAGGCGAGTTTGTCTGCATTGTCGGCCCGTCGGGCAGCGGCAAGTCGACGCTGCTGCGCAGTCTGGCCGGCTTGACTCCGCCGCAAGAGGGACGCGTGTGGCTCAACGGCCAACTCGTCGAGACACCCGTTCGCTCGATCGGCTTTGTGTTTCAAAAGGCCAACTTGATGCCATGGCGCAGCGTGTACGACAACATCACGCTGCCGCTGGAACTGGCCGGGATCGATGCGAATGAAATCAATCGGCGCGCCACCGCGTTGATTGATCTGGTTGGCTTGAACGGTTTCGCTCAGACTCATCCGCACGGTTTATCGGGCGGCATGGAGCAGCGGGTCGCCATTGCGCGGGCGTTGATCCATCAACCGTCGCTATTGCTCCTCGATGAGCCGTTTGGCGCACTGGATGCGTTGACGCGCGAGCGCATGGCGTTGGAACTCACCCGCATCTGGGCGGCGCGGAAGACGACCGTGGTCATGGTGACGCACAGCATTCAAGAGGCCGTCTTCCTGAGTGATCGCGTGCTGGTGCTGACCGATCGGCCGGGCCGTATCGCCCGCGATGTCGCTATCACCCTGCCCCGCCCGCGCGATTTCGAAGTCTTGCAGACCGAACCCTTTGCCGAGCTGGCGGGACAAATCCGCACGGCGATTGTGATGACCACGCCATGATTTCAAATGCTCGCTACGTTCACACCAACCTCATCGCGCACGATTGGCAAGCGTTAGCCAGGTTTTACCAAGAGGTGTTTGGCTGTGTCGTCGTGCCGCCAGAGCGTGACTTTCAAGGCCGGGACCTCGACGCGGGAACGGGCCTGTCGGGTGCACACCTGCGCGGCGTCCATCTACGTTTACCGGGCTACGGCGACAACGGTCCTACGCTCGAAATCTTCAATTACGAGCCATTGAAAGATCGATCGGAACCCGCCGTCAATCGACCGGGCTTCGGCCACATCGCGTTCAGTGTAGAGGATGTCGTTACCGCGCGGGAAGTTGTATTGAGGCGCGGCGGCCGCCCGATCGGCGAAGTGGTGACCCTGACGGTCGCGACGGGCGCGCAGGTGACGTGGTGCTACGTTACCGATCCGGAAGGGAACATCATCGAGTTGCAATCGTGGCGAAAACAAGCGTGAGCCAGTGGCAGTCCGTCACCGGCATAGTGATGCGCGGACACGGCGTGGCGTCGGGGCGCGGACCCAACAGCCCGTATCCGATAAGTTCGCTGCGGATGCAAAAACCGTTTTTCAAAGAGCGCGGGCTGGATCTATCCGCTTATTTTGAAGGCACACTCAATCTCTCGATCGCGCCGCATACGTTCAAGATAGTGCGGCCCCAATTCACTTTTCCGCTGGTGGCGTGGACGACGCTGCATCCACCGGAGACGTTTTCGTTCTCACCATGCCGCGCGATCTATCGCGGAGTCGAATATGACGGCTGGGTATACTATCCGCATCCCTGAAACGAAGATCCGGCACTTTCAAGACCCGACGATTATCGAGAGTCATCACGACGTTCATGCCCGATCTGGATTACGGCGATACAGTCGAACTTCAATTGGACGTTAACGAAATTGTGATCGCTCCGCAAACCACATGAGTTCACCATGACCACAGTTGATGTCGATCACATCTGGCAGACGCTCAACACCATCGCCGACCCGGAGATTCCGGTCGTATCGCTGGTGGAGTTGGGCATCGTGCGCGATGCGCAAATCGATGGCGATCGGGTCGTCATCACGATCACGCCCACGTTTGCCGGTTGTCCGGCCATGCACCACATGCGCGAACAGATCATCGAGCAGCTAAATGCGATCGGAATTGAGCAGATCGAAGTTCGCACGTCGTTGAATCCACCGTGGACGTCAGAATGGTTGAGCGATGAAGTACGATCGAAACTCCAGCGCTTCGGCATGGCGCCGCCGCCTCATCATGCAGGCGACATCGAACTGGCCTTGCGAGAAGTTGTTGCCTGTCCGCACTGCGGATCAAAAGATACTGTGTTGGACAACCCCTTCGGGCCGACGTTGTGCCGATCGCTGCATTACTGCAACAGCTGCCGCCAATCGTTTGAACGCTTCAAGCCACTGTAGATCAGTCGCGTGCCAACGGCCAGGTAGATTGGCTTGACGCCAGCACATCGATCATTTCCCCGTGAAACAGGCCGTTGCTCGCCACGACGCGGCCCGACCACTGTCGTATCGGCGAACCATCCGGTTCAGACGTTTGCCCGCCGGCCTCATTGACCAGCAACACGCCTGCTGCCATATCCCATGCGCTCAAGCGAAATTCCCAGAAGCCGTCCAGGCGTCCGCAGGCCACATTGGCCAGATCGAGCGCGGCGCTGCCGACGCGCAGCACAGCTTGCGACGATTTCAGAAAGTCCACAAACTGCCGCGTATTGTCAAGCGAATTCGTGCGCCGATCGTAAGGGAAGCCCGTGCACAACAAAGCTCGATCGAGCAACGGCGTCGACGACACGTGAATCACCCGACCGTTCAACCGCGCCCCCTGCCCGCGCTGCGCCGTGAACAGCTCATCGCGCAGCGGATCATACGTAACGCCCAATTCCAATACATCGTCGACCAGCAGCGCCAACGTCACGCTGAACGCGGGGAAGCCGTGCGCGAAGTTCGTCGTGCCGTCCAACGGATCGACAATCCATCGATAGGGGCTGACCTGCGTGTCGGCCCCGCTCTCTTCTGCCAAGATCGCGTGATCGGGATAGGTAGTGCGGATCCGATCGAGAATCAGCGTCTCAGACGCCCGATCGGCTTCCGTCACCAAATCGATATCGCCCTTGTACTCGGCCGTCACGCCGCGTTGATAATAGTCACGCAGCAGCGCACCCGCCGCCTGTGCCGTTTCTGTTGCAAACTTCAAGGCGTCAACCAGATTCATAAAATCACCTCACATGAAAAAGGGTCGGCACTTGCCGACCCCCGTCATTTAGCACAAGACCCAGGCGGTTGTTAATAACCGCCAAGGGTGCCATCACATGTTACTCACTGGCCGCTTCGACACTTTAACCGTATCGCCGTCCACTTCCACTGCATATACTGGAATCGGCACTACCGCCGGCAGTGACAACGCCCGCCCGGTGCGAATATCGAAGCGCGCGCCATGCCGCGGACATTCAATCTGGTACTCGTCCAGTTCGCCCTCGGCCACCGGGCCGTCGTCGTGCGTGCACACATCCGCAAAGGCAAAGTACTCGCCTTCGATCAGCGTCACACCCACGGGCGCATCGCCCACGCGCACGACCTTGACCTTGCCCTCCTCAATCTCGCTCTTTTTCGCCACCGCAATAAACTCACTCATTACTCGTCACTCGTCATTGTTCAGTCTTCGTCTTCGCCCGGCCAGCCGTGAATGCCGTATGCGCCCGCCTTCAGCACCTTCAGCGACAACAGCGCGCACTTCAAGCGCACGGGCCCCAGCGGAATGCCCAGTAGATCGAGTAGGTATTGCTTGTCGATGTGTTTCACTTCGTCCAGCGTCTTGCCGATGATCTCCTCGGTCAGCATCGACGCCGACGCCTGGCTGATCGAGCAGCCGTGGCCCGTGAAACGCGCATCGACGACGCGGCCGTCTTGCACTTTGAGATCCATCCGCAGCTCGTCGCCGCAGACCGGATTGCTGTCCTCGTAGGAAATATCGGGGTGCTCCAACGTGCCGAAATTGCGCGGGTTTTGATAGTGATCAATGATGTTGTCGCGATAGAGGTCTTCCACTTTGCATACCTTGTTGTAGAGTACGGCAATGATACCACCCACGCCATCGATTGCGCCAGGCGGCCCGCCGCGGCCTCGCCGCGGGCATGGGCAAATCGACGGCTAATACCACTAAACCCGCTGCGCGGGTTTTCAATCACTGGCCGTCGGCTTTTAGCCGATGGCCTAACGCTTGAAAATCGCCTTAGCCTTATACAGCCCGTCCACCAGTTGATCGATTTCCTCGCGCTGCGTGTAGATGTAGAACGACGCGCGCGATGAAGCGACGATGCCCAGTTTCTGGTGGAGCGGCTGCGCACAGTGATGACCCGCACGAATCGCGATTCCTTCGTGATCGAGAATGTCGGCCAAATCGTGCGGGTGTATATTGTCTAACGTAAACGTCGCCACACCACCGCGCCGATTGGGCTCATCCGGCCCGATGAGCGTCAGACCTGGAATCTCGCTCAAGCGTTCCAGCGCATACGCGATCGTCTCGCATTCGTGCGCGCGAACGTTGTCCATGCCTAACGCCGATAAATAATCGACGGCCACGCCCAGCCCGATCGCTTCGGCAATGGCTGGCGTCCCCGCTTCGAACTTCCACGGCAGTTCGTTCCACTCCGCGCCCTCGAAAGTAACCTTGCGGATCATATCGCCGCCGCCCATGAACGGCGGCATTTCTTCAAGCAAATCGCGCCTGCCCCACAACACGCCGATGCCGGTGGGACCGCACATCTTGTGGCCGGAGAACGCCATGAAATCACAATCGAGTGCCTGCACGTCGGTAGGCAGATGCGGCACACCCTGCGCGCCGTCGATCAGTGCCAACGCGCCCACGGCGTGCGCCCGTTTGATCACCATCTCGATCGGCATAATGGTGCCCAGCACGTTCGACATCGACGCGATACCGACAAGTCTTGGTCTTCGGCGTCAGTAGCGTATCGAGCGTCGACGTATCCAGGTAGCCTTTGGCATCCACCGGGATATTGTCCGCCTGGGATCGTGCGCGACGACCGGGCAGCCTGCGGCTGCGGCAGGTGGACGCGGCGACGATCTGGCCGGCCACGCTCGCGGCGGTGCGGACGGCGCTGCAGCACGAGGGATCGGTCGGGCTGATCGTGCCCGACAGTTGGGCGCACGCCGCTGCCGAGCAGCTGTCGGGCGCGGGGGTGGCGTTCGCGCTGCTCAGCGACTCCGGGCCGGCCGACGCCACCGGGGCCGACCTCGTCGCCGAGCAGGCCGGCCACCACGGGAGCGGCCCCGGCGGCGGGCCGCCCCGGGTGTCGGTGGTGCCGGCAACCACCGCCAAGGGGCTGGAGTACGACCACGTCGTCGTCCTCGAGCCCGCCCAGATCGCCGCCGACGAGCCCGACCTGCGAACCGGGCTGCGCCGGCTCTACGTCGTGCTCACCCGCGCGGTGTCCGGGCTCGAGGTCGTGCACGCCCGACCCCTGCCCGGCCCGCTCGCGGACTGACCGCCCGCGCCCGTCCGGCCGGGGCGCGGCGTGCTCCCGCGCCCCGGCCGGTCGGGCCGGTCAGCTCCCGGCCGCCGCGAGCACGGCGCGCCCGGTGAGCACCGTCGCCAAGTGCCTGCGGTAGTCCTCGTCGGCGTTGGCATCGGCCATCGGAGCAGTGCCCTCCGCGGCGTGCGCCGCCGCCGCCCGGATCACCTCGGCGGTCGCCGGCTGCCCGACCAGGGCCCGCTCCACCGCGGCGGCGCGCAACGGCACCAGCCCCATGTTCGTCAGCGCCACCTTGGCCTGCGTGATCGTGCCGGCCTCGACCCGGACGGCGGCCGCCACCCCGACGATCGACCACGACTGCGCGGTGTGGGTGAACTTCTCGTAGTGCGCGCCCCAGCCGGTGTGCTTCGGCACGCGGACCTCCACCAGCAGCTCACCGGCGCCCACGGCGGTGGTGAACAGGTCGGTGAAGAACCCCGCCGCAGGCACCGTCCGCAGCCCGCCCGGCCCGGCGATCACCAGCTGGGCGTCCAGCGCGAGCGCCGGGGCCGGCATGTCACCGGCCGGGTCGGCGTGCGCCAGGCCACCCCCGAAGGTGCCCCGGTGGCGTACCTGCGGGTCGGCGACCGTCTGCGCCGCCAGCGACAGCAGCAGAGCGTGCTGGCGGATCAGCGGCTCGCGGGTGACGTCGTCGTGGGTGGTCATCGCACCGATGACGATCGTGTCGCCCTCGTCGCGCACCCCGCGCAACGCGGGGATCCCACCGAGGTCGACCACCAGGTCGGGCGCCGCCAGCCGCATCCGCAACACCGGCAGCAGGCTCTGGCCGCCGGCCATCACCTTCACCTCCCGGTCACCGGCCCCCGCGAGCAGGGCCAGCACCTCCTCGACGCTGCTCGGTGCCTCGTAGTCGAACGCGGCGGGAATCACTGCGCACCTCCCTCGGACTGGCCGGCCTCGCCGGATCGGACCGCCCGCCACACCCGCTGCGGCGTGCAGGGCATCTCCACGTCGTCCACGCCCCACGGCCGGAGAGCATCGACCACGGCGTTCACCACGGCCGGGGTGGAGGCGATCGTGCCCGCCTCCCCCACCCCCTTGACCCCGAGGGGGTTCGTGGTGGACGGCGACACCGTGCGGTCGGTGGTGAACGACGGCAGGTCGGCGGCGCTGGGCAGGGTGTACTCGACGAACGTCCCGGTGGTCAGGGTGCCCGACTCGTCGTGGCGGGCGTCCTCGTACAACGCCTGGGCGATCCCCTGGGCGAGCCCGCCGTGCACCTGCCCCTCGGCGATCAGCGGGTTCACCACCGTGCCGATGTCGTCCACGCAGACGTAGGAGCGGATCGTGGAGCGCCCCGTCTCGGTGTCCACCTCGATCGCGCACAGGTGGGTCCCGTGCGGGAAGGAGAAGTTCTCCGGGTCGTAGGTGGCGTCGGCGTCGATGCTGGGCTCGACGCCGTCCGGGAGGTTGTGGGCGGCGAACACGGCCAGCGACACCTCGGTGATGGCCATGCCCTTGTCGGTGCCCCGCACGGTGAAGCGGCCGGCCTCGAAGTCGAGGTCGGAGGCGCTGGCCTCGAGCAGGTGGGCCGCCACCACGCGGGCCTTCTCGATCACCTTGTCGGCCGCCTTCACCACGGCGATGGCGCCGACGGTGAGCGAGCGCGACCCGTAGGTGTCGAGCCCCTTGTGCGAGATCTGGGTGTCGCCGTGCAGCACCTCGACGTCCTCGAAGGGCACCCCGAGCCGGTCCGCGACGATCTGGCTCCACGCCGTCTCGTGGCCCTGCCCGTGCGCGCTCGACCCGGTGATGACCTCCACCTTCCCGGTGGGCAGCATCCGGATCGCGCCGGTCTCCCAGCCCCCCGCGCCGTAGGACAGCGCGCCGAGCACCCGGGAGGGGGCCAGACCGCACATCTCGGTGAAGGTGGAGACGCCGATCCCGAGCTGGACGGGGTCCCGCCGGGCCCGCCGCTCGGCCTGCTCGCGCCGCAGTCCGTCGTAGTCGAACAGCTCCACCGCCTTCGCGGTGGCCGCCTCGTAGTTGCCCGAGTCGTAGGTCAGCCCGGCGACGGTGGTGAACGGGAACTCCTCGTGCTTGATCCAGTTCAGTTCCCGCAGCGCCAGCGGGTCCATCCCGAGCTCGCCGGCGAGGGTGTCCATCAGCCGCTCGATGGCGAACGTCGCCTCCGGCCGCCCGGCACCGCGATAGGCGTCGGTCAGCGTCTTGTTGGTGAACACGTTGGTGCAGGCGAACCGGTAGGCCGGGATCTTGTAGATGGCGTTGAACATGAACGCGCCGAGGATCGGCACGCCCGGGGTGACCAGGCCGAGGTAGGCGCCCATGTCGGCGAGCAGCTCGACCTTCAGCGCGGTGACCTTGCCGGCCCGGGTGGCCGCCAGGGTCAGCTTCTGGATCTGGTCGCGACCGTGGTGGGCGGAGGCGATCGACTCGCTGCGGGTCTCGGTGTACTTCGCCGGCCGGCCCAGCCGGCGCGCCACCAGGGTGGTGAGGATCTCCTCCGGGGAGAGGTGGATCTTGCCGCCGAAGCCACCGCCGACGTCCGGCGCGATGACCCGCACCTTCGACTCCGACATGCCCAGGTGTGAGCGCCATCATGGTGCGGGCGATGTGCGGCACCTGCGTCGCCGTCCACATCGTGAGCTGCTCGCCGGTGGGGTCGACCACGGTGGAGCGCGGCTCCATGAACGCCGGGACCAGCCGCTGCTGGCGGTAGGTCCGCTCCAGCACGATGCTGTCTGCCGGTCGCGGGCCGCGGCGATGGCCGCCTCCACGTCCCCGCCGGTGCCGGCCTCGGCGGAGTCGAACACCCAGGTGGCGTTCTTGTTGGTGCCGAGTTCGGAGTGCACCAGCGGTGAGCCGGCCACCAGCGCGGCCTTCATGTCGAGCACCACCGGCAGGTCGTCGTAGTCGACGTCGCACCTCGGTCGGCGGCGTCGCGCGCCTCGGCCGCGCTGCGGGCCGCCACCACGGCGACGATCTCACCGGCGAACTTCACCTCCTCCACCGCGATGGCGCGGCGGCGGGGGGGCTTCATGTCGGCGGTGATCGGCCACGCGCACGGCAGGCTGCCCTGCTCGGCGTCGAAGTCCGCGCCCGTCCACACCCCGAGCGACGCCCGGGGCGGCCTTCGCGGCGGACGACGTCCAGCCCGGTGACCGTGCCGTGCGCGACGGTGCTGCGGACCATGGCCAGGTGCACCATGCCGGGCAGGGTGATGTTGTCCGTCCAACGGGTGCGGCCGGTGATCAGCCGCTGGTCCTCCTTGCGGCGGCGGGCCCGACCGAACTCCTGGCCCGGGGTGACGGCCTCGTCGACGGCGGTCATGCGGCACCTCCGGCGCTGGTGGCGGCGGGCTGCCGCTGCCGGCACCGCGGCGGCCCGCACGGCGCGGACGATGTTCTGGTAGCCGGTGCAGCGGCACAGGTTGCCTTCGATCCCCGCGCGGATCTCCGCCTCGCTGGGGTCGGGGTTGTCCTTGAGCAGGTCGACGGACTGCATGATCATCCCGGGCGTGCAGTAGCCGCACTGCAGGCGCGTGGTTGTCGTGGAAGGCCTGCTGGACCGGATGCAGCCGGCCGCCGGAGGCGAGGCCCTCGATGGTGGTGACCTCGTGCCCGTCGGCCTGGACCGCCAGCACGGAGCACGACTTCACGCTGCGCCCGTCGAGGTGGACCGTGCACGCGCCGCAGTTGCTGGTGTCGCACCCGACCACCGTGCCCGTCTTCCCCAACCGCTCACGCAGGTAGTGGACCAACAGCATCCGGGGCTCGACGTCGTCGCTGTAGCTGACTCCGTCGACCGTGACGGAGATCCTCCTGGTGCCCATCCGGCCTCCACACCTCTCACGTCGTGACAGGGGGTGTGCGCCGTGGCACGGCCCCCGGATCACCGGGCTGGCCCGGGCGCCGGGGACCATGCCGCACCCTGGGCGGATGGCTCGCGCGGGCACCAGCACCCGGTGTGATCTGACACACACGATCCAAGGTCACAGGCGTCTTGATCACAAGAGGGAGCGCGAGCTTGCTTGCCGGCCAGGGGCCGCGGACGTCCTGCCCGGCCCCCGGCGGGTCAGCGCGGCACGCCGTGGTGGATCGCGCCCCGCGAGGCTGCCAGCCGCTCGCCCGCACCGCCCCAGCGCAGCGCGATGATCTCCGCGGCGATGCTCACCGCGGTCTCCTCGGGGGTGCGCGCGCCGAGGTCCAGGCCGATCGGGCGAGGACAGCCGCGCCAGCTCCGCCTCGGTCGAGCCCGGCCTCCCGCAGCCGGCGCCAGCCGGTCCTCGTGGGTGCGCCGCGAGCCCATCGCCCCGACGTAGGCGACCGTGGCAGGCGCAGCGCCACCTCCAGCAGCGGGACGTCGAACTTCGGGTCGTGGGTGAGCACGCAGAGCACGGTGCGCCCGTCGATCCGCCCGGCGTCGGCCTCCGCCTGCGAGGTAGCGGTGCGGCCAGTCGACGACCACCTCGTCGGCGTCGGGGAAGCGCTGACGGGTCGCGAACACCGGGCGCGCGTCGCACACCGTCACCCGGTAGCCGAGGAAGCTGCCGATCCGGGCGACGGCGGCGGCGAAGTCGATCGCCCCGAACACGAGCATCCGCGGCCTCGGGCGCGTAGCGCCGCGACGAACACCCGCATGCCCTCGCCGCGCCGCTCCCCGTCGGGGCCGTAGCGCAGGGTCTCGCTGCGCCCGGCGGCGAGCAGCCCGCGGGCGTCGTCGGCGACGGCGTCGTCGGCGCGCGCGCGAGCCGAGCGTCCCGGTGGCGCGGTCCGGCCGCACGACCAGCCGCCGCCCGAGCCGGTCGGGTCGGGATGCTCGATCACGGTGCACACGGCCACCGGCCGCCCGGCCTCGATGTCGGCGGCGACCTCGGCGAGCTCGGGGAAGGACTGCCGCGTCGACCCGCTCGACGAACACGTCGAGGATGCCGCCGCAGGTCAGGCCGACGGCGAAGGCGTCGTCGTCGCTGACGCCGTAGCGCTGCAGCACCGGGTCCCCGGAGGCGACGACCTCCTCGGCCAGCTCGTAGACCGCGCCCTCGACGCAGCCGCCGGAGACGCTGCCGACGGCCTCGCCGTCCGGGCCGACCAGCATCGAGGCCCCGGCTGGGCGGGGCGCCGACCGCCAGGTGGCCACCACCGTGGCCATGCCGACGGGCGTGCCCTCCCGCCACCACCCGAGCAGCGTCAGATCGCAGCGACCTCACGCACGGGCGCTGCACGTCGTCCAGGCACGCGGATCACGCCCGCCAGCGCCGCGAAGCGGCCAGCGGTGCCCCGCGACGAAGTAGTCGACCGACGGCAGCGCCGCGGCGATCCCGCCCTGCAGCGGGCGCGTAGCCGGCCTTGCCCCGGTGCGGGTTGACCCACACGACGCAGTGCGCGAGCCGGCGCAGCCGGGCCATCTGCGCCGCCAGCACCACCGGGCCGCCGCGCTCCCAGCCGTCGGAGAACAGCACCACGACCGCGCCCCTGGCCGTCCCGCGCTGGCCCCAGCGGTCGAGGAAGGCCTTGCAGCACCTCGCCCAGCCGGGTGCCGCCCGACCAGTCCGGCACCTGCTCGCCGGCGCCGCGCAGGGCGTCGTCCGGATCGCGGGGCCGCATCGCCCGGGTCATCCGGGTGAGCCGGGTGCCCATGGTGAACACCTCGGTGCTGCGCGGGGCGCTGCGCACCGCACACGTGCGCCAGCCGCAGCAACGCATCGGCGTACGGCGACATCGACCCGGACACGTCGAGCAGCAGCACCACCCGGCGGGGGCGGGTGGAGTGCCGCCGGTAGCGGATGGGGCCCGGTTCGCCGCCGCGGCGCAGCTCCTCGCGCAGCGTCCGGCGGGCGTCGAGCTCGCCGCGGTGGTGCGGGCGGCGGCGGGAGGCCCGGCGGCGCGGCGGGGCGGGCCGGATGGTGGCGAACAGCTGCGCCAGCAGCCGGCGCTCCTGCGGGCTCAGTTCGGCGACGTCACGGTGACGCAGCACGTCGAGGTCGCTGGCGCGGGCACGCAGGATCTCCGTCTGCGGCGGTTGCTCCTGCTCACCCCGGCGCCCGCCCGCGGGCGAGTCCAGCAGGCCCGGGGTGGGCCGTTGCTGGGGCGGCCGGTGGCCGCGCACCAGCCGGGGCACCTGACCGGCGAACCACGACTCGAACACGCGGTCATAGGTGGCGAAGTGGTCCGGCTCCGCGCACAGCGTGGAGCGGCCGGCCCAGTACACCCCGCGCGGGTCGCCCACCCCGACCGCGGCCACCGCCTGCAGGAAGCTGTGGGTGCGGTCGGGCGTCACCGGGATCCCCGCCGCTCGCACGGCGCGCGCGAACCCCGCCAGGGTCGTCTCCACGCCCCCGCCGGGCGGGTGGTCGTCCACGGCCTCAGCCGGCGAGCAGCCGGTCGAGGGCGTCCCGCACGCGCTCGGCGTCCTCGCGGTACTTGCACACGGCCCCGAGGGTCGCCGCGGCGACCTCGACGTCGAGTTCGCGCCGGCCGAGCTCGAGCAGCGAACGCGCCCAGTCAAGGCTCTCCGACACCCCGGGTGGCTTCAGCAGGTCGATCCCGGCCGGGCCGAGGGCACCCGCGCGCATCCGCTGCACGGCACCGGCGACCTGCTCCGCCAGCCGCTGCGGCACCCCGGGCAGCCGGGTGCGGAGGATGTCGACCTCGCGGGCCAGCCCGGGATGTTCCACCCAGTGGTAGAGGCAGCGCCGCTTCAGCGCGTCGTGCACCTCCCGGGTGCGGTTGGAGGTGAGCACCACCAGCGGCGGGTGAGCGGCGGCGATCGTGCCCAGCTCGGGGATGGTCACCGCGTTGGTCGGACAGCACCTCGAGCAGGAAGGCCTCGAACTCGTCGTCCGCCCGGTCGACCTCGTCCACCAGCAACACGGCGTTCGGGCTGCGCAGGGCACGCAGGATGGGCCGGGCGAGCAGGAAGCGCTCGTCGAACAGCGAGTGCTCGAGCGCTGCGACGTCCACCGGCTCGCCCTCGCTGCGGGAGGCTTCGACCGCACGCAGGTGCAGCACCTGCCGCGGGAAGTCCCAGTCGTAGAGCGCCTGGCTGGCGTCGATGCCCTCGTAGCACTGCAACCGGACCAGCTCGGCGCCCAGCGCCAGCGCGAGCGCCTCGGCGAGAGCGGTCTTGCCGGTCCCCGGGTCGCCCTCCAGCAGCAGCGGCCGGCGCATCGCCAGGGCCAACCAGGCGACGGTGGCCAGCCCCTCATCGGTGAGGTAGCCGGTCGCCTGCAGGGCCTCGGCCAGCTCCGGTGGGGTGCCGAAACGCGGGGCCACGCTCCGGCCCGCGGGAGTGCTGTCCGTCATGAGGCCAGCATGGACCAACCCGGCTCCCGCCACGATCCGTGCGCGGTGCCGGCGCCGGGCAGCGGCACCGCCCCGCACCGGGATTCGGGGCGGGACGGTGGCGGAGCGCTGGCGGGGCGGGACGGTGGCGGGGGCCGGCGGTTCAGCCGGCCGCCCGATCGCCGCTCAGCCGGCGGCCCCCTGCGCGTCGAGCCAGTCCCGCAGCGCCGGGACGTCGATCCCCGCCGTCTCGAGCAGGTCCTTCAGCGCGGTGTCCGTTGACGTGTCGGCGGGCGCCGCGAGCTCGGCCAGCAACGCACCGCGGCCCACCGCCGGGAAGGCGTCGAGCACCTGCTGCACGGTCATCCAGCCCTTGACGTCCGCGGCGGTTTCGGGCAGCTCCGAGGTGTCCTGGCCGTCCCCGGCGGCTGTGCCTTCGGCGCCGGCGTCGGACACGGACAGCGTGCGCCCGCTGGTCGCCCACCAGCCGTTCGCCATCGCGACACCCACCACGAGGGCGGGCAGCAGGAGCAGGACCGCGACGTAGAGCGGGGCGCCCACCCGCAGGGTGCGGGTGCGGGTGCGGGTCGGAACCGGCTGGCGGTGCGGTGGGAGGCGGAGCTCGTCGGGGGTGGTGGCGGCGCGACGGCGCAGCGTGATCATCACAGGTTTCCTTCCGTGCTCGAGGTTCCCGTGCCCGCGGGCAGCACACCGACGGGCTGCCTGCCGAGGAGGTCGGGGGCGCCGCGCCCAGTACCCACGGCGTCCAGCGGGCGGACCGTGCTGTGGGACCGCGACGGCCAGGGCAGTGCCAGGGTCACCCCGATCGCCGAGGTGCTCGGGCAGGCGGCGACGCATTCCAGGCAGCCGAGGCAGGAGGTGTCGGTGACGCGGGACCGGGTGTTGACCGGGATCCCCACCGGGCAGGCCTTGTTGCACACGTCGCAGCCCAGGCACGCGGAGGCGTTGCGCTCCACGGCGATCGGGCTGAACCGGCCGATCAGGGACTGAGCAGCGCCGAGCGGGCAGGCGTAGCGGCAGAACGGACGCTGGACGAACAGGGCGAGCACGAAGGTGGCAAGCAGCACCGCGAACGCCAGGCTGAGCTCGAACTCAGCCACCGACAGCAACGCGATCCAGGGGTCGGCCTCGCGGAAGACCATGGTCCCGGTGAGGCCGGCGCCGATCAGCGCCCAGCCGAGCACCAGCCAGCGGCCCCACCGCAGCACGCGGTCCAGGTGATGCCCCCAGCGAGCCGCCCGCCCGCGGGACATCCGGCGGCGCAGCTGACGCAACGGGGGCACCCTGTTCACGACGGCCTCGGCGGCCCTGTACACCCCGCCCTGCAGCGCCCCCAGCGGGCACAGCCAGCCGCAGAAGAAGCCTCGACCGGCGAGTGCCAGCACGATGACGGCCAAACCCAGGACGAGGTTGGCCGGGTGGATGTGCGAGACCGTCCGCCCCGTCGTCACCCACGTCCACAGCGTCTCGAAGCCCCCGAACGGGCACAGCGCCTCGGCCGAGGCGGTTCCGGTGGCGAGGTGTCCGAAGACCTGCCAGGCCACCACCGCCAGGACGAGCGCCTGCGTGCCGTGCCGGAGCCTGCGGACCGTGCGGCCCCAGGATGCGGGACGGCGGGGGACCAGACCGCCCGGATGCGCAGGTGCCGCCGCATCGGGGCCGCCACCTGCCAGGTTCGTCCCCGCATTCCCGCTCGCTTCTCGCTTCATACTCTCCACCACCATGACCGCCAGGGCCCGCCCCCGGAGCCGGGCGGGTGTCGCCGGAACTTCCGGCTGCCTGACAGACACGCTCGCGGCCGGCTGGGGATGTCCGGCGCAGCCGCTGTGGAGATCGCGTGGAGGCGCCCGCGGGAGGGTGACCCGCCGCGACGCGCTCCGCCGCGGCTCAGGGCCCTGGCCGCGGACCTGACGCCAGGTAGGCACCGGGGGCGGCGATCACCTCGCGGACGACCGCGGTCGCCGCCCCCCGAACCGCCGCCCGCCCACCGAGCGGGGAGACGTACACCTGCGGCGGGTCCCAGCCGGCGGACAGCACCCGGTTGGCGAGTTCGGCCTCGAGCGGGCCGCGCAGCCACGGCGCCAGCGCGGCGTAGATGCCGCCGAGCACCACTGCCTCCACGTCCAGCAGGTTGAGCACCGAGGCCACGGCGACCCCCAGCCAGCTCCCCGCCGCACCCAGCGCGACGAGCGTCTCTGGCCGCCCCGCGCGGGCAGCGGCCAGCACGCGCGCCAGCGGGGGGTCGGGCGCCGGCCCGGACCCGGGCTGCAGCCCCGCGGCGCGGACGATCGCCTCCAGCCCGGCCGCCTGCTCCAGGCAGCCGACCGCGCCGCACCGGCACTCCGGCCCGTCCGCCCGCACCGGAAGGTGGCCGATCTCGCCGCTGAACCCGCGCCCGCCACGGAAGAGCCGGCCGTCGATCACGATCCCGGCCCCGACCCCGATCTCCCCGGACACGTGCACGAAGGTGGTCAGCCGGCCGCCGTCCGGGCGGTGTTGCCCACCGCACCACAGCTCCGCGAGCGCGGCGAGGTTCGCCTCGTTGTCCAGCCGCAGCGGCAGCTCGCCGAGGCCCGCCCGGGCGCGCAGGGCGTCCGGTACCGGGACGTCGCGCCAGCCCAGGTTGGGTGCCAGCCGCAGCAACCCGCCCGCACCGTCCACCAGGCCGGGGACGGCGACCCCGACCCCTGCCACCGCGGCGGGTGCCCGGTCGACAGCCCTGCGGACGGCGGCGGATGCCCGGTCGAGGACCTCCTCGACGTCCCGGGCGCGCAGGTCGTAGCCCACCTCGTCGCCGTCGACGACGGCCCCGGACAGGTCCACGGTGCAGGTGGCGAGGTAGTCGACGTTGAGCTCCAGCCCGATCCCCACCGGCCCGCCCGGTGAGAGCCCGAGCCACGAGCCGGGCCTGCCCACCGATCCCAGCGGGCGGGCCCCGAGCTCGTCGAGCAACCCGCCGGCGACCAGGGTGTCCACCAGGCTGGAGACGGACGCCTTCGTCAGCCCCGTGGCGGCGGCGATCCCCGCCCGGGAGGCCGGCCCGCGGTCCGCCACCTCGCCCAGTACCAGGGCGAGGTTGTGGGCACGCAGCGAGGTCTGGCGGGCGGGCTCCGTCCGCGGGGCGGTCATGGCAGCGAGCGTATTCGTTCAGGACCTGAATGAAACACCCCGACCCGGGAGTCGGGCCCGCCGGACCGTTGACAAGGGGCCACCCCGGAGGAGTAAGTTCATGAACTGAACAAACTCGTCCAGGTGGCGCGGCCCGTGCCCCGCGCTGTGCCCGCGAAGGAGCCCACCATGACTGCACAGCCGACCCCTGCCGACAAGTTCACCTTCGGTCTGTGGACGGTGGGCTGGCAGGCCCGCGACCCCTTCGGCGACGCCACCCGCGCGCCCCTCGACCCGGTCGAGGCGGTGCACCGGCTGGCCGAGCTCGGCGCCTACGGCGTCACCTTCCACGACGACGACCTGGTCCCCTTCGGCTCCGACGACGAGACCCGCGCCCAGCCGGATCGACCGGCTTCCGCAAGGCCCTGGCCGAGACCGGCATGGTCGTGCCGATGATGACCACGAACCTGTTCACCCACCCGGTGTTCAAGGACGGCGCCTTCACCAGCAACGACCGTGGTGTGCGCCGCTACGCGCTGCGCAAGGTGATGCGCAACCTCGACCTCGCCGCCGAGCTCGGCGCGAGCACCTACGTGTTCTGGGGCGGGCGCGAGGGCAGCCGAGACCGACGGCGCCAAGGACGTCCGGACGGCGCTCGACCGCTACCGCGAGGGCATCGACACCCTGGCCCAGTACGTCGATCGACCAGCGGCTACGGCATCCGGTTCGCGCTCGAGCCGAAGCCGAACGAGCCGCGCGGCGACATCCTGCTGCCGACCATCGGGCACGCGCTCGCGTTCATCAACGCGCTCGAGCACGCACGACATGGTCGGGCTGAACCCCGAGGTCGGCCACGAGCAGATGGCCGGGCTCGAACTTCGTGCACGGCATCGCCCAGGCGCTGTGGCACGGCAAGCTCTTCCACATCGACCTGAACGGGCAGCAGCGGCACCAAGTTCGACCAGGACCTGGTCTTCGGCCACGGCGACCTGATCAACGCCTTCTTCCTGGTCGACCTGCTGGAGAACGGCGCCCCGGCGGCGGCCCGGCTACGACGGCCCGCGGCACTTCGACTACAAGCCGCTGCGCACCGAGGACTATCGACGGCGTGTGGGCCTCGGCCGCCGCGAACATGCGCACCTACCTGCTGCTGAAGGAGCGGGCCGCGGCCTTCCGCGCCGACCCCGAGGTCAGCGAGGCGCATGGAGGCCGCCCGTGTCGGCGAGCTCGCGATGCCCGACCCTGGCCGCCGGCGAGACGCTACGCCGACCTGCTCGCCGACCGCAGCGCGTTCGAGGACTTCGACGCCGACGCCGTCGGCGCGCGCGGGCTACGGCTTCGTGCGGCTCGACCAGCTCGCGCTCGAGCACCTGCTCGGCGCCCGCTGACCCCGTGGCCCGTGACTCCCTACCCCGTGATGCTCCCTACCCCGAGCCCGCCCGTGCTCCAGCCCGTGATGTCCCCAGCCCGTGATCATGCACGGTGGCGCCCGCGCGTGAGCGCCACCGTGCATGATCACGGCACCAAGCTCCAGGAGGCGGCGATGTCCTCGTCGCAGGGGTCGACTCCTCGACCCAGTCGTGCAAGGTCGTGATCCGCGACGCGCAGACCGGCGCGCTGGTGCGCGAGGGCCGCGCCGCCCACCCGGACGGCACCGAGGTCGACCCGCGGCGCTGGTGGGACGCGCTGCAGACGCGCGCTCGCCGAGCGCGGGCGGCCTCGACGACGTCGCCGCGCTCGCCGTCGGCGGCCAGCAGCACGGCATGGTGTGCCTGGACGCCGACGGCGCGGTGGTGCGCCCGGCGCCTGCTGTGGAACGACACCCGCTCCGCGCCGCAGGCGGCAGCGACCTGATCGCCGAGCTCGGCGGGGCGCGCAGCCTGGGCCGACGCGGTCGGCTCGGTCCCGGTCGCCTCGTTCACGGTGACCAAGCTGCGCTGGCTGGCCGAGCACGAGCCGGACAACGCCGCGCGTACGGCCGCGGTGCTGCCTGCCGCACGACTGGCTGACCTGGCGGCTCGCCGGCTACGGCGCGCCCGGCAGATCGGACCTGTCTGCCTGGTCACCGACCGCGGCGACGCCAGCGGCACCGGCTACTGGTCGCCGGCGAGCCGGCGCCTACCGCCCCGACCTGCTGCGTGCCGCGCTCGGCCATGACGCCGCTGCTGCCGCGCGGTGCTCGGTCCGGCCGAACGGGCCGGCAGCGCCTGGCACCGGGGCTGATGGTCGGCGGGCTGCTCGGCCCGGGCACGGGCGACAACATGGCGGCCGCGCTCGGGCGTCGGCGCCGCGGCAGGGCGACGTGGTCGTCTCGGTCGGCACCTCCGGGGTGGTGTCTCGCCGTCGCCGACGTCCACCGCCGCGACGCCACCGGGACCGTCGCCGGGTTCGCCGACGCGACCGGCCGGTACCTGCCGCTGGTGTGCACGCTGAACGCGGCCCGCGTGCTCGACGCCTCGCGCCCGGATGCTCGGGGTCGACCTCGACGAGCTGTCGCGGCTGGCGCTGTCGGCCCCGGCCGGGTCCGGCGGCCTGGCCCTGGTGCCCTACCTCGAGGGCGAGCGGACCCCGAACCGGCCCGACGCGACCGGCGCGCTGCACGGGCTGCGGCTGGACACGGCCACGCCGGCCCACCTCGCCCGGGCCGCGGTCGAGGGCCTGCTGTGCGGCCTCGCCGACGGCCTGGACGCGCTCGCGCGCACAGGGCGTCGCGGATCGAGCGGGTGCTGCTGGTCGGCGGCGGGGCCCGCTCGGAGGCGCGTGCGCCGGATCGCGCCGGCGGTGCTCGGCCGACCCGGTCGTGGTGCCCCCGCCCGGGGAGTACGTCGCCGACGGCGCGGCCCGGCAGGCCGCGTGGGTGCTCTCCGGGCGGTGCCGAGCCGCCGGCCTGGGAGCTGTCCGGCACGCAGGTCTTCGAGGCCGATCCGGTGCCGGCGCGTGCGCGCCCGCTACGCGGAGGTGCGCGAGCTCACCGCCCGCAGACCCTGACCCCCCGCCGCTCGCGGGTCACCGCCGGCCCGTCGCGCTCGCCGCGATCGCCTCGCGGTAGACCTCGAAGCTGCGCCGCGGCCGGCGCCGCAGGGTGTCGAAGTCGACCCTGACCAGGCCGAAGCGCTGGGCGTACCCCTCCGCCCACTCGAAGTTGTCCAGCAGCGACCAGGCGAAGTACCCGCGGACGTCGGCGCCCGCGTCGACCGCCTCGGCCAGCGCGGCGAGGTGGCGGACCAGGTAGCTGACCCGTGCCGGGTCCTCGACCACCCCGTCCTCGACCACCCCGGCCCCGCCCTCGGCCCCGGCCCCGCCCTCGGCCCCACCCTCGCCCTCGGCCCCGCCCTCCGGCGCGGAGCGGGGCTCCACGTCGTCGTAGGCGGCGCCGTTCTCGGTGACCAGCAGCGGCGGGGCGTCGGGGTAGTCCTCGCCGATCCGCAGCAGGATGTCGCGCAGGCCGCCGGGAGTGACCGGCCAGCCGTTCGAGCATCGCCTCCGCCCCCGGCGCCGCGATGCGCACGGCCTCGGCCCCGGGGTAGGCCGCATCGGGGGCCGGGTCGCCCGGCTCGACCGGGCGCAGCAGCTCGTCGTGGTAGTAGTTCACCCCGAGGAAGTCCAGCGGCGCCTGGATCTGCTCCAGATCGCCGTCGAGCAGCACTCCGTCGAGGTCTTCCGCGAGCAGTTCCACGATGTCCTCGGGGTAGCCGTCGCCAACCACCGCACCGAGCCACCAGCGGTTCTGCAGCCCGTCCATCAGCCGTGCCGCCGGCAGCACCGCTTCGGCGGCCGCAGGCTCGAGCCCGGGTGCCGGTCGGAACCCGAACAGGTTGAGCACGAGCCCGAACTGGTGGTCGGCCGGGGCCTGCTCGCGCATCGCCGCGGTCGCCCGCCCGTGGGCGAGCAACAGGTGGTGGGCGGCGCGGGCCGCCTGCGCCCGGTCACGCACGCCGGGGGCGTGCACGCCCTTGCCGTACCCGAGCCAGGCGGAGCACCACGGCTCGTTCAGCGTGGTCCACGACCTGACCCGGTCACCCAGCGCCGCGTGCACGCTCACCGCGTAGTCGACGAACCGGTCCACCACCCGCCGGTCCGGCCAGCCACCCTCACCCTCGTGCAGCTCGACCGGCAGGTCCCAGTGGTACAGGGTGATCCACGGGTCGATGCCCGCCTCGAGCAGATCGTCGACCAGCCGGTCGTAGAAGCCCAGCCCGGCGGGGGCCAGGCCTCCGCTGCCTCCGGGCATCACCCGCGGCCAGGCGATCGAGAAGCGATAGGCGCCGACACCGAGCCGGCGCAGCAGCGCGAGGTCGTCGCGGTAGCGATGGACGTGGTCGCAGGCGAGCGAGCCGTCGGAGCCGTCGGCGATCCGGCCGGGCTCGGCGCAGAGCAGGTCCCAGATGGACTGCCCCCGGTGCTCGGCGTCACCCTCGATCTGGAAGGCCGAGGTGGCGGCGCCCCAGAGGAACCCGGGCGGCAGTGCGACCAGGTCGGGCAGGGCGGGGGTACGGCCTGATCGGCACTCATCACAGGGTCCCTTCTGCGCAGTCGCCGGCAGCGCGCCCGGCACCCGTCACCGTACTCAGGCTCGCCCCCGAGGGGTGCGGCGGCACTCACCGGGCGCACATCGGCAGGCGTATCCGGCGCAACGATGGGTACCCTTACCCGATGAGGCCCGTCCCGCTGGGCATGCCCGCGCTGATGCGCCCGGGGGAAGCACCGCCGCCGGCAGCGAATCCGCTGCCGCGCCGCCGCGGGATCGTCCCGAGGACGGCCGCCTGCTCGACCGGTTCGGCCGTGTGGCGACCGACCTGCGGGTGTCTCTGACCGACCGCTGCAACCTGCGCTGCACCTACTGCATGCCGCCCGAGGGCCTGGACTGGCTGCCCGAAGATCGAGGTGCTCACCGACGACGAGATCTTCCGGCTGGTCACGGATCGGCGGTCGAGCACCTGGGCATCCAGCGAGGTCCGGTTCACCGGCGGCGAGCCGCTGCTGCGCGCCGCGGCCTGGTCGGATCATCGTCGACGCCGCGCCACGGCGCTGCGGCCGCGTCCCGCAGGTCAGCGCTGACCACCAACGGCGATCGGGCTGGCGCCGCGTCGCCGCCGCGCTCGCCGCCGCCGGCCTGGACCGGGTCAACGTGTCGCCTCGACACCCTCGACCGCGGCCCGGTTCAAGCAGCTCACCCACCGCGACCGGCTGGACGACGTCCTCGCCGGGCTGGCCGCGGCCCAGGCCGCCGGGCTGACGCCGGTCAAGGTCAACACGGTGCTGATGCGCGGGGTCAACGACGACGAGGCCGTGCCGCTGCTGCGCTTCTGCCTCGAGCACGGCTACCAGCTGCGGTTCATCGAGCAGATGCCGCTGGACGCCCACGCACGCCTGGGACCGGCGGCGAGATGGTCACCGCGGAGGAGATCCTCGCGCGGCTGCCGCGCGGCGTTCGAGCTCACCCCGACGCCGACCCGCGGACGGGGCCGGCGCCGGCCGAGACGCTGGCTGGTCGACGGGCGGCCCGGCGCACGACGTCGGCGTCATCGCCTCGGTCACCCGGCCGTTCTGCGGCGCCTGCGACCGGACCCGGCTCACCGCCGACGGCCAGATCCGCAACTGCCTGTTCGCCCGCGAGGAGTCCGACCTGCGGACGGCGATGCGCGGTCCGGGGCGGACGACGACGAGCTGGCCGACGCGCTGGCGGGGCGCGATGCGGGCAAGAAGGCCGGCCACGGCATCGACGACCCGCGTTCCTGCGCCCCGCCCGCCCGATGTGCGCGATCGGAGGCTGACCGGGTGAGCGGGAGCCTGCACGAGGGCAGCCTGGCGGCCGCCGGCGACTCCGGGGCGGGGCGGGCGGCGATGCGGGTGAGGGTGCGGTACTTCGCCGGCGGCGGCGGGCCGCGCGGACGGACGCCGAAGAGGTGGCGCTCGAGCCCGGGGGCAGCCTGCACGACCTGGTCGCCACCCTCAGCGAGCAGCACGGGCCCGAACTGGCCCGCGTGCTCGCGGCCTGCAGCTTCCTGCTCGCGGGCACCGCCGGCAGCAGGGACCGTCCGCTCGCCGACGGCGACGAGGTGGACGTGCTGCCCCCCTTCGCCGGCGGCTGACCGGCGGGAACCGCGTGCATCAGCGACTCGTTAACATTGCGTAACTGTTGGATCTGCGTGTGGCCGAGCTCATACCGGTGGCGACCCCGCATTTGCAGGGTTGTTGCCTTCTCGTGACCGCAGGGTCCCCGGATGCCGATTACCCTAGGTATCGGCAGGGGCCCCGACGCTAGGGGCTCCTTCGTATGTTCCGGCGCCTCAAGAGAAGGGGGCCAAGCGGTGCAGTTGCTGGTCACGGACGCGCCTGAAGCGCGCCCGGGCTGGCGTGAGGGGTTGCGCCGGAAGGCGTGGCATTCCGCCCACCGCTGGTTCCTGCCCGAGCTGGCCGTCACGGTGTTCGCGGGGCTGATCTTCGCCTGGCGGGTGGGAACCCCCAGCCCGTGGCGCGACGAGGCCGCCACCATGGTCATCGCCCATCGCACCGTCCCGCAGATCCTCCAGCTCACCCGCACGGTCGACTTCGTCCACCTCGCCTACTACCTGATCGCCCACGAGGTGATGCAGCTCTTCCCCACCGCGACCCTGGACGCCGCCGTGACCCCGGTGCGCATGGTCTCGGTGCTGGCCGCCGCGCTCACGGCCGGGGTGCTGGTCAGGGTCGGCCGGCAACTCGACTCCACGGCGCTGGGCGTGACCGCCGGGGTCATCTACGGGCTGTGCCCCTTCGCCACCCGGTTCGCCCAGGAGGCCCGCCCCTACGCGCTGGTGACCCTGGCGGCCACGATCTCGACCTACGCGTTGCTGCGGGCCACCCGCAGGCCGTGGCGGCGACGGCGCTGGGTGTTGTACGCGGCCACCGTGGTGGTGGCGCCGGTGCTGAACGTGCTCAGCCTGGTGCTGCTCACCAGCCACCTGATCTACGTGCTGGTCTTCACCCCCGCCGCCGTCCGGCGGCGCTGGGCCACCGCCGTCGCCGGAGCGCTGACGGTGGTGTCACCGTTCGTGGCGGTGGCGTTCAGCCAGCGCTCCCAGGTCGACTGGCTCACCCGGCCCGACCTGGCCAACCTGCGAGGTTTCCTCACCACCGAGTTCCACAGCTGGAGCGTCCCGCTGTTCGTGATCCTCGTCGCCGGGGGCGTCCTGCAGCTGCGGCACCGGCTGCGGCTGAACAGCAGCCCGAGCCGCAGGGCGTTCGGGCTGGGGCTCGCCTGGGGGCTGTTCCCGCCGCTGCTGCTGTGGGTGATCTCGCAGGTCGACCCGCTGTTCGACTGGCGGTACATGGTGTTCACGCTGCCCGGCAGCGCCCTGCTGCTGGCCAGCCTCGCCACCTTCGTGCGGCCGTACGGGGCGCTGGTGGTGATCCTGTCCGTCGCCGTGGCCGGCTCGTCGATGCAGCTGCTCTACCGCGACCCGAAGCTCGGGCACTCCGAGGACGTGCGGGGCACCACGGCCTACCTGCAGGCCCAGGCCCGAGCGGGGGACGCCGTCCTGTTCGTCCCCTGGTACATGCGCATCCTGGAGCAGATGTACCCGGAGCGGTTCACCGGGCTGAACGACATCGCCATCGGGGAGAGCCCGGTCGGGTCGGCCACCATCTTCGGGATCGAGAAACCGGCGCCCGAGATCAGTGCCGCGCTCACCGACCACCGACGGGTCTGGCTGGTGACCGGGCTGGCCGGGATGTCGGAGACGATGAGTCCGGGCGACGACGAGAAGGTCGAGCTGCTGCTCGGCGACTACCGGATCGCCAAGCACCTGACCTTCGACCGGTTCCAGGTGTTCCTCTACATCCGCTCCGCCACCCAGCCCGCGGTGACCACCCCCCGGATCACCCGGCCCGGCGTCCCCTTCTGAGCACGACGGGCTAGGGGCAGGCCACCCACTCGTCGTTGCCGTCCGGGAACTGCTGGCGCTTCCACACCGGAAGCCGGTGCTTGACCTCGTCGACCAGCAGCGCCGCCGCTGCGAAGGCCTGCTGCCGGTGCGCGGCGGAGACGGCGACCACGATGGCCACCTCGCCGAGGTGCAGCTGCCCCACCCGGTGGGTGACGGCCACCGCCTCACAGTCGCTGTCGGCGGCCACCTGGGCCGCCACCTCCGCGAGCACGTCCGCCGCGCTCGGGTGGGCCACGTACTCGATCGCCGTGACCGGGCGGCCGCCGTCGTGGTCGCGCACCGTCCCGTGGAAGGTCACCACCGCCCCCGCGGCGGCGTCCGCCACCGCCGCCTCGTGCGCGGCCTCGTCGAGCGGCCGCTCGGAGATGGCCGCCAGCGCCACCCGCCGGGCCGGCGGGCGGGACCTGCTGGTGTCGTGCCCGGGGTGGCCCCCGAGGCTCTCGCCGGCGTGCTCGGGGTGCAGCGCGGGGTGCGCCCGCCCCGGGTCCGGCCTCGCCTGAATGCTCACCGCAGCAGGGTAGGCCGATCCGCCCGCCCCGGCAGCAGGGAAGTCACGCCCGTCCCTGGCCCGCCGTTGCGCGGTGGTGTCGAGGTCGTCGCCGTGCCCGAGGTCCCCGCACTCGATGACCTGCACCACCCGGGCGGCGAGGTAGTCGCGGGCCCCGGAGTCACCGCGGGCCTGTTCGCGCACGCCGGCCCAGTGCGCGCGACCGAGCAGCACGGGGTGCCCCGCCCGCCCGGCGTACCCGGCCCGGGCGAGCGTGCCGGGGGCTGCCGTGGTGATCATCCGGGCCACCACCCCTGCGCTGACTCCCGGGGTGTCGACCAGGGCCACCAGGGCCGCGACGGCCCGCCCGTGGCGGGCCTGCACCGCCTCCAGCCCCGCCCGCAGCGAGGCACCCATGCCCTCCTGCCAGCCGGCGGCGACCACGACGTCGGCGGCGGCGGGCACCAGCGCGGCGGCCTGCTCGGCCCCGGCTCCGAGCACCACGACGACGTCGGCGCAGCCCCCGGCGAGCAGCGCCCGGGCCGCCGCGGTGACCCAGGCCGTGCCGTCCGGGTGGCGCAGCAGCGCCTTCGGGCCACCCATGCGGCGGCCCGAGCCGGCGGCGAGCAGCACCCCGCAGGTGCGGCCGCCGGCCCCGCCCGCGGCGGTGGGCTGGGGCACTTCCGCCGTCTCGCTCACCCGCCCAGTCTGCCCACCAGGTGCCCCGCTGCCAGCGCCGGCCCCGGCTCCGGCGCCGGCGCCGGCACGTTACGGTGCGGCATGGTCTGTCGCGTGATCGCCGCCGCCCGGCTGGACGTTCCGCTCGCGCCCCTGCCGCCCGAGCAGGTGGTCGCCGGGCGCCCAGCAACCGGAGCGCAGGAGCTGGACACCGTGCGTGGGCTGGCGGCCGGGGTCTGGGAGCACACCGCGGGCACGTCCACCGACGTGGAGGCGGACGAGGTGTTCGTGGTGCTCAGCGGCCGCGCGAGCATCCAGGTCGACGGCGGGCCAACGCTCGAGGTGGGCCCCGGCGACCTCGGCGTGCTGGAGGCGGGGGCCCGCACCACCTGGGTCGTGCACGAGGACCTGCGCAAGGTCTACGTGACGCTCGCCGGGTAGCGCGTCACAGCTCGCGGACGGCCCTGCGGATCCGGGCCAGCTGGGCGTCGAGTGCCGGCCCCTCGAACGGGAACACCTCGGCCCGGCAGCGCTGGGCGAGCGTGTACAGCGTGTACAGCTGGTCGTGGCCGTCGGCGAGCATCTGGTCGATCGGCTCCACGTAGTCGGCCAGCTGCCCCCCCACGCGGTGCCGCAGCACCAGCAGCCGCCACTTGCCGATGAAGCGGCGGAAGTCGTTGAACTGCTCCCCCGCCCGGGCCACGGCCTGACTGACCGAGGCGAGCTTGGCGTTGACGATCGCCATGGTGGCGGCCATGTGTTCCACGCCCTCGTGCAGCGCGTCGCACAGCAGCGGCACCTCGGCCAGCGAGGCCTCGGGGGCGATCCCGTCGATCACCTCGCTGGCGAAGGCGGCGACCATGTCGTCGTGCAGACGGGCGAGCGCGATCCGGAACCGCAGGCCCGAGATGAGGCTGCGCAGCGAGTCCAGTTCGGTGACGACCCCGCGCAGCGTCTCGACGGTGTCGTGGCAGGGACCGACCATCGCCTGGGCGACGTTGTCGAGCACCCTGACCTGGGTGGCCACCTCGGCCGAGCCGCGCCGGGCCGCCGAGGCGGCGGCGTCGAGCTGGACCGCCGCGGCGAGCATCGAGCGGGAGGCGTTGGACAGCGACTCGGACAGGTCGCGGTAGGCGTCCAGACGCCCCACCAGCGAGGCCAGCTGCCCGTCGAGGGAGGCGGCGGCGGCGAGGATCTCGGCGACCGGCCCCGACCCCTGGTGGTGGGCGTAGCGGATCGTGGTCATCCCGGCTCTGGCGGCCACCTCCGCCGGCAGCGCCTCCATCATGAAGTGGTCGTACCCGTCGAGTCCCATCAGCTGGACCGCGTGCTCGAGTTCGCGCTCGCCCTGGGCGGCCGCCTGGGCTCGGGTCATGCCGCTCATCCGGCCGGCCCGCTCTCCCGCGCGCAGCTCGCCGTACAGCTGCCGCACCGGGCTCATCAGGCTGGCGACCATGGGCTTCATCCGTACCGACAGGAACCCGTCGCCGAGCGGGGTGATGGTGGCGAACACCCAGTAGTACCGGCCGTCCTTGGCCAGGTTCAGCACGTACCCGGCCATCGGCCGGCCGGACAGCAACCGGTCCCACATCGCCTTGAAGACGGCCGCGGGCATGTCCGGATGGCGGATCAGGCTGTGCGGCGAGCCGTTCAGCTCGTCGACGGAGTACTCGGAGATCCGGACGAACACCGAGTTCCCCGAGCGGATGATCCCGCGCCGGTCCGTGGTGGAGAAGAACAACTCGTCCGTACCAACGACTCGCTCTTCACCGGCCGGCTCGGACTCGACCTGAAGCGTCACTGCCCATCCCCTCTCAGGCGCGAGCGTCGCCTCGTCCGCGTGGGGCCTCACGCGGACGGCGGGGCGGGCGACACATCGCTGCAATCGTGGACAAGGCTAGCCCCGGAGGCGCCGTTGATGGTCACAGTCTGCTATATCGTTAGAAATGCGGGTACTATTTGTCCGTTTAATGCCATTGAAGGTCTCACCTATCACTCGTTCCGGGTATCATCTGGAGCCGAACGACTACTTTCCGCAACGTCCGGGACTTCTCTCGGCAGCCGGTCCTGCACCCTGCGTCGCCCCGACCGCCGAGCCGACGCGGCCCGGGCACGGTCGGGCAGGCAGACAGCGGCAGGGGCGGCCCCTCCCCGAAGGGATGGACCGCCCCTGCTGCTGTGTTCGGGTACTGCCTGAGCAGTGCCTGCCCGGCCCGGCGCGCGAGCGCCGAGCCGACCGGACCCTGACCCGTCGCCGGGTCAGAAGTCCATGCCACCGCCCATGTCGCCGCCGCCGCCGGCCGGCGCAGCCGTCTTCTCCGGCTTGTCGGCCACGACAGCCTCCGTGGTGAGGAAGAGCGCAGCGATGCTGGCCGCGTTCTGCAGCGCCGACCGGGTGACCTTGGCCGGGTCGATGATCCCCGCCTTGATCAGGTCGACGTACTCACCGGTCGAGGCGTCCAGGCCGTGCCCGGGCTCCAGCCCGCGCACCTTCTCGGCCACCACGCCGCCCTCGAGGCCGGCGTTCACGGCGATCTGCTTCAGCGGAGCCTCGAGCGCCACCCGGACGATGTTCGCCCCGGTGGCCTCGTCGCCCACGAGCTCGAGCTTGGCGAACGCCGCTGCCGAGGCCTGGATGAGGGCCACCCCGCCACCGGCGACGATGCCCTCCTCTACGGCGGCCTTGGCGTTGCGCACCGCGTCCTCGATGCGGTGCTTGCGCTCCTTGAGCTCGACCTCGGTCGCCGCGCCGGCCCGGATCACCGCGACGCCGCCGGCCAGCTTGGCCAGCCGCTCCTGCAGCTTCTCCCGGTCGTAGTCCGAGTCGGACTTCTCGATCTCGGCCCGGATCTGGTTCACCCGGCCGGCGATCTGCTCGGCGTCACCCGCACCCTCGACCATGGTCGTCTCGTCCTTGGTGATGACGACCTTGCGGGCCCGCCCGAGCAGGTCCAGCCCGGTGTTCTCCAGCTTGAGGCCGACCTCCTCGGAGATGACCTGACCGCCGGTGAGGATGGCGATGTCCTGCAGCATGGCCTTGCGCCGGTCACCGAAACCGGGGGCCTTGACCGCCACCGACTTGAAGGTGCCACGGATCTTGTTGACCACCAGCGTGGACAGGGCCTCGCCCTCGACGTCCTCAGCGATGATCATCAGCGGCTTGCCCGACTGCATGACCTTCTCCAGCAGCGGGAGCAGGTCCTTGACCGCCGACACCTTGGAGTTGGCGATGAGGATGTAGGCGTCCTCCAGGACCGCCTCCATCCGCTCCGGGTCGGTGACGAAGTAGGCCGAGATGTAGCCCTTGTCGAAACGCATACCCTCGGTGAGCTCGAGTTCCAGCCCGAAGGTGTTCGACTCCTCGACGGTGATGACGCCTTCCTTGCCGACCTTGTCCATCGCCTCGGCGATCATCTCGCCGATGGAGGTGTCAGCAGCGGAGATCGAGGCCGTCGCAGCGATCTGCTCCTTGGTCTCGACCTCCTTGGCCATCTCGAGGAGCTGACCGGAGACGGCCTCGACGGCCTTCTCGATGCCCCGCTTCAGCGCCATCGGGTTCGCCCCGGCGGCCACGTTGCGCAGGCCCTCGCGGACCAGCGCCTGGGCCAGGACGGTCGCGGTGGTGGTGCCGTCGCCGGCGACGTCGTCGGTCTTCTTCGCGACCTCCTTGACGAGCTCGGCGCCGATCTTCTCGTAGGGGTCCTCGAGCTCGATCTCCTTGGCGATGGAGACGCCGTCGTTGGTGATGGTGGGGGCGCCCCACTTCTTCTCCAGGACGACGTTGCGGCCCCTGGGCCCGAGGGTGACCTTGACGGCGTCGGCGAGGATGTTCATACCCCGCTCGAGACCGCGCCGGGCCTCCTCGTCGAACGCGATGATCTTGGCCATCGTGTGGTTGATCCCTCCGCATAACCGGGTGGGTTGACGGCCGGCGGTGCCCGCGACGGACGGGGCGGTGCCCGCCGTTCACGTCACGGCGGTACCGACCCTCACCGGACCGGCCGGGTAGCTGGTGGCTCCCGTGTCGAATGTGGTCGTGGTGCGAAACTGCCACCCGGCTCGGTGACCCGGACCGGGCTGTCACTCTCGACCCGAGAGTGCTAACCCCATGATTAGCACTCGACCCCCCCGAGTGCAAACCCGGTGGCACCCGCCGCCGCGTTGCCCGCAGCGGTCAGCCGTCGTCGCGGGCGATCTGCTCGAGCACCGCGAGCGCAGCCACCAGGGTGCGCAGATCCTCCGCCGGCACCGCCTCCAGCCGGGCGCGCAGCAACGCCACCCGGGCGCTGCCCAGCCCGCCCACCACCTGCTCGCCGTGGTCGGTGATGGTCACCACGACGGCCCGCCGATCGTCCGGGTCCGGCTTCCTGCGGACGTACCCCGACTCCTCCAGGGCGGCGATGATCCGGGTCAGCGTGGGCGGCGAGACGCCCTCCCGGGCGGCCAGGTCACCCAGCCGCATCGGGCCACTGCGTGCCAGCGTGGCCAGCGCGGCCAGCGAGCCCGCACCGATGTCCGCGGTCCCCGCCCGGCGCAGGGTGCGCACCAGCCTGCCGATCACCACGTGCAGCCGCGCCGAGACCGCCTCGATGTCATCGGGGTCGGCCTGCACCGGCGCTACCCCCTCCTTCGCGTGCACGGACCCATCATTGCCTGTCTCCGGTCATTGCCTGTCTCCGGCCGCCCTCGCCGCCGGTGCCAGCGAGGCGGCCGGCGCCGGACCGTCGTCCGGCAGCGGGCCGGTCCCGGAAGGGGGCTGCTCGCTGCGCAGCGCCTCCGCATGCGCCGGCCCGCCGGTCAGGAACGAGGCGACGGCGGCGATCACGAGCATCGCCGCGGCCGCCAGGAACACCACCACCAGACCGTCGTGGAAGGGCCCGGCGATCAGGTGCGGGAAGAACTCGTGCCGGTCAGGGTGGCGGCGTCGGCGCTGGGCAGGCGTCGACAGCGTCCCGGTGGCGCCGAGCAGCGTCGGCGATCGGGTTGTAGCCGAGGAAGGCCGCGAACAGACTGCCCACCGGCGGCAGTGCCCCGATCTGCTGGGCCGCCGCCGCGGGCACCCCGTGTGCGCGCAGCCCCTGGGTCAGCGTGGTGGGCAGGGTGGAGGCGAGGCCCGCCGACCATCAGCGAGAAGAACACCCCGATCGACAGCGACGAGCCTGCGTTGAAGAAGGTGCCGCGCATCCCGGAGGCCGCGCCGCGCTGATCGGCCGGCACCGAGTTCATGATGGCCGCGGTGTTGGGCGCGGCGAACATGCCCGACCCGATCCCGTTGAGAAGGTGAGCAGCGCGAACGCCAGTAGCTGAAGTCCACCGGGATCAGCAGCAGCCCGACGAAGGTCGCCGCGGTGACCAGCAGCCCGACCCCGGCGAAGGACCGCTGCCCGAACCGGTCGGAAAGCACGCCCGGACAGCGGCCCGGCGGCCAGGAAGCCGACGGTCAGCGGCAGCAGGTAGATGCCGGCCCACAGCGGGGTGGACTCGAAGGAGTAGCCGTGCAGCGGCAGCCAGATCCCCTGCAGCCAGATGATCAGCATGAACTGCAGCCCGCCGCGGCCGATCGACGGCCAGCAGCCCGGCCAGGTTGCCGAGCGCGAAGGCGCGGATGCGGAACAGCCCGAGCTGGAACATCGGCGCCGCCACCACGCATCTCGACCACGCAGAAGGCGACGAGCAGCACCACCCCGCCGACCAGGCCGGCGATCACCCAGGGATTGGACCAGCCGGTGGGGTGCCCGCCGTAGGGCTGGATGCCGTAGGTGATCCCGGCCAGCAGGGCGGACAGCCCGACCGCGAAGGTGAGGTTCCCCAGCCAGTCCACGCCGGGACGGACGGCGCTCGCCGAGTTCGTGCAGGGACGCGTAGGACCACACCGTCCCGATCACGCCGATCGGCACGCTGACCCAGAAGACCGCGCGCCAGTGCGATCACCGAGAGCACGCCGCCCAGCACCAGCCCGAGGAACGAGCCGGCGATCGCGGCGATCTGGTTGACCCCCAGCGCCATGCCCCGGCGGTCGGGCCGGGAAGGCGTCGGTGAGGATCGCGGTGGAGTTGGCGAACAGCATCGCGCCGCCGACCCCCTGCACCAGCCGCCAGCCGATGATCCACAGTGCCGCGGCCGCCCCCTTCATCGGCGTCAGCGCCAGCGCCACCGAACCGACGCTGAAGACGACGAAGCCCGAGGTTGTACATCCGGACCCGGCCGAGCATGTCGCCCAGCCGGCCGAGCGAGACGACGAGCACCGCCGACACCAGCAGGAAGCCCATGATGCATCCACAGCAGGTAGCCCACGTTGCCCGGGGCCAGCGGGTCGAGCCCGATCCCGCGGAAGATCGCCGGCAGCGAGATGAGCACGATGGAGGAGTTCATCGTGGCCATCAGCATGCCCAGCGTGGTGTTGGACAGCGCCACCCAGCGGTACTTCGGGTGCCCGGCATCCCAGCGTGAGCGCCGCCACCCACCGCCCCCCGCTCCGCCCGAGGCACCCGCCGGCTCGGTCGTGGCGGTCGGGCCGGTCGTGGCGGTCGGGCCGGTCGTGGCGGTCGGGCCGGTCGTGGCGGTCGGGCCGGCGGACGGACGCGCCGGTCGGGCAGGGCGGGTCAAGCGGGCCTCCGGGGACGGAACACAGTAATTGCCATACGTGAACTAACGAAGCGTCTCAGCTCCGCGGGTATTCCGCGCCCCGGGGGCCGCTCCCGGGCACCGGCCGTCGGCCCGCTCGGGCAGGATCCAGGGGTGCGCGCCTGCCTGCTGCCGGCCCGCCCCGGTGCCCGGCCCGGGGCGATGCTGCA
Organism: uncultured Actinomycetota bacterium; assembly: GCA_963784535.1. Lineage (GTDB taxonomy): Bacteria > Actinomycetota > Actinomycetes > Actinomycetales > Kineosporiaceae > CAWARR01. The sequence goes on along the minus strand of CAWARR010000003.1, from coordinate 284,462 downwards.
GCTGCTCGCCGAGGACGGCAGCCCGCTGGCGGCGCCACAGGCACTGGACCGCCTCCCGGCGCAGGTCGCCGCCCTCGAGGCCGAGCACGCCCCACGCTGGGTGTGGCCGGACACCGCGACGGTCTACCCGACGCTGCTGGCGGCCGGGGTGCGGGTCGCCCGCTGCCACGACCTCGCCCTCACCGAGTCGCTGCTGCTCGGTCACGAACTGCGCTGGGGCGAGCCGCGCTCGCTGGCGGCCGCATGGGCCCGCCTGCGCGGGGCGCCGGTTCCCCCCGATCCGGGCCCGGGCGGTGGTCGTGGAGGGGGCGACCCGGCGTCCGGTCAGGCCCCGCTGTTCGCCGCCGAGGACGCCGACGGTCCCGGGCCCGCGCTCGCCGAGGGCGCCGACCCGCTCTCGGCCCTGCTCGCCGTGCACGCCGGGCAGCTCACCCGGGTGGCGGCAGCCCGCGCCACCAGCCCCGGTTTCGCCCTGCTGGTGGCCGCCGAGTCGGCCGCCGGGCTGGTCGCCGCGGAGATGTCCGCCGCCGGCCTGCCGTGGCGCAGCGACGTGCACGACGAACTACTGACCGCCGCGCTGGGACCGCGCCCCCCGCACGGTGGCCGCCCCGCGCGGTTGCAGGCACTGGCCGAGCAGGTAGCCGCCGCGCTCGGCGATCCGCGGCTGAACCCCGACTCCGCCGTCGAACTGCTGCGCGCGCTGCACCGGGCCGGGATCCCGGTCGGCTCCACCCGGCGGCACGAGCTGCGCGGGGTCGAGCACCCCGCGATGGCGCCGCTGCTGCGCTACAAGGAGCTGGCCCGGCTGCACGCCGCGCACGGCTGGGCCTGGCGCGAGCAGTGGGTCCACGACGGCCGCTTCCGACCCGCCTACGTGCCCGCCGGGGTGGTCTCCGGCCGGTGGGCCAGCCGCGGCGGCGGCGCGCTGCAGATCCCCCGCGCCGTCAGGGCGGCGGTGCTGGCCGAGCCGGGCCGCACGCTGGTCGTCGCCGACGCGGGGCAGCTCGAGCCCCGGGTGCTGGCGGCGATGTCCGCCGACCCGGGGATGGTCGCCGCGACCGCCCAGGGCGACCTGTACGCCGAGCTCGCCGCCCAGGCGTTGGGCCGCCCCGATGCCCGGGACGAGGCCAAGGTGGCGCTGCTGTCGGCGATGTACGGCGGCGGCTCGGGCTCGCCGGCGCTGGCCGCGCTGCGGCGGCGCTTCCCCGCGGCGCTGCGGCTGCTCGAGGACGCGGCCCGGGCCGGGGAGGACGGCGGGACGGTCCGCTCGGTGCTCGGGCGCACCTGCCCGCCTCCCCGGCCGGGCTGGCTCGACACCACCCCCGAGGCCGCCGGCCGGCGGGCCCGCGCCCGCGGCCGCTTCACCCGCAACTTCGTCGTCCAGGCCTCGGCGGCCGACTGGGCCGGGGTGCTCCTCGCCACGCTGCGGCCCCGCCTCGCGGCGCTGCCGGGAACGGCCCGGCTGGTGTTCTTCCAGCACGACGAGGTCCTGGTCGAGGCCGACAGCGGGCTCGCCGCGCAGGTCATCGACGCCATCGGGGCTGCCGGGCAGGAGGCCACCCGGCTGGTGCTGGGCGAGCGCGGGGTCAGGGTGCCGCTCGACGCGGCCGCGGTGCGCTGCTATGCCGAGAAGGGATCCACCTGATCACCGCGGCCCACCGCGGTGAACGAGCGCCGCCCGTGAGGTCACTGCGGGGCGGCGCCGCTCAGCGTGGCCGCGGCACCGCTCGGCCGGTCGTCGCGGCGGCGCAGGGCCGACAGCACGGCACGGCGGCGCCCTGCCCTCTCGGTCGCCGGGATCACGTGCCCGAGCCGGTGCCGGCGCAGGTTCTCGCAGAGCCGGTCGTCCAGCGGTGGCAGCGGGCCCGTCGCCGTCGCGATCAGCCAGTCCGCCAGCGCCGGGTTGAGCGCCAGCACCGGCCCGTGCAGGTAGGTGCCCAGCACATGACCCTGGACGGCGCCCTCGGTGGCACTGCCGTCACCGTTCCCGACGCCCAGCTCCACCCGGGCCAGCGGGGTGGCCTGCGGACCCAGGGTGGTGGCGCCGCCGTGGTTCTCGAACCCGATCAGCTCGGGCAGACCGAGATCCCAGCCGGGGTTGGCCAGCACGTTCCCCACCGCGCGCCGCTCCAGCCGGTCGGTGCGCACGTCGAGCAGGCCCAGGCCGGGCGTGGGCGTGCCGCCCACCCCGAGGAAGGTCTCCCCGACCAGCTGGTAGCCCGCGCAGATCCCGAGCACGGCTGCACCGCGGGCCGCCGCCGCGGCCAGCCCGCCGTCGCGGCGCAGCTCCTCGGCGGCGGCGGTCTGCTTGGCGTCCTCACCGCCCCCGAGCAGGTAGATGTCCCCGTCCCGCGGAACCGCCTCGCCCGGGTGGACGGCGACGACGCTGCAGGCGATGCCCCGCTCGATCGCCCGCCGGTGCAGCACGATGACGTTGCCGGCGTCGCCGTAGGTGCCGAGCAGGTGCGGGTACACGTGCACGATGCGCAGCGCGGACACTCCGGCGGCCGGGTCAGTGGACATAGCGGCGCATCTCCCGGAAGGCGGTGTAGTTGGCTGCCACCACGAGCCGCCCTGCCGGCAGCCGCCCCGCCAGCCGGACCAGATCCTCGTGCACGATCGGGGTCGCGCCGGCGTAGCGCAGCCGAACGGCGAGGTCGTCGCGCCGGTCGCCGGTCGCCCCGACCACCCGGCCGGCGAGCCGCTCGAAGGGCACGTCGTACAGCCACGAGGTGTCGGTGCCGTCGGCGATGCGGGCGTTGATCCCCACCGCCAGCACGGCGTCCTCTTCGATCATCGACAGCGCGGCGGCCCATCCCGCCGGGTTCTTCGCCAGCAGCAGCCGCCCCGGCCGCCCACCCAGATCGAGGGTGGCGTAGCGGCCGTCGACCGTGTCGACGGCCTCCAGCCGGGCCGCCGCCGTGTCGGCGTCCACCCCCAGCACCCCGGCGGCGGCGACCGCGAACGCGGCGTTGCCGCGGTTCACCTCCCCGGGCAGGTGCAGGGTGAGCGGCAGCTCCCGGCCGTCAGGCAGCCGCACGCCCTGCGCGGTGAGGCAGTAGTCGGCAGCGGGCATGGCCAGCCCGCAGGTGCAGCTCCAGCGGCCGTCGCCGCCCCAGTCCAGCAGCTGGCCGCAGCTCGGGCAGACCGTGGCGTCCTCGACCCAGCGGGTGCCCGGGTCCACCCACACCGGGGTGGCGCCCAGGGCCGCGGCGACCACGTGCGGGTCGGCGGCATTGGCCACCACCGTCACCGGGCGCCGCCCGAAGGCCGCGGCCCACAGCTGCGAGGTGCGGCTCACCTCGTGGGTGCGGTCGAGCTGGTCGCGGGTGAGGTTCAGCGCCACCACGGCGATCGGCTCGGCGGCCTGCATCACCGCCGGGACGTGCAGCTCGTCGACCTCGAGCACCGCCGTCTCGCTGCGGCTGTCGTCGAGGGCCGAGACGATCCCCGGGGCCATGTTGGCGCCGGAGGAGTTCGTGGCCACCCCGCCGCCGAGCGCCGCGGCGAGCAGCCGGGTGGTCGTCGACTTGCCGTTCGTCCCGGTGACGATCACCGAACGCCGGCCGGCGGCGAGCTTGCCCAGCGCGGCGGGGTCGAAGCGGAGCGCGAGCCGGCCGCGCACGACGGTGCCCGCGCCCCGGCCGAGCCGCCGGGACAGCCCGCCGGCGAGCCTGCCCGCGCGCAATGAGACGGCCAGCCGCAACCGGCCCCGGCCACGGGTCTTGGGGGAGCGCACGGTCGCCAGCCTAACGGGGCGCCCGGCGCCGCCCCGCCAACCGCGCCCGCGCCACCGCACCCGGTCCGGGGCAGGAGCAGGGGGGCGGGGCGGAACGGGGGCGGAACGGGGCGGGGACCTCCAAACGGAAGGAGCCGCCCCAGCTGGGGGCGGCTCCACCGTGGATCCGGTCAGACGGGTCGAACCGCCTCGGCCTGCGGGCCCTTCTGCCCCTGGCCGACCTCGAACTCCACCCGCTGCCCCTCTTCGAGGGCCTTGTAGCCGTCCATCTCGATGGCGCTGAAGTGCACGAACACATCCGCCCCACCGCCGTCCACGGTGATGAACCCGTAGCCCTTCTCGGCGTTGAACCACTTGACGGTGCCCTGAGCCATTCCTGCTCCAGTTGCTTGTTGCCGGTGATCGGCCCCGGAGACCGCCCCGGGCCGGGTCTCACGTTCGCCGTACCGGCCCCGAGGGGCTAGGTCCGCGATTGTCCAACGTGCGGGCCTCTTGCACACAGCAGGAGAGGACGTGCTCATCGAACTGTTCGACCGGCGCCAATGCTAGCTGCTGACCCGGCACAGGGCACTCCCTGTTCCGGCGTGCCGTGAGGCTCGCCTACCCTTGCCGACATGGGTGACGACCCGCCCGCAGCCCGGCCTCCGCCAGCACCGACGCCTTCCCGCGACCGGGCGGTGACCGGCACGGATCCCACCCGGGCCGGACAGCGTTGGGCGACCCGGAGGATCCGGCTGCGGCAGGTCGCCAACTACCTCAACCTCTCCACGCCGATCGGCCTCGCGCTCGCCCGGGCCGGGCACGGGCGGCCGTCCCGAGGCCCGCACGGAGTGCTGGTCGCCCACGGCTACCGGGCCCGCTTCCCCGCCCCGAACGCCCCCGCGGTCACCATCGGTGACGTGGTGCTGCTGCGCGCCGACGAGGCCGAACTGGCCCGCCGGCCCCGGCTGCTCGACCACGAGGCCCGCCACGCCGCCCAGTACGCCTGCTGCCTCGGCCTTTTCGGCTTCCTGCCCGCCTACCTGCTGGCCTCGCTGTGGTCGTGGTGGTTCAGCGGTGACTTCGCGCTGCGGAACGTGTTCGAGCAGCGGGCGGGGCTGCTGGACGGCGGGTACGTGCAACTGCCTCCGCCGCCCGAGTGACACGGTTCGGGCGGCCGGTCGGCCACCCCCGCGTCAGCCGACGTAGTCGGTGCCGAGCACCACCGACAGCGCACCACCGGCGATCGCCGCCGACTTCTTCACCGTGCCGCCGCCCAGATCGTCGCGCAGCGCCGTCGCGGTGTCCTTCTGCGCGGTGGTGGAGTAGTAGATCGTCGTCGGGCGGGCGGTCGCCGCGGTGTAGCTCACCTGCGCCTTCGTCCAGCCCTTCCCCTGCAGCCTGGTCACCGCGCCCTTGGCGAGCCCGGAGGTGCGGGTGGAGTTCAGCACGGTCACGGCGAGCGTGCGATCGACCACTGCGGCCGGCTGGCTGGTGGTTGCGGACGCGGACGTCGAGGGCTGCGTCGACGCCGACGCCGAGGCCGACGCGGTCGAGGACGGCAGCGTGGTGACCGAAGCCGCCTGCGTGTTCGCGCCACCGCCGCCGAGCAGGGAGCCGCCGAACAGGGTCCAGGCCAATGCGACCACGGCGACCACCACGGCGATGACGGCGATCACCGGAAGCACCGCGATCACCGGACTCATCCGAGCCCGGTGGGCGCCCCGCCGGCTCGGCTCGAGCGGGACGACGAAGCGGTCGTCGTAACTGGGTGGCCTGGTGGCGCTCATCGGAAACCCCTGCAGAGGCACGTCGGGAAGGTTGTCCGGCCCGCGGTCGCTACCGTACCCGACCCGGCGGGAGCGGCCGAAACCCCCGTCAGGAGTTCAGGCCGAGCCGGCGCGCGGAACGCGCCCGCTGCCGGGACTGGCGCATCCGACGCAGGCGCTTGACGAGCATCGGGTCGTGGGCCAGGGCGTCGGGCCGGTCGATGAGGGCGTTCAGCACCTGGTAGTAACGGGTGGAGGACATCTCGAACAGTTCTCGGACCGCCTGCTCCTTGGCCCCGGCGAACTTCCACCACTGACGCTCGAAGCTGAGGATCTGCCGCTCCCGCTCCGTCAACGGCAGGGTGACGACGGGCTCTGCGTCCGTGATCGCCACGGCACCGGCGGCTTCCATGCGTCCCCTCCAGCGGTTCGTGCGAGTCACTGTACGACCGAAACCACAGCAGTGTCATTCCACCATCCCGCCTCGGCCCCCGTCGTCCGCCCCCACGGTCCTCCTGTCGCGCCCGTCCTCCTGTCGTGCCTCTGCCTACCGTGCCCTTGCGGGCAACGACCCGCACGCCGTGACCCGGGCCATGGTGCCGGTTGTCACCGCATCGTGTCGAGGATGTCCGCGATGTCCTTCTCCGTGGTCCGGGGGTTGACGATGGCGAACCGGGCCACTGTCTCACCGCCGTGCACCGTCGGGACCACGAACGCGAAGCCGGAGGCGAGCAGCCCGTCGGACCAGCGCTGGTAGTCCCGCGGCGACCAGCCCAGCCGGCGGAAGGCCACCACCGACAGGTCGGGCTCGCGGACCAGCTCGAGGTGGGGGCGACGGGCGATCTCCTCGGCCGCGTACCGGGTCACCTCCAGCGTCCGCCAGACCGCCTCCGCGTAGGCCCGGGTGCCGTGGGTGGCCAGCGAGAACCAGAACGGCAGCCCGCGGGCGCGGCGGCTGAGCCCGACCGCGTAGTCGGAGGGGTTCATCTCGGGCGAGTCGGTGAGCACGTCGAGGTACCCGGCCCGCTGGGTGTGCGCCTCCCGGGCCGCCCCGGGGTCGCGGTAGACCAGCGCGCAGCAGTCGAACGGCGCGAACAACCACTTGTGCGGGTCCACCACGAACGAGTCCGCACGCTCGATGCCGGCGAACCGCGACCTCGCCTGCGGGGCGGCGAGCCCGGCCAGCCCGTAGGCGCCGTCGACGTGCAGCCACACCCCGAGCTCGGCGCAGACGTCGGCCACCGACCCGAGGTCGTCGATGATCCCCAGGTTCGTGGTCCCGGCGGTCGCGACCACGGCGAACAGGCCGTCCGCCCCGGCGGCGGCGACCGCCTCGCGCAGCGCCCCGCCGGTCATCCGCCCGCGCCCGTCCGGACGCACCGGCAGCACGTCGACATCCATCACCTCGCACGCGCTGGCGATGGAGGAGTGGCTGCTGTCGGTGGCGGCCACCAGCCAGCGGGCGGGGGCGGGGCCGCTGCGGCGGCGGCGGGCGGTGTCGCGGGCCGCCACCAGCGCCGAGAGGTTGCCGACCGTACCGCCGGGGACGAACACCCCGCCCGCCGCCGGCGGCATCCCCGCCAGGTCGGCCAGCCAGCGCAACGCCTGGTTCTCGGCGAAGACCGCCCCCGCCCCCTCCAGCCAGGAGCCGCCGTAGATGCAGGAGGCGCCGACCACCAGGTCGAACAGCGTGGCCGCCTCGGTGGGCGCGCAGGGGATGAAGGACAGGTACCGCGGATGGTCGGTGGAGATGCAGGCAGGGGCCAGCGCGGAGGTGAACAGGTCGAGCGCGGCGGCCCCGAGCCCGTCCTCGGTGATGGTGTTGCCGGCCGCGGCGGCGAGCTCCGCAGGCGTGCGCGGGCCGTCCAGCGGCACCGGGTCGAGCAGCAGGCGATGCCGGGCGTAGGCGAGGACCGCGTGCCCGAGCGTGTCGGTCGCCTCGTCGTAGGCGTGCATGCAGCGGAGTGTATGGGCGGGCGGGGGGACCCGCCGGACCGCAGCCGGTTGGAGATCGCCGCGGGTGACGCCTAGATTCCTCCCGTGCCTGCCAGACCACTGTCGGAACTGCTCGACCCGGGGTGGGCCGACGCGCTCGCGCCGGTGAGCGGGCGGATCAGCGCCATGGGCGACTTCCTGCGCGCCGAGGTGGCCGCCGGGCGGACGTACCTGCCCGCCGGCGACCGGATCCTGCGTGCCTTCACCCAGCCGCTGTCGGCGGTCCGGGTGCTGGTGGTGGGGCAGGACCCCTACCCCACTCCCGGCCACCCGGTGGGGCTGTCGTTCTCGGTGGCGCCGCAGGTGCGCCCGCTGCCGCGCAGCCTGCAGAACATCTTCCGCGAGCTGTGCACCGACCTCGACTGCGCCGCCCCGACCTCCGGTGACCTGTCCCCCTGGGCCGAGCACGGCGTGCTGATGCTCAACCGGGTGCTCAGCGTCGCCCCCGGCAAGCCCGGGTCGCACCGCGGAAAGGGCTGGGAAGAGGTCACCGACCAGGCGATCCGGGCACTGGTCGCCCGCGGCACGCCACTGGTGGCGATCCTGTGGGGGCGGGACGCGCAGACCCTGCGCCCGTTGCTCGGGGACACCGCACGGATCGAGAGCGTGCACCCGAGCCCGATGTCGGCCGACCGCGGGTTCTTCGGCTCGCGCCCGTTCAGCCGGGCCAACGGGATCCTCGCCGCCGCGGGGGCCGAACCGGTGGACTGGCGGCTGCCGTAGCCGCGCCGCCGCGCCCCGCCGCAGGCAGGCTCAGAAGCGGCGCCCGCCGCCGCGCCGGCCGTACGCCTTCCAGAACCGGTGCCGGTGCTCCAGGCAGGCAGCCTCGTACTCGTGCACGTCGATCCGCCACTGCAGCGGGGTCACCCGCAGCATGTTCAGGATCTGCAGCAGCGCCTCAGTCCGCGAGACGGTTCCGCTGCGGGCCCGGGCCACCACCTCGCGGCCGACCGGGGTGATCGCGAAACCGCGCTGGTCCACCGTGATCAGCATCACGGCGGCCAGCCTGCCGATGGCATGCTCGATCTCCGTCGGAGACAAGATCGCCTGGTGCAGGAAGTCCCCGGCGGCGATGACGTCCGACAGCCTCGCGGGCTCCTGCGGCGTGCCGGTCACGCGAATCGCCGCAAGCACCCAGGCGTCGGTGGTTACCCAGCCGTCAGCGTGCGGTTCGAGGGACAGGCTCATGTCGGGGCGGGCCGCCAGATCGTCGGTTCTGGGAGCCAGTTCGTCGGCTCTCGCACTTCGGTCGGAACGGGGCCGCCGACCAGGTGTCCCGCCGGGCTGCTCGCCGGGGCCCTCCCATGGTAGGTGAGCGTACGACGCCCTCCGCCCCACCATGCGCCAGCCCTTCGTCGACCGCTTGCCCTGCCCCCATTTTCGCCACTCCTCATGACCATCTCTCACCCGGGGCACCGAGTCCAGGCCCCGGTGGCCCGGATGTGCCGGGGCAGCGCCGGCGGCTACGGTGACGGCCATGCCCGCACCACTTGGCTACCAGCGTTTCGTGGCGCTCGGCGACTCGCTCACCGAGGGCCTGTGCGACCCGTCCGCGGACCCCGCCCACCCCTGGCGCGGTTGGGCCGACCGGCTCGCCGAGGCGCTCGCGGCACGGGCGGTGGCGGCGGGCGGCCCGCCGCTGGAGTACGCCAACCTGGCCGTGCGCGGGCGCCTGCTGACGCAGATCATCGACGAGCAGGTCGCGCCCGCACTGCAGTGGCGCCCCGACCTGGTGAGCCTGATCGGCGGAGGCAACGACGTGCTGCGCCCGCGGGTCGACCTGGACGACCTGGCCGCGCGGCTGGACTCCGCGGTGGGGCGGCTGACTGCCGCCGGCTGCACGGTGCTGCTGGCCACCGCCTACGACCCGCGCTCGATGCCCCTGGTCAGGCGCACCCGCGGGCCGGCCGGGATCTTCACCGCGAACATCTGGTCGATCGCCCGCCGGCACGGGGCGCGCGTGATCGACCTGTGGGGCATGGACGCCCTCTACCACCGGCAGATGTGGGCGCCGGACCGGATCCACCTCACCGAGCAGGGGCACCACCGCGTCGCGCAGCATGCCCTGCACGCCCTGGGGCTCGATACGGACGACGCGGGATGGGCACTGCCGCTGCCCCCGGCGCCGCCGCGGCCGCGCCGGGAGGCGCTCCGCGAGGACATCGGCTGGGTGGGCGCGCACGCGCTCCCGTGGGTGGGGCGGCGGCTGCGCGGACGTTCCAGCGGCGACGGGGTGACGGCGAAGCGGCCCCGACCGCTGCCACTGCGCTAGGGCCGCCGTGCTGCCCGGCCGGCCGGGCGGCTGCGCCGGCCCGCGGGACCGTAGCCCCTGGCAGCGGGCGCCCGCCCGGGGTTAGCTGGCCTTGAGGGGCGCTCCCGGCGCCCTCGAGCCATGGGAGGTCGTCATGGCGAGCACCACGACCTGGATGGTCGAGATCCATCTCTTCGAGAGCGACGACACCAGCTCCGCACGGGCCACGCTGGTGACCGGCGCCGGTGCGCAGCAGCGACGCACGGTGACCGGGCACGGCCGCAGCCACCGCAGCCCCGACGACGTCGACGTGCCCGAGATCGGCGCCGAGGTCGCCGCCGCCCGGGCCCTGCGCGACCTGGCCGACCGGTTGCTCGGGACGGCGTCGGAGGACCTCGCCGCCGTCGAGCACACGCAGGTCCGGCTCACGCACTGACCGGTCGGGACCAGGTTCCGGCGGCGCGTCCGGGACGTTCTGCCTGCGGGTCGGGCGGCTGGGCTGGCACTGTTTAGGCCGTGAGAACAGTCACCGCACAGGCCCTCGAGAGCGTCCTCGCCGCCCTGCCCGCCAACCCTCGTGCGGTCGCGTCGGGAAACTTCGCGACCCCGCACGTGCTGTTGCACGCCCTGGACGCGGCGGTCGCCGAGTACCGGCTGTACGCGGTCAATGCCCAGCCGGGCATCCCCGACCGGGAGGGTGTCACGCTGGAGACGTCCTTCGTCGGGCCGGGGATGCGCCGCAACCCGCGGCTGAGCTACGTGCCGTCGCGGCTGTCGCTGGTGCCCCGGCTGTTCGCCACCACGCTGCCACCCGATGTGGTGCTCGTGCACACCTCGACCCCGCACGAGGGCACGGTCTCGCTCGGTACCGAGATCAACGTCCTGCCGGGGGCGATCGAGGCGGCGCGGGCCCGCGGCGCGCTGGTCGTCGCTCAGTTGAACCCGCAGATGCCGTACACCTTCGGTGACGCCGTGCTCCCGCTCGACCTCGTCGACTACGGCGTCGAGGCCGACGAGGTGCTGCCCTCGCCGCCCGCGCTCGTGCTGGACGAGGAGTCGCGCACCATCGGCGAGCGTGTCGCCGGCCGGGTCGTCGACGGGGCGACCATGCAGCTGGGCATCGGCGCCGTCCCCGACGCCGTGCTGCACGGGCTGATGCGCCGGCGGGGGCTGGCGGTGTGGAGCGAGATGTTCAGCGACGGCGTGCTGGCGCTGGAACGCGGCGGCGCGCTGGACGAGGAGCGCCCGCTGACCGCGTCATTCCTGTTCGGCTCGCAGGAGCTGTACCGCTGGGTGGACCGCAACCCCAGGGTGCGGATGCTGCGCACGGAGACCACCAACGAGCCCGCCCTGATCGCCCGGAACCCGCACATGACCTCGGTGAACACCGCGCTGCAGGTGGACCTGTTCGCGCAGGCGAACGCCTCCCGGATCAACGCCCGGATCTTCTCCGGGTTCGGCGGCCAGACCGACTTCATCGTCGGCGCGCTGCACGCCCCCGGCGGGCAGGCGATCCTGGCCTTGAAGTCATGGCATCCGAAGGCCGACGTGTCGACCATCGTTCCGCTGGTCGACGAGCCGGTGACCTCGTTCCAGACCACCGTCGTGGTGACGGAGCAGGGTTCGGCCGAGATCTTCGGTCATGACGAGCGCGCCCAGGCCGCGAACCTGATCACGCAGGCTGCCCACCCGCGGGTGCGCGAGGAGCTGTGGGAGGAGGCGCACGCGCTCGGGCTGGCCTGAGCACTCTCCCGGGCTCCCGGGCTCCCAGGCTCCCGGGCTCCCGGGCTCCCAGGCTCCCGGGCTCCCGGGCTCCCGGGCGGGCTCAACCCCGGCACCCTCCGCGCAGCAGCAGCGGGACCAGCGTGCCGTCGTTCACGGCCAGCGGGGGGCCGCCGCCGGCGGCGCTGGAGACCGGGCCCTGAACCTGCTGCCAGGTCTGCAACACCGCACCGGTCGCGGGGTCGAGGCAGGCCAACCCCTCGCTGCCGCCGGAGCGCAGCCAGACCACCCGGCCACCTGCCCAGACCAGGGCCCCGGGGGCGGAGGCCGCCGGGGTGGAACCGACGGGTTGCAGCGTGGCCGGGTCGAGCCGGACGGCGGTGCGCGACGGCCCGCTGCCGAAGCCACTCAGCCACAGCGCGCCGCTCCCGGACACGGCGAGCATGGTCTTCCCGAGCGAGGTCGGGGCCGAGACCCCTCGTGCCGCGGTGATCGCGTCGAAGGCGACGACGTCGAAGCCGTCGCGGGTGAGCACGACCCGGTGCCGCAGCGGGTCGGCCGCCAGCGCGAACGCCCCCTGCGTGCCGGGCACCGCGACCGGCGTGGCGGCACCGGCCGGTAGGCGCAGCAGTCCGGTGCTGGTGGTCATCCACAGCTGCCCACCGAGCAGGATCGCCGCGAAGACGTAACTGTGCACGGCGACCACCCGGCGCGGTTCGAGCCGGGCGGTCCCGAACTCGGCGAGCACCGAGGTGGACGAGCCTGCGGGCTGCGACCAGGTCCACAGCGTCCCGGCCGCGGGATCAGGGTCGACGGCGAGGCCGAGCGGCGTCCCGTGATCGTCGCGGACGCGCCGGAGCGTCCGGCCCGTCACCGGGTCGATCCGGACCACCCAGCCGGGGTTCGCGGCCAGGGCCCAGGCCCCCGCGGCAGTGACCCGCACATCCACCGCTGGACCCGGCAGCACGAAGGCCTGCCCGGCACCGCCCTCGGGGACCCCCGTCGCGGCCGTACCCGTGCCGCTCATCGGCGGTGGGGCGGGCGGCTGGTCGGCGGGCGGCAGGGTGGCCGGCGGCAGGGCGGCTGCGCCGCGGTGGCCGGCCGGGCCGTAGCCGAGCACGGCGAGCGCCAGCAGCACGGCGAGCGCCAGCAGCACGGCGACCGCCGCGGACCAGCGGCCCCGCCGGGTGCGGGTGAACGCCCCCGCGGCCGCCGTCAGCGCGGCCACCCGGGCCTGCGCGGCACCCGGGGGCCGTTCCGGCTCGCCGATCACCTCGCGCCGCGGCTCTCGCACCCCTCCAGCAGACACCCGGCGACGACGGCTTGCCCGCCGGACGGGCTCTGGCACCATCGGGGCATGGACGCCACGGCGGCGGGGCACGCAGCCTCCGGTGACGACGATCGCGGGCCCCGGCGGCCGACGCCGGCGGAGCCGCCCCCCGCGGAGCCGGCCGCCGAGGAGCTGACCTCCGAGAAGCTGACGTCCGAGGAGCTGACCTCCGAGGATCTGACGCTGCCGGTGGGCGCGGAAGAGGCGGCGCACTACGAGCGGCGCAGGACGTCGTTCGACTCGATCGCCACCGCCTACGCGGCGGCCCGACCGGACTGGCCCGGACCGACCGCCGGCTGGCTGGCGGGAGCTGCCTGCGACGCTGACCCGGCCGTCGGGCCGCCGACGACCGGGTCGCGACGGGTGCTCGACCTCGGGGCGGGCACCGGCAAACTGACCCGGGCGCTGGTCGCGGCGGGGCACCGCGTCGTCGCGGTGGACGTGTCCGAGGGAATGCTCACCGAGCTGCGCCGGTCGCTGCCCGCCGTGCAGGTGCTCGTCGGCGACGCCGAGGACATCCCGTTGCCGGCGGCCAGCCTCGACGCCGTCGTGGTGGGGCAGGCGTGGCACTGGTTCCAGCACGAGGCCGCCGCCGCCGAGTGTGCGCGGGTGCTGCGACCCGGCGGCGTGCTCGGGATCGGCTGGCACATCCGGGACGAGCGGGTGGCGTGGGTGGCGGAGCTGTCGGCGCTGGTCAGTCAGCCCGGCGACTTCGCCCGGGACGAGTGGGGCCCCCCGTTCACCCTGCCGCCCCCCTTCGGGCCGGTGCAGCGCCGGATGTTCGCCTACCGGCAGCGGCTCACCCCCGCGCAGTTGCGGACCCTGGCCGCGAGCTGGTCCTACGTGCAGGTCCATCCCGAGCGCGAGCGGGTGCTCGACGCGGTCGAGGGGCTCGGCCGGCGAGTGGCGGGCCCGGACGGGACGGTCGTCATCCCGCACCGCACCCGCTGCTTCCGCGCGGTGCGCTGAGGCGGTGCCCCGAGCACCGTCAGCCGAGCACGCAGTGGTTCAGCAGCAGTCGCTCCGCGGCCTGCGGGTTCTCGACCAGCTGGGCCATCACCACCAGCCCGGCGCCGTCCAGCCCGGGCACCGCGCGGGCGAGGTCCTGGCGGGTGACGTACTCCAGGCCCATCGTCCAGTCCGGGAACACCCGCTGCGGGGCGTCGGAGCGGGACACCAGCTGGACGTCCTGGTGGCGGGTGTCGGCGGCGATGCGGGCGTAGGTCGCCTCCACCGCGTCGGCAGGCCCTTCCAACAGCTGCAGGAAGCTCGGCGCCCGGGCCAGCTCCGGCGCGAAGTACAGCAGCAGCCCGGTGATCTCGTCGGCCTCGTTCCGCACCCGCGACCAGGCGAGCAGGTCCTCCAGCTCCGCCATCGTCAGGGCGGAGGTGGCCAGGCTCGAGTAGATGATCCTGCGCATCGTCGACTCCCTGCTCGCGGCGTCGGGTACGGCTGAGGTTGCGGGGGAGATCGGCCCACCGGTGCGCCGGCTTGAGCGCGGGCGGGGCGGATCACCCGAACCTGGCGGCGAGCTCCCGGCTGAGGGCGGGCCAGACGCGCGGGTCGTGCCCGGGTACCAGTCGCAGGCCGCGGGCGGCGGCGACCCGCTTCAACCTGCGGATGGGTTCCACGCTGGCCTCGGGCTCCACCCCGATGGCGGAGCCGACCGGCAGCTCCTGCTCGAGGTTCTCGGTGAGGTCGGCGGCATCGAAGGCGAAGACGAAGCCGCCGCCCCCGACGGAGGCGTCGAGCTCCACCGCGAAACTCTGGTGGCCCGGGGTGTGCCCGGGGGTGGACAGCGCCGTCACCCCCGGGGCGAGCTCGGCGTCGCCGTCCGCCAGGCGCCAGTCGATCCGTGGGTCGTCGAAGTCGATCCGGAAGATCTCGTTGCGCTCCGGCTCGGGGTGGCCCGACAGCCCGTAGGCGAGCTCGGCGCGCTGGGCGTGGACGGGCACCCGGCCGGCGAAGTGACGCAGCCCACCGGCGTGGTCCAGGTGCAGGTGACTGAGCGCGACGGCGCCGATGTCGCCGAGCCCCAGCCCGAAGCGGTCCAGCTCCTCCTCCAGCGGCTCGCCGGGCCCCGGCAGCTCGGGTACCTCCGCGGCACGCGGGTGGAATCGCCGGCGCAGCGCCGGATCGCGCAGCAGGGCGAGGTTGTAGCCGGTGTCGAGCAGCAACCAGCCGCCGTCGACCTCCAGCAGCACCCCAGGCACCGGCTCGCGCACCAGCTCCGCCGGACTGGCGCCGTGCACCGACACCGAACGCGGCACGTCCACCCAGGCCAGGGTGAGCGGGAGCACCGCACGCACACCGCTGCCCATCGTCGCCTCCCGCCGCCGTCGCCGCGAACCCCCGCCGTCGCCCCGCAAGCCTGCCATCCCCTCCCGAGCCGGGGCCGCGAGGGCGAGCAGGGACCGCCGGGCGCAGCGGGCGCCCAAGATCCCCGCTAGAGTCGCCCGGTGCTGCGACGTACCCGGGGAACGCTCGCCCTCGCCCTGCTCGCCGGCCTGGTCACCGTGGTGACGGGCTGTTCGGGCCCCGACGGCGCCCGCGCGGTCTCCGCGTCCGCCCCGACCACCACCACCCCGGGCAGCCTCACCAGCAGCCCCGACGGCGTGACGTCCAGCAGCGCGCCGACGCCGAGCAGCAGCCCCCCGGTGACGCCGAGCCCCACCCCGTCGCCGGTCGCCCGGCTCCGGGCCGGCAACCCGGCCGGGCACGCGGCGGTCCCGGCCGCCGGCAAGCCCGTTGACACCTCGCACCCGACCACCGTGATCGGTTCCGGGACGGCGGCCGGCTGCACCTCCGCCGCGGTCGTGTCGGCCGTCGCCAAGGGGGGCGTCATCACCTTCGACTGCGGGCCCGCGCCGGTCACGATCGTGCTCACCCGCACCGCCAAGGTCCGCAACACCAGCGCCCGGGTGGTGCTGGACGGTGGGGGGTTGGTGACGCTCAGTGGCGCAGGCAAGCGGCGCATCCTGTACCAGAACACCTGCGATGCGGCCCAGGTCTGGACGACCTCGCACTGCCAGGACCAGTCCACCCCGCGGCTGACCGTGCAGAACCTGACCTTCGCCGACGGCAACTCCACCGGTGAGACCACCGACGGGGGCGGGGGCGGGGCGATCTTCGACCGCGGCGGGCGGCTCACGGTGATCAACTCGCGGTTCGTGCGCAACCGCTGCGACTCCACCGGCCCCGACCTCGGCGGTGCCGCGGTCCGGGTGCTCGACCAGTATCAGGACTCCCCCGTCTACGTGGTCGCCAGCACCTTCGGCGGTGCCCCCGGGCAGGGCGGGCGCTGCTCCAACGGCGGGGCGCTGAGCAGCATCGGGGTCTCCTGGGTCGTGCTCAACAGCCTGCTCACCGACAACTCGGCGATCGGCCGCGGCGCCAACCCGGCCGCGGCCGGGACCCCGGGCGGGGGCAGCGGCGGGGCGATCTACGCCGACGGCAACACCTTCACGGTGCGCATCGCCGGCACCCGGATCGAGCGCAACCACGCCGTCGAGGGGGGCGGCGCGGTGTTCTTCGTCAGCAACGACCGCACCGGATCCCTCACCCTCGACAGCTCGACCCTGCGCGCCAACCCCAACGACGGGTTCCACACCCAGGGTTACCCGGGCATCTTCTTCCTCGGCTCCGGCAAGCCCCGGGTCAGCGGCTCGACCCTGGCGTGACCGGCTCGAGCACCAGCACCGGGATCTCGCGGTCGGTCTTGGCCTGGTAGTCCGCGTAGTCGGGGTAGGCGGCGACGGCCCGCTCCCACCACAGCGCCTTCTCCGCGCCGCTGAGTTCGCGGGCGCGCAGGTCGTGGTGGGCGGGGCCGTCCTGCAGCTCGACGTCCGGGTCGGCCAGCAGGTTGCGGTACCACACGGGATGCTGCGGCGCGCCGCCGAGGGAGGCCACCACGGCATAGACGCCCTCGTGCTCCACCCGCATCAGCGGCACCTTGCGCAGCTTGCCGCTGCTGACCCCGCGCACGGTGAGGATCACCACCGGCATGCCGCGCATCGTGGTGCCGCGCGTCCCGCCGGAACCCTCGTACTCCTGGACCTGCTCGCGCACCCAGTCCCGCGGGCTGGGCACGTACTCTCCGCTCAGTGGCATGCCGCCAGTCAACAACATGGCGCGGCCGGCGGCACGGCGCCGGGCTATCGGGCCGCGGCCGGCAACACCGCCCAGACCCGCTCGGCGCTGAGCGGGAACTGCAGCCCCGAGGTGTCCGCCCCGGCCAGCGCGTCCCGGACGGCGTTCAGCACCGCGGGCGGTGCCCCGATGCAGCCGGACTCCCCGGCACCCTTGACCCCGAGCCGCACGTTCGGGTTGGCAGTCACGTGCGGGCCCAGCACCACGCGGGGCATCTCCGCCGCTGTCGGCACGCAGTAGTCCAGCAACGTCGAGGCCCGGGGCTGGCCGTCCGCGGCGTAGCGCACCTGCTCGTACAGCGCCTGCCCCAGCCCCTGGGCGATCGAGCCGAGGAGCTGCCCCTCGACGATCCCGGGATTGACGACGACCCCGCAGTCGTCGACGGCCGTCAACTGCAGCACGTGCACCGCCGCGGTGCCGGGATCCACCTCCAGCACGCAGACGTAGCAGCCGAAGGGGAACGCCTGCGGCGGGGAGACCACCTCCTGGGCGGCCAGCGGAGTCCCGGCGGCGGCAGCGGCGGCAGCGACCCGCGCCAGGTCGACCGGGCCGCACCCCGGCGGGCCGTGGAACACCCCGCCCGCGGCCACCACCCGTTCCGGCGGGCACCCGAGCAGGGTGGCTGCCGCGCGGCGGGCCGCAGCCGCCACCGCCCGGCCCGCCCGATCCAGCGCCTCGCCCCCGACCTGCATCGAGCGGCTGCCGTAGGCCCCGCTGCCGCGCGGGACCCGAGCGGTGTCCCCGGCCTCGATCCGGACCGCAGCGAGATCCACCCCGACCGCGTCGGCGAGTACCTGGGCGAAGCTGATCCGGTGCCCCTGCCCCTGCGCGGAGGTGCCCACCCGCCCGAGCACCCGGCCGTCGGGCAGAACCTCGACGGCCGCGTACTCCTCACTGCCCGGCTCTCCGCCGGAGCGCTCCACCCAGCTCGCCACCCCGATCCCGAGCAGCGGGTCGGCGCCGGCCGCTCGGCGGCGGCGCTGCTCGGCGCGCCACCCGTCGTAGTCGGCCAGCCGGGTGGCCAGGTCCAGCGCGGAGGCGTACCGGCCGCTGTCGTAGCGCGCGCCGGTGGCGGACGCGTACGGGAAGGCGTCCGGCGGCACGAGATTCCGCCGCCGCAGCGTCACCGGATCGAGCCCGAGCATGCCGGCCAGTTCGTCCACGGCCCTCTCCAGCGCGGCCGCGGCCTCAGGCCGGCCCGCACCGCGGTAGGAGGCCACCGGCACCGTGTTGGTCACGATGCTGCGCTGCCGGATGCGGATCCTGGGGATCCGGTACGGACCCGACATCACCCACATCGTCATCCCGGGGACGAAGTCGCCGTGGTCGGGGTAGGCCCCGACATCGGAGTCCAGCTCGGCGTCCAGCGCCAGGAAGCGCCCCCGCCGATCGGCGGCCAGCCGCACCCGCAGCGTCTGTGCCCGGCCGTGGGTGGCGGCGGTCAGCGCCTCGCGGCGGTCCTCCAGCCAGCGCACGGGCCTGCCGTGACGGCGGGCCAGCTCGGCGACCACGACGTACTCGGCGAAGGTCTGGCTCTTGGCGCCGAACGCGCCGCCGACGTCCGGTGCGCTCACCCGCACGCTGCCCGCGGGCAGCCGCAACGCCCTGGCCAGCGCGGCCCGCAACCGGTGCGGCGCCTGGTGGGAACACCACACGTGCAGGCCGCCGTCGGGGGTGGGCAGCGCGAGCACGGCGCGCGGCTCGATCGACAGCGGTGACAGCCGCTGGGCCACCGACACCGTGGCGGTCACGGCGGCGGCGCCGCTCAGCACCGCGTCGAGGTCCGCACCGGGCTGGTCCGCACCGGGCTGGTCCGCACCGGCGGTGCCGTCCAGGGCGCGGGTGCTCGACACGTTGTCGAGCCCGTCGAACAGCTGCGGCGCACCCGGGGCGAGCGCCTGTTCGGCCGTGACGACCACCGGGAGCGGATCGAGGTCGACGATCACCTCGGCCGCTCCGTCCTCGGCGCGGTACCGGTCCTCGGCGAGCACCACGGCCACCGGCTCACCGACGAAGCGCACCCGGTCGGCCGCGAGCAGCGGGCGGCGCATCCCGGGCGGCTGCAGGCTGCGGGCGGCAGGCTCCAGGGCCGCGCAGCCGCGCCAGGTCGGCCGCGCAGTAGGCCGCGAGCACACCCGGCACGTCCAGGGCGGGACGGGTGTCCACGCCGAGCACCAGCGCGTGCGCGAGCTCGCTGCGGACGAAGTGCGCCTCCAGCATCCCCGCGGGGTGCAGGTCGGCCACGTACTGCCCCAGCCCCTGCACCAGTGCGGCGTGACCAGGGTCGGGAAGGTCCTGGCCCACGAATCGCGGCAGTTGCACGCCGGGCCCTCCCCGGCGGGGGTCCGCGGCGCCCGACGGGGGCTCGTTGCCCGCCTGAGGGCGCGATGCTAGCGTCCGCTGCAATGAAGCCGCAATCGTTTGCGTACGTGTCGCCCGCAAGCGTCGAGGAGGCGGTGGCGGCGCTGGCCGGCAGCAGCGGCACCGCCCGGGTGCTGGCCGGTGGGCAGAGCCTGGTGCCGGTGATGAACCTGCGGCTGGCCCGCCCCGAGCTGCTGGTGGACATCAATGCGGTCAGCGGCCTGGACCGGGTGCGGGCGCACGACGGGTGGCTGGAACTCGGCGCGACGGTGCGGCACCGCTCCATCGAGCTGGGGACGCCCGAGGCGCTGCGCCGCTCGGGCCGGCTCGGCGCATTCCTCGCCCGGGTGGCCGGCTCCATCGGACACGTGCCGATCCGGGTGCGCGGCACCATCGGCGGGAGCCTGGCGCACGCTGACCCGAACGCGGAGTGGCCGCTGGTGGCGGTGGCCCTCGGCGCCCGGGTCCGGATCGCCGGCCCGTCCGGGGAGCGCATCGCGCGGGCCGACGACTTCTTCCGCCACGCCTTCACCACCGGCCTGGAACCGGAGGAGTTGCTGACCGGGCTGCTGCTGCCGCTGCCGCGGGACGGCGCGGACGACGGCACCGGCCCGGCGCGGACCGGTGGCACCACCGGCACCGGATTCGGCTTCGCCGAGTACGCCCGCACCAGCGGGGCGTTCGCGCTCGCCGCCGCGGCCGCGGTGCTGCAGGTCGACAGCCGCGGGCCCGGGGTGCCGGCGACGGTGCGGGCCGCCACCGTGGCCGTCGGCGGCGTGCAGGGGCGGCCCCTGCGGCTGGCCGCGGTGGAGGTCGCCGCCGCCGGTGGCCCCGCCACCGCCGGGGCGCTGCGCGCGGCAGCCCGCGAGGCGGCAGCGCAGCTGCCGGACCGGCCGCTGTCCGACCTCCCGCCGGACTACCTGGCGCACCTGGTGACGGCACTGGTCAGCGACGCCCTGGTGGGGCAGGCCCTGCCCGAGGCGGTCCGCCGGTGGAACTGATCCTGCGGGTGAACGGCCTGCCCCGCGCGCTCGACGTGGAGCCGCGCCGCACGCTTGCCGACGCGCTGCGCGAGGACTGCGGGCTCACCGGTACCCACCTCGGGTGCGAGCAGGGCGCCTGCGGGGCGTGCACCGTGCTGCTCGACGGCCGGCCGGTCCGCTCGTGCCTGCTGTTCGCGGTCCAGGCCGGCGGGCACGAGGTGCGCACCGTGGAGGGGCTCGCCGGCCCCGACGGCCTGCACCCGGTGCAGCAGGCCTTCCTCGACGAGCGCGCCCTGCAGTGCGGGTTCTGCACGCCGGGGTTCGTGATGCTGCTCGCGGGCGAGCTCGAGCGTGACCCCGGACTGGACGATGCCGCTCTGGCCGACCTGGTGGCGTCCAACCTGTGCCGGTGCACCGGCTACCGCGCCGTCCTGGCCGCCGCCCGGCGTGCCGCCCGGCTGATGCGGCGGGGGTGAGTCCGCGCCGTCAGCCCGCGGCGGGGCGCCGTGCCCGCGCGGCCCGGGGCAGCACCCGCGCCGCGGTGGACTGCCGGGGCACGAGGGCGACCGGCAGCACGATGGACTTCGACGGCGAGGTGGGATCGGCGATGCGATCGAGCAGCAGCCGGGCCGCCTCCGCGCCGATCCGGTAGTGCGGCAGCCGCACCGTCGACAGCGGCGGCCGCAGCTTGTCCAGGTAGGGCATGTCGTTGAAGCCCATCACGCTCACGTCGTCGGGGCAGCGCAGCTTCTGCTCGAACAGCACGTCGTAGCAACCGAGCGCCAGCAGGTCGTTGCCCGCGAGCACCGCCGTGAAGGGGGTGCCGCGCCCAGCAGCTCGCGCATGGCGATGGCCCCCTGGTCCTCGTTCCAGGCGTCGGAGACCACCACCAGCGCGGGGTCGTCGGGCAGCCCGAGCTCCTGCACGGCCTGCCGGTAGGAGCGCAGCCGGACCCGCCCCGTGGAGGTCCACTGCGGGCCGGCCAGGTGGGCGATCCGCTGGTGCCCGAGCCGCGCCAGGTGCTGCACCGCGAGGATCACCCCGGCGGCATCGTCGGCGGTGACGGTGGGGATGTCCGCTGACTCCAGCCTGCGGTTCACCAGCACGACGGGCACGCCCTCGGTCGCCAGCCCGGCGATCAGCGGATGCTCACGGCGGGCGGTGGCGAAGATCAGGCCGTCCACCTGGCGTTGCCGCAGCGCGGCCACCTGGGCTGCCTCGCGCACGGTGTCGTTGTCGGTGTTCACCAGCAGCGCGTGGTACCCCTCGTCCAGCAACGCGTCCTCGATCCCGCGCACGATCGGGGGGAACAGCGGGTTGGTCAGGTCGGGGATGACCACCCCGATCGAGGACGAGCGGCTGGTCTTCAGCCCGCGCGCGATCGGGTTGGGCAGGTAGCCGAGCGCCGCTGCCGCCTTGAGCACGCGCGCGGCGGTCTCGGAGCGGACCAGGCCGCGGGTGAGCGGGCTGAGGGCGCGGGACGCGGTGGAGGGATGCACCCCGGCCTCCCGGGCCACGTCCCGCAGCGTTGCGGCAGTCACCGGGCCACGATAGCGCGGCGCCTGCAACGCGTTGCAGGCGTTGCACGCGCTGCCCGCCGGCATCACCCGGGGGCGGCGACGGTGGCGCAGTGCCGAGCGTCCACCAGCCCCAGGCCACCGGCGCGCAGCGCCCCGACGTCGACCCCCGGGTCGAAGCCGCCGTGGCGGGCACGCAGGTCCACCACCGTGGCGAGCGCGTCCAGCGGCACCCGCGGGTCGCGACGAAGCCCCTCCCGCACGTCACGGTGGGTGGCGAGGACGCCCGCGGCCACCGCCGCCGCACCACCGGCGACCGGCGGGCCGGTCGAGCTCGCCGTCCCCTGTGAGCAGGGCCGACAGCCGTTGCGAGGCGGCAGGGTCGAGCACCGTCGCGGTGGCCTGCGGACCAGGCGGCGCTGAACGCCCGCACCTGGGCGGGGTGAGCGTCCAGCCACGGGCCGACCCCGGCCACGACGGTGCCCAGGTAGGGGCCCAGCACGTCCACCACCCGGGCCCGCCGGCGACACCCCTGGGCCTCGGCGATCAGGTCGTGCCCGGCGTTCAGCAGCGTCGCGGCGCACCGCCCCTGCTGCAGGGCCAGCCGGCGGCGCGGGGTCGAACCGAGGGCCAGCACGCGGTAGTCGGCCCCGGACCGCAGCCCGTGCCGCCCCAGCACGGCGTACAGGGCGTGGGCGAAGCCGGAGCTGGGGACGTCCACGGCCACCGCCTCGCCACGCAGGGCCGCGATGCCGTCCACGCCCGGCGCCGTCAGCAGCGACAGCCCCAAGCCCGCGTCCACGGCCCGGACGATGCGCACGTCGAGCGCCCGCCCGAGCGGGTTGGAGGCGCCGGCGCGGTACCCGAGCACGTTGTCGGGGCTGGTGAGCACCAGGTCGAGTTCGCCGGCCGCCAGCGCGCGGAACTGGGCCGGGGAGGCTTCCACCGCGTGTTCGTCGACGTCCAGGCCCCGCGCCGCGTAGACGCCGTCGGCCTGGGCGACCCGGGAGACCAGGGAGCGGCTGAAGTAGCCGAGGCGGATCGCGGCCACGCGCTAGCAAACGATTGTCGCAAGCGCGCCGCAGCTGACCACCCGCGCACCCTAACACCGGAGTCGGGGACGTCCATATGTAGTGCCAGTGCCCGGTTCGGGTCGGGAGCATCCAGGGACTTGCCCCGCAATCGTTTGTCCGGAGGGGTCGTCACGGGCCACGGGTCAGGAGGCCGCTTCGAGCATGTCTTCTGGGCGGTCCCGGACGGCCTGGACGGTCACCCCGGTCTCGTTGCGCTGCCCGGACGGACGGTCCTCGACCGGCACCCGTCATCCCGCGCGTCTTCCGGGAGACGGGCTCCCGGAAGATCCGGGCGAAAGCCTCTGACCTGCCGCTGAGAGCCGGCACCGGGAATCGAACCCGGAACCTCCCGATTACAAGTCGGGTGCGCTGCCAGTTGCGCCATGCCGGCCGGCGTCGCAGCTGAGCCCCTGAGCCGGCCCCGTCCGCGGCCTGACCAGGGTACGGCCTGCCGACCGGTACCGGCGGGCGGGCACGGCCGGGCCCGCCGCGGCCCGCCCCGGCGAGGTAGCGCCGGCCACATCCCCCGTTCGCCCGACGCGCCAACTCGGCCGCTCTGCGTGAACGTTTCTACACTGCCTGTAGTCAGGGGGAGAGGGGTGGCATGCGCTCGACGGACCACGACCGGGCATCGCAGCGGCAGACGCAGTCCGGGCGCGGGCAGGCGCCGTCGGACCTCGTCCACACGTCCGATCCGGCCTCCCCGCTCAATGGCCTCGGCTACCCCGCCGGCGACCCGCCCACGCCCCTGCCCCTCCAGCCCACCCCCCGGACCGGCGCCCGCGGGCGCCGCGCTGCCGGCGAGCCGGCCGCCCCCGCCACCCCGACCGTGCTGCCGCTGCCGTCCCCACCGGCCGGGCGGAGCGCCGCGCGCACCGCGATGCACGTCTCCCCCAGCTCCACCCGGGAGCACCAGACGGCGCTGCTGGCGGTGCTCGACGCCGTCGACGTCGGCGTCGTGCTCCGCGACCCGGCCGGTGCGACCGTGGCGCAGAACGCCCGCGCGCAGCGGTTGCTGGCCGCCGGGGACGCGGGGGGCGACCTGCGGATCAGTTCCTCCACCGTGCGCGGGGCCGACGGGAGCGCGGAGCTGGTCGTCGCCACCGTCGTGGACGCCTCCGCCAACCGCGACCGCGACCGTGCCCTCGCCCTCAGCGAGCGCCGTTTCCAGGTGGTGATGGAGCACTCCCCGGTGGGCTACGCGCTGCTCGAGCCGGGCGGAAGGGTGCTCGAGGTGAACCTGGCCCTCACCCGCACCCTCGGCCGCCCCGCCTCGGCGATCGCCGGGCACGGCCTGTGGGAGTTCTCCCACCCCGACGACCCCAACGGTGATGCGGAGCTACTCGCTGGAATCCTCGCCGGGCGCCGCGACTCCTACAGCATCGAGCGCCGCTACCTCCGCCCCGGCGGCGACACGGTCTGGGCCCGCAGCACGCTCACCGCCGTCCGCGACGTCGACGGGAGGATCCTGCACCTGGTCGCGCAGCTGCAGGACATCACCGACATGCGGCTGGCCGAAGAGGCCCTGCGCCACCAGTCGCTGCACGACCCGCTGACCGGCCTGCCGAACCGCACCCTCGGCGTGGACCGGATCCAGCAGGCGCTCGAACGCACCACCCGCAGCAGGCGCCGGGTCGCCGTGCTGTGCTGCGAGCTCGACCGCTTCAAGGTCGTCAACGACGGCGTGGGGCACGCCCTCGGGGACGCCCTGCTGGTGGAGGTCGCCCGCCGGCTGCAACAGGTGCTGCGTGCCACCGACACCGCCGCGCGACTGGGCGGGGACGAGTTCGTCGTCGTCTGCGAGGACGTCCAGGACGAGCGCGAGGCCGTGCTGGTGGCCGACCGCATCCTGGCCGCCGTGCGCGAGCCGATCGATGTCGGCGGCCGCCGGGTCGTGCAGACCGTCAGCGTCGGCATCGCCGTCTCATCACCCCGGGCCGGCGACGCGGTCGGGCTGCTCCGCGACGCGGGCACCGCGCTGCACCGGGCGAAGGAGAACGGCCGCGGTAGCTGGGACGTCGTCGACGACGAACTGCGCCGCCGGGCCGTCGACCGGCTGGACATCGAGCACGCGCTGCGCTCCGGGCTGCAGCACGGCGACCTGCGGGTGTTCTTCCAGCCGATCGTCGACCTGACCACGCGGCTCCCGGTCGGCCGGGAGGCGCTGGTGCGCTGGCAGCACCCGACCCGGGGGCTGCTGTCACCCGCGTGGTTCCTGCCCGTGGCCGAGGAGTCCGGGCTCATCGAGGACCTCGGGCGGTGGGTGATGCTCGAGGCCGCCCGCGTCACCGCCGGCGCCGCCGGATCCGGCTACGTCGCCGTGAACGTGTCGCCGTCGCAGGTGATGCGGGCGGGCCTGCTCGCTGACGTGGAGGCGGTGCTGGAGGCCACCCAGCTTCCGCCCGCGCGCCTGGTGGTCGAGCTCACCGAGTCGGTCATGCTGGGCGCCGCCCCCGCGGGCCGCAAGGAGCTCCAGCGCCTCGACGAGCTCGGGGTGCGGCTGATGGTGGACGACTTCGGCACCGGCTTCTCGGCCCTGTCCTACCTGCGCGACCTCCCGGTTTCCGGGATCAAGGTCGACCGCAGCTTCACCGCCGGCCTGGGACAGGACGCACAGTGCGACCGGATCGTGGAGGCCCTGGCCGGCCTGGCCACCGGGCTCGGCGTCGACCTGGTGGCCGAGGGGGTGGAGACCGAGCGCCAGCGCACCCTGCTCAGCCGGCTCGGCTGCGTGCACGCCCAGGGCTACCTGTTCGGTCGCCCGGCCCCGCACGCCGACTGATGGCGTTGTCTGGCCGGTCCTGACCCGCTCCGGGTGGGGTCAGCCCCGCCCGAAGGCGGTGGACGGCCCCGGCTGCTGGAACGGCGACCAGTCGGGCGGCCCGCCGTGGCCGGCGACGATGAGCGCCGCCAGCACCGTCAGCCCCAGCCCCGCCCACACCACCACCCGCAGTGCGGTGCCGCGGGTCAGCACCCGCGCCGTCGCCCTGCTGCCGCGCCGGAACGCCCCGCCGCCGGGCCCCCACCAGGCGGTGCCCAGCCCGGCCAGCGCGCCCAGGGCCAGCGCCGCCGGCGCGGACGGGCGGGGGGTACCGCCGCGCACGGTGGCGGTTCCGGCGATGAACGCGACGCTGGCGGCGATCAGCAGCGGCAGCACCATCGACAGCAGCGAGGCCACCGCTGCCTGCAGTGCGCGCCAGGGCAGTGCGAGCACGATCACCGGCACGTCGCCGGGGCGCCGACCGGCCGCCTGCCGCCGACGCCACAACGAGGTCGCGCTGCGGTCCACCACCCGGGCCACCAGCATCGCCGCCACCGCCAGCACCGCGGCGCTGCCCGGGGCCACCGCGGCGACGGCGGCCAGCGCGAGCGCGGCGAGCGCCAGCGTCCCGGTCGGGCGGACCGGCGGCGGCGGGCCGGCCGGGGGCTCCCACGCGCCGGGCGACGGCGCCTGCCCCCCGGCTGCGGCTCCCGCACCGGGGGCTGAGCCCGCGGCGGGCCCAGGTGCCACCGCCCGCCCCGGGCCGCCGGTGGCGGGAGCGGGGTAGTGCAGGGTCGGGGTGGGCGCGTGCCCGGGGTAGCCCGCCGTGGGGGCCGCCGGCGCGCGGGCGGGAACGGTGCGCACCGTCCGGGCCGCTGCCGCCGCTGCCGCTGCCGCGGCGGGCGGCGGGTAGCGCACGGTCCGGTCCTGGCCGCCCGCGGGAGGCATCCGGCCGGTGACAGCAGGAGTCCGATCCGTGGCGGGAGGCGTCCGGCCCGCCCCCAGCCAGCCGAGGATCGCCCCCGGAGCGGCCCGGCGCGCCGGGTCGACGGTGAGCGCGGCAGCCAGCACCGGCTGCAGCCGGGGATCGACGCCGGCCAGATCGGGTACCCCCCGGCGCACCCGGTCGAGGATCACCTCGATCGGGCCGGTGCCGAACGGTGGGCGACCGCTGGCGGCGAACGCCACCGTCGAGCCCCACCCCCACCAGTCGGTCGCGGGCGTCACGGGTTGCCCCTCGACCACCTCCGGAGACAGGTAGCCCGGGGTGCCCATCACCAACCCCGTCACGGTGATCCGGGATTCGTCGGCGAGATGGGCGATGCCGAAGTCGATGATGACCGGCTCGCCGTCCACGACCATGACGTTGGCCGGCTTCAGGTCACGGTGCACCACGCCCGCGGCGTGGATGGCGGCGAGAGCCTCCGCCAGCGACCGGGCCACCCGCACCAGCTGCTCGACCGGCAGCGGGCCACGCTCGCGCACGTGGGCCTCGAGCGTCCGGCCCGGAACGAACCGGGTCACCAGGTACGGGAGCTGGCCCACCACGTCGGCGTCGAGCACCTCGGCGATCCGCGGGTGGCGGACCCGGCGCAGCGTCTCGACCTCACGGGCCAGCCGGCGGCGGGCGTCCGGGTCGGCGGCGACGTGCGCGCGCAGCACCTTGAGGGCGACCGCTCGGCCCTGCGGATCCAGGGCGAGGTGGACGACACCCATCCCCCCCTCGCCCAACCGCTGCACCAGCCGGTACGGGCCGACGGTCGCGGTGTCCATCGGACCGCCCGCCGTCATGCGGTCCACGGTAGGGCACGGCCCCCGGGCGTGGCGGGGTCAGCTGCTGATGTAGGCGGTGAGCTGGTCACGCTCGGTCCGCAGCTCGGAGATGCACGAGTTCACCAGGTCCCCGATGCTGACGATCCCGACCAGCCGCCCCTCGGCCAGCACCGGCAGGTGACGTACCCGCTTCTGGGTCATCAGCAGCATCAGGCCGTCGACGGTGTCCTCCGGCGTGGCCGTGTGCAGCACGGTGGTCATGATGTCCGCGACCGGGCCGTCGAGAACGTCGTCGCCATCGCTGTGCAGCCGGCGCACGACGTCCCGCTCGCTGACGATCCCGTCCAGGTGCTCGGGGTCGGAGGCCACCACCAGTGCCCCCACCCGATGCTCGGCCAGCGCCGCCAGCAGTTGCCGCACCTGCTGGTCCGGCGTGATGGTGACGACGTGGTCGCCCTTCTTGCGCAAAACGTCGGAGATCCGCATCGCCGCCCACCTTCCCGAGGCCGGGCCACGGCCCCAGGTCGCCGCAGACCCTGTGATGAGACGGTAACCGGCGATCACGCCCGGCGGAACCCCCAGTGGCTGCGGGAAGTCACCGTTCGGTTCCAGGGCGTCTCCGCCCGCCGTGACTGCGGGCCTCACCCCCGCGCGGGCGCGGTGACGCCGCGCGCGGTGGCCGCGGCCGGCGCCGCCCCGGTCGAGCCCCGCACCACCAGCTCGGGCCGGAAGACGTACTCCGCACGTGGTGCCGGCAGACCGGCGATCTCATCGAGCAGGGCGCGCACGGCGGCCGCGCCCATCGCCTGCACCGACTGGCGGACGGTGGTCAGCGGCGGGTCGGTGAAGCCGACCAGGATCGAGTCGTCGTACCCCACCACCGAGACGTCGGCCGGCACGTCGAGGCCCCTGGTCCGCACCTGCCGGACGGCGCCCAGCGCCATCAGGTCCGAGCCGCAGATGATCGCGCTCGCGCCGCTGTCGAGCAACCGGGCCGCAGCCGCCCCGCCCCCCTCGACGCTGAACAGCGAGCACTCCACCCACGGCTCGACATCGTCGACACCGAGGTGGCGCCACATCGCCTCGCGGAACCCGGCGATCTTGCGCAGTACCGGGACGAACCGGCGCGGCCCCAGCGCGAGACCGATCCGGGCGTGGCCGAGCGAGACCAGGTGGCTGACCGCCAGCTCCATCGAGGCGACGTCGTCGTTGCTGATGAACGGCGCGTCGACGCCCTCGGTGAAGCCGTTCACCAGCACGATCGGCAGCCCACGCTGGCGCAGCGCCTGGTAGCGCGCCGGGTCGGCCGTGCTGTCGGCGTGCAGCCCGGAGACGAAGAGGATGCCGGAGACCCCCCGCTCGAGCAGCATCTGGGTGTACTCGTCCTCGTGCACCCCGCCCGGCACCTGCGTGCAGAGCACCGGCGTGTACCCGTGCCTGGCCAGGGCCGACTCGATGACCTGCGCGAAGGCGGGGAAGATCGGGTTGTCCAGCTCCGGCACCACCAGCCCGACCAGCCCGGCCGACCGCTGCTTGAGCCGGGCCGGGCGCTCGTACCCGAGCACGTCGAGCGCGGTGAGCACCGCCTGCCGGGTCGCGTCCGCGACCCCCGGCTTGGCGTTAAGCACCCGGCTGACCGTCGCCTCGCTGACGCCGGCCTGCGCGGCGATGTCCGCCAGGCGAGCTCTCACACAGGCGACTGTAGCCCGGCTGAACGCTGATCTTGCAGTTCTTGCCGCAATCTCCGCCAACAGTTGCGGGCTATTGCCGCGCACTCAGCTGTGGCTCCTGCAAGAACTTGCCGCGCAGCCCCGGTTCGCCCCCGTCCGGGATCACACCGGCCGACAGGTCCGGTCCCTTGTCCGCCGGTCCCGCGGCTGTGAAGATGGGGCCGGCACCACTCGGGTCGCCGACGTGGCGTCCCGAGCACCCTCCACTCGGATCGTCCGGCACGTACCTGCCGGTGAAGGGACTCTTTCGTCATGGCCACAGTCACGTTCGACAAGGCGACCCGGATCTACCCCGGTCCACCAAGCCCGCGGTCGACTCCCTCGACCTGGAGATCGACGACGGCGAGTTCCTCGTCCTCGTCGGTCCCTCCGGCTGCGGCAAGTCCACCTCCCTGCGCATGCTCGCCGGGCTCGAGGACGTCAACGCCGGTCGGATCCTCATCGGCGACCGCGACGTCACCCAGGTCCCGCCGAAGGACCGCGACATCGCGATGGTCTTCCAGAACTACGCGCTCTACCCGCACATGACCGTCGCCGACAACATGGGCTTCGCGCTCAAGATCGCCGGCAAGTCGAAGGACGAGATCCGCACGCGGGTCGAGGAGGCCGCCAAGCTCCTCGACCTCGAGCCGAGTACCTCGACCGCAAGCCGAAGGCCCTCTCCGGTGGCCAGCGCCAGCGCGTCGCGATGGGCCGCGCGATCGTGCGCAAGCCGCAGGTGTTCCTGATGGACGAGCCGCTGTCGAACCTCGACGCCAAGCTCCGCGTCCAGACCCGCACCCAGATCGCCTCGCTGCAGCGCCGGCTCGGCGTCACCACCGTCTACGTCACCCACGACCAGGTCGAGGCCATGACGATGGGCGACCGGGTCGCCGTGCTCAAGGACGGCCTGCTCCAGCAGGTCGGCACCCCGCGCCACCTCTACGACCACCCGGACAACGTCTTCGTCGCCGGCTTCATCGGCTCCCCCGCGATGAACCTGCTCGAGGCCCCGGTCGTCGACGGCGGCGTCCAGCTCGGCGACATGGTGTACCCGCCGACCGGGAGGTGCTGGCCGGGGCGTCCGGCCCGAAGCTCACGGTCGGCGTCCGGCCCGAGGACCTCGAGATCTCCGAGGCACGGGCCTGCCGGTGAGGTCGACGTCGTCGAGGAGCTCGGCGCCGACGCCTACGTCTACGGCACCCTGCGCAGCGACTCGACCGACCTGCCGATCATCGCGCGCGTCGACGGGCGCCGGCCCCCGGAGAAGGGCACGACCGTGCACCTGGCCCCCAAGTCCGACCACGTGCACCTGTTCGACACCGCGACCGGCCTGCGGCTCGGCGACTGAGCAGGGCAGCACTACCGCCGCACACGCGGCACGCCGGGCGCACCCCGACCGGCGGCGCGGGCAGCTCGACCCGGGAGCCCGCGCCGCCGTGTCGGCGTGTCCGTCCGCGCCGCGCACACCCCGCCGAGGGCAGGCTGGAACCATGACCCGGTCCCTGCAGATCACCGCCGCGACCCCCGACCCGGCGCTGCTCGACCTGCCCTGGGATGCCCCGCTCGAGGAGTGGCCGGCCAGCCGGCTCGCCGCGCTGCCGCGCGGCATCTCCCGGCACGTGGTGCGCTTCGTCCGGCTGTCAGGCAGCGTCATCGCGATCAAGGAGATCGACGCCGAGCTCGCCCGCCGTGAGTACGGGCTGCTGCGGCTGCTGCGCCGGCTCGGGCTACCCTCCGTCGAGCCCGTCGGGGTGGTCACCGGCCGGTCCGCCCCGGACGGCGCGCCGCTGGAGACCGCCCTGGTCACCCGGCACCTGCAGTTCTCGCTGCCCTACCGGGCGCTGTTCTCCCAGACCCTGCGCGCCGGACACCGCCACCCGGCTGGTCGACGCCCTCGCGGTGCTGCTGGTCCGGCTGCACCTGTCCGGCTTCTACTGGGGCGACGTGTCGCTGTCGAACACCCTCTTCCGCCGCGACGCCGGCGCCTTCGCGGCCTACCTCGTCGACGCCGAGACCGGCGACCTGCACGAGGCCCTGTCCCACGGCCAGCGCGAGTACGACCTCGAGCTCGCCCGCTCAACATCGCCGGCGAGCTGATGGACCTCGAGGCCGGCGGGCTGGTCGAGGAATCGCTCGACCCGGTGGCGCTCAGCGCCGAGGTGGCCAGCCGCTACACCTCGCTGTGGGCCGAGCTCACCGAGCGCGAGTCGTTCGAGACCGGCGAGCGCTGGCGGGTGGCCGCCCGCATCCAGCGGCTGAACGACCTCGGCTTCGACGTCGGTGAGCTCGACCATCAGCACCGACGTCGACGGGACGCGGGTCAGCGTCCAGCCGAAGGTGGTCGACGCCGGGCACCACACCCGCCGGCTGCTGCGGCTGACCGGGCTCGACGTGGAGGAGAACCAGGCCCGCCGGCTGCTCAACGACCTCGACTCCTACCGGGCCGCGACCGGGCGGCAGGCCGACGACGAGGAGATCTTCGCGCACGAGTGGCTCAGCCGAGTGCTTCGAGCCGGTCGTGCGGGCCGTGCCTCGGCGAGCTGCGCGGCAAGCTCGAGCCCGCGGAGATCTTCCACGAGGTGCTGCGAGCACCGCTGGTACATCTCCGAGGCCCGGGGGCACGACATCGGGCGGGCCGAGGCGGTGCGCAGCTACATCGACGAGGTGCTGGTGCACAAGCCCGACGAGGCCGCGGTGCTGGGCGTCGACACGCTGTCCCTGCCCGTCGTCGCCGAGGACGGCTGACCCGGCCGCGCCCCGCTCAGACCATCGCGCGCGCCAGCGCGGAGCGCAGCAGGTCCACCGCGGCGGCGTCACCCTCGACGACCACACCCGCGGCTGCCGGCGTCGACCCCGCTCCCGGACCACGCCCCCACGCCCACAGGTACACCGCCGCCGGATCACCCCCCACCGTGGCGTCCGCGCCGACGTCCGCCCCGCCCACGGCTACCCCCTCGTGCACCTCGACGGTGTGGGGATGCAGGCCCACAGTCCAGACCCGCGCCCCCGCACGCACCCGGACGACGCTGCCGTCGCCGCCCACCTGGGCGCCCAGCCGCGTCCCCAGCCACAGCCGCAAGGCCTCGTCCACGCCGTCCTCGGCCACGGCCGCGTCGAGCCACCAGTCCCCACCGGTCGCCGTCAGCACGTCGAAGGCATGCACCGCCGTCTCGTGGGCCATCCTGCGCCGCCAGAAACCCCGGGTGGTGTCGGCCGGGTTCCAGCTGGCCGTGGGGGTGCCGGCCGGGGCCGCGGTGAGCTCCGCCGCGACAGCCCGCCAGCCCTCCGCGAACCAGCGCCGAACGTCGCCGTCGACCGGCTCCGAGGTGTGGGCGCGCGGGCGGCGCCCCTGCTGCATCCACGGCGTGACCAGCCGGTACACGGCCCCGAGATGGCGCAGCACCTCCGCCACCGTGTACCCCGGGCAGCCGGCGACCTCCGCCTGCAGCAGGACGTCGGGCGCTCGGGCGACGGCGGCCTCGACGGCGAGGGCCTGCGCGCGCAGTGTCCCCGACCACAGCTGCTCCAGCGACGGCGGCGCCTCGGCGGGACCGCCCGTCGGGGGCGCGGAGCCTTCATCCGGCGGGCGCGCGGAGCCTTCCTCGGGTGGGGACGGGGACGGGGGCGGGGGTGGGGGCGGGGGCGCGGGTTCCGTCGCGGGCTCGGGCGATCCGAGAGCGCGCTCGAGAATCACGCAGTCGCGCCAGCGCCCGTCGAGCCGCGCGTGCCGCTGGTAGACGCCCACCTCGCGGAAGCCCATGGCTCGGCACAGCGCCCGGCTGGCGGCATTCTCCGGGAAGACACGGCTCACCAGCTTCCAGTACCCGGCCCGGCGGCAGGCATCCAGCAGGCCGGCAACGGCCGCGCGTCCGGCGCCGACCCCGCGTGCCTGCCGGGCCACGTAGACCGAGAACTCACCGACCCCGCTGTAGGCGGCCCGCCGGGGTCGGTAGGCCGTCGCCCGGGCCCACGCCACCACGGCGCCGCCGAGCTCCACCACCACTACCGGCCCGGCCTGCGGCCAGGCGCCCACCGTGTCCGGCGCGGGCGGCCGGGTCTCGAAGGTGGCGATCCGCTCGGCGATCGCCTCGGCGTAGATCCGCAGCACCGCGGCGGCATCGGCCGGGTGCATCGGGCGTACCCGCGGGCCGTCCGTCGCTCCCGGCCCGTCCACGCTTCCGGTCGTGCCGGTCTCGCTGATCCGCTGATCCTTTCGGGAGGCCCCGCCAGTGGCGCTGTCGTGCATGATCACGACAGGAGGGGAGGGCGGGGGCGGGGCGGGGGCGGGGGCGGGGTCAGCTGCGGCGGCGGGAGATCTCGTACAGGGCGACCCCGGCGGCGACCCCGGCGTTGAGCGACTCGGTGCCGGCGGCCATCGGGATCGACACCACGGTGTCGCAGTTCTGCCGCACCAGCCGGGACAGCCCGCGCCCCTCCGAGCCGACCACGAGCACCAGCGGCTCGCCCGCAAGTTCCAGGTCGGGCAGGCCCACCGCGCCGTCGGCGTCCAGGCCGACCACGAAGCACCCGGCCTCCTTGAGCTCACCGAGGGTGCGGTTGAGGTTCGTCGCCCGCGCCACCGGGATCCGGGCGGCCGCGCCCGCGGAGGTCTTCCACGCCGACGCGGTCATGCCCGCGGCCCGTCGCTCCGGCACGATCACGCCGTGGCCCCCGAACGCGGCGGCCGAGCGCACCACCGCCCCGAGGTTGCGCGGGTCGGTGACGCCGTCGAGGGCGACGAGCAGCGCCGCCTCGCGGCCGCCCCCCGCCCGGGTGAGCAGGTCGAGCGGGTGGGCGTACTCGTACGCCGGAACCTGCAGCGCCAGCCCCTGGTGGACCGCACCGCCACTCATCCGGTCCAGGTCGGTCTTGGACACCTCGAGCAGCGCCAGGCCGCGGTCGGCAGCGGCCTTCAGCGCCTCCCGCACCCGGTCGTCGCCGTCGATCCGGGAGGCCACGTACAGCGCCTTCGCGGGGACGCCGGCACGCAGCGCCTCGACGACGGAGTTGCGACCCGCCACGAGCTCGGGAGCACCGCGCACGGGCCGGCGGCCGGCGGAGCGCCCTGCGGCACCCTCGCGCCCGCCACCGGTCGGCCGGCCACCGCCGCCCTGTCCGGTGCGGCGGGCCGCGGCCGCCGTGCGCCGGGATGCCGGGTGCCCCACCCGCTCGGTCGCCTTCGGGGTCGGGCCCTTGCCCTGCAGGCCCTTGCGCTTCTGCCCGCCCGACCCGAGGGTGGCGCCCTTCTTCGAGCCGGTGCGGCGCAGCGCGCCCCGCCGGCCGGTGTTCCCTGCCATCAGGGCCTGCCCTCCACGGTCCACCGGGCGCCGCCCGGGGTGTCCTCGACCACGACGCCTGCCGCGGCCAGCCGATCGCGGATCTCGTCCGCCGCTGCCCAGTCCCTGGCGGCACGGGCCGCCGACCGGGCGTCCAGCTCCGCCTCCACCAGCGCCCCGAGCGCCGCCTGCCGGGCGGAGTCGCTCCCCGCCGGCAGCTGGTACCAGTGCGGGTCGAGCGGGTCGACGCCGAGAATGTCGGCCATCGCCCGCACGCTCAGCGCCGCCTGCGCGCTGGCCTCCTTGTTCCCGTCGGCGAGCGCCGTGTTGCCGGCGCTCACGGTGTCGTGCAGGACGGCCAGCGCCGCCGACACCCCGAGGTCGTCGTCCATCGCCGCCGCGAACCGGGCCGGCAGCTCGACCGCGGCCGGATCCGCCTCGGCCACCACGGCGCCGGCCACCTCGACGGCGTGCTGCACGAACCGCTCGATCCGCTCGTACGCGCTGCCGGCCTCGGCGAACCTCACGGCGCGCACCTCGGCCTCCCCGATCTCGATGTTCGAGCGGTAGTGCGCCGCGGCGAGCAGGTAGCGCAGCACCACCGGGCGCACCTGCTCGAGCAGGGTCGCCATCGACAGCGTGTTGCCCAGCGACTTGCTCATCTTCTCGCCGCTGGCCACCACCCAGGCGTTGTGCAGCCAGTACCGGGCGAACCGGTCCCCGGCCGCGCGCGACTGCGCCAACTCGTTCTCGTGGTGGGGGAAGCGCAGGTCGAGCCCGCCGCCGTGGATGTCGAACTCGGGGCCGAGGTAGCGGGTAGCCATGGCCGAGCACTCCAGGTGCCACCCGGGCCGGCCACGCCCCCAGGGCGAGGGCCACGCCGCGGTCACCGGCTCGGCCGGCTTGGCCCCCTTCCACAGGGCGAAGTCGCGGGGGTCGCGCTTGCCGCGCGGGTCGGCGTCCGCCGCGGCCTCCATGTCCTCGACGGACTGGTGGGTCAGCGCGCCGTAGTCGGGGAAGGAGCGGACGTCGAAGTAGACGTCACCGGAGCCGTCCGCCGCGGGGTAGGCATGGCCGGCCGCGAGCAACCGGTCGATGAGCTCGAGCATCTCGACCACATGTCCGGTGGCGCGCGGCTCGTAGCTCGCCGGCAGCACGTTCAGCGCCGCGTAGGCGGCCAGGAACTCCCGCTCGTACAGGTAGGCGTGCGCCCACCACGGGCGCCCCGCCTCGGCGGAGCGGGCGAGGATCTTGTCGTCGATGTCCGTCACGTTGCGGATCAGGGTCACCGCGTAGCCGCTGCGGGTCAGCCAGCGGCGCAGCACGTCGTAGGCAACCTGGGCGCGCACGTGCCCGATGTGCGGTGCGGACTGGGCGGTGGCTCCGCAGACGTAGATCCCCACGCGGCCCTCGACCAGCGGGACGAAGTCCCGGGTACGGCGCGTGGCGGAGTCGAACAGTCGCAGGCTCACCCACCAAGGCTACCGGCGCACGGCGACCGGCCGTTCCGCCTCCCGCTGCCCGGCGGGCGCCGCCTCGGGGTCGCCCACTCCGGCCGCCGGCTGCGGGACGGCCGCGGCGGCCGGCAGCGGGTGGGCGGCGGCCCGGGCCTCGTCGCGCAGCCTGGCCCGCCGGGCACCCGCGACCATGTGCGCGATCATCCACGAGTAGACGCTGATCCAGGCCGAGGACACCCAGGTCGACCAGTCGCCGGCATTGATGTCGCGCAGGGCCCGCACCAGCGCGTGGGCGACGTACTGGTACTGGTCCTCCAGGATCCCCCACTGGTAGTGCGACTCCCCGAGTTGCTGCAGCCGGCCCTCCATCGCGGCGGGGTCGTGCAGGGAGTTGACCGAGGTCAGCAGCGCCTGGAGCAGCCGCTGGCGCTGGTCGGCCATCTCCTCGGGGAAGAGAGGGCGTACCTCGGGCAGCATCGCGAACAGGTGGCGGTAGAAGGCTTCCCCCAGGGCGGGGAGGTGGTTGCCGAGCCGTGCCACCGACTGCTGCACGATCCGGGCGGACTCCTCGTCGGGGCGAGGGACGTCGACCTGGAGCAAGAAGTCACTCACCGTTGCAGCTCCCAGCTCGGAGGGCCGGCATCTCCGGTGGAGACCGGTCAGCTGTGACACCGAGTGAGGGATAGTTCGGAATCACACGACCCTGCTTACGAGCAGTAGCGGTGTGCGAGCACAGGACCTTGGTCCCGCGCGGGAGGCAACTTCACAGGTAAAGCCGCAATTCGGGACTGTCGTCGCCGCTCGCCCGGGTCGGCGGGCGGCGCCGGGCGAGGGGCTCCGGCCGGAGCGACGCCGGGACCGGTGCCGCCCCCGCCCGGGCCCGCCGGAGGTCCGGCGTCACGCAGAGTAGGGAATCGGTTGTCGGGCCCCGGTCAGCTCCGCGGCACCACCAGCGCGGTGGCCAGGGCCGCGACGCCCTCGCCCCGCCCGGTCAACCCCAGCCCGTCCGTCGTCGTGGCGGCCACGCTCACC
Organism: uncultured Actinomycetota bacterium; assembly: GCA_963784535.1. Classification (GTDB taxonomy): domain Bacteria; phylum Actinomycetota; class Actinomycetes; order Actinomycetales; family Kineosporiaceae; genus CAWARR01. Next base: position 247,583 of record CAWARR010000003.1, on the reverse strand, counting down.
GCCGCGCCGCAGGCGGCGGACAGCACCTGCTGGGCCTCCTCGCGGCGGGAGGACAGCTTGGGGCGCACCCCCACCACCTGGACGGCGACGTTGCCGACCTCGAACCCGGCCGCGCGCACCCGCCGCGCCGTCTCCGCCAGCAGCCGGACGCCCGCAGCGCCCGCCCAGCGCGGGTCGGCGGTGCCGAACTGCGACCCGAGGTCCCCGAGCCCGGCGGCGGACAGCAGCGCATCGCAGGCGGCGTGCGCGGCGACGTCCGCATCGGAGTGCCCGGCCAGGCCCACCTCGCCCGGCCACTCCAGGCCTGCGAGCCACATCGGGCGGCCCGAGGCCTGCGCGGCGTAGGCGTGGACGTCGACCCCCAGCCCGACCCGGGGCAGCCCCGCCTGCCGGTGTCCGCCGGCCCCACCCGGCGCAGCCCCTGCCGGTGCCTCGCTCACGCCTGCCTCCTCGCCGGTGCCCGCAGGGGCACCGATTCCGCCACGCCCCCCGGCCGCCACCGCCCGTCCGCGGATGGCGGAGCGACGCTACCGCGCCACCGGGCCCGGCCTGCCGGTCAGGGCGTCACGACGACCTTCACCGCCTCGGGCCGGGTCCGGCCTGCCAGCACCGCGGCCTCGGCGTCGGCTAGACCGAAGTGGTCGGTGACCAGCGGGTCGAGGCTCACCTGCCCCCCGGTGACGAGCGCGATCGCGGTCGGGTACGTGTTGGCGTAGCGGAAGGTGCCGGTCAGCACGAGTTCGCGGCCCTGCAGCGTCGAGACCGGCAGGGTCACCTCGTCCTGCCCCATCCCGACCAGCACGGCGCGGCCCGCCGGCCGCAGCACGCCGATGCCCTCCCGCACGGCAGCCTGCGCGCCCGAGCACTCCAGCAGCACGTCGTAGCCGCCGCCGGCAGCGGCGAGCGGCCCCGCGCCGAGGTCGACGGTCGCGCTGGCGCCGAGCTCCGCCGCCAGCGCGAGGCGCCGCGGGTTCAGGTCCGCCACGGTGACGGTGCCCGCCCCGAACGCCCGCGCCGCCTGGGCGGCACACAGACCGATGGGGCCCGCCCCGGTGACCAGCACGTCGACTCCGCCGGTCACCTGCCCCTTCCGGCAGGCCCAGATGCCGACGGACAGCGGCTCGAGCAGGGCAGCCGCATCGAAGCTCATCGACCCGGGGACGGGGTGGGCGAAGTCCTCGTGGATGCTGACGTACTCGGCGAACGCGCCGTCGATCGGCGGGGTGGCGAAGAAGCGGACGTCGGGGCAGAGGTTGTAACGACCGGCCCGGCACTGCTCGCACCGCCCGCACGGAATCCCGGGTTCCAGCGCCACCCGGGTTCCGATCCGATGCCTGCGGGCCTCGGCGCCGACCCCGACCACCACCCCGGACGGTTCGTGGCCGAGGACCATCGGGGCCTGCAGCACGAAGCGGCCGATCCGTCCATGGTGGTAGTAGTGCACGTCCGACCCGCAGACCCCGACGGCGCGGATCTCCACCAGCACCTCCTGCGGGCCCGGCTCCGGGACCGGCCGCTGCTCGATCCTCAGGTCGGCGATCCCGTGCAGCACCGCCGCGCGATTGTCCGGGCTCATCGGGACCTCACCTCTCCCGGCGGCACCGCGGGCCGTTCCCGGGGTGCCGCCTCCGGTCGACTCAGCACTTCCCGGCGGCAGGGTCCCCGCCCTGGGCGAGCAGTGCGGTGGCCAGTGACGTGTTCACCACCACGCTGGTGGCGTACCCGCCGCGCAGCACCGCGCGCAGGGCCCCAGCCTTCGCGGCTCCGCCGGCGACCGCAATGACGTCCTCCACCTGCCGCAGCCGTACCCCGTCGATGGAGATGCACCGGTCGGTGAAGTCGGCGGCCACCTGCCGCCCCTCCCGGTCGAGCAGCACGGCGCACACCTCGGCGATCACCTCCCGGCGCAGCAGGTCGGCCCGGTCGCTGTCGGGCAGCGCGTCGAACAGCTGGGAATGCGGCGGGTCCCACGACCCCACCGCGACGACCGCCTTGGTGACCCGATCGAACTGGCGGTAGGCCTCGGCCACCTCCGGCTGCAGCCGCAGCAGCGCGGCCGTGCCGGGGTCGGGCAGCACCTGCGGGGCGTACATCTGGTAGCAGGCGCCGCCGGACCGGTCGGCGATCTGGCGAACCAACTCGATGCTGTTCTCCGCCGGGTTCACCCCGATCAGGGCGCCGGTGAGCTGGACGACAGGACAGCCGGCCAGGCGGTCGACGCAGTCGGCCATCAGGGTGAGGGTGCGCCCGTAGCCGACGCCGAGCACGTCGGTGGGGGTGACGATCTCGCCGAGCAGTCCGGCGGCCGCACGGGCCAGCGCCTGGCGCATCAGCGCCAGCGAGACCTCGGGCACGTCGACCACCACGGCGTGCCGCAGCCCGAACGCCCCGGCGAGCTCGGCGGCCAGCGGACTGTCGAGCCCGCCGGGGACGCGGATCTCGATCCGCACGATCCCCAGCTCGCGGGCCTCGTCGAGGATGCGGGCGACCTTGAACCGGCTGATCCCCAGGTCGGTCGCGATCTCGCTCTTGGAGCGGCCGTCGAGGAAGAAGCTGCGGGCGACGTCCGCGGCCCGCAGCAGCTCCGAGGGGGTCAGCGTGGACGGGTCGCGACGGACCGCGGGCGTACTCATGCCGCCTCCCGGGTTACGAATCGGTCGTCAGTGTGACACAGCCCCTTGACGCCCCTCCTGACATGCGCTCCACTAAGGGTGCTCATTCGAGCATCATAGCGCTCAAGTGAGCGCCCGATGAAGGAGGATGCGTGCAGCAGCGACGGTTCCGGGACTGGAAGCGATGGGCGATCCTTCCGACCGCAGCCGCAGCGGTCGTCGGGATGACCGCCTGCGGGTCGTCGTCATCGGGCGGCGGCTCGGGCAGCGGCGGCACCACCACGATCACGGTGGCCGTGGTGAACAACCCGCAGATGACGGACATCGAGAACCTCACCCCCAAGGGATTCGAGGCCTCCCACCCCAACATCAAGGTCAAGTACGTGACCCTCGACGAGAACACCCTGCGCGACCAGGTGACCAAGGACGTCGCCGCGGGTGGCGGCCAGTTCGACGTGGTCATGATCGGCCCCTACGAGGTACCGACCTGGGCACAGAACAAGTGGATCGTCGACCTCACGTCCGACGCCACCGGCGACACCGCCTACGCCGTGGACGACCTGATCAAGCCCATCCGCGACAGCCTCAGCGTCGACGGCAAGCTCTACGCGGTGCCGTTCTACGGCGAGTCGTCGTTCCTGATGTACCGCAAGGACCTGCTCGCCAAGGCGGGGCTCAGCATGCCGGCCAAGCCCACCTGGGACGAGGTGGCCGCGATCGCCGAGAAGCTCAACGACCCGGCCGCCGGGGTCGCCGGAATCTGCCTGCGCGGCAAGACCGGCTGGGGTGAGAACCTCGCGCCGCTCGACACCGTGGTGAACACCTTCGGCGGGCAGTGGTTCGACACCAACTGGAACGCCCACCTCACCGACCCGGCCTTCAAGGACGCCGTCAACTTCTACGTCAACCTGATCAAGGACGCCGGCGAGCCTGGCGCCGGCAGCTTCAGCTTCAACGAGTGCGCCAACGCCATGCAGCAGAGCAAGGCGGCCATGTGGTACGACGCCACCGTCGGCGCCTCGGTCATCGACGACCCCGCGTCGAGCCCGATCGCCGGCAAGCTCGGCTTCGCCCCCGCCCCGGTGGCCAAGACCACCAACTCCGGGTGGCTGTGGTCCTGGGCGCTGTCGATCGAGGCGGCCTCGAAGCACAAGTCGGCCGCCTGGACGTACATGAGTTGGGCGACGTCGAAGGAATACATCGACTACGCCGGGCAGCAGCTCGGCTGGGCCAGGGTGCCCCCGGGCAGCCGGTACTCGACGTACTCCAACCCGGAGTACCAGAAGGCCGCCGGCGACTTCGCCAAGGCCACCCTCGACGAGATCAACTCCGTGAACGTCAAGCAGCCCGGGCTGGCACCGCAGCCCTACGTCGGGGTCCAGTACGTGGGCATCCCCGAGTTCGAGGATCTGGGTACGAAGGTCTCCCAGGAGATCACCGCGGTGATCTCCGGCAAGGAGACCGTCGATCAGGCACTGGCGAAGGCTCAGGGCTACGCCACCGCCGTCGGCCAGACCTACAAGTAGCAGCCGGGAGCCCGGCCCCGCCGGGGTGCCGGTCGGCACCCACCGACCGGCACCCCGGCGGGCCGGACCTCCCGACGACGCCAGACCTCCCCGATGACGCCAGACCAGGGGGCCCGTCATGTCCGTCCTCACCGAACCGAGCACCCAGCTGCCGCGCCGCGCGGGTCGGGTGAGCGCACGCCGCAACCGCCTGCGCCGGCTCCCGCTGCTGCCCGCGCTGCTGTTCACCATCGTGGTGACGCAGGTCCCGTTCCTGCTCACGATCTACTACAGCCTGCAGTCGTGGAACCTGCTGCACCCGTTCACGCGGCACTTCGCCGGGCTGAAGAACTACACCGTCATCTTCGAGGATTCGATCTTCCGCACCGCGGTGGTCAACACGGTGGTGCTCACCCTGGTGCCGGTGCTGCTGTCGCTGCTGCTCGGGCTGGGCATCGCCATGCTGCTGGACCGCAAGGTCTTCGGCCGGTCCTTCCTGCGCACGCTCATCATCAGCCCGTTCCTGGTGATGCCCGCAGCCGCCGCGCTGGTGTGGAAGTTCACCCTGCTGGACACCCAGTTCGGGCTGCTGAACTTCATCCTTCAGCCGTTCGGCGCCCACCACACAGACTGGATCAACGGCCACCCCACGATCACCATCATCACCGTGCTCACCTGGCAGTGGACACCGTTCATGGTGCTCATCCTGCTGGCCGGGCTGCAGAGCCAGCCGGGCGACGTGCTGGAGGCCGCCAAGGTCGACGGCGCCGGACCCTGGCAGATCTTCCGCTCGATGACCCTGCCGCACCTGCGCCAGTACATGGAGCTGGGGGTCGTGCTCGGGTCGATCTACCTGGTGCAGGCGTTCGATGCCATCTTCATGATCACCTCCGGCGGCCCCGGGCAGCAGACCACGAACCTTCCGTACTACTTGTACGAGGCGGCCTTCCGCAGTTTCGACATCGGCCGCGCCAGCGCGATGGGCGTGGTCGTGGTGTTCGCCACCATCGTCATCGCCACCTTCGCCCTGCGCACCATCTCGGGCCTGTTCAGCGACGAGGGCATGGAGGGGCGGCTATGACGACCACCGCGGTGTCCACCCCGTCGGCGCGGGCGCGGACCCTGAACCCCCACCCGGGCACGCACTCGCGGCTCGGGGTGCGGGTGGGGCTGGCGGCACTCACCTGGCTGGTGGTGCTGGCCTTCTTCTTCCCCGTGCTGTGGATGGCGCTGACCGGCTTCAAGCAGGAGTCGGCCGCCGCCACCAACCCACCCCGGCTGTTCTTCTCCCCCACCCTCAAGCAGTACAGCTCGGCGCTCAGCGACGCCGGCCCCTACCTCACCCACTCCGTGGTCATCACGGTGGTCTCCACCCTGCTGGTGCTGCTGCTGGCACTGCCGGCCGCGTTCGCGCTGTCGATCGAACCGGTGCGGGGCTGGCGCGACGCGCTCTTCTTCTTCATCTCCACCAAGATGCTCCCGGTCGCCGGCGCGATCATCCCCATCTACATCATCGCCCGCGACCTGCACGTCCTCGACAAGGAGATCGTGCTGATCGTGTTCTACGCCTCGATGAACCTGCCGATCGCGGTGTGGATGCTGCGCTCGTTCCTGCTCGAGGTGCCGGTGGAGATCATCGAGGCCGCCCGGATGGACGGTGCCTCGTTCATCCGCCAGCTGCGCTCGGTGATCATGCCGATCATCACCCCGGGGATGGCCGCCACCGCGCTGATCTGCTTCATCTTCGCCTGGAACGAGTTCTTCCTTGCAGTCAACCTGACCACGTCCAACGCGGCGACCGTGCCGATCTACCTGGTGAGCTTCCAGACCGGTGAGGGGCAGTTCTGGGCGCACCTGTGCGCCGGGGCGACGCTGGCCTGCCTGCCGGTGCTCATCGCCGGGTGGGCGGCACAGGACAAGCTCGTCCGCGGCCTGTCGATGGGAGCAGTGAAGTGAGAGCCGCAGTCATCACCTCCCCCGGCGTCGTGCAGGTCACGACCGTCGACGACCCCACTCCCGGCCCTCGCGAGGTGATCGTCGACGTCGCCGCCTGCGGGCTGTGCGGGACCGATCTGCACATCCTCGAGGGCGAGTTCGCACCCAGCCTGCCACTGGTGCCGGGCCACGAGTTCGCCGGGACGGTGGTCGCCGTCGGCACGCAGGTGCACGAGCTCGCCGCCGGCACCCGGGTTGCGGTCGACCCGTCGCTGTACTGCCACGAGTGCCACTACTGCCGGCGCGGGCAGAGCAACCTGTGCGAGCGCTGGGGCGCCATCGGGGTGACCGTCGCCGGTGGGGCCGCCGAGTTCGCGGCCGCCCCGGTGGGTAACTGCGTGCCGCTGCCCGACGGCGTCCGGCTGGAGGACGCCGCCCTGATCGAGCCGCTGTCGTGCGCCGTGCGCGGCTACGACGTGCTGCGCTCCCAGCTCGGCGCGCACGTGCTCATCTACGGCTCGGGGACGATGGGGCTGATGATGCTCCAGCTCGCCAAGCGCACCGGCGCCGTCTCGGTCGACGTGGTCGACGTCAACCCGGAGCGGCTGCGTACCGCCGAGCAGCTCGGGGTCTCCGCCACGGCCACCTCCGCCGACGAGCTGGACCGGCCGCGCGGCTGGGAGCTCGTCGTCGATGCCACCGGAAACGAGCGGGCCATCCAGGACGGCATCGGCCGGGTGGCCCCGGGCGGGACGTTCCTGCAGTTCGGGGTGTCCGCCTACGCGGCCCGGGTGAGCATCGAGCCCTACCGCATCTACAACAAGGAGATCACCATCACCGGCTCGATGGCCGTGCTGCACAGCTACGAGCGGGCCGCGGAGCTGTTCGCCGCGGGGGTGCTCGACGCGGAGGCCTTCATCAGCCACCGGCTGCCGCTGGCCGACTACGCCGCCGCCCTGGAGATGTTCCGTACCGGGAAGGGGCGCAAGATCCAGGTGCTGCCCTGACGCCCGCTCACCCCGGCTCGCCCGCCCCCGGGGCGACGGTGACGGCGAGCCCGCCCACGGCGTCGAGCAGCGTCGAGCCCTCGCCCCCCGCCCGACCGGCGAACTCGAGCGTGGCCGAGACGCTGTCGACCACGCCCGTGGAGGGCTCCAGACCGGCCCGGGCCAGCGCGGCCACCACGCCGGCGCGCATCTGCGGGCTGCCCCGCAGCACACCGCCCCCGAGCCCGACGGCCGGGCGCCGGCCGAGCCCGAGCCGCTCCACCGCGGCCACCGCCGCCCGGCCGAGCGCCGCGGACTCCGCGTCGGTGATCGCGGCCGCCACCGGATCGCCCTGTCGGGCGGCGGAGTCGACCCGGGGGGCGAACCGGGCGATCTGCGAGCGGGCCCGGCCGAGCTCGGCCAGCCAGCGCCCGAGCTCGGGCAGCGTCCGCCCGTAGAACTCCTCCGCCATGACCGTGAGCCGGGTGCCCGGGCCGAGCCCGTCCACCGCCCGGGTCGCGGCCCGCAGGCCCTCGCGGGCCAGGCTGTACGCGCTGCCCTGGTCGCTGAGGATGTGCTCGTGGCCGCCGAGCTTCACCAACGTGCCGTCGCGGTGCAGGCCGATCACCGCGCTGCCGGTCCCGCTGTTGACGACGATGCCGTGCCCGCCCACCGGTGGCGCCCACAGCAGCGGGACGACGTCGTTGACGACGATGGCCCGGCCCCGGCACTGCGAGCGGAGCACCGCCTCCAGCAGCGCCCGCGGCGTCGCCGCCTCCCCGGCGACGGGAAAGGAGGAGGAGGCGAGACAGCCCAGCAACGGCCCCTCGCCGTCCAGTTCCCGGTGCACCTCGGCCAGCACCCGGCGCAGCCCGGCGGCGGCCGCCGAGCGCCCCACCGCGGCGATCGAGCAGGACGGCCGGTCCCAGCCGTGCAGGGTCCCATCCCGGTGACGCACCCGGACGGTGGTGTGCGACCCTCCGGCGTCGATGGCGTACGTCGCCACACCCCGAGCCACCATGCGGTGCAGCCTAGAGTCCCTCCGCGCGGACCCGGCCCCTCCTGCCACCCGGAGCCGGCGGCTAGGGTCGCCCCCGTGACCAGCGCCGAGCCGTCGCCGCCACCGGCGGGACCGGCGCGGTCCGCGGGCGCCGCCGTGGTGGTGCTGGCCGGAGGCAGCGGCACGCGACTCGGGGGGCAGCTGAACAAGGTGTACCTGCCACTGGCGGGCCGGCGGGTGATCTCCTGGTCGTTCACCTGGGCCCGGCGGGTGCCCGCCGCGGCCCGGTTCGTACTGGTGGCCCGCGCCCAGGACCTCGACCTCGCGCGGCAGGTACTGGCACTGGAGTGCCCCGGACTGCCGGTGGAGCTGGTGGTGGGCGGGGCCAGCCGGCACGCCTCCGAGCAGGCGGCGCTGGACCATCTCGCGCCCGCGATCCGCGCCGGGGCGGTGGACGTGGTGGCGATCCACGACGGCGCCCGCCCGCTGGCGGGCACGGACCTGTTCCGCCGCGTTCTCGACGTCGCCGCCGCCAGCGGAGGGGCAGTTCCCGCGCTGCCCGCGGGCGGGCTGATCCCGGCGCGTGACCCGGGCGTCGAGCCCGGGCACCGGCCCGACGGCCTGATCCCGGCGGGCGCGACCGGGGGGCTGGTCAGGGTGCAGACCCCGCAGGCCTTCCGTGCCGCGCCGCTGCTCGAGGCCTACGCGGCGGCGCGGGCCGCGGGCTACCAGGGCACCGACACCTCGGCCTGCCTCGAGGCCCACTCCCCGGTGCCGGTGCGGACGGTCCCGGGCCACCGGCACAACCTGAAGGTGACCTATGCGGGGGACCTGCCGCTGGCCGAGCGGCTGCTGGCCGCCCACGCCGGGACGCTGTACTGAGGCCGGCGCCCCCCCCCGGTCAGGGCTTGCGCGCCCGGCCGGCCGCCGCCAGCAGGTGCTCGGCCTGGACGAGGTCGTCGGAGCCGGCGATGCGCAGCAGCTCGGCGCCGGAGCGGATCAGCCGCACCCGCCCGCCACCGGCCCGGACCCGCTCGGGTAGCAGCCCCAGCCCGGCGGTGGGCGGCCCGGCACCGGGCGCCGCCGGACCCGACAGTGCGGCCCGCAGGGCGGGCACCCGGCCGGCGAGCGGGCTGCACACGGCGCGGAAGTGCTCGCGGTCGGCGGTCGCCACGATCCTGTCCTCGGCATCGACCCACTTCAGGGTGTCCGTCACGGGGTGGACCGGGACCACCAGGTCGTCCACCCCCGTCAGCGCCCGGAGCACCGCGGCGACCTGCTCCGCGGTGACCAGGGGTTGCGCGGGGTCGTGGATCAGCACCGGGCGGCCCGCGGGCACCACCGAGAGGGCCCGCAGCAGCAGCTCGCGGAGGTCGGGGCTGCCACCGGCAGCGCCCGCCCCGATAACGTCCACCACGGCAGGGTCGAGGCCGCGCAGCGCATCGCGAACCACCTCGACCAGCCCGGGCGGGACCACCACCACGACCGGCTCGACGGCCGCATCGATCAGGAGCTGCACGGCCCTGCGGACGAGGGTGCCCCCCGACAACGACCGAAGCGCCGGGCTCCCGCCCGGCGCCGTCGCGTCATCATCCTGGACGGGCACCACACCGGATGCCCGCACGTCGTTCACGCCAGCCATGCACTCTGTCCTGATGTCCCCCGCCCGGTCCGGGCCGAACGCGGCCGACCGGGCGGGAGAATCGTCTCAGGAGGCCAGCACCTCGTTGAGGATGGCCTCGGCCTTGTCCTCGTTGGTGTGCTCGGCGAGCGCCAGCTCCGACACCAGGATCTGCCGCGCTTTGGCGAGCATGCGCTTCTCCCCGGCGGAAAGGCCTCGGTCCTGGTCCCGCCTCCACAGGTCGCGCACGACCTCGGCGACCTTGATGACGTCACCCGGACGCCAACTTCTCCAGGTTGGCCTTGTACCGCCGGGACCAGTTGGTCGGCTCCTCGGCGTACGGCGCTCGCAGCACCTGGAACACACGGTCGAGGCCTTCCTGACCCACGACGTCACGCACGCCGACCAGGTCGACGTTCTGGGCCGGGACCTCGATGGTCAGATCTCCCTGGGCGACCTTGAGAACCAGGTACTGAGCGCTCCTCCCCCTTGATGGCCCTGGTCTTGATCTCCTCGATGAGCGCCGCCCCGTGATGGGGGTATACAACCGTCTCGCCGACCGTGAAAACCATGTGGTCTTATCCCCTTTCCCAGCCTCGATGGTATCACGCCGGGTTGCGCGAGTCACCGCGCCGGGGGACCGTTTATGCAGGTCAGAGGCCTGATTACGGAGCGCGAACACCTTGACAGACGGCCGGTCACGTGCATGACGGGCAATTCAACCGGGCGACCTGCCGACAGTTGACCGTGCAACGGTAGGCTGCGCTGCGCAGGAGTCGGCGCCGGCCGGCGACAAGCTTGAAGGAGGAGCACGCCGTGAAGCGCAGCACGCGCCGCCTGGTCGTGGCCGCCCGGCTGGGCGCCCTCGTGGTCGGATCCGCCATCGCCCTGTCCGGGTGCTCGCTCGCCTCGCCGACCGAGGTGACCAGCTACGCGGCGAGCGACGGGACTCAGCGGGACGATCACCGACCCGGCGAGCAACGGCACCGTCAAGCTCGAGAACTTCCTGCTCGTCACGGGCGCACAGGGCAGCCCCGGCAACCTCGTGGGGGCGATCGTCAACAACGGCCCCTCCAGCGTCGAGGTGCAACTCAGCCTCTACCCGGGGACACCCCCTCGGCGACGACCGGGCAGTCCACCGCGGCCGTGGGGCAGGCGACGATCCAGGTCGGCGCCGGGCAGATCGCCCAGGTCGGTACCGCCGGACAGACCCTGGTGCTCGCCAGCACCCCGCAGCCGCCCGGCGCGATGCTGCTGATGCGCGCGGTGACCCCCGCCGGTGGCGCGGTCCAGTTCACCGTGCCGGTGCTGGCCCCGGTGGACCAGTACGCCAGCCTGACCCCGACGGCGGCGCCCACCCCGTAACGGACCGCCGCGGCGCTGCCCAGCGGCCAACGTCCTGGCCCGGTACAGCTAGGACTCGAACTTGTAGCCCAACCCGCGCACCGTGACGAGGTAGCGCGGGTTCGCCGGGTCGGGCTCGACCTTCGCCCGCAGTCGCTTGACGTGGACGTCCAGGGTCTTGGTGTCGCCGACGTAGTCGGCCCCCCAGACCCGGTCGATGAGCTGCATCCGGGTGAGCACCCGGCCGGCGTTGCGGAGCAGGATCTCCAGCAGCTCGAACTCCTTCAGCGGCATCGCGACCGGCAGGTTGTCCACCGTCACCACGTGCCGCTCGACGTCCATCCGCACCGGTCCGGCCTCGACGGTTGCCGGCGCCAGCGACCTCCGGCTCGGTGCCGCGGCGCAGCACCGCCCGCACCCGGGCGACCAGTTCGCGGGAGGAGTACGGCTTGGTGACGTAGTCGTCAGCCCCCAGCTCCAGCCCCACCACCTTGTCGATCTCGCTGTCCTTGGCGGTGAGCATGATCACCGGAACGTTGCCGCGGTTGCGCAACTGGCGGCAGACCTCGGTGCCGGGGATGCCGGGCAGCATCAGGTCGAGCAGCACCAGGTCGGCTCCGTTGCGGTCGAACTCCTCCAGCGCCGCTGGGCCGTCGTCCGCGACGGCAACCTCGTAGCCCTCCCTGCGCAGGAGGAAGGACAGCGGGTCGCTGAACGACTCTTCGTCCTCGACGACGAGGATGCGGGTCACGGCAGTGCTCCCCTCGGTTGGGTGGACCGGCCGGCAAGGGATTCGCTTCCCTCGCCGGTCTGCGGTCGGTACGGCGGCGGTGCCGCGGACGGCTCCGCGACCGGCGGTGCAGCGGCGCCGGGAAGCCCGCCGACATCGCCGGCCGGCTCGTCCGGCAGGGGTTCGTCCGCGGCGGGTTCGTCCGAGGCGGGCGCGGTGGCACCCGCGGGGACGGCGTCGTGGCCGTGGCCGGCGGAGTCGGGCAGGCGCAGGGTGAAGGTCGACCCCTGGCTGGGCATGCTCCACACCGTCACCTCGCCGCCGTGGTTCGCGGCGACGTGCTTGACGATGCTCAGCCCCAGCCCGGTACCCCCGGTGGCCCGGGAGCGGGCGGGGTCGACCCGGTAGAAGCGTTCGAAGATGCGCCCCTGGTCGGTCGCCGCGATGCCGATGCCCTGGTCGCTCACCGCCACCTCCACCACCCCCGCCTCGCGACGGACCCCGACGCCGACCCGCGTCCCGTCGGCGGAGTAGGCGATGGCGTTGTCGACCAGGTTGCGCACGGCGGTGACGAGCAGGTTGTGATCACCGAACACGCCCGCGCCGACATCGCCACCGATGACCACCTCGATGCCCTTGGCCTGCGCCACCAACCGGCAACGGTCGACGGCCTCGGCCACCACTTCGTCGACGCCGACCGGCTCGGGCGGGTGCAGGGCGTCGGCGACCTGTAGCCGGGACAGGTCGATGATCTCCTGCACCAGCGTGGACAGCCGCATCGACTCCCGCTGCATCCGGGTGGCGAAGTGCCGCACCGCCTCGGGCTCGTCGGCGGCATCGTGCACCGCCTCGGCGAGCAGGTGCAGGGCTCCGATCGGGGTCTTCAGCTCGTGGCTGACGTTCGCCACGAAGTCCCGGCGGATCTCCTCCACCCGGCGCGCCTCGGTGCGATCGTCGACCAGCACGAGCACGTGGTCCGCGCCCAGCGGGGCCACCCGGGCGTACACCACCAGCCGGGCCCGGCCGAACGGCCCGCGCGGCAGCTCCAGCTCGCGCTCCCCCACCAGCCCCGAGCGGCGCACCTCGGTGGCCATCTCGCGCAGCTCGGCGTGCACCAGCTCGTGCCCGCGCACCAGGCCGAACGCGTAGGCGGCCGGGCTGGCCTTGGCCACTCCGTCGGCGAGGTCGAGGACCACCGCGGCGGAGCGGAGCACCGACAGCACCTCGGTCACGCCGGGCGGAAGCTCGGGTTCGGACGGCTGACTCAGCCCCAGCCGCTCTCGCTCGCTCGACCGGAAGGCGAGCACGCCGGCGGCACCGGCGACCAGGCCGGCGATGCCGGTGGCCGCGGCCGTCCAGGTCGGGTTCACGTTGCCAGCGTAGGGCTCGCGCGGCCCGCACCCGAGCGTCGTCGCCCTGCGGGAGTATGGCTTCGTGCGGAGTTCACCTGCCGTGCGGCACCCGTTCACGGCGGGCTGCCACCGTGCAGCTGGTTGTTGCCGCCCAGGGCCGCTGACCAGCGACAATGGGCCGTTCGGCGGCACCGGAAGGTCGAGCGCAGCAGGAAGGTCAGCGGGGCGCAGAGCCCCCGGGCGGACGGAGCAGACCGGCATGCGGGAACAGTTCCACGACGAGCTGGCGGGGCTATCGGACCAGATGGTCGAGATGACCCGGTTGGTGGGCTCCGCCATCGCCCGCGCCACCACCGCCCTGCTCGACGCCGACCTCACCCTCGCCGAGACGGTGATCACCGCGGACGAGACCATCGACGCCCTCCAGCTCGAGCTGGAGGAGCGGGCGCTGGCCCTGCTCGCCCGCCAGCAGCCGGTTGCCACCGACCTGCGGGTCATCGTCACCAGCCTGCGGATGAGCGCCGACCTGGAGCGGATGGGCGACCTGGCCCGGCACCTGGCCAAGCTCGCCCGGATGCGCTACCCGAACTCGGCGATCCCGCCCGAGCTGCGGGCCACGGTGCTGCAGATGGGGCAGGTCGCCGAACGCATCGTGGCCAAGGCGGGCAGCGTCATCGCCAGCCGCGACATCGAGGTCGCCGACGAACTGGAGACCGACGACGACGCGATGGACGCCCTGCACCGGCAGGTGTTCGCGTCGCTGCTCGCGCCCTCGTACGCGCACGGGATCGAGACGGCGGTCGACATCACGCTGTGCGGGCGCTACTACGAGCGGTTCGCCGACCACGCGGTCTCGGTCGCCCGTCGGGTGGTCTTCCTGGCCACGGGCGAGCGCCGCGTCCCCCGGGACCGGCTGGAACCGCCGCGCCTGCACCGGCCCTGAGCCTGCAGCGGCGCTGAGGCGACCCGGACTCGAGCCGCCCCGACCTCAGCGGCCCTGGGCGGCCACCGCTGCCGCGGCCGCCGCGGCAGCCGTGGGGTCGAGGTACTCCCCGCCGGGCACGGTGGGCCGCAGCTGCTCGTCCAGCCGGTACACCAGCGGGATCCCGGTGGGGATGTTCAGTGCGGCGATGTCGGTGTCGCTGATCCCGTCGAGGTGCTTCACCAGCGCGCGCAGTGAGTTGCCGTGCGCCGCAAGCATCACCACCTGCCCCGAGCGCAGGTCGGGGACGACGGCGGACTCCCAGTACGGCAGCATCCGGGCCACGACGTCCTTCAGGCACTCGGTGGCGGGCAGCTCGGCGCCGAGGTCGGCGTAGCGCGGGTCACCCGCCGGGGAGAACTCGGCGTCGGGGTCGATCGGGGGCGGCGGTGTGTCGTAGGAGCGGCGCCAGAGCATGAACTGCTCCTCGCCGAACTCCTCCATCGTCTGCTTCTTGTTCTTGCCCTGCAGCGCGCCGTAGTGCCGCTCGTTCAGCCGCCAGGATCGCTTGACCGGGATCCAGTGCCGTTCGGCCACGTCCAGCGCCAGGTTGGCGGTGGTGATCGCCCGCCGCAGCAGCGAGGTGTGCACCAGGTCGGGCAGCACACCGGCCGCGGTGAGCATCCGGCCGCCGGCCTGCGCTTCGGCACGGCCCTTGTCCGACAGCGGGACGTCGACCCACCCGGTGAACAGGTTCTTCGCGTTCCAGTCGCTCTCACCATGGCGCAGCAGGACGAGGGTGTACGTCATGCGGCCAGGCTAGTGTGCCGCCGGGCGAGGTGCGGGCCACCCCGCCGACCGCCGGGTGCGACCCGTGCCACGCCCGGCCCGGACCGGGCCGAGGTCAGCCCGGGCCGGGGGCAGCCGGGTCCTGGAGCAGGTGGCGGAACGCGTCCAGGTTGCGCAGCGACTCCCCGCGCTCCTGCCGCCAGGCCCATTCCCGCCGCATCGCGGACAGGAAGCCGAGCGCCAGCAGCTCGTTGAACGAGGAGTCGGCCACCGTGAGCAGCACGCCCATCAGCTCGTCGACGCTGCGCTCGCTGACCCCCTCGGCCGGCAGCCGGGCGACCAGGTACACATCCCCGAGCCGGTCCAGCGCGAACGCGACCCCCGGGGTGCGCGCGTTGCGGGTCAGCAGCCAGCGGTAGAACTCCGCATGGTTCTCGTCCGGCCGGCGGACCACGAAGGCCAGTGCCGTCAGCCCGCGCTCACCCATCAGCAGCGAGACGGTGGTGCGCAGCTTCTTCTCCCCCGGCAGCTGGACGACGTACTCCCCGGCGCGCAGCCCGGGCTCGTGCTCGACCCCGCTGGAGGCCAGCCAGGCCTGCAGCGCGGCCCGGGCGCCCGGCCCGGTCACGGCGCGACCGCGGCGAAACCCTCGGTGGCGCCCAGCGGCGGGGCCGGGATCACGTCGGCGCGGCGGTGGTGCCGCATCGCCGCGGTGTAGACCTCGAGGGTGGACTCCACCGTCGCGTCCCAGCTGAACGCCGAGGCCTGGACCATCGCGGCGGCCCGCATCCGCTGCCGGCGTGCGGTGTCGGACAGCACCGCCGCGATCGCCCGCGCCCACTCCACCGGGTCGTGGCCGTCCACCAGCACCCCGGACCGCCCGTCGGCCACCGCCGTGCGCAGCCCGCCCACCCGTGCCGCGACCACCGGGGTCCCGCAGGCCTGCGCCTCCACCGCGACCAGCCCGAAGGACTCGCTGTAGGAGGGGACCGCCACCAGATCGGCGGCCCGGTACCAGTCGGCCAGCTCGGCCCGGCCCACCGGCGGGCGGAAGCAGACCAGGTGGGCGATGCCCAGGGTGCGGGCGAGTTCGTGCAGCTCCTCCGGGTGGGCCAGGCCGCTCCCGCTGGGCCCGCCGAGCACCGCGACCCGCAGCCCGCCGTCCGCGGCGTCCGGGTCGTCCCGGACGAGTTCGGCCACGGCCCGCAGCAGCACGTCCGGGGCCTTCAGCGGCTGGATCCGTCCGACGAACAACAGCAGCCGCTGTGAGGGGTCGAGGCCGAGCCGGCGCCGGGCTGCACGCTGGCCGTCGGGCCCGCCCGGGGTGAAGGTCGACAGATCGACGCCCGGCGGGACCACCGCCACCCGGCGGGGGTCGGCGCCGTACAGCCGGACCAGCTGGCGGCGCTCCTCGTCGGTATTGGCCAGCAGCCGGTCGGCGGCGGCCACGACCTGTTCCTCGCCGATCACCCGCCCGGTCGGCTCGGCACTCTCGCCCCGCGCCAGCGAGGCGTTCTTGACCTTGGCCATGGTGTGCATGGTGTGCACCAGCGGGACGTCCCAGCGGTCCGCGGCCAGCCATCCCACCTGCCCGGACAGCCAGTAGTGGGAGTGCACCACGTCGTACCAGCCGGGCTCGTGCCTGGCCTCGACGAGCATCACCCCCGCGGCGAACGCGCACAGCTGCCCCGGCAGGTCGTTCTTCGACAGACCCTCGAAGGGGCCGGCCACCACGTGCCGGACGAGGACCCCAGGAGCCAGCTGCGTGACCGGGGCGTCGTCACTGGAGCGGGCGCGGGTGAAGATCTCCACCTCGGTCCCGCGTTGGGCCAACTGCCGCGCCGTCTCCACCACGTAGACGTTGAGTCCACCGGCGTCCCCGGTTCCGGGCTGCTCGAGCGGCGAGGTATGAACCGACAGCATGGCGACGCGCCGCGGCCGGACGGCCTGCCTCACCCGCATCTCCTTCCGTCGTCCCCTGCGCGGGCCCGTCCCGTCCCGGCCCGGCGCGGCACGGCTCGCGCGGGCGGCGCGGGTCCGCCGGTCACATCAACCCGCCCCGCCACGGACTTTAGTCCCGGCTTCCGCAGCTCCACATCTCGGCGCCGGGGCGGCGCCCCGCGAGCGGCGGGCGGCCCGGGGAGCACGGCTACGCTGCCGCGGTGCGCAGCCCGTCCCGCCCGGTGGGGACCGTGACCAGGGGTACCACCGGCCCCAACCGGCTCCGCCGGGTGGACCGCTGGCTGGCCGGGCCGCAGGGGTGGAGGTTACGCCGCTGCGACGACCCGGTGGTGGTGGACCTGGGGTACGGGGCGCACCCGGTCACCGCGCTGGAGCTGCACGAGCGGCTGCGCCGGGTCAGGGCGGACGTCGACGTGGTGGGGATCGAGATCGACCCGCAGCGGGTGCGGGCGGCGCACGCGCTGGCCAGGCCGGGGCTGGCGTTCCTGCGCGGCGGGTTCGAGATCCCGCTGCCCGCCGGCCGCCGCCCGGTGCTGGTCCGGGCGTTCAACGTGCTGCGCCAGTACGCCGAGCACGAGGTCGCCCCCGCCTGGGACACGGTGCGGGAGCGGCTGGGCCCGGCGGGGATGCTCGTCGACGGCACCTGCGACGAGCTCGGGCGCCGGGCCGCCTGGGTGGCCGTCGAGGCCTCCGGACCGGTGTCGCTGAGCCTGTCGGTACGGCTGGCAGGGCTGCGCAGGCCCTCCGAGGTGGCCGAGCGGCTGCCGAAGGCGCTGATCCACCGGAACGTGCCCGGCGAACGGGTGCACGCGTTCCTGAGCGCGTTCGACGGCGCCTGGGCCCGGGCCGCGCCGCAGGCCAGCTTCGGGGCGCGGCAGCGCTGGATCACCGCGGTGACCGCGCTGCGCCGGGACGGCTGGCCGGTGCTCGACGGGGCCGCGCGCTGGCGGCTCGGGGAGGTCAGCGTGGCCTGGGACGCCGTCCGACCGGGCTGATCCCCGCGGTGCTGATCCCCGCAGTGCTGATCCCACAGTGCTGATCCCCGCGGGGCTGATCCCCGCGGACCGGCCTCAACCCGCCTGCAGGGCGCGCAGGAAGGCCTGCTCGGCCTTCGCCCCGAACGGCACGAAACGGACCAGCTCGATCCCGGCGGCGCTGCCCGCGGCGGCCGCCGCCCGCACCGCCCCCACCCCGATCCGGGCCACGTCCCCGATGTCCCAGCCGAACGCGCCGGCGCCGATGGCCGGGAAGGCCACGGACACCGCACCCACCTCGGCCGCGACCCGCAGCGACGCGGTGAAGCAGGAGGCGAGCTGGTCCGGGTCGACCTGCCCCCGGTGCCGGTCGGGTCCCACCGTGTGCACCACCCAGCGGGCCGGCAGGTTCCCGGCCCCGGTGGCGACCGCCTCGCCCACCGGCAGGCCGTCGGGGTAGGTGCTGCGGCGCAGCCTCCGGCACTCCGCCAGCAGCTGCGGCCCCGCCGCCGCGTGGAGCGCCCCGTCGACACCACCCCCACCGAGAAGGGTCGAGTTGGCCGCGTTGACCACCGCGTCCACCCGCTGCCGGGTCAGATCGCCCGCCACCACTGCGACGCGCACGCCTCACACCTCCAGGACCAGGGTCACGGGCCCGTCGTTGACCAGTTCCAGCGCCATGTCGGCCCCGAACCTCCCGGTGGCGACCTCGAGGCCCAGCTCGCGCAGCCCCGTGGCGACCGCGTCGACCAGCGGCTGCGCCACCGGCCCGGGGGCTGCCGCACCCCAGCTCGGGCGGCGGCCCTTCCCGGTGTCGGCGTACAGCGTGAACTGGCTGACCACGAGCACCGGTGCCGCGTTCTCGAGGGCGCTGCGTTCGTCGCGGCCGGCGTCCGGCCCGCCCGGGTGGCGCAGGATCCGTAGCTCGGCCAGCTTGCGGGCGAGCCGGGCGGCCCGCTCCACGGTGTCGTCGTGGGTGACGCCGACGAGCACGGCCAGGCCGGGGCGGTCGATCGCGCCGACCACCTCGCCGCCCACCCTCACCGCAGCCCGGCTGACCCGCTGTACCACTGCCCGCACCCCACGACCTCCCGTCCTCGACCGCCGGCCCGGACCGCGCCGACCCCGGCTACAGCTCGACGGCCTCCAGCCGGCCGACCTCGCGGCCCGCGCCCAGCACCACCGACCAGGCCTGCTCGTCCAGGACGGGAGCACTCACCCCGAGCCGGCGCAGCAGCGCCGCCATCACCACCGGGCGGGCCCGCTCGCCGCCGTCGGCGATCTTCAGCGCGGCGGCCCGCCCGTCCGGCAGGGCCGCGGCGTAGACCGCCTCGGCACCGTCCTTGGCGATCAGCCCGGGCACCCCCCGCAGCAGCGCGGTGACGTCGCGCCCGGTGCCGCCCAGCCACTCCGGGTGGGCACGCACCGCCTCGGCGAGCCGGTGTTCGGGCGTGCCCGGTGCGGCGGTGGCGACCCGGGCGAACGCGCGGGCCAGCCCGATCACCGTCACCGCGTGGACCGGCGCCCCGCACCCGTCGACGCCGGTCGCGGCCACCGGTTCCCCGGTCAGCTCCGCGACGGTGGTGGCGATCAGGCGCTGCAACGGGTGGTCCGGGTGCAGGTAGGTGGCGGTCGGCCAGCCGTTCTCCCGGCAGGTGGCCAGCATCGCGGAATGCTTGCCCGAGCAGTTCTGCGCCAGCCGCGACGGCGCCAGCCGGGCGGTCTGCCAGGCCAGCCGCTCGGGCACGCCCAGCGGCTCGCCCGGTGTGTTCTGCAGCGCGGACTCCTCCAACCCCGCCGCGTGCAGGATGCGCCGCGCGCCGTCGAGGTGGAAGCGCTCGCCCGAGTGGCTGGCGGCCGCCAGCGCGAGCAGCGGACCCTGCAACGCCAGCCCGGCCCGCAGCATCGCCACCGCCTGCAGGATCTTCGCCGTCGAGCGCGCGAACACGGGAGCCTCGACGGCCCCGACCGCGGTGGCGACCGAGCCGTCGGCGGCGAGCGCGACGGCGCTGCCGTGGTGCACGCTCTCGACCAGGCCCGAACGCACGACCAGGGCGAGGACGGCATGGGACGGCGGCTCGGGCTGGGTCACGGGGCGTGAGCGTAGGCCATCGGGGGCGAGGTTTCGCGCCCGACGGCCCGGCTGCGGGGTGACTCAGCCCGCGCTGGGTACGGTGACGTCGCCGGTCATGTACCGGCGGGCGATCTCCTCGGTGAGCGCGTCGACGACGGCCTGCACCTCGCGGCGGGTACGGCTGACCCGGGCCTCGATGTCGACCAGCCGGCCCATGGCCTCGGCGAGCTCCGGGTCGGACATCGCCCGGACGTCCGACCCCCCAACGTCCGCGACCGCCCGCTCGGCCTCGCGCCGGTGTTCCCCGACCCGGCTCGGCTCGCTACCCAGGTGCCGGCCCATGCCGTGGTCCTGGCGCCGGTCCTGGCCGAGGATGCTGGCGAGCGCGCCGGCGATCTCCGCGTCGGAGCGCGGCTTCTGGGCCAGCGGCCCGTCACCGTGGCGCGCGGCACGCTCGGCCCGCAGCAGGTCGATCCGCCCCTGCAGCAGCCGGCGGGCGTAGGACAGGTCGGCCTCCTCCTGGTCGGCGTCGGCACGCCGGATGCGCACCTCGTCCAGGCTCAGGGTGTCCAGGCCCTGCAGGAAGTGAGGGGCGAGCACGCGATCGACGCGTCGGCGCCCACCGGCGAGGTACTCCGTCATCGTCACTCCAGTCCGTGGCGGCCCGTCCGAGGCCGGCTCGCCCGCCCGGGGCACCCGACGGGCACCCGGGCCCGCCGGGCCGGCAGCGCCGACACTACTCCGGGAATATGCCGGAGCGTAGCCAATCGGTCACGCAATCTCCGACCGCCCCGGCGCGGGGAGGCCATCCACCCCGTCGAGGAACCCCACCAGCAGTGACCGCAGAAGGGCTCGGGACCGCCAGGGCACACCGCCCGGCGGCAGCACCTCCAGCCGGGCCGCGGGCAGCAACCCGGCCAACCGGGCAGCCGCGGCCGCAGGGTGCACCGGGTCGTCGGCCTGCGCGATGATCAGCACGGTGGCGGTGACCCCGGCCAACACTCCGGCCTCCGGATACGGCCCGCCGCCGGCGAAGCGGCGAACCATCGTCGCGACGGGCATCCCCACCAGCTCCGCCGCCCGCCGACGGGCCCAGATGCCGACGGCCGGCAGCGCGCGCACCGCGGGCGGCTGGTGCTCGCGCAGCAGGCGGGCCACCTCCCCGACGTCACCGGACTCGACGGCGGCCGCCATCCGGGCGAGCCGGACCGGGACCGCGGGCTCGGGAACCTCCGCCGGTGGCAGCACCAGCACCGCCCGCTGCAGGGCATCGGGTCGGCGGACCAGCAACCGCAGCACGGCGAGCGCTCCGAGCGAGACGCCGAGCGCCCGGGTGGCTCCGGTGGCCTCGAGCACCGCCTCCACCTCGGCCGCGAGGTCGTCGATGTCACCGGGGTCGGGGTCTGCGCCCGGGCCCGGGGGCAGCGGGGTCGCGCCGTGGCCGCGCAGGTGCAGGAAGACCCGGGTGCCGGCGACCCCGGAGCCGAAGGGCCGGGTGTCGGCGATCGACCCCCCGAGTCCGTGGACGAAGACGGTGACCGGGCCGCCGTGCCCGCTGAGCAGGGTTTCGACCGGTCCGGCCGGGCCGGGCACCAGGCGGGTGCCGGGGACCGCGGGCAGCGGGCCGAGGGTCACCACGGACCGTACGGCCCCGACCCCCGCCCGCCGGTCATGCCTCGCACGGCGGGACGAACGTCGGTGAGGTACACCGCGGCCGCGACGACGGCGATCAGGTTGAAGATGTTCAGCGGGCCGCCGAGGGCGGAGCCGAGCGAGACGAACCCGATGGCGGTGGCCACACCGAGGAAGATCAGCCAGCGCTGCTTGGTCTGCTTGCCGGCCGCGACGAAGGCGCCGGCCCGCTGGCGGATCGCGTCGACCAGGGCGAACACCTGCAGGCCGAACGCGAGCAACCCGAGGGCCAGCATGATCAGCCCCTGCAGGGTGGCGATCCCGGACGAGCCGAAGAAAGACATGGCTCCAGCCTACGGAACGCCGGCAGCCTCCCGCGCCCGCCCGTCGGGGGCCGGTGAACGGACACGGCGGGGCCGCCCGGGAACCAACTCCCCGGTACGGCCCCGCCGCAATGCCCGCGCCCGCCCTGCCCGACCCGGCGACGTGCCGGTGCGGGTCTCGGCGGCTCGTGGCCGGTCTCGGCCGGAGCTATTCGCCGATCGTGTCAGCGGCGTCCCGGGCCGCCTTCGCGGCCTTGGTCGCGGTCTTGCGGGCGCTGGTGCCGGCCCCCTTCGCCGCGGTCCGGGCGGACGCGGCCCGCTTGCCTGCGCTCGCCCCTGCGGAGGCTGCGGCCTTGCGGATGCGCTCCTCCCCCTCCGCCACGGCCTGCTCGACCGTCTCAGCCGTCTCGGCGACCTCGCGGCGACCGATCCCGACCGCGTCGAGGGCGGCACCGGCCGTCTCGTCCACGGCCTTGCGGGCTGTGGTCACGGCCGCCTTGGTGCGGCTGATCGTGACTTTGCCCTGGCTGATCAGATCCTGGGTGGCCTTCTGCCCGCGCAGCCGCTCGATCAGCACCTTGCCGCGCTCGGCCAGGCTCTCGTACCGGGCCTCGGCCCGGCTGGCGACCTCGAGCGCCCGGGAGACGGCCAGTGCCGGCACCTGCTGGGCCGCAGCCTGCAGCGCCTTCGGGTCGAGCGCCTCGCGGGCCTTGGCCTGCAGCGCCTTGGCGTCGAAGTCGCTGACCGCCTTCTCGACGCTGTGCTGGACCTTGGTGAGGCGCTCCTCGAGCTTGGCCTGGGTCTCCGCCCGGTGGGCCACGACGGTGCGCACCCGCTCGACGGCCAGGTCGGTCGCGCCGACGGCGGCGCGCACGGGGGTGGATTCGGTGACGGTCCTACGGATGTCCTCGACGTTTGGCATGGTGTCCTCCTCGGTCACCGCTCGTCGGGCGTGGATGCCCGGGATGCAGTGGTGGTGTTCGTGGTGTCGGCGCTGGTGTCGTTCTTCGTGGCGGGCTCCCCGGTGGTGGGCTCACCGTTGCCGGAGGCCCGGCGGCCGCGGCGGGCGCCGGTGGCCGCCGTCGCGCGCGGGGTGCGCCGACGCACCCCGCCGGCGTGGTTGCCGGTCTCCCCGCCCGCCTCGGCGGGGTCGGTGGCGGGTTCCGCCGCGGCGGGAACCCGCGCCGCGCGGGACTTGGTGGTGCGGGTTCCCGCCGGGGACTTCTTCGTCGCCCGCCGCCGCGGTGCCGGTGCCGGCTCCGGCCCGGCTGCGTTCCGCGCGTTCTCGGCCGTGAAGGCGGCGTAGATATCGAGCAGGACCCGCTTCTGCCGGTCCGACAGGGCGGCCTCGGCGTGCACGGCCGCCTCGATGTCGTGGCGCTGGTCCTCCTCCAGGATCCCCGCCCGCACGTACAGGGCCTCGGCGGAGATCCGCAGCCCGCGGGCGATCTGCTGGAGCACCTCGGCCGAGGGCTTGCGCAGCCCGCGCTCCACCTGGCTGAGGTAGGGGTTGCTCACCCCCGCGAGAGTGGCCAGCTGGCGCAGTGAGAGCCGGGCGTGCTCACGCTGCTCGCGCAGGTAGCCGCCGACGTCACCGACACGGTCCGAGATGCTTGCCACAAGCTCTATCTTGCTAGCTATTGCAAGCACATGCAAGTCGAACGGACGCCGGCCCCCGTCACCGGGCCGGGGTGCTGTCAGGCCAGCCCGAGCAGTTCGCGCGCCGAACCGGCGGACAGCACCGGTCGCTGCACGTCCTCCGCAACCCGGGCGGCCCGCTCGACGAGCTCGGCGTTCGAGCGCACCGGGCGGCCCTTGGCGTACATCAGGTTGTCCTCCAGGCCGACCCGCAGGTGGCCGCCGAGGGCGAGGGTGGCCGCGAGCACCGGCAGGTGGGAGCGCCCCACCCCGGTGGCCGACCAGGACGTCACCTGCGCCGGCAGCGCCTGCACCGCGGCGACCAGCGCGGGCACCGTCCCGGGCAGTCCCGCCGGGCACGCCGAGCACGAGATCGCAGTGCACCCGACCGCCGTAGGGGAGGCCGCAGCGCGTCGAGCAGGCGGCCGAGGGCGGCGACGTGCCCGAGGTCGAACAGCTCGAACTCCGGGACGATCTGCCGGTCCCGGGCCAGCTCGAACAGCTCCACCATGAACGGCCACGGGTTGAGGAACACCTCGTCGCCGAAGTTCACCGTGCCGCAGGTGAGCGAACACGAGTCGGGGGCCGCGTCCAGCACGGCCAGCCGCGCCGGCAGCGGATCGTGCACCGACCCGCCGGTGGACAGCTGGACGATCAGGCCGGTCCGCTCCCGCAGCGCCGCGACGGTGTCGCGCAGCCGGGCGGGGTCGAGGGTTGGCCTGGCCTGCTCGTCCCGGATGTGGACGTGGATCATGGCCGCGCCGGCCGCCTCGCAGGCTCCGGCCTCGGCGACCAGCTCCTCGAGCGTGGTCGGCAGCTGCGGGCAGTCGGCCTTGGCGGTCTCGGCGCCGGTGGGTGCCACCGTGATCATCGTGCCTGTCACGACAGACAGGGTGCCATAGCCCCGCACCCGAGTGGAAGATTTGGCGTTCAGCGGCACCGTGACAGCAAGATCTCCCGTCCAGCGTCTAACGTCCAGCGGCGAGCGGCGGTCAGGGTGCCACGATGACTTCCTGCGCAGCCGCCACCCCGTCAACCAGCAGCTGCTCAGTGACCGGCGTGCCGCGTCGCAGCAGCGCCAGCGCCACCGGGCCGAGCTCGTAGTGGCGCGCCGAGGACGTGAGCTGCCCCACCCGTCGCTCCCCGAGCATCACCGCGCTCCCGTGCGGCGGCAGCACGTCCTCGCTGCCGTCCAGGTGCAGCATCACCAGCCGCCGCGGTGGGTGACCGAGGTTGTGCACCCGGGCCACCGTCTCCTGCCCCCGGTAGCACCCCTTGCTCAGGTGCACCGCGGTCCGCAGCCAGTCCAGCTCGTGCGGGATCGTCCGGTGGTCGCTCTCCTGCCCCAGCCGCGGCCGCCACGCCGCGACCCGCAGCGCCTCCGCCGCCCACGTCCCGGCCAGCGCCGTCCCGTCGAGGTAGCCGGCCAGCTCCGACCGGCGGACCAGTACCTCGCGCCAGCGCCGGCCCGCCGCGGGGTGCTCGGCCGGCGTCACCGCGGCGTAGGACGCCGAGCCCGCGCCCAGGGCCGGCCAGGGATCCACCCAGGCCAGCCGTTCCCCGCGGCGGGCGGGGCGGCCGACGGCTCCCCCACCACCGCCCACTGCGCGGTGACGTCCTCGACGGACACCCGGAGCATGAAGCGCATCCGCTCGAGCCAGCCCACCAGAGCCGGGGCCGTTCCCGGCTCCACGCTCGCCCAGACGGCCTCGCCGTCGTCGATGAGGTGCAGGTCGTGCTCGACGTGACCGTGCGGGCTGAGCACCAGCGTCTCGGTCGGGGTGAAGGCGGGCAGCCGGTCCAGCGCCTGCGTCGTCAACGAGTGCAGCCAGCTCAACCTGTCGGCACCGGCGATCCGGACCACCCCGCGGTGGGACAGGTCGACCGCCGCCGCTCCCGCCTCCAGCAGCCGCTGCTCGCGCATCGGGTCGCCGTAGTGCCAGGCGACCCCGGTATCCGGCCCGTCAGCCGGGACCGCTCCGGGCCGGGACAGCAGCGGGCTGGGGGCGGGGACGGGCGGGGCCGGCGCGGCAGTGGTGTCCACGCCGGTGTCAGCGCCGGGCCGGGCCGTCTGCTTCCCGGTCCGCGGCTTCGCGTGCCTGCGCGCACCCCCGGCACACCCCGTCCAGGGACAGGTGGGTGACGTCGGTGGCGAAGCCGTAGCGGGACGCCACCTGCGTGGCCAGGTCGCGGGCACCGGCGACGTCCGCCTCCTGGACGTGCCCGCAGCGCCGGCAGACGAGGTGGATGTGGGCGTCGTCGGAGGTCGGGTGGTAGGTCGGCGCGCCGTGCCCGAGATGGGTGTGCGAAACCACCCCGAGGTCCTCCAGCAGCTCCAGGGTGCGGTAGACCGTCGACAGGCTCAGCGAGGGGGCCGCCTGCTGCACCTGCTCGCACACCTGCTCGGGAGTGGCATGCCCGAGCTCCGTCACCGCATCCCGGACCATCCGGCGCTGCATGGTCGAGCGCAGCCCGCGGCGGCGCAGCGCATCGTCCAGCGTGTCGGCACCCGCGGGTGCCGTCGACCGCGGACGGTGGACCATCGCGTCAGGATAGGCCCGCCCGCTGTGTCCGCCCGCCGTGTCCGGCCGCGGTGCCCCGCCGCTACACCCGCTTCAGCCGGGCGGAGGCGTGCGCCCCCAGGGGGTGACCCATCGCGGCCATCTCCAGCACCCACATCAGGTCACCCTCGACCAGGCCGTACAACCGGGTGGCGGCGGTGTACTCCTTCGCCGTCACGGTGCGCGCGACCAGGTCGGTGTGCAGCCGGATGCTCGCGCCCTCGACGCTGCCGAGGAAGATCTCGGCGACCCCGGTGGGGTGCACCAGCAGCACCTCCAGGGCCGGCGCACCCGCAGCATCCGGCGCGACCACCCGCCAGTAGCCCGTCTCGCCGGCCAGCGGGCGCACCCGCGCGCCCTCCTCGTCGAGCAGCCAGGTCTGCGACCGGTAGCTCAGGAAGGGCCGCCCGTCGTGGCTGAACTCCACCTCCTGACCGAAGCGCAGGTCACCCTCCATCGTCGGATAGCCCACGACTCCGGCACCCGCCCACACCCCCACCAGCCAGGCGATGGGCACCAGCGCGGGAGGGGTGTCGGGGCTCAGCTCGAAGGGCACGGCCGGGATCCTAGCCGCGTCGAACGGCTCCCAGTCGGGCGAGCAGCAGGTACAGCTCGCACCCCACGCACAGGCCGAACACCGCGTTCAGGAAGGCCGCCAGCAGCGCCACCGCGGCAGACACCTCGACCGCCGCGCCCACCCCGGCGAGGGCGAGGGCGAACCCGACCAGCGTCACCGCCAGGCCGACCGCCTGGGCGAAGCGGGGCGGGCGGGGGTCCTCCAGATCCACCGGCGGGGCCAGCCGCGGGCGGACCAGCCGGCGGTAGGCCAGCGCGTAGGGCCCCGATCCGGGGCCGCGCAGGGCTCCGGCCGCGAACACGAGCAGTTGTAGCGCGAGCAGCCAGATGCTGCCGGTGAGCACGGTCACGGCGAGCACGGTCGTGGTCACCGCCGCGCCGAAACGGGGGCCGCGCGGGTCGATCCCGGCAGTGCGCGGCTCTCCGGCCGCAGGGGCAGGGGCAGGGGCAGGGGCAGGGGCAGGGGCAGGGGCAGGGGCAGGGGCAGGGGCAGGGGACAGTTCAGCAGACATGGGGACCTCTGGGGTGGACGCAGGGGTGATGGAACGCGCAGGTGGTGCAGGGCGCAGGGTGCAGGGTGCAGGGTGCAGCGAGGCTCAGCGGCGTCGACAGCCGCTCGCGGTCCGGCGCCCCTGGTCGACCACCCGGCGCCGGGTGAGCCGCAGCCCGAACGGCCCCTCAGCCACGCCCGGACCCAGCCACCGCGAGCACCCCGGCCGTGACCTGCTCCTCGGTGGGAACGCCCACCGAGCGGCGACGCACCCGGCCCCGGTCGTCGAGCAGCAGCACCGTCGGCGTCCGGCGGACATCCAGCCGTTGCACCAGCCCGAGGTGTCGCTCGGCATCGACCTCGATGTGGCGCACCCCAGGGGTGGAGGCTGCGACGGCGCCGAGCACCCGGCGGGCGGCCCGGCACGGGGCGCAGAACTGGGTCGAGATCTGCACCAGGGTGACCCGGTCACCCAGCGGCGCGCCCAGTTCGTGCTCCGCCAGCGTGTGCTCCCCACGCGCGGCCACGGCCCGGCCGTCCCGCATCCGACGGCACACGCCGAAGGCGCAGGCGGCGGCGAGCAGGGCCGCGAGCGCGAGCAGGCGCACGGTGAGGTCCACGACACCAGAGAACACAGGACAGTGCCGTGTGCATCCCCCTGTCCACATGGCGAGACGCGGGGTCCGTCTCCGGGCGGGGTGCGGTCGCTGCCGTGCCCGCGCCGCCGGTCAGCGCGCGACGAGCAGGGCCGCCGCGTAGGCGACGGTCCCCACCGCCGCCACCGGCACCGCTCCACCGCTCAGCAGCCCGAGCGGGCCGCGGGCGCCCGGCTGGGCGAGCAACAGCCGGTCGACCCCGGCCGCGACGGCGGCCACCGCGACTCCCACCACCACGGGGGCCGAGCCCGTCGCCCCGAGCAGTTGGGCCGCGCCCGCGGCGGCGGCACCCCCGGCGGCCAACCCGACCCACCCGACGATCTGCCCCGACAGCGGCAGCGACCCCACGATCCGGGTCACCGCCAGGGCCACGGCGGCCACGCCCACCCCGTCCACGCCGAGCGAGGTGGTGGGCAGCAGCAGCCAGCCCGCACCGAGGATCGCGACCACCTGCCCGGTGAGCGTCCCCGTCACCGACTCGACCAGCCGCTCGCGCCGCCCGCCGCGCAGCAGTTCGTGCCCGAAGGAGGACAGCACCGCCAGCGCGACCAGCGCCGCGAACACGCTCAGCGGGCGGGCGCGATCGCGGGCCCACAACCCCCCGGCGACACCCGCCCAGCCGCCGAGCACGACCATCAGCGCGGTCCCGCGGCGGTCCGGGAGTTCCAGCAGCACCGCCCAGCCCAGCGCCACCAGCATCACCGTCAACCCGACGGCCGCCGCGAGCACGGTGACACCGGCGTAGGCGGCCACCGTGATCAACGCGGCCAGCGCCGAGGTCACGAGCGCACCGAGGACGGATCTCACCCGCGAATCCTGGCAGAAGCGCCCGGCGGCGCGGCCGCCGCCCGCAGGCCCCACGCGGCGATCCGGGCCACCAGCTCCGACCCGGCCGCCACTTCGGCGTGCCCGAAGCCGGGCTCAACCCACAGCTCCACCGGCGGGCGGGCGGCAGCGACCAGCCAGCGGGCGTGCTCCAGCGGGAAGTACGGATCGGCGTCGCCGTGCACCACCAGCAGCGGGGTCGGCGACACCCTCCCGGCGAGAGCGTCCGGCGGTTCCGGCACCGGGTCCCACCCGAAGGGCGCCACCCGCGTCCGGTAGGCCAGCGCGGCCACCGCCCGACCGGTGCGGGTGACGATCCCGCGGTGTACCCGCCGCATCGGTGGCGTCCCGGTGTAGTGCCAGCGGCTCGGCCCGCTCACCGAGACCACCGCGTCGAGCCCGCCGAGCAGCGCCGCGTGCCTGATGACCACGGCGGCACCCATCGACCACCCCACCGCGACCAGGCGCCGGTAGCCGAGCAGGCGGGCCCACCCCACGGCCGCCTGCAGGTCGAACACCTCCCGGTCACCCACCGTGCTGCGGCCGCCGGAGCGACCGTGGCCGCGGAAGTCGAAGCTGACCACGCCGGCGCTGCCGCTCAGGGTCGCGGTGATCGCCCGGCTCGCCGGACGCCGCCACGAGCCGGTGAAGCCGTGTGCCACGACGAAGGCGAGATCGCCGGCCGCCCCCGCGGCCGGCGGGGTGTGCGAGGCACTCAACGGCACCCCGTCGCTGCTGATCAGCATCCGCCCGTGGAGATCGGCGGCGGCGGCAGCCGTCCCCGGGCGCGCGGCGGGGCCGGGGGCGGGACGCGCTGCAGCCATGGCGCACCATCCTGCCCGCCCACGGCCGGAAGGATGGTGCCGGGCCCGCCGACGGCAGCGCCCGGGGGCTCGCCCGCCCCGGCCCGGGAAGGGATCACACCAGGTCAGGACGCCGCTGACGGCGTGCGGGTATCCTGATCCCTTCACGTCCTGCAACGGAGCAGCGTGCGACGCCGGCCCACCGGGCGCCCTGCGGTCCAACGCCGGGGCACGGTGACTACTGCGGGAGGCGCCTCGTGGCCCAGCTGTTGCTCCTGACCAATGCACTCGCCCCCTCCGCCGAAGTGCTGCCCGCGCTCGGGCTGCTCCCGCACCAGGTGCGGGTACTGCCCGCCGAGGCCGCCGTGCTGGTGGACGCCCCACCGGCGGACGCGGTCATCGTCGACGGCCGTCGCGACCTGGCCGGGGCCCGTTCCCTGTGCCGGCTGCTGCGCACCACCGGGCTGTCCTCGCCGCTGCTGCTCGTGCTCACCGAG
Source organism: uncultured Actinomycetota bacterium (assembly GCA_963784535.1). Classification (GTDB taxonomy): domain Bacteria; phylum Actinomycetota; class Actinomycetes; order Actinomycetales; family Kineosporiaceae; genus CAWARR01. The sequence continues at coordinate 217,776 of CAWARR010000003.1, read as the reverse complement.
GGCGGCATGGCTGCGGTGGCGGCGGACTGGGGCGCGGACGACGTGCTGCTCGACGCGGCGGGACCGGCCGAGGTGGAGGCGCGGCTGCGGCTGGCCGCGGGGCGCAGCCGCATGGCCGAGACCGCCCGCGAGCCGGAGACCTCGGAGATCCGGGCCGGCGACGTCGTGGTCGACGAGGTCACCTACAGCGCCAAGGTCCGCGGCCGGGTGCTCGACCTGACCTACAAGGAGTTCGAGCTGCTCAAGTTCCTCGCCCAGCACCCCGGGCGGGTGTTCACCCGGGCCCAGCTGCTGCAGGAGGTCTGGGGATACGACTACTTCGGCGGCACCCGGACGGTGGACGTGCACGTGCGCCGGCTGCGGGCCAAGCTCGGCCCCGAGCACGAGGCGCTGATCGGCACCGTCAGGAACGTGGGCTACCGGTTCGTCCCGCCGGGGCGGGAGCGCAGCGTCGAGGAGGAGCCGGTCGACGCGTAGCCCGAGGTACGGGCGCCCCCCCCCCCCCCCCGCGGCCGGCAGTTCTGCCGGCCGCCGTGTCTGCCGTCGGCAGTTCTGCCGGCCGCCGTGTCTGCCGTCGGCAGTTCTGCCGGCCGCCGTGTCTGCCGTCCGCAGATCTGCCGACGGCAGATCGGGCGGTCGCGGGACCGGTCCGCGACGGAAGGTGGAGGCAGCGGCGGCAACCCCTGCCGACGCGCCGTCCCCGAGGAGGACCGGATGCCCCAGACCCGAGCAGAGGCGGCGGGGGTGGCGCCCACGGCGTTCGACGACCAGCTCGCCTCCCGGCTGCTGCACCAGCGGATCGTCATGCTCGGCGCCCCCGTCGACGACGCCGTGGCCGGCCGGGTGTGCACCCAGCTGCTGCTGCTGTCGGCGGAGGACCCGCGCGCGGACATCAGCCTGTACATCAACTCCCCCGGTGGCTCGGTCACCGCAGGCCTGGCCATCTACGACACCATGCAGCTGATCCCCAACCAGGTCTCGACGCTGGCCCTCGGCTTCGCCGCGAGCATGGGGCAGTTCCTGCTCACCGCAGGCAGCCCCGGCAAGCGGTTCAGCCTGCCGCACGCACGGATCATGATGCACCAGCCCTCCGCCGGCATCGGCGGCACCGCGGCCGACATCGCGATCCAGGCCGAGAACCTCGAGTACGTCAAGGATCTCGTGCTGTCGCTGATCGCCGAGCACTCCGGCAGGGCGAAGCAGGCGGTGCTGTCCGACAGCGACCGCGACCGCTGGTTCACCGCGGAGCAGGCCCGCGAGTACGGGCTCGTCGATCGGGTCGTGACGACGTTCGAGGACGTGCGCCCCGGGCATGCCGGCAGGAAGGCGGGGCTGTAGCGATGGGCCAGTACACGATCCCGACGGTGGTCGAGCGCAGCGCCACCGGCGAGCGCGCCTTCGACGTGTTCTCGCGCCTGCTGTCGGAGCGCATCATCTTCCTCGGCACCGAGATCGACGACGGCGTCGCCAACGTGGTGATCGCCCAGCTGCTACACCTGGCCTCCCAGGACGGGCGGCAGGACATCGGCCTGTACATCAACTCCCCGGGTGGGTCGTACACCTCGCTGATGGCGATCTACGACACGCTGCAGTTCGTCCGCCCGGACGTGTCCACCTTCTGCATGGGGCAGGCGGGATCGGCCGCCGCGGTGCTGCTGGCCGCGGGTGCGCCGGGCAAGCGCTTCGTCCTCGAGCACTCCCGGGTGGTGTTGCACCAGCCGTCCGGCGAGGGGGAGGGCACGGTGTCGGACCTGTCCGTGCAGGCGCAGGAGGTGCTACGCATCCGCACCCAGGTGGAGCAGGTGCTCAGCCGTCACACCGGGCAGGACATCGCCACGCTGCGCCACGACACCAACCGGGACAAGATCTTCGACGCCGCCGAGGCGGTGGCCTACGGGTTGGCGGACCAGGTGATCACCGTCCAGCCCGAGCAGCCCTGAGCGTGCCGGCGACGCTCAGGCTGCCAGCAGCGCCACCTGCCCGCTCGAGTACCCCGGGACGGATGGCGGCGTGGCCGCGGAGGGCGACAGGGCGGGGACAGTGGCGGGGACAGTGGCGGGGACGGCGGCGGGCAGGGCGGCGAGCAGGTCACGCTCCACCAGCCCGACCAGGTCGAGCAGGCGCAGGCCGAGGGCCTGGGCCACCGCGGCGAGCACCTCCGAGGAGGCCTCCTTGCGGCCGCGCTCGACCTCGGAAAGGTAGGGCATCGAGACACGGGCGGCGGCGGCGACCTCACGCAGGGTGCGCCGCTGCCGCAGCCGCTCCCGGCGCAGCACCCCGCCGACGACCTGACGCAGCAGCGGTTGCCGGGGCCGGGCAGGCGTGGACCTCGCCTCGGGCATGGTGTCCCCTCCTGGCTGCGGGCCGGTCGACGAGCCGACCCGTGCAGCGTAGGTCGGCCGTCGGCCGGCGTCGAGCCTGGTCAGCACGGTTGCGCCAGGAGCGGAACCCGGCCGCCTCCCGGGCCGCCGCAGACCCCGACGGCTCCTATCGTGGACGCGTGAGCGAGTCCACCCCCCACCCACCGGACGCCTACGCCGCCGCCCTGCCCCGGCTGGAGATCAGCGGCCGGCTCGGCGCCGGCGACGTGGCGGCGGTGACGATGCTCACCGAGGCTGCCACCGAGGCCGACGGGGTGCGCCCGCTCAGCGAGCACGTGAGCCTGCACCTGCGATATGGCGGCGAGGGCCCGGACATCAACATCCTGTTGTTCCTGCCGGGCGGGCCGGACGGGGACCGGGTGGTCGGCTACGCCCACCTCGATCCCACCGACGCCGTCGCCGGGCCGGCCGCGGAGCTCGTCGTGCACCCCGACCACCGGCGGCAGGGCCTGGGCCGGGTGCTGGTGGAAGCCGCCGCCTCCGCCTCCCGCGACGGCCGGCTCCGGCTGTGGGCGCACGGTGACCACCCGGCCGCGCGCAGGCTCGCGGACGCCATGGGATTCCGGGTGGTCCGCCGGCTGGAGCGGCTGCATCGCTCGCTGACGACCCTGCCCGCCCCCGCAGCACTGCCCAGCGGCGTGCGGTTGCGGGCCTACCGCCCGGGGGCCGACGACGCGGCCTGGCTGGAACTCAACGCCCGGGCGTTCACGGGCCACCCCGAGCAGGGCGCGTGGACCGTCCACGACCTGCAGGCCCGGATGCGGGAGAGCTGGTTCGACCCGGCCGGGTTCCTCATCGCCGTCCGGGACGTGCCCGGCCACCCGGGGCAGCAGCGGATGATCGGGTTCCACTGGACCAAGGTGCACGGCGGCGAGCCGGGTCACGGCCCGGACCGGCACGGGCACGAGCCCATCGGCGAGGTGTACGTGGTGGGGGTGGACCCGGACGAGCGCGGCCAGGGGCTGGGCCGGGCGATCACCGTGGCCGGACTGCACTGGTTGCGCTCGCAGCGGCTGGCACAGGCGATGCTCTACGTCGAGTCGGACAACGCGGCGGCGCTGGCGGTGTACCACGGGCTCGGCTTCACCCACTGGGACACCGACGTGATGTTCTACCGCAGCCTCCGGTGACCTGCGGACTCCCGTGAACTGCGGACTCCCGTGAACTGCGGACCTCCCGTGAACTGCGGACGTCCGGCGGCCCGGCGGTGGGCCGCCCAGGTGCTCGTGCGCCCGCCGCGCTCAAGATCCGCGGCCCACGCACCGAGGTGGTCAGCGACGGTGGCGAGTCCGCCCGCGACCGGGAGCTGGTTCGACCTCTTCATGGTTTCGCCCCGTTCACAGAAGCGTGACAGCATTGACCGACATGACGAGCCCTGCCGCCACCCCGGTGACCCCGGGGGTTACCCGGCGTCCCAGCACCCGCCGGCGACCGGTCCCCGTCCCGTCCCTGCTCCCCGAGCCCGTCGACGCCGCGCTGGACGCGAGCCCGGCCGCGGACCCCTCCCGCCACCCTGACCGCTTCCTCGACCGCGAGCTGTCCTGGCTCGCCTTCAACGAGCGGGTGCTGGAGCTGGCCGACGACCCAGAGCTGCCGCTGCTGGAGCGGGCCCGCTTCCTGGCGATCTTCGCCAGCAACCTCGACGAGTTCTTCATGGTCCGGGTCGCCGGGCTGAAGCGCCGCATCGCCACCGGGCTGGCCGTGCCCGCCGCCAGCGGCCTGGAGCCCCGCGAGGTGCTCGAGGCGATCGGCCGCCAGGCCCACGCGCTGCAGAGCCTGCACGCCGAGGTCTACCGCACCGAGGTCGCGCCGGCGCTGGCCGAGTTCGGGCATCCAGCCTGGCGCACTGGGACGAGCTCGCCGCCCAGGAGCAGGAGCGCCTGCACGGGTTCTTCCGCGACCAGGTCTTCCCGGTGCTCACCCCGCTCGCGGTCGATCCCGCGCACCCCTTCCCCTACATCTCGGGGCTGTCGCTCAACCTCGCGGTGATCGTGCGCAACCCGGTGACCGACAAGGAGCACTTCGCCCGGGTCAAGGTGCCGCCACTGCTGCCGCGCTTCATCGCGGTCGACCGCCGACGACGCCAAGCAGGCCCGCTTCGTCCCGCTCGAGGACGTCATCGCCGATGCACCTGGACCAGCTCTTCCCGGGGATGGAGGTGCTGCAGCACCACACCTTCCGGGTCACCCGCAACGAGGACCTCGAGGTCGAGGAGGACGACGCCGAGAACCTGCTGCAGGCGCTGGAGAAGGAGCTGCTGCGCCGCCGCTTCGGCCCGCCGGTGCGGCTGGAGCTCACCGACGACATCGATCCGCCATGTGCGGGACCTGCTGATGCGCGAGCTCGGCGTCGAGCGAGGCCGAGGTCTACGAGCTGCCCGCGCCGCTCGACCTGCGCGGGCTGAACGTGATCGCCGACCTCGACCGCGCCGGAGCTGAAGCTACCCCAAGCATCGTCCCGCAGACCCACCGGTCACCTCAACGAGGTCGGAGACCGCCAAGCCCAGCCGACGTGTTCGCCGCGATGCGCGACCGGGACATCCTGCTGCACCACCCGTACGACTCGTTCTCCACCAGCGTGCAGGCGTTCCTGGAGCAGGCGGCGGCCGACCCGAAGGTGCTGGCCATCAAGCAGACGCTGTACCGCACCAGCGGCGACTCCCCGATCGTCGATGCGCTGATCGACGCCGCCGAGGCCGGCAAGCAGGTGCTGGCGCTGGTGGAGATCAAGGCGCGCTTCGACGAGCAGGCCAACATCTCCTGGGCGCGCAAGCTCGAGCAGGCCGGCGTGCACGTCGTCTACGGCATCGTCGGGCTGAAGACGCACTGCAAGCTCTCCCTGGTGGTCCGCCAGGAGGGGGACGGCCTGCGCCGGTACTGCCACATCGGCACCGGCAACTACAACCCGAAGACGGCCCGGCTCTACGAGGACCTCGGCCTGCTCACCTGCGACGACCCAGGTGGGCGAGGACCTCACCCGGCTGTTCAACCAGCTCTCCGGCTACGCGCCGAAGACGGCCTACAAGCGGCTGCTGGTGGCGCCGCGCTCGCTGCGCAGCGGGCTGCTCGACCGGATCGACAAGGAGATCGCACCACCAGCAGGCGGGCCGGCCGGCGTCGATCCGGTGGAAGGTCAACTCGATCGTCGACGAGGCGCATCATCGACGCGCTGTACCGCGCCTCGCAGGCCGGGGTCCCGGTGGACGTCGTGGTCCGCGGGATCTGCGCGATCCGGCCGGGGGTCGCCGGGCTGAGCGAGAACATCGTGGTGCGCAGCATCCTCGGGCCGGTTCCTGGAGCACTCCCGGGTCTTCTCGTTCGGCAGCGGCGGCGACCCGGCGGTCTACATCGGCAGCGCCGACATGATGCACCGCAACCTCGACCGCCGGGTGGAGGCGCTGGTGCGGCTGCGCGACCCGGGTCACATCGCCGAGCTGGACGAGTTGCTCACGCTGTCGACCGATCCCGGTACCGCGTCGTGGCATCTGGACTCCGAGGGCGCCTGGACCCGGCACGTGCGGGACGCCGACGGCACCCCGTTGCGCGACCTGCAGACCCATCTGATCACCACCCGCCCCCGCCGCCGGGGCACCCGCCGTCGGTGACCCCAGAGGCGCGGGCCGCACCGCCCTCCACCACCCCCGTGCAGGTGGTGCACGCCGGCGGAGTGGTCTGCTGGCGCCCGGGCCGCGGCGCGGTGGGCCGCGAGGCCGGCAGCGGGGGCGAGCGGATCGAGGTGGTGCTGGTGCACCGCCCCCGCTACGACGACTGGTCGCTGCCGAAGGGAAAGCTGGAGCCCGGCGAGACGCTGCCCGAGTGCGCGGTGCGGGAGAGCGCCGAGGAGGCCGGGCTCGACGTGGTGCTGGGGCTGCCGCTGCCGACGGTGAGCTACCCACTCCCGGACGGGCGGATCAAGCAGGTGGCCTACTGGGCGGCACGGGTGGCGGCCAACCGCCCGCGGACCGCCTCCGCCGCGGAGATCGACGAGGTCAGCTGGGTGCCGCTGGGGCGGGCCCGCGAGCAGCTCACCCACGGGGGCGACCGTGCCCCGCTGGAGGCGCTCGCCGAGCTCGCCCGGGCGGGCACGCTCGCCACCCGGCCGGTGCTCGTGGTCCGGCACGGGACGGCCAGGCCGCGCGACGCCTGGGCCCGCGCCGACGCCGACCGGCCACTGGTCGCCTCCGGCCGCAGGCAGGCGCTGGCGCTGGCGTCGCTGCTGCGCTGCTGGCGCCCCGAGACGCTGCTCAGCTCGCCGTGGCGGCGCTGCCTGGAGACCGTCGGACCGTACGTGGCCGCCAGCGGCGCGCGGCTGCGCACCAAGGGGGGCCTGTCCGAGGACGGCTTCCGCCGCGACCCGGCCAAGGCCGGCCGGCACCTGACCCGGTTGCTCGACCGCGACCAGCCCGCGGCCCTGTGCACCCACCGGCCGGTGCTCAAGTCCGTGCTCGCCGCGCTGCGCGGTCGCAGCGCCCCCGAGGTGGCGGCGGACATCCCGGGCGCCGATCCCTACCTGGCCCCCGGCGAGGTGCTGGTCGCCCACACCGTGCGCAGCGGGTCGCAGCCGCCGTGCGTGGTAGCCGTCGAACGCCACGCCACCCCGCGCTGAGCCCTCCCGGGGCCGGCGGGCGATGATCGGCGGATCCGTTCACCGCGCCGCAACGCTCCCGCCGCCGGACCGTCGACGGCACGACCGGACGAGTTCAGGGCCCGTTAACCCCGGCCGGACCGGGTCTTCACCTGCCCTCCTTAGCGTCGAGGACCGGGCACGGACCCGTGCCCGCGGGGCCGAGCAGCCAGCGGCCCCGCACCGCCTCGAACCGAAGGACTCATGGTTGTGAACCTTTCCCGGCCCGGACGCCTGATGGGCGCAGCTCTCGCCGGCACTCTCGCACTGGCGGCCTGCGGCTCTGACAACAACACCGGGACCACCGGCTCGAGCTCCACCAGCGGGTCGGCCTCGAGTTCGGCCTCCGGGTCGATCAACTGCGCCACGGGGACGTTGAACGCCTCCGGCTCCACCGCGCAGGCGAACGCCATGACGCAGTGGATCAAGGACTACCAGACGGCGTGCAGCGGCGCCACGATCAACTACGGCGGGGTCGGGTCGGGGCAGGGCATCACCGACTTCGTCAACGCCCAGACCTCCTTCGCCGGCTCCGACTCGGCGCTCAACCCGACCAAGGGCGAGCCGGACAAGGCCAACGCCCGCTGCAAGGCGGGCAACGCCGTCGACCTGCCGATGGTCCCGGGCCCGATCGCGGTCATCTTCAACGTCCCCGGCGTCACCGGCCTGGTGATGACCCCCTCGGTGCTGGCGAAGATCTTCAGCGGCACCATCACCACCTGGAACGACGCGGCCATCGCGGCGATCAACCCGGGCGTCACCCTCCCGGCGACCAAGATCACCACCGTACACCGGTCCGACTCCTCCGGAACCTCGGACAACTTCACCAAGTACCTCGCCGCCGCCGGTGGTGCGGACTGGACGTACGACCACGACAAGCAGTGGAAGGCTCCCGGCGGCCAGGGCGCCAAGGGTTCCGACGGCGTCGCGGCCGCGGTCAAGTCCACCCCCGGGACCATCGCCTACGACGAGTACAGCTACGCGACCCTGAACAACCTGAGCATGGCCAAGATCGACAACGGTTCGGGCGCGGTCGAGCTCACCCCGGACGCGGTCGGCAAGGCCGTGGCGGCGGCCAAGGTCACCGGCACCGGTGACGACCTCACCCTCCAGCTGGACTACGCCACCAAGGCTGCCGGCGCCTACCCGATCCTGTTGGTGACCTACGAGATCACCTGCCTGCAAGGGCTGTCGGCCGACCAGTCCGCGCTGACGAAGAGCTTCCTGACCTACGTCTCCAGCACCGAGGGCCAGGCCAAGCTCACCACCTTGGGCTACGCTCCGCTGCCCACCGAGATCCAGTCGAAGGTCCAGGCGGTCGTCGCGAAGATTTCCTGACACGGGCGGCGCGCAGCGCCGACGGGCCCGGGCCGCGGCAGGTACGCGACCCGGGCCCGAACCCGCGTCACCGGCAGGGCAGCGTCACCGAGCAGGGCAGCGTCACCGAGCAGGGAAGGGCGTCACACCATGACCGACGACCAGCACGCGCCACCCGGGGCCCGCGAGACGCTCGCGGCCGGCCCCGGAGGCGGCACGGCGGTCGAGGCCGCCGTGCTGAGCGGGCGCGCGGTGCGGGTGGGTGACCGGGTCTTCTCCGGGGCCTCCCGCGGCGCCAGCATCCTGCTGCTGCTGGTCATCGCCGGGATCGCGGCCTTCCTGCTCAGCCGCACCATCCCCGCGGTGCGGGCCGACACGGTGAACTTCCTCACCGAGAGGACCTGGTTCCCCGACCAGGACCCGGCCGTCTTCGGGATCGCCGCGCTCACCTGGGGAACGCTGCTGTCGAGCGTGCTGGCGCTGACCCTGGCCGTGCCCGTCGCGATCGGGATCGCCCTGTTCATCTCCCACTACGCGCCGCGCCGGCTGGCGTCCGCGCTGGGCTACCTGGTGGACCTGCTCGCGGCCGTGCCCAGCGTCATCTACGGGCTGTGGGGGTTGACGTTCCTGGTTCCGCAGATGGTGGGGCTGACCCGGTTCCTGGCCGTGCACCTGGGCTGGGTGCCGATCTTCGCCACCCCCACCTCGCAGACCTACCGGCAGACGATCTTCAACGCCTCCGTGGTACTCGCGGTGATGATCCTTCCGATCATCTCTGCGGTCACCCGCGAGGTGTTCCTGCAGGTCCCCCGGGCTCACCTGGAGGCGGCGCTGGCACTCGGCGCGACCCGCTGGGAGGTGGTGCGGATGGCGGTGCTGCCCTTCGGCCGCTCCGGCATGATCAGCGCAGCGATGCTCGGGCTGGGGCGCGCCCTCGGCGAGACCGTGGCTGTCGCCCTCGTGCTGTCGACCAGCTACGCGATCAGCTGGCACGTGCTGCAGCCGGGCGGCAACACCTTCGCCGCGAACATCGCCCTGCAGTACGGGTTCGCGGGCAAGCTCGGCCTGGACGCCCTGATCGCCTCGGGCATGGTGCTGTTCGTGATCACGATGGTGGTGAACATGACCGCGCGCTGGATCATCGGCCGCCGGGCCGCGTTCTCGGGAGCGAACTGATGGCGCTGACCTCTCCGCCGGCCACCGCCGGCCGCCAGGACCCGCTGGGGCTGGTCGTCGCCACCCTGCCGCGCTGGGCCCCGGCTGCCCTGCTGGCTGCCGCGGCCGCCGTCGCCGCCCTGCTCGCGCTGCTCACCCCGCTGCAGGGCACGGCCGGGACGCTGCTGGCCACGCTGGCGGCCTACGTGGTGCTGCAGACCGCGCTGAGCTTCTCGGTCGAAGGCCGCCGGCACGCCGTCGACCGGCTGTTCACCACCCTGGTGTACTCCGCGTTCGCGCTCGCGCTGATCCCGCTGGTGAGCCTGGCCGCGACGGTGCTGAGCCGCGGCGGCGGCGTGGTCACCCTCAACTTCCTCACCCACTCGCTGCGCAACATCGGCCCCCACGACGCCGGCGGGGGCGTCTACCACGGCATCGTCGGCACCCTCGAGCAGGGCATCGTCACCAGCGCGATCTCGATTCCCGTCGCCCTCCTGGTGGCCGTCTACCTGGTGGAGTACGGGCGCGGGCGGCTCGCGGCAGCGGTGACCTTCTTCGTCGACGTGATGACCGGCATCCCGTCGATCGTCGCCGGGCTGTTCGTCTTCACGGTGTGGATCCTCGCCCTCGGCTTCCGGCGCGCGGGCTTCCCGGCGGCGATGGCGCTGTCCATCCTGATGATCCCCACGGTGGTGCGCAGCACCGAGGAGATGCTCAAGCTCGTCCCCAACGAGTTGCGCGAGGCCTCGTTCGCACTCGGCATCCCGCGCTGGCGGACGATCCTCAAGATCGTGCTCCCCACGGCGATGCCGGGCATCATCACCGGCGTCATGCTGGGGGTGGCGCGGGTCATCGGCGAGACGGCGCCGCTGCTGCTGCTGATCGGTGCGACCGACTCGATCAACCCCAACCTGTTCGCCGGGCCGCAGGCGGCGCTGCCGATGATCATCTACGACCAGGCCGGGCGGCCGAGCGACCAGGCGGTCGCCCGGGCCTGGGGGGCGGCGCTGGTGCTCATCGCCATCGTCATGCTGCTCAACCTCATCGCGCGCGCCGTGGCGCGCCTTACCCGCGTCCGCTGACCGGAGGACCGCTCACATGGCCAAGCGCATCGACGTCGCGGACGTCTCCATCTACTACGGCGCCTTCCGCGCGGTGGAGGGCGTCTCGATGGCTATCGAGCCGCGCAGTGTCACCGCCTTCATCGGGCCGAGCGGGTGCGGCAAGTCCACCTTCCTGCGCGCGCTGAACCGGATGCACGAGGTCATCCCGGGGGCCCGGGTGGAGGGCAAGATCTCCCTCGACGGGGAGGACATCTACGCCTCCGGGGTCGACCCGGTGAACGTGCGGCGCACCATCGGGATGGTCTTCCAGCGCCCGAACCCGTTCCCCACCATGTCGATCTACGACAACGTGGCGGCCGGCTTCCGGCTGGCAGGGCGGCGCAGCAGGTCCGAGCTCGACGTCGTGGTGGAGCGCTCGTTGCGCGGGGCCAACCTCTGGGAGGAGGTCAAGGACCGGCTCGCCAAGCCCGGGGCGGGGCTGTCCGGGGGCCAGCAGCAGCGGCTGTGCATCGCCCGGGCGATCGCTGTGCAGCCGCGGGTGCTGCTGATGGACGAGCCGTGTTCGGCCCTCGACCCGATCTCCACGCTGGCCATCGAGGACCTCATCGACGAGCTCAAGGACGACTACACCATCGTGATCGTCACCCACAACATGCAGCAGGCGGCCCGGGTGAGTGACCGCACGGCCTTCTTCAACCTCGCCGCCACCGGGAAGCCCGGCCGGCTGATCGAGATGGGCGACACCACGAAGATCTTCAGCAACCCCAGCGAGAAGGCCACCGAGGACTACATCTCCGGGCGCTTCGGCTGACCCCTGGTCGGTCAGCCGGTGAGCGGCTCGAGCAGCAGGTACAGCCCCGCCGCCAGGCCCGCCGCCGCCACCGGCGTGAGCAGCCAGGCGAGCAGGATCCGGCGCACGGTCACCCAGCGGATCCGCCGCCACCCGCCGGTGGCCCCCGCCCCCATCACCGCCGCCGTCACCGTGTGCGTGGAGGACACCGGGACCGCGAAGATCCCGGCCGCGGTGTACAGCACGGCGGCCGCCACGGACTCCGCGGCGAACCCGACCACCGGATCGATCGGCACCACCCGGCGGGCCAGCGTCCTGATGATCCGCCAGCCCCCCGCCGCGGTGCCCGCTGCGAGCGCCGCCGCCACCGCCAGCCGGGCCCAGGCCGGTACGCCCCCGCCGGTGTGCACGCCGCCCGCGGCCAGCCCGAGCACGATGGCCCCCATCGCCTTCTGGCCGTCCTGCAGCCCGTGGCCGAGCGCCATCGCCGAGGCCGAGACGGTCTGCGCCAGCCGGAACCCGCGCACCGCCGCGATGTAGCGGGCGTGCCGGAACGCCCGCAGCAACACCACCGTGAGCGCCCAGGCGAGCAGGAATCCCACCAGCGGCGAGACCAGCATCGGCAACGCCACCTTGGCCCGCATCATCCCCCAGTCGACGCGCACACCGGCCGCCAGCCCGGCACCGGCAAGCGCGCCGATCAGCGCGTGCGACGACGACGACGGGAGGCCGAACCACCAGGTGAGCAGGTTCCACCCGATCGCCGCGATGATCGCCGCCAGCACCAGTGCGAGCCCCGGGTCGGGCACCGGCGCGTCCACCAGCTGCTGCCCGACGACGAGCGCGATGTCGACGCCGAGCAGGCAGCCGATCCCGTTCAGCACGGCCGCGAGGGCCAGCGCCACCCGCGGCGTGAGCGCCCCCGTCTGCAACGAGGTGGCCACCGCGTTCGCCGTGTCATGGAAGCCGTTGGTCCAGGCGAAGGCGAGCGCGAGCACCACCGAGGCCACCAGCAGCACGGACTGCACCGGCGATCAGGCCTCCTTGACGGCGACCGTCTGCAACGCGTCGGCGATGTCCTCGAAGGCCTGCACCACGCGGCGCAACGACTCCGCCAGGCAGGAGAGCCGGACCACCACCGCCACGTCGCTCACCGAACTGGTCACCGCGACGAGCAGGAGCCGGTGCTCCCGCCCCGCCTGCTTGGCGAGCCGGGTGAGCTCGATCCACTGCTCCGACAGCCCGCCGGGGCGGGCCAGCAGCGGAACCGCCTCGCGGGCGACGTCCGCGGCCCGGACGACGAGGTTGACCAGCTCGGTGACCCCGCCCGGCAGCTCGCCGAGCTGGAACAGCACGATCTCGTCAGCGGCGGCATCCATGCGGGCCACGCCGGCGCGCAGGGACCAGGCCAGCCGGTACACGTCGGCCCGGTCGAAGGGAGTGACGAAGGCCGCCGACAGCGTGCGCAGCAGCGCGTGGGCGCCGGCCTCCGCGGAGCGGTCCACCGCGTGCAGCCGGGCTCCCGCCTCCACCCGGCGCGCCTGCTCGGCGGCGAGCACCTCCGCCAGCTGCTGAGCACCCGCCACGAGGTGGTCCGCCTGGCTCGCCAACAGGTCGCCGAAGCGAACGTCGTGCAACCGCAGTCGGAACGGCACGGTATCTCCCGGGGATAGCGATCAGCCGGGGCGGATGGTACGGGATCCAGGTGAAGTCCTGGGGCGAACGGGTGCCGCCCGGCGCTCAGGGCCGGCCCACCGGGGGACCGGCACCGCGCCGCCCACCGGGCTCCCGCCTGCGCCGGCGCCCGGCCCGCGACCGGCCGCTGCGCTGCGCGGCCGGGGTGGCGGGCGGGGTCGACGGCGGGGTCGACGGGAGGCTCCCCGGCGGGTTCCCGCCCGCGCCGGCCGTACCGGTGACGCCCCCGCCACCCTGCTCGCCGGGTGGGGCGGACTTCACCGCGCTCTGCCGCACCACGGTGCGCTGCAGCGTCACCGAGACCAGGCCGTAGCCGCCCACGGTGACCTCGTCGTAGCCGACCAGCTGCCCGCTGCGGGGACCGCTGCGGGCGAGGTACAGCAGGGTGGCGGTGAGCGGGACCGGCTTGCCCTTGTCCACGGCCTGCATCGCCCCGTAGGTGACCCCGGCGCCCCCGGTCGAGCCCTCGACCATCACCCGTGTCCCCGTCGTCCGGTCCACCGTCACCAGCCTGCGGTGCAGGTGGCCGGCCAGGACCAGCGGGACGCTGCCGAGCAGCGGCGGGGTCGCATACGGCTCGTGCACGGCGGCGATCTCCACCTGTTGCGCCGGATGGTCGAGGTCCCACTGCCGGATCAGGTCCGCCAGCCGGGTGCCTGCCCGCAGCTCGGGGTCTGCGGGCAGGATGTTCTCCCCCTGCGGGGTGACGCCGGTGACGGTACTGGTGGTGGCGGTACTGGTGGTGGCGCTCCCGGTGGCGGTGCTGGTGGCGCCGCTGGTCGTCGTCGGGCCGCCGGACGTGGCGGTACCGCCGGGCGGCGTCGAGGGTGCCGGCACCGACGGCACCGCCGACGGCGTGGGACCGCTCGGGTTGCGGGGCTGCAGTTGCTGCTGCTGCGACTCCGCCGTGTCCGGGGTGAACACGGGGTCACCGATCCCGGCGATCACCAGCCCGGCGACCTCGCGCACGTCACCGTCCAGCACGATCGCGTTGGGTGCCGCTGCCACCGCCGCCTGGGTCAGCCGCGAGTCGTGGTTGCCGCGGACGAACACGTACGGCGCCTTCACGCCCCGGATCCGCGACAGGGTGTCGCTCTCGACCTGCGTCCCCCAGGTGGTGATGTCGCCGGTGTCGACCACCACGTCGACCCCGAACTGCGTGACCAGGCGGTCGATGAGGTCGAAGGCGAGCGGGTTGAGGTGGATGTCCGAGACGTGCAGCACCGTGACCAGGTCGGCCCCCTGCGCCGGCAGCACCGGCAGGTCCCCGCTGGTGGCGTAGAGCGTGGTGACGCCCTGGATCAGGTCGGCGACGCCCGCCTGGTAGGTCCGCAACCGGTCGACGAGGCTGCTGACCTGACCGGCGACGTAGGGCGCCTTGCTGAGCAGGCCGCTGAACTGGGGCTGGGCGAGCCGGTCCGCCTGGAACGTCGCGGCGGTGGCGAGCCCGGTGGCCCCGAGCACTCCCACCAGCATCACCGCCACCTGGACGGTGCGCCGCAGGTCGCGCCGGTACACCACGAGCGCCAGCAGCACGGCCCCCGCCAGCGCACACCCCGCGGTGGTCAGCGCCGCGCGGGCGGCGGCCCGGCGCAGGTCATCGGGGGCGCTGCGCTCCAGGGCCTGGAGCTGTTGCGGTGAGTCGATGAGCCGCCGGGCACCGTCCGGATCCACCTCGCTGATCGCGACCTGCACCGCGACCGGGGACAGGTGAGTGTGGAAGGACACCTGGCCCGCCGGCGGGAGCAGGATCTGCACCCCCGGGGTCACGCTCGGCACCACCCGCAGCTGCAGTTGCAGCGGTCCGACGGTGCTGACGGTCGCCGGGGCCAGAGCGGCGCCCACGGCCGACCCGACGACGGTCACCACGATCACGCCGAGCCAGCGCAGCCCCAGCTCCCGCCACCGTGCGGCGGGCAGCGAGCGGGCGACGGACGGCAACCGTCGCAGGTACGTCCACCGCGCCAGCACGAACCTGCGCGCAGCGGGCAGCAGGCGGAACCGCATCCGCGATCAGTCCTCCTCGTCTCGGCGGCCCGCCCACACCGGGCCACCGCGGGCGGTGGCCGGGCCTGGTCGGGAAGCCTGCGTCCGCCACGGCCATGGCCCCCCGGAGCGCACGACGGAGGCGGGGCCCGCAGCGGTGCTCACCGGCAAGGGCGCGGCCGGGCCGCCCCCGGCGGGACAGAAGAGCTGCCACTCCACGGCTGATTTCACCCTAACCGAGGACGCGTCGGCGAGCCCGCCGCACCCACCGGAAGGGGGAGGCGGTGGCCGGGCCTTCCGGTCCGGTCCGGGCCCGGCCTTGCGGGCCGGCCGGGCTGCAGCAGGGTGAGGGCGTCGGGCCGGGAGCGCCTCACGGCGCAACGGCCGCTCGTGGCGGCTTCAGATGGGACCCGGGGCTACCGCGGCCCGACGCCCGGTGAGACCCCTGAGGGCGTCACCGTCGGTGGCCAACGCGGCCTCCGACGACCATGTTCCCCGATCCGGGCGGCGGTTTCACCCCCGCTGCCGCGGATGCCCCCGCTCCGTGGCCAGACCCACCACGAATCGTGACCCACATCACACCCTCGGCGAGCCGGACCGAGGCCGGTCCGGTCCGGTCCGTCAGTGCAGTGCCCCCTCGCGGTACCGCGCCGCTGCGAGCTCCAGCTGGGCGCCGGTGCGCTGAAGATCCGAGGCGCGCCGGGTGAGCGCGGCAGCCTCCCCGTCGGCGCCCTCGTCGGCCAGCAGCGCCCACCCCGTGGAGACCACCCTGCAGAAGGCTCCCGCCCGCTCCATCGCCACCCCGAGATCGCCGCTGAACGCACCGGCGAGTACCGCATCGGCGAGTTCGAGCACCTCCGGTGGCCCGGGCGGATCGCCCACGCCTGCCACCGCCTCGTGCACCGGCGCCCGGTGCCGCCCCGCATCGAAGGCACGCGCCAGCGTCGCGGGGTCGGTGCGCATCCCGGCGCGCAGCGCGTACAACCGCCACAGCGCTCCCGGCAGGGTGTCGGCGGGGCGGTCGGCCCACAACGCCGCCACCTCGTCCAGCCCGTGCTCGTCGGCCAACGCCACCAGCCGCGCGGCGACCTGCTCGTCACCGGCGCGACCGTGGCTCACCAACGCCTCGGCGGTGGCATGCGCGGCCTCGATCCGTTCCGCCGGGTCGGGGTCCCCCACCAAGGCGTCGATGGCGGCCGGCCCGAACAGGGTCGGGCGGCGCGGTCGATCGCCGTCGCGGGAGCTCGTCACCCCTCCATCGTCGCATCCGCACCCCGACCCGCACACCAGCCCCTTCGACCCTGCCCGCGGGCACCGGGTCTCGGCGCGCGGGCGTTGCCCACGGGGACAGCAGCGCGTGAAGGGGCGGGCCCGTAGGCCCGCCCCTTCACGCGGTGCTGCGACGTCAGCGGCCGACCGCAGGGGTCGGCACGGTGCGCCGCGCGGGGGTCGCGACCCGGGTGGTGGCGCGGCGCGGAGCCGGCACCTTGGCCGCGACCGGGGCCGCCTTGCGCGCGACCATGGCCTTCCTCGCGGCCGGCTTCACGACCCGCCGGGTGACCCGCTTCACAACCGGCTTCGCAACCGGCTTGGTGGCCGGCTTCGCAACCGGCTTGGTGGCCGACGACGCAGCCGGCTTGACGGCGGGCCTGGCGGCAACGGCCTTGCGGGCGGCCGGCTTGCGCACGACCGGCTTGCGCACGGCCGGCTTGGCGGTGGGCTTGGCGGCGACCGCCTTGCGGGCGGTGGGCTTGCGCACGGCCGGCTTGGCGGCCGGCTTGGCAACAACGGCCTTGCGGGCGGCCGGCTTGCGCACGGCCGGCTTGGCGGCCGGCTTGGCGGCCGGCTTGCCAGCGGGCTTCGCGGCGGGCTTCGCGGCAACGGCCTTGCGCACGGCCGGCTTGGCTGCCGGCTTGGCCGCCTTCGCCACCGTGGTGTCCTCGAACCGGGCCGAGGGGGCGTTCTTCCGCACCGACGCGACGCCACCGAGCGCCGCCGCCTTCGTCGCGTACCCCAGCGAGGAGGCGACGACCTGGCCGTTGCCGGCCAGGAGCGAGAATCGGAACTTGCCGGCCTTGTCCTTGGAGAGCATGAACTTCGCGGGCACGGAGCCTCCCGGTGCATTGGGCGGCGCGGTCTGCGTCGCCGCTGGTTGGTCTTCACGATGGCGATCGGCCCGGACGTCACGATCCCCCGCGCATCGTGCCGTTCGTGTCGATCAGGCCGGATGTCGGCGTATGGGCGTTCGGCCTTGAGCATCAGATCCGCCCGAATTCCCGTGCGGTGCCTGGTTCAACCGCCCCAGGGAGGGTCGGGAAGGTGCTCGTCCAGCGCTCCGCCGGGCACGCAGTCAGTGCTGCGGTAGTCGGTCGGCATCAACGGATACACCTCGCGCCAGTACCGGCGTGCCACCGCCAGGGCCTGCTCGCGGCTGGCACCGAGCTCCCGCGCCGTGAGCGCATCCCGTTGCACTGCAGCACATTCCGCGACCGCCTCGGCGACGGTCCCGGCCATGTGCATGGCCTCGTGGCTGAGCACGTGCAGCGCGATCACCTGGTCGAGGTCGGACGCCGCGTGCGTGCGCGTCCAGGCGCCGATGTCGGCGCACGCC
This sequence comes from uncultured Actinomycetota bacterium, assembly GCA_963784535.1. Lineage (GTDB taxonomy): Bacteria > Actinomycetota > Actinomycetes > Actinomycetales > Kineosporiaceae > CAWARR01. The sequence continues at coordinate 200,154 of CAWARR010000003.1, read as the reverse complement.
TTCCAGGCGATGACCGTGCGGCGCTGCGGGCGCCCGCCCGCCGAGATCGGAACGTATCCCAGTTCGGTGTGCGCATCGGTCCAGGCCTGACCGAGCGTCTGGCAGTGCACCTCCACCCGCGCACCCGCAAGGATCGAGGCCACCCGAGCGAGGCGCTGCTCGAACAGGGCATGCCGGAACACCGGCACCGCGCATCCCACCGTGAGGGCCGCCGCCACCGCCACCGAGACGGTGGGAAAGGGCCGCACCCGCCCGATCGCGTCGATCCGGGTGAGCACCCATCGCAGTGACATCACCGCCGCCAGCACGGCGGCGGTGACACTGATCGTGGCGAGCACACCCTTGTATCGGCACCGCGGGGGTGCGGATGGACGCCGCCGTCCGGGGGCCGCCGTGCCGTGAGCCGGTCAGCTCACGATGTCCTTGCGCAGGAAGTGCCACCACGCCAGCGCCAGCAGCCCCGCGGTGTACGTGAGGGACCACAGCGCGCCCCGCGCCATGGAATCCCAGGTGATCTGGGGGGTGAGCACGTCGGTCCAGGCGTACGCGTAGTGCGTGGGCAGCACCTGCCGCCAGTTCCCCAGCGCGGTGACCGCGTCGAGGATGTTCGACACGATCACCAGCAGCACCGCCCCGCCCACCGCCCCGAGCGGCGCATCGGTCCAGACCCCCAGCAGGAACGCGAGCGCCGCGACGAAGACCAGCGTGACGGCGAGGTAGCCCACCACAACGGCCAGCCGGAGCAGCCCGGGCCCGGTGCCGAAGGTCGCCCCCAGCGGGGTGCGTGCCGGTGCCCAACCGAAGAAGACCCCCCCGACCAGGTAGGCGGCCACCGGCAGCAGCACCAGCGCGAACAGCGCGAACACCAGGCCCACCAGCAGCTTCTGCCGCAGCAGCCGCGAGCGCGACACCGGCGCGGCGAGCAGGTAGCGCAGGCTCGACCAACTCGCCTCACTGGCCACTGCGTCCCCCGCGAACAGCGCGAAGACGACCACCAGCAGGAACCCCGTCGCGGCGAACAGGGTGAAGATGGTGAAGTTGGCCGCCCCGCTGGTCGCCAGGTCCACCAGCCCCGGCGCCCCCCGCCCCGGTTGTCCCGACCCGAGCTTGAAGGCGCCCACCAGCAAGAGCGGGAGCAGGACCAGGAAGCCCAGGGTGAGTTGGGTGCGGCGGCGGCGCAGTTGGCGGCGGATCTCCACCCGCACCCCCAGCGTCCGGCGCGGGTCGAAGGCGGCGGCCCCGCCGTCGGGCCGGTGACCCTGCACCGGCCGGTCGAGGTGCGACAGCCCCTCGTGCGTTCCCCTGCTCGCCATCTCAGGCCTCCTCTCCCACCAGCGCCAGGAAGACCTCTTCCAGGCCGCGACGCGGGGCCACCCGGTCCACCTGCACCCCGGCCTCGACCAGCGCCCTGACCAGTTCCGCGCGGGGGGTGCCGACCAGCCGCAGCACCAGCCCCGCCCCGTTCACCTCGACGTCGCCGGCCCCCGGCACCGTCGCCGCCACCTCGGCCGCCCGCCGCGGGTCGTCGACGTCGACCACCAGCGCGGTGGCCGCACCGACGAGGTCGGCCACTTGGCCCTGGGCCACCAGCCGCCCCTGGTGCATCACCACCACGTGGGTGCAGGTCTGCTCCACCTCGGCGAGCAGGTGGCTGGAGACCACCACCGTCCGCCCCGTCGCCGCGTAGCGGTCCAGCACCTCGCGCATCTCCCGGATCTGCGGCGGGTCGAGCCCGTTCGTCGGCTCGTCGAGCAGCAGCAGGTCGGGCATGCCGAGCATCGCCTGCGCGATCGCCAGCCGCTGCCGCATGCCCTGGCTGTAGCTGCGCACCTTGCGGTGGATGTCGGCCCCGAGCCCGGCGACCTCCAGCGCCTCGTCCAGGTACGCCTGCTCGCGCCGGGCGGCCGGTCGCCGTCCCAGAACAACCGCAGGTTCTCGCAGGCCCGACAGGTGCGGCAGGAAGCCGGGGCCCTCGACGAAGGCACCCGACCCGGGACAGCACCGGGGCGCCCGGGGCGATGCGGTGCGCCGAAGACCCGGATCTCGCCCTCGGTCGGGGCGGATCAGCCCCATCGACCATCCGCAGCGTCGTGGTCTTGCCGGCACCGTTCGGCCCGAGCAGGCCCAGCACCCAGCCCGGCTCCACCCGGAACGACAGGTCACTCACCGCCCGAACGCCGCCGCGGTAGGCCTTGCCCAGCCCGAGGATCTCCAGCGGGACCCGTTCGGCGTCCGGTCCCGGCGGCGGGGCGTGCCGGCGCCGACGGCCGGCCACGGCGACCGCGCCCAGCCCGCTGAGCACCACCAGCGCCAGTGCCAGCGCCCACGGCAGCAACGGCGCCAGCCCGACCGCCTGCAGCGGCTGGGTGGCCACCAGCGGAACGGTGAGCAGGCCGTCGCCGGTGAGCGACACCTGGTAGCTGCGCGGTGCCGCCGGCAGCGCGTAGGCCTGGTCGGTGCTCGAGACGACCACCCGGAGCCGGTGCCCCGCCGCGACCTCCCGGACCACCGCGGGCAGGCTGACGGTCACGTCGGCACCCGAGGGCGGCAGGCCCTGCAGGTAGACCGGCGAGGCCAGCCCCTCCGGCAGCGTGGCGGTCCCCTGCGGCGTGACGTCGTAGAGCTGGACGAACACCGTCGCGTCGCCACTGCTGGAGCTCACGTGCAGCCCGATCCGCGGGGCGCCGACGATCCGCAGCGCGCGCGGCAGCGGCGCAGACTCGAAGCCGGCCACCTGGCCGGGCAGTGCCGAGCTGCCCAGGCCGGCGCCCGCCGCGGCGGCCCCCGCCGAGCCGCCCCCGGTACCGCCGCCCGCGGCGAGCCCGCTCAGCGCCGCCCCCAGCCCGGGCAGCGAGGTGAGCGCCGCCGGGACACCCCCGGCCGGGGAGTAGGCGACCTGCGCCGGCCCGCGCAGGGCGACCGTCGCGGTCGGGACCGGGCCGGGCGCGGTGATCCCGGGTTCGCCCGGGGCTACCCGGACCTGCGGCACCACGGTGTCCCCCGCGGTCGGGAGGAAGGCATCGGGCTGCGAGACGGTGAACCGGGTGTCGACCGGCGTGGACTCGCGGCGCAGGTAGTGGTCGAACCAGCTGAGGGTCGCAGCCCGCAGCCGGTCGGTCTCGGCGATCCCGCCGTCGTGCCCGCCCGCGTACCAGATCACCTTCACCGGGGTTCCGGCAGCGGCGATGCCGCGCGCGTTGGCGTCAGCCTCCGACAGCGGGAAGAGCGAATCGGCCTCGCCCTGGACGAGCAGCGTCGGGGCGTGGATCCGGCTGAGCACCCGGGCCGGGCTGGAGGCCCGGAGCAGGTCGAGGATGCGGGTGGTCGGCCGCCCGGTGGTGGCCGCCTGCTGGTAGGCCGCGCACAGGTCGGGGGCGAACCGCCCGCACCCCGTGGTGGTGGTGACGACCTGGCCCGTCCCCGGCGCGCCCGCCCCGGCCGCCCCCGCACCGCCCGGACCGGAGGCACCCGACCCCGAGGGGCTGAAGAACTCCCCCGCCCACATCCGCTTGAACACCCCGGGGGTGTCGATGGGGGTCAGCGCAGCGGGCGAGGCCGCCGCCCCCGGCCGCACGGCGAACTGCGGGAACAGGGCCTGCCGCAGGTCGTTCCAGGTGATCTGCGGCACCACCGCGTCGACCCGCGGGTCGGTGCCTGCGAGCAGCAGCGCCAGAGCGCCGCCGTACGAAGCACCGACAACGCCGACCCGGGGGTCGTCCGGCCCGTCCTTCACCACCTCGGGGCGCCGGCCCAGCAGGTCGACCAGCAGCCGGGCGTCGGCGACCTCGTAGTCGGGGGAGTCGAGGTGGATCAGTCCGCCGCTGGCCCCGAAGCCGCGGGCGGTGAACGTGAGCACGACGAACCCCTGCCGGGCCAGGTCGAGGGCGTCCGTGGCCAGGTCGGCCTTCGAGCCGCCGAACCCGTGGGCCATCAGCACCGCCGGCTCGGGCCGCCCGGTCGCGGGCAGGAACAGCGTCGCGTCCAGGGTGACGGCGCCGGCACCGGGTTCTGGTGTCCCGGCCACCCGGAGCACCTCCTGGCGCACCGCCGGCGGCCCGGAGGCCCGGGCCGCCACCGCCGCCCCAGCGAGCACGAGCACAGCGGCGCTCACGCCACCGATGACTGCCCTACGCCGACGCACACGCCACCTGCTTCCGTCCTGCCGGGCGGGAACCGCCACGGACCGCTCGTGCCCGGAGACGGCCTCCGCCGGCGCCCTCGCACGGACAACGTCGCACGGACAACGTCGCAGCCGGCCGCCCGGACTCCCCCGTCACCGCGCCGAGGTCAACGCCGGGCATCGTCCAGCCTGCGGTCCAGCCCCCAGGCCGCCAGCGTGACGCAGCCCAGCACCAGCGTCACCACCGCGCAGTTGCCCACCACGGCCAGGTAGCCGCGGTCGACGACGTCGAGGAAGGGGTAGGGGTAGAAGCGGGTCGCCGCGCCGTGCACGAGCGTCCACCCGAACCAGGCGGACAACCAGCCGAACGTCGCCGGCAGCTCGCGGGCGGAGATCCAGCCACGCGGGCCGAACACCACCCAGCCCACCGCCGCCAGCAGCGGGACGACGACGTGCAGGCCGAGGTCCGCCACCAGGGCCCAGCGCGTGAGGTCGGCGACCGGACGCACCACCACCGCATACACCAGCGCCGAGGCGACGAGCGCCACCAGCCCGTACAACCGCAGCGCCCGCCAGAGCAGGCCCTCGCGGCGCTCGTCGCGGGCCAGCATCGCGGCCGACACCAGCACCAGCGCGTTCGCGTCGGTGGTGAAGTAGCTCGCGAAGCGCACCAGCCGCACGCCCGGTGGCTGCTGGCCGGTGGTGAGCGTGACCACCAACTGCAGCAGCAGCGCCGCCCCGGCCGCCAACGCGGTGCCGAGGTGCCAGCGCCGGGCCAGCAGCCCGGCCTCCGGTGCACCGAGCCGGACCGGCAGCGGCCGGTGCCGGTCTGCAGGGGCTGCGCTCACCCCGGCAGCGTAGGGACCGCGGCGGGTGGCGGCGACGGCGCCTCCCGCCGCGATCACCCGCGGGCCTGCGCGAGCGCGGTCACGACCTCCTCGTCGGACACCTCATCGAAGCGGTCGTAGGCCTCGGAGACCGCGTGCAGCGACACCGGGACGTGCAGGCTCACCACCCCGTCGGCGTGCTCGGCGATCAGGCCCAGCGGGTCGGCCGGGCAGACCGGCACCGCCACCACCACCCGTCCCGCCCCACCCTGGTGAGCGGCCTCCACGGCGGCCCGAACGGTGTACCCGGTGGCCACCCCGTCGTCGACGATCACCACCTCCCGCCCCGTCAGCGGCGGCACCGGGCGATCCCCCCGGTAGCGCCGCACCCGGCGGGCGATCTCGTCGAGCTCGCGGGCGGTGATCTCGTCGAGCTCGGCAGGACTCACCCCGGTGTGGGCGATCAGCCCGTGGTTGAGCACCCGCACCCCGCCCTCGGCCAGCGCGCCCAGCCCGAGTTCCGGGCGCCGCGGGTGCCCCAGCTTGCGCACCACCAGCACCTCCAGCGGGGCCCGCAGCAGCCGGGCGACCGGTAGCCCCACCACCACCCCGCCCCGGGCCAGGCCGAGCACGACGGGCGCGTCACCGGCGCGGCCGGCCCGGCCGCGGCCCGGCCGCACCGATCCCCGCCCGGCCCTGCCGACCCCGGCGCGGACCACGGCGGCGGCGAGCAGGGTGCCGGCATCCCCACGGTCGACGAACATCCGCGCTCCTCCCCCGTCCAGGTCGCGTCGAAGCGATTCTCATGCACCTGGGCGTCCGCAGCTACTGCGGTGCGCGGGGCGGCTCTACCGCTCAGCGCCGGGGACGACGGGCCGAGTGCAGGGTCTGCGCCACCCCGCCCACCCCGGCCCGGCGCAGCAGCACCGCCACCAGGTGCGGCGTCAGCCCGCCGTCGGCCAGTCCGAGATCGACGAGGTCGTCGAAGGCGCGCCCGTCACGGTCGGCCACCTCCAGGCCCGCCGCCACCACCCGGGCGTCGACCGCCAACCGGGCCACCACGTCCATGTGCCGCAGGTGTCGGCCCATCGCCGCGCGCAGCGCCACCCGGTGATCGCGCCCGGCCCGGCCGGGCACCCCGTCCCTCACGGCCCGGGCGGCGGCCAACCCGGCCAGCGCCCCGCTGCGGACCGCCGCGTGGATCCCCTCGCCGGTGAGCGGGTTGATGATGCCGAGTGCGTCCCCCGCGAGCAGTACCGGGCCGTCCGGCGGGCGCACCCGCCCGGTCGACAGCGGCAGGTGGTGCGCCCGCCAGCCGTCCCCGCCGGCCGTCGCGCCGGGCAGCAGCTGCTCGAGCCGGTCGAGCATCGCGGCGCGGGAGGGCCCGGGGCCGCGCCGGGGCAGCGCCTCGCCGTACCCCACGTTGGCCCGCCCGTCACCGATCGGGAAGGACCACGCGTACGCCGGCCAGGCCGCGTGGCCGGCGAAGGCGATCACCTGCTCATCCTCACGCCCGGCGGTGACGGGGGCGTAACCGCGCAGCGCGATCGCCACCGTGCCCGGGCGCGGCCCGGGCACGCCGAGCGCGGCCCGGACGGTGGAGTGCGCCCCGTCGGCACCGATCACGACGCGGGCCCGCAGCCCCTCGCCGAGCCCGACCGGGGCGCCGGGACCGGTCGGCGCCGGCGACAGCCCGCGCACCCGCTGCCGCCGTAGCACCGCGCCCGCCGCCACCGCGGCCCCCACCAGCCGGGCGTCGAACTCCGCCCGCGGGACGACCAGCGTGGGTCTGCGCAGCGGCCGCGCCACGGCCGGGCCGCCACTGAACCCGAGGCGCAGCCGGTGCACCCGGGGCCAGTCGTCGAACAGCCCACCCGCCCCGAGCCGATCGAGCACGTCGAGCACCTGCGCAGCGACGCCGTCCCCGCAGGTCTTGTCCCGAGGGAAGGTGGAGCGGTCCAGCAGCAGCACGCGCGCACTCGGCCAGGCGCGCAGGGCGGCCAGGGCCGCGGTGGCCCCGGCGGGGCCGGCACCGACCACAGCCACGTCCCAGTCGGCCCCGGCCAGGGCATGGCTCGTCACGGCCCCAGGATGCCCTGCCGCCATGGACCGCCCCACGACCGGGGCAGGGCCGCCGGCCCGGCTCAGGGCGTGGCGGTGGTCGCGGTGGGCGACGGGGCCGGCGTCGTGGTGGTCCCGGTGGACGGCGTGCTGGTCGGCGTCGGGGTGGTGGCGGTGGCGCTCGCGCCGGGGGTCGCCGTCGCGTCCACCGACCCGGTGGGCGTCCCACCGGCTGCAGCCGGCTGGGTGGGCGCCGTCGCGGTGCCCGTACCCGAGGCGCCGTCCGGGGTGGAGGCCGCCGACGACGGCGACGTCGAGGGTCCGGACCGGGGCATCGTGCCGGCGCCGCCGGCAGGCTTCCCGGAGCCGCCGATCACCCGACCGAGCGTGGTCCCTGAGCGGGTGCCTTCCGCCACGGGGTGGCCGAGCGCCAGCTCGGTCACCGTCAGCACCCCCATGGCCACGACGAAGGCGGCGCCGGCGAGCACGGCCATGCTCCGCCAGCCGGGGCGCCGCCGCCGCGAGCCGACGCGGACGCTCACGGCCGGGCCGGGCGCAGCGGGGCCGGCAGGCAACCGCCCACCCCGCAGGCGCGTGCTCGCGTGCCGGAAGGAGCCCGCGTACACGGCGCTGCCGATCGAGGAGACGATGGATCCGACCGCGGCACCGGCGAGGGTTCCGGCCACGCCGAGGCGGGCCGCGGCGAAGGCGGAGGTGACCGCCGCCAGCGCCCCGCCGGCGATCTGGGCCGGGCTCAACGCGATCACCCGGCCCGGGAGCTCGGCCGCGGACGGGCGCTCGGCCGCGGACGGGTGCGCCGTGACCGCCGGGCTGCGGGCCCACCCCGGCTGCGCGGGAGGCCAGGTCAGCTGCGGCCCGAACGCCGGCGGACCCGCCGGCGTCGGGTCGGCGGGTGCGGCTGGGGAAGGGGCACCGGGCAGGGGGTGAGGCAACGGTGGGGTGGTGGTTCCGGAAGAGGACATGACAGCGGCACACTCGGCGGGGGTCGGGGACGTTCGGACCCGCGCGGGAACGCGTCGTCGCAGCTCACCGCGGGCGTGGCCGCCCCGCCGGAGCGCACCGGAGCGGGCCGGTAGGCAACCCGGCGGGTCGGCCACACCCTGGCCAGCGTCCGGTGCGGGCCGATCGTTCCCGCCACCCCGCCCTGTCGGTCCGATGTGAGCGGGGTCACGTCGTCACGCGCCCGGCCCCAGTGCGCAAGGATTCCGGGCGTGCCGAACGCCGCGCTGCTCACCACCGACGCCGACCTCGCCGCCCGGATGCTGGTGGCCGGCGGGCTGGTGGGGATGCCGACCGAGACGGTGTACGGGCTCGCCGCCGACGCGGAGAACCCGCACGCGGTGGCGAGGGTGTTCGCGGTGAAGGGCCGCCCCGCCGACCACCCGCTGATCGTGCACATCCGGGCGGTCGACGACCTGGACGGGTGGGCACGTTCGGTTCCCCGCTACGCGCGGCGGCTGGCGGAGCGGTTCTGGCCGGGGCCGCTGACGCTGGTGCTCCCCCGCACCGAGCGGGTCGGTGACCACGTCACCGGCGGCCAACCGACAGTGGGGTTGCGTGCCCCGGCGCACCCGCTGGCGCAGGCACTGCTGGCCCGCTCGGGCCGCGGGATCGCCGCGCCGTCGGCCAACCGCTTCGGCCGGGTGAGCCCGACCCTCGCGCAGCACGTCCTGGACGAACTGGGCGACCTGCTCGTCCCGGGCCGCGACGTGGTGCTCGACGGCGGGCCGAGTGCGGTGGGGGTGGAGTCGTCCATCGTCGACTGCACCGGACCGGCTCCCGTGGTGCTGCGCCCCGGCGCCATCACCGGGGCGGACCTGGCGGCGGCGGGCGGGGTGGAGCCGGTGGCTGCGGGCGGCGGCGGCCGGGTGCGGGCTCCGGGAACGCTCGCCGCGCACTACGCCCCCCGGGCCAGCGTGCTCGTCATCGACCGGGCGGGGGACGCGGTGGACATCGGGGCCCGGTTCTCGGCCGGCACCGAGCCGGGAACCGCCCCCAGGGAGGGCTTCCTCGCCCTCGCCGGGGTGCCCACTCCCGCCGGGGTGGTGCGGCTGTCGGCGCCGCCGGACGCCGCCGGATACGCCCGGGGTCTGTACGCGGCCCTGCGCGAGGCAGATGCGCTCGGCCTGGTCCGGGTGCTGGCGGTGCCGCCGCCGGCCGACGGGATCGGGGTGGCGGTCCGCGACCGGCTGCGCCGGGCAGCCGCCTCCGGGGGCTCGTGACCGCGCCGGGCGCGGCTCGCGCCTCCGCGCCGGCACCCGAACTTCGTAACGTAATGTCGCTGGGACATGACTCAACGCAACTCTGCTCCCACCAGTCACAGGGACACCACGTTCTGTAACAACTCGGTCACAACCTGCGCGCTGAAACCGTACAAAGGGGCCCAACGGGACCGACGCACACAGCCACAGGTCCGATAATCCGGGCATGTGCCGCCGTGTGCCTTCCCTGCGCGGCCCGCACGCCGCCGCGCCGAGCGCGCGACGTTCGGGGACCTGCCTGCTGTGAGCATCCGCCGTCGTGGCCGCCGGGCCGCGTCCAGCGCCGGCGCGCAGGGGGAGGGTCTGCCGGACCGGCTCCCGTCGCCGGCACCCGGGGAGCCGGAGCCGGGCCCCACCCCGTCCGGGCCGGTCCCGACGCAGGCCCTGCCCGCTGGCAGCGGCCCCAGCTTCATCGAGCTGCTGGGTCTGCCCGCGCCGGGCGCAGCGACCGCCCCTGCCCCTGCGGACCGCGCCGCCGGTGAGGCCGCGGCCTCGGAGCCGCTGCCACCGCAACCGCGCCGCCAGCGGCGGCGGGCCGCCGATCGCGCCCCGGCGCCCGATGTCGTGGATCTCACCTCGCTCCCCGGGCAGGCGGTGCCGCAACGGGCCGGGCCGGGGACCGGTGCCACCCCCGCGCCAGGTGTAATCCCCGGACCGGCGGGTTACCCTGCGACGGAGCCAGCGGCCTGGCGCGCAACCAGCACCTCCGGACCGCGCGCCAGCGGGCGCCCGAGGGAGGACATGGACACCCAGCAGGACCCTGCCGGGCCCGCGGGTCGCCTCGTGGAGGCGATCATCTTTCGCGACGGCGCGGAGGTGCTGTCCGCCCTCGCAGCGCAGATCGTGCTGTCCGTCCCGCCGCTGGGCTTCCGCTGCCAGGGCCGCGCCGAGGCGTTCGGCGCGATCGAGGCCGTCCTCACCGCCTTCCCCGATCTGGCGTACACCATCCGCAGCAGGTACGTGGCGCCCGGCGAGGTCACCGACGAGGTGATGCTCACCGGCACCCATCAGGCGCCGTTGCTCGGCATCCCCCCCACCGGCCGGGCCGGTCAGGTGCTCGCCCGCGTCCAGCTCGCCCATGACGGGTCGGCCGTCACCGCACTGTCCCTGTGGGCCGACCGCTCCGGGCTCTATGAGCTGTTCGACCTGTCCGCCGGGGAGCCGGGCGCCTCGAGCAGCGTGGTTGCGGCGCTGCGCGCGTCGCTGCCGCTCGGGGAGAGCCGGCTCATCGTCGGCCAGAGCCGCGACCCGGTTCCCGGCCTGCTGGATCTTCCGGCCGGCGCGGTGGGCGCCCGCCCCCCCGCGCCGCAGCGCCCCGGAGGCAGGGGAGCAGAGGTCAGGGCTCCCGTACCGCGCCGGATCAGGCGCCGCCGCGCCACGGCGATCGGCGCGGTGATGGTCGTCACCACGGCCGGGCTCGTGACGTGGGTGGCCCGCGGGACGCTGTCGAGCGCACCGCCGGTGCACACCGCCACCATCGCCTCCACCACGCCCGTGCCCGCGCCGACCACCTCGGCACCGCGGCCCACCGCGAGCCCGTCACACCCGGTGAAGATCGAGCAGGGTGTGACGCTCAGCGGCAACACCTACGACCTGTCCACCGACGTGCTCTTCGGCGTGGATAGTGCCCAGCTCACCGCGCGGGCCAGGGGGATCCTGTCGCGGCTGCTGGTCAACGTTCGGCAGCGGGTCACGTCCGGGACGATCACCGTCACCGGGTACACCGACTCCAGCGGTCCCGCGGCGCACAACCAGAAGCTGTCGCTGCAGAGGGCGGAGGCCGTCACCACGTACCTGCAGCACGACCTGCGCGACCTGCCCGCGGTGAAGTTCAAGCCTGTCGGCAGGGGCGAGGACAACCCCGTCGCGAAGAACGACAACCCGGCGGACATGGCCCGCAACCGGCGGGTGACCATCGAACTGCCTGCCGGTGCGGTGCTCACCTCGTCGGCGACGAGCCCCGCCGGGGCGACGACCTCCGCCCCGGGCTGACCGTCCGGGCGGCAGGTCGCGCCACCGACCCCGGCGTGCGGCCCCCGTCAGCGCCGGACGACGACCGTCCCCGGCCACTTGTCGTGCACTGCCTGCTTGCGGACGTCCCAGACCGGCCACAGGTAGTCCAGCAGCAGGTACCAGCTGAACACCGAGCCGGCGAGCTCGCAGGTCAGCCAGCGCTGCCAGGCCTGCCCCCAGGTCGGCAGCCCCTCCCGGTCCCACGAGCGGACGCGGATCTTCAGCAGCAGCTTGCCCAGCGTCGCGCCCTTGAAGCGGATCAGCGGCACGGTGTACGCCATCAGCACCAGCCCGGAGACCACGACGATCTCGGCGGCGAAACCCCAGAACCCGGTCCTGGAGTACATGTCCATCGGGTTGACCTGGGCCCCGGCCTGGGTCTGGGCGTCCAGCGTGTTGGCGTAGTCGACGACGCGGTGGAAGAACCCGATCGCCGCCGGGAGCAGGATCGCCCACTCGATGACGCTGACGATGATCCCGTCGATGATCCGTGCGCCGAGCCGTGCCCCCAGCCCGGCGAGCGGAACCCCGTCCGGCGTGGTGGTCGGCTTCGCCGCGGCGGAGGCCGCCAACGGCGGGTATCCCGGCCCCGGCGAATACCCCGGTGCCGGCGGGTATCCCTGCCCCGGCGGGTATCCCGGTGCCGGCGGGTACCCCTGCCCCGGCGGGTATCCCTGGGCCGGCGGGTATCCCTGGGCCGGCGGGTACCCCTGCCCCGGCGGGTATCCCTGGGCCGGCGGGTATCCCTGCCCCGGCGGGTACCCCTGCCCCGGCGGGTACCCCTGGGCCGGCGGGTACCCCTGTGGCTGCGCCGGCGGGTAGGACGGCCCGGGCTGGTAGACGGGGCCGCCGGGCATGGGCGTGGCCGGCGGGGCCTCCGGGGTGGGTGGGGTGGCGGCCGCGGCGGTGATCCCCTCGGTGGCCGCAGCGGGCTGCGCCGGCGCTGCAGGGCCGGAGCGGGTGGTCTCGGTCCAGCCGGAACCGTCCCACCACCGCTCGTCACTCTGCTCTGCGGGGTCCGGGTACCAGCCTGGAGGCGGCGTCTCGCTCATGTGCACAGCCTGCCGCACGCGGGCACCCTCCCGGCAGGGGCAGCCCACCCCGGGCCAAGGTCCCGGAGCCGTCGTGTAGGTAAACCTATCCTTCATACGTGACTCCTCGTCGTGACCGGCCGGGCGCCCTGGCCGACGTCAGCATCGGCCACCATGCGGTGATCGCCGACAGCCGGCGGGTGGACGCCGCGCAGCGCCGCCGGCTGGCCGAGCTCGGCCTCCGCCCCGGGGCGGAGGTCCAGGTGCTGATGCGGACCGCGGGTGGGGGGCGGTTGCTGGCCATCGACGACGCCCGGGTGGTGGTCGGCCGCGAGATTCTCGGCCAGATCGGCGTCGGCCACCCGGCAGGACCGGAGCTCGGGTGACCCAGCAGCAGCCTGGGCTGGAGGGGGTCGCGTCCTGCCACTGCAGTGCCGACGGGCGACCCGCGGCCGAGGGAGCCCCCACGGTGGCGCTCGCCGGGGCGCCGAACGTCGGTAAGTCGACGCTGTTCAACACCCTTACCGGTGCCCGCCGCGACACCGGTAACTGGCCCGGCACGTCGGTCGCCGTCGGGCAGGGGAGCTGGCAGCTTCCCGGCATCGAGGTCGCGGTCATCGACCTGCCAGGGGCCTACAGCCTCGACCCCATCTCCCCCGACGAGGCCCTCACCCGGTCGCTGCTGGCCGACGCCGACCCCGGCGACCGCCCCGACCTGACCCTGGTCGTGCTGGACGCGACCGCCCTGTCCCGCAGCCTGTACCTGCTCGCCCAGCTGCGCGAGCGCCCGGGGCGGGTGATCGCCGTGCTGGCCATGACCGACGTGGCCCGCCGCCGCGGCCTGGAGGTCGATGTCGCGGCGATCTCGACCGCCGCCGGCATCCCGGCGCTGGCGGTGGACCCGCGCCGTCGCGAGAGCGCCGCGGCGCTGGCCGTTGCCGCCGCAGCCGCGCTGGCCGCGCCGGTCCGGCCTCCCCGCGCATCGGCTGCCGCCCCCGATCCGCAGCGACCGCAGCCGTCCGCGCCGATCCCGCACCAACCGGCGCTGCACGAGCCGGACCCGCTCGAGGCCGCCGACGAGCGCTTCCGCTGGATCGACGGGGTGATCGCGGCGGCCGTGCACCGCAGCGGCTCGAGCGCACGCACCCGTTCCGACCGCTTCGACCGGGTGGCCACGGCTCCGCTGCTCGGGGCGCTGACCTTCCTCGCCGTGATGTGGCTGGTCTTCCAGGCCACCACCAGCGTGGCCGGCCCGTTGCAACGCGCGCTGGCGACGCTGCTGGACGGGCCGGTCAGCGCGGCGGCGGCCTGGGCCTTGGATCACTCCGGGGCCGGCGGCACCCCGCTGCGCGGTTTCGTGCTCGACGGCCTGCTCGGCGGCGTCGGCCTGCTGCTCACCTTCCTACCGGTGATGGCGGTGATGTTCGCGCTGCTGGCGCTGCTGGAGGACTCCGGGTACATGGCTCGCGCCGCCGTGGTCACCGACCGGATGATGCGCTCGCTCGGCCTCCCGGGGCGCGCGTTCCTGCCCCTGGTGGTCGGCTTCGGCTGCAACGTTCCCGGGGTGGTCGGCACCCGGGTGCTGCCCGACGCGCGGCACCGGCTGCTGACGACCCTGCTCGTCCCGTTCACCTCGTGCAGTGCCCGGCTCGCGGTCTACATGCTGGTCTCGGCGATCTTCTTCCCGGGGCACTCGGGCACCGTGGTATTCGTCATGTACGTGCTGTCCATCCTCTTCGTCATCGTGGTCGGGCTGCTGCTGCGCAGCACGGTGCTGCGCGGGCTGCCCGCGGAGCCGCTGGTGCTCGACCTGCCCGCCTACCACGCGCCGGTGCCGAGGCTGGTGCTGCGCGCGGCGTGGACCCGGCTGCGCGGCTTCCTCACCACGGCCGGCGGGGTCATCGTCGGGGCGGTGGCGGTGGTGTGGCTGCTGCAGGCGGTCCCGATGCCCGGCGCCCACGGGCAGCCGGGCGCGACAGCTCCGGCGGTGGAGCGCAGCCTGTTCGCCGCGACCGCGCGGGCCGTCGCGCCGGTGTTCGCCCCTGCCGGGTTCGGGGACTGGCACGCGACCAGCGCCCTGATGACCGGGTTCGTCGCGAAGGAGGCGGTGATCTCCTCCTGGTCGCAGACGTACGCGGCGCAGCACGACCCGCAGGCGACCACCGGTGCGGAACCCGCGTCGGGCTCCCCCTCAGCGTCCGGCGCGGCCGGGGACCCCGGCTCGGCCGACGCCCTCGGCCGCGACGTGCGGGCCGACTTCACCCGGTCCTCCCGGGGGCACCAGGCCCCCGCGGTGTGGGCCTTCCTGGTGTTCCTGCTCGCCTACACGCCCTGCGCGGCGACGCTGGCGGCGCAGAAGCGGGAGATCGGACTGCGCTGGACGGCGTTCGGCGTGGGCATGCAGCTGCTCACCGCCTGGAGCGCGGCGGTCGTGGTGTTCCAGCTCGGGAGGCTGCTGTGGTGAACCCCCCTGCCCGCCCCGGCGCGAGCGGCGGGCCACTGCGGACGGTGCTCGCGGCGTTCGACTCCGGCGCCGTGACGCTGGCCGACATCGCCAGCCGCACCGGGCTGGACCGGGATGTCGTCGAGGCGGCGGTGCACCACCTCGTCCGCACCGGCCTGCTCGTCGGGCGGACGCTCAGCGCGGGCTGCCCCGAGAGCGGTTGCGGGTCGTGCGCCTCCGGCCGGTCCGATGGCCCCGGCTGCGCGAGCAGCGCCGCCGCGACGCAGCGCACCGGCAGCGTGCTCGTCGCTCTGAGCAGGCGCCGCGCGGACCCACCCGCGGTGCCACGCCCCCGCTGAGCACCCGCGCGGCCCGAACACCGGGCGACCTTCGGCCTGGCGCCGCCGGGGCGGGGGTGCCCAGACTCGTGCCGTGACCGCGCAGCTGCCGACCCGGTCCGGCGCCCCAGCCGGCGACCCGCGCGAACCCGTCGCGCGGCTGTTGCGCGACCTGCGCGCACAGCGCGGCGGGCTGTCCGCCCGGGAGGCAGCACGAAGGCTGGTCGCCTACGGCCCCAACGAACTGGTGCGGCACGGCCGGGCGCAGTGGCCGCGCGACCTGCTCGGCCAACTCACCCATCCGCTCGCGCTGCTGCTGTGGCTCGCGGCGGGGCTGTGCGTGGTGTCGGGGTCCACCGCCCTCGCCGTGGCCATCGTCGGGGTGGTGGTGCTCAACGCCGGGTTCGCGTTCGTCCAGGAACGGCAGGCCGAGCGGGCGGTGGAGGCGCTGGCCCGCTACCTGCCGGAGGCAGCCACCGTGATCCGCGACGGGACCCGGCGCTCGGTGCCGGCGCGCGATCTCGTCCCCGGCGACGTCATGGTGGTGGCGGAGGGCGACCGGGTGTGCGCCGACAGCCGGATGCTGTCCGGCGCCGTGGAGGTGGACCTGTCCACCCTCACCGGTGAGTCGCTGCCCGCCTTCCGCTCCAGCGAGCCCGACGACCGCCGCGGCCCGCTGCTGGAGGCCCGCGACCTGCTGTTCAGCGGCACCACCTGCACCGGCGGTGAGGCCGAGACGCTGGTCTTCGCCACCGGCATGCGCACCGAACTCGGCCGCATCGCCGCACTCTCGCAGCGGGTCGGGCGCGACCCCAGCCCGTTGGAGCGCCAGGTCAAGCACGTCGCCTGGGTGATCGCGCTCGTCGCGGTGGTGGTCGGCCTCGCCTTCCTGCCGCTGGGGACGCTGGCCGCCGGGTTGTCGCTGACCGACGCGATGGTGTTCGCCATCGGCCTGCTGGTGGCCAACGTCCCGGAGGGGCTGTTGCCGACCATCACCCTGGCGCTCGCCGCCGGGGTGCGCGAGCTGGCCCGGGCCGGCGCGGTGGTGAAGCGGCTCAGCGCCGTCGAGACGCTGGGGTCGACCACGGTGATCTGCACCGACAAGACCGGCACCCTGACCCGCAACCAGATGCGCGTGACCTCGGTGTGGACCATGGGCGGAACCGTCGATGCCGCCGCCCTGCCCGCCGCCGACCGGCGCCCCGACCTCGGCGTGCTGCTGCGGGCGGCCGCCACCTGCACGACGGCGACCTACGACCGGGAACACCCCGACCGGGCAACCGGGGACCCCACCGAGATCGCCCTGCTGCGGGTCGCCGCCGACGCCGGGGTGGCCGTGCCGGCCGGGGCGCGGGACGCCGCCCGGCGCACGCTGTTCCACTTCGACCCCGCCCTGCGGCTGATGTCAACCGTGGACGCGGACCAGGACGGGACGTTGTGGGTACACACGAAGGGCGCGCCCGAGGAGGTGCTGGCCCGCGTCACCCGCTTCGAGGGCGGGGCGGACGGCCGGGTGGGCACCGGCCACGGGACCGCCCTCGACGAGCAGGCGCGGGCGCGGGTGACGGCGGCGGTCGGGGAGGCGGCGGCCTCGGGGCTGCGGCTGCTCGCCGTCGCCCGCCGCCGGCTCGACCCTGCACCGCCGCCGGAGGACGCCGGACCAGGGTCACCGGACGGGGGGACGCCGGACGGGGGGACGCCGGACGGGGCATCGGTGCGCCGCGAGGACGCCGAGCGTGACCTGGTGCTGCTCGGGGTGGTGGCGATGTTCGACCCGCCGCGGGCCGAGGTCCCCGCCGCCGTCGCCGCCTGCCACGCCGCCGGGATCCGGCTCGCCGTGGTCACCGGTGACCACGTGTTGACCGCGACCGAGATCGCCCGCCGGGTGGGAATCACCGCGGCCCCGCGGGCCACCCTCACCGGCGCCGAGCTCGATGCGCTGAGCGAGCAGCAGCTCGACGACCTGCTCGGCGCGGAGCAGGAGTTCGTCTTCGCCCGCTCCTCCCCGGAGACGAAGCTGCGCATCGCCGACGCGCTGCACGAGCTGGGCAACGTGGTGGCGATGACCGGGGACGGCGTGAACGACGCCCCCGCGTTGCGCCGGGCCGACATCGGGGTGGCGATGGGCCTGTCGGGCACCGACGTCGCCCGCGAGGCGGCCACCCTGGTGCTGTCCGACGACAACTTCGCCACCATCGTCACCGCGATCCAGGCCGGCCGCCGGGTCTACGACAACGTGCGCAAGTTCATCCTGTACATCTTCGCCCACGCCACCCCCGAGATCGTCCCGTTCCTGGTGTACGCGCTGTCCGGCGGGCGGATCCCGCTGCCGCTGACGGTGCTGCAGATCCTGGCCATCGACCTGGGTACCGAAACGCTGCCGGCGCTCGCGCTCGGCCGTGAACCCGCCGAACCGGGGCTCATGCAGCGCCGGCCGCGCCCCCGCGGGCAGGGGGTCATCCGCCCGGCGATGCTGGTGCGAGCCTGGCTGCTGCTCGGTGGCGTGTCGGCGGTGCTGGTGATGGCGGGCTACTTCTCCACGCTGCGCGCGGCCGGGTGGCACCCCGGAGACCCGACGGGCGCCGGATCGCCGCTGCACCATGCCTGGGAGCAGGCCACCACGATGACCTTCCTCGGCATCGTCGCCTGCCAGATCGGGACGGCGTTCGCGGCCCGCACGCAGACGGCGTCGCTGCGCGCGGTGGGCGTGCTGACGAACCGGCTGCTGCTGGCCGGGGTGGCCTTCGAGATCGTGTTCGCCGCGGCCGTGGTGTCGCTGGAGCCACTCCAACAGCTGTTCGGCACCGCGCTGCCACCCCCGCGTCAGCTCCTGCTGCTGCTGCCGTTCCCGCTGCTGGTGTGGGGCGCCGACGAGGTGTTCCGCTGGCTGCGCCGGGCGAGCGGGGGGTCAGACGTCCCACCAGAGCGTGGCCATCGGCCGCGGCGCCGGCGACCCTAGCTCCTCCAGCGCGCGCTCCACCTCGGGATCGCGGTCGGCGGGAAGGCAGAGCCGGGTGCGGGTGATGGCCACCCGCTCGGCCGGCGGGAGCGCCGCATCGCGGGGCGGCCGGCCGTCGTCCCACTCCTGCAGGTGCACGCTCAGCCCGGCCTCGCCCAGCACCGCGGCCGCGTCCGCCGCCGTCGGCCCGTCGGGGCGGTCCAGGCCCCAGAACCGTTGCCACAGCGGCGAGAGCCAGGCCAGCGGGTGGCGCTGCGGGAGCTCGAGCACCACCCGGTGGTGGGCGTGCGCACCCAGCGCCAGCGCGAACGCGGCGAGCCCGGCCACGTTGTAGGCGACGTGGTGGCAGACCACGACGTCGGCGCCGGGCACGTCGGCGGCGACCTGCGGCCACTGCCCGAGGAACTCCCGGTGCTGCAGGCCGCGGGCGGCCGCGGCAGCGGCGAACGACTGGAGCATCTGCGGCTTCTCGTCCACCCCGGTGACGATGGTGGCCGGCGGGACCAGCGCGAACGTGGCGCGGCCACCACCGCAGCCCACATCGAGCACGCTCCCCCCGGTGGCGGGCAGCGCGGCCCGCGCGCGGCGGTGCGAGGGCCCGTCCTGCTCCGCGGCGTCGTCGCGGGCGGCGAACAGCGGCAGCGGGAGCACCCACGGGGAGCTCGGGGCCCGGTCGAGGATCTCCGCCGGGATCGCCCAGCCGGCCAGCCCGTCCGCCCAGCGCCGGGCGGCGGGTCCGGCCGGCGGCGGGGCTGCGTCAGGCGGGCTCATTCCGCCATCCTGTCCGCCGGGCGGGTGCCGGCACCAGCCTGTCCCCGCCGCGGCCGCCCGGGCGGGTGCGTCGCGGCCCGCTCCTCAGCCCGGCGGCGCGGCGCGATCGGGGCCGGCCCCACGCTCGGGATCGCCGGCCAGGTCGAGCACCCAGTGCTGCCCGTTCCCGTGCGTGCCGCGGGGTTCCGGCCGCCCCCGTACGGCCGGAACCCCGCGGCACGCAGGATCCGCTCGGCGCTGCGCTGGCTGTCCTGCACCTGCGCGCCGAGAGTCTGGTAACCCGCACGGCGGGCGAAGGCGATGCACTCCTGGACCAACCGGCGGCCCACGCCCAGGCCACGGGCGGAGGGCTGCACGAGCAGCAGCTGAAGCCGTCCGTGCAGCCGGGCGACCGGCTCGTCCGCACTGCCGGGCGGCCGGCTGCCGGGCGGTCGGCTGCCGGGCGGTCGGCTGCCGGCACGGACGCAGAACACGCACCCGACCGGCTCGCCGTCCACCTCGGCGATCCAGGCCCGTTCGGTCGCCGGGTCACGAGCGGCGGCGAAGCCGGCCACCACGCCCGCCACCTGGCCCTCGAACCACTCGTCGTAGCCGTAGTCCTCCGCGTAGACGGTGGCGTGCCGCTCCACCACCCACCCCAGGTCGCCCGGCCGCAGGCCGCGCAAGGTGAAGGGGGCGGGGTGCTGCGAGCCGGACAGCGCGCGGCGAATGGTCGCCATCGCCGTGATCACCTCCCGCTGCTGACCGTCGTGCAGCCCTGCCAGCAACCCGCGGGTGCGCTCGGCGGACTGCCGGTCGAGCAGGGCGAAGACCTCCCGCCCCCGCTCGGTGAGCTCGACGAACTGCCCGCGCCCACCGCCGTCCGCGGGCGCGGACCCCGTCCGCACCAGCCCCTCGTTGCGGAAGCGGTGCACGATCCGGGCCAGGTGCCCGGCGTCGATGTCCGCGATGCCGCGCAGGGTGCTGAGGTCCACGCGGCCGGCGCGGGCCAGGTCGAAGATCACTCTCGCCTCCGGCAGCGAGTAGGGCGTGCCCAGCGGGCCCGATTCCATCCGGCGGGCAACGGCCTGCGCCCAGTAGCGGCCGAAGGCCCGCATCGCGGTCACCCGCTCGTCGGGAACCTCGCCGCCGGGAGGGGGCGACACGGGCGGTGGGCGGTCATCGAGGTCCGGCATCGACCCCTCGGCTCCCCCGGCGGCGGCACCGGGCGGCCCGGCCACCAGGGCGAGCCGCGCGTGCGTCGCAGCGTTCCCCGCCTCGTCGGTCCACCAACTCCACCTCGTGACTCGCTCGCCGTCCCCCGCGACCGGCATGACCTTCCCCCGTTCCGCTCCCCGCCCCCGCCCCCATCGACCGATGCTCACCGTCAGCAGAGTGCTCTCACCGGCCCGCCGCCCGCCGTACCGCGAGAACCCCGAGCAGGCCCAGCGCCGCCGCCCCCGTCACGACCGTGCCGGGGGCAAGCCACTGGGCCGCGGCACCGGCGGCGAGGATCGCGATCGCCTGGCCGCTGCTCATCGCCGTCATCGCGACCCCGAAGACCGTTCCGGGCGACCGCACCGGGACGGCGGCCGCGAACGCGGTGCTGGCGGCCACCTGGAACGCCGACGCGGTCCCGGTGAGGGCGAGCAGCAGCAGGCTCATCCCGAGCCCTGGAGCGGCGGCGAACGCGAGCAGCGGCAGGGTTCCGGCGAGCGCCATCGGCCACATCAACCGGCGACGCAGCGCCGGGCCGGCGAAGCGACCGAGGACGAGGTTGCCGAGCACCGTCCCGCCCGCGACGGCGGCCATCACCAGACCCACTGCCGGGGCGCCGTAGCCGAGGGAACGCGCGTAGGCGGGGGCGATCGCCTCCGGGACCACCGCGTAGGCCGCGCCGGTGACCCCGAGCAGCAGCGGCCCGTGCAGGGCGGGCGCGGCCGCCACCGCGCGCACACCGCGCAGGGTCTCGACGAGCAGGTGGGAGCGCTCCGCGCCGGAACCGGTCGGGGGGCGGCGGGTGAGCCCGCGACGCAGCAGCGCGGCCGAGACCGCGAAGCTGAGCGCATCCAGCGCCAGCGCCCCGCCGGGATTGATGAGTGCCACCAGCGCCCCGCCGCCGGCGAAGCCGGCGAGTTGGGCCGACTGGTGCACGGCGTTGCGGATCGAGGCCGCGACGGCGTAGCGGTCGCCGCCGAGCACCTGCGGCAGCACGGCGGCGGCGGCGGACTCGAAGGGCGGCGCCAGCCAGGCGGCCGCCAGCACCAGCAGCACCAGCAGCGGCACCGGCATCCCGGGGAGGGCGGCCAGCCCGACGAGTCCGGCGCGGGCAAGGTCGGCGCCCACCAGCACCCGGCGGGCCGGGAGCCGCTCGGCGAGCGCCGCCAGCACCGGACCGCCGAGTGCCCAGGGCAGGTAGGCAGCGCAGTAGCCGAGGGCCGCGGCGAGCGCGGACCCCGTGCGCTGGTACAGCAGCACGGCCAGCCCGACGGCGGCGACCTGGTCACCGAGCAGCGAGGCGAGCTCGGCACCGAACAGGGCACGGAACTCCCGAACTGCGAAGACGTCGCGGTAGCTCGCCGGCCGGCCCGGGGCGGCGACGGGCAGCGGCGCGACAGCAGCTGCCGGCGCGGGGGCTGCGAGCGAGGTCACGGGTCCTCCGGGTCGTCCGGGTCCTGCGGGTCGTCCTCCCGCTGCGGCCACGGTGCGGGCCCGCGGGTCTCATTCCGTCGTCCGGCGGCAATGCCGCGGGGCCGGCGCGGGCCGCCTCCGGGCTCGTGCCCGGAGGCGGGCCAGCAGCTCAGCCGCGGAACGTCACCACTTCACCCCGCGCCACTTCACACCACGCCACTTGACTCCACGCATCACCGATCACCGCCTTCTCCCGATCCCGCTCCGGGCCCTGTGCCCCGGTGCTGCTCGTGCACAAACCTCGCCGGTGCACCGGACGGATCCCTGAACGTTCGCTGAATGCGCAGGTCAGCAGGGTCTTGACCGAGTCGAAACGGCGGCGAGAGCTGTGGGTGAGCGAGCTGTGACGAAATCCCCCTCCAGGTGCCCCGATGGGGGGCGGTCCCGGCATGGCTGCGAGCAATCGCCGCGAACTCACGTAACGTCGAACTTGTGGCAGGTTTGTGTGGCGCCTTCCGGGTACGCGTCCGCTTGCTGGGCCCGCTGGAAGTCGTGGTCGACGGCACGCCGGCCACCCTGGGCGGCCCGCGGCCCCGGGCCCTGGTCGCGCTGCTCGCGCTGTCGGCCGGAACCGCCGTGAGCACCCGCGGGCTGGTGGACACGCTGTGGGACGGCGAGCCGCCCGCCACCGCCACGAACACCGTGCAGGTCTATGTGTCCCGGTTGCGCAGGGCGTTGTGCCCGCAGGCAGCGGAGTCCCCGCTCCGCGCGACTCCCGGCGGCTACCTGCTGGCGATCCCCCCGGACGCGGTGGACGCGCTGTGCTTCGACCGGCTCGCCGTGCAGGGGCACACCCTGCTGGCCACCGGGGATGCGGCGGCCGCCGCCCAGGCCCTCGACGGCGCCCTCGCGCTGTGGCGCGGCCAGGCCCTGCCCGACCTGGTGGGCCTGTCCGGGGCGCAGGGGCGGATCGCCCGGCTGGCCGCCCGCCACCTCGCGGCGCGGGTCGATCGCATCGACGCGGAGCTGCTGCTCGGGCGCCCCGCGAGCGTGCTGCCCGAGCTCGAGGAACTGGTCCACCGGCACCCCCTGGACGAGGGCCTGGTTGGGCGGCTGATGACGGCCCTGTACCGGGCGGGCCGGCAGGCGGACGCCCTCGCGGTGTACGCGGCGGCGGTGAGCAGGCTGGCGGACGAGCTCGGGATCGACCCCGGGCCGCAACTTCGCCAGCTGCACGGCGAGGTGCTGCGGCATGAGCTGCCCGCCGCGCCCGCGCTGCCGCACGGCGCCCCGCAGCCGGCGCCCGGCGCGGGTCCCGAGCGGGCGGCCCGGCCCCGCGGCGGCGATGCCGGCGCCGGCCGCGACGCGCCCCGGCCCGCGGTGTCCGCCCTGTTGCGGGCTCATGGCCCGCTGGTCGGCCGCCGCGACGAGCTGGACCGCGCCCTGGCACTGCTGGCCGATCCGCAGGTGCGCCTGGTCACGCTGCTAGGCCCGGGCGGGACCGGCAAGACGCGGCTTGCCCTCGAGCTGGCCCGGCTGCTCGCGGCGCCCGGCGACGCCACGGCAGCCCGCGAGGTCGCCGTCGTCCCGCTCGCCGCGGTGACCGACAGCGGTGAGCTTCTCGCCGAGACCTGCCGGGCCCTGGACGCCACTCCCGGCTGGGCCGGCGAGCCGCTGCTGGACGTCGCGGTGCGGGCACTGGCGGGACGCCGGGCGGTGCTGGTGCTGGACAACCTCGAGCAGCTCGCCGACGAACCGACCCTGGTCCAGGACCTGGTGACGCTCATCGACCTGGTGCCAGACCTGAGCGTGCTGTGCACCAGCCGCACGGTGCTGCACCTGCGCGGGGAGCACCTGCTGCCGCTCGACCCGCTGCCGTTGCCGGAGGTCACGGCCGGCGACGTCGAGGCGGTGCTGCGCTCGGACGCGGTGCGGCTGTTCCGGGACCGGGCCACGGCGGCGCTGCCGGCCTTCGCGGTGACGGCCGACAACGCCGCCGCGGTGGCCGCGGTGTGCCGGATGCTCGACGGGTTGCCGCTGGCGTTGGAGCTCGCGGCGGCGCGGATCCGGGTGCTCGGCCCGGAGGAGATGCTGCAGCGGGTCGGCGGGCGGCTGAAGCTGCTCACCGGCGGCGCGCGTGACCTGCCGGACCGGCACCGCAGCATGCGGGCGGCGCTGGACTGGAGCGCCCAGCTGCTCGACCCGGACGAGACCCGGGTGTTCGCGGAGCTGTCGGTGTTCAGCGGGGGTTGGACGGTCGAGGCTGCCGAAGCTGTCTGCGGCGCCGGCTGCCGGACCGACGGCGAGGACACCGGCGGGGACGTCCTCGACATCGTCGCCCGGCTGGTCGACAAGAGCCTGGTGGCGGCCGGGAACACCGGCCGGCTGTCGATGCTGGAGACGATCCGCGACTACGCCGCCGAGCTGCTGGCGGCCCGGCCGGCGGCGGCCCCGGTGCGGGACCGGCACGCCCGCCACTACGCCGAGCTCGCGGAGGAGCTGGGCCCGCAGTGCCGCACCTCGCCCGACTCCTCCACCCGGGCCCGGCTGGACGCGGAGTCGGGCAACCTGGCCGTGGCCCTGGAGCACGCGGCGGCCACCGGTGACGGCGTGCTGCTCGGGCGGCTGGTGCTCGGGCTGCTGGACTACTGGTTCTTCTCCGGCCGGATCGCCCAGGCCGACCGCTGGCTGCGGGCGGCGCAGGCGGCCCAGGTACCCCCGCAGACGCAGACCCGCCTGCTGCTCTACGCGGGCAGCCTCGCCTTCGTGGAGGGCGACCTGGCGCGCGCGGTCCCGGCCTTCCGGGCAGCGGTGACGGCCGCCCGGGAGCTCGGTGACACGCTGCTGTCCGCTCGCGCCCTGGCCGCCTGCGGCGCTGCCGCCCGGCACGGGGGCGACCTGGAGCAGGCGCTCGCGCTGGTCGAGGAGGCGCTCGGGCTGGCCCGGCGGGCGGGCCTGGAGGCGATGATCCCGCAACTGGAGAACGAGCTCGGTGAGGTGCTCGACGGGTTGGGCCGCCCGCTCGACGCGGCGCCGCTCTTCGAGGCGTACCACCGGAACTCGCTGATCGACGGCGACCGCAGCAACCTGGCCTGGGCGTGCGCCAACCTGGCCCTGCAGGCCCACGAGCGGGGTCGGCCAGAGCAGGGGGTCGAGCTCGCGGCGGCGGCCATGCGGGCCGCGGACGAGGGCGGCTCGGCGCCGGTGCGCGGCGACGCCCGGGCGGTGGCGGGGCTGCTCGCGCTGTCACGGGGCGAGGGCGAGGGCGCGCTGGCGCTGCTGCGCGAGGCGTTGGGGCTTACCCATTCCGCGGGCCTGCTGCTGGCGCTGCCCGACACGGTGAGCCTGCTCGGGGCTGCGCTGCTCCAGCTCGGGCGGCCCGAACTGGCGGCGCGGACGCTGTCCACGGGGCGGGCCTGGCGGGAGGCGCGCGGGTTGGCGGTGAACGGGAGGCTGGCGGCACAGGTGATCGCGGCGGCGCAGGCGCGGGTGGCCGACGTGCTGCCTGCCGACGTGCTGGCGCAGCAGGTGGCCGGCGGCGAGCGCGTCCCCTATGGCTGGGTGCAGGCGCTCGACGTGCCGCCCGAGCGGGCCGTGGTGGACCTGCGCGACGCGGTGGCGACGCGCGCCGGCGAGCGGCCCGCTCAGCCGACCGCCGAGTAGGCCAGGAACTTCGCCGCGATGGGCGCCGCGACCGTGCCCCCGAACGCCCCTTCCTCGACGAACACGGCGAACGCGGTGCTGCCCTGCCACCCGACGAACCAGGCGTGGGTGAGCGGCGGGCTCGCCGACCCGAACTCCGCGGTGCCGGTCTTGGCGTAGACCGGCCCCCCGGCAACGTTCTGCGCCGCCGTGCCGGTGCCGGAGGTCACCACCGCACGCATCATCGGCTGCAACCCGGAGGCGACCGGGACGGCGTGCGAGGCGCAGTCGGGGCAGTCGGTGACCAGGTGCGGCTGCCGCCACGTCCCGGAGGCGACCGCGGCGGCGACCGAGGCCATCTGCAGCGGGCTGGCCTCCACCTTGCCCTGCCCGATCGCGTCGGCGGCGGCCTCGACGCTGCTCGCCGGGGGAGGCAGCTGACCGCCCACGCTGGCGATCGGCAGCGGCTTCGACCCGTCGAACCCGTAGAGCTTCGCGGCTGCCTGGAGGGCGCCGCTGGGCAGCGTCCGCGACAGCCGGATGAAGGCCGTGTTGCAGCTCTCGGCGAAGGCCTCGGCGAGCGTCAGGGTGCGGGCCGGAGCGTTCTCGGCGTTCTTGAAGGTGCGGCCGTCCACGCTCACGGTCGGCGTGCACTGCACCGGGGACTGCGGCGTGGCGCCGGACATCAGCGCAGCCGTGGCGGTGATGATCTTGAACGTGGACCCGGGCGCGTAGTACGAGGCGAACGCGGTTGCCAGGCCGCTGGTGGGGTGGCTGGCCATGGCGCGCACCTCGCCGGTGGTGGTGTCGATCGCGACCAGGGCCGCGCGCCCGGCGACTGCGGACAGGGCCCGCTCGGCGGCCCGCTGCATGCTGAGGTCGACGGTGGTCCTGACGTCCTGGCCGGGGGTGGCCCCCCACTCCTTCACCACGCTGACGGTCTTGCCGCTGGCGGCGTCGGCGACCACCAGCCGGGTGGTCGGGGTGCCGGCGAGCGTGGCGTTGAACGCCCGCTGCAGCCCGGTGGCGCCGGTGCCGTTCTTGCCTGCCTTCCCCACGACGTTCGCCGACAGGTCGGCGTCGTTGCCGAGCGGCTCGCCGGTGCGGTCGAGCAGCGCCCCGCGGGTCGTGGTGGCGGTGGTGAGCTGGAGCCGCTGCCCGTTGGCCAGGTCGGGGTGCACGGCGGTGGAGGTGAAACGCACCCGCCACCCGGCGGGGGTCTCCTGCAGCTGGACGAGGCTCCCCCAGCTCACGTCGCCGAGACCCTTCAGGGTGACGGTCGCGGTGTACGGCAGGGCGGTGCCGGCCTGGTCGAGGGCCCCCGGGGTGACCACGGTCCGGGTGATCTTCAACCGCTCCACCATCCCGCCGTAGGCGCGGGCCATGTCGTCGCCGGAGCTGAGCACCAGCGCCTGCATCGCCGGGTAGTTGCCCGCCTGCCAGGCGGCCAGGAACTGGGTGCCTGCCCGGGTGGCGAGCTCGCGCGGGCCGGGCCGCAGCCCGAGCGCGACGCCCAGCGCGGGCACCGTGAACGCGGCCGTGACCGCCCCTGCGAGCAGGGTGAGGACGGCGGCCACGGCCACCACGATCCGGCCCCGCCCGCGACGGCCACCCGGTGTGGGCGGCGGGCCGGGCGGCACGGGTCCCCCTGCCTCCACCCGCGGCTGCCAGAACGGCGCCGCATCAGGATCGGGTTGCTGCTGCACGGTTTGGCCCCCGGGCCAGGCGGGCTGCGCGGGCTGGACGCCCGGCCAGGCGGGCTGCGCGGGCTGGACGCCCGGCCAGGCGGGCTGCGGGGCGGGATCCGCGCCGCCGGCCGGCCAGGTGTCTGGGTCCCAGCGACGGCCGCTGTCCCCGTGCGGGTCGGGTCCCACGGTGCAGCCCCCTGTCCGAAGTGGTGGCCCCGGCGCCGCTTCCCCTCCGGCGCGTTCGGGACGGCCATGCCCGAGAGCATGCCCGCAGGAACCCTAGCTGCCCGCGCTGACGGACGCTCCCGTGCGGGGGCGGGCAGGGCGAGCGCCGGGCCCGGGCCCTGCGTCAGCCGGTGACGACCTCGCCGTTGACGACCTTGACGGCGATCTCCGGCAACCCGGACGGTGACGGGCCGCTGGTGACCTGCCCGTTCTGGTCGAAGGTGGAGCCGTGGCAGGGGCACTGGAACCCCGGTCCCACGTACTGCACGGGGCAGCCCTGGTGCGGGCAGACCGCGCTGAATGCCTTGAACGACGACGACGACTCGTGCACCAGGATGGCCGGGCTTCCGTCGGCCGCGGTGAAGTTCGCGGCCGACCCCACGGCGACGCTCGACGCGGCCGCGATCGTGGTTGCGGACGAGCCGGTCGACCCGGCGGAGCTGGGGGACGGAGCAGACGACGAGCCAGTGGTCGAGGGGGCACCCGAGCGGGTGTACGAGCGGCGCCCGAAGGCGGTCAACCCGCCGACGACCACCGTCACCGCACCGATCCCGGCTGCGATCACGCCGCCCTGCATCAGCGTCCGGCGCTCCACCTCGTCGGCCGTCGCCACCGTCTCGCGGGCGGTGGGCACCGGCGGCAGGCGAAGGTCCCGGCGGACCTTCGCGCGGATCGCCGCGGTCAGCGAGTACAGCCCGCCGTCCCCCGCGAGGATCAGCGGCGTCCAGGCGAACAGGAACACGATGTCGGGCCCGAAGTAGTACGGGCTGGTGTTCCAGCTGACGGTGAGGAAGAAGCTCAGGGCCAGCAGCAGACCCCCGAGCGCCGCGAGCCGGGTCATCAGGCCCAGCAGGGTCCCGAGACCCACGGCGATCTCACCGAAGGCGATCACCAGCCCGGTGAGCGTGGCATTCGCGGCGCTGAAGGTGACCAGCCAGCCGATCGGCGAGGTGGGCGCCGCGTGCAGCATCTGCGCGTGCACGCCCAACGGCGAGGCCGCGTCGAGGTAGTGCGGGTCGAGCAGTTTCGAGGTTCCGGCGTAGAAGAAGGTGACGCCCAGGAAGGCCCGCAACGGGAGCAACACCCACCCTGGGGCCTGCAGCCGCGGATCGGATCGCCACCGAGCACGGAGAGTCGCCGGGGGCGTGCCGCGACGCTGGTTCTGCGAGATTGCCACGGGCCAAAGGATCGCCCGAAAGACCCCCACGACGCCAGCGCTGAAGTCAGCGAGCGGTCAAGTCCGCGGTGACCCGCGACTCCACCTCGACGGGCCACCCCGGGACTCTCGGCCCGGGTACGCCGTTCGGGTCGCCGGAGTACGGTGGGCCAACGGGGCGGCACAGCCTGCAGCCGTCCCCCGGCCGGACCGGTGAGACGGCCCGGTGTCGCGGTACGACCCGGGAGGCGACGTCCGTGAAGGCAACGGTTGGCGACCATCTGCTCATCAAGGCGACGCACATCGACGAGGCGCAGCGCGACGGGGAGATCATCGAGGTCCGCGGCCGGGACGGCGACCCGCCCTACCTCGTGCGCTGGTCCGACGGCCACGAAGGGCTCGTGTTCCCCGGCCCGGACGCGCAGGTCAAGCACCCGCCAACGGCCGGCTGACCCGCCGCCGCCCCGTACCGGCAGCC
This sequence comes from uncultured Actinomycetota bacterium, assembly GCA_963784535.1. Classification (GTDB taxonomy): domain Bacteria; phylum Actinomycetota; class Actinomycetes; order Actinomycetales; family Kineosporiaceae; genus CAWARR01. The sequence continues at coordinate 171,510 of CAWARR010000003.1, read as the reverse complement.
TCCCCCGCGCCCCACCCGTCCCGGGTCGGCGTCTGGGCGTCGGCCGGTACGGTAGGAGCGCCGGAGCCGCCCCTCGGGCCCCACCAGCCCGGGGCGAGCCCCGGCCCGCCGGGCCTCTAGCTCAACCGGCAGAGCAGCGGACTTTTAATCCGCGGGTTGTGGGTTCGAGCCCCACGGGGCCCACTACGGACCATCGCGCGAACCGAGGGCTGAGTTTGATGCCGCCGGTTCTGGTACCGTTGTCTGGTACCAGTCAGGAGGTGTCTATGGCGATCACGGCCAGCGAAGCGAGGAAGAACCTGTTCCCGCTCATCGAACAGGTGAACGACGACCAGGAACCGGTCGAGATCGTGTCTCGCAAGGGCACGGCCTACCTGGTGTCCGAAGCGCAGTACCGCTCTCTCACCGAGACGGCGCACCTGTTGCGTTCCCCGGCCAACGCCGAGCGACTGATGCGCTCCGTGACCCAGATCGAGGGCGGTGGGGCGGTTCCGCACGACCTGATCGATGCGCAGTAGGGCCCGCGCCGCGTGAAGACTGTCTTCTCTGACGACGGCTGGGACGACTACTGCTCCTGGGCTGGTGACCGCAGGATTCTGCTGAGGATCAACCGGATGACCGAGGAGGCCAAGCGCAGCCCGGGTGACGGGATCGGCAAGCCGGAGCGTCTGACGGCCAACCTGTCCGGGTACTGGTCCCGTCGGATCGACGGCGAGCATCGTCTGGTCTACAAGGTCCAGGGCGACCAGATCGTGATCATCCAGGCGCGCTACCACTACTGAGGCAAGACGGCTTCGGGCCGCCGAGAGCAGTTCGCCCGCTCATCGCCCGCGGTCGCCACGACGCTGCGACCTGGACCAACGCACCGGCAGTGGATCACCTAGTGCAAGAACCAACGGTTCGCGCAGTGCCGCATCCGGCCCACGCTGGATGTTCTGTGCCAAGCCCTGGCGCCGCCACGGGAAAGGGCTACGCGGTGGCGGTCACTCGTCGGGCGAGAGCGAGGTAGTTGTCGATGACGCCCGGCAGAACGTCCAGGTGAACGAGCATCCCATTCGGGTGGGGCACGAGGTCAACGACCACCGCAACGGCGGGAGAGTCCTCGTCACCAGCCACGACCAAGGCGCCAGGCGTGATCAGAGCAGGGTCGCGAGCTTCGTCCAGGAACGTCCAGGCGTAGCCCGTCTCGTCCTCGGTGTTGAGGTCGGCCACGATGTCAACCGTGATCACCGGCTCACCTCCTCCGTCGGCCGGTCATTTCACCATAGTGGGGGTTGGACGACCCGGTACGTCGAGGGCCTTACCGGCGAACACCGACAGGCCCAAGACCAGCACGCCATCGAGGGCGAAGGCCCGCGCCGTCCGCTGGGCATGAGCCAGTCGCGCCGGCAGCGGATCGCCAGGAACCCAGATGCGCCGTTTCGCATTCTGGTACGTCGGGCCCACAGGCTTCCCGACCGGCCGAATCGATGGCTTCGACCACCTTCATGGTTACGTCGAGGCGTCGTAGCCGACGATGTCCAGGCCGTCGTAGTGAGCGAACTCTGCGAAGTCCTTCAAGTTGAGCGTCGCCGACGGGTGGCGCCGGGGCTGCATACCAAGGCCGTCCGCCGACGGCCACGACGGCCATGCGCCGCTGTCCCCGCAGGCAGCCCGGTCTCACGTGGCCTTCACTCCGCGGGACGGTCCACCAGGAGATGGACTCCGGCCAAGATGCGTCGCACACCCTCGTCGTCGGTGGGGAGAGTCCCCAGCGTGAACTGCGGACGGGCCGCCCACCCTCGTTCGCGGGCCTCCTGAACCTTGGTGGTGAACGGGGGCAGCGCCTCCAGGGCCCGCGCGGCCTCTTCGAGCCGGCCGTCATCGGCTCCATCGAGGGCTGCGAGGGCCCTGGAGAAGTGCACCTCCAGACGGGCCTGGTCCCCCGGCGAAGATGTCCCCAGCTGGATCACCCACAGCCGGGTATCGACCCCGTTGACCGGACCCCAGACGCCCACGGACTCACTCACCCCGCGGCCCCAGGCGAGCCGGAGGTTCCTCTCGTCCGCGTCGTCCAGGACCGACTGGACCAGTCTCGTGATGTCGGGTCCGCACCGCTGCTGGGCGTCCGCCAGGAGGGACTGTCTGGTCGAGAGCTGCCCACCGGAGGAACGTTCCTTGGCTGCGATCGCCGCCGTGGTCCGGCCGACGACGCGTGGCACGAGCACGGTCTCCTGAGCGTCTTCGGCGAGGTAGCGGCGCAACTCCACGCCCAGCACCTCCGCGGGAGTCATCTGGGCGTTCAAGAACTCGATGACGCGTACGAGTTCGGCCGGCAACTCATCGGCCAGAAAGACCAGCCGCACGCGGCCCGCAGCCAGGTTGGCCCCGACCTGGGACCAGAACTCCTCGACGTCGAGGCCCGGCCAGACATCCTCCAGCGTGTCGCCTGACTCCGCATGGGTCTCGGCGTGTGCCCTGCGCAGAACCTCCAGCGGCCAGTACCGGACGGCGTTCGCGGCGTAGTCGAGCATCTGCCCGACGACCTCACGGCGGATCCGGGTGTCGGAGGAACGCTTGACCTCTACCAGGACCAGTACACCGTCACGGTCGACGAACAGATGGTCGAGGCTGAAACCTCCGCCACCGCCGTCCCGGCTCGGAACCGGCATCTCGCGGCGGACCAGCACCAGCGCGCTGTGTTCATCCGTCAGCGTCGTCGGACCGGCCAGCACGTCGGGGTAATCAGCCAGAAGACGCTGCAACAGGTCCTCCGACTCGTAATGACGGGGCCGCAGCACACTCAGCCTCTCGCCACGAAGGTGGAACACCCGATCCGAGCTCATTGCCGGCCCTCCTCTTCGGACCCGCACAGCCGCGCGGCCCACCTCACGAGCAAACTGCACCATGGTCGCGGCCGCCAGCGGTTCGAGCCGCCGTGCTCACGTCACGGCACTCGCTCGCCCTCGACCACGCACAAGCCCACCCCAGGACAGCGCCCTGGTGGCGGGTCCAGGGTCAGGGTGATCAGGGATGCCCAGCGCGGGCGGTCGTTGACCACCGTCCGGTGGACGAGGACCGACCGGTGTCCGGGGACGAGGTCGGCGAGAGAGTGTGGGCATGACGTTCTCCGTGGTGGCCCGTGATGATGCCTCCGGTCTGCTCGGGGTCGCGGTGGCCAGCTGCGTCCTGGCGGTGGGCACCCGGGTCCCGTTGGTTCGCCCGGGGGTCGGTGCCGTCGCGGTCCAGGCCGGTGGGTGGCTGCACTGGCGCCAGATCCTGCTCGACCTGCTCGAACGCGGGTTGACCGCCGGGCAGGCCCTGGACGCGATCGGCGGGCTCGACGAGGAGCGCAGCGCACAGGTGGCGGTCGTGGGTGTCACCGGCCCGGCAGCGGCCTTCACCGGGTCGCGCTGCGATCAGCCGGCCGGTCACCTCAGCGTGGGTCCGGTGTCGGTGCAGGCCAACACCATGGCCAGCGAGAGAGCCTGGGACGCCATGCGCGAGGCGTTCGAGGCGGCGGACGACCTCCCGTCCGGGCTGCTGGCGGCCCTGGCCGCGGCCGAGCACCACGGCGGCGACGTCCGGGGCCGCCAGTCGGCGGCGCTCTCCGTCGCCTCCCTCCACCACCCCGAACCCCGGCGGGGCGATGCCCAGGACCCGACCGTCGACCTGCGCATCGACGACTCGCGCGCTCCGATCGGCGACCTGCAACGGCTCCTGCGGCTGCACGCCGCGCACCAGTTGCTCATCCAGTCTGGGGAGCAGCCGAACGATCAGGCTGCTCAGCACCTGCGCCGCAGCGCGGCCCGGCTGGCTCCGGACGACCCGCTGTGCCTGCCGGCCGCCGGTATCGCGGCCGCCCTGGCGGGTCACCTTGCCGAAGGCCTCGACCTGCTGGCCGAGGGACTGCACGCCAACCCGCAGGCGATCCGCTGGGCCCGGTGGAGTGCACGGGCCGCCGCGCCCGTCAACCCCGCAGCGGCCGCCCTGCTCGAAGCCCTCGAACGCCTGTGAATGACTCCCGACACACCGGTGACGGTCCCTGACGGCGGCGGCCGGCGCCGTCAGGGTCGGCACCCCATCCTCACTTCGCCGTCAGTGGGTTCGTCCACTTCAGGCCGGGGAAGCGGGTGAAGTCCGCGTCGGCGGAGTGCAGGGTGGCTCCGTGTTCGATGGCGATGGTGGCGAGGTGACGTGACGGTGGGCCGTCCAGGTCTCGAGCAGGTCGAAGGCAGCAGGCCGACGGTCTCGCGGCCGGCAAGAGCCGAGAGCCACCACCGGTGGGCCCGATCGTGGTGCGCGCACTGCTGGTCGACGGCGTAGATCAGCAGGGTGACGTCTACGACGATCACCTGCGCAGCTCCAGCTTGCGCACGATCTCGTCGTCCTCCAGTTCGGCGGCGAGGTGCCGGGCCCGGTCGAGATCGACGCCCGGACGCAGCCCGAGGGCGAAGGTCGGGAAGGACGGATCCTCCTGGCCGGTCGAGGGCGGCGGGGTGAGCCCGGCGCGCAGCGCGTCACTGAGGACTTGCTTGAAGGGACGCCCGGTCTCGCGGGCGAGTCGCTGCAGGTGGACGGCGGGCACCGCGCCCCCGGAGGGGCCTGACCGGATCGTTCCGCAGACAGGCGCGATCGGGCCTGGGAAACAGCCCCCGCGATGGGCCAGCATCACGGCATGAGCGCAACCCTCGGGTCCCCCACCGCCCTGATCGTGATCGACGTCCAGGAGTCCTTCCGGCAGCGGCCGCTGCTGGGCCGCCATCTCCAACCCCGACATCGCCGGCGACGTCGCCCGCCTCGTCGACGCCGCCGCGGGCCCGCGGCGAGCTGGTGGTGTGGGTGCTGCACTGCGAGCCGGGCTCCGGCACCCCCTTCGACCCGGCCAGCGGCCACGTGCCGGCTGACCTGGACCCGCTCGCGCCGCGGGCCGGGCGAACCGCTGCTGACCAAGACCTCGCACAACGCGTTCACCACGACGAACCTGCAGCAGCTGCTCACCCAGCACGGCATCACGCGAGGTCGTCGTCTGCGGCATCCGGACCGAGCAGTGCTGCGAGACCACCGCCCGGCTCGCCTCCGACCTCGGCTACGAGGTCACGTTCGTCACCGAGGCCACCGCCACCAACCCGATCGCCGCACCGCGACGCCCCCGGGCGACCAGACCGCCGAGCAGCTGCTCGCCGACCCGCGCACCCTGCCGTCCGCGCGCGGTCATCGCCCGGACCGAGTACGCCCTGGCCGGGCGCTTCGCGACCATCGCCGACCATCGCGGAGGCCACCGGCCCGCAGGCCGAGCCGGTCAGCTATCCTGACCGGATCGTGACCGGTCGTCTTCCTGCTCGTCCCCGGGCTGCACCTGCTCGACCTCGCCGGGCCCGCCCAGGTGTTCTCCACCGCCGCCGACCTCGGCTGCGGCTACGAGCTGGCCTACGTCGCCGAGCAGGAAGACGTCCCCGCCGCGCAGGGCGTCGCCCTCGGGCCGCCACCGCAGTGGCCCGCGCTCGACCCCCGACGACCTGATCATCGTCCCCGGCTGGCGGTCACACGGGCCCGGATCGCGGGCGACCGGCCCGCTCGCCGGCGCCACGCTGAGGCGCTCGCCGCCCACCACGCGGACGGCGGCACGGTCGCCAGCGTCTGCGCCGGGGCCGACGCCCTCGGCCGGGCCGGCCTGCTCGACGGCCGCCGCTGCACCACCCACCACGACATGCAGGACGAGCTGGCCCGGCGCTACCCGCGGGCGACCGTCGTCCGCGACGTGCTCTACGTGGTCGACGGCCGGGTCGTCACCTCCGCCGGGATCGCCAGCGGCATCGACCTGGCCCTGCACCTGGTCGCCGTCCGGCACGGCCCGGCCAGCGGCCGCGCGGGCCGCCCGGGAGATGGTCGTCTACGCCCGCCGCAACGGCGACGAGCAGCAGGCCAGCGCCATGCTGCGGCACCGCAGCCACCTCAGCGACACCGTGCACCGCGCCCAGGACCACATCGACGCCCGGTTCGCCGCCCCGCTGCCCGCTGGCCGAGCTCGCCAGCCGCTGCGGCGTCAGCGAGCGCACCCTGACCCGCCGGTTCACCGCGGCCACCGGCCTCACCCCGCTGCGCTACCAGCAGCACCTGCGCCTCGAGCGGGCCGAGCACCTGATCGGCCACGGCGCCACCGTCGAGGCCGCCGCCCGCGCCGTCGGCTTCACCGACGCCCGGATGCTCCGCCGCCTGCGCGCCCGGCGGCCGACGCGACCGCAGGACCCGGTCAGGGGCCTGCCAGACGTCGCAGCACGGTCGTGAACCCCGGTAGGTCCGACCCGGCGGCGGCGAAGAACTCCTGATCGGCTGCCTCCACGGCGACGACAGCTCGGTCGGCGAGGGTTCGTCCGTCGGGCGTCACGACCAGAGCGCGGGCCCGCCGGTCGCTCGGATGCGGCTCCCTGCGGACCAGCCCGGCCCCTTCCAGGGCCCGCAGCACCTGCGACGTCATCATCACGTCCGTCGCCGCGTGGTCGGCCAGCTGCTTCTGCGTCACCGGTCCCTCGGCGTCGAGGAAGGCCAGCGAGGCCAGCAGCACGAACTGGACGTGGGTGAGCCTGAACGGTCTCAGCGCCGCGCGCTGGGCAGCCTGCCAGCGGTGGGTCGCGCGCCAGAGCATCAGGCCCGGACTGTCGTCGGCGGACTCGAACTCGGTGGCCAGGCCGGGGCCTACCACAGCTCGGCTGCGCTCCCCACGCCCAGCCAGGCGGTCACGACTGGTCCTTGGCGTTCTCGGCCGCCTCGGCGACCGCCGCCAGCCGCTCCAGGTCGGGCTGGACGGATGAGGCGACACCGGATCCCAGGATCAGTCGCCACAGCGGTGCGAGCGGGCCGGACAGGCGTACCTGCACCGACACCTCCGTGCGGCCGTCCTCCAGGAGGCGCACCCCGTGGTCGAACACCAGCCGCGCGCCAGGCAGGTAGGAGACGTCGAGGAAGATCTCGCCCGGGACCAGCCGCTCGACGGCGAAGCGGACCGCGAAGCCCCCCTTGGGCTTGAGAGTGCCGGTCGCGCCCTCGGTGAAGGGCCCGTCGAGACGGACCCAGTCGGTATCCAGGTTCCATTCCGGCCACGTGGCCATGTCGGCCCAACGGTCGAAGAAGGCCTGCGGCGAGGCGGCTGAGGTGACGCGGGCGGAAGCGAGAGCGGTCATGCCGAGATAATAAGCGCGCATAGGGAAAGTGTCACGCGCGCTTACTACCTTCCGGGGTCGCCCCGCGGGGGCAAGGCTGCGGGCCGGAGCCCGCCCCGGGTGGCGTCCCCGTCCGCGCTCCGCCCATCACCTCCGCGCGCAGCCGCGGTCTCCGCCAGCCCGCGCTCCAGCCGGTCGAGGGTTGCGGTCAAGGCCGCCCGCACCTCCTCGACGCTCCCCCCGTGTTCCAGGGCGTGCAGCACGACCGCGACGAGGGCGCCGACGCTCGCCCCGGCGGCGGCCGCCGCACCGAAGGCGTCGAGGCCGGGCACGCCCGCGCGCAGGGCGTCGGCCAGCACCTGGTGGGCGGAGAACAGCAGTTGGGTGCCGCGGGCACGCAGCTCGGGGCGCTCGATCATCAGGCGCAGCCGGATGTCGCGATCCGGTGCGAACACGTCACGGGAGGTGGTCTCGATGACCCTGTACGCCGGTATCGCGGGGGTCCGTACCCAGCCGGGCCCGGTCGGGTACCTGCTGGTCGCGCTCGTCGGGCTGACCGCGGTGCTGGGTACCGGGTCCTGGTGGCGGCGCGCCGACCAGACCCGGTGACCGGGCAGCAGACCCTTCCGCGGTCAGGAGATGGTCCGCAGGCTCGGCCAGAGCGCGCTCCAGGGCCCGCGGATGTCGGTACATACGGAGACTGCAACACCCTGTTCGCCGGTCGTGATCCCGAGCCCGTTGTCGATGTGGGCGACGATGCGACAGCCCACGAAGTACTGGCTCCAGTCGGTTGGCCTCCAGTCCCGACGTGCACCACGACGGTGCGGCCGGCCGGTGGGGGGCCCCACTCCCAGAACGCGTTGTGGCCGGAGTAGACCGGAGGCAGCCCGCTGCCCAGGAGCACCAGTGGACTGGCTTCGCTGTAGTCGTTCGTCAGGATGACCGCGCGGGCGCGCTGGTCCGCCGGTAGCGCGCCCACGACCTGTTCGACGGTGGCGACGAACCGGGGCCAGCCGAGCTGGTCGGCCAGGATCGGGTCCTGGGTGGGCAGCGACGTCCGCGCGAACTGCGCGGGCGGAAGGAGCGGCAGGGTCAGATACGCGGTGAGCGCTCCCGAGACCGTTGCTGCGACAACGAAGCTCGCGGCGCGCAGGCGCCGGTGGCCGCGGGCGAGCCAGCGGTCGAGCACGATGGCGCCGGCGGCCATCAACGGGGCCACGATGCCGATGCCGTAGTAGGCCTTGCCCCCGCTGACCACGATGAGCAGGAGCACGACCGCCGCGGCGACACCGATGGCACGCCAGCGCGCCGCCGCCTTCGCGAGCAGCAACCAGGACCAGCCGGCGAGGCTCACGGGGAACAGCAGCAACCCGGCGCCAAGCCAGAGCGTCGGCAGGATCTGGGCGCGGTTGTCCGCGGCGTAGGCACTGATGCGCGCGGCCATCGTCACCTGCGGCCAGCCGTGGGTGGCCTGCCAGGCCAGGTTCGGCGCCCACAGCAGGAGCGCGATGGCCACGCCGGCCCAGACCCAGAGCGAGCGCAGGACGGCCCAACGCCGCGCCAGGACGAGTCCGGCGGCGAGTCCTGCGCCCAGGAACAGCACCGTGTCCTTGTTCTCCAGGCCGATCCCGGCCACGACGCCCACGGCCAGCCACAGGCGTCGGTCGCCGTCCGCGAGCAGCTTCACGACCAGCCACAGGATGATCGCCCACGCGAGCAGGTCGATCTCGCTGGTGGTGGCCAGATGCCCTGCGGCGAGGTACTCGGACAGAGCGGCCGTGGTGGCGGCCAGCACCTGGGCCCGCCGCGATCCGCCCAGATCGCGCGCCATGCCCGCGACGAGGAGCACGACGAGGCCCATCTCCAGGGCGGGCAGCACCCGGACGGCGGTCGGCGACACCCCCAGGACGGCCACCGACGCGGCGGACAGCAGCGGGGTCAGCGGCGGCTGGTCGACGTAGCCGAACGCGGGGTGCCGGCCGGCGACGATGTAGTACATCTCGTCGCCGTGGAAGCCGTAGCGGCCCGACACCGCCAACAGCCCGGCGACCATGACGCCGGCAACCAGGAAGACCGGCCACGGGCCGGCCGGACCGGCGAGGCGGGGGTTCGGCGTCTCGAGGCGATCGGGCTGAGCCTGTTCCGGAAGATCACCTGGACCGGTCATCGTTGTCCTTACTGCGCACCGGCGGGCTGGTCGCGGTCCGGTCGCCGGCGGGTGGGCGGCCGCGGGGGCGGGTGGGCCGGACGTGGCCGGGGAGGCGGCCGGCATCGGCGAGGGCGCGTCGGAGCAGGAACTCGATCTGGGCGTTCGTGCTGCGCAGGTCGTCGCCGGCCCACCGGGCCAGGGCATCGTGGACGGCCGGATCGAGCCGCAGCAGCATGCTCTTGCGCTCGGTCACCGGAGGTCCGTTGCGGGCGTCACTGATAGAGGGTGCCGGTGTTGACCACGGGTTGGGTGGCCTGTTCGCTGCACAGCACCACCAGCAGGTTGGAGACCATGGAGGCCTTGCGCTCCTCGTCCAGTTCGACCACGCCCTGGTCCTCCAGGCGCTGCAGGGCCAGCTGCACCATGCCCACGGCGCCCTCGACGATGCGGGTCCGGGCGCCGACCACGGCGTCTGCCTGCTGCTGGCGCAGCATGGCCTGAGCGATCTCGGGGGCATAGGAGAGCCGGGTCAGGCGTGACTCGATGATCTGCACGCCGGCCGGAGCGACCCGGGCGGCGATCTCGGCGGAGAGCATCCGGGTGATCTCCTCGGCGTTGTCGCGCAACGACAGCGCGCCGCTGCCCCGGTTGTCGTAGGGGTAGCTGGAGGCGGTGTGCCGGACCGCCGTCTCGGTCTGGATGGTGACGAACTGGGTGAAGTCATCCACCGAGTACAGGGCGTTCGCGGTGTCATTGACCTGCCAGACAACGACAGCCGCGATCTCGATCGGGTTGCCGTCGGCGTCGTTGACCTTGGCCTGCGCCGACTCCTGGTTGCGGATCCGGGTGGAGACGGGGATGCGGCGGGTGAAGGGGTTCACCCACTGCAGGCCCGGCTCCCGGAGGGTTCCGGCGTAGCGGCCGAACAGCTGGACCACGCGGGCCTGCCCGGGGACGACGGAGACGAGCCCGCGCAGCGCGAGGGCGCTGGCGATGAAGACCAGGACGACGAGCAGCGTGAGCGCCACGCCGGCGGCGCCGCTCTGGTGGCTGGTCACCGCCAGCAGTGCCATCCCGGCCAGCAGCAGGACGATCCCCGTCACCAGCATGCGCAGGCCGGGCGAGAACCACGCCGCCCGCTCGGTCTCCGGTGGGCCGGGCCGTTGCGGGCCGGGCGCAGCTGCAGTCTGGGTAACCATCCCGCGTCTCCTCTGCGTGTCGGGCGTGGTGACGCACGCTAGCATATTGATATCTATTTTTTCCGGCAAGACCCCGGCTCCGAACCGACCCTGCTCCGGGCCGGGCCGGGCCGGTCGACGGCGCCGTCAGGAGAGGCGGTCGGCGACCAGCTCGAGGGCCAGCAGGTAGCCCTTCACCCCGCACCCGACCAGGACCGCCGCGGCGATCGGCGAGAGGTAGGAGTGGTGCCGGAAGTCCTCGCGGGCGTGGACGTTGCTGATGTGCACCTCGACGAAGGGGATGTCGACCCCCTCGAACGCATCCCGGATGGCGACGCTGGTGTGCGTGTACGCCCCCGGGTTGATGATGACGTAGCGGCAGCCCTGAGCCTTCGCGGCGTGGATGCGGTCGACGATCCCGCCCTCGTGGTTGCTCTGGAAGGACTCCAGCTCCAGGCCGAGCTCCTCGGCCCGGGCGAGCATCCCGGCCTCCACGTCCGCCAGCGTGGTGCGACCGTAGATCTCGGGCCGGCGCGTGCCCAGGGCGTTCAGGTTGGGCCCGTTGATCAGCAGTACGTCCACGCAATCCTCCTCCGCCGTCGGTAGAAGCCGTCAACGATGATCCCACCGGTCACGACCCGCGGAAGGCCCCCGCGCCCTGGTGGACCGTCATGTCGAGCCCGTCGGAGCCGGCCGGAGCCGGGCGGATAGACTCCGCCGCGGGCGAGGGGCCTCGTGGGTCCGAGCGTGGGGTGACTGTTCATGATCGTGGTTCTCGTCGGCTTCATGGGCGCCGGCAAGACCACCGTCGGGCACATCCTCGCCGAGCACCTCGGGTTGCCCTTCGTCGACTCGGACGTCCTCATCGAGCAGCGGCTCGGCCGGTCGGTCAGGGACATCTTCGCCTCCGAGGGGGAAGCCCGCTTCCGGGAGATCGAGCACCAGACCATCACCGGGCTGGTACGCGCGGGAGAGGCTGTGCTCGCCCTCGGCGGTGGCGCCCTCGTGGACGGGCGGACGAGGGTCGTCCTGCGCAACGCTCACATCGCCTACCTGCGGGTGGGCTACCCCGAGGCGATGGCGCGGGTGCGGGGTGATGAGTACCGGCCCATGCTGGACCGGGCGGACCTCCAGGAGATCTACCAAACCCGGCTCCCGATCTACGAGGAGCTGTCCGCGTTCACCGTCGACACCGGGGGACGCCGTCCCGACGCGGTGGCGATGGACGTCCTGGCCCAGCTCAACAGACTCCCGGAGCTGCCTGCGGGCAGCTCGAGCGTGTTCGTGACCCCGGTGGGCGGCGCCTACCACGCCTATGTCGGTCCGGGACTTCTCGCGCACGTGGCCAGGCTCATGCCGCAGACACCGGAAGCCGACCAGGGTGTGCTGATCTCGACGGAGCAGGACCGGGCGGTCGCCGACCGGGTTGCCACCCAGCTGGCCGAGCTGGGCCTGCGCGTCGTGCCGGTGTGGGTGCCGGAGGGCGCGGAGGCCAAGACACTCCCTGTCTACGGGGACGTCGTCCTCCAGCTCGAGGACCACGCGGTGCACAAGGGTGATGTGATCGTTGCCGTCGGCGGCGAAGAGGTGTGCGAGCTGGCGGGGTTCGTCGCCTCCACGTTCAACCGCGGCATGAGGCTGGTGCTCGTGCCCACGACACTCGGGTCGCAGGCCGACTCCTCGGTCGGCGGGAAGAACGGCCTGGATCTGCGCCGCGGTCACAACCTGGTGGGGACCGTGCACCAGCCTGCGGTGGTGGTCAGCGACATCGGGATCGCTCAGCGGAGTGCGCCGCGCGGGTTCGCACCGGGGCTCGCCGAGATCGCCAAGCACGCGCTGATCAGCGCCTCCGACCTGTTGCCGTTCGTTCTCGACAACAGTGCCGCCCTGTTGCGCGGGGACCACGACGTCCTCCGGGCGGTGGTGAGCCGCAGCATCGAGGTCAAGGCGGACATCGTCAGCCGCGACGAGCGGGACGAGGGCGATCGGCTCTTCCTGAACTATGGCCACACGTTCGCGTACGCCATGGAGGCGGCCGGCAGGAAGGGCGGGCGGACCGGCGATTCGCTCTCGCTCGGGCTCATGGCCGCCGCTCTGCTCGCGTTCCATCAAGGCCTGGCCGATGCGGGCCTGGTGGACGCTCATCGGCGGCTGCTGGACGCTCTCGGCCTCCCGACGGCTGGGGAGTTCACCGTGGAGACGCTGCGGGAGGCCTGGCTGCGCGACAAGAAGTACCGGCGGGGTGCGCGCTTCGTCGTCCTCAGGGGCCTGGGCCGACCCGAGGCAGGGATAGCGGCCGACGACCGCGACCTCGAGCAGGTGCTCGCGGACCTTGCCCGCGGCTGAGCGGAGCGGGCCGGCGGAGCGAGCGCCGGTCCCCGCCCGCCGCTCCCCTGGCCGGCCCGGGCGGCTGCCCCTACAGTGCCGCTGACGGCGCGCCCGCCCGGCGCGTCCCCCGGGAGGGGAGGCTGGCATGGCGAGCAGTCCGCTCCCCGCGCGGGGGGCCCGGCGGCCGGGACGGCGACGGCGGCGCGGGCAGCTGTTCGGAGCCCTGCTGCTGATGGTCGGAGTGCTGCTGCTGCTCACCGTCGGCCTGAACCCGTGGGTCCTGCACATCGGCGGCCGGTTCACCCCCACCATGTCGTGGGACGGCGTCGGGCAGGTACGGGCCAGCAACGGCGGCCGCTACGCCCTCAGCGTGCATCTGATCGGCGGCGTGCTCGGCACCAGTTCCGAGGGCGGCATGGCGTGCGACCAGTTCAGCGGCTGCGAGAGCCTGCGCGGCAGCGCCGAGCTGTGCTCCCGCAACGGCCCCATCGACTCCTTCACGCTCCGGGGCGCGGTACACGCATGGTGGAGCACGCAGGGGGCACGGACCTCGCTCGAGCTGACCCGGGGGAGTCCGCGGCGGCTGCCGGCCGGCTGGGTGGTGGCCTTCTCCGGTCACTGGTACGGCGAGAGCCTGCAGCTGGAGGACTCCGACAACTCCTTCACCGAGGTCTTCACCCCGCGCGGCGACATCCGGACATCCACGTCCACGGCCGATGCCGGGACGGCCACGGTGACGCTGACGCCGGGCTCGCGGGCGGACTTCGAACGGGCCTGCCGGGCGCTGCCGGGCTGAGCGGCTAGCGGCCGGCAGCGGGCCCGCCCGGCGCGGGCCCGCTGGGCGCCGGCCCCCCGAAGCCGTACCCGCGCAGCGCCACCAGCCCCGCGGCAGAACCCAGGAACCGCACGAACGGCAGCCCCTCGGCCGTCACCGCTCCCGCGTAGTAGTGCAGCCGGCCGCGGGTACCGATCCCTGCCGGCGCCCCCACCAGCTCGTCGCGGACCCGGGCCAGTGCCCCGCCGGCGGGCAGCACCACCGCGTCGGTCGGCATGCCGTCCTTGACGGCGGTGGCGATCAGCTCCGGCGAACCATCGTCCATGATCAGCACCCCACCGTGGGTGCGCGCGTACACCTGAGCGGCGGCCAGCACGCCGGCGCGGGCGGGCTGGGCCACCGCGACGGTCAGGCGCGGCCCCGGGCCGCGCCCGACGGAGACGCGCTGCTGCAGGGCGGTGACGCCGCTGCACGCGCCCACCGAGCCGGCCACCGCCAGCGCCCCGAGCAGCACCCCTCCACCGCGCCGGGCCCGTGCCCACGCACCCGGCCGAAACCGCGACCCGCTCACGGGACCACCTTCCACAGCCACAGGTAGCTGACCACGCCGAGCAGCGGAGTCAGGCAGACCGCCACCGCCACGGTGAGCCGGCGCGGCCACCACGCCGCCAACCACACGAACCCGGGCAGCACCGCGAGCAGCATCCGCGGCCGGGTCGCGACGTCGCTGTAGCCGACGATCATCGGCAGCGCCACCGCCGTGTAGACCACCAGCGGCAGGCTCAGCTGCCGGCGACGGGACCACGCGGCGGCGAGGAACAGCGGCAGGATCAGCGCGCAGGCCATCTCCAGCGCGGTGGTGGCCACCAGCGCCCGGCCGTGCACGGACCCCAGCTCGGAGCCCAGGTGCCCGAGCACGTGGAACCAACTGCGCAGCAGGCCGCGGCTGAGGTCGAGGTGCTGGCGCCAGAGGTTCTCCGCATGCCGCCACACCAGCGGGTCGCCGGTACGCAACCACCCGTACCCGAGGAAGGCGCCGATCCCGCCGGCTGCCAGCGCCGGCGCGAGCAGCGGCCGCAGCTCCCGAGCGCGGACCAGCCGCACCGCCGCCACCGCCGCTGCGGCAGCGACCACCGCCAGCCCGGTCGGGCGGGTGGCCGAGGCCACCGCCCCGAGCAGGCCCGCGAGCACCCAGCGCCGGCGGTGCAGCATCAGCAGCGCTCCCGCCGCCGCGGCGAGGAAGAGCCCCTCGCTGTAGGCCTGCAGGAAGATCGCCGCTCCCGGCCAGGCTGCCACCAGGCTCGCCGTGGCCCGCGCCGCCGGGGCGCCGGCGTGGGCCTCGCCGAGGGCGTACATCGCGCGCACGGCCAGCAGGCCGAACAGCGACGACAGCACCACCGCGGCGGCGAGGTACGGGATCCCCGCCACGGCGTGCACCGCGCGGATCGCCAGCGGGTAGGCGGGGAAGAAGGCCCAGTCGCTGAAGTAGTGGTGCAGGTTGGTGGCGGGGGTCAGCTGCGGGCGCAACGACTGGCTGTAGCCGTCCTCGGCGAGGTGGACGTACCACCACCCGTCCCAGCGGGTCACCAGCCCGGAGAGACTGAGGGCTGGATGCGTCGCTGCGTACACGAGGTATCCGAGTGCCGCGAACGGCTGGGTGAGGGCGTACGCCAGCAGGGTGTGCCGCCACGCCGGCGACAGCACGGACCACCAGCCGGGCACGCCGCGCCCTGCCCCGGCCGCCACCGCTCCCGGAGCAGGCCGTACCGCCTCGATCACTCCACCATCACCGTCCGACGCCATCCTCGGCTGCCTTCGCCGGGTGCGGCCCACGCCCGCCGATCACCCCGGCAGGCGCCGCCCGCGGACCGGCGGACGGCGCCCAGCGGCACGACCGTTCGCAGAACGCGCGGGTGCGCGGCCCCGTTCCGGGTCGAGGTCGCCGGAGGGTAAACGGCCCCCGCCGGCCGCTGCGGCGCGCACCCGCCGCCGCCGGGGGCAACGTTTCGCCCGCCGTTCACGCGCAGCGGGGGTGGGCGCCGGGTTCCGGTCGGACACCGGGCCCACCCTGTGCCTGGTGCGGATCGCGATCGTCACCGAGTCCTTCCTGCCACAGGTCAACGGCGTCACCAACTCGGTCCTGCGGATGTGCGAGCACCTGCGGTTGCGCGGCCACGAAGCGCTGGTGATCGCCCCGGGCGGGGGGGCCGGAACGGGAGCGGCGCAGGAGCCGGGCGGCTGGGCCGGCATGCCGGTGATCCGGGTGCCCTCCGTCCCGCTGCCCGGGTACACCAGCCACCGGGTGGCGTGGCCCTGGCCGGCGATGACGGCGACGCTGCGCGCGTTCCGTCCCGACCTGGTCCACCTCGCCTCCCCCACCCTGCTGGGTGCGCAGGCCGTCACGGTGGCCGACCGGCTGGGCGTGCCGAGCGTGGCCGTCTACCAGACCGACCTGGCCGCCTACGCGGGCCGCTACGTCACGCCGGCTGCCTCCCGGGCCCTGTGGCGCTGGCTGCGCTGGGTGCACGCCCAGGCCGACCTGACGCTGGCCCCCAGCAGCGCGGCCGTCGCCGACCTGGCCCGGCACGGAATCCCCCGCGTCGAGCTGTGGCCGCGCGGGGTCGACCTCGAGCGCTTCCACCCCTCGCGGCGCGACCCCCGGCTGCGCCGGTCACTCGCCCCCGGCGGCGGGGTGCTCGTCGGCTACGTTGGCCGGCTCGCCACCGAGAAGCAGGTCGAGCTGCTGGCCGCCGTGCAGGACCTTCCCGGCGTCCGGCTGCTGGTGATCGGGGACGGACCGTCCCGCCCGCAGCTGGAACGGCTGCTTCCGGCCGCGCACTTCCTCGGGCTGCGGCACGGCGACGAGCTCGCCGCCCTCGTCGCCTCGCTGGACCTGTTCGTGCACACCGGCCAGCACGAGACCTTCTGCCAGGCAGCCCAGGAGGCTCTGGCCGCCGGGGTGCCGGTGGTCGCTCCCGCCTCCGGCGGGCTGCTCGACCTGGTCGCGGACGGGGTCAACGGGGTGCTGTACCGGCCCGGTGACGGGGAGGCCCTGCGGGCCGCGACAGCTGGCCTGGTCACCGACCGGGCCCGGCGCCGGGCCCTGGGCGCGGGCGCGCGGCCCTCGGTGACCGCGCGCAGCTGGGAGGCGGTGGGCGACGCCTACCTCGGGTACTGCACGCAGCTGCTGGAGACCGTCGGCCGGCCGCTGTCTGCCTGAGCCCCGCCCGGCACGGGCCCGAACCGCCGCGCGGCCCGAGAGCGGCGGCACCAGCAGCGCCCGCGGAGCGTTCTTCCCAGGGGGTGCCCGTGATGACGATTCCGACCACCGGCGGCCACCGGGCCGCAACGACCACCGTCCTGGTAGCGCTCGCAACGCTGACGATGGCCGCCTGCGCCGCACCGGGCTCGGGCAGCACCGCGCCCGCGACCGGGGGTACGGCGCGGGCAGCCGGGCCCGGCGCCACGACCGGCCCGACGCCCGCGGTGCCGCTCACCCTGCCCGACGTGGTGGGCAAGGGCCTGCAGTCGGCCGTGGACCAGGTTCAGGCCGCGGGCTTCACCCACTTCGGCACCCATGACGCCTCGGGGCGGCTGCGGGCGCAGATCCTCTACCGGGACTGGAAGGTCTGCTTCCAGTCCCCCGCGGCGGGTGGCCGGCCCCCCTCGGTCCAGGTCGACCTGGCCGTGGTGAAGCTCGCCGAGACGTGCCCTGCTCACGACGAAGGCGTGGTCACGGCCACCGCCGGAGCGGTGATGCCCGACCTGCGCGGGCGCAGCGCCCGCTATGCGGACGAGGTGCTCGGCCCGCACGCCAGCATCAGCTTCCGGACGCTGACCGGGGGCACCGCCATCGTGCTGGTGGACAGCAACTGGCAGGTCTGCTCCCAGGCGCCGGCTCCGGGCAGTCCCTACGGCGGGGTTCCGGCGACGCTGACCGTGGCGAAGTACTCCGACGGCGGCTGCCCGACGGGCTGAGCCGTTCCGGGCAGCCATCGCCGGCCCGGTGATCGGATGCGGCAAATCATGACATTCCGTTGACATTGCCTGAATGTGAGCGATAACATTCACGATCGCACGACCAGTTCGGGAATGGGCAGGTCACTGCTGTTAACGCATCCAACGACGGGTGACCGACGGTGCGCAGCGGACAGTGCACGGCATCGCAGGTTCACCCCTGCCCCTCCACCGGACACGCACCCTGCACCGCGCGGTCGAGCGGGGCCGCGCCATCAGCCCGAACCGGCCCGTCAGAAGGACGCTGCCATGACCACGAACGATGACGTCCCCCGCAGTTCCGTCTCCCGCCGCCAGGCCTTCACCTGGGCGGGGATGGGCGTAGCCGCCACCGGCCTGCTGGCCGCCTGCGGAAAGTCCACCAGCTCAGGATCGACCGCGACCGGGGTCGGCCCGTTCCCGAAGACCCCGACGTGGAACTTCGTCTTCGTCAACCACGTCACCACGAACCCCTTCTTCCAGCCGACGCAGTACGGGATCGCCGACGCCTGCTCGATCTTCGGGTGCAAGTACCAGTGGACCGGTTCGGAGAGCTCGGACGTGTCCCAGATGGTGAACGCGATGAGCGCCGCGATCAGCGCCAAGGCGGACGGGATCGCCGTGGCGCTGGTGGACACGAAGGCCTTCAACGAGCCGACCTCCCGTGCGCTGGCGGCCGGGATCCCGGTGCTGTCCTACAACGCCGACGCCGCCGGCAACGCCCGGCTGGCCTACGTCGGGCAGGACCTGTACCAGTCCGGGTTCCAGATGGGGCAGCGGATCGTCGGCCTCATCCCCTCGGGCAAGGTCGCGCTGTTCATCGCCACCCCCGGCTCGCTGAACATCCAGCCCCGCATCGACGGGGCGATGGCCGCGATCAAGGCCTCGGGCAAGCCGATCCAGGCGACGGCCATCGCCACCGGCGCCGACCTCAACGGCGAGCTGTCGCGGATCGACTCGTACTACCAGGGCAACAAGGACGTCAAGGGCATGTTCGCCGTCGACGCCGGCAGCACCCAGGGCGTCGGGCAGACGATGCAGAAGTACGGCCTGCAGGCCAAGGGGGTCCACGGCGGCGGGTACGACCTGCTGCCGACGACCCTGAAGCTGATCAGCTCCGGCGATCTCGACTTCACCATCGACCAGGAGGCCTACCTGCAGGGCTTCCTGCCGGTGACCTACCTCTACCTGTACAAGCTGTCCGGCACGCTGCTCGGCCCGCCCGAGACGAACACCGGCCTGAAGTTCGTCACCAAGGACAACGTCGCCCCCTACCTGAGCGCGACCAACCGGTACGAGGGCAGCTCTGCCCAGCAGAAGTACCTGCAGAGCTGACCATGGCCACCTCCCCGCCCGAGGGCGCCGCGCCGTCCGGGCCCGCGCAGACCCAGGCTCCGGGGCCCCAGCCCCACCAGGTTCCACCGACCCCGGCGGCGACCGGAACCCGCCGCAGCCCGGGCCTGGGTGGGGGGGTCGCCGCGGTACTGCGGCTGCGCGAGCTGTCCGTGCTCGTCGTCGTGGCGATGCTCGCGCTGTACTTCGCGGTGGCGAACTCGGCCTTCGTCAGTGGCGACAACTTCAGCAACATCGCCAACCTCAGCGCCCCGGCGGCCATGCTGGCCGCCGGGGAGGTGCTCCTGCTGGTCTGCGGCGAGATCGACCTGTCGGTGGGGATGACCTTCGCGCTCACCCCGATCGTGATGATGTGGTTCGACGCGCGCGGCGTGCCGATGCCCATAGCCCTGCTCATCGCGCTCGCCGTCGCCGGGCTGATCGGAGTGTTCAACGGGGCCGCGACCGTGGTGCTGCAGCTCCCGTCCTTCATCACCACGCTGGGCACGCTGTTCCTCGTGCACGGCATCACCTTGAAGGTCTCCAGCAGCTTCCCCGTCCCCGCACCCACGAACGGCACTCTGGTCCGGGTGCTCGGCGGGTGGCGCTGGTCGCAGCTGACCTGGGCCGTCGCCATCACCGTGCTGCTGCAACTGGTGCTCACCAGCTCGCGCTGGGGCGTCTACACGGTGGCGACGGGCGGGAACATGCTCGCCGCCGCCGAGGCCGGGATCAAGGTGCGGTCGATCAAGGTCCGCAACTTCGTGCTCGCCGCGCTGATCGCCGGTGTCGCCGGCGTGATCGAGGGGATCCACGTCTCGCAGAGCTTCGACCCCAACGCCGGCGGCAACGACCTCATGTTCACCGCCGTCGCCGCCGCCGTCATCGGCGGCACCGCCCTGCTCGGCGGCTCGGGCACGGTGGCGGGCGCCTTCCTCGGGGCGCTGCTGCTGGGGATGCTCCAGAACGGGCTGACCCTGCTCGGGTACAGCGCGACCACCTTCATCGTCATCGAGGGGCTGGCGATCCTGCTCGCGATGACGCTCAACACCAGACTCAGCCGGCTGCGGGCCGGCGCGAAGGCAGGCTGAGATGTCCCAGGGGTCGAGCCCGGTGCCCGAGCCTGCGCCACAACCCGGCGGGGCCGAGGCGATCCGGGCGGAGAACATCGCCAAGAGTTTCGGCAGCGTCAGCGCCCTGCACGAGGTGAACCTGCACGTGCGCCGCGGCGAGGTGCTCGGGCTCATCGGGGACAACGGCGCCGGGAAGTCCACCCTGATCAAGATCCTCACCGGGTTCCTGCGCCCCGACGCGGGCCAGCTGTACGTCAACGGCGACCCGGTGACGCTGGGCTCGGTGCAGCAGGCCCGCCAGCTCGGCATCGAGACCGTCTTCCAGGATCTCGCCCTGGTGGACTCGCTCCCGGTGTACCTCAACCTGCACCTCAACCGCGAGCTGCGGGTCGGCCCGTTCCTGAACAAGCGCGAGATGCGGCGCCGCGCCCGCGCCTACCTCGACGACATCGGTATCAGCATCCCCACCGTCAACGCGGAGGTCGCTCACCTGTCCGGCGGCCAGCGGCAGGCGATCGCCGTCGCCCGGTCGGTGTACTCCCAGGCGTCGATCCTGCTGCTGGACGAGCCGCTCGCGGCGATGGGCGCGAAGGAAGGGGGGATCATCCTCGACCTGATCCGCGTGCTGCGCGAGCGCGGGGAGCTGGCCATCGTTCTCGTCGTGCACAACTACACGCAGGTGATGGACATCTGCGACCGGGTCTGCCTGCTCCAGCACGGGGAGATCACCTTCGACCGGCCGACCGCACAGACCTCCGTCGAGGAACTGCTCGACATGGTGGCCCGCGAGTACCGCACCGGGGGCCGATCCGCCGCAGGCAGGGGTGCGCTCCTGCACGACGTCCGCCGCAGCTGACCGCCACGGCGAACCGCTAACTCCCAGCACCGATTCCGATCACCCCCCAGCACCGGGCCGGCCAACCCGGTGAGCCCGTCACGCTCCAGCACCGGGGCGGCGACAGGGCCATCATGTCCGGCGGGCCGCGGGTACGCTCGCGCGCGCCCACCACCGCCCTGCCGGACGTCGTCGTGCTGTTACGACAGGAGGCAGAGGTATGTTCACATCCTTCCGCAGCATCGCCATGGCCGGATCCGCGGCGGTCCTGGTTTCGCTCGGCCTGACGGGCTCGGCATCCGCCATGTCGACCTCGGCGGGCGCCGCGCACCGGACCAGAACGGCGTCGATCACCCGGGCCCCCTTCGGGCACACGCCCGACGGCACCGCCGTCGACCTCTACACCCTGCGCAACGGCCCGGGGATGACCGTCGACATCATGACCTACGGCGGCATCATCCAGAAGCTGCTGGTCCCCGACCGCCATGGCCGGCTGACCAACGTCGTGCTCGGGTTCCCCACCCTGGCCGACTACGTGGCGAACAACAGCCCCTACTTCGGCGCTCTCATCGGCCGCTACGCCAACCGGATCGCGGGTGGGAAGTTCACCCTCGACGGGCAGACCTACCAACTACCGCTGAACAACGGGCCGAACTCCCTGCACGGCGGCACGACCGGATTCGACAAGCGGGTCTGGACCGCCACCGAGGTGCCTCCCGCGCACGGCAGCGTGGGGCTGAAGCTGCACTACACCAGTCCCTCCGGCGAGATGGGCTACCCCGGGACCGTGCAGGTCGACGTCACCTACACCCTCGACAGCCGGGACGCCCTGCGGATCGACTACCGGGCGACCACCGACCAGCCCACCATCGTCAACCTCACCAACCACACCTACTGGAACCTCGCCGGGGAGGGCTCGGGCACTGTCTATGACCAGGTGCTGCGGCTGAACGCCAGCCGGTTCACCCCGGTCGACTCCACGCTGATCCCGACCGGTGCCATCGTTCCGGTCGCCGGCACACCGCTCGACTTCACCCGGCCGACACCGATCGGGGCGCACATCCGCAGCGGCGACCCGCAGATCGTCCTCGCCCAGGGATATGACTTCAACTACGTGCTCAACCGGCACGACTCCACCTCGATGGTGCTCGCGGCCCAGGCACGCGACCCGCACAGTGGCCGCGCGCTGGCGATCTACACCACCCAGCCGGGGATCCAGTTCTACTCGGGCAACTTCCTCGACGGGACGCTGACGGGCACCAGCGGTGGCACCTACCGGCAGAGCGACGGGTTTGCCCTGGAGACCCAGCACTTCCCGGACTCCCCCAACCAGCCGAACTTCCCCTCGACGGTGTTGCGCCCGGGCCATGCCTTCACCTCCTCGACCATCTACCAGCTGTCCGCCGGCTGAGGTGATCACGGCGTGCCGGCTCCGGCCCGAACGGTCGGGGCCGGCACCCACCGGGTGGCGGGGCTCAGGGCAGTGGCGGGGCTGCGGTGCTGCCCCGCATCACCAGTTCCGGGGCCACCGTCGCCACGTCGCCCCCGTCCAGTGCCTCCCCGTCGAGCATCCGCACCAGCAACTCCACGCCCTGGCGGCCCATCTCGTCGAAGTCCTGCCTCACGGTGGTCAGCGAGGGGGTGAAGAACTCCGCGTCGGGGATGTCGTCGAAGCCCACCACGCTGGCGTCCTGGGGCACCCGGATCCCGTGCTCGTGGAAGGCGTGCAAGAGCCCCAGGGCCATCTGGTCGTTCGCGGCGAACACGGCACCGGGGCGGGCTCCGTCGGCGATCAGCTGCAGCCCCGCCAGGTACCCCGAGCGGGCCGTCCAGTCCCCGCGCAGCAGTCGCGGCGCCGCGGCGCCGGCCTCGGCGAGCACCTCGCGCCACCCCTCGATGCGTTGCTGGCTCTCGAACCAGTCCATCGGCCCGGCGATGTGCCACACCGTCGGGTGGCCCAGGTCGAGCAGGTGCCGGGTGGCGAGCCGGGCGCCGAGCACCTGGTCGACGGCCACCAGCGGCACCTCGCCCTTGTGGGCGGCCTCGACCGCGACGATCGGCACGTTGCGCGGCGCGTCGCTGAGGGCGCCCGCCGCGGAGACGTGCGGGGCGATCACGATCACGCCCTCGACCAGTCGGTCGGCCATCGAGCGCACGGCCGTGGTGAGCGCGGGCCGGTCGAGCCGTTCCAGCGTCTCGATGTTCACCCCGTACGCGCGGCGACGCGCGGCGCGCTCGATCCCGAGCAGGGCCGAGCCGGGCCCGAACAAGGTGGTGTCGAAGGTGACCACGCCGATCGTCCGGGACCGACCGCTGACCAGGCTGCGGGCCAACACGTTCGGGCGGTAGCCGAGCTGGTCCATCGCCCGGATCACCCGCTCCCGGGTGGCCGGCGAGACATTCGGGAGGCCGTTCAACACCCGCGAGACGGTCATGCTGGACACGTCGGCCAGCCGAGCGACATCGGCGATCGTCGCGGGTCGGACCGGCCGAGACATTGCCTCCACGCGTCCCCTTCCGCCGCCCGAGGTGATGGTGGAACCCGACGCTACGCTCCCGGCGCCCACCACCGGCCCGGCAGCTGGCGGTGCCGCGGCCGGGCCGCCCCCGTGCCTTGGCCTGGTAACGATATCAAGCGAACCGGAGCCTGCATCGGGATCACTCCCTCGCCGTCCGGCACCAACGTGGTAGGAGGGCACTTCGAGCTGGATCAGCAGCCCGCCGAGGCTTCCGTGGCGATGTCCGTTATCGATATCATCGAGAATCTGGAAAACCCGCAGTGCGCGGGCGACGGAAGGGGCCGACGATGCCTCGCAGTCACGGGCCCCTTGTCGTCGGGGTCGACTTCGGCACCCTGTCCGGGCGGGCGGTCGTGGTCCGCGTCGACGACGGGCAGGAGCTCGGCAGCGCCGTGCACGAGTACGCGCACGGCGTGATGGACCGCCAACTGGTCGGCACCGGCCGCGCGCTCCCCCCGGACTGGGCCCTGCAGGTGCCGGCCGACTACCTCGACGTGCTCCGCCGGGCCGTCCCGCAGGCCGTCCGTGCCGCGGACGTCGACCCGGCCGACGTGATCGGCATCGGCACCGACTTCACCGCCTGCACGATGCTGCCGGTACTCGAGGACGGCACCCCGCTGAACGAGGTCCCCGGGCTGGCCGGGCGCCCGCACGCCTACGTCAAGCTCTGGAAGCATCACGCCGCCCAGCCCCAGGCCGACCGCATCACCGCCCTCGCCGCGCAGCGGGCCGAGCCGTGGCTCCACCGCTACGGCGGCAAGATCTCCTCGGAGTGGGAGTTCGCCAAGGGGCTGCAACTGCTCGAGGAGGATCCCGAGCTCTACACCGTGATGGCGCACTGGGTCGAGGCCGCGGACTGGATCGTCTGGCAGCTGTGCGGGCGTTACGTCCGCAACGCCTGCACCGCCGGATACAAGGGCATCTACCAGGACGGCGGTTACCCGGACACGGCTTTCCTCAGCGCGCTCCACCCCGGCTTCGCGGGCTTCGCCTCCGACAAGCTGCGGGCCGAGATCGGCCGGCTCGGCCAGGCCGCCGGGCGGCTCACCGCGACCGCGGCCGCCTGGACCGGGCTGCCCGAGGGCATCGCGGTCGCCGTCGGCAACGTCGACGCGCACACCACCGCTCCCGCGGCCAAGGCGGTCGCCCCCGGGCAGATGGTGGCGATCATGGGCACCTCCACCTGCCACGTGATGAACGCCGAGTCGCTCGCCGAGGTCCCCGGGATGTGCGGCGTCGTCGACGGCGGGATCGTCGACGGGCTGTTCGGCTACGAGGCCGGCCAGTCCGGTGTCGGCGACATCTTCGCCTGGTTCGTGGAGACCTCGGTGCCGGCCTCCTACCGGGCCGAGGCTGAACGCCGGGGCGTCGACCTTCACGCCTACCTGAGCGAGTTGGCGGGCAGGCAGGAGGTCGGGGAGCACGGGCTGGTCTGCCTGGACTGGCACAACGGCAACCGGTCGATCCTGGTCGACCACGAGTTGGCGGCGGTGCTCGTCGGGCAGACCCTGTCCACCCGGCCGGAGGATGTCTACCGCGCGCTGCTGGAGGCCACCGCCTTCGGCACCCGCACCATCGTCGAGGCGTTCGAGCGCGCCGGCGTCCCGGTGCGCGAGTTCGTGGTGGCGGGAGGCCTGGTGAAGAACCCGCTGATCATGCAGATCTACGCCGACGTGCTGCGCCGCCCGCTGGCGGCCATCGGCTCGGACCAGGGGCCGGCCCTGGGTGCCGCCATCCACGCCGCCGTGGCCGCGGGCGCCTACCCCGGCGTCCCGGCCGCGGCCGCCGCCATGGGCAGGGTCGAGCGCGATGCCTTCCTCCCCGACCAGACCCGTGCCGACAGCTACGACCGCCTCTACGCCGAGTACGTGCTGCTGCACGACTACTTCGGCCGCGGCGGGAACGACGTGCTGCACCGGCTGCGGGCCCTGCGCCGCGAGGCGGTGGCACGATGAGCGCGGGGCAGGGCGGGTCGGCGGCGGCCCTCGCGCGGCTGCGGGCCGAGTTGGTCGACCTGCACGCCGAACTGGTGCGTTCCGGGCTGGTGGCGTGGACGGCGGGGAACGTCTCCGCCCGCGTCCCGGGCGCGGACCTGCTCGTGATCAAGCCCAGTGGTGTGGCCTACGCGGCGCTGTCCGCCGCCGACCTGGTGGTCTGCGATCTCGACGGCCAGGTGGTGGAGGGCGAGCTGTCGCCCTCCAGCGACACCGCGGCACACGCCTTCGTCTACCGGCAGATGCCGCACGTGGGCGGGGTGGTGCACACCCACTCCCCGTATGCCACGGCCTGGGCCGCGCGGGGCGAGGCGGTGCCGTGCGCCCTCACCGCGATGGCCGACGAGTTCGGCGGCGAGATCCCGGTCGGCCCCTTCGCCCTGATCGGCGGTGAGGACATCGGCCGCGGCATCGTCGAGACCCTGCGCGGGCACCGCTCCCCGGCGGTGCTGATGCGCAGCCACGGCGTGTTCACCATCGGCGCCGACGCCCGGGCGGCCGTGAAGGCGGCGGTGATGTGCGAGGACGCCGCCCGGACCGTCCACCTCGCCCGCCAACTCGGCGAGCCGCACACCCTCGACCCGGCCGCGGTCGACCAGCTGTACGACCGCTACCAGAACGTGTACGGCCAGCATGCACAGGAGCAGCGATGAGCGGTACCCAGCCGATGGACCTCTGGTTCCTCACCGGGAGCCAGGCGCTGTACGGCCCGCAGACCCTGGAGCAGGTGACGTCGCAGTCGCGCGAGGTCGCGGCCAGGATCGACGCGTCGGCAGCCGTGCCGGTGCGGGTGGTGTGGAAGCCCGTGCTCACCGGCCCGGAGGAGATCCGGCGGACCTGCCTGGCCGCGTCCGCCGACGACGCCTGCATCGGCGTGGTCGCCTGGATGCACACCTTCTCACCCGCCAAGGCCTGGATCGGCGGGCTGTCGGTGCTCACCAAACCGCTGCTGCACCTGCACACCCAGGCGAACCTCTCGCTGCCCTGGGCGCAGCTCGACATGAACTTCATGAACCTCAACCAGGCGGCCCACGGGGACCGCGAGTTCGGCTACCTCGAGGCCCGGATGCGCCTGCCGCGCACCGTGATCGCCGGGCACACCTCCGATCCCGCGGTGCTCACCAGGATCGGCGAATGGGTCCGCGCCGCCCTGGGCCGGCGCGCCGCACAGACGCTGCGCCTGGCACGCTTCGGGGACAACATGCGCGATGTCGCCGTCACCGAGGGGGACAAGGTCGAGGCGCAGCTGCGACTGGGGATCTCGGTGAACACCTACGGCGTCAACGACCTCGTCGCTGTGGTCGACGCCGTCGCCGACGCCGCGGTGGACGCGCTGGTGGGCGAGTACGAGGACAGCTACCAGGTGGCACCCCCGTTGCGCCGGGGCGGCGACCGGCACGCCTCGCTGCGCTACGCGGCGCGGCAGGAGCTCGGGCTGCGCCACTTCCTCGGCGGCGGTGGGTTCTCCGCCTTCACCACCAACTTCGAGGACCTCGGCGGGCTCCGCCAGCTGCCGGGCCTCGCGGTGCAGCGGCTGATGGCCGACGGCTACGGCTTCGGCGGCGAGGGCGACTGGAAGACCGCAGCCCTCGTGCACGTGCTCAAGGTGATGGGCGCCGGGAACCCCGGCGGCACCTCCTTCATGGAGGACTACACCTACCACCTCGGCCCCGGGGAGCCGAAGATCCTCGGCGCCCACATGCTCGAAGTGTGCCCCTCGATCAGCACGCAGACCCCGGCGCTGGAGATCCATCCGCTGTCGATCGGCAACCGCGAGGACCCGGTGCGGCTGGTGTTCACGGCCGATCCCGGGCACGGCTTCGTCGCCGGGCTCGCCGACCTCGGGGACCACCTTCGCCTGGTGGTCAACGACATCGACATCGTTCCGCCGGACGAGCCGCTCCCCCGGCTCCCGGTGGCCCGCGCGGTCTGGAAGCCGCAACCCGACCTCACCACGTCGGCCGAATCGTGGATCACGGCCGGGGGGCCGCACCACACCGCCCTCACCACCGCCGTGCCCCCGGCCGCCCTCGACACGTTCGCGCTGCTGTCCGGCGTGGAGCTGTTGCGCATCGGGCCGGGCACCACCGTGGGTTCGTTGCGCGAGCAGATGCGCTGGAACGCGCTCTACTACCGGCTCAGCCAGGCCCTGTAGCGCCGGGGCCGGCCCCGCGCGGCCCCGGCGTGGAAACCTGCCGGTAACGCGCGCTTGCCGACCGTTTACCCCCGCCCCCCTAGCCTCGCCCGAGGGGCGACGGGAGGGTACGGATGGGAAACACCTACGCGCTGACCAGCGCGTGCGCGCTGGCTGCTGCCCTGCTCTTCGCCATCACGAACATGATCCAGCAGCGCGCGGCCTCGTCGGTGCCCACCGAGACCACCGGGCCGCTGCGGCTGATGACCCGGCTGCTCCGCAACCCGCGCTGGCTCGCCGGCGGGGCGATCGCGATGGTGGCGCTCGGCCTGCACACCCTCGCACTCTCCCGCGGGAGCGTCATCCTGGTCCAGACCCTGCTCGCCTCCGGGCTGGTCTTCGCCCTGGTCATCGACGCCGCACGGCAGCGCCGTCGGCTGCGCGTCGGCGAGGCAGTCGGCGCCGTCGTGCTGGTCAGCGGAGTTTCGCTGTTGCTCGGGGTCGGCCACCCGGTCGCCGGACGGGGTGTGGGGCTGGCTTCCTCGACGTCGGCGGCGATCTGCCTCGTGGTGGTCGGCGGGGCCGGTCTGCTGGCCTCGCGGGTGCGCGGGCGCGACCGCCTCACCGGCCGGTTCATGGGGGCCGCGGCCGGAACCTGCTTCGCCCTCGACGCGGTGTTCCTGAAGGCGGTCGCGGGGTCGGTCAGCGACCTCGACACCCTGACCACGCTGCTGAACCTGGCCGGGTTCCTGCTCGCCTCGGTGACCGGGAACATCCTGCTGCAGCGCGCCTATCAGCGGGCCGAGCTGAGCACCGTGCTGCCCACGGTGACCGCCGGCGACCCGGTGGCGGCCTTCATCCTGGGCCGCGCCATCCTGCACGAGTCGCTGCACGGCGGCCTGCTCGCCACCACCGGCGCCGGGGTGGGCCTGGTCGCGATCGTCATCGGGATCACCCTCGACACGTCCTGGGGCGGGCGGCTGCTGTCCCGCGAGTGGCGGCGGCCCGAGTGGGCGCGGCCGGCGTGGCGGCGACCCGAGTGGCGGCGACCCGGACAGGCGCCCGCGGCAGCGGCGCGACTGGGCACGGCCGGCGAACCCGGCCGCTGAGCCCGCCCGCTCGCCTGCGCCACGCCCGGTGCACCTGTGCCCTTGACGTTCCCCCAGAGCAGGCGTTTCCTGACCCTGGCCCAATCGTCCTGTTCGTCACGGCTTCTGGGAGAACGCATGCACTCGTCTCTGTACGGTCGACAACGCCTCCTCAGCGGCGCGCTCGCGGGCGCCACCCTTCTCGCCGTCACCGCGGTCGCCGGACCCGCCGCGGCGGCCGCGCGCCGCGAACCACTCCGGGGTAGCACCCCCCGGTGGCTGCACCAGGCCCATGACCTCGGCGCCACCTCCACGGGCGCCAAGGTCAACTTCGGGGTACTGCTGGGGATGCGCGACACCGCCGGAGCGGAGGCCACCCTGGCCGCGATCTCCGATCCCGCGAGCAGCACCTACGGGCAGTGGCTCTCGAACGCGGCGTTCAAGGCCCGCTACGCCCCCAGCCCGGCCGACGTCTCGGCGGTGCAGGCCTGGCTGCGCGGGGAGGGCTTCCGGGTCACCACCACGCTGCCCAGCGGGATGTACGTGGAGGCCAGCGGCTCGGTCGCGCAGATCGAGCACACGTTCGGGACGGCCGTGCACAACTTCACCTTCCAGGGCACCACGGTGCGGGCCAACGCCACCGAACTGACCCTTCCGGCCGGTACCCCCGCCGCGGTCACCGCGGCGATCAGCGGGGTGGTGGGGATCGACCAGGGCTCCACGCTCAAGCAGCCGGCCAGCACCGAGCCGGGCCCGCCGCCCGGAGCCCGCTACGGCGTGCAGCCATGCTCGGACTATTTCGGGCAGAAGACCGCCGTCGCCCAGCCGGCCGCCTACGGCAGCCACCAGCCGTACGCGGTCTGCGGGTACGGGCCGCAGCAGTTCCAGTCGGCCTACGGTGAGAGCGCACTGCTGCGCGCCGGCGTGACGGGGCGCGGGGTCACGGTGGCCATCACCGACGCCTACGCCTCCCCGACGATCTACGGCGACGCCCAGCGCTACAACCAGGTCCACCACCAGCCGCTGTTCGGGCACGGCCAGTTCCGCCAGATCACGCCCGCCCCCGACGGCTACAGCCTCGTCGACGAGTGCGACGCCCAGGGCTGGTACGGCGAGGAGACCCTCGACGTCGAGGCCGTGCACGCGATGGCGCCGGGGGCGAAGGTCGTCTATGTCGGGGCCTCGGACTGCTCGGCGGGCTCGACGAGGCATGGGCGATCGACGATCGACAACCACATCGCCGACGTCGTCACCAACTCGTGGACCGGCGGCATCGACGACATCACCTGCTCGGTTCCGCTACGTGCTTCTACCACACTTCTCCAGGAGGCGGCGCTGACCGGGATCACCGTCAACCTTCTCCTCGGGGGACACCGGCGACCGGCCTCCGGCGGCACCCAGACCTCGCCTCCAAGACCGTCGAGCCTCCCGGCGGATCTGCCCCTACGTCACCGGGGTCGGCGGCACCAGCGTGCGATCGGCCAGCTGGCGCGTGGGCTCGGCGAGTACGGCTGGCAGAGCGCCTACGCCACGCTCTCCAGGCAGCTCCTGGACCCCGACGCCGCCGGGCCCGTACAGCTCCGGTGGTGGCGGCGGGACCAGCCGGCTGTTCGCCCAACCCTTCTACCAGGCCCACAAGGTCCTGCGGGCATCGATCTCGGACTGCTTCGGCTCCGCCCCGATCGGGCGGTCCCGGACATCTCGATGCCCGGCGACCCCGACACCGGTTTCGGGTCGGGCAGACCCAGGTGTTCCCCGACGGCACGTACTGGTCGCAGTACCGCATCGGCGGAACCAGCCTGAGCTCGCCGCTGCTGGCCGGGGTGGTCGCCGTCGCCGACCAGTACAACCACCATCCGCTGGGGTTCGCCAACCCGCTCTACTACCGGCTGCTGGGCCACGGCGGGCTGCACGACATCATCGCGCCGCGCTCGCCGGTGGCGGAGGTGCGCACCGACTACGTCAACTACCTGGACAACTCCCAGGGAGTGTTCTTCCGGTTGCAGACCATCGATGTGCAGTCCTCGACGCTGCACGCCGTCCGCGGCTACGACGCCGAGACCGGGGTGGGGACGCCTGACGGCCCGACCTTCTTCAGAGCCCTGCGGAGCCTCGCCCGGCGCTGAGCACGATCTCGGAACGCTCGACCGTGCCGGGGTGGGTGGATCGCCGCCCGCCCGGCACGGTCCGTGCCCTCAGGACCCGGGCTGCGCCTGCACCGCGGTGATCGCGATGGTGGTGACGATGTCCGCCACGCTGGCGCCACGGGACAGGTCGTTCACCGGCCTGCGCAACCCCTGCAGCACCGGGCCGACCGCCAGTGCCCCCGCGCTGCGCTGGACCGCCTTGTAGGTGTTGTTGCCGGTGTTCAGGTCGGGGAAGACGAACACCGTCGCGCGCCCGGCGACCGGGCTGTCCGGCAGCTTGATGCTGGCGACGTCGAGATCGACCGCCGCGTCGTACTGGATCGGCCCCTCGATCTGCAGCTCGGGGGCGCGTTCGCGGACCAGCGCCGTCGCGGCTCGCGGACCTTGTCCACGCCCGCACCCTCGCCGGAGGCCCCGGTGGAGTACGAGAGCATCGCCACCCGCGGCTCGATCCCGAACGGCAGCGGCCGTCGCCGCCGACGAGACCGCGATGTCGGCCAGCTGCTCGGGGTCGGGTCCGGGATCGACCGCGCAGTCGCCGTAGACCAGCACCCGGTCGGCGAGGCACATGAAGAAGACGCTGGAGACCACGGAGACGCCCGGGCCCGGTCCGATCACCTCGAAGGCCGGCCGGATGGTGTGGGCCGTGGTGTGGGCGGCACCCGACACCATGCCGTCGGCGATCCCGAGCGCGACCATCAGCGCCCCCGCATACGACACGTCCACCACGACGTCCAGGGCGAGGTCCATGGTCGCGCCCTTGTGGGCGCGGGCGCGGACGTACGCCTCGGCCAAGCTGGTGACGCAGCGCCTCTTCGTGCGGGTCGCAGACGCTCGCGGCGCCGATGTCGGCACCCGCGGCCGCCGCGGCCCGCGCCACCTCGCCCGGGTCGCCGAGCAGCACGATGTCGGCGATGCCCCGGCGCAGTGCCTCGGCCGCCGCGAGCAGCACCCGCGGCTCCTCGCCCTCGGGCAGGACGATCGTCGCCTCGGGCGGCGCGGGCCCGCTCGAACAGGTCCTCCTCGAACATCAGCGGGGTGACCGCGGCGGTGCGGGCCAGCTCGAGCCGGTCGAGCAGGCCGGGCCCGTCGACGTGGTGGGCGAACAGCTCCAGCGCTGCCTTCACCCGGCGCGGGGAGCCGTCGGTGAGGGCGCCCTGCGTCCGCGCCGCCAGGGTCGCGGCGTCAAAGGTGTTCAGCGCGGTGACCCCGACCGGCAACTCGGTTCCGAAGCCCTCGACCACCGCCGGATGCTCCCCGGCAGCGTCATCCCACCGGTGAGCAGCACCCCCGACAGCCGCGGGAAGGTGTAGGAGTAGTGGGCGGCCAGCATGCCCACCACCAGTTCGGCCCGGTCGCCGGGGGTGATCACCATGCTTCCCTCGTGCAGGTACTCCAGCGCGTGCGGCAGGTTCATCGCCGCCACCACGACGTCGAGCACCTCGGCGCCGAGCCCCTCCGGGCTGCCGAGCACCAGGGAGCCCTCGCACCCGTGCAGCAGCGCCCCGAACGTCGGAGCGCTCAACAGCGGCAGCTCGGGCAGCACGTCGACGTGCTGCACGTGCTCCGGCGACGGCCCGTCGTGCAGGTGCCGCTCGATCGCGGCCCGCATCCCGGCCAGCCGCGCCGGGTCCACCCGGTTCACCACCGCGCCCAGCACCTCGTTGCCGCGCTCGTGCAGCACCTCGTACGCGAGATGGGTCGCCACGGCCAGGTCGTCCGCCGCCCGCCCGCGACCGTCGATCACCAGCAGCACGGGGGCGCCGATGTTCAGGGCCAGCTCGCCGTTGTAGGCCAGCTCGGTGGGCGCCCCGACGTCCGTGTAGTCGGTCCCCACCACCAGGACGGCGTCGCAGCGGCGTTCCAGCGCTCGGAACCGTTCGACGATGACGTGCACGGCGCGCTCACGGTCGGCGTGCAGGTCGTCATACGACACCCCGCAGCAGGCGGCCGGCTCGTCCGCGACGACGGCCGGGTACTGCGCCCGGACCAGCGCGACCAGGGGATCGGTCCCGCCCGCCCGCACGACGGGCCGGAAGAAGCCCACCCGGCCCACCCGGCGCGACATCGCGTCGACCATTCCGAGGGCGACGGCGGACTTGCCCGTTTCCGGGCCTGCTGAGGCGATGTACAAGCAGCGGGACACACCACGGACGGTAGCCGGACAACCTCCTCCCACCCCGGGTCCTTGCTCCCCCGGCGGGTCGCGCTAGCCGGCCGGGTCCTCCAGGATGACCAGCGGGATCACCCGCGAGGTGCGGGCCTGGTAGTCGGCGTAGTTGCGGTGGTCGGCCACCACCTGCGGCCAGAGCCGGTCGCGTTCCTGGTCGGTGGCGACCCGGGCCCGCATCGGCCGCGGCGCGCCCCCCTGCACGGCCACCTCCACCGCCGGGTCCGCCTGCAGGTTGAGCAGCCAGGCCGGTGGCTGGTCGTCGCCACCACGGGAGGCGACCACGACGAGGGCGTCACCGTGCCGGACCGGGGAGGTGAGCAGCACGGTGTGCCGCCGCCCGGTCCTGCGCCCGGTGGTGGTCAACGACAGCACGGGCATCCCGGAGGCGTGCCACCCCATCCGCCCGCCGCTCACCCGCTGCGCGACCCGGTGGATCGCGTTCATGGCCTTCAGACTGCGGTCGCTCGGCATGCCCGGACTGTAGCCCCGGCGAGCGCGACGCCGAACTGCCGGCCATCCGCAGGCGCGCCGACCTGGTGACTCCCGGGTAGCCGCCGCCGGCCGCCCGGGTGTGAGATGCACGCATGGCCACCGGTGCACACCAGCCCAGCCCCGCAACCGTGCTGCCCGACAGCCAGGTGCCCGACCCGATGCAGGCGCCGCCGCTGCGCTGGGGGATCCTCGCCCCGGGCGGGATCGCCCGCACCTTCGCCGCCGCCGCGCACCGGCACACCCGGCAGCGGGTTGTCGCCGTGGGATCGCGCTCGGCCGAGCGCGCGGCCGCCTTCTCGCGCGACTTCGACATCCCCCGCGCCTACCCCTCCTACCGCGAGCTGGCCGAGGATCCCGAGGTCGACGTGGTGTACGTGGCGTCCCCGCACTCCGAGCACCTGGAACACGCCCTGCTGGCGATCGGGGCCGGCAAGCCAGTGCTGGTCGAGAAGGCCTTCACCCGCAACGCCGCGCAGGCCCGGCAACTGGTCGCGGCAGCCCGTGAGCGCGGGGTCTTCGCGATGGAGGCGATGTGGACGCGGTGCCTGCCGCACATCGACGTCCTCCGCAGGGTGCTTGCGGCAGGCATGCTCGGCGAGGTCACCACGGTGATCGCCGACCACGGCCAGCCGATGACGCCCGATGCGGCGAGCCGGCTGTTCGCCCCCGAGCTGGCCGGTGGGGCGCTGCTCGACCTCGGCGTCTACCCCGTCTCGTTCGCCTCGCTGGTGCTGGGCCACTTCGCCACCGTCACGGCCGTCGGAACCCCGGCCTTCACCGGCGTCGACGGCCAGGTCAGCGCGATCGTCACGAACGCGGCGGGCGCCCAGGCGGTGCTCAACGCCACCCTGTTCGCCCGGACCCCCACCACCGCCACGATCTCGGGCACGCAGGGCCGGCTCGAGCTCGACGGTGCCTTCTACTCGCCGACGACGATGCGGCTGATCGGTCGCGACGGCACGCTGCTCGACACCTTCACGCCCGCGCAGCGCGAGGGCGGGCTGCGCTACGAGATCGCCGAGGTCGCCCGCTGCGTCGACGCCGGCCTGCGGGAGTCTGAGCAGCTGCCCCTGCAGGAGACGGTGCAGGTCATGGAGGCCATGGACGACATCCGCCGGCAGATCGGCGTCGCCTACCCCGGCGAGGGCGGCGCCGGGTGAGCGCTGCGCACCCCGAGGGCGGCGGACCCGAGCGGAGCAGCTCAGGCTGAGCCCGCCCTCACCGGCCCTCGCCGCCGCTGCGCCGCTGTGGGCGACCGGTCACGCGCGGCGGCGTAGGCTGACCACGGGTTCGGTCGCCACCTGGCGTCGGCCGGCGGTCCGGCCGGCGTGACCAGGTGCGATCCCCCCGGGCAGGCGGAGTCCCATGGAGCACAACAACCCCGGCTCTTCCTCGAAGCACACCTACCGCACCACCGCGGCCTACCAGATGGACGACCGCCGGCTGCTGCTGCGCGGCGGACCGCTCGACGGGCAGCGCTGGGTGGGGGTGGTGGCCGTCGGCAAGCGGGTCTTCTGCGGCACCGGCGAGTGGTCCACCGACGGGGTGTACCTGGTGACGGGAGAGGTGGTCAGCGACGACGGTGAGCCGGCGAACATCGCCGTGCCCGCCTTCGCCGGCTGACCGGACACGCCCTTCGACGCCGCGGCTCGCGGCTGGCCGGAGGGCCGACTGGCCGGAGGGCCGGCTAGCCGGTGGGCGTGGTGACCAGCCGGCGGTAGTCCGCGGCGGTGAGCGGCTGGTAGGTGAGCGCCCCATCGGTGAGCGGCGCGTCCATGGTCTTGCCGTCCAGGGTGAGTTGCACGCTGTCGATCCCGGCGACGGAGGTGGCACTCAGCACGATCTGCGCGACCGCGGTGGTCTGGTCGGTGGAGGGCAGTTGCTCACCGGTGACGGCCACCGAGGCCAGGCCGCTGAGGACTGTCACCACCTCCAGGGTCATCGTCGGCGGGAGCGCGGTTCCCAGGCCCGCCGCGAGCTCGGTGCTCGCCGGCCCCGCGGTGAGCTGGGTGAGGACGGCCTGCAGCATCGTCTCCGGGGCGCCGGCGTCGATGGCCCGCGGCGCAGGCATCAGCCGCCCGGCATCGGTGGTGAAGTAGACGTGCGGGGTGAGCGTGGCGTCCCGCGAGTCCGTCGGGGTCGGCGGGGTGAAGGCGTGGCGCGGGCTGGCGGCCGGGTCGATGGGGTGGATGGTGTTGTCGGTGGGCACCCCGCAGCCCGTCAGCACGGTGGTGGCCAGCACCGTGGCCAGCAGACTCCTCGCCGCGGTTGCCGCCCACGCCGCGCCGCGCCGCCGTCCGGACCGGTTCACAGGACGGCCCGGGGCAGGCTCGCCACGAAGCGTGTACCGCGCTCGACCCGCTCCGTGCACCACAGCGCCCCTGCGTGCGCGGCGAACGTCTGCGCGGCCAGGGCGAGCCCGAGGCCCGTCCCGGAGGAGGAGCCGCGCGCGGCCCGGCTGGTGGCGAAGCGATCGAAGATGCGTTCCCGGTCCTCCACCGGCACCCCCGGGCCGTCGTCGTCGACGAGCACGAGCACCGTCTCGGCGTCGCTCTCGATCGTGATCGCGGTCAGACCCTTGCCGTGCCGCTCGGCGTTGTCGATCAGGTTGGCGAAAGCCCGCTCGAGCAGGATCTTGTCGCCGCGCACGTAGTCGGTGCCCGTGCTGTGCAGCAGCTCCGGCGGGTGGCCGGAGCGAGCCAGGGTGTGGGCGAGCAGCTCGTTCAGCGGCAGCGGATCGCGGTCGGTGAGGTCGAGCCCGGCGTCCGCCTTGGCCAGGTACAGCAGGTTGTCCAGCAGCCGCTGCAGGCGCGTCAGGTCGCCGGCCACCAGGTCGATGGCCTGCACCGAGCGCGGCGGCAGGTCACCGCGGCGCTGACCGAGCAGCTCCACGCTGGCGACCAGCGTGGTCAGCGGCGAGCGCAGCTCGTGACTGACGTCGGCGGCGAAACGGGCGTCCCGCTCCACCCGCTGCTGCAGCGAGTCCACCATGCTGTTGAACGAGCCGACGATGGTCGCCAGGTCGGGGTCGGCGGTGCTCGGCAACCGCGTGCCGAGCTGCCCACCGGCGATCTCGGCCGCCGTGGCCGCCACCAGGTTGAGCGGGTGCACGACCTTGCGGCTCGCCCACAGGCCGAGGAAGATCCCCCCGGCGGCGGCCAGGGTGGCCCCGCCGGCCAGGACGGTGCTGAGCGCCCGCAGGGTGTCGTCCAGCTCGGTGAGCGGCGTGATCCGGTAGAAGTCCGAGCCCACCGAGGACAGCGGCAGCCCGACCACGAGTGCCGGCGAGCCTGCGACCCGGGTCAGGACGTAGCCGGGGCGGCCCGCCTGCAGTTGCTGCTGCAGGCCCACCGGCACTGCGTCCGGGCCGAGCCCCAGCGCGGTGGAGAACCACTGCCCGTCCCGCTCCAGCACTATCGCGCCGGCCTGCGGCGGGTCGGCCGCGGTGAGTACGTCGGTCACCGTCACCCCGGACGGCTCCAGCCGGGCGCGGACGAAGGCGGCGTCGAGGTAGGTCTGCCGCACCGCCGCCTGCTCGCGCTGGCTGAGCAGGTAGCCGCGGGCGATGAGGAAGGTCGAGACCGCCAGCGCCGCGGAGATGAGCAGCGCCCCGAGGCCGAAGCTGAGGGCGATGCGGCCGCGCAGCCCGCGCGGGCGCAGCACCGCCTTCACTGCAGGTCCAAGCGGTATCCCAGGCCCCGCACGGTCACCACCAGCTTCGGGGCGCCGGGGTCGCGCTCGATCTTCGTGCGCAGCCGGCGCACGTGCACGTCGACGAGCCTCTCGTCGCCGAAGAACCCCTGGTCCCAGACCCGCTCCAGCAGCAGCTGACGGCTCATCACCCGCCCCGGGGCCGCGGCCAGCTCGCGCAGCAGGCTGAACTCGGTCAGGGTCAGGTGGACGTCCTGTTCGCCCCGGCTCACGGTGCCGCGGCTCGGGGACAGCACCAGCGGGTCGTCGGCGCCAGAGTCGAGCACCACGTCGGGTTGTGGCTGGTCGGACGCACCGACACCGGGCTGGGCGCGGCGGCGCAGCGCCCGCAGCCGGGCGCTGATCTCCTTGATCTGGAAGGGCTTGGTGACGTAGTCGTCCGCCCCGGCTTCCAGCCCGGCGACGATGTCGTGGGTGTCCGCCCGGGCGCTCACCACGATGATCGGCAGGTCGCTGGAGCGGCGCACCTCCCTGATGCAGGTGAAGCCGTCCATGCCGCCCAGCATCAGGTCGACGATCATCAGGTCCGGAGGCGCGGCACGCAGCCGCTCCAGCGCCGTCTCGGCGCTGTCGGCCTCGATGACCTCGTACCCCTCGTCCTCCAGGCCGAGCCGGAGCGCAGTCCGGATGCGGTCGTCGTCCTCCACGACCAGCAGGCGCGCCAGCACCCACCCATCTTGTCAGACCCGGCGGCGGCCGCCTCCCGTCGTGACGCTTCGCCATCACGCCTTCACCAAACCGCAAAGAGTCTGGACGGACCGCCGCAATGACGGCTGCGGACCATGGGTAGGCATCGTCAACCGGGAGGATCCATGACCCCAGGCCGGACCGCTCTGGTCAACGATCGCGTCGTGGTCGAACTGACCGACGCGCTGTTGCAGGACGGCCTGGCGGACCTGCGGTGGAGGCTGCGCGACCTGGTGCTCTCCGGAACCCGCGTGATCGTCGTCGATGTCGGTGGCGTGAGCGAGCTGTCCTCCTCCACGGTGGCGGCCATGCTCAGCGCCCACCGCTCCTGTCGGGCCCGCGGGGGTGGGCTGATCATCCGTAACCCGAACCGTCGGACGCTGGACCTGCTTCGGCGCACCGGGCTGTGGCGGGTGCTGGACCCCGAGTTCAGCTGACCGCCGCTCTAGCCGGCCCACCCCGGAAAGGGGATCTGCAAAGCTCATGACACAGCTGCTCGCGGCGGCCTCCGTCGCCCACACCCACGTCGCCGAGTCCGAAGCGGGGCACTTCGGGTGGAGGATCTGCACGGCGCCCAAGCCGTCGTCCGTCCTGGGCGTGGTCAGGGCGAGCGGCGTACTGCGGGTGGTACTCGGGGAGGAGGCCGACCCGGCGGAGCCGGGTGGCCCGACCACGCGGGTGCTCGAGCTCGCCGCGGCGATGACGGCCGACCGCCGGCCGCTGCAGGAGGTCGCCGACGTACTGTCCGGGTCACGCGCAGCGGCCGCCCCGCGTCACCCGGTGGCCCCGGCGAGCATCACCCTCATCGACCTGCACCCGGACGGTCTGGCTGACATCGCCTGCCGGTACAGCCCGTCACTGATGTACTCCCCGCGCGACCGGCCGATCCAGCTGCTGCCGCCCACCCCGGGCCCCTACGCCTGCCCGATCCGGCTGTCGGACGGCGACCGGCTGCTGGCCTACACGCCGTCGTTCCTGGAGTCCCAGCAGCCACAGACCCTCGTCGACCTTCCGACGGCGATGGCCGAGGAGTCCGACCCGTGCGCGCTGTGGAGCTGGATCACCTCCGCGCCCGACGACCCTGCCGCGGCCCCGGAGCTGGTGATCATCAGCCGTAGCGGGAACTCGGTCACGCCCTAGCCACCGGCCCCGACGCCTGGGCGGCGGTCCCCGCCCGGGAGGGTGCGGACCGCCCCGCCGGCAGCTGTGTCAGGGCCCGGGTTCCGGGCGCGCGGGTTGCACGCGCTCCGGCGCACCTGCCGGCGCGGGGTCTGCCGGGGTTGCACGGGTTACCGACGGGTGCTGCGGGCCCGCGGCGACGAGGTGGTCCTGCAGCAGGCGCACGTCGACGCCGGCCTGCTCCCGTGCCAGGGCGAGGAGCTCGGCGAGGTTGGCCCAGAACCCGTCGGGGCGGGACGCCGACGTGAACGTGATCCGGGTCCACCCGCCGGGGGTGGCGCTCAGGTGCAGGTTGCCGTCGAACGCCGGACCGGCCAGTGCCCGCCAGCTGAACCGGTGCTCCCGCGGGTGAGCCCGCACCACTACCGGGACGTCCCGCGGCCGGCGGGCCCGGGAGATTCGGAACATGTACCGCTCATGGGACACCTTCTCGATCCGCTCGACCCCGACCATGAAGGACGCCCACGAGGGCACGTCGCGAAGCCGCTGCTCAACCGTTGGCAGCGGAGCAGTCACCACCGCGGACGCCTGCTGACGGGTCATCTCGGCTCACCCCCTGATTGGCCGCTGGCGGCAATTAGTGCATGTATACAATCATTGTAGATAGCAGCAATTGAGCTGGCGAGTTGACCTGCCCGATCGGCCGGAGCGGTGCCCACGCCAGTCATCGGCATGATCGGAGGACCACCCCCATGACGTCCTTACCCGTCGGCCTGCGCTGGCCCGGAGCCGGCGGGCCCCGGTTGCCGCGTGGTCTGCCCGCCCGGCTGCGCGCCGGTCGCGGAGGACTCACGGTGATGGCTCTGGCGGTGGGCGCGGGCGCAGGGCTGGGAGCGGTCGCCTTCCGCTGGCTCATCGCCACCGCGACCCAGTTGTTCACCGGCACCCAGGACTACGCCGGCACCCACGGCCACCCCGCGCACCCGTGGGTGACCTGGCTCGGACCGTGGTTCGTGGTGCTCGCGCCCGCCGTCGGCGGGCTGCTCTACGGCCCGCTGGTGCAGCGCTTCGCCCGGGAGGCCCGCGGCCACGGCGTCCCGGAGGTGATGTACGCGGTCGCCGCGCGGGGCGGGCGGATCGCCGGGCGGGTCGCAGTGGTCAAGGCGCTGGCCTCCGCGATCTGCATCGGCTCCGGCGGTTCCGTCGGCCGGGAGGGACCGATCGTGCAGATCGGCTCCGCGCTCGGCTCCACCTTGGGCCGGGTGGCACGGGTCGCCGGAGTCGCGGCTGCGCACCCTGGTCGCCTGCGGCGCCGCGGGCGGCATCGCCGCCACCTTCAACGCCCCGATCGCCGGGGTGTTCTTCGCCCTCGAACTGCTGCTGCGCGACTTCGCCGCAGAGGCGTTCGGGGTGGTCGTGCTCTCCGCGGTGATGGCCTCGGTGATCGGCCGGGCGGCCTTCGGCGAGCAGCCCCTTCCTGCACCTGCCGGCCTTCACGCTGTCCATCGCCGGTGGAGTACCTGCTCTACGCGCTGCTCGGCCTGCTCGCCGGCGTGGTCGGCGTCGGCTTCACCCGGGTGCTGTACGCCGTCGAGGACGCCTGCGACTGGGCCTGGCGCGGGCCGGAGTGGGCCCGGCCGGCGGTCGGCGGGCTCGCTGCTCGGAGCTGGTCCTGCTGGTGCTGCCGCAGATGTACGGCGTGGGCTACCCGGTGCTGCAGGGCGGGATCGAGGGCAAGTACGCGCTCGGGCTTCCTGCTCGTGCTGCTGGTCGGGAAGATGCTCGCCACCAGCCTGACGATCGGCATCGGCGGTTCGGGCGGGGTCTTCGCGCCGTCACTGTTCATCGGCGCCATGCTCGGCGCGGCCTTCGGTGACGTCGTGCACGCGATGATCCCGCACGGCAGCGGACCGGCAGGCGCCTACGCCCTGGTCGGGATGGGCGCCGTGTTCGCCGGCGCGGCGCGCGCCCCGATCACCGCCGTGCTCATCATGTTCGAGCTCACCGGCGAGTACACGATCATCCTGCCGCTGATGCTCGCCATCGTGGTCGGCGGCCGGATCAGCCACTGGCTCACCGGCGACACCATCTACACGCTGAAGCTGCGCCGCCGCGGCGTCAACCTCGACGTCCAGGCCGGGGATCCGCGGCTGCGCGCCGGGCACGTTCACGAGGTGATGCAGCCGGCCCCCGCGCCACTGCCCGGTGACCTGCCGCTGGCGGCGGCCGCCGAGGCGCTGATGTCCGGCGGGTACCCGGCCCTGCCGGTGGTCCGCGGCGACGAGCTGCTCGGCGTGGTCACCGCGCGGGCCGTGTCCGAGGCCCTGGCCAACGACGACGACGCCGACACGGCCACCATCGCCCGGCTGGCGCAGCTGCCGGACGCCGTGCATCCCGACACCACCCTCACCGATGCGCTGATCACGCTGGTCAGCTCCGACGCCACCGGGGTCCCGGTGATCGACGGGGACGGCCGGGTCACCGGCTGGTTGACCCACCAGGCCCTGCTGCGGGCGGTCGCGCCCTCGGGCACCTCCGGCGCCGCGCCCACCCCCGCAGCGGGCCAGCAGCACCCGCCGGGCCAGCACCCGCGCGAGCAGGAACAGGCGCAGCTGATCGCCGCTCCCACCACCCCCGACACCACCCCCGCCGGTTCCGGCTGACCACGCGTCGACCGGCGCGGGTCCCGTTGAGAGGTCGATCGCCGGTCAGCCGATGCGCCGGGCGGTTCCCAGCAGGTGCGGTCCCGCCGGGGCGGTCAGCGCCATGGACGCCGACCACACCCGGCGCAGGCTCTGCCAGGTGAACCCGGCCGACTCGATGACGGCGCCGCTGTCCCGGGCGGTGTGGCAGCCGCCGAGCAGCCGGGGCCAGCCGGCGAGGTCGACCAGCCGCTGCCCGAGCCGCCCGACCGGGTGCTCCGCGACGACGTGCTCGAACACCCGCAGTTCCCCGCCCGGACGCAGCACCCGCCACGCCTCGCCCACCGCGGCCGCCGGGTCGGGGACGCTGCAGAGCACCTCGGCGAGCACGACGACGTCGGCCGTGCCGTCCGGAACCGGGAGCCGGGAGGCGTGGCTGTCGACGACCTCGACCGGCAGCGGCACCCGCGACGCCGCGACGAGGGCGGCCCGGCGCGAGTCGGGGTCCGGCTCGACCGCCACCACCGTGCGCACGCCCGGCGGGTAGCGGCCGAACAGCCTCCCCCGCCCGCAGCCCACCTCGATCACCACCCCTGCGACGCCGGCGAGCAACTCCTCGTGCAGCGCGGCCAGCGCGGGGTCGGGGCGTCGTTCCGCCCGGCGCAGGACCCAGCTCAGCGTCACGGTCACGACGGCGCAGTCTGCCAGCCGGTGCGATCCGCCCGGCCCGCAGGTGGGCCCGAGCCGGTACGGGGGGTCAGCAGGCGTGGCCGCCGGAGCCGCCGGAGGGCAGGAGGGAGTGACCGATGGCCGCCGCGGTGAAACGGGCGTTCCTCGGGTTCTCGCCGACCCGGCGGATGCTGTAGGCGAACCAGTCGGTGCCGAAGGGGAGGTAGGCCCGCACCCGGTAACCCCTGCGCGCCAGTTCGCGCTGCACGTCCGGGCGGACGCCGTGGAGCATCTCGAACTCGAATGCCTCCCGCGACCAGCCGTGGCTGCGGGCCAGTCGCACGGCTTCCACCACCAGACGCAGGTCATGGGTGGCCACGGAGGGTCGGCACCCCGCGTCGCGGGCCTGCGGGGAGAACAGCGTGGCGAGGTGCTGCCGGTAGCGCAGGTCGATCTCGGCGCGCCGGGTGGCCGCTACTGCGGACGGTTCGGCGAGGGCCCCCTTCACCAGGCGCACCCAGGAACCCGACTCGGCGAGCCGGGCCAGGTCAGCGCCGGTGCGATGGAGGTAGGCCTGGACCGTCACGGCCACGGGCAGGTCCTCCCTGCGCAGTCGGTCGTGCAGTCCCAAGGTGGTGTCGGTGGCTGAGGAGTCCTCCATGTCGATCATGAGGACGCGTCGGTCGCGCGCCCGGCCGGGGGCCGCGGCGACCACCGCCTCCGCGACCTGACGCACGTTCGCCTCGCACACCTCGGCCGATGTCATCAGCCCGGCCTGGGTCGGGTCGATCGACAGGTGGACGTCCAGCTGAGCGGCTGCCAGGGCCGTCGTCACCTGCCGGAGTTCCTCGACGCACCGGGCGACGGCGGACGGATCCCGCACGTACTCCCCCAGGTAGAACACCGTGGCGTCCACGGCGTCCTCCCGTAGCCGCTGCGCGGCCGACACCGCAGCGTGGACATCGGGCCCGGCCACGAAACGGCCGGCCAGCCCGGCCAGAGCGCTCCGGCTCTGGACGGCGGCCACGACCCGCTCGTTGCGGGCGAGCCCGATCATCATCCGTTGCCAGCTACCCATCCGACCCTCCGGCTCCAGCCCACCGACGCCTCAGAGTCTGCGCAGACCCTCCAGCACCTCACGCACCAACTGCAGCGGCGGCGTACCGGTGGGCGGCGCTGCCGCCGGCTCACGCGGCGCGCCCGCGTCCTGCCCGGCGCTGATCCCCTGACCCGGGAACCCTCCCTTGCCCGCGGGCCCCGCCTTACCCGAGATCCTCACCTGGCCCACGATCCGCACCTGGCCCACGATCCGTACCTGCCCCGCCCTCGTCGTTTCCCCCGACACCGTTCCCGCCCCCACTGTCGCCGCTTCCCCCGACAGCGCGACCGTACCCGGCCCGGCGCCACCACCCGCAGCACCCTGACCGGCGCGCCGCCGGCCGGGATGCGCCGG
The DNA here is from genome assembly GCA_963784535.1 of uncultured Actinomycetota bacterium. GTDB lineage: Bacteria > Actinomycetota > Actinomycetes > Actinomycetales > Kineosporiaceae > CAWARR01. The sequence continues at coordinate 127,877 of CAWARR010000003.1, read as the reverse complement.
CGGCGGGGCGGGAGCTGGCGGCGGGCCAAGGGCGGCGGGGCCGGAGCTGGCGGCGGGGCCGGCGCTGGTGACGCTGCAGCCCCGAGCTGGTTGACTGCAGCCGTGATCGAGACCCTGCGCTACGTCGCCTTCAGTACCGATCCCGCGGGGGGCAACCCCGCCGGCGTGGTGCTCGAGGCCGAGCTCGCCGACACCGCGGGAATGCAGCAGCTGGCGGCCCGGATCGGCTACTCCGAGACCGCGTTCCTGGCCCCGGTCGGCGCCGACTTCGTCGACCCCGACGCGCCGGTGACACCCCTGGACGCGCGCCATTTCGCCGTCCGCTACTTCTCCCCGCTGGCCGAGGTGCCGTTCTGCGGGCACGCCACGATCGCGGCGAGCGTTGCCCTGGCCGATCGGGACGGGCCGGGGACCATCGTGCTGCACACGGTGGCCGGGCTGGTGTCGGTGCAGACCCGCCGGGTGGAGGCCGGCACCGAGGCGACGCTCACCAGCGTGCAGCCTCAGCTGAGCGAGGCGCCGCCGCGCCTGGTGGAGGAGGTGCTGGCGGCGCTGCGCTGGGCGCCGTCGGACCTCGATGCGCAGCTCCCGCCGCTGGTGGCGTTCGCCGGGGCCCGCCACCTCGTGCTCGCCGCCCGCACCCGGGAGCGGCTCTCCCGGCTCGACTACGCCTTCGACGAGCTGGCCGGGCTGATGCGGGCCGCCGACCTGACCACGGTGGTGCTGGGCTGGCGGGAGGACGCGCTGCGCTACCACGTGCGCAACCCGTTTCCGGTCGGCGGGGTCGTCGAGGACCCCGCCACCGGTGCGGCCGCGGCGGCCTTCGGCGCCTACCTCCGCGAGCTCGGGCTGGTCCGCCCGCCGGCCCGGATCACCCTGCACCAGGGCGACGACCTCGGCCGTCCGAGCCTGCTGCTGGTCGACCTCGTCGACGGGGACGACCGGGTCCGGGTCACCGGCACCGCCGTCCCGATCGACTGACCGTCCCGATCGACTGAGTGCGGGCTCAGGTGCCTGCCGGTGTGCCGGCCAGCCACTTCTGCCAGACCGCCTTGTGCCCGTCGAGCCAACGCTTGGCCGCCTGGTCGGGGGTGAGCTTGCGCTCGGTGAGGTCGCGGGCGACCTGGTTCTGGTCGTCGTTCGTCCACTGGAAGTTCGTGATCAGCGTCGCGGCGGGGCTGCCCGAGTAGGCGAAGGCCTTGTTCTCGATCTTGTCCAGGTCGTAGGGCTGGTAGTCGCAGGCCACCGTGTGCGGGTCGGCGTCGCAACCGGGCGTGTACGGGGGCAGCGAGATGTGCACGAGCTTGATCTCCGACAGCAGCCACTGCGGTGAGTAGAAGTACCCCAGCAGCGGCGTGTGGTCCTGCTCCGCAGCCCGGAAGGCGGCGATCAGGGCGTCCTCGCTGCCGGCATAGGCGACGGTGAAGCGAAGCCCCAGATTGGTCACCAGCGCCGCGTCGTTGGTCACGTAGCTGGGGTCCCCGTCGAGCAGCTGACCGTCCCGGCCCGAGTGCGGCGTGCGGAACAGGTCGGCGTACTTGTTCAGGTTGTGCCAGTCGGTGATGTCGGGGTGCGCCTTCACCATCCACGGTGGCACGTACCAGCCGATCACCCCCTTGTTCCCGGTCAGCCCCGCCTCGACGGCGACCTTCTGCTCGTCGATGTAGAGCTTCTTCAGGTCGTCGTGACCCCAGTTCTCCAGGATCGCGTCCACCTTCCCGGCGGCGAGGTCCTTCCACGAGTCGACCTCGGCCTCGTCCTTCAGGTGCACCGTGCACCCGAGCTGGTTGCGGGCGAGGTAGCTGACCACGGCGGCGTCGGCCTCGTACCCGACCCACGGGTTCACCGCCAGCGTCACGCTGCCGCAGGGGGTGGGCTTCACCCCCGGGGCCGCCACCAGGGCGGGCGTCGCCGACGCGCACCCGGCCAGGGTGAGCGCACCGGTGGCTGCGAGCGCGACGGCACGAACCCAACGGCGTGCTGGTCTCACGATCCTCCTCCTGCTGACACGGTTCCTGCCGTTCGCCGCGGGCCCGGCTGCTGCCGGCACGGCGGTCATCGGGTGATCACGTGCCCCTGCGCCGCCAGCCGGCGGGCGAGCACCTCCTCGGTGAGGGCCACGAGGATGCCCTTCACCGACTGCCGGCTGCGCGCGTCGCACTCGTGCACCGGCACCCGGTCGAGCACTCCCAACGCCTCGCGCACCTCCGCGAGGGCGAACCGGGGTGCCGCCTCGAACAGGTTGACCGCGACGAGGAAGGGGACGTCGTGGTCCTCGAAGTAGTCGATCGCGGGGAAGCAGTCCTCGATGCGGTTGGTGTCGAGGAGGATCACCGCCCCCAGCGCGCCCTCGACCAGGTCGTCCCAGAGGAAGGCGTAGCGGTCCTGCCCGGGAGTGCCGAACAGGTACAGCCGCAACGTCTCGTCGAGGCTGATCCGGCCGAAGTCGAGGGCCACCGTGGTGCTCACCTTGCCGGGCACGGACCGGGTGTCGTCGACACCGACCGAGGCACGGGTCATGTCAGCCTCCGTGAGCAGGGGCTCGACCTCCGAGATGGCTCCGACGAAGGTCGTCTTGCCCACCCCGAAGCCGCCACTGATGACGATCTTCACGGAGACTGGCGCGGAGTACTGGCTAGAGTGCGCGGACACCGTCCCGGATCCTCTCGATCAACTGCACCGACAACTGCTCGCGCCGCACCAGGGTGACCCAGCCGTCCGAGATGAGATCGGACACCAGGACCCGGGCCACGCCGAGCGGGACCAGCAGGGCCGCAGCGATCTCCGCCAGCGACGTCGGCCGCCGGCAGAGCTCCACGATGCGGCGCGCCTCGAAGCGCAGGGACGTGGTGGGCACCCCGGGGTTGGCGTGGATGAGCGCCTCCACGTGCAGTCCGTCCTGCGCGGGGCGGGTGCGCCCCCCGGTGAGCAGGAACGGCCGGATCACCAGGTCGTCGTCCTCGCTGCCGGGGCGGCCGGCTCCACCCCGAGGAGGGTGCGCGCCGGGGTGGGCCTGCGGCCCGGGCGGTAGCGGGGGCCCGGGCGATCGGGCTCCGGCGCCATTGCGCTCGTCGTTCACTGGGGCAGATGTTGGCGCGACTCGGAGATCAGCGACGGGGTGAGCAGCGGGCCGAAGCGCTCGGCCAGAGTGGCGATCTCGAAGCCGACCAGCCCGAGGTCGGCGTCGCCCTCGGCGACCACTCCCAGGCAACTGCCCCCGGCGATCGCGGAGACGAGCAGGAACCCGCGCTTCATCTCGATCATCACCAGCTTGAGTTCCTCGAAGTCGTAGCGGCGCGCGGCGCTGCGGCCGAGGCTGGTGAGGCTCGAGACGATGGCGGCGAGGTGGTCGGCATCCACCCGGTTGAGTCCGTCGGAGCCCGCGATCAGCAGGCCGTCGGAGGACACCGCCACCGCTTCGCGCACTCCGTCGGTCTGGTGCACGAAGTTGCCCAGGAGCCAGCCGAACTGGTGCCGGTCGGTGTGCGCGTTGACGCTCATTCGGAGTCCTCCACCACGTGCTCGAAGTCGCTGCGCCGCTCCGGCGCGGTGGCCGGTACGCCCCCCTGCTCCAGGCCGGTGCGCAGGGCGCTGATCCGGGCCCTGAGCTTGTCCGGGGACTGATCGACCTCCGGCCGCCCGGCGGCGTCCAGATCGATCACCCGCCGCACCGGCACGTCCTGCTGCGCGCCGTCGGCGCGCAGGTCGCGCGGAACCCGCTTGCGCAGGCCGTTGCGGGTGCGGTCCAGCCCGCCCGTCACCCCTCCCGCCGGGGTGGGCGGCGGCGGCGTGGGCGGCGGCGGCGGGGGTGGTGCCGGCGCCGGCATGGGCGGCTGCGCGTCCACGACCCTCCGCACGGGCTCCGTCGGGTGCTCGGTCAAGGGCTGCCTCCACGGGGCCTGGTCCCAGAGCGGGTTCTGCCAGATGGAGGGCTCGGCGTCGGCGGTGGTGGTGGTCTCATGGCGGAAGGCCGTCGCCTCCACCACCCGGGCGGTGATGGAGATGGAGGACACGTCGATTCTCTCAGCCACCGGCTGGCCGAACTGGGGCAACGCGAGCACCTCGGAGCCGCGCTGCGCCTGGGCGCCCACCACGATGCCGGCCTGCCGGCGGTCCTGGTCCGCGGCCGGCCCGGCGCCCACCGGCAGGGCCGTGCTGAGCAGTGACTCGGGCAGGGTGACCCGCGCGGTGACGCCGGTCACCGGGGACGGCAGCAGCTCGACGTGGATGGAGGTGTCCCGGGCCAGCTGCCCGACGACGAAGTGGCCGAGGAAGCGGGTGGGGGCGGCGATGAAGTCACCCTCGCCGCGCAGCCGGGCGTTAGCTGTCCGCAGGTCCTCGGTGGTCATCCCGATCCCCTGGTCGGTGATGGCGATCAGGTAGCCACTGCCCATCCAGCGGCCCTGCACCTCCACCTCGGAGTCCGGTGGTGAGAAGGTCAGCCCGTTCTCGATCAGCTCCGACAGGAGGTGAGCCACGGAGCCGACGGCGCTGCCGGCCACGAAGACGTCGTCGATGCGCCGCAGGGTCACCCGCCGGTACTCCTCGACCTCCGAGACGGCGGCGCGGATGACGTCGGCGACCGGCACCGGCGAGGACCACTGCCGCGGGCTGGAGGCCCCGACGAGCACCAGCAGGCTGGCCGCGTTGCGCCGCATCCGGGTGGCCAGATGGTCGAGCTCGAACAGGTTCGCCAGCGCGGCCGGGTCGATCTCCTCGCGCTCCAGCGAGGTGATGAAGCCGATCTGGCGCCGGATCAGGTTCTGGTTGCGCCGGCCGAGGTTGGCCAGGGACTCGATGGTGCGCCGGCGCTGCAGCGCCTGCTCGGAGGCCAGCTCGTAGGCAGCCGTCTGCAACCGGTCGAGGGCGGCAGCGACCGAACGGATCTCCTCGGTCGCCCGGGCGGGCACCCGCACCGGTGGCGGCGGTTCGCTGGTCCCGCCCTCGGCCCCCGACTGCACCCGCTCCACCGCAGCGGGGAGCCGCTCGGCAGCGACGCTGTCGGCCTCCGCGGCGAAGGCGGCCAGTGGGCGGGTGATGGACAGCGAGGCGAGCGCCGCGAGGTAGACCGAGCCGCCGAAGAACAGCAGCACGACGAGGACCAGCCCGGCGATGCGCTGGCCTGAGGCCTGTTGCAGGGAATGGGCCCGGATCTGGATCTCGGAGCCGACGTGCTGCTGCAGCTGGCGCAGGTCGTCGAGCACGGTGGTCAGGCCCGACCACCACGACTGCGGGTTGACCACGATGTGCCGGCCGTCGTAGGCATCGACGGCGACGTGCTCGAAGTAGTCCGTCACCCGGGCCGCCCCGGTGCCGAACACGAAGGCGCCGGCGGCGGACTGCTCGGGTGTTGCGAACTGCTCGAACCGCTGCAGCGCAGCCTGTTTGGCCGCCCGCATGTCGGCGAACTGGACGAACTCACCCTTGGCGAAACCACCTGCGGAGAAGACCCCGTTGAGCAGTGCGCGCTCCTGGGCGATGGCCTCGGACAGGTCCTGCAGGGCCTGCAGCGCGCTGGCGCCGCGGTGCAGCTGGGCGTCCGTCGCGCGGTCGAGGCCGAGGTCGACCTGGGACAGCGCGGCGATCCGCGCGGTGAAGTACGCGAAGGTCGCCGCCCGCCCCGCCGTGGAGGTGTCCGTCACCCCGCGGACGGCCGCCAGCCCGTCGAGCTGCCGGGTGGCCGAGCGGATGTCGGACTCGTAGCTTCCACCGCCGGACGCCAGGCTCTCCAGGATGGCGCGCTGGCGGTCGACCGCCTGCCGGGCGGGGCCTAGTTCGTTGCGGAAGCTCGGGTTGCCACCCAGCACGCCGGCGGTGATCCCGCGCTCGGCCTGCAACTCGTGGACGAGGTTCTGCACCGCCAGCGTCAAGGTCACCGACCGAGACGTCGAGCGGGAGCTCCCGTAGTCCTGGATCTGCCCGGCGGCGACCACCCCGAGCAGGAGCAGGATCACGACCGCGGGGAGCGCCAGGATCCGGGCGACCCGGCGGCTGATGGTGCCCCCGAGCCCACCCTTGGCCACCCGCCGACCGGCCAGCTCCCGGTGGACGGCGGTCACCGCTCGACCGCGGCGTCGACGCCGCACCCAACTGCGGGGGATGGAGCTTCTTCCCACGGTGAACGGCCTACGCAGCGCACGACGGCTCCTCCGGCTGCAGCGCCCGATCGGGCGCTCTCAACCCAACGCCCGACTAAGGCGGGAAACGTAGCAGATGCCGCGATTCCGTCTCTACGGTTCCGTCGCTTCAACCGTTCTTGATCCACCGCGGAGTCCCGCGGGCACCGCCACCCCGGCCGCGGTGGCCGGATCAGCCGTCGGGGCGGTCACGGTCGTACCGCTCGCGCGCCGCCACCACCTCCGGCATCTCCGCCTCGACCAGATCGATCAGCTCGCGCAGCTTGCCGGCGACCCGGCGACCCGGCGGGGTGAGGGCGTACTCCACCCGCGGCGGGATCGTCATCTGGACGTCACGGGCCACCAGCCCGTCGCGCTCGAGCGCATGCAGGGTCTGGGAGAGCATCTTCTCGCTGACCCCGTCGATGCGACGGCGCAGGGCGTTGAACCGGTAGGCCTCCTCGAGCAGGGCCACCAGCGCGAGCCCACCCCACCGGCCGGTGGCATTCTCCAGGGCCGAGCGTGACGGGCAGCCGCGGGCGAACACGTCGACCGCCAGCTGCTCCGCGGCGTCTGCGGGCGGGGTGGCGGGAGCGGCCGATCGACGGGGCATGCCATCAGGATATCCGCCGCTACCACCCGGTGGATAGTGCGATGGATCCCACTGTACTTTCGAATAGTTAGTGCTATCGTCAGGAAAGTCATCCACTCGATCTCGGGAGTTCGCATGCTCACTGTCACCGGCGCCTCCGGGCACCTCGGCCGGCTCGTCGTCGAGGCCCTGCTCGACTCGGGCGTCCCTGCGGGCGGGATCATCGCCCTCGCCCGCACCCCGGAGAAGGCGGCAGATCTCACCGCCCGCGGGGTGCAGGTACGGCCGGCCGACTACACCGACCCCGACAGCCTCCGCCCTGCGCTCGCCGGCACGGACCGGCTGCTGCTCGTCTCCTCCAGCGAGGTCGGGCAGCGGGTCCCCCAGCACCAGAACGTGATCCGGGCAGCGGTCGACAGCGGCGTCGGGCTGATCGCCTACACCAGCATCCTCAATGCCGCCACCAGCAGCATGCAGCTCGCCGCGGAGCACCAGGCCACCGAGGCGCTCATCCGCGACGCCGGGCTGCCGTTCACCTTCCTGCGCAATGGCTGGTACCTGGAGAACTACACCGAGAACCTGGCCCCTGCGCTGCAGTTCGGGGCCATCCTCGGGGCCGCGGGCGACGGCGTCGTCGCGGCGGCCGCCCGCGCCGACTACGCCGCTGCCGCGGCGGCCGTGCTCGCAGGTGAGGGGCACGCCGGGAGGAGCTACGAGCTCGGCGGTGACCAGGCGTTCACGCTCACCCAACTGGCCGCCGAGGTCTCCGCGCGCAGCGGCACGGCGGTCGCCTACCGCGATCTGACGGCGGAGGAGTACGCGAAGGCCCTGATCGACGCCGGGCTGCCGGCCGGCTACGCCGAGATCCTCGCCAACTCCGACCTCGGGATCGCGCGGGGGGAACTGAGCACCGCCAGCCGCGACCTCAGCCGCCTCATCGGGCGACCGACGGTGACGATGGCAGCTGCCGTGGCGCAGGCGCTGCGCAGCTGAACCCCGGACCCGCCCCGGGAGATCGCGTGCCCCCGTGACACCCGATCCTCCCGGGGCGGCCCGGCGTCGGGGGGCCGTGCCGACATCCGATCGCTCAGCTGGCTGGTCGCGCCGCCGGTCGAGCCGGGCCAGGGCCAGGGCCCGGCCGGGCACCGGCGCACGTCCTCCCGACGGCCCGAGTCAACACCCTCCGTCGCAGCTGACTGCGGCTGCGACGGGTTACCCGGACAACCCCGGACGGACTCTTGCGGGCCTATCGGGGCATTCGTCCCCGCTGCCGTCGCGCATTCACCTACGTTCCGTGTCGCCTTGATGGCGATGCGCGGCTAGTGTTCGTGATCTTGATTGATCCTCTGTGACAGGACGAATGACCCGGAACGACGCCGGAACGATGCCGGGCGGCCCCGCGGGGCCCGGAGAGGATGACGCGTGAGCCAGCTGCCCGGGCCGACGTCGGTGACGACACGCAGGGACTTCGGCCGGGCCCTGACCGCAGCGCGCGAACAGGCCGGGCTCAGCGTCAGGGACGTGGCCCGGATCACCGGGCTGAGCACGAGCACGGTGGGCGACTACTTCAGCGGCCGGCACCTTCCCCCGGCCAGGTCCGCGCAGCTGGCGAACCTGCTGCGGGCGTGCCAGGTCACCGACCCCGGACAGGTGGCCGCGTGGGCCGATGCGCTGGCGCGGGTCCGCCGGGCTCCCGGCCCCCGCCCGGCCGGGGCGCTGCCCCCCTACCGGGGGCTCGAGGGATACCGGACCGAGGACGCGGAGTGGTTCTTCGGCCGGGACGACGCGATCGAGACGGTGGTGTCGCGGGTGCAGGCCCGCAGCCGGCACGGCGGGCTGATCGTGGTGGTCGGCCCCTCCGGCTCGGGAAAGTCCTCCCTGCTGCGGGCCGGCGTCATCCCGGCGCTGCGGGTGAGGCACTCATCGCCGTCGCCACCGCCCGAGCGCTGGCAGGACGTGCTGCTCACCCCCGGGCAGGCACCGCTGCCCGAGCTGACGGCCCGGCTCCCCGGCGCCGCCGGCAACCCCGCGCCGCCCGGCACCACGCTGCTGGTCATCGACCAGTTCGAGGAGATCTTCGCCCCCGAGGTGGACGCCGGGCAGCGGGAGGCACTCCTGGACACCCTGCTCGACATCACCTCCGCGGCGGCCGACGTCGGCGGGGCCCCCGCCGCTGCGGTGGTGGCCGTGCTCGGGCTGCGCGCCGACTTCTACCCCGCCGCGACCCGGTGCCCGCAACTCGTGGCGGCACTGCAGGACAGCCAGGTCGTGCTCGGCCCGATGACCGTTCCCCAGCTGCGCAGCGCGATCGTCCAGCCGGCCCGCAGCGCCCACCTTGACCTGGAGGAGGGCCTGGTCGAGGTGCTGCTCGCCGACCTGGCCCCGGCCTTCGGCGCCGGCACGGCGGGGCACGAGGCGGGCGCGCTGCCGCTGCTGTCGCACGCCCTGCTCACCACCTGGCAGCGCGGGCCGATGACGGTGGTGGACTACCGCGCGACCGGCGGGATCCAGGGAGCGATCGCCACGACGGCCGAAGAGGTCTACGCCGACCTCACCGCGGCCCAGCAACGCACCGCGCGGCGCCTGTTCGGCCGGCTCGTGACGGTCAACGACGACGCCGCGGACACCCGCCGCCGCGTCCGCCACGACGAGCTCGCCCGACCGGGCAGCGACGCCGCGGACCTGCAGCAGGTCCTCGACAGGTTCATCGCCCGCCGGCTGGTCACGGCGGACGCGGACACCGTGACGATCACCCACGAGGCGCTGCTCACCGCCTGGCCGCGACTGGTCGGGTGGATCGACGCCGACCGGGCGGGCCTGCGGGTGCACCGACAGCTGACCGTCGCCACCCGCGGCTGGCAGGAGGCGGGCGCCGACCCGGATGCGCTCTACGCCGGCGTCCAGCTCGAGGCGGCGCGCGAGTGGGTCGCCGACCCCTCGCACGCCGAGGACCTCAACCCGGCCGAGCGGCACTTCGTGCAGGAGAGCATCGCCCGCCAGGACCGCGAGCGCGCGGCGGTGCAGCGCCGCTCCCGGCGGCTGCGCCAGCTCGTCGCCGCCCTCGTCGTGCTGCTGCTCGTCGCGGTCGGCCTCAGCGGCTACGCCTTCAGGCTGCGCGACGCCGCCGCCACCCAACGCGACCTCGCCCTCTCGCGCCAGGTCGCCGAGGCGGCCAACCGGGTGCGCGCCAACCAGCCCGCGCTCGCCGCGCAGCTGGCACAGGTCGCCTACCGCATCTCCCCCACCGCGGAGGCCCGCGCCGCCCTGCTCGACAGTTCGGCGACCCCGACCCCCACCCGCCTGCTCGGACCGCCCGGAGTCATGCAGGCCCTCGCCGCAAGCCCCGACGGGCGCATCGTCGCCGCCGCGGGCCAGGCCGCCTCCGTCCGGCTCTGGTCACGACCCACCCGCACCGCGGCGACGCGGCTGGTCGACCTGCCCACCGGCGACGCCTTGACGGTGTTCGCGCTCGCCTTCAGCCCCGACGGGCACACCCTCGCCGCCGCCGGGGCGGACAGCACCGTCCATCTGTGGAACGTCGCCGACCCCGCCCACCCCTCCGCCCTGGGGGCACTCATCGGGCCCGGGAACACCGTGTACGGCCTGGCGTTCAGCCCCGACGGGCGCACCCTGGTGGCGGGCTCGGCCGACCAGAGGGTCTACCGCTGGAACGTCGCCGACCCCGCCCACCCCACCGCTCTGGCGGCGCTGACCGGGCCCACGGGCTACGTCCAGGCGGTGGCCTTCAGCCCCGACGGGCGCACCCTGGTGGCGGGCTCGGTCGACCAGAGGGTCTACCGCTGGAACGTCGCCGACCCCGCCCGCCCCACCGCTCTGGCGGCGCTGACCGGGCCCACCTCCACGGTCTTCTCCGTGGCCGTCAGCCCCGACGGGCACACGCTGGCGGCGGGCAGCCGGGACGGTCACGTCTACCGCTGGGACACCACCGACCCGGCGGCGGCGCGCCCGCTCGACCCGCTGACCGGTCCCGGCGGCTGGATCAACTCGCTGGCGTTCAGCCCCGACGGGCGCGAGCTCACCGGCGGCGCCACCGACGACCTGGCCTGGACCTGGGACCTGGCCACCGGGACGTCCACCACGCTGGCCCACCCCGGGCCCGTCACCGCCGTCGCCTACGTCGCCGGGACGCTGCTCACCGCCGACGCGGATGCCACCGCGAGGCTCTGGCCGCTGCCCGGACCGCGCATGGTCGGGCCGCCGGGTTCGGTCTACGAGCTGTCGTTCACCCGCGATGCCGCCACCCTGGCCGCCAGCAGCAACGGCGGCGGGACGATGCTGTGGAACGTCACCGACCCGTCCGCCACCACGCCCCGGGGGCCCGCCCTCACCGGGCCCGCCGATCCGGCTCACAAGCTCGTCGGCTCCGGGGCGATCACCCGCGACGGGCGCACCGTGGCCACCGGCGGGAACGACGGCGTGGTCAGGCTGTGGGATGTCAGCGACCCGGCCCGGCCGACCCTTGCGGCGGCACCGCTCACCGGGGGCAGCGGCACGGTCGAGTTCGTCGCGTTCAGCCCCGACGGGCACACCCTGGCCGCCGGCGGCGACGACACCGCCGTGCGACTGTGGGACGTCAGCGACCCGCACCACCCGGTGGCCACCACCCCGCCGCTGCTGGGCGCCGACAACTACGTCTTCTCGGTCGCGTTCAGCCCCGACGGGCACACCCTGGCCGCCGGCGGGGCGGACAACAGCGTCGTGCTCTGGGATGTCAGCGACCCCTACCACCCCGCCCGCCTCGCAGCCCCGCTGCGCGGCGCCACCAGCTACGTCTTCTCGGTCGCGTTCAGCCCCGACGGGCGCACCCTCGCCGCGGGCAGCGCGGATCGCACGGTCAGGCTGTGGAACGTCGCCGACCGGCGCCACCCCACCCCGCTCGGCGCCCCGTTGACCGGGCCGACGAACTACGTCAACGTGGTCGCCTTCAGCCCCGACGGGCGCAGCCTCGCGGCCGGCAGCGAGGACGGGACCATCTGGCTCTACGACCTCACCCCGTCGAGCGGACCGCGGACGACGGCCACCCTGACCGCCACCGGCGCACACGTGCTGTCCCTCGCCTTCAGCCCCGACGGGCACACCCTCGCCGCCGGCTCCACGAACCAGGTGCGCCTCTGGGACGTCGACCCCGCCCGCGTCGCCTCCCGCCTCTGCTCCTCCACCGGTGACGCCGTCACCCGCACCGAGTGGGCCCTGTACGTCCCCGGGGTGACCTACCGGGCGCCCTGCGGTGCGGGCTGAGTGGGGGGCCACCCCGCGATCCCCGCGGGCGGTCGGCACCCGATCCGTGCGGGAGCGGGTGCCGCTAGGGTCTCGGCGTGAGCTGGCAACCTCCCGCGGAGCAACCCGCGGCCCCGGCGCGCCGGCCGCGCCGGCTGGCCCTGGTCGCGGGGGTGACCGCTGTGCTGGCCCTGGTCTGGGTCATCGCCTTCGGCGCCCAGCTCGCCGTCCGGGTCGGATCCCCGTTCACCCAGGCCCTCACCAACCCGACGCTGCAGACCCCGCTGGACCGCTCGATGACGCTGCAGCCGGGCAGCTACACCGTGTACGAGCTCACCGGGCACCGCTCCGGCGGCGGCGGGATCACCTTCACGCAGAGCGGGTTCAGCACGCTGTCCCGCTCCGACGTCACCGTCACCGGACCCGACGGGCAGCTCGTCGGCACCGCTGCGGGGACGGGCGGCCAGACGCTCACCCGAGGGAACGACCGCTACACGGACTCGGTGACCTTCTCCGCCCCGTCCGCGGGGACCTACCGCATCGTCATCGACGCACCGGAGCAGCTCGACGTCGTGATCGCCCCCTCGCTCACGTCCGGGTTCAGCCGGATCAAGGGGCCGGCCCTGGCGGTCGCCGGAGGCAGCCTGGTGCTCATCGTCAGCCTGCTCCTGCTCCTGGTCGGCCTGCTGCGCCGCCCGCGGCCCAGCGCCGGCACCGGCGGGGGCACCGCGGCCGTCGCTCCACCGGGCCCGGCCCCGTCGCGGGTCGCCGCGGGCGGTGGCCCCGCCGCCGTGCCGGTGCTGCCGCCCCCCGGCTGGTACCCCGACCCGCAGCCGCCGCACCAGCCGCGCTACTGGGACGGGCGGCAGTGGGCTCCGCAGGGGCCGCCGGGATGATGGCCGGAACCGACAGGACGGCGCGACCGGGTGGCGCGCGCGCCCTGCGGATGCCGAAGCGGTCGGAAGGCTCACCACGGTGGTACCGGGGCTGATCGGCGCGCTGCTGTGCGCCGTGGCGTACGGGGTGGCGACCGTCCTGCAGGCGGTGGCGACGCGGCGGGTCCCCGCCGAGGACGGCTTCGACCCGCGGCTGCTGTTCCGGCTGGCGGGGTCGTTGCCCTACCTCGGCGGGCTGCTGCTCGACACCGCCGGCTTCGCCGCCGCCGTGCTCGCACTGCGGACCCTCCCGCTGTTCGTGGTGCAGGCGGCGGTGGCCTCGAGCGTCGGCGTCACCGCGCTGGTGGCCGCGGCGTGGTTGCGGGTCCGGCTCGAGCGGCGGGAGCTGGCGGCGCTCTGGCTGCTCGGCCTCGGCCTGCTCCTGCTGGCCGTCAGCGCCCGCGCGGAGCGGGCCGGGGCGGTGGCCGCCCCGGGGCAGTTGGCGCTGGCGGCGGGAGTGGTGCCGCTCGCCGGCCTCGTCGCCTGGTCCGGACGCTGGCGCCGGGACCGGGCGGGCATCGGGCTCGCGGTCGGTGCCGGGCTGGGATTCGGCGGGGTGGGCATCGCGGCGCGGGTGGTCGTGGTGCCGGTGCCGTGGTGGCACCTGGGCACCTCCCCCGTGCTGTGGGCCCTGGTCGGCTACGCCGCCGTGGCGCTGTACTGCTACGCGGCCGCCCTGCAGCGCGCCCGCGTCACGGTGGTCGCGGCAGTGACCTTCGCGGTGGAGACCGTCGTCCCGGCGCTGATCGGCCTCACACTGCTCGGTGACCGCGCCCGGCCGGGCTACACCCCCGTGGCGGCGGCCGGGTTCGTCATCACGGTCGGCGCGGCGCTGGCGCTTGCCCGGCTGGCCGAGGTCCCGGCGGCCACCTCCCGCGGCCGCGTCGACGGCTGAGACCCCCCGGCGCGGGCCGGTGCCCGCCCGGCTACGGGAGGAGGTCGCCGGCCTTCGCCCGCTCGATGACGAACTGGCGGAACAGTTCGGCCGAGGGCAGCATCCGGCGCTGGGTCGACCAGGCCAGGCCCACCGCGCGGACGGCGGCGGGATCGCAGATCGGGACGTACCTCACCCCGGGCGGCGAGGTGTCGCGGGTCGCGTGGTGGATCGCCGGCGCGATGGCCACCCCCAGGCCCGCAGCGACCAGCCCGTGCACCGTCGGCAGGTCGTCGGCCTCGAAGGCCACCGTGGGGCGATACCCCGCCTTCTCGCACAGCGCGATGCCCTGCTGGCGCAGCAGCGACGTCGGCCTGAGGGCGACGAAGTCCTCCGTGGCCACCTCCTCGAGGGCGATCTCCGCCTGGGCCGCGCGCGGGTGGCCGGTCGGCAGCGCCACGCACAGCGGCTCGCTGAGCAGCCGGTGCCACCGCACGGAGCGGTCGGAGGAACGCAACGCGGTGATCTCCAGGTCCACCCGCCCCCCGCCGAGCACCGCCGAGACCAGTTCGGCGCGGGCCTGCTGCAGCGCGAACCGGACACCGGGGTGAACCTCCCGGAAGCTGCTGATCAGGCGCGGGACCAGCCAGGTACCCAGGGACAGCTGGGCTGCCAGCGCCACCGTTCCGGTCTCGGGGTCGACGAGCTGGGTCACCGCTGCGAGCCCGTCGTCGAGCTGGTTGAGCAGGGCATCGACGTGCTTCTTGAACACCGAGCCGGCGTGGGTCATCCGCAGCACCCGGCCGGAGCGACGCAGCAGGGCCGTACCCACCTCGGCCTCCATCCGGGACAGGCCGCGGGAGACGCCGGACTGGGTGACCTGGTACAGCTCACCGACCTCCGTCACCGTCACGCCGTCGGCGACCTGCTGGAACCAGCGCAGTGCCTCGGTCTCCATGGGTAGCAACGGTAGGACACCGTATGCAGAATAGGCATGGTTTCGATGTGTCAATGTCATTGGACGCATGAGATGCGCCGGGGAACACTGGGGGCATGACAGAAATCAGGAGGAACGAGACCAGGAAGAACAGGGACAACCCCGCCGGCGTGCTGCCCGCCGCGTGGGCAGCAGTCAGGGACGACCTGCGGGCCCGCCGCCGCGCCCGCGACGCTCGCCGGAAGCTCAGCCGCGAGCTGGCCGAGTACACCACCAGGTCCGACATCGACGATCTGGACGCGACGCTCGACCGCTTCGACGACGAGGACGCCGCCGAGATCCGCAGCCTCCTGCACCGGAACCGGATCACCGCCGCCTGAGCGATGCTGCCCGGCCCGCACGCCGGCACGGCGTCAGGGTGCCGGCATGCCGGGCGGCGGTTCGAGGACGACCCACCCGTGCGGCCCGATGCGCTCGGCGGCCCCGGAGGTCTCACTGCCGAGCAGGCGCCCCACCGGGGCGGCCGGCAGCGGCACCGTGAACGGTTCGTCGGCGAGGTTGAGCCCCACCACAAGGCCGGGGCCGCCCGCACGGGGCACGGCGTGGAAGGCGAATGCGGTGTTGTCCAGGTGGAGGACCTCGAGCCGGGCGCGCGCCAGCCACGGGTGGCGTCGGCGCAGGCCGATGAGGTCCTGGTGGAGCCGATGGACGCCCCGGCCGTCAGCGGCGAGCTGGTCGGGGCCGGCCGGGAAGGCCGGCCGGACCTCAGCGTCCCCGCCGGCCCGGTCGTACTTCACCCCGCGGAAGGCCTGCTCGTCACCGGCGTAGACGCTCGGCTGGCCCGCGACGGTGAACAGCACGACCAGCGCGTGCGGCAGGTGCCGCACGTCCTCCAGCCTGCTGGCCAACCGGGTGACGTCGTGGTTGCCGACGAAGGTCAGCGGGAGGAACGCCGCGACGAACGACTCGTGCCGGGTCAGCGCCCAGGACAGCTCGAAGAGGTTGCGGTCGTTGAGGCTGCTCCAGATCGCCTTCCACAGCTCGTACTGGGTGAGCGAGTCCAGGCCTCCCGCCTCGAGGATGCCGACGTAGTCGCCGTGGATGACTTCGCCGACGATCCAGGCGGTCGGGTGGCTGCGACGGACCCGCGTGGTCACCGCCCGCCAGAAACCGGTGGGCACGGCGTAGGCGGCATCCAGGCGCCAGCCGTCCGCTCCCCGCTCCAGCCAGTGGGTCATCACGTCACTCACGTACTCGGCGACCGCGGGCTCGTCGTGGTTGAGGGCGACGAGGTCGCGATGGCCCTCGAAGTCGCCGTAGCCGAACCCGTCCGGGCCCGCCGTGGAGAAGTCGAGGTGGAACCAGGACGCGTAGGGCGAGGCCTGCCCGTTCGCCAGCACGTCCTGGAACGGCCCGAACCCCCGACCCACGTGGTTGAACACCCCGTCCAGCAGCACCCGGACGCCGCGCCGACGGCAGGCGGCGACCAGGCGGTCGAAGTCCTCGGCGGTGCCGAGCCGTGGGTCGATCCGGTGGTGGTCGATCGTGTCGTACCCGTGCGAGTGGCTGGCGAAGACGGGTCCTAGCGCCAGGCCGTTGCAGCCCAGCTCGACCAGGTAGTCCAGCCAGGGCTCCAGCCGGCTCAGCCGGTGGACCGGCGCCGCGCCGGCCGGAAGGGCCTCGGGCTCGGCCGCGAGGAAGCTGATCGGGTGCAGTTGCCACCAGATGACGTGCTCGGGCCAGGCAGCCACCGGCACTCAGCCCCTGCGCGGCCCGCCGCGGGACGGGCCGGGCTGGTGGAGGCGGCAGCCCGGGCAGACGACCTCGTCGGCGTCGGCGGGCACCGCGAAGGTGCTCCCGCAGCTGGGGCGGGAACAGATCTTGACGCCGTCCCGGGGCAGCACCGACCCCGCCGTCACGAGGTAGTGGTGGCCGGCGGTGGCGCAGGTCACCTCGACCTGCCAGCCGGCACCGGAACCACCTGGCGGCGGCGCGACGGAGCGGGCCCGCCGGGCTGCCGAGACCACCCCGCACGCCGGGCAGCGCGTGTAGACGGTGGCGAGGTCGGGTAGCCCGTCGAGGATGTCGTAACCCGCTGCGGCGCTCATGGCCCGATCATGCCCGACCTCGGGCCGCCCGGCTGCCGCACAGTGTCACGACCAGGTCACCGTTGGCCGCACCGGGGGCCGCCTCGTAACACTGCGTCAGGGGGAGGGCCCCGCCGGCGCGCACCGCCGGCTCGCCCGCCCGCCGGCGGCCCGCCCGACCCGGGAGACTGTGCGGGTGCGGGCTGCGGCGGGTGCGGGTGCGTTGGATCTGCCGGTGAGCCGCGTCCTGCCCGAACTGCTGCCCGCGCTGGCGGCCGCCGGAGCGGCGGTGCTGGTGGCTCCGCCCGGAACGGGCAAGACCACGCTCGTCCCGCTGGTGCTGGCGGACCTCGTCGACCCGGGGCCGGCAGGGACGCCGGGGACGCCACTGGCCGAGGGCCGGCTGGTGGTGGCCGAGCCCCGCAGGCTGGCCGCCCGCGCGGCAGCCCGCCGGATGGCCCAGCTGCTCGGCGAGCAGGTCGGCGACCGGATCGGCTTCAGCGTGCGCGGGGAGTCCCGGACCAGCCGGGCCACCCGCGTCGAGGTCGTCACCACCGGAGTCCTGGTGCAGCGCCTGCAGCGTGACGCCGAACTGCCCGGGGTCGCCGCGATCATGCTCGACGAGTGCCACGAGCGGCACCTCGACACCGACCTGGCGCTGGCCTTCGCGGTCGACGTGCGGGCCGGGCTGCGGCCCGACCTGCTGCTGCTGGCCACCTCTGCCACCGCCCAGGCGGAGCGCGTCGCCGCGGCCCTCGGCCCCGCCGTCAATGCGACCGGCGGCGGCGACCCCGCCCCGGCCCGGGGACGGGGCGCCGCGCCGGTGGTCGAGAGCCGCGGCGCACTGCACCCGGTGCAGCTCGTGTGGTGCCCGCCGCCGGTGGGGATCACCCCCCCGCACGGGCTGCGCGTCGATCCGCGCCTGCTCGATCACGTGGCCGCCGTGGTGCGCCGGGCGCTCGCCGAGACCTCCGGCGACGTGCTCACCTTCCTGCCCGGGGTCGGCGAGATCGGTGCCGTCGCGGCGCGGCTGGCAGGGCTGGCCGGGGTGCAGGTGCTCCCGCTGCACGGTCGGCTCCCGGTGACCGGTCAGGACGCCGCGCTCCGCCCCGCCGCGGGACAGCGGCGCGTCGTGCTGACCACGGCCGTCGCCGAGACCAGCCTGACCGTGCCGGGGGTGCGCTCGGTCGTGGACGCCGGGCTGGCCCGGGTGCCGCGCACGGACCTGAGCCGCGGGCTCGACGCGCTCGTGACCGTGCGCGCCTCCCGGGCCACCGCCACCCAGCGCGCCGGCCGGGCCGGGCGGGAGGCGCCGGGGCACGCCTACCGGTGTTGGGCCGAGGCCGAGCACGAACGGCTGCCGGCCCACCCCGAGCCGGAGGTAGCCGGCGCGGACCTGACGGCGTTCGCCCTGCAGCTGGCCTGCTGGGGGTCTCCCGGCGGGCGCGGGCTGGCGCTGCTGGACTCCCCTCCCGCCGCCGCGCTCGAGGTCGCCGCGGCGACGCTGCACGACCTCGGCGCCGTCGACGAGGGCGGGCTGGCCACCCCGCGCGGGCGTGCGCTGGCAGCGGTCGGGGCGCACCCGCGGTTGGCGAGGGCGCTGCTGGACGGAGCGGAGCGGGTGGGGGCGCGGCGCGCCGCCGAGGTGGTGGCGATGCTGTCCGAGGACGCGCTGCCGGCAGCCGGGGGCGACCTCGTGGCGGCGTGGCGGGCGCTGCGCGACGGTCACGACCGGGCGGCGTCGGCCCGCTGGCGGACCGAGACCCAGCGGCTGCTGCGCACCGTCGGCGGCCCCGGAGTCGGGCGCCCGCCGGCTGCTGCGGGTCCGGGCCTGGGGCACGCAGCGGCGACGGCCGACGATCTGGCCGCCGCCACGGTGATCGGGCTGGCCTTCCCCGAGCGGCTGGCCCGGCTGCGGCGCGTCGGAGGCCGGACCTACCTGATGGCCTCCGGTACCGCCGCCGAGCTCGCCGAGGGAGCCGCCCTGACCGCCGCGCCGTGGCTGGCCATCGCCGTGGCGGACCGCGCCCCCGGACGGCGCGATGCCCGGATCCGGCTGTCCGCACCCATCGACGAGGCCACCGCCCGCGAGGTCGGCGCTCCGCTGTTGGCCCGCGCCCCCGAGGTGAGCTGGGCCGGCGGCGACGTGCGGGCCCGCGACGTCGAACGGCTCGGCGCCATCGCCCTGGCCGAGCACCCGCTCCCCCGGCCCGACCCTGGGCTGGTCGCCGCCGCGATGGCCGAGGGGCTGCGCCAGGAAGGGCTCGGCCTGCTGCGCTGGACCCCGACCGCACGCCAACTGCGCCACCGACTGGCTGCCTGCCATGCCGGGCTGGGAAGCCCGTGGCCGGCGATGGACGACGCCGCGCTGCTGGCCGGCCTCGACCTGGGCGCCGCTCGCGACCGGTCGGGCCTGCAGCGGCTCGATGTCGTCGTGGCGCTGCGGGCGATGCTGCCGTGGCGACTCGCCGCGCAACTGGACGGCGCCGCGCCGGAACGGGTCGAGGTCCCCACCGGCTCGCGGATCGCGGTCGACTACACCGACCCGGAGGCGCCCGCCCTTCCGGTCAGGGTCCAGGAAGTCTTCGGCTGGACCGCCGTCCCCCGGGTGGCGGGGCGGCCGCTGCGGCTCAGGCTGCTGTCCCCCGCGGGGCAGCCGGTCGCCGTGACCAGCGACCTGGCCTCCTTCTGGCGGCACGGTTACCCCGCCGTCCGTGCCGAACTGCGGGGTCGCTACCCACGCCACCCCTGGCCCGAGGACCCGCTCAGCGCCGCCCCCACCCGCCGCGCCAATCCCCGCCGACGGTAGGCGGGCGACCTCGGGCGGGCGGCCACCGAGCACTGCGCAGCGCAGGGGCCGGGCAGCGGCCCGGCTAGCGGCGCAACCGGCCCAGGATCCGCGCCAGGGCCAGACGATCCGACGGGCTGAGGGTTCCGAACAGCCGCTCCGCCTCGACCCGCCGCGCCGCACCGATCAGCTCGCCCATCCGCAGCCCCTCCGCGGTGGGTGCGACCAGCGTCGCCCGCCGATCATGCGGGTCGGGCCGACGCTCGGCCAGGCCCCGCTCCTCGAGCGCGTCGACGACCTCGGTGGCCGATCTTGGGGCGATCCGCAACTGCTCGGCGAGCACGTTCAGCCGGAGCGGACCGTCGTGGTTCAGGGCCCGCAGTGCCCGCGACTGGCCGGGGGTGATCTCGATCGGCCCGAGGCTCTCCCGGGACAGGTGACGCAGCTGGCGAGCGACGTTCCAGAACGCGTCGGCGAGGCTCTCGCCGTCGGAGTCGTCGGGACCGTCCGCCGGGCCCGAGCCGGCGGAGCTGCCCGCGTCCTGCCCGGGACGGGACCGCCCGTGCTCAGCCACGGGAATACGGTAGCAGACCTCCGGCATTTACCTCACAATGAGGTACCCTCAGCATCTACCCCGGAACGGAGGCCGAAGGCCCTTGCCGCCCCCAACCGCACTCCCCGCCGGCGGCGCGCTGCGTCGCAGCGGCCGCACCAACACCGCGGCCGAGAAGGCCCAGGCGCGCCAGGTGTCGCTGCGCCGCATCGGCGGGCTCTTCGTCGGCTTCCGCGGGCAGCTGGCCGCCGTGACGGCGATCATCTTCGTCTCGTCCGTCATCTCGATGGCCTCCCCGTTCCTGCTGCGCGCCGTGATCGACCAGGCGCTGCCGCGCCGCGACGTCCACCTGCTGGCGTGGCTGGTGATCGGCATGGTCGCCGTCGCCACCGTCACGTCGGCCTTCGGCGTGATCCAGACCTGGATCTCCACCAGGGTCGGACAGCAGATCATGCATCGGCTGCGCACCCAGGTGTTCACCCACCTCCAGCGCCAGTCGCTCGGCTTCTTCACCCAGACCCGCACGGGTGAGGTCCAGTCGCGGATCACCAACGACATCGGGGGCATGGAGTCGGTCGTGACCGACACCGCGACCTCCATCGCCCAGAACCTCACCATCGCCATCGCGACAGTGGTCGCCATGGTGGCGCTGTCGTGGCGGCTGTCCCTGGTCTCGCTGGTGGTGCTCCCTCCCGCGATCTACCTCACGCGCAAGGTCGCGCGGATGCGCCGCGAGATCACCGCGCAACGCCAGCGCGAACTCGCCGACCTCAACGTCACCATCGAGGAGGGCCTGTCCATCAGCGGTGTCCACCTGAGCAAGACGATGGGGGCCACCGCGGCCCTGAACCAGCGGTTCGCCGCCTCGTCCAGCCGCCTGATCGACCTCGAGCTGCGCTCCGAGCTGGCCGGCAGGTGGCGAATGGCCTCGATGAGCATCATCTTCGCGGCGATCCCGGCCATCCTCTACCTGAACGCGGGGCTTCCCGGGACCGCCGGGACGCTGACCATCGGGACCGCTCGTGGCGTTCGCAGCCCTGCAGACCGGCCTCTTCCGGCCGCTGATGGGCCTGCTGAACGTCGGCGTGGCGCTCACCAGCTCCCTCGCCCTGTTCGCACGCATCTTCGAGTACCTCGACCTGCCGGTCGAGGTCGACGACCCCGCACGCCCGCTCGAGGTCGACCCGCGCGCCGTCCGCGGCCACCTGCGTCGTCGACGGGGTCACCTTCACCTACCCGGGCAGCACCACGGCGGCCGTGGACGGGGTGAGCTTCGAGGTCCCGCCCGGCACCACCCTGGCCATCGTCGGCGAGACCGGCTCGGGCAAGAGCACCCTCGCCGGCCTGATCGCGCGCCTGCAGGACCCGACGGCCGGCCGCATCACCATCGACGGCGCCGACCTTCGCGACCTGCGCCTGGCCGACCTGGCGGGCATCGTCGGCGTGGTCAGCCAGGACACCTACCTGTTGCACACCACGGTGCGGGAGAACCTGCGCTACGCCAAGCCGGACGCCACCGACGAGGAGATCCACGCCGCCGCGCGGGCCGCGCAGATCCACGACCTCATCACCTCCCTGCCCGGACGGCTACGACACCAT
Organism: uncultured Actinomycetota bacterium; assembly: GCA_963784535.1. Classification (GTDB taxonomy): domain Bacteria; phylum Actinomycetota; class Actinomycetes; order Actinomycetales; family Kineosporiaceae; genus CAWARR01. The sequence goes on along the minus strand of CAWARR010000003.1, from coordinate 106,158 downwards.
CGTCGGCTCCCGCGGGCACCGCTTCTCCGGCGGTGAGAAGCAGCGGATCGCCATCGCCCGCACCCTGCTCCGCAACCCGCGGATCCTGGTCCTCGACGAGGCGACCAGCGCCCTGGACACCGGACCGAACGCGCCGTGCAGCAGGCCTTCGACCGGCTCGCGCGGGGCCGCACGACCATCACCATCGCCCACCGGCTCTCCACGATCCGTGGCGCCGACCAGATCGTCGTCCTCGATCACGGCCGGATCGTGGAGGCCGGCACCCACGAGACGCTCCTGCACGACAACGGACGCTACGCGGCGCTCACCGGCTGACGCCGGGGGCGGGCAGCGGCGCTACCGCTCGTACACCACCGTGCCCGAGGCCACGGTCAGCTCGACCGCTGCGTCGGACAGCGGGCCGCGGCCGTCGGTGACGTACCCGGCGGCGAAGACGTCGACGTCGAGGACCGCCAGGTCGGCGCGCCCGCCGATCCGGATCGATCCGCCGTCGTCGTCGTGGTTGACGTAGGCCGATCCGGCGGTGAAGGCGTCCACCGCGTGGTCCAGGCTGAGCCGTTGCTCGGGCAGGAACGGCGCGTTGTCCCGGTGCTGCGGGTCGGTGCGGGTGACCGCTACCTCGAGCTGCTCGCACGGGTTCGCCGTGGTCACCGACCAGTCGCTGCCCATGCACAGCCGGGCGCCCGCCGCCCGGATCCCTTCGAAGGGGTACTGCAGCCGGGCCCGGGCCTGCCCCAGGAACGGGACGGTGAGCTCGTCCATCTGCGGCTCCGACTGGGCCCAGTAGGTCTGGCAGTTCGCGACCACCCCGAGTTCGGCGAACCGGGGGACGTCCCCTGGCTGGACCACCTGCAGGTGGGCCACGTGGTGCCGCAGGTCCTGCTCGCCGTGGGCCGCGCGCGCGGCCTCGATCGCATCCAGCGCGTTGCGCACGGCCCGGTCGCCGATCGCGTGCAGGTGCACCTGGAACCCGTGCCCGGCAAGGCGGGACACCGCCTCGATGAGCTGGTCCCGCTCCAGATAGGACAAGCCGCGGTTGTCGGTGTGCCCGCCGCACCCGTCGTAGTAGGCCTCCAGGAGCGCGCCGGTGCGGTTCTCCAGCACGCCGTCGATCATGATCTTGACCGTGGTCGGGAAGAAGCCGGGGACGCCCGAGCCCGCCGCCTCCGCCGCGCCTGCGGCGCGCTCCCGCTGGGCGAGCAGGTCCGGGATCTGCTCCGGCCCACGATGCCTGTCCCACCACAGCGATCCGACGACACGCGCGGTGAGCCGGCCGTCGGCGGCCAGGCCCCGGTAGGCCTCGAGCGTTGCGGGGGTGACCCACGCGTCCTGCCAGCCGGTGATCCCCAGCGAGTGCAGATGGGCCTGCGCCTCCAGGATCGCCGCCTGCCACTCCGCGCGGTCGGGCACCGGGACGACGGTGTCGTTGAAGGAGTAGGCCGCCCCCTCGTGCAGGGTGCCGGTGGGTTCGCCGGTCCGCGGGTCGCGCTCGATCCGCCCGTCGGCGGGATCGGGCGTGCTCGCCGTGATCCCGCCGAGCTGCAGGGCCCTGCTGTTCACCCAGGCGCCATGCACGTCGCGGTTGAACAGGAACACCGGCCGGTCGGGCACGACGGCGTCCAGGTCCTGCCTGCCGGGCGCGCCTGCGGGGAAGTGCTCCATCGCCCAACCCCCACCGACGATCCAGGGGTCCTCCGGGTGAGCGGCGGCGTAGCCGGCGATCGCGTCCAGGTAGGCCTGCCTGCCCGCGAGGCCGTTCAGCCACACCCGCAACCTGTTCCGGCCCGCGAACGGGGCGTGGACGTGGCTGTCCTGGAACCCGGGCAGCACCAGCCGACCCGGTGCCTGGACCACCCGGGTCCGGGCACCCACCAGTGCGCGCAGGTCCGCGGCGCCGCCCAGAGCCACGATCCGCCCGTCGCGGACGCCGATCCCGGTGGCCCACTGGGCCCGTCCCGTGGCCGGATCGTCCGCGCATCGCACCCGCGCCCCGACGATCACCAGGTCCGCCTGCGCCGAACCCCCGTCGTCAGCCGCGCGGGCCACCATGGTCGCCAGCCTAGTTCCGCGGCCGGGTGGTCGCGCGGTCAGTGCACGAGCTGCGACTCGGCGACCACGCGCAACGCCTGCGCGGCAATCGTCAGCGCCGGGTTCATCGCCCCGGACGACGGGAAGAAGGAGGCGTCCAGCACCCAGAGGTTGTCGACGTCGTGGGTGCGACAGTACGGGTCCAGTACCGCGTGCGCGGGGTCCGCACCCGCGACCAGGGTGCCGCACTGGTGGCTGTTCATGCTGATGTCGAAGCTCTGGGTGGCGACCACGTCGTAACCGGCGGCGCGCATCAGTCGCTTCGCGCGGCCGTGCAGCCTGCGATGGGTGGACGCGCCCGCCGCCCGCCGGGTGGTGCGGATCCTCCCGTCGCCGGTCAGGGTCACCCGGTTCTGCGGCCGGGGCAGGTCCTCCGTCATCACCAGCCACTCGACGCTCCGGGCGGCGATCCGGTCAAGCACCGGCAGCGGCACCCGGGTGGCCCAGCTCTTCATCATGACGCCCTGCACCTTGCCGATGAGCTGGAGCGAGCCGAGGGGGTGGCCGTCGCCGCCGTCGTGGTACCAGTCGTTCACCTGGAGGGTCTTCTGGAACACCACGTCGTTGCGGCGATCGAGGTCGATCGCGGCGATGTGCGCGTTGTTGTGCATCATGAGATTGCGGCCGACCTGGTCACTGGAGTTGGCCAGGCCACCGGGGTGATCCCCGCCGGCCGATGCGAGCAACAGCGCCGCGGAGTTGACCGCCCCGGCCGCCAGCACATACCGCTCGGCGGTGATCCGCAGCCGGCCCTGCGGCCCCTCGGCCTCGAGGTGGCTGACCCGGCGGGGCGACTCGTCGGTCGCCAGGCGCAGCACGCGCACCCCGGTCATCAGCCGGGCTTTTCCGGTGGCCAGGGCCGGTTGCAGGGCGCAGGTCTCCGCGTCGCTCTTGGCGCCGTAGCGGCAGGGGAAGCCGTCGCAGGTGCCGCAGCGGATGCAGTCGCCGGACGGGCGCAGGTCGACGCCCATGCAGGTGGCCGCCGGCGAGACGCCCGCATCCCGCAGCCGGTCGGCCAGCTGCGCGACGTACGGCTCGTGCGGGACGGCGGGATAGGGGAACGGCCCGCTGCGCCAGGGCTCACTCGGGTCCTCGCCGCTGCGGCCGTGCACCCGGTAGAGCCGCTCGGCGGCGGCGTAGTGGGGCTCGAGATCCCGGTAGCCGAAGGGCCATCCGGGGGAGGCGCCCTCGTGGTGCTCGACCCGGCCGAAGTCGCTCTCCCGCAACCGCGGCAGGCTGGCGCCGTAGACCTTGGTGTTCCCCCCGACCACGTAGTGGACGCCGGGGGCGAACGAGCGCCCCGCACCGTCCAGCCACCGCTCGGCCGGCTTGTACCGTCGGCGCAGGAACACCTCCCGGGGGGAGAAGTTCTCCGGTTCCCGGGGCAGCTGCTCGCCGCGCTCCAGCACGAGGACGTCCACGCCCCGCCCGGCCAGGGCCCAGGCTGCCGTCGAGCCGCCCATCCCCGACCCCACGACGACGACGTCCGCATGTACCTCGGCGCCACGTCCCACCGCTGGCTCCTCATTAATCGATTGACTCCCCTCCATCAGAATGCCGCCCGATCGCCTGTGGCGAAAGGGCTGCTGCCGTGGGGGACGGCGTACAGACATTGTTAATGGTTTACTCCACGGCTACCGTCAGGACGTGCCCCCGCCCCCGGACCGGCAGTCCCTGGCCTCGGTCGCCCGCGCCCTCGGCGTCTCGACCGCGACGGTCTCGAACACCTTCAACCGCCCGGAGCGGGTCTCCGGCGCGCTCCGGGCGCGGATCCTCGACCACGCGCTCGCCGTCGGCTACGCCGGGCCCGATCCCGCCGCCCGGCACCTGCGCCGCGGGCACTGCGACGTCGTCGGCCTGGTGTTCACCGACGACCTGTCCTTCGCATTCCACGACGCAGCCGCGGTGGGGTTCCTCGCGGGGGTCGCCGAGGCCTGCGAGGCCGGCGACCGCAACCTGCTCCTGCTCGCGGGGGGCCCACCCGGCGCCCGGGCGGCCCGCAGCCCGGTGACCACCGCGGCGGTCGACGGGCTGATCGTCTACAGCGTCCCCGACGCCGACCCGCACCTGGAGGCCGCCACCCGGCGCGGCCTGCCGGTCACCGTCGTGGACCAGCCCCGGGACCACCCGTCCGCCGACTGGGTCGGGCTGGACGACCGGTCCGCGGCGCGGGAGGTGGCCCGGCACGTGGCGGCCCTGGGCCACCGGCGGATCGGGGTGCTGTGCACCCGGCTCGGCACGTCCCGCTTCAACGGCCCCGCCGACACCGACCGCTGCGCTACGGCGACGTACGCCGTCCAGCGGGAACGCCTGGCGGGGTTGTACGAGGGGTTCGCGGCGGCGGGCGTCCCCGCACAGGACGTCGTGGTCGAGGAGCGCTTTCTCGCCTCGCGCGACTGCGGGGCAGAAGGGGCGACGGCACTGCTCGCCCGGCGCCCGGACCTCACCGCGCTCTGCTGCCTGGCCGACGTGCTGGCGCTCGGCGCCCTGGACGCGGCCGGTGCGGGCGGGGTGCGGGTCCCCCAGGACCTGACGGTGACGGGTTTCGACGACATCGCGGAGTCGGCCAGGGCGGGGCTCACCACCGTGCACCAGCCTCTGGACGTCAAGGGCCGCGAGGCCGGGGGCCTGGTGCTGCGCCGGATCTGCGAGGCCCGGGGCTCGGGCCCCCCGGCGGGCGGTACCGGGCGGCGGTCCGTCACGCTGCCGACGATCCTGCAGGTACGGCGGACCTCGGGCCCGGCCCCGGGCCCGCGACGCGAAGGGCGGCCGTGACCATGCACTTCCTCGCCACGATCACCGGGTCGTTCGCCATGCCCGCGGACGAGAACCCCACGGTGGCAATGATGGAGGCGGCCTACGCCCACCACGGGCTCCACGCCCGCTACCTGAACTGCGAGGTGCCCCCGCAGTCGCTGGGGGACGCGGTGCGCGGTGCCCGGGCGATGGGCTGGGCTGGGTTCAACTGCTCGATCCCGCACAAGATCGCGGTGATCGCGCACCTGGACCGGCTGGCCGGGTCCGCCTCGATCATCGGTGCGGTCAACTGCGTCGTGCGCGAGGGGGACGACCTGGTCGGGCACAACACCGACGGCACCGGCTTCGTGCTGTCCGCCCGGACGGTGCTGGACCCGGTGGGTGCTCGGGCCGTCGTCCTCGGTGCCGGCGGCGCGGCCCGGGCGATCGCGGTCGAACTCGCTCTCGCCGGGGCGGCCGAGATCCTCGTCGTGGCGCGCCGCCCCGGCCCCGGGCAGGAGCTGGCGCGGCTGGTCGCCGACCGGACCCCGGCAGCGGGCGGGTTCGCGCACTGGCAGGGGACGTTCGCCGCCCCGGCGGGGATCGACCTGCTCGTCAACGCGACCCAGGTCGGGCTGCACCCCGACGTCGAGGCCGTGCCCGCCGTGGACCTGGACCCGCTGAGCCCGCCCACGGTGGTCGCCGACGTGGTTCCCAACCCGCCGGCCACCGGCTTCCTGCGGGCCGCCGCGGCGCGCGGCCTGCGAACCCTCGACGGGCTGGGGATGCTGGTGAACCAGGGGGCTCGGGCGGTCACGTTGTGGACCGGGATCGAGCCGGACCGGGGCGTCATGCGCCGCCGGCTCGCCGAGGTCTTCGCGGCCGGCTGACCGTGGCGGTACCGGCCCGCGGGCCCCGAACCTGCCCGCGCCGGCCCGCCGGAATTCCCTGGGGTCCGCGCCGCCACCGGGGGTACCGTCCGGACGTGGACGGTGCGCAGGACTACTTTCCCGCCGACGTGGCGGAGCGGTACGACGATCCGTCCTCGCCGATGTTCGACCCGGCGTTCCTCGAGCTCCAGGTCGACGTCCTGGCCCGGCTCGCCGGCCGTGGCCGGGCGTTGGAGCTGGGGGTGGGGACCGGGCGGATCGCTGTGCCACTGAACGCCCGCGGGGTCGGCGTCCACGGGATCGACCTGTCCCCGGCCATGCTCGCCCGGCTGCGCGCCAAGCCGGGTGGCGAGGGCGTCGAGGTGACGACGGGGGACTTCGCCACCACGCGGGTGGCCGAACGCTTCACCCTCGTCTACCTGGTCTTCAACACGATCATGAACCTCACCACGCAGGCGGCCCAGGTCGCCTGCTTCCGCAATGCCGCCGAACACCTGGAGCCGGGCGGGAGCTTCGTCATCGAGGTCATGGTGCCCGACCTCCGGCGGCTCCCGCCGGGCCAGACCGCCGTGCCGTTCGACGTCGGCCCCACGGGCTGGGCGTACGACGTCTACGACGTGGCCACCCAGGCGATGAGCTCGAACTACGTCGAGGTGCGGGACGGGCGGGGACGGCACCGGTCGATCCCCTTCCGTTACGTGTGGCCCGCCGAGCTCGACCTCATGGCGGAACTCGCCGGGCTGCGGTTGAGGGAACGCTGGGCCGGGTGGGCGCGCGAGCCCTTCACCAGCGACAGCACCCACCATGTCTCGGTCTGGGGGAAGCCGGCCGGGTAGCGCCCCGCCCGGCGAGCCCCGCCACTGCCCCGGCAACTGTCGGTGACCCCGGCGAGACTGGCCACATGGCGAGACAGCACTACGACACCGACGAGTTCCGTGGGGCCCGCTTCGGGCGCGCCGACCTGACCGGCGTGAGCATCCGGGACTGCGATCTGACCGGCCTGCGGATCGTGGACTGCACGCTGGGCGAAGCCGTCGTCTCCGGGGACTTCACCGAACTCGTGGTCAACGACGTCGACGTCACCGAGTACGTCCGGTCCGAGCTCGACCGGCGCCAGCCGGAGCGGGTCCTGGTGCGGTCCCTGCGGACGGCCCAGGACCACCGCGACACCTGGGCCGCGGTGGAGCAGCTGTGGGCGGCCACCCACGCGCGGTTGGCGTCGCTGCCTCCAGCCGTTCTCACCCGTCGGGTCGGTGAGGAGTGGTCAGCCGTCGAAACCATGCGCCACCTGGTGTTCGCCACGGACGCCTGGGTCGGCAGGGCCGTGCTCGGGCGGCCGCAGCCCTACCACTCGGCCGGCATCCCGGCAGACGGCTACCCCGACGACCTGTCCGCGCAGATCGGTCTGGAGTTGCACGTGATGCCCTCGTTCGGCCAGATGCTCACCGTCCGGGCCGAGCGGATGGCCACCGTTGCCGACCTCGTGGCCGACCTCACCGACGACGGGCTGACCCGCGCCTGCGCCTATGCCCCGGCGCCGGGGTATCCCGAACACCGGCGAACCGTTGCCGACTGCCTGCGGGTCGTCATGAACGAGGAGGTCGAGCACCACCGCTACCTGGTCCGCGATCTCACCATCGCGCAGGCGCCCTAGCCTGCGCGGGGGGCAAGCCCACACTCCCCCAGAAGGTCACTGGCCGTACGAGAAGCGGAGATCGGCGAAGAGCAGCTGGTTGAGACGCCGTCGAAGATGCCCGGCCCACGACGTGCTGGAACCACCGTCTCGGACGGGGACGAGACGATCCGGTTCTGGTTGGATACCCCTCGTGACCAATTCGTCCGGCGACGAGTTCGAGCCGTCGGTCAGCGCTCGCCGCACGTTGCGATGGGCAAGCGAGCTGGGGGCAGCGACGCTCGGTGAGGCCTACGACCTGCTCGACCAGCTGGAAGTGAGCAACGACGTCCCCGAGGTGCTGGGGCACGACGACACGGTCGAGGACATGCGCGAGGAGCTCGAGCTCGGCATCGACCTGGTCGGCGCGGACGCCTCCCTGTCCACGCTGCTGTAGGACGGCCGGCGTGTGGCCCCACCCGGTCAGTGGTCGAAGACGTCGGCGAGGAAGCCCACCAACTCGCGCCAGCTGCGGCGGTCTGCGACCGGGCGGTGGTTCGGGCCACCGGGCAGGGTGAAGGCGTGCGGCGCCCCCGAGTAGGTCGTGGTCTGCCACTGCAGGTCCTCACGGGTGCGCAGCTCGTTCTGGAACGCGACTACGGCCTCGTCCGGCACGACCGGGTCCGAGCCACCGGTGACGATCAGCAGCTCCGCCGCGATCGCCGCCACCTCCGGAGGGTCGTGCGCGATCAGACCACCGTGGAAGGACGCCACCCCCGACAGCCGCGCACCGGTACGGGCGAACTCCAGGGCCGCGGTGCCGCCGAAGCAGTAGCCGATCACGGCGACCCGTTCCGGGTCGACCGCGGGGTCGCGCACCACCTGGTCGTACCCGGCGAGGGCGCGAGCCCGGAGCAGCCCGGGATCCCGGTAGTAGCGGCCGGCCTCTGCGGCGGCCTGCTCGTGATCCTCGAAGCGGCGGCCCACCCCGTAGATGTCCACGGCGAAGGCGTAGTAGCCGAGCCGGGCCAGCATCTGCGCCCTCGCCCGCGGGTACTCCCGCAGCCCCGTCCAGTCGTGGATCACCATGACGGCCGGCTTGGGCCCGACGATCGCGGCGTCGTGCACGGCGTACCCCTCCAGCACCTGCCCCTCGCACTGGTAGGTCACCGTCGAGGCCACGATCCGTGCGCCGGGCCCGAGCGGCACGGTGTCGACGAGGTCCTGATGGAGGGCGGACAGTTCTTCGGTCACGATCGGCTCCCTCTCGCTGCGAGCTGTGGACGTGCTCGACCTCCGGCACGCTACGTCACCGGCCCGGCCCGGGCTCGCCAGGCTGACGGCAGCGATGGTTGCCTCGGACGGCCGGCGCCGCGCTTGCCGTCCGGTCTCACGCGTCAGCTGCGGCCAGGTGCGCGGCGGCGGCGGCGATGTATCCGGCCACCTGGTCGGCGGCGGCACCTGCGTCGAGGTCGGGGTTGTAGATGCAGACACTGATCCCGCTGCATCCACCCAGGGCCAGCAGGGCGGCGGTCAGTTGCCCCAGCTGGTCCCAGCCGAGCCCACCCGGCTGGGGGTAGTCCACCGCGGGCAGGGCAGCCGTGCTCAGCACGTCGAGGTCGACGTGCAGCCACCAGCGGGGATGCCGGGCGACCATCGCAGCGGCCAGCCGGAGTCCGAGTTGGAGTCCACCGGGGGCCGCGAGCCGGTCGCCGGTCAGCACGTCCACCCGGTCGACCAGGCTGGGCTGACCTGCCCGCGCCAGTTCCTCGCCGTCACGCGGGCCGAGCTGGACCAGCCCCGCGGCGGTCAGGCACGGCAGCAGTCCTGCCAACGCGCCCGGCCCTGGCACCCACCCCAGGGCCAGCGCGATCTCGCTGTCTGCTGCCTCGCCGGTCGGTGAGCGGCGCGGATCCCAAGCGTCCTCGTGGCCGTCCACGAACACCAGCCCAGCGTCGATCCCCCGGCGGCGAGCAGCGAGCAGAGCGCCGAGCAGCACCGGGCAGTCGCCGCCGATCACCACCGGCGGTGCGCCGCCGGCCCATGCGGCGCTCACCCCGTCGGCGACCGACGCAACCATCACGCTCAACGCATCCTCGGCGAGCAGGCCGCTCGGGCCGCGCCGGGGCTCGGCGTCGGGCACCTCGGCCCACACCACCCGCGCGCCCGGAACCCTCTCGGCCAGGCCGGCCGCCAGCAGGGCCGAGGGCATCCGCGCGACTCCGTCCCGGTTGCCGGCGGAGTTGCTCGGGCAGGCGATCAGATCCACCGGTCCATCCTCCCCGACCGGGCAACCTCACCGTTCGCCCCGGCATGATCGCGCGCTGCGCGGCGGCCCGGCGGTCAGGTGCGTGGGGTCAGGCTGTCCAGCATCGCGTTGACCTGTGATTCGGCGGCCGGGACACCCGGGGCGGCCAGGCAGGCATCCACGACGAGCTCCACCACGCCAGCGCGCCGGCCCGTCCCGCCGAGGATGACGTGCAGCTGTCGAGCCCCTCCGGCGGCACGGCATTCGCCGGTCGCGGGGCCGGTGGTCCGGACGGCCCTGCGCCCGGCGATCAGGCTCGAGGTCGCGGGCATGGCCCGGGGCTGGGCCTGCAGAGTCCACATCACCTCCACCGCCCCGGGAGCCAGCTTCCACCGGCACCCGGCCGCGCCCGAGCCGTCCGGGTGCGTAACGGTCGAACAGGGGTTCTCAGGCTGCGTGGTCACGACCTCGACGACGAAGGCCGGGCCCGGCGGTGTACCGAAGGGATCGGGGAACGAACGCCAGGACCCGGGCCGGCGGAACGCGATCCCGGCGGCGTCCACGCGTGTCCAGATGCCGCCCTCCGGCGGGACCGGCGCCGATGTCGCCGGCGTCGTGGTGGCCCGCTGGGAGCCAACCGACTGGCCGACCCCGGCCGCACCCGAACCGGTTCCGCACCCGCCCACGCCGGCGGCCAGCACGACGCAACCACCGACCAGCACCCGAATCCGCATCAGCCAGCCCCTCCCGTAAGCCCGGCAGGCCGTCTCCCGCCGGGCCTGGGACGCCACGTCGGCCGCCGGCGTTCCCTCCGCACATCAACGGGAGGACCAGTGCCGGAACACCGCCCCCGTGGGCGGGGCGAGCCGGGCCCGGACGACGTCCAGCAGCTCCCCCTGTGCATCCGAACGCAGCAACGGCGCCACCACCGGAACCCGAGGGCATGGCTCGACGACTCAGCCCAGCTGAACCTCGTTCTGGGCTGGTGAGCTTGCCTCCGACGGTCGGTCGAGGTGGTACACGACTTGAGGCCGGACCGGGTGACCCGCCGACAGTCGGGGGTGGTCGAAGTACGCATGCTGCGTCATTCCGAGACGACGCATCACGGCTTGGGACGGCTCGTTCGTCACAGCGGTCATGGACCACAGCTCTGACAGGCCAATCGGCCCGAACGCCACCGCCACGACTTCCCGGGCGGCTTCGGTCGCGTAGCCGTGATGCCAGGCGTGACGCGCGAGCCGCCATCCGACTTCCATGCCGCCCCCACCGGGTATGCCCTCCGGCATCGGGTTGAGCCCGGTGAACCCGATGAACTCGCCGGTGGCGATGACCTCCAGCGCCCAGAGGCCGAACCCCTGTTCCTCGAATCGGCCCTCGATTCGCTCGACCAGGGCGTCGCTCCCGTCTCTGTCCAGGCACGACGGGAAGTGACGCATCACCTCGGGGTCGGCATTCATCGCCGCGAACGGCGCACGATCGGTCTCACGCCAGCGGCGCAGCAGTAGCCGAGATGTACCCAGCGCATCAAGACGGTGGTCACTCCTCAGAGATGCCACCCGTCACCTCCACCGCGATCAGGGCTGCCGTGAAGGTAGCCGGGAGCCCCGTAGGCGAGGCAACTGCAACCACAACTCCAACCGGGCGGGAAAGAACCTGCAGCAGTCCCGATGACCTTCCCCAGCACGCTGCTGGCGTCACCCGCCTGCCCGACGACCTGCAGCGGGCGCTGTACGACGTCCTGCACCTCGAACTGCGCTACCAGCCCGCCTGCAACGAACTCACCCTGCGAGTCACGCTCAGCGACCTCACCGCCCCCGCCGTCACGCAGCTGCTGACAACTGAGACGACCATGGAGACGAAGCCATCTGGACCGGCCGGTGACGGGCCGCCGCAACCGGGCAAGCGCCCTGGTCAACGGGGGGATGCATGGGGAGCCGCCTGTGGGAATCGAACCCACGACCTACGCATTACGAGGGGACCGCGCGAACCTGCTGGCGCGTCTGCCAGCACCGACGCGACACCCCATTGCCCTCACAGCACACCGCGACCAGCTCGAACGCCTATCGGGATTCCACGGGGGATTCCACGACTCCGCAGTCACTACTCCCCGCCAGCATGCAGGCGGCGTCTCCAGTCGGCGAAGAACGTTCGCAGGGGTCGGATGTCGGCGGCGGGGGCAGGGATCTCGTCGTCGCTGAAGCGATCCAGGAAGGCGAGCATTGTGGCGAAGACGGCGATGTCGAACCCGCGGTCGACGGTTGCGGCCAACTGCAGGAGGCGTCCGGTCCCGTACCGGGCGGCCAGAACGTAGACGTCGGCGAAATCGCGGGCCTCCGCGCGGTCGAACAGTGCGACCACCTTGCGGCCGGCCAGTTCCTCCGGATCCAGCGACGGCCCGGCCAGCGTGACGGTCGCCGGGCGTTCCGGCGTGGCGTCGACGGCCAGGTCGACCACGACCGTCTCGTGCGGCCCCTGGACGATCAATCGCGCGAACGTCTCCCCGGAGCGAACGACCTGCACGGTCCATTCCAGCGCGCTGGCGGCGTTCTCGAACGCCTCGCGTGCAGCGGGGACGCCGCCGCGTCCGGGGGCCGTGAACAGGTCCAGGTCGCGGGTTGGGCGCATCGTCAGCCGGTGGGCCGCCAACGCTGCCCCGCCGGCGAGCAGGAACCCTTCCGCGGCCTTCAGTGTGAAGAACGCCCTGGCCACCTCGATCTGGAACTCGGTCAACGCTGTCGGCGACACTGCGCCTGCGGCATCGGGCACCGACTCGTGGTCGCCCTGCCCGCCGGTCACGATGCGACCACAGCCTGGCCGGCCGGTGCGGCCGCGTCGATCACTGGCTGCCATGCGGCCCGGACCGTGCGCGGAAGGACCAGGTCCGGCCACACCTCCACCAGCAGGACGCCGTCGACGTACCGCGTCACGTCTTCCGGGGAGCCCTCGCGCAGCACCACCTCGTACAACCGGGCTCGCTGCCGCCGGTCCCGCAAGTCGTACACCCGCCCCGGCGTCGACCAGTCCAGGTGCAGCGGCAACACCACGGCCGCCAACGCCATGTCCGCCGGCAGCCGCCACAACCGCGAGGCCACCCACCCCGATTGGCCCCGACCCGTGCCGTACTCGCTCCACTTCACCGCCGGGACGGCGTCCAGGTCGCACCCCGCCGCCGCCAGCAGCCGCTCCAACGTCTCCGCCGACGGCGACTTGCGGCCGTGCTCGTATGCCGACAACGTCGGACGCGACGTGCCTGCCCTGCGCGCCAACTCCTGCTGACTCAGCCCGGCAGCCATCCGCGCCCAGCGCAGCATCTCGGCCGTCCCCACCTCACACCTCACCTCTTGCGCAAACGTATCCGATTGGATACTCCCCTGCGGTCGGGCTTGTTGTCCATCCGCCTCCTGGGATGCCGGGGAGGGATCGGCAGTCAGCGCAGTTGCGGCGCCCGAGCGACCGCGTCAGCCAGCGCACGGGCGGTGGCCTCGTCCCCGGCGTAGGCCGAGAAGACGACGTCGTAGCTGACGAAATCCACCCGCTCGAGCAGACCAGGGAAATGCTGGGCGAGCACCTCCTGGACGATGGCCTGGGCCTGGTGCCCGCTGCAGACTCTCAGTGCCTCGACCACGTCCCCGCTGCTGACGCCCCACTGCTCGCCTTCGTCCTGTGGGGCGAACACCTCGACCGCCACCGGCTTCGCTGCCCGGGCCGGCAGCGCTGCTTGCGTGACGGGCCGACCGGCACGACCCGACAGCCAACGCTAGCGCGGACGGGCTCCCGCAGCCGCGCCGCCGGACGAGGTCCGGTGAGCCCCATGGCTCACCTCGGCACGGTCACGCCGATCCCTCCAAACGGACGCGGCGACCACGCCGCCAGGCCCTGACAAGTACACGCCACCCGCCGAGCACCCGTGTGCAGCCAGTGACAACAGTGCTCCCAGCGGAATCGAACGGCGCACACAGAGATTCCACGTGCGGGACCGTAGGACCAAGTAAGCTCGACCTAAAAACAGCGTCTGACCTGCAGGAACTCGAGAGCCGCCTGTGGGAATCGAACCCACGACCTACGCATTACGAGTTAATGGTAGTGCGTTGCGCCAGTGTTCGACCCTATTCGTTGGGGCCGTTCAAGGCCGTGTTCTGGCCCCTCTGAATTGGCGCGAACGCCAGCGAAATGCAACCACAACTGCAACCGCTATGGGTGCCGCGAATCGGGTCGGCGGAATCCCAGCAGGAGCGCTCCGGAAGTCGCCCCTCAAAGCGGGCGCCGCTAGTCGTGACGAGACCCGTCACGACTCGCGGGAGGGCTGAAACAGTCTGGGCGGCGCACTCATGGACCGGAACAACTCCCGACTGTTTCAGCCTCGTCCCCGTCACCCGGCTATTGCCTGCTCACGGCTCCAGATCTTGTAGGCAACGCAGCATCGCACGATCCCGTTCGCGTTGACCCATAGCGTGGTTCAGAAGGGCATCCTTACTAGGTCTGGGTGCCCGCCACTTGCTTGACCCGTAAAGCTCGGCCTGGGCAACATACCTGGCACGCACAAGGTCGACAGCGGGACCGTTCGGAGAACTGTGCAGATGGATTAGAAAGGCACCGTAGATGCTTCGCTCGGTAATTGGAGGAGTATCGCCAGCTCGCACCCCGGAAGAACCTTCCTGCGCAGCCGCGAGGGCCCGACAGGTCCCAGCGACTTCAGCAAGAAACTGCAGGAAATCCATGCGGGGCATGTTTGGCCAGGAGCGTTCCAGCGCTTCTCGCACAGCTTCACGACGGTCTGATAGATCAAATGAGTCAGTCTTACCCGCACTCAGCGCCGCAGCAGTTGCCTCAGCGGAGACCGTCTTGGCTACGTCCAGGGGGAGAGAAAAGAAACATGTTGTAGCATCGAACTCCTGTGGCTTCCTAGAGACGCGGAACATGACGGGGCCCCCTAAGAATCGAATTCCCTGCGGAGTGTGCGCGTGCGGTGTGATTGATGGAGTTGTCGAGCCCGAGCGCCTCGACGCCCAGGCTTTTGAGGCCTCCTATCAGACGAGCGGCAACAGTATATCTCGTGGGGCTCTCGCCAGGGGGGCGCAGGCAAGTCGCTCCTTCGGTGGGCGAGTCTGTCGGCTCGGCCAGGGAAGCCAAGCCGACAGACTCCACCCCGACCGTCAGTAGATGTAGATCCACTGGGCTAGGTTCGGACTACTCACACAGTCGTAGAAGACGCCCACGATGTAGATGTATCCGGTCACTAGATTCTCGCCATACCCCGTGTAGAGGTTTCCCTGCTTCTCCCAGGTCCTCGAGACGTAGGGCCCGCTCCAACTATTGTTGTCAACTAGCGTGTTGTCGATATTCTGGGCACTGACGTGAGCGGTCACCCACACCGGAATGGTCGATATGTTCTTGAATCCGAAGTCATAGTGAACGTGACCGCTCGCCGCACTGGGGTAGAGGAAGGCGGTTCCGCAAGAACCAGGAATTGAAATCTTTGGGCTCACGGTTCCTGGCCTGGCCTTGTGGGGAACGGCCGTCATGGGGATGGCGATCTGTGACCCTGTGCTACTCGACGGTGTTGTGGAAGCGCTTGCCATGGGTGCGGCCAGCCCCGACAGCGCTATTCCTGTGAGCGCCGTCAGAATGAACGTTGCCAGTCGGATTCGCATCATCTTCTCCTTCTCTCTTGTCATCACAACGTGAACCAGAGACGTCTGTGGTTGACCGAGAAGCGAGCGCCTGGCCTGGCGTATGTATCGCCTTCGACTCGTCCTGGGATTCAGCCGTGCCGTGAGAGGGGTGTCGAGGCCTATCTAGGACCCGGTAGGCGTCCAGCACTCAATGAATCGCTGAAACAACTTGCGTGCAGGACGCCGCGGTGCGGGGTGGGACACAATGCGCGTGCAGGTCGAATTGCGGGAAACGCAATAAGGAGGACCCTGTTACCGGCGCCAATGATTCTCACCCATTCGCCGTCATCCCCGTTGGTTGAAGTGTTCATGAGGCTAGTGGCATCTGAACGGTTCAGGCAAGAGGAACTTTTGCACTCTTCCCATTGAGGGCATGGCGGGCCCCCGTCGCGCACTACTACCCGCCAACGACGCCGCGACCGCCACTCAGGAGGCAGCGCCTCCGGCCGACGGCGCCGTCAAGAGTGCGAGTTGGGTCGGGATGCGCGGCGCCTGTCCCCAACCTGTCCGGGCGCCGTCGTCCGCCGAGAACGGGTGGTGTCCCTGGCGGCTAGGGTGTTTGCGCTGATGAGCGCGATTCGGGGACACCGGGGACACCGGGGACACCGGGGACGGTCCGCGCCCTTACCCGCAGGCGCCGGCCACTCCCCACGCCCTTGCCCCTGATCCTCCGTCGTACGTTGCAGGGCTAGACATCACGGGCGGAAGTCCGTCCGAAACCGCCTGGCCATGCTCGGCGAGCAGTTGCCGCACTGCATCCCGTCGGTCGTCGTCTGCCGCCAACGCCGCAATCGCGGCCCGGGGGCCGTCGGACGCCTCTGGCACCAGGCGCCTAAACCACTCCTGGCAGGCGAGAGCCGCGAACACCGATTCCTGGCTGGCCGCTGAGAGGGGCTGCCGGTCCGCATGGGAACGGAAGACGCCCCATCGACTCCGGTAGATCACGTATGAGTTGAGCGGTTCCCTGGAATCGAGGACGGCCCGGAAGTGGTCGTCCGTGATCGTGGCGGGGTGGTAATTCGGCTCAGTCTCATTCACGCGGGTCAACTGCTCAGAGTCGAGCCAGAGAACGACAAGGTGTCGCCCGTTAGGCAGAGTGCGGCAGGGCGTATAGGGCATGTAGCCTGCGCGATTTACGTGCGCGGAGTAGCCGACGCCTATGCCCGTGACGTACACGGCAGTCATGGGGATGACCGTGGATTCCCACGAGGATCGGAACTTGTGCGCAAGTTGGCCGGGGGCCGCGTTGGAGCCGACCGCGACGACGGGGTAGCGCTGCCCGATCGGCGTCACACCTGCTTCCGCCAGAACCTCGGTCAGAGATGCCGCCCCGTCACCAGACAGGGGCCCTCCGTCTAGGGCGACTTCGTAGTCCCCGACGCGCAAACCCTGACGGGGACTCATTCGGTAGAGCCAATTGCCGCAGATCACGGCGTCCGACATCAGGGGCGTTCCGGGGTAGATGAATGGATCAGTTGTGGGGTTGATGAGCTCTTGGGCCGAGAGCGCAGGCATTAGGCGTCCAGTTCGTAGACGATGACGTGTCGGTCTCCTGGGGCGATGCTGACCATGACTCGAAGGGGCGTGCCCTCGGCCGCGTACCCGGTCCGGGTGACCTCGGCGATGGGTGTTCCGGCGGGAAGGTCAAGCCGGTCGATCTCCGATCGCGTCGGCATCCTGATGGCGATCTCGTCGCGGTACCGGCCCCGGCTGGCGCGCCGACGTCGACCTGCCGCCGGGCGTGACCGCCGGGGACGTGATCGAACGGCGGGACAAGCTCGCCGCAGGCCTGCGCCGCCCCCTGGTCGTGGTGTGGCCGTCGGCCGACCCGGACGTGCACGAGGCACGGCTGATCCTGTGGGTCGGGGACCGGCCCCTGAACAAGGCCAAGCCCCGCCCCTGGCCGCTGGCCAAGGCGGGCCGGGTGGACCTGTTCAAGCCGTTCCCGATCGGGGTCGACCAGCGCGGCAAGCCGGTCACCATGGTCCTGATGTTCGCCTCGATGGTGATCGGCGCCGTGCCCCGGATGGGCAAGACGTTCGCGCTGCGGGTGATCCTGCTCGCCGCCGCCCTGGACCACCTGACCGAACTGCACACCTACGACCTCAAGGGCGGGGCAGACCTGCGCCCGCTCGGCCTGGTCTCCCACCGGCACCGGATCGGGGACGAAGACGAGGACATCGCCTACCTGGCCGACGACATGGCCGACCTCGTGACCGAGATGGGCCGCCGCTACAAGGTGATCCGGGGCCTGTCCGAGAAGGTGTGCCCCGAGGGCAAGGTCACCCCCGAACTCGCGGCCAGGAAGGGGCTCAGGTTGCACCCGATCGTGATCGGGATCGATGAGTGCCAACTGGCGTTCGAGCACCCCGAGCACGGCAAGAAGATCGAGGCCGACATCACCGACCTGGTCAAGCGCGGCCCCGCCGTCGCCATCCACGTCATCCTCGCCACCCAGCGCCCGGACGCCCGGTCGATCCCGGCCGCGATCAGCGGAAACGCGGTGCTGCGGTTCTGCCTGAAGGTGATGGGCCACCAGGCCAACGACATGGTCCTCGGGTCCGGCGCCTACAAGGCGGGGATCCGGGCCACCATGTTCGGGCGGTCGGAGAAGGGCACCGGCTACCTGATCGGTGAGGGTGACGACCCGCAGATCGTCACGTTCTCCTACGTCGACGGGGTCGCCGCGCAGAAGATCGCCGCTCGGGCCCGGGCGCTGCGGGAGGCCGAAGGCACCCTCACCGGGTACGCCGCCGACCTGGACGCCCAGCCGGAACAGGAGGACCCGGCGCCCACCCTGCTGGACGACCTGGTCGACGTCCTCACGGCCGACGCGCCCAAGGTGTGGTCCCAGGACCTGCTGCCCCGCCTGGTGGAGCACCGTCCAGACACCTACACCGGGTGGACCGCGACCGACCTGGGCAACGCCGCCGCCGCATACGGAGTGCGCACCGTCCAGATCGGCAAGCGGGAAGGCGGCAAGGTCGTCAACCGGCGCGGCATCGACCGCGCCGACGTCCTCACCGCGATCACCCTGCGTGAGGACAACCGGGCCGCCTGACCCATCCGCGGCGCCGCTACCGGCCCCGCTATCACCCCCGCCGGGACCGCTAGCGCTAGCGACCCCGCTATCAGCCCCCGCTATCACCCCGCCACCAGGCCCGAAACGGCCCGCCGGGTGGGGTGGTAGCGGGGCTGGCCCCCACCCCGCGAGGGTGCAAACCCGCAGGTCACCGTTTCGCGGGCCGGTACCCGCCGCCCCCGCTATCGCCCGGCCCTATCCAACTCCCAACCATCACCGTCCGTGACGACCATTGGGCGATGCGGCCTGTCGGCCGGGGCCGTGAAAGGCACCGGCCCGGCCCTACGCACGGGGAGCGCGGGCCGGGCCGGGCGAGGAAGGCCACGGGGGGTGCCCGCCTCGCAGCCGCACCGTACCCGACCCGAACGGACCCCCGGAAGGCAACTCCAACACCCGCGGGCCATCCACCCGGACGGAGCAGCCTGCCATGCCCACCACACGCACCCCCGAACGGCTGCGCGCCGACGCCTGGGCCGCGTTCACCAAGGCCACCGACGCCGGTCGCACCCTCACCCCGCACACCCTCGCCAAGGCCGCCCAGCTCACCGTCGGCGGCGCCCACCGGTTCCTCACCGACTGGCAGGCCCAGGGCCGGGCCGCGCCGATCCCCACCCCCCCACCGGCCGGGCCGCACAACACCACGTGGACCACCCCGCGCGCTCTCTCGGCCCCGACCCTCCCGCCACCCCCGAGCACACCCGCCCACTGCGAACGGAGCACACCCGCCGTGCCACGCACCCGACCCAAGCCCACCCCGACCCCACCGGCACCGCCCGAACCCCCGACCCCAGAACAGGAACGGTCCGCCCTGCGGGCGGCTGCCCTCTCCTACGCCGCACGTGGCTGGCATGTCTTCCCGCTGCGGCCGGGCGACAAGCGGCCCGCGTTCCCCAACCACCCGGAGGACGCCTGCACCGGCACCGACGCCCGATGCCGGGCCGCCGGGCGGCACATCACCTGGGAGGAACGCTCCACCACCGACCCCGACCGGATCGGCCGCGCCTGGTCGACCACCGGCTACGGGGTCGGGATCGCCTGCGGCCCCTCGGGTCTGCTCGTGGTCGACCTGGACGTGCCCAAGCACGGCGCCACCCCGCCGCAGGCATGGGCCCGGCCCGGGGTGGTCGACGGCGCCGACGTGTTCGCGCACCTGTGCGAGCGGCACGGCGGGACGGACTTCCCCGACACCCCAACGGTTCTGACCCCGTCGGGTGGGCGGCACCTGTACTACGCCCACCCCGACGGTGCGCGGTTGGGCAACACTGCCGGGACGCTCGGCTGGCTCGTGGACACCCGGGGGTGGGGCGGGTACGTCGTTGCCCCGCCGACCATCATCGGCGGCAACCCCTACCGGATGATCGTGCACGCCGCTGTGAGCCCTCTGCCGGGCTGGATCGGCGACGCCCTACGCCCCAACCCCCCGGCCCACGCAACGGCCCGTCAGCGTCGCGCTGACGGCGTCAGGGGGCGGTTCCCGGCGGGACGCCTACCTCCGGTCGGCCGTCACGGCGCAACTGGACCACCTGAGCGGAGCCGTTGAGGGCGAACGCAACCGGGCGCTCTACCGATCCGCGGTCGCCCTCGGACAGCTCGCCGCCGGGGGCGAACTCGACCCCGCACACGTCACAGGGTGGCTGACCGCCGCCGCGACCGGCGCCGGTCTGGACGACGCCGAAGCATTCCGCACGATCCGGTCCGGGCTCCGGGCCGGAGCCAAGCGACCCCGCACCCTCACGGCGTCGGCCCCCGCCGTCGGGGAGGCCGCGTGAGCGCGATGCTCACCCAACTCCCGCGCACGCGTCGCGCCGAACTGGACGCGAATCCCCACTGCCCCGTCCTCGCCGTCGACCCCGAAAGGGCCACCGCATGAACGACTACCCAACCGACCCGGAACCCCCGGACCTGCCGCCCACGTTCACCCGCCCCGACGCCCGACCCCGTCTGGTCGCCCTCGACCCCGACAGTGCCCGGCCCGTCTGGGTGCCGGAGCTGTGGACCGCCGAGCGGCTCATGGGCACCGACTTTCCCGTGCCCCGGTGGGCGGTGCCGGGGATCATCTGCGAGGGCCTGTCGCTGCTCGCCGGACCCCCCAAGGTCGGCAAGTCCTGGCTGTCCCTCGACCTCGCCCTATCCATCGCGGCCGGGGGCAAGGCGTTCGGTGCGATCCCGGTCCGATCCGGCCCCGTGCTCTACCTGGCGTTGGAGGACACCCCGCGACGGCTCAAGTCCCGCGTCGGCAAGCTGCTCGGTGACCGAGGCGTCCCGGCCGGGCTGGACATCGCCACCGACTGGCCCACCCTCCCGGCCGGGGGAGATGTCGCGATCGCGTCATGGCTGGACGCACACCCCGACGCCCGGCTCGTGGTTGTGGACGTGTTCGCCAAGGTCCGGGGACCCGTCCCGGCGGGCATGTCCGCGTATGACGCCGACTACGCCGCCGTCGGGCGCGCGAAGCGGATTGCCGACAACTACGGCATTGCCATGGTGATGGTCCATCACGTCCGCAAGGCAGGGTCGGAGGACTTCCTCCAAGAGGTCTCCGGCACCAACGGGATCGCCGGGGCCGCCGACGCGACCATGGTTCTCAAGCGGGCACGGGGCACCGCCGACGGCGTCCTGCACATCACCGGCCGCGACGTCGAGGAAGCCGAACACGCCCTGTCCATCGACCCCGACACCCGCCGATGGCTGCGCCTGGACGGCCCCGCCGCAGAGCACCAGCTCGGCGACACCCGGGCCGCGATCCTGGCCCACCTGCGCGACTCCGGACCGGCCGGGCCAACCGCGATCGCCGAGGGCATCGGCGTCAACCGGGAGACCGTCAAGAAGACCTGCCAACGGATGGCCGACGGCGGGCAGCTCTCTGCCCTGGTCGGCGGCCGGTACGACGCACCCAACCCCACCGGAACCGTGCCTGTCCCTGGTGTCCCTGGTGTCCCCGCTGTCCCCAAATCGCTCTGACCAGCACGAACGCTCCCGGCTCTGGGGACACCCACCCCGGCAGGTGTCCCCAGAGCACCCCCACAACGTCCTCAACGGCAGGAGAAGCCCACCCGATGACCACCCCGGCCACCGCAACCCAGACGACTGTCATTGCTCAGCTTCACTCGGTTCCCGTCGCCCGGCGTCGACTGAACGTCGGCCTGACGAAGTTCTACGAACTGATCAACACCGGAGAATTGCGCACCGTGAAGATTGGCGCGCGCCGATTGGTCAGCGAAGAGGCCATTGTTGAATTCATCGCCCGACTCGAGACCGATCTCTGTCTTCAAGCACAGTACGGGAATGCACTCATTCGGGAGGCGGCGTGACGGAACAGAAGCGCACTCGGGCTGCCAACGGAGAGGGCAGCATCTACCAGGACACCAAAGGGGTCTGGCACGCATGGGTAACCATGGGCGTGAAGAATGACGGCTCCCCGGACCGACGGCATCGCCGTGGCGCGTCGCGGCAGGAGGCGGCCGACAAGGTCGCAGCACTTGAACGGGAACGGGACGCGGGCACAGTCACCACCGCTGGGGAACGGCTCACCGTGGCCCAGTGGCTGGCGTACTGGCTCGACAACATCGCGTCGGCGAAGGTCACTGAGGGCACCATGTCCGGGTACCGCCCGCTGGTACAGCGCCACCTGATCCCGGGACTGGGGAAACACCGCCTTGACCGGCTTCAACCTGAGCACGTCGAAGCCCTCTACAAGAAACTTCCCTCGGAAGGAATGGCCCCCGCAACAATTCTCAAGGTTCACCGCATTCTCTCCCGGGCGCTCAAGGTCGCTGTTCAGCGCGGCAAGGTGAAGCGGAACGTGTGCACCCTGATCGACGCACCGTCCGTGGTACCGCAGGAAAGCGAAGCGCTCACAGCCGACCAGGCCCGCGCCGTCCTTGACCTGGCGCTCAAGGATCGGCTCGCGGCGCTGTGGGCCTTTCGGTTGGAAATCGGGTGCCGACAAGGCGAAGCCCTCGGCCTGGCCTGGTCGGAGCTGCGACTCGACACCAATACCGGCACAGGAGTAGCCACCATCCGGCGACAACTGCAACGCGTCGCCGCACGGCACGGATGCGGAGAGGCCGTCGGCACCGTCCCACTGCGGTACCGGGGCAGAACCATCGATCGCCCGGTCTACCCATGTCGCAAGAAGCAGCCGATCCAGTGCCCCCAGGGGACCGGCGGCGGCTTGCGGATCGTGAACTACCCCAAGAGCAAGAAGCCCCGGCACGTCAGCCTCTCCCCTGCCCTGGTGCTGGCCCTGATGTACCACCGGGAGGCCCAAGCCGCCGAGCGTGCGGCGGCAGGCTCGTTCTGGTCAGACGATCCGGCGTTCGGCGACCTGGTGTTCCGTCAGGTCGCCGGACAGCCGATCGACCCGGGAGCGGACTACAAGGCATGGGTGAAGCTGCTCAAGGCCGCCGGGGTCCCGGCGGGCGGCACCCACAAGGCCAGGCACACGGCCGCGACCCTGCTCCTTGAGGCAGGGGTACCGGCCAAGGTCGTTCAGGAGGTGCTCGGGCACTCCACGTACCGGGTGACCATGGACACCTACTCGCATGTCACGGCGGGGATGTCGACGGCCGCCAGCAAGCGGATCGAGGGGGTGCTGTGGCGGTAAAGGGAGGCCCGTAGACAGGGCAACTGCAACCACAACTGCAACCGGGATGGAAACGACAACGGCAGGTCAGAGGCAATTCGGCCTCTGACCTGCCGTTTTGGTGAGCCGCCTGTGGGAATCGAACCCACGACCTACGCATTACGAGTGCGTCGCTCTGGCCGACTGAGCTAAGGCGGCGTGCACCGCTCGGTGGGGCGGCACGGGTGATGAGTATAGGGGGGCCGCGCCGCCCGGCCGTCGTGCCGGTGCCGGTGCCGGGCCCGGGCCGGGGCCGGGGCCGACCACCGGGCGCCGCCGCCGGGTCAGCTCGTGCAGGTGGTGCCGTTCGCCGGAACCACCCCGCCGACGAGGTAGGACTCCACTGCCCGGGCTATGCAGGTGCTGCCGCGCCCGTACGCCGTGTGGCCCTGGCCGTCCCAGGTGAGCAGGCGCCCCGACGAGAGTTGACCGGCGAGGGACTTCGCCCACTCGTACGGGGTCGCGGGGTCGCCCGTGGTCCCGATCACCACGATCGGCGCGGCCCCCGAGGCCGTCAGCCGCTGCGGGTGGAGCACCGCCGGGATCGGCCACTCGGCGCAGCCGAGCACCCCCCAGCCCATGCTCGCGCCGAGCGGCGGGTAGCGCTTGCCGAGGTCAGCCGCGAAGGCGGCGATCTGCTGCGGCGTCTCGTGCTCGGGGTGGTCGAGGCAGTAGATCGCCGGGTTCGCGGAGAGAACCTGCGAGTACCGGCCCTGGCTGTCCCGCTCGTTGTACAGGTCGGCCAGCGCCAGCAGGGTGCTGCCCTGCCCAGTCATCGCCTCGCCGATGCCCTTGGTCAGCGCCGGCCAGAGCCGGTCGTCGTACAGGCCCATCGCCAGCCCGGTCACCAGCAGCGACTGGGTCAGCGGCCGGGCGCCGTCGGACGTGGTCAGCGGATTCTGGTCGGCGTGGGCGATCAGCGCGGACAGTTGCGCGAAGGCCTGGTCGACGGTGCCGCGCAGGGGGCAACCGGACTGCTGCTCGCAGTTCTGCACGTAGGCGCGCAGCCCGCGCTGGAAGCCCTCAGCCTGCCCGGCGGCGTACTGGTCGGTGGTCAGCGACGGGTCCACGGCTCCGTCCAGGACGAACCGGCCCACCCGCCACGGGAACTCCTGCGCGTACCAGGCCCCCAGGAACGTCCCGTACGACCCGCCGTAGTAGGTGAGCGTGGCGTCACCGAGCACAGCGCGCAGCACGTCCATGTCCTTCACGGTGCTCAGCGTGTCGACGTGTTCGAGCAGCGCACCGGAGTTGCGCTCGCAGGAGGCGGCGAAGGTCTTCGCCAGCTGGACGGCATCGGCCACCTGGGCACTGCCGGTAGGGGTGGCGTCCGCGGCGAGATACCCGTCGAGCTGGGAGTTCGGCAGGCAGTGCACCGGCGCGGACTCCCCCACCCCGCGCGGGTCCCAGCCGACGATGTCGAGGCTGTCGCGCACCGTGCTGCCGAACACCGACTTGGCGCTGTCGACGAAGTCGAGCCCCGAGACCCCGGGGCCACCGGGGTTGATCAGCAGCGACCCCACCTTCGTCCCCGCGGCCGGCAACCGCTTGACGGCCAGGCCGATGCTGGCGCCCCCCGGGTTCGCCCAGTCCACGGGCACGGTGACGGTCGCGCAGTCGAAGCCCGAGCCACAGCCCTTCCAGGTCGCCCGCTGGTCGTAGAACCGCGCCAGGGCGGGGTCGCGGGCCGGGTCGTCGGCGGGGGCCGGGCTCACGCTCGCCGGCGGCGCCGGAGTCACCCCGGCCACCGGTGCGGAACCGGAGGTGCAGCCGCTGAGCAGGGCGGCGCCGGCCAGGCAGGTCGCCATCGTGCTGCGCCGCAGGCGCGGGAGCCGGGTCATCAGGTGTGGGTCTCCTGGCAAGGAAGGCCGCGGGAAGCAGGGCGCCCGTGGCACGAGCGGTTCCCCGACCGTACCCGACGGCCCGCGCCGGCGGGCACGGGGGCGAGCACGCGGGCGGGAGTGCGCGACCGGGAATGGAGAGCGGGAGTGGGAGTGGGCGAGGCAGTGGCTCGGGTCAGCCCGGTGCGGGGCGCAGCCCGATCATCAGCGCCTCGATCGCCAGCAGCGGCGCGACGTTCGCCGCGATCCGCTCACGCGCGATCCCGATGGCGTCCATCCGGCGCACCGTCTCGACCGGCGTCGACCGGGCGGCCAGCCGTTCCACCTGCTCGGACAGCTCGGCGTTCACCAGCTCCACCGCGGCGCCCAGCTGGACCACCAGCACGTCGCGGTACAGCGAGAGCAGGTCGAGCATGGCGCGGTCGATCACGTCACGGTGTGCCCGGGTGGCCCGCCGTTTCTGGTTCTCCTCCAGTTGCCGCACCTGGGCGCGGACGGCAGGCGGCAACGTGGTGGCCCCCTCCGCCCCGAGGGAATGCAGCAGGGCAGCCCGCTCGGTGGCGTCACGTTCGAGCGTGGCCGCCTTCGCCTCCTCCGCCGACACCTCGACCAGCTGCCCCGCCGCCAGCACCGCGGCACCGACCCCGACCACCTGCTCCGGCAGCTTGAGCACCTCCCGCCGGCGGATGCGGGCGCCCTCGTCCACCGCCAGCCGGCGGGCGAGACCCACGTGGCTGCCGGCGGCCCGGGCAGCGAACGCCGCCAGCGCCGGGTCCACGCCGTGCCGGCGCACCAGCAGGGCCGCGACATCCGCGACCGGCGGCACCCGCAGACCCACGTGCCGGCAGCGCGACCGGATGGTGACCAGCACGTCCTCGGAGCTGGGCGCGCACAGCACCCAGACCGTGCGCGGGGGCGGCTCTTCGATCGCCTTCAGCAGCAGGTTTCCCGAGGTGTCGTTGAGCCGGTCGGCGTCCTCGATCACGATCACCCGCCAGCCCCCCGCCGAGGGCCGCTGCTGCGCCAGCGTGACCAGCGGGCGGACGTCGTCCATCCGCAGGTACACGTGCTCGGTCGCCACCAGGGTGACGTCCGCGTGCGCCCCCGACAGCGCCGTCCGGCACGCGTGGCAGCTGCCGCAGCCCACCTCCGGGCACTGCAGCGCCGCAGCGAAGGCGCGCGCCGCGGTGGAGCGGCCCGACCCCGGCGGGCCGGTGATCAGCCAGGCGTGGGTCATGCCGCCGCGGGCACCCTGCTCGGCCAGCAGCCCGGCGCGCTCGGCGCTCCCGGCCCGCGCCGCGCGGGAGAGCACGCCCACCGCCTCGGGTTGCCCGACGACGTCGTCCCAGACGCTCATCTCAGCGGTCCGGGCCGAGCCGCTCGCTGCCGGCCTCGTCGGCCGGCCCACCGCCCCGCCGGGTCGCATCGACGGGGGGCAGCCGCTGCGTCACCGCGTCGGCGTCGCCGCGTCGCAGCGGCGCCCGTGGAGCTCCCCGCTGCGCGGCCCGCGTCGCGTCCGCCCGGGTCTCGAGCCCCTGCTGCGCGCGGGCGTGCTGCTCGGCGGCACGCTGCTCGCCGGCACGCTGCTCGAGCTCCCGCTGCTGGTCGTCCTCCTCGCGCAACTGCCGCTCCACGTCCTCGCGGGCACGGCGGCGGGCCTCCTGGCGGGCCCGCACCTCGTCCCGCGAGCGTCCGCGCAACTCCGCGTCCAGCCGCCGGACCTCCGCCTCCGCGGTGGCCCGGCGCTGGCGGGTGTGCTCCTCCTCGGTCAGCTTCACCTCGAGGTCGGCGCGCCGGCGGGCCGAGATCGGCAGCAGGTCACGCACCCGCTTCCGGATCGCCTCGTGGAGCTCCTGGCGGGGGTCTGACCCGTCGAGCACCAGGTAGCGGTGCGGCTCCCGGCGGGCCAGGTCGAGGAAGCGCTGCCGGACGCGGTCGTGGAAGTCCTCCGGCTCCGACTCGAGCCGGTCGTCCCCCGACCGCCGGGTGTCCGACGCCCGGCGGACCCGGGAGATCTCCGGCGGCAGGTCGAGCAACACGGTGAGGTCCGGCATCAGCCCGCCGGTGGCCCAGCGGGACAGCCGGGTCACCTCCTCGACGTCGAGGTCGCGCCCCGCTCCCTGGTAGGCGATCGAGGAGTCGACGTACCGGTCGGTGAGCACCACCGCGCCGCGGGCGACGGCGGGCCGGATCACCGCGTCCACGTGGTGGGCCCGGTCGGCGGCGAACAGCAGCGTCTCGGCGCGCGGGCCGATGTCCTGCCGCCCCTGCAGCAGCAGGTCGCGCAGGTGCTGCCCGAGCTCGGTGGCACCGGGCTCGTGCGTGATCACCACCTCGTGCCCCTGGTCCTGCTCCAGCCACTCGGCGAGCAGCCGTGACTGGGTGGACTTCCCTGCGCCGTCACCGCCCTCGAAGGCGATCAGGAAGCCCGGATGGCGGGGGGAGGGCCCGGCCGGCACCCGCGCCACCCGGTAGGCGGCCCAGGCCCGGCGCAGGTCGTGGCGCAGCGAGGTCCCCGCCCGGTCGTCCATCTGCCGGTAGGACGCCACCCCCATCGCCAGCGCCATCAGCCCCGCCAGCAGGAACACCGTGGCAGCGCCGTTGTACGTGATCACGACCTCGTCGGTGAGGTGCAGCCGGTGCGCGCCGATCGGCGCCGCCAGTGCCGGGCCCAGCGCCAGCACCAGCACCAGCACCACCCGCGCCGCGGACTGCAGGAAGGCGAAGGTGCGACCGCGCACCTCGTCGTCCACCTCGAGGCCGAGCAGCGTGTACCCGGTCACCCAGGAGATCCCGCCGGCGGCTCCCACCGCCACCGTGAACAGCGCGG
This sequence comes from uncultured Actinomycetota bacterium, assembly GCA_963784535.1. Taxonomy (GTDB): domain Bacteria; phylum Actinomycetota; class Actinomycetes; order Actinomycetales; family Kineosporiaceae; genus CAWARR01. Next base: position 78,535 of record CAWARR010000003.1, on the reverse strand, counting down.
CGAGGACGAGGTCGGGCACCAGCGCGAGCAGCACCAGGAACGCCCCGGCCGTCCCCAGCGAGAGCCCGAACAGGCGCCGCCGGGAGAAGTCCTCCAGCAGCCGCGGGCCCATCCACATGCCCAGCGCCAGCCCGACGAACACCGCACCGAACAGCACGCCGAAGCCGGGCTGGCCGGCCCCCAGGTCCTGGACGAACGTCTGGGCCAGACCCACCACGAACCCGGCTGCGGCGAAGGCCCCGAGCATCCCGAGGACCAGCCCACGCACCACCGGGGTGCTGCCGACGAACCGCCAGCCGTCCACCACCGAGCGCAGCACGCCGACCTGCTGTTCGCGCGGTGCACCGGAGCTGGGCGGGATCTCCAACCGCCAGATCGTCAGCGCCGATACCAGGAACGTCGCCGCGTTGAACCAGAGCGCGACCACCACCGGGTTGACGTGCCAGCTCGGCACCAGGTGCCGGATCACGCCGTCGAGCAGGGCCAGCCCCGAGTAGATCAGCGCGGCGACGGGAGCGGAGCCATAGGTCGCGACCAGGCTGATCTGGTTGGCCGCCTCGAGCCGGCGACGGGGCACCAGGTTCGGAACCGTGGCGTCCTTCGCGGGCATCCAGAACAGCGCGAAGCACTCGATGAGCAGCGTCGCGCCGTACAGCCAGGGCAGCGTGCCGACCAGCGGGATCGAGGCGAACAGCACGAAGCGGGCGACATCGCCGAAGACCAGCGTCCAGCGCCGGTCCAGCCGATCGGCCAGCGCCCCGGCGAGCGGGCCGAGCAGCACGGCGGGGGCGAGCCGGAGGATGAAGACGCCGGCGATCGCGAAGTTCTCTGCCGAGTAGGAGGAGTTGGCGAGGTTCTTGGCCATCGCGGCGGTCGCCAACAGCCCGAGCCAGTCGCCGAAGCTCGACAGCGCCAGCGCGCTCCAGAGCTGGCGGAAGGGCCGGATGCGCAGCACCGCGGCCACGTCGTGGTCGGGTAGTTCGGAGTCGTCGTCGAACCCCTGCGCGGCACCCACCGCCGACGCTGCCCCGCCACCGGCCGCGCCGCCTGGGGCGACGGGTCCGCCGTCCCCGGAATCGGTGCCGGGGCGAGGCGTGCGGTGCTCGGAGGGCTGCGACCCGGTGCCGGCGGCGGCGACGATCTCGGCCCCCTCCAACCCGCCGTCACCCGCAGACGCGACCGCCGCCGCTGCTGCCGCAGCCGCCGGGCGACGCAGCCGCCCCCGTGACCGACGCGGCGGCACCGCCTCGCTGCCCGGATCGGAACCGTCGCTCACGTCGGCTCCCGGCGGAACCGGGCTCGCATCGCTCGCAGGCTCGAGCGAACCTTGGGGGGGGCGGGAGCCGCCCGTGTGCCGTGCCACCGGGCCAGGGTATCCACGGGTGCCGCCAAGACCATCGCCCGTCACCCTCCGGCATTTCTGGCAGCGATGCGTGATCCTTCAGGGGTCACCAGGTCCATCCACGGGCGCGCAACTCGACCTCGGCGAGCATCCGGCGGAGCTGGCCGCCGTCGGGCAGGCCCACCACACCGGCAAGCCGACAGGCCTCGGCGAGCAGTTGGTCGTAGGCCAACCGGGCCGCGTAGAGGTGATGGGCGCGCGCGAACCCCTCCTCGGAGCGCTCCAGGGTCGCGAGCTCGCCCTCGATGCGGGTCAGGGCCAACTGCACCTCGAGCGCGCAGAACGGGTCGACGTCCCCGCGCCGCCTCGCCCGGGGCACGCGCGGCCCCACCCGGACGAGCCTGCCCGTCCTGGTGGTCCACGCAGACCAAGTGGCCATCGGCAACCCCGCTCGGCAGCAGAACGTCCGGACCCTCGGGCGGGGCCCTGCCGGGGACACGGCGGCGGACTGCACCGTCCCCGTCTTGCCACGGTAGCCGCCCGAACCCCGTTGCGGGAGGGCGGAGCCGGCTCAGGAACCGGTCGCGTTCGCCCCCGCCGTCGCCCGCCGCGCCGTCGCCGCCGCTGCCTCCGCCGGCTTGGCCGGGGCCTTCGTCACCGCAGTCCTGCGCGCCGGGGCCTTCTTCGCGGGAGCCTTCCTCGCCGCGGCCGGCGGCGTGCTCGCCGCCTTCTTCGCGGGAGCCTTCTTCGCGGCGGCCTTCTTCGCGGGAGCCTTCTTCGCGGCGGCCTTCTTGGCGGGAGCCTTCTTCGCGGCTGCCTTCTTCGCGGCTGCCTTCTTGGCGGGCGCCTTCGGGGCCGCCGCCCGGCGCGCCCCCCGGCGCGCGGCCGGCCCCTGTGCGCGCTTGTCCGCCAGCAACTCCGCCGCCCGCTCCGGGGTCAGGGTGTCGACGTCGTCGCCCTTGCGCAGGGTCGCGTTGGTCGTCCCGTCGGTCACGTACGGTCCGAAGCGGCCGTCCTTCACCACCATCGGCGCCGCCGAGACGGGATCGGCCCCCAGCTCCCGCAACGGCGCCCTACCCACCTGCCGGCCGCGGGCCTTGGGCTGGGCGTACAACGCCAGCGCCTCCTCGAGCGTGATGTCGAAGATCTGGTCCTCCGTGACCAGCGACCGCGAGTCGGTGCCCTTCTTCAGGTACGGGCCGTAGCGCCCGTTCTGCGCGGTGATCTCCTCCCCGCTGTCCGGGTCGACACCCACCAGCCGGGGCAGCGCGAGCAGGCGCAGCGCGTCGTCCAGCGAGACGGTCTCCAGCTGCATCGACTTGAACAGGCTGCCGGTGCGCGGCTTCGCCGACTTCGGCGCACCGTCGGGGAGCACCTCGGTGACGTAGGGGCCGAAGCGGCCGGTACGCGCGACGACCGACCGGCCCGTCGACGGGTCGACACCCAGCTCGCGATCGACGTCCCCGTGGGCGTTCAGCAGCTCGTGGGCCTTGGCGACGGTCAGCTCGTCCGGTGCCACGTCGTCCGGGACGCTGGCCCGCTGCGGCTCCTCGCCCGGCGCGCCGGGGATCTCCAGGTAGGGGCCGTACCGGCCGACGCGCAGCACGATCCCGTCGCCGACGCTCACCGAGTTGATGTCCCGGGCGTCGATCTCACCGAGATCGTCCACCAGCGGCTTGAGCCCCTGCGGGGCGCCGGAGTCACCGCCCCCGGCCGCGCCGCCGGCCTGCCCGCCCCCGTTCCCGGTACCGAAGTAGAACCGCGACAACCAGGCCGCGCGGTCCTCCTGACCGGAGGCGATCCGGTCCAGGTCCTCCTCCATCGCCGCGGTGAAGTCGTAGTCGACCAGCCGGCTGAAGTGCTCCTCGAGCAGCCGGGTCACCGAGAAGGCCAGCCAGGTCGGCACCAGGGCGGAGCCCTTGCCGGTGACGTAGCCGCGGTCCTGGATGACGCTGATGGTGGCCGCGTAGGTGGAGGGGCGGCCGATGCCGCGCTCCTCCAGGGCCTTCACCAGGCTGGCCTCGGTGTAGCGCGGGGGCGGGGTGGTCTGGTGCCCGTCGGCGAGCAGCTCCTGGGCGTCCAGGCCCTGCCCCGCGGCCAGCTCCGGCAGCCGCGCCTCGGCCTGCGCCGCACCCGCGTCGCGTTCCTCGTCCCGGCCCTCCTCGTAGGCGGCGAGGAACCCGCGGAAGGTGATCACCGTGCCCGACGTCGCGAACTCGCTGTCCCTGCCGTCCCGGGCCAGGGCCCCGAGCCGCACCGAGGCGGTGGAGCCGCGGGCATCGGCCATCTGCGAGGCGACCGTGCGCTTCCAGATCAGCTCGTAGAGCCGGAACTCATCGCCGCTGAGCCGGCCGGCGACCTGCGCCGGGGTGCGGAAGGAGTCCCCCGAGGGCCTGATCGCCTCGTGCGCCTCCTGGGCGTTCTTGATCTTGTTCGCATACACCCGGGGAGAGTCCGGGACGTAGCTGTCGCCGTACAGCTCGCGGGCCTGCCGCCGGGCCGCGGTGACAGCCTCCCCGGACAGCGCCGTGGAGTCCGTCCGCATGTACGTGATGTAGCCCTCCTCGTACAGCGACTGCGCCACCCGCATCGTCTGCCGGGAGGCCAGCCGCAGCTTCCGGCTCGCCTCCTGCTGCAGCGTGGAGGTGGTGAACGGGGCTGCCGGGCGCCGGGTGTAGGGCTTCTCCTCGACGCTGCGGACAGCGAACGGCGCGCCGTCCAGGGCCTCGACCAGCCCGCCGACGACCTGCTCGTCGAGCTGCGCGACCCCGGCCCGCGCGGCCGCGGGGGTGAGCGTGCCGGCATCGCTGAAGTCGCGCCCGGTCGCCACCCGGATGCCGTCCAGCGCGACCAACCGGGCGCTGAAGGCCCGACCGGCGCCGTCCGCCGGCGCGAAGGTACCGACGATGTCCCAGTAGCCGGCGGCGCGGAAGGCCATCCGCTCGCGCTCCCGCTCCACCACCAGGCGGGTGGCCACCGACTGCACCCGGCCCGCGGACAGCCCGGCACGGACCTTGCGCCACAGCACGGGGGACACCTCGTACCCGTAGAGCCGGTCCAGGATCCGGCGGGTCTCCTGCGCGTCCACGAGGCGGTCGTCGATCTCGCGGGTGTCGCGCAGGGCACGCTCGATGGCCTCCCGGGTGATCTCGTGGAAGACCATCCGGCGCACCGGCACCTTCGGCTGGAGCACCTCCAGCAGGTGCCAGGCGATCGCCTCGCCCTCGCGGTCCTCGTCCGTCGCCAGGAACAGCTCGCTGGCCTCCTTGAGCATCCGCTTCAGCTCGGAGACCTTCTTCTTCTTGTCGGCGTCGACGACGTAGTACGCCGTGAAGCCGTTGTCCACGTCGACGGCGAACTTCCCGAACGGCCCCTTCTTCATCTCCGCCGGGAGCTCGCTGGGCTGGGGCAGGTCGCGGATGTGGCCCACGCTCGCCTCGACGTCGAAGTCGGGGCCGAGGAAGCCCGCGATGGTGCGCGCCTTCTTGGGCGACTCGACGATCACGAGCCGCCGACCGGCACTGGCCTTGCTCTGGGCCACACTGCACCTTCCCTGCGTATCCGGGTCGTGTCGGGAAGGGCCTTCCCCACCCCGACGACCGGCAACCCGCGTGACTTCCGGTCACTTTCCCATCACGCGCGGTGCCACATGTACGTCCACACGGTAACCGGGTGCCACAACCTCCGGCAGGGGGGATGCCACCGGGCCGTGGTCCCGGTAGCGTTGCCGAACGTCCCGGACCCGCATTTCGGCCGTCGCCCACCGGGCGGCGATCGTGGTGTGCGGTCCTCGGGGTTGCGACCAGCAACGGTAACCCCGAATCGGGCCGGTCCCGCAGTCCGGGGGCCGCCCAGCCGGGCAGGCGCCGGGGGCGGCGCCGCACACACCGCGGTGTCCAGCGTCGGACCGGTGTTCTTCGGCACCAGAACGACGACTACAGACAGTGATTGGGAGAGTGACTTCCGGCTGGCGGATCCTGAGAACGAGTAAGGCTGCTCACGCAGAGTTCCTGTTCCCGGTCTTCAGCGCGTAGCCTCGGTCTCGCCTGGTCTGACACCATCGATATGTCCACCGCGAGCCGGAAGCTCACGGCGTCGTCCGCACGGGCGGGGTAGCCACCCCGGTCGGGCGGTACGTCGCGATTGGCCTAGGAGGGTCACGGTGCCGCGACACGGATTGGCCGCCCCCGGGGCGGAGAGGTCCTCCGCCATGCCCCCGGCGGCGGGACGCGGGTTGGCGAGCTGGCCGATACGTCGGAAGCTGGTCGCCCTGGTCACGGTGCCGGTCCTGGTGATCCTCGGGACGGGTTCGATCCTGGCCTACACCTCGGTCGTCGTGCTGCGGCAGGCGGAGCGCACGCGCGCCCTGGCGACCGTCGCGCTGGCCACCAACGTAGCCACCGTCGCGCTGGACAACGAGCTGAACCAGACGATCCGGATGCTGCAGAGCGCCAACCCCACCGGCACCGCCGGCGCGAAGGCCGCACCCTCCCGCGGGACGGTGCAGGCGCTGAGCGAGCGCCGCACCGACACCGACAAGGCTCTCGCCAGCCTGCAGGACTACCTCAGCAAGCCGCCCTCCGGCGGCTGGTCCGCCGCGGTGACGGCCAAGGCGTCGGTCGTGCCCACCGCTCTCGCCCAGCTCCCCGGCATTCGCAAGTCGGTCGACACCTCGCCGTCGGTGTCCCAGGTGGCCGTCGACCAGAACTTCCAGAAGGACGTCTCCACGCCGCTGCGCGACCTGACCGCGGTGCTGGCCGGGGACATCGCGTCCTCCTCGGGCAACGGGGTGACCGTCGACCAGGCCTCCACCCTCACCGCCCTGGCCGCAACCTCCTTCGCCGCCGCCGACGAGCGCGTGCTCGGCACCATCGCGCTGTCGGAGAACCGGCTGTTCAGCAACGGCCTGAACACTCTGAAGACCGAGGCTGTCACCCAGGACGCCCAGCTGAACATCGCCCTCGCCCACGCCACCCCGGCGCAGCGGGCCGACATCGTCTCCATCCAGACCGACGACTTCCGGATCAACAAGTTCCGTGGCGACCTCGACGAGCTGGCCGCCGGGAACAAGCCGTCCGCCACCGCGGCCTCCTTCTCGGCCGCCACCGGTCAGCGGCTGGACAACATCGACAGCCTGGTCGGCCAGGTCGCCCAGCACACCCGCGACGTCGCCTCCGCCGCCGTCCGCTCCGCGCTGTTCCAGACCATCGCCATCGTCGGCCTCGGCGTGTTCACCCTGCTGCTGGTCTTCGCCGCCCTGGCCGCCATCGCCCGCACCGTCACCGGCCCGATGCGCCGCCTGCGCTCCGGTGCCGTCGAGGTCGCCACCATCCGGTTGCCCGCGGCGGTGCGCCAGATCGAGCAGCAGGGCGTGGACGCCAACATCGACCTGCCGCCGGTGATGCCTCCGGGCCTCGTTGCCGGCCCCGAGACGCTCGAGGTCGCCCACGCCGTGGACGGCCTGACCGCCGAGGCGGTCCGGCTGGCGACGTCCCAGGTGCGGCTGCGGCACGCGCTGGACGAGGCGTTCGTCAGCATGTCCCGCCGCAGCCAGTCCATGGTCGAGAAGCAGCTGGCGATCATCGACGAGCTGGAGAGCACCGAGGAGGACCCCGAGCAGCTGCGGAACCTCTTCCGGCTGGACCACCTGGCCGCGCGGATGCGCCGGTACAACGACAACCTGCTCGTGCTCGCCGGGTCGAGCGTGCGAACCCGGAGCAACACCCCGGTGCCCGTCTCCGACGTCTTCCGCGCCGCCACGAGCGAGATGGAGCAGTACGAGCGGGTCCGGCTGCAGCCGGTGAGCTCCGCCGCGGTGGGCGGCCCGGTCGCCGGCGGCCTGATCCACCTGCTCGCCGAGCTGCTCGACAACGCCGCCATGTACTCCCCGCCGACCAGCCCGATCCTGCTCACGGCGGCCTTCACCCCGGACGGCGGGATGCACCTGGAGGTCACCGACTCCGGCGTCGGCATCCCGCCCGCCGAGCTCGCCGAGCTCAACGCGCGGCTGGCCACGCCGGGCACCATCGATACCCAGATCCCCTCCCGGATGGGCCTGTTCGTCGTCGGTCGCCTGGCCCACCGCAGCGGCTTCGAGGTGCGGCTGTCGCCCCGCCCCACCGGCGCCGGCACCGTCGCCGAGGTCCTGGTCCCGGCCACCCACGTGGTGGGGGCCCCCGGCGGCGGCGAAGCCCCCCGGCTGCCCACCCAGGCGGCACCGCTGCCGCAGCGGGCGAGCGCCCCCGCGCTGCCCGCAGCCCCCTACCCGCCGGCGCCCAAGCAGCCGCCGGCGCCGGCTCCGGCTCTCCCGCGCCGCCAGACCCCGCCCTGGCCCCCCGCCGAGGACCTTCCGACACGCGATCCCAACCCCGCGGTCGCGGGGGGCTCGCCCGGCCTCGGCGGGCTGCCGTCCCGCGTCCCCGGCGCGGCGCTGTCCGCCGGCCCGCTGTCCACGGGCCCCAAGGCCGACAGCTTCCAGCAGCCGCCCGCCGCCCTGGAGCCCTTCGACGCGTTCGGCTCCCCGGACGGCACCCAGCCGCCGGGGGACCCCACCCTGACCCCGCCCTCGGCGACCGCGCTGTGGTCGCAGCGCCCGCGCACTGGTCAGCCCGACGGGGACAACCCGCGCGGCAACGTCGGGGGGGCCGGCGGCTCGTTCCTCGGCACCGGCCCCGCGGCAGGCGCGACGGGCGACCAGGGCGACCCCTTCGGGCTCAAGCCGTTGAACGGGCGCTCGATCGACCACGGGAGCGCCGGCGACGCACCCGCGGCGAGCACCGGCTGGCCGGGCAGCCCGGAAACCGATCCCCGCCCCGCGGGTCGGTCCGGGCCTTCCGCGGGCGGGCGCCCCGACCCCTCCGGCAGCAGCTGGCAGGGTTCGGCCCCACCGTGGTCCACCGAGCCTGCGGCGCCGGGCAACAGCGACCTGCCCCGCAGGGAGCCTCGCCGCACCGAGCAGAACGGGAATCCGGGCGGCAAGCTCGGGGGGCCTCCCGCGGCCGGCACCCCCGGCCTGTTCGGCCCGGCACTGCGCCCGTCGATAACTGACACCAGCGGGTTCATGCTGCCGGTCGAGCGGGTGGCTCCCATCACCGGCGGCCTCCCGCTGCGCGAGCTGCGCAAGGCCGGTGGCCCGAACCCCACCCTGCCGCCGCCCGCCGACCATCCGCTGGAGGACTCCGGGAGACCCCCGGCCCCCGGCGAGTCATCGACGGTGGGTTTCGGCTCGACCCCGGTGAGCTTCGGACCCGGCGCCTTCGGCGGCGCGCCACAACCCCCGGCCGGGCAGGCACCCGCCGCGCCGGCGCAGGACCGGTTCGGCCAGGACAGGTTCGGCCAGGACGCGTTCGGCCAGGACAGGTTCGGCCAGGACAGGTTCGGCCAGTCGCCGATGGAGCTGGCGGCCCACGACGCCGCCAGCACCCGGTACCACCCGGCGGACCCGAACGCGCCGATGATCGGCAGCCTGGACGAGACCCCGCCGGAGTCCGCCACCACCCCGATCTTCGACTCCATCTCGCTGTGGTTCTCGGACGAGCCGACGACACCGGTCGCCCAGCCCCCTGCGTCTCCCGCAGCGGCCGGGAGCCGGCCCGAGTCGCGGCCAGCGGTCGCCGCGGCTGAGGAGGCGGAGCGTCTGATCGACCTTCGCGACGAGCGGACGCCGGAACCGGCGGGTTCGGCCGCAACGGCGAGCCTCGCCAGCCGCTGGGCCAGCCTCGGCGACCAGCAGTGGCTCGCCACCAACGCCCGTGCCGCCGCCGGCCCGGAAGTCGCCGGCGACACCACGGCGGGGCTGCCGCGGCGCCAGCCGGGCGCCAACCTGCTGCCGTCCGCGACGTCGGCCGCCCCGGCGGTACCGGCAGCGGCGTCGGCCGGGCCCGTGCACCGCGCGGACGCTGACACCGTGCGTGGGCGGCTCGGTTCCTACCAACGCGGCGTATCGTCCGCCCGCCGCTCGCGCCAGATCCCGACAGGCGGCACCGCCGCCGGCCTCTTCACAGCGGCACGCACGGCAGCTGACGAGAGCGGGCATGAGTCCGAGGACCATGGAGGGGAACAGTGAGCACCGGGACCGGTACTGACGTCGGGTGGCTCGTAGACGGGTTCACCCAGCGTGTGCCCGGAGTTGCGCACGCCGCCGTCGTCTCAGCAGACGGATTGCTGATGGCGAGCTCCGCAGGCCTGCCACGTGACCGAGCGGACCAACTGTCCGCGGTCGCCTCAGGGCTCGGCAGCCTCACCAACGGCGCCGCGCTGTGCTTCTCTGCAGGCACCGTGATCCAGACCGTGGTCGAGATGCAGGGCGGGTTCCTGCTACTCATGGCGGTCTCCGACGGGTCCTGGCTGGCGGTGCTCGCCTCTCCGACCTCGGACATCGGGCTCGTCGGCTACGAGATGACACTGCTCGTGGAGCGCGTGGGGGAGCATCTGTCGCCCGCACTGCGTCACCCCGGGGGTTCGCCCTCGGGCTGGGTGTCGGGCTGACGACCGGCGATGGTCGACTACCCGATGCCGGGCGAAACCGGTGAGTTCCTCGCGGACGGCGACATGCCGTCCTCGTCGATGGTGCGGCCGTACTCCCGCACCGGGGGGCGCACCAAGCCCAAACGGGACCTCGACCTCGAAGCGATCGTCGCCTCGACGGTCAACGGCCGGGAGGCAGTCAGCAGCCCGCTGCTGTCCCCGGAGCACGTGAGCGTGATCCACCTGTGCCAGGGCACGGTCTCCGTTGCGGAGATCGCCGCCAAACTCGCCGTCCCCCTAGGCGTCGCCCGCGTGATCATCGCCGACATGGTTGACCTCGGACTTGTCGAGGTGGGCCGTACCTCGGCAATCGAAGGCGACGAACGTGACCCCGCATTTCTGAGGAGGGTGCTCAGTGGCCTCCAACGGCTCTGAGAGCCGACCCACCCGGTCGACGAAGATCGTCATCTCGGGTGGGTTCGGAGCCGGCAAGACCACCTTCGTAGGTGCCGTGTCGGAAATCGTGCCGCTGCGCACGGAAGCCGTGATGACCCAGGCCAGCGCCGGGGTGGACGACTTGAGTGCGACCCCGCACAAGACGACCACCACCGTGGCTATGGACTTCGGGCGCATCTCCATCGACGACGAACTGATCCTCTATCTGTTCGGCTCACCAGGGCAGAACCGGTTCTGGTTCATGTGGGACGACCTGGTGCGCGGAGCCATCGGCGCCGTGGTGCTGGTCGACACCCGCCGGCTGCAGGACTGCTTCGGCCCGATCGACTTCTTCGAGGCCCGCAATCTGCCCTTCGTGGTGGCGATCAATGCCTTCGACGGGCTGCTGCGGCACCGGCCGGACGAGGTCCGCGACGCGTTGTCGCTCGGCCCCGAGGTGCCGGTGCTGGTGTGCGACGCCCGCGAACGCGACTCAGCCAAGCAGACCCTGATCTCACTGGTGGAGCACGCGTTGCGGACCTGGTCGCAGGTTGCGCCCGCGCCGTCCTGACCGTGCCGTCCTGACCGTGCCGTCCTGACCGTGCCGTCCTGACAGCTCGGCCCTTTCGGGCGGTCAGGGTCCGGGGTCGCGGGCAGGGGCGGGCACCGGTAAGGGAGTTGACGAAGGCCCCCGGCGCCGAGCGCCGGGGGCCTTCGTCAACTCCTCAGTGCCTCACGCCGCGGCCGCTCCCGCCCCGCTCGGCACGGGGTCGCCGATCGAGACCGGGCGGCGACGCGAGATCGTCACGACGGTGACGATCACCGCGAGGGCAGCCACCGCGATCAGCCCGCGGGCCAGCGCCGAGGCGTGCGACCCGAAGGTGAGCTGGACGATAGCGGGAGCGATCAACACCGATACCAGGTTCATCACCTTGATCAGCGGGTTGATCGCCGGGCCCGCGGTGTCCTTGAACGGGTCACCCACGGTGTCACCGATGACGGTGGCCGCGTGCGCCTCGGAGCCCTTGCCGCCGTAGCGCCCGTCCTCCACCAGCTTCTTGGCGTTGTCCCAGGCTCCACCGGAGTTGGCCAGGAAGACCGCCATCAGCGCACCGGCGCCGATCGCACCCCCGAGGTAGCCGGCGAGCGGGCCGATCCCGAGGCCGAAGCCCACCGCGATCGGGGCCATCGCCGCGAGCAGACCCGGGGTGGCCAGCTCGCGCAGCGAGTCCCGGGTGCAGATGTCGACGACCCTGCCGTACTCCGGCAGTTCGGTGCCGTCCATGATTCCGGGGTGCTCCCTGAACTGCCGGCGCACCTCGTACACGACCGCCCCTGCGGCCCTGCCGACCGCGTTGATCGCCAGCCCGGAGAACAGGAACACCACTGCCGCGCCGATGATCAGACCCACCAGCACGTTCGGGCTGGAGATGACCAGCACCAGGCTCCTGGTGGCGTCCACGTCGGCCTGGGTGGCGCCCACCTTGGCCAGCGCGGTGGTGAACGCGTCGGTGTAGGAACCGAACAGCGCGGTCGCGGCGAGCACCGCCGTCGCGATCGCGATGCCCTTGGTGATGGCCTTGGTGGTGTTGCCCACCGCGTCGAGCTCGGTGAGGATCTTCGCCCCGTCGCCGTGCACGTCTCCGGACATCTCCGCGATGCCCTGAGCGTTGTCGCTCACGGGCCCGAAGGTGTCCATCGCGACGATCACACCGACGGTGGTGAGCAGCCCGGTGCCGGCCAGCGCGATGAGGAACAGCGACAGCATGACCACGCCACCGCCGAGCAGGAAGGCAAGGTAGACGGCGATCGCGATGATCACCGCCGTGTACACCGCCGACTCCAGACCCACACCGATCCCCGACAGGACGACGGTCGCAGCCCCGGTGAGGGCGGTCTTCGCCACGTCGTTGGTGGGCCGGGCATCGGTGCCGGTGAAGTAGCCGGTCAGCCAGAGGATGATCCCGGCCAGGATGATGCCGAGGGAGACCGCAGCGATGGCGACCAGGCGCGGGTTGCTGCCGAGCTGCTGCACCGCGGAGTTGGCGCCGGGCAGGCCGCTCCAGGAGGCCGGCAGGTACAGGAAGGCCGCACCGGCGGACAGCACCGCCGGAGACCACCGCGGAGATGTAGAAGCCGCGGTTGATCGCCGTCGAGGCCGCTCTCCCCGGCACGCGGCTTGGTGACGAAGATGCCGAGCACGGCCGTCACCGCGCCGATCGCCGGCACCAGCAGCGGGAACACCAGGCCCTGCTCGCCCAGGGCGGCCTTGCCGAGGATGAGCGCGGCGACGAGCATCACCGCGTAGGACTCGAACAGGTCGGCCGCCATCCCCGCGCAGTCGCCGACGTTGTCGCCGACGTTGTCGGCAATGGTGGCGGCGTTGCGCGGGTCGTCCTCCGGGATGCCCTGCTCGACCTTGCCGACCAGGTCCGCGCCGACGTCGGCGGCCTTGGTGAAGATGCCACCGCCGACCCGCATGAACATCGCCAGCAGGGCCGCGCCGAAGCCGAAGCCCTCGAGCACGGCGGGGGCGTCACCGCGGTAGATGAGCACGACCGAGGAGGCACCGAGCAGTCCCAGTCCCACCGTCGCCATGCCGACCATGCCGCCGGTGCGGAACGCGAGGCGCATGCCCTCGTCCCGCCCGGCCTCGCGGGCAGCGGCGGCGACCCGGACGTTCGCCTGAACCGCAAGGTTCATCCCCAGGTACCCGATCGACGCGGAGAAGAGCGCACCCAGGATGAAGAACAGGCTGCGGCCGACGCGGATGCCGTTGCTGTCCGCAGGCAGGAACATCAGCAGCACGACGACGATGAGCACGAACCAGACCAGCGTGCGGAACTGGCGGCTCAGGTAGGCCGCAGCCCCTTCCTGCACGGCCTTGGCAATGGTCTTCATCTTCTCGGTGCCCTCACCGGCGGCGAGAACCTGACCCCTGAATACCGTTGCCATCGCCAGAGCACCCGCGGCGATGACCGCGACGATGACAACGAGGGTCGTGTTCCCACCGGAGAGGGTCATCACCGAGCCGGCCCCGGCACGGGTGATCCCTGGCATCCGTCCTCCTCGACGTATAGCGCGCTCGCCCGCGCACCCGCGGTGAGCTTGCGCCACCCCGCGGTGGGTCTGGACGAAGCGTGATGGTGACGCCGACCGGGCACTCCGGCGGGCACCGAACGCCGCGCAGTCTACGGAACGTAACGGCAAGCACAAAAGGCGGGTGCGTGTGACCTACTCCACCGCATTTCCCCTGCACATATCGGCGCAACCCGACATGAAGCGAGTGTTCGCCCCGGACGCGGCCCGGGCCGCCCGCGGTGCTCGCCCCCGGTCCGTGCTCGACCCCACGCGCAGGTCCGACGGCAGGGTCGGGGAACGGCCGCACCCCCGCGGTAAGCGGTCCACCACGCCCGCCGAGCGGTTGCCCGCCCGCTCAGCCGCCGCCCCGGGGCGGTCCGCCCGCCTGCAGCCACACCAGCCGCACCATGCCCTCCGGGCCCGCCGGCCCCGGGCCCACGCTCAGCCGATCGGCCACGCCGCGGGCGAGCACCAGCGCCACGTCGACCACGTCGGGATCCCGCAGCGAGGAGCCGTCGGATACCTCGATCTCGTAGTGGACCGACCCGTCGTGGCGGGTCTCGGTCATCCGCACCTCGATCGGCCGCGACACCCCGGCATCCTGGCTTCCGGCGCACGGCGCGGGCGCACACCTCGCCGACCGCCAGCCGCACCTCGTCCAGCCGGTCCTCGCCCAGGCCTGCCCGTCGGGCGGCGGCAACGGCCACCAGCCGGGCGGTGCGGACGTGCTCGGCCGCCGGAGAGAAGCGGAGCACGACACCGCCACCACCACCGCCGCCGGACGCAGGGCCGCCGGACGCTGGGTTGCCGGGGGCCGTCAGCGACCGCCTCCGTCCGGCGCCGGACCGGTGTCGGCGAGCGCCTCGCCAAGGGTTGCGTGGATGGGGAACACCTTGGTCAGCCCGGTGATGCGGAACACCTTGAGGATCTTCTCCTGGGCGCAGACCAGGCGCAGGCTCCCGTCGTGGGAACGGACCCGCTTCAGCCCACCGACGAGCACGCCGAGGCCGGTCGAGTCGAGAAACTCGACTGCCTCCATGTCGACGATCAGGTCGTAGTACCCGGAGCCGACCAGCTCGTTGAGCCGTTCCCGCAGGCTCGGAGCGGTGTAGACGTCGATCTCACCACTCACCGAGATGACGGTTCTCCCGCCCTCCTGCCGGCTCGTGACCGTGAGCTCCACTCGCCCTCCCTTGGCCGACTCCCCTGCAGCGCCGGGGCCCGGTGCCTGGCTGGCATTCAATCACTCCTGGTTGCGGGAAAGTCCCTCCGCCGGCTGCGGCCGGCTGCCCGGCAGGCGAGACTGCGGGGGTGGATGCCACCACTCGCCTGCTCGCGGGGCCGGGCCGCAGCGAGCGGGTGCGGCACGTGGAGTCGGTGCCCGCGCGGCCCGGGCGGTGCGTCCCGTGGCCCGCCTGGGCGGACCCCGCCGTGGTGGAGGTGCTGCGGGCCGCCGGGGTGACGGAGCCGTGGGACCACCAGGTTCAGGCGGCCGACGCCGCGTGGGCCGGACGCCACGTGGCGCTGTCGACCGGAACCGCCTCGGGCAAGTCGTTGGGCTACCTGCTGCCGATCCTCACCGCGCTGCGGTCCGCCGAGCTCGACCCCCGGGCCCACCCGGTGACCGCGCTGTACCTCGCCCCCACCAAGGCCCTGGCCGCCGACCAGCTCGCCGCCGTCAGCGGGCTGCGGCTGGACGGCGTGCGCGCCGCCACCTACGACGGCGACACGCCCGCCGAGGAGCGCCGCTGGGTGCGCAACCACGCGGGACTGGTACTGACCAACCCTGACCTGCTGCACCACTCGATGCTGCCCGGCCACGCGCGCTGGGCCCGCTTCCTGCGCGGGCTCCGCTTCGTCGTGGTCGACGAGTGTCACCAGTACCGGGGAGTCTTCGGCTCGCAGGTCGCCGCCGTGCTGCGCCGGCTACGCCGGCTCGCCGCCCGCTACGGCGCCGAGCCGGTGTTCGTCCTGGCCTCCGCCACCGCCGCGGATCCGCAGAGCACGGCGCGCCGGCTCACCGGGCTGGAGGTCGACGTGGTGTCCGAGGACGCCTCGCCGCGCGGCCGCACGCAGGTCGTGCTCTGGGAGCCCGAACTGCTGCCCGCAGCGGGGGAGAACGGTGCGCCGCTGCGGCGGTCCGCGCTCGCCGAGACCGCCGACCTGCTGGGCGACCTGGTGACGGCGCGGGTGCAGACGCTGGCCTTCGTGCCCTCCCGGCGCGGCGCCGAGGCGGTCGCCGGGATCGCCCGGCGGCGGCTGGCCGAGGCTGACCCGGACGCCGCCGCCCGGATCGCCACCTACCGCGCGGGTTACCTGCCCGAGGAGCGGCGCGAGCTGGAGACCGGGCTGCGCACCGGCAGGCTGCTGGGGGTCGCCGCGACCAACGCCCTGGAGATGGGGATCGACATCCGGGGCCTCGACGCGGTGCTGATCTGCGGCTGGCCCGGGCGGCGCTCCTCGCTGTGGCAGCAGGCCGGGCGGGCCGGCCGGGCCGGCGGCGACGCGCTGGCCGTGCTGGTGGCCCGGGACGATCCGCTCGACACCTACCTCGTCAACCACCCGGAGGCGATCTTCGGTCAGGAGTTGGAGGCGACGGTCCTCGACCCGGACAACCCCTACGTGCTCGCACCGCAACTGGCGGCCGCCGCGGCGGAGCTGCCGCTGACGCCACCCGACCTCGCGCTGTTCGGCCCGGCGGCAGCCGGCGTGCTGGACACCCTGGTGGAGCGCGGGATGCTGCGCCGCCGCCCCGCCGGCTGGTACTGGACCCGCCCCGAGCGGGCCAGTGACCTGGCTGACCTGCGCAGTTCGGGGGGCGAGGCCTTCCGCATCGTGGAGTCGAGCACCGGGAGGGTGCTGGGCACCGTGGATGCGCACGCGGCCCACCACGCGGTGCACCCCGGAGCGGTCTACCTGCACCAGGGCGGCTCGTGGATGGTTGGTGAGCTCGACCTGCAGGATCGGCTGGCGCTGGTCGAGCCGACCGGGGACGAGCTGAGCACCCAGGCGCGGGAGACCACCGTCGTGCGGGTGCTCGGTGCGCGGCGCAGCCGGCAGTGGGGGGCCGTGCAGTTGCACCTGGGCCCGGTCGAGGTGACCAGCCGGGTGGTGTCCTTCCTGCGCCGCGAGACGACCACCGGCAGGGTGTTGGGGGAGGAACCCCTCGACCTGCCCGCCCGCACCCTGCGCACCGTGGCGGTGTGGTGGACCGTGCCGCAGGACCTGCTCGCGGAGTACGGAGTCGGCGCCGCGGACATCCCCGGGGCCGCCCACGCAGCCGAGCACGCGGCGATCGGGATGCTCCCGCTGGTCGCCACCTGCGACCGTTGGGACGTCGGTGGGGTGTCGACCGCGCTGCACCCCGACACCGGGCTGCCGACGGTGTTCGTCCACGACGGCCATCCCGGCGGGGCCGGATTCGCCGAACGCGGCTTCCTGGCGGCGGGTCCGTGGCTGCGGGCCACCCGCTCGGTGATCGCCGACTGCGAGTGCGAGGCGGGGTGTCCCTCGTGCGTGCAGTCCCCGAAATGCGGCAACGGCAACCAGCCGCTCGACAAGGCCGCCGCCGGGCAGCTGCTCGACGCGGTGCTGGCGGAGTCCGGCGACGCCGAGCCGGCGCGCGGCCGCGGGTAGCGGGCCGACCGCGGCGGGGCGGACGGCCCTGGCCCTCCCCGTCGCGGCGCCGGGCCCGGTGGGCAGCCCCCCGGGCCCCTCGACCCGGACCTGCACCAGCACGCTGCCGTCCGCCGCGACGGTGCAGGACACCAGTGCGGCGCCGTTCGCCCCCGCGACCCGCGCCGCGGGCGCGCAGGAGGGCAGCGGCCAGGCGGCGGCCGCGGCGAGCGCTGCGAGATCGGCGGCCGCCTGGGCCCGGTGCCTGGCGGCCACCGCTCGGCCGAACATCCCGACGACCAGTGCCAGCAGCGCCCCCACGGCGACCAGTGCGAGCACGAGCACCACCCCGCTGCCCCGCTCCGGGCGCGTCGGCAGCGGGCGCCGGGCACTCACGGTTGCTCCACGTCGGCCACGGCCTGGCCGTGCACCGCCACCCCGGGCACGCCCGGCATGGGCAGCCGCACCGTGGCGTCCACGCTGACCGTCACGGTGGCGCCGCCCCGCAGCACGCGGATCCAGGCACCGCGGGGGCCCGCCGCCCGTGCGGTGGCGAACACCACCCCGCCCGATTCACCGCGTGCTGCCTGCCGGGCCGCCGCCCGGGCCGCGTCGATGCAGCGCAGCTGCGCCCCGGCCACCTGCCCGGTGACCAGCACCACGGCGAGGATCAGCACCACCGCGGGCAGGGCGAGCGCCAACTCCGCGGTGACGCTGCCGTGCTGGCCACGCCGTGGCCGCGCCGTCGCGGCGGCCGCCACCGCGAAGCGCGACGTCGAGCTGCCCCGCCCGCGGGGCACCTCAACCCACCGCCAGCGCCCGGCGGATGATCCCGGTCAGCAATGACCGGACCTCCCCGCTGCGCAGCAGGACCAGGAGCAACCCGGCGAACCCTGCCGCGGCCAACGTGGCCACCGCGTACTCCGCCGTGGCCATGCCCAGCTCGGTGCCGCGCTGCCCGCCCCGGCGCAGCCACCCGGGCAGCCGCCCCGCCCGCTGCACCCCGGTCGGGGTGGCCGGGCCGGCCGTGGAGTGGTCTCCCGGCCCGAGCCGGTGCCGGGCCGAGCGCTCCCCACGGGCGGTGGGCGCACCGGCGGGTGGCAGGGTGGTTGGGCGAGTGGTCAAGCGCACGGTTCCTCCTCACCGGCGGGACGGCCGGGACGTCAGCCGTGGATCACGGCTTCGCACCGACCCTGCCCGCCGGTCTCCCCGGCGGCCGGCGGCCGGTGTGCCGTTGTGGACGGCGGGGCAGGGGCTTGGGCTGTGGACAGGTCGACGGCGATCGCCACGCCGGACCGGGCCCCGGTCACAGCCCGGACAGCAGGTCGAGCACCACCGGGACGATCGCGAGCAGCACGAACGCCGGCAGCAGGCACAGGGCCATCGGCAGCACCACGAAGACGGCGAGCCTGCGCGCAGCCAGCGCCTGGGCGGCGGCGCGGCGACGGCGTTCCTGCTCGGCGGCCGCACGCACCAGGGCCGCCGGGCCGAGCCCCGTGACCGCGGCGAGGTGGAGCGCCTCGAACAGCGACTGCAGCGCCCGGTCGGGGCCGACGCGGCCGCGCCTCCGAGCGGCCGGGCCGGCCCCGACCGGCACCGGCGACGGCGCGCTCTGCCCGGCGGCAAGGACGGCGCCGAGGGGATCGCCGGCGCTCTCCAGGCAGCTCGCGACGGTCGCGAGCGCGCCCGCCGGGGGGGCGCCGGCCTCGAGCACCGAGGCGACGAGGTCGAGCACGAGCGGCACCGGGACCGGGACCGGCGGGGGCTCGGCGGCCGGCCTCCGCCACCCGCCACCGCGGGCCGGCCGCGCCGCTCGCCGTTGCGCACCCGGGGCGCGGCGCGGCCCGGGGCCGCCCATCGCCCGGCGCAGCCGCCGCGGGCGGGTGGGTGGCAGCGCGATCGCCACCGCGGCAGCGGCGAGCGCGGCCGCCACCAGGGGGTGCGGCCCGGTCACCGCAGTTCACCGGCCCGTTCGGCCCGCGCCACCAATGCCCGGATCCACCACCTGCCGCTGGCCCAGGCGCCCGCCCCGGCGAGCAGGACCACCCGGCCCGGCCCGGTGCCCACCAGGGTGGTGACGGGGTTGGCCCCGAGCAGGAAGCCCAGTCCCCCGCCGGCGACCGGGAGCGCGGACAACACCGTCGCGGTCGCACGCGGCCCGGCCATCGCCGCCGCCCGGTCGGTGGCCGCCTGCTCGTCCGAGCGCAGCGCCGCGGCGAACCCGGTGAGGACATCGACCAGCGGGGAACCGGCCTGCTCCGCGGTGTCGCAGGCCACCGCCAGCCAGCCGAGCCCGGGCGGCCCCGGAGCGGCGCGCAGCCCGTCACCGGCACGGCCGCCGGCTCCCACCTGCGCCGCCACCACGGCGCACACGTGCCGAGCGGGGCCCGGCACCTGCGCCAGCAGGGCCCAGGCCCGCCCTGCGGGTAGCCCGGCGCCGACCAGGGCGGCAAGGCGATCGGCGAGCTCCGCGACGTCCACCGCCGCAGCGCCGGGGGCACTCCCCCTGCCACCGTCGCCGCTCCCCGCGACTCGGCCCGCCGGCCCGCCGGCCCACCCCGGGACACCCCTGCGTGCCGTGCGCCTGCGTGAACGGCCGGGCAGTCTGCGTGAACGGCCGGGCAGCCTGCGTGAACGGCCGGGCAGCCTGCGTGAACGGCCGGGCAGCCTGCGTGAACGGCCGGGCAGCCTGCGCCGGGCGCTGCCGCCGGCCGCGAGCAGCGCCGCGGCGGCCGCCAGCGAGGCGGGAAGCAGCGCCGCAGCGGCACTCACGGGAGCCGGCCGGGGTCGGCCAGGCCGAGTCGACCCGCCAGCAGGCCCCAGCCGGACCCGGGAACCTCTTGCGCGCCTGCGTCCGGCCCACCCGGTGGGCCGGTGCGCAGCGCCGGGATGACGCGCAGGTCACCCCCGCCGGATCGGCGCACCACGGCGACCTCGGCGACGTAGCGGCGCCCGTCCGCGGCGCGGCGCAGGTGCACCACCGCGTCGAGGGCCGCCGCAGCCTGGGCGCGGACCGCCTCGGGCCCCAGCCCCGCGAGCGCGCCGAGCGCCTCGAGCCGGGCCGGGACCTCCGCGGCGGAGTTGGCGTGCAGCGTGCCGCACCCGCCCTCGTGGCCGGTGTTCAGGGCGGCCAGCAACTCACGGACCTCCGCGCCCCGGCACTCGCCGACCACGAGCCGGTCGGGGCGCATCCGCAGCGCCTGCCGCACCAGGGCTTCGAGGGACACGGCGCCGCGGCCCTCGACGTTCGGGTGCCGGGCCTCCAGACGCACCACGTGCGGGTGCCGGGGGTCGAGTTCGCCCACGTCCTCGACCAGCACGATGCGCTCCCCCGGCGGCACCAGCGAGAGCAGGGCGGCGAGCAGCGTGGTCTTGCCGCAGCCCGTGCCCCCGGTGACCAGGAAGGCAGCCCGGGCCGCGACGAGCCGGGCGAGCACCGGGCGCCAGTGCGGGTGCAGGCTTCCGGCGGACACCAGGGCGTCGAGGTCGAGGTGGCGCCCGCGCAGGATGCGCAGGCTGAGGTGGGTGCCGGCGGGCGACACCGGCGGTACGACGGCGTGCAGCCTCACACCACCGGGCAGCCGCGCGTCCACCCAGGGCATGGCCTCGTCGAGCCGGCGCCCGGCCGCTGCCGCGAGCCGCACCGCGAGCGCCCGCACCTGCTCCTCGCCACCGAGCCCGACCGGCACCTGCTGAAGCCCGCCGCCGCGGTCCACCCACACCTGGCCGCCGCCGTTGACCAGCACGTCGGTGACCTCCGGGTCCTCGACCAGACCGCGCAGCGCCCCCAACCCCCAGGCGTGGTCGCGCACCCCGTCGACGGCTGCGCGCAGGTCACCCACCCCGAGCACCGTCCCCGCGGCGGCAGCGGCCGCCCGCACGTGCCCGGTGAGATCGGCTGGGACCGGCCCCACCCGGCCGACCGGCGGCACCATCGGCACCGGCCGGGAGGCGCTGCCCCCGACCGCGCCCGCCCCGGACACCGCCGCGGCCCCGGCGAAGCGGGCCCGCACCTCCCCGACCAGCCCCGCTCCCAGGCTGCCGGCTCGAGCACGGGGGGTCACCCGGTCACCTCCGCCACCACGCGACGGGCGAGGTTGGCCAACGTGCCGCGCGATCGCACGAAGGGTTCGCCGCGGTCGAGCGCGGCAGCCACGGCGGGCTCGCGGCGCAACTCCCCCGCCAGCGGAAGGTCGAGCGCATCGGCCACGGCATCGGCGGGCAGGCCGCCGGGCGCCGGGCCGCGCACGACGATGCGCTGGTCGGCCACCACGGTGTCGAGGGCCGCCGTCACCCGGCCTGCGGCGGCGGTGGCCCGGACCTCGGCGGGTACGACGACGAGCACGAGCCGGCAGGAGCGTGCCGCGGCCAGGTCACCAGGGGTCAGCCGACGACTGAGATCCACCACCACGAGGCCGAATTCGCTGCAGGCGGCGCGCAGCACGGCCTCGACCGCGGCCGGGGGCAGCGCGGGCGCGGGGTCGTCGAACGGCGCCGACTGCGGCGGGGGTCGCCACCGGCCTCGGGCGGCGGAGGCGGAAGCGGGTGCTGCAACGCCGGGATCCTGTGGGTCGGTGGCCGGCGCCCCTTCCGGAAGCAGGTCGCGATCCCAGGACGGGGTGCGGTCCCAGGACAGCACCCACAGCCCGTCGACCTCGGGCAGGGTGGCCGCCAGCAGGCCCGGCTGCAGCCTTCCTCGGGCGCTGAGCAGGTCGGGCCAGCGCAGCCCGGCCTCACGCTCGGCCCCGAGCAGCAGGTCGAGACCACCGCCCAGCGGGTCGGCATCGATGAGCACGGTGCGCAGCCCGGAACGCGCGGCGACCGTGGCCACGGCGGCGGCCAGGGTGCTCGCCCCTGCCCCTCCGCTGCCCCCGACGACGCCGATCACCGCAGCGGTGGGTTCAGGGCTGACCGCATCGACGATGCGCTCCAGCAACCACGGCTCGGCCTCGGGCAGCACCGCGACCTGCTCGGCCCCCACCTCGAGCGCGCGCTGCCATACCTGCGGACCCGGATCAGCCCGGCTGACCAGGACGACACCCGGGCGGTGCTCGGGGGGCAGCGCGGCATCGGGCCCGGCCAGCACCAGCCGCACGCCGTCGCCCACCGGCCACCCGGCAGCCAGGTCCGCCCGGTGGTCCAGGGGTACCCCGGCGGCGGCCGCGAGGCCCGCCAACTGCTCGGCCAGTTCGGCGTCGGCGGTCACGGCAAGGACGTGCGGCGAGATCGGCGACAGCGGGCGGCGGGCAGGGCGGGAGGGCGGCACGGGGAACCTCCGGAACGTCGGCTGGCCCGAGCCTGCCGCCGCGGGGGATGCGTGGGCGTCACGGCGGCGGGTCTGTGGACGACGGGGGCCAAGCCTCCGGCTGTGGACGAATCACGCCGCCTGCCACTGCGGGGCAAAGAAACGACGGCCCCCGCTGGGGGGGAGCGGGGGCCGTCAATGCCGGTCCGGCTCGGGGGGAGGAGTCGGACCGACGGCACGGCGATGAAGCCGGCGCGGTCAGTGTGTACCTCACGGGCCGCTGCTGCAACTGGCATCGATAAGGGCGTCACGCAGGAGCACGAGCATCTGGGTGTTACATAGCTATTTGCCCGATTTCCCGGGGCGAATCGTCATCCAGTAGCAACACAGCGCCCACCCTCCACGCCGCCGCAGTAACGAACTTGGGCACATTCAGTAACTGACGGAGGCCCTAAAGTATCGAAGAGTCGCCCCGGGACCCCCGGGATGACGCCCCATCGCCAACCTATGCTGGCGTCCGTGAACACCGTCGGCGGCCTGCGCAGCGCGGCCTTCTTCGACCTGGACAAGACCATCATCGCCCGATCGAGCACGCTGGCCTTCTCGCGCCCGTTCTACGCCGGCGGCCTCATCACCCGGCGGGCGGTGCTGCGCAGCGCCTATGCGCACTTCCTGTTCATGGGCGGCGGCGCCGACCACGACCAGATGGAGCGGATGCGCGAGTACCTGTCCAAGATGGTCGCCGGCTGGGAGGTGCAGCAGGTCCGCGACATCGTCGCCGAGACGCTGCAGACGCTGATCGTGCCGGTCATCTACCGCGAGGCGAGCTCGCTGATCGACGAGCACCACGCCGCCGGCCGGGACGTGGTGATCGTCTCCTCCAGCGGAGCGGAGGTGGTGGAGCCGATCGGGGCGTTGCTCGGTGCCGACCGGGTGGTCGCCACCCGCATGGTGGTGGAGCACGGCCGCTACACCGGGGACATCGCCTTCTACGCCTACGGCCCGCACAAGGCCGAGGCGATCCGCCGGTTGGCCGAGGAAGCGGGGTACTCGCTGCAGGACAGCTACGCCTACAGCGACTCCAGCACCGACCTGCCGATGCTGCTCGAGGTCGGCCACCCCACGGCGGTGAACCCCGATCGGGCCCTGCGCAAGGAGGCGCTGGCCCGCGGCTGGCCGGTGCAGGACTTCCACCACCCGATCCGGCTGCGCGACCGGGTCCCCCGGGTGTCCACTCCGGCCAGGCCCACCGCGACGGTGGCGGTGGCGGTCCTCGCCGGCGTGGCCACCGCCGGCCTGGTCTGGTACGCCGCGCACCGGCGCGAGCGATCCGTATCCTGACCGCATCGGCCGCAAGGCCGGGCCTGTCGGCCGCACGGCGGGGCCCGTCGGCCGCAGCGACGGGCCCGACGGGGGCCGCGGAGGTGAGCCGTGAGCCGCGAGGAGTACGGATCGGCGCCGGCCGAGGCGGCACCCGAGGCTGCGGCCGAAGCGGCGGCCGCCGGCAGTCTCCCCACGGCGCCGGCCGCGCTACGGCCCGAGCCGGCCACTCGCGCGGCACCCCGCCCCACGGCACCCCGCGCCACGGCACCCCGCCCCACGGCACCCCGCGCCACGGCAACCCGCCTCTTGGCACCCCGCCCCTCGGCAACCCGCAACGCAGTGCCCCGCCCGGCGATGGACGGCGCCACCGCCCCGGGCGCCGGCCCTGTCGTCCCGGACACCGACCCGACCCCGGACGCGGCCGCAGCGCCCGGCCCCAGCGCCGCGCCCAGCGCCGCACCCCGGCGACGCACGGTCACCGCCGTGCTGGCCACGGCCTGCCTCGGCCTGCTCGCCGGATGGGTGGGCGCCTCGGCATGGCGCTCCTCATCGGCCCGGGACGCCGCGCTCACCACCCTCGGCGCCACCGCAGTGATCACCGCAGCCGCGCCTGCCGGGGACGCCTCGGCCGGGGTCGGGGCCGAACTGGACGTCCTGATCACCAACATCGGGGCCGTGCCGCTCACCGTCGGTACCGGGCCGCTGGGCTTCGACGCCTCCGCGGTGACCGGCCTCGACCCCTCCCGCCTGAGCCTGCCCGCCGCGGCCCGAGGCACCCTGCTCGTGCACGTGGCGGTGGCCTGTGACTCACCGCAGCCACTCACCCTGGCGCCGCTGCGCGTGACCGGCCCCGACGGGTCCACGCACCCGCTCCGCATCGACGGCAGCAGCCAGGCGCTGGTCGACCTGTGCACCGCCGGCCCGGCGGCGACGCAGGTGCTCAGCGCACTTGATGCCACCCCGGACGGCAAGCGCCTGCGGGTCACCCTCACCGCTCCCACCGGGCGGGTCACCACTGTCGACACCGTCAGCGCGGGCGGCGTGCCGTTGTCGGGCGACCCGCTGCCGGCGGTCGTCGACGGACCCCACGCGCTGTGGCTCGACCCGCCCCAGAAGTGCCCGCCGGAGTGGTCACGAATCGGGATCCCGCGCACCCTCACGGTGCAGCTCGACGCCGGTGGGCGCGCCACCCTCGAGGTTCCGGTGGGGTACGGGCTCTCCGCGTGGCTGCTGCGGACAGCCTGCCCGGCCGGTGCGGCATGAGCGCCTCGGGCCCGCGGCCGCCGGGCGGCCCGCCCCCCGAACCCGGGCAGGTCGAGGTCGGGCGGGCCGAACCCGGTCAGGTCGAGGTCGGGCCGGTCGATCCCGTGCAGCGGGTCGATCCCGCGCAGCGAGAGGCCGGGCCGGGCCGGCCCCTGCCCGCGGGATCCGCCCCAGAGGCCGAGCTCGATCTCGATCTCGACGCCGAGCCGGCGGCCCTGGCTTCGGGAGGCCGCCGGCCGTTGTCGGCGCTCGCAGCGGTGCTCCTGCTCGGGATCCTTGCCGGCGCCTGGGGGCGATCCGCCCTGGGCACGCCGTCCCCCATCACCCGGCCGCAGGTGTCGGCCAGCACCAGGCTGTCGGGTTTCACCCCGGCGGACCCGCTGCTGGCGGTGCTGCAGGTCGTGGTCACCAATCACGACCTGGTCACCCACCGCATCGTGGAGGTCGCCGCGAGCGGCGACGGGCTGGCAGGTTCGGCCATCCGTCCGGGGGTGGCCCTGCCGCCCGACGGCTCACTGACGCTGCAGGTCAGTGCGCCGGTGCACTGCCCGGCTGCCGGCGGCGGCACGGGCGCGGACCCGCTGCGGGTCGGGGTGCGGCTGGACGGGGACACCGGCCCGGTGGTGAACGCCGTCGCCGTCGGCGACGGCGCGCTGCCCGGCCACACGTGCGTGGCGCTGCAGGCCGACCTGCCCGCCGGCTGGCAGCGGCAGGCAGGCGCGACGGTGCAGCTGTCCGCGACGGGCGCCACCGTCCGGGTGCACGACCTCCCCGCGGACGCCGACGCGGTGGGCGGGGTGGGGGCGGACGGCTGGCTGGTACCGATGGCCGAGGGGCCCGTACCGGTGCGGACCCGATCCGCCACGCTGGAGCTGCTGCCGATCTCGCCGCTGTGCACCGACCCCGGCACCCGCGACGTGCTGCCCGTCGGACTGCAGCTCCAGGTGCTCCGGACGAGCGGCGGGCTGGAGCAGGTGTACCTGCCGGTCGGGCCGCAGCTGGCGGGGTGGCTGCTGGCGGGGCGCCGGGCGGCCTGCCCCGGGGGCGGGTGAGGGCCGGCCCGGCCGACCGCTCGGCGCATCGTCCGGGTAGACCCCTTCCCCCGGGAACATCGCTTGGAGTACACAAGAGGTGACGGTCCGGGTTCAACGCACCGACTCCCGGACCGCACGGCACGCAGGTACCCACACGCGGGCAGTCCACGAAAGGACCCGTCGTGACGGGCTTGTCCCGCTCCGGCGAAGACAGGATGCGCGCCTGGTAACCCACGAGCCGTGAGGGCGGCGGCGTCCCCCGGGGCGCCGCCGCCCGCTGGCGGCGGCTGCGCCCGAGTCCTCCCTGGTCGATCCGAGTTCTGCAGGAGAGAGTGACAATGGGTGAAAGAGCCGTAACCTTCCGGCATGGGTGAGCAGCCTTCGACCCGCCGGACGACCTCCCTGCGGCGACCCCCCCTGCTCGCGGTGTCCGGGGCCTACCTGTGTCTGTCCACCGTCGGGTACATGCTGGCGCAGTCCCGCAGCGGCATGCCGCTGCAGGTGTGGTTTCCCCCGGCCGGGTTGGCCTTCGGCTACCTGCTCGTCGCGGGTGCCCGCGGCGTGCCGGTGGTGGTCCTGGCCGGTGCACTCGGGCACGCCCTGGTGCACGGGCCCACCCCCGGCCTCCCGCACGAGAGCGTGACGCTGCTCGCCGTGCTGGCCACCGCCGGCTGGTACGGCGCCACCGCCCTCACCCAACGACGGCTGTGGCGGGCCGACGCGAGCTACGGCTCGATGGCGTGGTTCGTGCTCTTCGGGGTGATCGCCGCCCCGGTGGGCACGGCCGCGATCGTCGTGGCGGCCAAGGTCGCGGAGGGTGGCGGGCCGCCCGATCTCGCGCTGTGGGCCGGGGCGGTGCTCGGATCGTCCACCGCCATCGTCACGCTCGCACCGGCCGTGTACCTGGTGGTGGACGAGGTGGTGACCGGTCGCCGGCTGGCCCCCACGGTGAGCACCCGCCGCCGGCTCGGCATCGTCACCCAAGCCGCCGCGATCGTGCTCACCCCCGCGGTGTTCCTGATCGCAGGGGCCGCCCAGGCGGGCGAGCTCACGTTGATGCCGCTGGCGCTGATCCCGCTGGCCTGGATGGCGCTCAGCCGCGACCAGACCCGCGGCGCCATCGTGCTCGCCGCGACCGGGCTGGTGCTGGGTGCCTCGGCGCAGATCCGCTACGGGGAGTCGGCGGCCACCTTCAGGCTGCAGTCGGTGATGTTCGCCGGGGCGGTCGCCACCCTGTTCGCGGGGGTCGGGGTGGCCACCGAGAGCCTGGCCGGGCGGATGGCGACGCTGCAGTCCACCCGATGGCGGGCGCTGGTCGAGGCCGCACCGGCCGTGGTCGCGCGGATCGGCGTCGACGGCCACTGGGTTGCCGAGCCGACGACGGCGGCGGGGCGCCCCGACCCGGAGTCGGTCGACGTGGTGGCCCGGGCCGGGCAGATTCCCTCCCTGGTGGCGGCCGCGCGGGCGGGGGCTCCGGCAACGGCACAGTGGGGCCTGGACGACGACACCGGTCGCCGCTTCGTCACCCACCTCACCCCCACCCCGGACGGCGGCGGGATCGCCGTCACCACCGAGACCACCATGCTGCACAGTGCCGAGATCGCGCTGGCCTGGGAGCGCAGCCACGACCGCGAGACCGACCTGCCCAACCGCGACCTGCTGGTGGCCACCGCCGACCAGGCGCTGCGCGACGGCTCCGCGTCGTGCCTGATCCTGCTCGACCTCGACCGGCTCTCCCGGCGGGCGGCGCTGGTGGACGGCGACCCCGCCCGGCTGCTGTTACACCTGGCCGAACGGGCCCGCGGGCTGCTTCCGGACGGGGCGCCGAGCAGCGGGCAGTCCCTGATCGCCCGGGTGGGTGACGACCAGCTCGGCGTGCTGGTGGCGGCGGGAGTGGAGGAGAGCAGGGCGATCGCCACCCGGATCGTCCAGGCGCTGCGCCAGCCGGTGCCGGCCCCCGTCACCCCGCTGCTGGTGACCGCGTGGGCGGGGGTCTCGCCGCTGGAGCCCGGCCGGGCGGCGGCGGAGTCACTGCGCCGCGCCTGGGCCGCCCTGCAGGCGGCGATCGAGGGCCGCCGCGAGCAGGTGGTGGTGCTCGACGGGCTGTCGTTCTCGACGTCCGCGGAGCGCGCCAGGCTGGCCGGCGAGGTCGTGGGCGCGCTGCACCGCGGCGAGCTCGAGGTGGTCTTCCAACCGGACGTACGGCTGCCCGGCGGTGAGCTGAGCGGGGTGGAGGCGCTGGTGCGCTGGCGCCGGGAGGGGTTTGCGGCAGCCACCGATCTGTTCATCGAGCTCGCGGAGGAGGTTGGCGCCGTCCAGGCGATAGACGCCTGGGTGATGGAGGAGTCGCTGCGCGAGGTGGGCAGCTGGCGGCGCGAGCACGACGCGCTCGACCTCGAGGTGGCCTTGAACGTCAGCGCGCTCTCGCTCACCGACGACCTGCCCGACCGGCTGTTCGAGGCCTGCCTGCGCCACGACGTGCCGCCGTGGAACGTCCGGCTGGAGGTCACCGAGACGGCGCTGGCCGACGCTTCCTCGGCGCCCGGGGTGCTGCGCCGGGTACGGTCCCGGGGCTGCCGGGTGGCTCTGGACGACTTCGGAACGGGCTACGCGACCCTGTCACGGTTGCACCGCCTGCCGGTGGACGTGGTGAAGCTGGATCGCAGCTTCATCCCGCCGATCACCGACGATCTGGCCAGCCAGGCGCTGGTGTCCCTGGTGCTCGGGTTGGCCGGCCCGCTGCAGGTGGAGGTCGTGGTCGAGGGCGTGGAAACCGAGGAGCAGCGCGACGTGCTGATCGACCTGGGGTGCCGCCGGGCCCAGGGCTTCCTGTTCTCGCGCCCTGCGCCGGCCGCGACCATCCGACGGCTCATCGGCGCCGGCCGGCGGCTGGACACGGCCCGGGTGGTCCCCGAGGTGACCCCCGCGCCCTGAGCCCGCAGGGGCAGCCGGCGCCCTCCGCGAGTCCGCCGCCGGGGCGACGCCGCCGCGCTGACGGCTCAGCCGTGCAGCCGCCCGGCGAGGACCGCGTCGCACACCGCGCGCCCCTCACCCGCGCCCGCCGTGACGGAACGGGCGAACAGCTGCAGCCAGCCGGTCACCGCCGCCGGGTCGCCGCCGGCGTAGCCGGACAGCGCCACCCCGTACTCGGGGCCCGCGTCGAGCAGCCCCGCCTCCCACACGGCGACGCCGGTGGGGTCCAGCCCGCGGGAGACGACCACCGCCCTGGCCAGGGCGGCGGCGACCCCGACGTTCCCGGCGACGAAGGGCCGGGCGACGGCGACCTCGGCGAAGGCGAGCGCGGCAACCACCGTGGCGGGCACCTCCGGCGGGGCCGCGAGCAGGGTGGCCAGGGCTGCGATCCGGTCCGCCAGCGCGGGGCCGTCGGGTGCGACGACCGGCTCACCCGCGGCGAGCAGCAGGTCGGCTCCGTCCTGCGGGGGCAGCCCGGCCGGGCGCGGGCGCCCCAGCTGCTCCGGCTCGACCAGGCCGGCCGCGACCGCGACGTGCAGCCGGGCCAGCGCCTGGTGCGGGGACAGCTGCCAGCGGCTGCCAGCTCCCAGCCGCCCGGCCTCGGCGACGGCGCGCAGCGCTCCGTGCACGGCGCGGCCGGCGGCGTCGGCGGGCAACTGGGTGGCACCGCGGGCCGCGTCGCGGACCATCGCCACCGGCAGCCGGGCCCCGGACAGCGCGGCGGCGCAGCGGGCGGCCCTGATGCCGGCCTCGGCCCGGGCCTCCTCGGCCCGTCGGCGCAGCGCCGGGTGCCAGCGCAGCTCGGTGCACGCCTTCCCGGCGCCTTCCACCGCCTCCGCCACCTCGGGGACCGCCGCCAGCCACTGCAGCGCCCGGACCGACCCGTCGGCGGCGCTCGGGCCGCGGTCAGCCCCGCCCGAACCGGTCGCGGGCGCGCCGCTGCGGTTCACAGCACCGGCGCCCCGAGCGACAGGCAGGCGGCGCGCATCCCCTCCGCGTCGCGGAACAGGTGCGCGTCGAGCCCGGCCCGGCGGGCACCGGAGACGTTCTCGGGCCGGTCGTCGACGAACAGCCGCAGCCCCGGGTGGCCCACTCTCGCGCACCGCCTCGGCGAAGAAGCGCGGATCCGGCTTGCGCACCCCCACCGCGGTGGAGGCGACCACCCGGTGGAAGACCGACAGCGTGTCGCCGAAGCGCCGCCACAGCTCGGGCTCGAGCCACGGGATGACGTTCGTGGCGCCGATGAGGGTCCAGCCCTCGGCGCGCAACTCCCCGAGCAGTTGCAGGACGTCGAGGTCCACGGCACCCAGAGCCTGCCCCCAGCCGCTGACCAGGTCGGGGTCGCTGCCGCGCCAGCCGAGCCTGACGCGCAGGTGGCGGGCGTACTCCGACTCCCCGAGCGCGCCGGTCTCGAAGCCGCGGTAGGCGTCGTCCTCCAGATCGCGCGCCGCGGTGAGGGCGATGGTGCCGCCGTTCAGCTCGCGCCAGGCGCGCAACACCGGCTCGAGGGACACCCCGATGAGCACGTTCCCAAGATCGCACAGCAGCACAGGCACCGTTGCACCCTACGTCCGACGGCGACCCGGCACGCCGAGCTCACGCTCCAAAGTAGTCACGCAATTACTTTGCGCTCACTCTCCTGCTCGGCACGACCGGCGCCGGCGGGGGGACCGGGGGCGCCCGGGGACACCCGGGGACAGCCGGCACTACCGTGGCCTGCGTGGCGGGGATCAACCAGATCGGGCCGTGGGGCGCGCTGGCGCTGGCCACGCTGCTGGTGGCCGCCCTCGCCCTGCTGGTGGTGCGCGTCATCCTGCGCAACACCGACCTCGGCACCCCCGCCGACAGGGCCACCTTCGCCACCCTGCACACCGCCACGCAGGCTGCGCCGCACCTGCGCGAGGGCCTCACCCCCACCGGCGCCACCCGTGCCGCCCGGCACCTGCGCACCCTGCTCGGCACCGCGGCGGTCGCGATCACCGACTCCACCTCGACGCTGGCCTGGGACGGGGCCGGGGCACACCACTCCCCCGCCGCGATCGCCCACGCCGGGGAGGTGTTGCGCACCGGCAGTCCGATGGTGCTCGCGGCCGCCGTGGTCGCCTGCGACGACGCCGAGTGCCCCATCCGCTCGGCCGTCGTCGCCCCGGTCACCGCCGACGACCGCGTCGTCGGCGCCGCTGATCGCCTACGGCCCGTCGGTCTCCAGCCGGGCCTGGTCCGGGCGACCGACGAGGTGGCGCGTGGGTGTCGACCCAGGTCGAGCTCGCCGACCTCGACCGCTCAGCGCACCCGCGCTCATGGAGGCCGAGCTGCGGGCCCTGCGGGCCCAGATCAGCCCGCACTTCATCTACAACTCCCTCGCCGCCATCGCCTCCTTCGTGCGCACCGACCCCGAGCGGGCACGCGAGCTGCTGCTGGAGTTCGCCGACTTCACCCGCTACGCCTTCCGCCGCGGCGGTGAGTACACGACGCTGCGCCGACGAGCTGCGCAACATCGAGCGCTACCTCGTGCTCGAGCAGGCCCGCTTCGGCGAGCGGCTGCAGTCGTGCAGCTGCCCATCGCCCCCGAGGTGCTCCCGGTCGCCGTGCCCTTCCTCGCCGTGCAGCCGTTGGTGGAGAACGCCGTGCGGCACGGGCTGGAGGGCAAGACCGGCGACGGGCACATCACGATGGTCGCCGAGGACCGGGTCGCCGAGGCGCTGAATCTGGGTCGAGGACGACGGCGTGGGCACCGACCCCGAGGTCATCCGCGCCGTGCTCGCCGGGAGAGTCGACGCCGACTCGGTCGGGCTCGGCAACGTCGACGCGCGACTGCGCCAGGTCTACGGCGACGACTACGGGCTGGTCGTCGAGACCGCACCCGGCGCCGGCACCAAGGTCAGCTTCCGGGTACCCAAGTTCGCCCCCGGCGTCCACGCCAGCTGAGGCCCGGCAGCTGACCCACGGGGCGTAGGTCACCACCGGGCGCTCGCCCTGCCCCGTGCAGCGTCGTACCCTCCTGCTCTATGGCCGGTGCACCGACGCCCCCAGGGCAGCCGCTGCGGGCCCTCGTCGTCGACGACGAGGCGCCCGCGCTGGACGAACTGACCTACCTGCTCGGCCAGGACGCCCGGGTCGGCCACGTGCTCACCGCCGCCGGCGGCACCGAGGCGCTGCGCGTGCTGGAGGACGAGACCGTCGACGTCATCTTCTGCGACATCTCGATGCCCGGGCTCGACGGCCTCGACCTGGCCCGGGTGCTGGCCCGCTTCGCCGACCGCCCGCAGGTCGTCTTCGTCACCGCCTACGACCGGCACGCCCTCGACGCCTTCGACCTGCACGCCACCGACTACGTGATGAAGCCGGTCCGCGCCCGACCGGCTCGCCGAGGCCGTCCGCCGGGTCGTCGAGGCGACGGGGTCGGTCGACGCGGCGCCACGCGAGCCCGAGGACGAGACCATCGCCGTCGAGCTCGGCGGCGTGACGCCGCTTCGTGCAGCGCTCCGCAGGTCCGCTACGTCGAGGCGCACGGCGACTACGCGCGGCTGCACACCGCCGACCGAGCAGCCACCTGGTGCGGATCCCGCTCAGCGCCCTCGAGGAGCGGTGGGCGGACGCCGGGTTTCGTCCGGATCCACCGCAGCACGCTGGTCGCGCTGGCGCACGTGGACGAGGTCCGGTCGACGGCGGCCGGTGCGCGGTCCGCGTCGGCGACCGCCGTGCTGCAGGTCAGCCGGCGGCACACGCGGGCGCTGCGCGACCAGCTGCTCCGCTCCGCCAGCCTGACCCGCGAGCAGCCGGTGAGCCCGCCCGACGACCGCGCCGGCCGCGGCCGCGGCGCGCCGCGGTGCCCGCGCCCCGCAACGCGTCCGGGTGACCGCCCGCGGACGCACCGCCGCGAGCATGCCGCAGCGCACCGCCACCCGCGAGATCGACGAGCAGACCGGGCTCGGCGAGGTCTACATGCGGCTCGCTGCTGCGCGCCCAGCTGCGGCTCGGCGCTGGCGGTGCTCGCTGGGCATCGCCGTGATCGTCCTCGGCCTCCTGCCGCTGCTGTTCGCCCTCGTCGCCCGGCCTGCGGCGCCGCCCGGGTCGGCCGTCGCCACTGCCGTGGCTCTGGTCGGGCGTCCGCGTCTACCCGCGTGCTCGTCGTGGCCTGCGCGGCTACGTCGCGCCGGCCGAGCGGGTCGAGCGCGAGTTCGCCGACCTGGTCGAGGGCGACTGAACGGTCAGCCCGGGCACCGCGACCTGGCCCGCCTCGCCGCGTCGTCGCTCGTCTGCCTCGTCACCGTCGTGCGTCGGCGCGTTCGGGCTGCGGCTGTCGCGCACGACCAGTGACTTCTACGTCGCCAGCCGAGCGTCTCGCCGCGCTGGAACGCCTCGGCGATCAGCGGGGAGTACCTCTCTGCCGCCTCGTTCCTCGGCATCGCCGGGCTGGTGCTCGCCTTCGGCGTCGACATGCTCTGGTTCCCCGTCGGCTACACCGTCGGCTACCTGGTGCTGCTCGTCGCTGGTCGCCGCGCCGCTGCGCCGCTCGGGCGCCTACACGCTGCCCGACTTCGCCGAGATCCGGCTGCAGCTCGCACACGGTGCGCCTGGTCGCCTCGGTGCTCGTCGTCGGCATCGGCTGGCTCTACCTGCTGCCCCAGTTCCAGGGTGCCGGGCTGGCCCTGCGCACGGTCACCGGCGCGCCGCGCCTGGGTGGGCGCGCTCGTCGTCGCCCTGGTCGTGCTGCTCAACGTCGTCGCCGGCGGGATGCGCTCGATCACCATCGTCCAGGCGTTCCAGTACTGGCTCAAGCTCACCGCGATCGCCGTCCCGGTGGTCTTCCTCGCGCTGGCCTGGACCGCGGACGGGCGGCCCGACCCCGGTTCCGGGTCGGTGCCGGTGGCCCGCACCACCACCACGGTGCAGCTTCCCTCGACGGTCACGGTGCGCGTCGACGTTCCGATCACGGTCCGGATCACCGGCGTCGTCGACGGCCGCCGGGTGAACGGGCCGGTGCTGCTGGCGACCGGCACCACCCAGCTGCGGGCCGGGTCACAGGTCACCTTCACCGCGGGCCAGCCGGTGCCGCACACCCTCGACATCCAGGCCTCCACCGGCAAGTCGTGGGGCGAGCCGACATCCGGGGCAGGCGGCCGGGACCACCCCCTGTACCGGCTGTACTCGCTGCTGCTGGCACTGCTGTTCGGGACCATGGGCCTGCCGCACGTGCTGGTGCGCTTCTACACCAACCCCGACGGGCGGGCAGCCCGGCGCACCACCGTGGTGGTGATCGGGCTGCTCGGGCTGTTCTACGTCTTCCCCCCGTTCTACGGGGCGATCGGGCGGATCTACACCCCCGACCTGTTGATGACCGGCCGCTCCGACGCCGTCGTGCTGTTGCTGCCCGAACGGCTGTTGCCCGAGCCGTGGGGGCTCATGGTCTCGGCACTGGTCACCGCGGGCGCGTTCGCCGCCTTCCTGTCGACCTCCAGCGGCCTGACCGTCTCGGTCGCCGGAGTGCTCAGCCAGGACCTGCTCCGCGGTCGGCTGAGCGCGAGCGTGCGCGGGTTCCGGCTGGGCGCCGTGCTGGCCGTCGTCGCCCCCGCCCTGCTCTCGTTGATCGCGCTGCGCACCAGCCTCGCCGACACCGTGGGGCTGGCCTTCGCGCTGGCGGCCTCGACGTTCTTCCCGCTGCTCGTGCTCGGGATCTGGTGGCACGGCCTGACCCGCGTCGGCGCGCTCGCCGGCTTGCTCGTCGGCGGCACGCTGGCCTCGGTCGCGGTGACGATCACGATGCTGCGCGGTACCCGGCCGGGGCTGGTGAACACGCTGCTGGCCGAGCCCGCGGCCTGGACGGTCCCCACCGCGTTCGCGGTGATGATCATCGGATCGCTGCTGTCCCGCGGGTCCCGGCCCGCCGGAGTGGCCCGGATCATGGTGCGGCTGCACGCGCCCGAGGGGCTGGCCGTCGACCGCGGCGAGGGCCGCTCCGACCTGGCCGCCAGTCGCGCCGCCGCCCGCGGGGTCAGCGCGCCGGCAGCGGCGCCCGACGGTCCCGCCCGGCCAGCACCTCGCGCAGCAGGTCGGGACGATCGGTGATGATGCCGTCCACCCCGGCGTCCAGCAGCCGCTGCATCACCACCGGCCCGTTCACGGTCCACACCAGCACCCGCGCACCGAGCTCGTGGGCCATGGCCACCACCCGGTCGGCGAACACCGGGACCCGCCCCAGCCGCAACGGGACGTGCACGAAGGGGGCCGGCACGATCCGCCCCGGGGACCGGCCGGTACGCGCCGCCAGCGTCAGTCGGGCCACCGACTCCCACCCCATCGCCGTGGCCAGCCCCGGGCCCAGCACGGCCCGGGCATCGGCCAGCCACCGGTCCCGGCTGCCCCCGACGCACACGCGGTGCACCGCGTCGGCCCGGCGCAGCACGGCGGCCAGCGGGCCGAGGGCGCGCGGGTCCTTGAGGTCGATCATCCAGTAGGCGGCGGGGAAGGCCGCCAGCGCGCGGTCGAGCCTGAGCAGCGGTTCCCCGCCCACCCGCAGCGGCTCCAGCGCCGACCACGGCAGCGCCGACACCCGACCGGCGACCCCGGTGGCCCGGCCGGTGTCCGCGTCGTGAAAGGCAACGCACACCCCGTCCGCGCTGACCCGCACGTCGGTCTCCAGGTAGCGCACGCCGAGCGCGTAGGCCCGGGCGAAGGCGGCCAGGGTGTTCTGCGGGGCGAGACCGGCCCCACCACGATGCGCGACGGCGAGCGGCCCGCAGCCGCTGCCGTAGCGGTCGCGGCTGACCACGGCGAGGGTGTCCACGCCGAGCAGCGTGCCCGCTACGGGAGGCGATCAGAAGGCCCGCGCGGCCCGCCTGCGGAGCTTTCACGCAGCGTTCACCGGGCCCGGTGCCGGCGTTCGCCGCCGGGCCCGGTGCCGGGCCCGCGACCGGGGGGCACCGGCGGACGGGGACGGGGACAGGGACGGCGGTGCGCCCGGGCGAGGCGGCGGTTCCCTTTGATCGACATCGGACGACCGTTGGTCGCCCCACCGGCTCCGCTCAACGCAGTGAGCTTCCCGCTGGCCGCGCGAGGAGGTCCAGGGTCTTATCCCCCCGGCCCGCCTTTTCTACGGTTCTCGCGTGACCTCCGTCACATAGACGCGGCCATGCCGCAATGAAGCGGAAGGAGCTACCCGTGGCAACCACGGATCTGTCGCGCCCTGCGGCCGAAGCCACCAGCCCGGCACCGATCTCGATCGCCGACCCCGGACCTCTCGGCCTCGCCGCCTTCGCCCTCACCACGTTCATCCTCAGCACGGTCAACGCCGGGATCCTGAACATCGGGACCGAGTCCATCGTCTTCAGCTCCGCGCTGTTCTACGGCGGCGCCGTGCAGGTCTTCGCCGGCATGTGGGAGTTCCGCAAGGGCAACACGTTCGGCGCCACCGCCTTCAGCTCCTACGGCGCGTTCTGGCTCGCCTTCTGGGGCATCGGGCACTTCTTCGTGCCCGGCGACGGCGTGACGGCCACGCAGATCAACCAGGCGGTGGGCGTCTTCCTGCTCGCCTGGACGATCTTCACCGCCTACATGCTGGTCGCCTCGGCGCGCACCAGCACCGCCGTGTTCGCCGTGTTCGCCCTGCTGACGGTGACCTTCCTGCTGCTCACGGTGGGCAAGTTCGCCGACAGCTCCGGTCTCACCCACGTCGGCGGCTGGCTCGGGATCCTCACCGCGCTCGGCGCCTGGTACGCATCGTTCGCCGGGGTCACGAACGAGACCTGGAAGCGCGTCGTCATCCCTGTCGGCCCGCGGAACTGAGCCCTTCCCCCTCCGCCCGGCAGGCACCACCATGGAGCCTGCCGGGCGGAGCCGTCACATCCCCGTTGCGCCGGCATCACCCGGTGGGACCGGCGTGGCGGGCCAACATCCGGTGAGGTACCAGCATCGAGCCAGGTAGGAGCAATCCAGTGAGCAATGACGCCCTCTCGAACCTCCTGCACGAGGAACGCCGCTTCCCCCCCGACGAGCAGTTCAGTTCCCAGGCCAACGTCTCCGCGTCCGCCTACACCGAGGCCGCGCAGGACCGGCTCGCCTTCTGGGAGCCCGCCGCGCAGCGGCTGGACTGGGCCGAGCCCTGGACCGAGGTCCTGGACTGGACCGACCCGCCGTTCGCGAAGTGGTTCGTCGGCGGCACGCTGAACGCCGCCGTGAACTGCGTCGACCGGCACGTCGCCGCCGGCCGCGGCGACCAGGTCGCCTATCCACTGGGAGGGCGAGCCGGGCGACACCCGCACGATCACCTACGCCGACCTGCTGCGCGAGGTCTGCCAGGCCGCGAACGCGCTGCTCGCGCTCGGGGTGCGGCCAGGGCGACCGGGTCGCGATCTACATGCCGATGATCCCCGAGACGGTCGATCGCGATGCTCGCCTGCGCCCGGCTCGGCGCACCACACACCGTCGTGTTCGGCGGCTTCTCCGCCGACGCGCTGAGCGGCCGCATCCTCGACTGCGACGCGCACCTGGTGATCACCGCCGACGGCGGCTACCGGCGCGGGCGCCGCCGCCGCGCTGAAGCCCGCCGTGGACGAGGCCCTGCGCAGCTGCCCGCACGTGCGGCACTCGCTGGTGGTGCGGCGCACCGGCGCAGGACGTCGCGTGGACGACGGCCGGGACGTGTGGTGGCACGACGTCGTCGACCGGCAGACCGACCGACCACGAAGCCGGAGGCCTTCGACGCCGAGCACCCGCTGTACGTCATGTACACCTCCGGCACGACCGGCGAAGCCGAAGGGCATCCTGCACACCACCGGCGGCTACCTGACCCAGGTCGCCGTGGACGCACCAGGCGGTGTTCGACCTCAAGCCGGAGACCGGACGTGTGCTGGTGCGCGGCCGACATCGGCTGGGTCACCGGCCACTCCTACATCGTCTACGGGCCGCTGGCCAACGGCGCGACGTCGTTCATGTACGAGGGGACGCCGGACACCCCGCACCAAGGACCGCTGGTGGCGATGATCGCCAAGTACGGCGTGACGATCCTCTACACCGCGCCCACCACGATCCGCACGTTCATGAAGTGGGGCGACGACCTGCCGGCCGGGCACGACCTGTCCTCGCTGCGGCTGCTCGGCATCGTCGGCGAGCCGATCAACCCCGAGGCGTGGATGTGGTACCGGCGAGAACATCGGCGGCGACCGCTGCCCGATCGTCGACACCTGGTGGCAGACCGAGACCGGCGACGATCATGATCAGCCCGCTGCCGGGGGTGACCACCACCAAGCCCGGGTCCGCGCATGCGGCCGCTGCCGGGCGTCGAGCGCCGACGTCGTCGACGAGTTCGGCGAGCCGGTGCCGAACGGCTCCGGCGGCTACCTGGTGCTGACCGAGCCGTGGCCCGCCGATGCTGCGCACGATCTGGGGCGACGACGACCGCTACCGGGAGACGTACTGGTCCCGCTACCCCGGGCTGCTACTTCGCCGGCGACGGCGCCAAGAAGGACGAGGACGGCGACCTCTGGCTGCTCGGCCGGGTCGACGACGTGATGAACGTGTCCGGCCACCGGATCTCCACCACCGAGGTCGAGTCGGCGCTGGTCTCGCACCCGACGGTCGCCGAGGCCGCGGTGGTCGGGGCCACCGACGCCGACCACCGGGCAGGGCATCGTCGCGTTCGTCATCCTGCGCGGCGACGCGGGCCACCGACGGCGACCAGTCGACGACTGCACCGAGCTGCGCGACCACGTCGCGCACGAGATCGGCCCGATCGCCAAGCCGCGGCAGATCCTGGTGGTGGCCGGAGCTGCCGAAGACCCGCTCGGGCAAGATCATGCGCCGGCTGCTGCGGGACGTCGCCGAGCACCGCGAGCTCGGCGACGTCACCACCCTGGCAGACCCGACGGTGATGTCCCTGATCAGCACGGGTCTGGAGCACGGCGCCGAGGGCTGAGCCCGGGCCGGTCCCACAGCCCCTGCCCCGCCCGCAGCCCCTGCCCGGCCGCAGCCCCACCGCGGCCGGGCAGGGGCTCAGGCACCCCGCCGCACCATGCCGAGCAGCACCGCCATCCCCAGCACCGAGCGCGGCGCGTACGGCGTGCGCCACATCCCGCCGTGGAAGGCGCCCGACCAGACCAGCTCGTCGGGGTGCTCCAGTGGGGTCGCGGGGTTCGCGTCCGCGGCGGGGTTGCGCAGATCGTGCACGAGCAGCGCCGCCATCAGGGTGTTCGACGTCGCCGGCTCGAACACCTCCACCCCGAACCGGTGCGCGCCCGCGTACCCCGCGGCCAGCATCCGGTTGCGCACCACCGAGCGGGTGCGGGTCGCCGCCGCGACGTTCAGCGAGACCAGCCTCCCGGAGCAGCGCTCGTGCACCGCGCGCCAGCGCTGGATGCGCTTGGCCAGCGCGTAGTTCGGCCCCTGCTGCGGCACCAGCGAGTCGTTGATCCCCACCTGGCGGCCGTCGACGGCGCGCAACATCCGGTCGTAGTTCGGCGCGTACAGGTGCCCGGCGGAGCCGAGCCTTCCGAGCCGGTGCAGCGCGCGCCGGCGGGCGTAGCGCTCCCGGCTGTCGGCGACGGCCTCGGGCGGGACGCAGTACACGTCGGTCGGCGTGGCGAGGAAGGCCAGCGACAGCTCCGGCCCGCGCAGCGCACCCAGCTCGGCCACCAGCGCGTCCGCGGCGACGGAGGCGAGCACGTGCGCCGCGCCGTCGGCGTACAGGTAGCTGCCGAGCGTGAACGGCGTCCCGAGCCCGGCCAGCCAGCCGAACAGCTCCGGCGTCTGCGTCACCACGTCCGCCCCGGCGGCGGCGGCGATCTCCTCCTCCCCGGCCGACTCCGGCAGCCAGCGCGAGACCGGCACCGACAGCCTGCCCGGGGACTGGCGTGCCGTCCGGATCAGCTGCCGCCACAGCTGCGGCCGGGGCACGTCCACCGCGACCACGTGCGCGCCCCAGCGCAGCAGCGACACCGCCGGGCCCATCTCGGCGCCCGCGCCGAGCACCACCACGGTCAGGTCGCGCAGGTCGAGCCAGCCGGGGTTGTCCATCAGGGCGGTGACCGCCCGCACGAACGACGGCTCGACGCTGCCGGCCTCCAGCCAGCTCTCGAGCTGACGCTCCAGGTCACCGGCCACCAGCCGGCCCCCGTGATAGGGCACCGAGAGCGGGTCGGGGCCCGGTGGCTGGGTGCCCGTGACGGTGACGGTGTGCAGAGCGGGGACCCGGGAGGCGGCCTCCAGGCCCTCCCGCACGGCCTCGCCCAGCGGCCGCTCGTGGCCCTCGCGGACGAAGCCGAACCGCGCGGCCACCGAGGCGAGCCCCGCGGCGGCGCTGGTCTGCGCCCCGCCCGGCAGGGTGGCTTCACGCACGGTGACATCGTGGTAACGCCGCAGGTAGCCACGTCGCCAGTCCGGTTCGGCCTCGATCTCGGCCGCGAGCGCCGGGTCGAGCCCGCGGACGGCATCGGCCAGCACCGCCCGCCCGGTGGCGGAGGTCGAGCGGCGGCCGCCCACCTCGGGGAACACGACGCCGGAGGAGTCCATCCACCCATCCTGCCGGGTCGGCGCCAGGCCCGGGACACACCGTCGGGGCCGCCCCGCCCGGAGGACCTTCGACCCGGCCTCCCCCTGGACCCGGCTGCGAACCTACGATGGCGTAGGTCCTCTCCGGGAGGTCCGCCGAGAACACGGAGTCCACCGCCGGTGACGCAGTCACCGATCCGCCGTCCGCCGCCAATCCCGAACGAGGTCTGCATGACGCTTCGAACCATTCAGCGCCGCCCGGTGATCATCCAGGGCGGCATGGGCGTGGGCGTCTCATCATGGCGGCTGGCGAACGCGGTCGCCCGCACCGGGCAGCTCGGCGTGGTCTCCGGGACGGCGCTGGACGCCGTGGTCGCCCGTCGGCTGCAGGACGGCGACCAGGGCGGGCACGTGCGCCGCGCGCTGCGCGACTTCCCGCTGCAGGAGGTCGCCGACCGGGTGCTCGACCGCTACTACCGGCCGATGGGCCGCGCCGGCGCCCCTTACCGACCCGAGCCCCCGGCTCGGGCTGCGCGGCAGCCGGGCCGCCGACGAACTCGCGGTGGTCGGCAACTTCGTCGAGGTGTGGCTGGCCAAGGAGGGGCACGGCGGCTGGGTCGGGATCAACTTCCTGGAGAAGATCCAGATGGCCACCCCGGCCGCGGCCTACGGCTCGATGCTCGCCGGGGTCGACGCCGTGCTGATGGGCGCCGGCATCCCCCGCGAGCTGCCCGGGCTGCTCGACGAGCTGTCCGAGCACCGCCCCGGCACGATCCACGTCGACGTCACCGACGGCGAGCCCCACCCGCTGGTGCTCGACCCGGCCACCCTCGGCGCGCAGGCGCTGCCCCCGCTGCGCCGCCCGATGTTCCTGGCCATCGTCTCCTCCCACGTCCTCGCCCAGTACCTCAACCGCGAGGACAGCACCCGCCCCGACGGGTTCGTCGTCGAGGGGCCCCGGGCCGGCGGTCACAACGCCCCGCCACGCGGCCGGTTGACCCTGGACGAGACGGGGCAACCGGTCTACGGCGCCCGCGACGACGCGGACCTGGCCGCCATGGCCCGGATCGGCCTGCCGTTCTGGCTGGCGGGGGGCTACGGCGAGCCCGAGCGGG
The DNA here is from genome assembly GCA_963784535.1 of uncultured Actinomycetota bacterium. Taxonomy (GTDB): domain Bacteria; phylum Actinomycetota; class Actinomycetes; order Actinomycetales; family Kineosporiaceae; genus CAWARR01. The sequence continues at coordinate 37,159 of CAWARR010000003.1, read as the reverse complement.
TGCGCGCCGCCCTCGACGCCGGGGCCAGCGGGGTCCAGGTCGGAACGCTGTTCGCCCTCTCGCGCGAGTCGGGGCTTTCCGAGCCGCTGCGCGAGCAGTTGCTGCACCGCCTGCGCGGCGGCGACCTCGAGGTGCGGACCGACGCCTCCGCCTCCCCCACCGGGTTCCCGTTCAAGGTGGCCGAACTGCCGGCCACGCTGGCCGAACCCGACGTGTACGACGCCCGCCCCCGGCTGTGCGATCTCGGCTACCTGCGCGAGGCCTACACCCGCCCGGGCGGTGGGATCGGCTACCGCTGCCCGGCCGAGCCGGTGGACGTCTACGTCCGCAAGGGCGGCGACGCCGACCACGCCGCCGGGGCGAAGTGCCTGTGCAACGCGCTGATGGCCGACATCGGCCTCGGCCAGCGACGCAAGGACGGCTACCGGGAGGAACCCCTGGTCACGCTGGGCGCTGACCTCGACGGCGCGCGGCGACTGGACAGCGAGCACTGGCTGCACGGCGGCAGCGCAGCCGGCTGGTCTGCGGGCGAAGCGGTGGAGTGGCTGTTGCGCGAGGTCGGGGCGCCGGCGGAGACCCCGCTGCCGCTGCCCGCCGAGGGCGCCGAACCCGGCGTGCCCGTCGCCCCCGACCAGCCCGCCCTGCCCGACCAGCCCGCCCTGCCCGACCAGCCCGCCCTGCCCGACCAGCTGGCCCTGCCCGACGCGCAGGTCGAGGCCGACGGGCAGGTCGAGGCCGCCAGCCCCGCGCCGACCCTGCCCGCCTGACCCCGTCGCGGCGCGGGCGGTCCGGCCGGCCCCGGCGGGGTGGCTCCGAGCCGCGGGCGGGGTGGCTCCGAGCCGCGGGCGGCGGCGTGCCGAGGCGCGAACTGCGGGTAGCGGGCCGAGGCGCGGCCCCTCGGCCCGCTACCCGCAGTTCGCCGGGCGGCCGAGGGCGGCCCGGGCGCGGAAGCGGGCAAGGTTGGCCGCGTACCAGGGGCTCCGCTCGACCCGCCGCCCGGCCAGCACCTGGGTCCGGTAGGGCTCGGGCAGGCACACCAGCTCCGGGACCGCATCGGCCGACAGCGCCGACAGGTAGGCGACGTCGAGGGTGCCGGTGTGCCGTAACCGGTCGACGTTCCAGCGCGCCACCAGCGCGTCCGGCCCGGCCAACGCCAGCACCAGCAACGCCGCCGCCGCGCTCACCGCGACGCCGCGCGGCACCAGGGCCGTCCGCCGTGCCGCCCACGCCGCCCCCACCAGCACGAGCACCACTGCCAGCCAGAGCTCGAAGCCTGCCACGCACAGCCGCAGCACCGTCCACCCGTAGGCCTGCTCGTACAGCCACAGCCGGCGCAGCGCCGAGGCGACCACACCGAGGGCGAGCACCACCAGCAGCCCGCCGGTGATCGCCAGCACGGCCCGGTGCCGGGCCGCCCGAGGATCGGCCCGCCGCCCCGCCCAGCCGAGCAGTGCCAGCGTGAGCAGGGTGACCACCACCAGTTGGCCGAACCCCTGGTGGGCACGCTCGGAGTAGGTGACCCCCGCGGCCGACAGCGACGGGGTGTACCCGCCGAACAGCACCGCCGCCTGCAGCACCCCGAAGGCCAGCAGCACGGCGTCGACGGCGGCCAGCGGCAACGCCCACTCCGCGGCCGGTCGGGTGCGGGCCGCTCGGGCCAGCCGGTCCCAGCGCGGGCTCGCCGCCGCGCCGTGGCCCAGCGCCGAGACCACCAGCACGGACCAGGGCCAGCACGGCGACCTGCAGCGGCAGCCGGCCCACCGGGAACGCCGGGCGCAGGGCCCGGGTGAGCAGGGCGAAGACCGGGTCGGCCGAGGCCAGCAGGGTCCCGAAGACCAGGACGAGGACGGCAGCCAGCCCCGCCCCGCGCAGCCAGGCCCCGAGCCGCGGGGGGCGGCGCACCCGGCCCGCCCCGGCGGCGACCCAGCCGAGGCCGGGCAGCGCGCTGAGGGCGAGCACCGGAACCGACAGCAGCAGCGCGGGCCAGCCGCGCCCGCCGAGGCTCGCCACGCTCGCGGTCCCCACCGCGGCGAGCAGGCAGAACGCCACCAGCCAGGAGCTGTCGCTGACCGCGGCCACCGCAGCCAGCCCGACGGCCGCGGCGAGCATCGCCGTACCCATCCGGTCGCGGCGGCGGCGGGCGAGCCAGGCGGTGATCCCGCCGATGGCGGCGGACACGACGGCGACGTCGACGCCCGGCCTGGCCTGGGTCACCGACCCGGCGGCGACCAGGCCGACCAGCGCGGCGGCCACCGGCAGCCAGCCCGGCGCGGGGGCCGGCCGCGGGCCCCACCAGCGCTCCACCAACCCCGGACCCAGCGGCCCGGCGGACCCGGGCGGGATCACCGTCGCCCGGACGGCGACCGGGCCGCCGACAGGGCCGCCGACAGGGCCGCCGACAGGGCCGCCGACAGGCACGCCGGCCGGCACGCCGGGCGGCGGGAAGGTGCGGGGCGCCGCCACCGGCGCCGGCTGCGACTGCTGCCCGGGCTGTTCGGAGCCGGACGCCCCCGGTGCTTCGCTCATGGTGTCTCCTCTTCGGGTCGCGCTGCGGGAACGGCTGCGGGCCCGCTTGCGGGCGCAGCGCCGTCGGGTGGGGGTTCTGGCTGCGGGCAGGGGCCATCGCCCTGGCCCGCCACCGGTCGGTCCGGCGGCGATCGGGGTACGGGACAGCGGGGGTCAGCCGGACGGCCCGGGCAGCTCGGCCCGGATCCGGCAGCCGCGCGGCGCGGGCACCACGGCGATGCGGCCGCCGTGCAGCGCGACCGCCCAGCGGGCGATCGCCAGCCCCAGACCGGTTCCCCCGTCGGCACCCGAACCGCGGCGGAAGCGCTCGAACACTGCGTCCCACTGCTCCCGCGGGATGCCCGGGCCGTCGTCGGTGACCTCGAGCACCAGCCCTCCGGCGCCCTGCCTGGCCAGCACGTCCACCCGGCCTCCCTCCGGGGCGTGCCGGGCGGCGTTGTCGATCAGGTTGAGCAGCACCTGGCGCAGCCGCGCGGGGTCGGCGTGCGCCCGCAGGGTGGCGGGAACGTCCACGGCGAAGGTCCGCCCGGGCCGCACCGCCCCCACCTGCCGGGTGACGTCCTCGACCAGCGGGCGGATCGACACCATCCGCCGGGTCAGCGGCGCCACCCCGGCCTCGGCGCGGGCCAGGTCGAGCAGGTCCTCGACCAGCTCGCCGAGCCGCTCCACCTGATCGAGCAGCTCGGCGAGCGCCCCCGGGTCGGCCGGGCGGACGCCGTCCACGAGGTTCTCCAGCTGGGCGCGCACCGCGGCGACCGGGGTGCGCAGCTCGTGGCCGACGTTGGCCATCAGCTCCCGGCGCTGCTCGTCGGCCGTGGTCACGTCGTGGGCCATCGCGGTGAAGGCCCGGGCGAGCTCGCCGACCTCGTCCCTGCTGGTGCTGCGCACCGGCGGCGGGGTGTGCCCGGCCGCCATCGCGCGCGCCGCGGCGGTCATCTGCCGTAGCGGCGAGGTCATCCCGTGGGCCAGGAGCTGGGTGACGCCGAGGGCCACGAGGACCACAACCGGGAGCATGTACCGGGGGAGGATCCCGAGCACGAGCAGGCCGTACCAGGTGAGCACGGCACTGGCCACCACGCTCGCCACCACCAGGACACCGAGCTTGGCCTTGATCGAGCGGACGGGGTCGAGCGGGCGCAGGTCCGCGCGCAGGGCCTGGGCGGCCAGCCGCACCGAGCGCCGCTGCCCGGTCACGGCAGCGCCTCCAGGGCGTAGCCCACCCCGTGCACGGTCCGGATCCGCTCGCCGCCGATCTTGCGCCGCAGCGCCTTGATGTGGCTGTCGACGGCCCGCGCGGCCGTGCCCAGCGCGGCCCGCGCCGACGCCGCATCGGCCCAGTCCCAGACCTCGGCGAGCAGCTGCTCGCGCTCGACCACCGACCCCACCCGGGCAGCCAGCGCGCAGAGCAGGTCGAACTCGGTGCGGGTCAGGTGCACCGGGACGCCGTCCACGCTCACCCGCCGCGCGCCCACATCCACCCGCAGCGCGCCGGCGGTCAGCTCCCCCTCCAGCGGGCGGGACCTCGCGGCGAGCACGGCGGCCCGGTCCACCCGGCGCAGCAGGGCGGCCACCCGTGCGACCAGCTCACGGGGGCTGAAGGGCTTGGTAAGGTAGTCGTCGGCGCCGACGGACAGGCCGAGGATCCGCGCCGCCTCCTCGTCGCGGGCGGTGAGCATCAGCACCGGGACCGGCTCCCGGGACTGGATCCGGCGGCACACCTCCAGCCCGTCCTGGCCGGGGAGCATCACGTCGAGCACCACCGCGTCATACCGGTTCACCGCGGCGAGCTCGATCGCGGAGGTGCCGTCGTGCACCGCGTCGACGCTGTACCCCTCGCTGCTCAACCGCTGCACCACGGCGCCCGCGATCACCCGGTCGTCCTCGACCACCAGCAACCGCCCGCGGCCCGTGCCGTCGTGGGAGTGGGGTGAGTGGGCCGGGCCGGGGGCCGGGCCCGGGGGGTGCGCGCCGGATGGGGTCACGCCACGACCGTAACGCCAGGTGAGCGCCGCCGAGGGGCGCGCGTATGGAGGTCCGGTGAAGATCCATCCGGAGGCTCCGCGGTCGGTGCGGCCGTCCCGACGAGCCCGCCGGCCCGGCGCGGCCCCCGATGCCTCCGGCCCGCCGCCCGGCGCATGCCCGAGCCCGCTCGCCGGGGCCACCGTGGCTGCGGTGTCGCGGTGGGGTGGGCGTGACTAGGGTCACTCGGAGAGACCCGTCACGACACCGACGTCGCACTGGAGGGCACCGGTATGACCCACGAAACGCTGGAGAACCTGCTGCACGAGGAGCGCCGCTTCCCGCCGAGCGAGGAGTTCGTCGCCGACGCCGTCGCCGGGGCCGACCTGTACGACCGCGGCCGCCGCCGACCGCCTCGCCTTCTGGGCCGAGCAGGCCCGCGCGCCTCAGCTGGGCCAGCGAATGGTCCACCGGTCCCTGGACTGGAGCGACGCGCCGTTCGCCAAGTGGTTCGTCGGCGGCGAGCTCAACGTCGCCTACAACTGCGTCGACCGGCACGTCGAGGCCGGCCGCGGCGACCGGGTCGCGATCCACTTCGAGGGCGAGCCGGGCGACACCCGCAGCTATCACCTACGCCGAGCTGCAGCCGCGAGGTCTCGCGGGCCGCGAACGCGCTCACCGCGCTCGGGCGTGGGCAAGGGCGACCGGGTGGCGATCTACCTGCCGATGATCCCCGAGGCGGTCATCGCCATGCTCGCCTGCGCCCGCATCGGCGCCCCGCACTCGGTGGTCTTCGGCGGGTTCTCCGCCGAGGCGCTGCGCAGCCGGATCGAGGACGCCGAGGCCAAGCTCGTCATCACCGCCGACGGCGGCTACCGGCGCGGCAAGCCCGTCGCGCTCAAGCCGGCCGTCGACGAGGCGCTCGCGCAAGGGCGCCGCCGAGCGTCGAGCACGTGCTGTCGTCAAGCGCACCGGCCAGGACGTGGACTGGGACCGCGGGCCGCGACGTGTGGTGGCACGACGCCCTGGACGCCGCCTCCGACCGGCACACGCCCGAGCCGATGGACGCCGAGCACCCGCTGTTCATCCTCTACACCTCCGGCACCACCGGGAAGCCGAAGGGCATCCTGCACACCACCGGCGGCTACCTGACCCAGGCGGCGTACACCCACCGGAACGTCTTCGACCTGCACCCGGAGACCGACGTCTACTGGTGCACCGCCGACATCGGCTGGGTCACCGGCCACAGCTACATCGTCTACGGCCCGCTGGCCAACGGCGCCACCCAGGTCATCTACGAGGGCACCCCGGACACCCCGCACCAGGGCCGCTGGTGGGAGATCGTCGCAGAAGTACGGCGTCACGATCCTCTACACCGCGCCGACCGCGATCCGCACCTTCATGAAGTGGGGCGAGGACATCCCGGCCAAGTTCGACCTGTCCTCGCTGCGCGCTGCTCGGCATCGGTCGGCGAGCCGATCAACCCCGAGGCCTGGATCTGGTACCGCCGGGTCATCGGCGGCGACCGCACCCCGATCGTCGACACCTGGTGGCAGACCGAGACCGGCGCGATCATGATCAGCCCGCTGCCCGGCGTCACCGACGCCGAAGCCGGGCTCGGCCCAGGTCGCCGCTGCCCGGCATCGGCGCCGACGTCGTCGACGACGAGGCGCCACCCGGTGCCCAACGGCGGCGGCGGCTACCTCGTGCTCACCGAGCCGTGGCCGGCGATGCTGCGCGGCATCTGGGGCGACCCGGAGCGGTACAAGGAGACCTACTGGTCCCGGTTCGAGGGCATGTACTTCGCCGGCGACGGCGCCAAGAAGGACGAGGACGGCGACATCTGGCTGCTCGGCCGCGTCGACGACGTCATGAACGTCTCCGGCCACCGCCTCTCCACCACCGAGATCGAGTCCGCGCTGGTGTCGCACCCGAAGGTCGCCGAGGCCGCCGTGGTCGGCGCGACCGACGAGACCACCGGCCAGGCGCGTCGTGCGCGTTCGTCATCCTGCGCGGCGAGCGCCGACGCGAGGGCGACGGACATCGTCACCGAGCTGCGCAACCACGTCGCCAAGGAGATCGGCCCGATCGCCAAGCCGCGCCAGATCCTGGTCGTGGCCGAGCTGCCGAAGACCCGCTCCGGCAAGATCATGCGCCGGCTGCTGCGCGACGTCGCGGAGAACCGCGACGTCGGCGACGTCACCACGCTGGCCGACTCGACGGTGATGGACCTGATCAGGACGGGTCTGTCCGCCGGCTCCGCGCACGAGGGCTGAGCGCCCGGCACCACCCCGCCCGGATCGGCGCGCCGGCCGCGTGCCGGTCCGGGCGGTCGGGGGCCACGGACTCCTGCATCGCCCCGGCCACGCCGTAGGCTCATGCCCGTCGCGACCTCAGACGTCGCTCGGAGGGGCAACACATGAGCGAGGAACGGACCCTGGGACAGCTCGTCGCCGATGCCACCAGCGACCTGTCCGGCATCGTGCGTGCCGAGATCGCACTGGCGAAGGCGGAGTTGAAGGCCGACGCCCGCAACGCCGGGCTGGCCGGCGGCCTGTTCGCCGTCGCCGGCTACCTCGGCCTGCTGGCAACCGTCACGGTGTGCATCGCGGCGGGTTACGGGCTGGTGGCGGCCGGGCTGCAGCCCTGGGCGGCGTTCCTGTTCGTGACGCTGGCGTTGCTCGTCGTTGCGGGCCTGCTGGTGCTCGTCGGCGTCTCACGGGTGAAGCGGTTGGGCCCCCCGCAGCGCGCCATCGACGCGGCCCGGGCAACCGTCGCGGCGGTCAGGCCGGGCGCTGCGGGCCGGTGACCGCTGACACGTCGGACGTCCTCGTCGACGGCCCGTGGCGGCACCGCTTCGTGGCCGCCAACGGCGCCCGGTTCCACGTCGCCGAGGCCGGGCACGGCCCGCTGGTGCTGCTGCTGCACGGCTTCCCCGAGTTCTGGTGGGCCTGGAGGCACCAGATCCCCGCCCTCGCGGATGCCGGCTACCGGGTGGCGGCGATGGACCTGCGCGGGTACGGGGCTTCCGACAAGCCCCCCCGCGGCTACGACACCCCCACGCTGGTGGCCGACGTGGCCGGGGTCGTCCGCGGCCTCGGCGAGGCGCGGGCGACGGTGGTGGGACACGACTGGGGCGCCTGGCTCGCCTGGTCGATGCCCGCGCTGGCCCCGCGGGTGACCCGGGCGGTGGCGGTGCTGTCGATGGGGCACCCGCTGCAGATGCGGACGGCGTTCCCGGGCGGCGGCGGCCGGCAGGCGCTGACCCGGCTGGCCTCCTTCCAGGCACCGCTGCTGCCCGAGCGCACCCTGCGCAGCGGCGCCGGGGTCGACCAGGTGCTGCGGGAGTGGTCCGGGCCCGGGTTCCCCGACGAGCTGACGCTGCGCCGCTACCGGCTGGCGATGCAGATGCCGTTCGTGGCGCACACGTCGATGGAGTACTACCGCTGGGTGGTGCGCTCCCGCTGGCGGCGCGACGGTCGCCGGTTCGCGGCCGCGGTCCGGGCACCGATCTGCGTGCCGGTGCTGCAGGTGCACGGCAGCGCCGATCCCTGGGTCACGCCGCGTGCCGCGGCGGGCTCGGCCCGCTGGGTGCGCGCGAGCATGCGCTACGAGCTGGTCGAGGGGGCGGGGCACTTCCTCCCCGAGGAGGCCCCGCAACGGGTCAACGCGGCGCTGCTCGGCTGGCTCGCCACGGTGGCGGCCGCCGAGCGCCCGGTGGAGTGAGGCTCACCCGTCGCCGAGGTGATCGAACTCGCCCCGGCGGGCGCCGTCGAGCCAGGCAGCGAACTCGGCGGCCGTGAAGCGCAGCACGGGGCCCCGGGGCGCCTTGCTGTCGCGAACCTCGATGGTGGCGCCGCGGCGCCGCAACTGCACGCAGTTGCCGCCCTGATCGGAGGCGGTGGCCTTGGTCCAGCGGCTGTCCCTGGCTCGGGGCGTCTCGGTGGTCATGCGGCGAACTCCTGAAGGGGGACGGACTTGGCACGGACGATCTCGAAGCGCCGCCGGTAGCGGGCGACCTCCGCCGACGCCTCCAGGTACCTGGCGGCGTCGTAGGTCTCGACGTAGACGACCGGCGGATCGGCCGGATCGTCGAACGAGAGCAGGGTGAATCCCCCGTGCAGTCCCGGGTGCGGCCCCGCGGTGAGCGGGAGCACCCGGACGTCCACCGTCGGCATGACTGCGCGTGCCTGCAGTCGCGCCAGTTGTTCGGCCATCAATGCCGGCGGGCCGACCGGCGTGGTGAGCGCCGGCTCACCCAGCACCACCTGGATCTGTGGCGGGTTGCTGCCTGCGAACAGCCGCTGCTGGCGCTGCATGCGGGCGGCGACGTACCGGTCGATGTCCGTGCCGGCCTGGCCGGGCAGGGTCACCCGCTCGACCTCGCGCGCGTACTCCACGGTCTGGAACAGCCCGTGCACCACCATCGGCTCGAACACCTGCAACCCCGCGGCCACGTTCTCCAGGCTGAGGTACACCTTGAACCAGCGCTGCGCCTTGACGTCCAGCCGCTCCCACCACTCGTCCCGGTTGGCGGCCTGGGCCATCGCCGCCAACGTGTCGGCGGTGTCCTGCCCCACGCCGTACAGCCGGCACAGTTCCCGGACGTCGCCGGGGCGGACGGGAGTGGTGCCGCCCTCGATCCGGGCGAGCTTGGCCACCGAGGCGATGGAGGCCGCGGCGACGTCCTCACGGGTACGCCTGGCGTGCTCCCGCAGCGCCCGCAGCTCCCGGCCGAGGTGTCTGCGGACGACGACCGAGCCGGCGTTCGGCACGGCACCCACCTCCCTCCGGTCCGGCGCGTGATCGATCCCGATGGTCGGTGATTCGGTCGGGACGGGCCACGGTCGGCCGCTGCTGGAACATGATCAGCGGCCCTGAAGGAACGATACTCCCCGCACTCAACTGCTCACGGTGAGATGTTGAAGTTCGTTCCGGGATCCGCAATGCTACGAACCGCGGCGAGGAAGACACGGAACGCTTATCAATTGTAACTTGGTGTAACCGTCGTTCCTGTTACTGCTTCCGGATCGCCGCTCGAGCACGGTTCCGTGGCCTGCACCGCGTCCACCCACGCTGCCGGGCCCGCCGTTGACTGCGTCGGGAAGGGGTTGATGACGTGATCCGCCATTCCAGCAGGGCCGCCGACCTCCCGCCCGCCGCCCCGGCGCCGCCCCCTGCCCTGCGCCGGCTGACCGCCCTGCTCGTCCCCGCCGACCCCTCCCGCCCGATCGAGCCGGTGGAGACCGAGGACAGCGCCAGGTCCTACAGCGACCTCATCGGCGGGGGCCTGCTCGAGGACGTCACCGCCGTGCTCGCCGGCGGCGACGCCGTCACCTTCTACCTCGACGAGCGCCGGCTCGAACGGTGCCTGCCGACCAACCCGCGGGCCGCGGCGCTCGCGGCCCGGCTCGGGGTGCCGCCGTCGGCGCTGCGGACCACCCGCGGCGACGTGGTCGTCACCGGGATGGACCGGCACGGCTCCGACACCGACGTGCCGCCGGTGGTGGTCACCGCGGCGACCCGGCTGCGGCTGGTCAGCCCACCACGGCCGACCAGGGCAGGCCGGTGATCCGCTCGTAGACCTCGAGGTACCGGTCCCGGGTGGCCCGCACCACCTCGGGCGGCACCGCCGGGGCCGGGGGGCGCTTGTCCCAGCCGGTGCCGGTCGCCCAGTCCCGCACCAGTTGCTTGTCGAACGAATCCTGAGGGCCACCGGGTCGCCAGCCTTCGACCGGCCAGAAACGTGAGGAGTCGGGGGTGAGCACCTCGTCGGCGAGGGTGAGGGTGCCGTCCGGTGCCAGCCCGAACTCCAGCTTGGTGTCGGCCACGATGATGCCCCGCTCGGCGGCGATGGCGGCGCCGCGCTCGTAGACCCGCAGGGTGAGCTCGCGCAACCGCGCCGCGGTGGCCTCACCCAGCTGGGCGGCGACCTCCCCGAAGCTGACGAACTCGTCGTGCTGCCCGGCTGCAGCCTTCGTGGTGGGAGTGAAGACCGGCTCCGGCAGCCGCGACCCCTCAGTCAGCCCGGCAGGCAGGTCCACTCCGCAGATGGCCCCGGTGCGCCGGTACTCCTGCAGGCCCAGCCCGGCGAGGTAGCCGCGGGCGATGCACTCCACCGGCAGCATCTCCAGCCGCCGGCAGCGGATGGCCCGCCCGGCCAGCTCGGCCGGCACGTCGGTGGCGGAGACGACATGGTGCGGCACGACGTCCGCGAGCCGCTCGAACCACCACAGCGACAGCGCGGTGAGCACCCGCCCCTTGTCCGGGATGGGAGTGGGCAGCACCACGTCGTAGACGGACACCCGGTCCGAGGCGACGAGCAGCAGGTCCTCCCCGTCGGCGTAGACCTCGCGCACCTTGCCCGAGTGCAGCAGCTGCATCGCTTCCTCGTTCCCTCGTCGCGGCGTTCCACCTGTCCCGGTCTCAGCCGACCGGTCTCAGCCGACCCGTCTCAGCCGACCCGTCTCAGCCGACCCGTCTCAGCCGACCGCGCAGCCGCCGCTGCTCACCCGGGCGGCGGCGGCGATCCCGGCGGCGATGTCGGAACGCGCCTCCGTCATCGTCAGGGCGTACCCGGTGGAGGGGTCGTCCAGCGACTTGGCGAACACGATGCCGACGACCGCGCCGTTGACCGCCAGCACCGGGCCACCGGAGTTGCCCGGCTCGACCTTCGCGTAGAGCTGGTACACCTCGCGCACCACCCCGGGCTGGCCGTAGATGTCCTCGCCGCTGGCCCGCAGCAGCGAGCGCACCCGCGCCGGGCCGGCGGTGAAGGGCCCGTTCCGGGGGAACCCCGCGACCACCGCGTCATCGGAGCGAGAGAGGTCATGCCCGAGGGACAGCGCCGGCGCGCCCATCCCGGGCACGGCGAGCACCGCGATGTCGCGCTTGGCATCGAACAGCACCACCGTCGCGGGGTACTGCCGGCCGACCCCGCTCACCTGCACCGAGGGGCTGCCCACCCCGGCGACCACGTGGGCGTTGGTGACCACCCGACCGGCGGCGGCGACGAAGCCACTGCCCTCCTGGCCACGGTTGCAGGCACGGGCGTCGCCGGTGATCTTCACGATGCTGCGCTCGGCCCGAGCCAGCACCGCCGCGCTCATGGCTCCCGGGTCGGGCGCGGGAACCGGCAGGATCTGCTCCGGCCCCACCCCGGCGAACACCCGCGGGAAGGTGGACCCCGCAACCGCGTCACGGAAGTTCTCCGCGAGCACGCTGAGGCCGCTCGGGACGACCCCGTCCACGGCCCGCAGCACCCGCGACGAAGCCACCGCGCGGGCGATCGTCGGTGAGGGGCTGGCCCGCAGCGCCCCGCCGACGAACCAGACCACCAGTGCCACCGAGATCAGCCCGGCGAGGGCGCCGAACACCTGGTCGACCAGTTGCACCGGCCGGAAGGTCACGGCCCGACGCAGCCGCCCACCCACCAGCGCCCCGGCGACCTGCCCCGCCCAGGCCAGCAGCAGGACCCCGGCGAGCACCACGAACGAGCGCTGCAGGCCCGGCTGCAGGCCCTGTGCCAGCGCCGGCACCAGGGTCATCGCCAGCAGGGCGCCACCGAGGAAGCCGCCCAGCGACATCACCCCGACGACCAGCCCCTGCCGATACCCCGAGACGGCGTAGGAGACCATCACGAGGATCAGGACGAGATCGATCATCGGCTGGTCTCCTGTGGTGTGTGCCCGGGCAAAGGTACGTCCTCGAGCCGGGAGCGGTCCCATGGGCGTTCCCAGCCGCTGAGCTGGAACAGCCGATCGAGGACTCCGGCGGTGAACCCCCAGACGAACAGCCCGCCGGCGCGGAAGCCAGGCCCCACGTAGCCGCTGCGGTGCTGGACGCGGAAGCGGTTGTCCGGGTCGAGCAGAGCCGCCACGGGCACCCGCACCACCCGGGCCACCTCGGCGGGGTCGACCGGTGCGACCGGCGACGGCTCCCGCCACCAGGCCAGCACCGGGGTGACGGCGTAGTCGCTCACCGCCAGGTAGAGCGCGGGCAGCTCACCGACCACCCGGACCCCGGCCGGGTCGAGGCCGGTCTCCTCCCGAGCCTCGCGCAGCGCGGCCGCCACCACCCCGGCGTCGCCGGGGTCGACCCGGCCACCGGGGAAGGCGACCTGGCCGGCGTGCGAGCGCAGCGTCGTCGCGCGCTCGGTGAGCAGCAGGTCGGGCCCGCGACCGGAGTCGGCGAACAGCAGCAACACCGCCGAACTGCGCCGGTGTCCGGACGGCGGGGAGAACGGGGCGAACTCGGCGGGGTCCCGCAGTTGCAGAACCCGCGCCAGCGGCTGGAACCACCCCGGCAGGGCCACCTCGGGCGGGAGGCTCACTGCGGGTCGCCGTCCGCCGGCTGCCGGTCCTTCACCAGCCGGGACGCCAGCAACGGATCGGTCTCGCCCAGCCCGAAGGAGGGGCAGAGCGTTGCCACCGGGCAGGCGCCGCAGGCAGGGCGTCGGGAGTGACAGGTGCGCCGGCCGTGCCAGATCAGCCGGTGCGACAGCATCGTCCAGTCCGCGCGCGGGAACAGCTTCCCGACCTCGGCCTCGACCACCACCGGGTCCTCGGCCGCGGTCCAGCCGAGGCGCCGCGACAGCCTGCCGAAATGCGTGTCCACGGTGATGCCGGGCACCCCGAAGGCGTTGCCGAGCACGACGTTGGCGGTCTTGCGGCCCACCCCGGGCAGGGTGACCAGCTGCGCCAGGCGGTGCGGAACCTCGCCGCCGAAGTCACGCTCGAGCCGATCGCCGAGCTTGATCAGCGAGTCGGTCTTCGCGCGGAAGAACCCCGTCGGCTGGATCAGGGCCTCCAGTTCGGCGCGGTCGGCACCGCCGTAGTCGGCCGCCGTCCGGTACCGCGAGAACAGGGAGGGGGTCACCTGGTTGACCCGCGCATCCGTGCACTGCGCCGACAGGATGGTCGCCACCAGCAGCTCCAGCGGCGAACGGAAGTCGAGCTCGCAGTGCGCCTGCGGGTATCGCCGGGCGAGCAGCCGGTTGATCCGGCGGGCCCTGCGGGTCAATGCCAGCGGCGTCTCGATCGTCGCCGGCCGTGCTCCCGTCTCCACACCCACCGGCACAGCGTACGGTGCGGCACGGGCACCCGGACCGCAGGTGCGCCGGGCGCCGCCGCCCGGATGGCCGGGCGCGGCGGTGGCGACCGGGTGAGCCTGCTGCGCCGGGAGGGTGGTGGCGCCGCACGGGCTCTCAAGGGGGCCTCCCGGAGCGACGATCCGCCCAGCAACACCCGCTCTGACCTGCACAGACACCGGGCAGGACGGGCCACCGACGGCCGAGGGGAGGACACCCGTGCAGGTAGCCGCGGAGACCGGCCGCTACGTGGAGGTGCTGCTCGCCCGGCGGGCCGAGCTGCAGGCGCAAGTGCGCGAGGTGGAGCACTGGCGCCGGCTGGTGGCGGCGCGGCTCGACCTGGCGGTCGCCGCCGTGACGGACATCGACGAGCCGGCCGGGGCGGACCTGCCCGCCGGAATGCTGGCCCCGGGGCGGCTGCGCCGGCTGGTGGGCATCCCCGCGGCCGTCGACGCCCTGGCCGACGCCTCGGCACTGCTCCCGCTGCGTCGCACCCTGGACGAGCTCGACGGGCACGTGGACGGGCTGCGGCGCGAGGACGCCCGGCTCGCCCGCGCGCTGCTGGACGCCCTGCAGGAGGCCGGGGCGGGGGACGCCGACACGATGGCTGCGGTGCGTCATCAGCCGCGGCGAGGCGGCGGCCGCGATACCCTGCCCGGGCGCTCCGGCAACCCGGCGCGTCGGGCCGTCGTTCCGCCACAGGTCAGCGCGGAAGAGGCGGGCTGACCCACGACCGAACAGCAATCGCCCCAGCCCGACCCGAGTTGCGGCCCGACGAGGACCCGGGACACTGCCCGTCACGCGCTTGCGGCAAACTTCCTGCAGGCGTGCCGCGGCGGGCGGCGCGAGCGTAAGGAGGACACGTGGACGACGATGTGGTGCGTCAGGCGCCACTGTTCGCCGCGTTGGACGACGAGGCCGCCGAGGCGCTGCTCGAATCGATGACGCGGGTGCAGTTGAGCCGCTCCGAGGTGCTCTTCCACGAGGGCGACCCCGGCGACCGGGTGTACGTCATCATCGACGGCAAGGTGAAGCTGGGCCGCACCTCGGGGGACGGCCGGGAGAACCTGCTGGCGATCCTCGGCCCCGGCGAGATGTTCGGCGAGCTGTCCCTGTTCGACCCCGGCCCGCGCACCGCGACGGCCACGTCCGTCTCCGACGCGGTGCTGGTCGGGCTCGGCACGACGACCTGGGCAGCTGGCTCACCGGCCGACCGGAGGTCGCCAAGCAGCTGCTGCGGGCTCTGGCCCGACGGCTGCGCCGGACCAACGAGGCCCTGGCCGACCTGGTCTTCTCCGACGTCCCGGGGCGGGTGGCCAAGGCGCTGCTGGACCTGTCCGAGCGCTTCGGCCGTCCCACCGACGACGGGCTGCGGGTCGCCCACGACCTCACCCAGGAGGAGCTCGCCCAGCTGGTCGGCGCCTCCCGCGAGACGGTGAACAAGGCGCTGGCCGACTTCGCCTCCCGCGGCTGGCTGCGGCTGGAGGCCCGGGCCGTGGTGCTGCTCGACATCGACCGCCTGCGCAAGCGGGCGCGCTGACCGGGCGCGCTCACGCCCTCCCGTCGTCGCGGGTGAGGTAGTCCAGCTGTGCCCGGACGCTGAGTTCCGCGGCGGGCCACAGCGCGGGGTCGACCTCGGCGTACACCCGGTGCACGACTTCTGCCGGGGTGCGCGCCCCGGCGGCCACCGCGGCCCTGACCTGCTCGAGCCGCTCGGCGCGGTGCTGCAGGTAGCCCCGGACGGCGTCCGCCGCCCGCTCCAATACCGGCCCGTGGCCGGGCAGCACCGTGACGACCTCGTTCCGCGCGGCCAGCGCGGCCAGCCGCCGCAGCGAGGCCAGGTAGTCCTCCAGCCGCCCCTGCGGGTAGGCCACCACCGTGCTCCCGCGCCCCAGCACGGTGTCCCCGGTGAGTACCGCCCGGGCCCGCGGCAGCACGAAGCTGAGCGAGTCACCGGTGTGGCCCGGGGTGGCCACCACCCTGACCTCCAGGTCGCCGGCGGTGACCACGTCCCCCTCCGCCAGGCCCTCACCCCCGAGCCGGTGGGCCGGATCGAGCGCCCGCACCGGTGCGCGGGTCAGCCCCGCGAGCCGGCGGGCGCCCTCGCTGTGGTCGGCGTGGCCGTGGGTGAGCAGGATCGTGCTGACCCTCCCGCCGCGCTCGCGGGCCGCCGCCGACCACGGCGGCGAGGTGTCCCTCGTCATCGGGCCCGGGGTCGACCACGACGACGTCGCGGGCGGCAGGCTCGCCGAGGATCCAGGTGTTGGTCCCCTCCAGGGTCATCGGGCCGGGGTTCGGGGCGAGCACGCACTCCGCGAACGGGCCGGCGGGCCCCCCGGTCCAGCCCGTCACCGGGGTTCACCTCCGCCGAGGCCGTCGAGGTCAACCTCCACCGCGGGTCGCCGGCCCGGACCGGCCGGCACCGGCCAGGGCATCACCGGGCGGATCCGCCGCTGCGCGCCGAGCACCGCGTCCACGTCGCCGGCGGCCGCGAGCTCCTCCATGCACACCACGGTCGGCGGGAGCAGGTGCACCTGCCCGGCTGCGTAGCGCCGGACCCCC
This sequence comes from uncultured Actinomycetota bacterium, assembly GCA_963784535.1. GTDB lineage: Bacteria > Actinomycetota > Actinomycetes > Actinomycetales > Kineosporiaceae > CAWARR01. The sequence goes on along the minus strand of CAWARR010000003.1, from coordinate 21,024 downwards.
TCCGCGGCCGGCAGCCACTGCGCCAGCTCGCCCTCCCCACCGAGGTCCCGGGCGTCCTGACCGGGCGGCAGGGCTGCGACGAAGAAGCGGGTGTCGTAGCGGCGGGGCTCCTCGGGCGGGGTCACCCAGTGCGCCCAGGGCAGCAGCAGCTCCGGTCGCAGCACCAGCCCGGCCGCCCGGAGCAGCCCGGCGAGGCTGACCCGGCCCGCCAGCAGCGCCTCGTGCTGCCGCGTCCAGTGCTCGCTCCACCGCCCCGGGGTGAGGCCCTCCACCGGCCCCCCGCCGGGCGGGACGGCGAGCAGCACGCCGCACTCCTCGAAGGTCTCCCGCACCGCGCACGCCAGCAGCGACCGGGCCAGCTCGGGGGTGGCCGACAGTGCCGGTGCCAGCTCCGCGGGGTCCCGGCCGGACCAGGGCAGGTCGGCGTCCCCGTCCTGGGGGTCGACCCGGCCGCCGGGGAAGACGTAGGCGCCGGCGGCGAAGGCCATCGTCGCCACCCGGCGGAAGACGAACACGTCCACCCCGCGGGACCCGCCGGGTCGCAGCAGCATCACGGTGGCGGCGGGCCGGGGGGGCACGGCGGCGGGGGTGCCCGCGCCCGCGCGCGAGACGGTATCGGCACCGCCCAGTTCGAACCGGCGCAGCACGCTGCAACCTCCTCCGTCCGGGGCGGCTCGGGACCGCGGGGGCCGCTGCGCCCGCGCCCGACCCACCGGGACGGTGGGCCCCTGGCCGCAGGGTAACCCGTCGGGGCGGGGCGGCCGCTGGGCCGGGGGCCCGCGTACCCGGCGGAACGGCCGACGTCGGCCGGGGACAGGGGCGGCGGTGATCGACTAGTGTGAGCGCTCGTTCACGACCGGTACTTCCGCGGGGGCGCGCATCCGGTCATTACCCGCGGCCGGGGATGCGGTCGCTTGCACGGGGACACGTATGGGGGAACTTCAGCGCTTCACGCTCGACCAGTTGGCCGCCGCCGCGGGAATGACTCCCCGGAACGTGCGCGCCTACCAGACCCGGGGGCTGATCTCGGCGCCCGAGCGGGAGGGCCGCAGGTCGGTGTACGGGCGCGGGCATCTGCGGCAGCTCGTCGCGGTGCGCCGGGCCAGGGCCGAGGGCGCCACGCTCGGGCTCATCTCGGGCGTGCTCTCGGGCGGGCGCTCGATGCCGCTGGCCCGCGGGCTGCCGCGCGGCACGCCGCCGCCGGACGGGCTGGCACCGCGACGCCGCACCGACCTGGTGCAGGCGCTCGGGCTGGACCAGGCCACGGGCCCACCGCAGGACCGCCCGCTGCCCGCCGCGGGAAGCGGGCCGCGGGCGGTGCTGGCGGAACTCGCCGCGGCCGGAGCCGTGCTGGAGCGCGGCTCCCGGGCCATGGCCAGCGCGGACGTCGCGGGCGGGATGGCGTCGCTGCAGCGGCTCGGGCTGCCCGCGGGCGACGTGCTCGACCTCGTCGTGCGCGCCAGCCGGGCGGCCACGCCACTGGCCGATGCGGCCCGGGACGCGCTCGGCGGGGTCAGCGACCGGGGGGTCGATGAGCACGCCGAGCTGGTCGCCGGCCTGCTCGCCGCGGTGCTGCGCGACAGCCTCATCGCGCAGCTCGGCGGCGACATCCGGCGCTGAGCCGCCGGCCGGCTCCGGTCAGTTCAGGGCGGCGACGAGTTCCACCTCGACCGGGGAGTCCAGCGGGAGCACGGCGACACCCACCGCGCTGCGCGCGTGCACCCCGGCGTCCCCGAACACCTCCGCCAGCAGCACGCTGGCACCGTTGACCACCGCCGGCTGGCCGGTGAACGCGGGATCGCTGGCGACGAAGCCGACGACCTTGACGATGCGGGCCACCCGGTCGAGGTCGCCGACGACGGCCTTGACCGCGGCCAGCGCGTTGAGGGCGCACTGCCGGGCGAGCTGCGCCGCCTGCTCCGGCGGCACCAGGCCCGGGCCGGTGCCGACCTTCCCGGTGGCCGGCAGCACTCCGTCGACGAAGGGCAGCTGGCCCGAGGTCCACACCCGGGCCGGAGTCGAGCACCGCGGGAACGTACGCCGCCACCGGCGCGGCCACGGCCGGCAGCACCAGCCCGAGCCCGGCGAGGCGGTCCTCGACCGAGCTCATGCCCGTGGCCGCTTCAGGTACGCGACCAGCCCCTGGCCGTCCGGCCCGGGCACCACCTGGACCAGCTCCCAGCCGTCCTCGCCCCACTGGTCGAGGATCTGCTTCGTCGCGTGCACGATGAGCGGCACGGTCGCGTACTCCCACTGCTGCATGCGGCGCAGCGTAGCGAACCGGCCGGGCGGCGCAGGTCGGGCCCGTCCGCCCCCGCGGCCGGGCGCACCATCTACCCTCGGAGGGTGCCTCCCACCAGCGCGCCCACCCACCACGACAGCGACTGGGAGGGTGTCCGCCTGCACGTGGTGACCGGTAAGGGCGGTACCGGGAAGACCACGGTGGCGGCGGCCCTCGCGCTGGCCCTGGCCGGGGACGGCCGGCGGACGCTGCTGTGCGAGGTGGAGGACCGGCAGGGCATCGCCCAGCTGTTCGACGTCCCCCCGCTGCCGTACGAGGAGCGCAAGATCGCGGTAGCTCCAGGGGGCGGCGACGTGTTCGCGCTGTCCGTCGAGCCGAAGGCGGCGTTGCTGGAGTACCTGGCGATGTTCTACCGGCTCGGGCGGGCCGGGAAGATGCTGGAGCGGATGGGGGCGGTGGACTTCGCCACCACGGTGGCGCCGGGGCTGCGTGACGTGCTGCTCACCGGCAAGGTCTACGAGGCGGCCCGACGGCGCGACGGGCAGGGCCCGGTCTACGACGCGGTGGTGCTCGACGCCCCGCCCACCGGGCGGATCTCCCGCTTCCTCAACGTCAACGAGGAGGTGGTGGGGTTGGCGAAGGTCGGCCCGATCCGCAACCAGGCGGGCTCGATCATGACCCTGCTGCGTTCGCCGCAGACGGTGGTGCACCTGGTCAGCGTGCTGGAGGAGATGCCCGTCCAGGAGACCCAGGACGCGGTGGCCGAACTGCGGGCCGCCGACCTGCACGTGGGCGGGGTGGTGGTGAACATGGTGCGCGCCCCGACCCTGCCGTCCCGGGCGCTGACGGCCGCGGGCAGGGGCCGCCTGGACCGCGCCGAGGTGGTGGCCGGGCTGGAGGCGGCCGGGTTCGACGGCCGCTCCCCGGGGCGCCGGGGCGGCGCGGGGACGGCAGCCGCGAGCCGGGTCGCGATGCTCGCCGACGGCCTGCTCACCGAGGCCGGCGAGCACGCCGCCCGGGTGTCGCTGGAGACGGTGCAGCGCCGCGAGCTCGCCGGGTTGGAGCGCCCGACGTACGAGCTTCCCGCGCTGCCCGGGGGGATCGACCTCGGGGCTCTCTACGAGCTCGCCGAGCGCCTGCTCGCGCAGGGGATGGCGTGACGGCGCCGCGCGCGGGCGACACGCCGGTGCCGCGGGCGCAGCGGCCCGCCGCGCAGGGGCGGCGGGCGGGCGGCGGGCAGCGCGCCGCCGCGAAACCCGCCCAGCGTCGGACCCCCGGCTTCGACGTCGACGCGCTCCTGGACGACGACCGCACCCGGGTGGTGGTCTGCTGCGGCGCGGGAGGGGTGGGCAAGACGACCACCGCGGCGGCGCTGGCGCTGCGGGCGGCGGAGCGCGGGCGGCGGGTGGTGGTGCTCACCATCGACCCGGCGCGGCGGCTCGCGCAGTCGATGGGCCTGGTCGAGCTGGACAACACCCCGCGCCCGGTGGCCGGGGTGGACACCTCCGACGGCGGCGCCCTCGACGCGATGATGCTGGACATGAAGCGCACCTTCGACGAGGTGATCGAGGCCCACGCCTCACCGGACAAGGCGCGCCAGATCTTCGCCAACCCCTTCTACCAGGCGCTGTCGAGCTCGTTCGCGGGCACGCAGGAGTACATGGCGATGGAGAAGCTCGGCCAGTTGCGGGCGCGCTCGGACGCCGAGCGCGACGGCTGGGACCTGATCGTGGTGGACACCCCGCCGAGCCGCTCGGCACTGGACTTCCTGGACGCGCCCGCCCGGCTCGGGTCCTTCCTCGACGGGCGGCTGATCCGGCTGCTGTCGGCACCGGCCAAGGTCGGTGGGCGGGCGTACGTGAAGGTGTTCTCGGTTGCCGTGTCCACCGCCAGCGGAGTGTTGACGAAGCTGCTCGGCGGGCAGATCCTGCGCGACGTGCAGACCTTCGTTGCTGCGCTCGACACCGTGTTCGGCGGCTTCCGCGAGCGGGCGGAGCAGACCTACCGGCTGCTGCAGCGGGAGGGGACGGCGTTCCTGGTGGTGGCCACGCCCGAGCCCGATGCCCTGCGCGAGGCCTCGTACTTCGTCGAGCGGCTCGGCCAGGAGGGGATGCCGCTGGCGGGCCTGGTGCTCAACCGGGTGCAGGTCGCGCAGGCCGAGGACCTGTCCGCGGAGCGGGCCGTGGCCGCCGCCGAGGATCTCGACGAGAGCGGGGGCCACGCGCTGACCGCGGGGCTGCTGCGGGTGCACGCCGACCGGATGCGCCGCCGCGAGCGCGAGCGGGGGCTCGCCGCCCGATTCACCAGCGCCCACCCTCGGGTGCCGGTGGCCGAGGTGCCCGCCCGCCCGCAGGATGTCCATGACCTGGCCGGGCTCAGGGCGGTCGGCATCGACCTGGCGAAGACCTGACCCCCGGCCCTTCCGCGATTCCCCGTACGTCGCCCTGCGCGACTCCCCGTCGGTCCCGGTGCGCCCTGCGGCACCGGGCCCCGCCCCGTTCTCCCCCGGGCGCACCGGTCGGCGCGGCCCCGGAACGGGTAGGTCAGCCGGCCCGGCGCTGCGAGCCGGCAGCCACCTGCTCGGCGCGCTCGGCGGCGATCTCCACCAGCCGGCGGTGCTCGGCGCGCGCCGTCTCCAGCAGGCGGCGCCAGGAGCGCACGTTCGGGCGCCGGCGCAGCAGCGCGCGCCGCTCGCGCTCGGTCATCCCTCCCCAGACCCCGAACTCGATCCGGTTGTCCAGGGCGTCCGCGAGGCACTCGGTGCGGACGGGGCAGGACATGCAGACCGACTTCGCCCGGTTCTGGGCTGCTCCCTGGACGAACAGCGAGTCCGGGTCGGTGGACCGGCATGCTCCACGCGCTGCCCACTCGTACGTGCTGGCCATGATGCTCATTGAAAAAGTTCCTCCCGTGAACCCCCGCAGATCGCCCCGCCCCCGGGCCGACCGTCGCGTAGAAACCTAGGTCACCCACAGTGTGTGAGAAACGGGCCAGACGGATGATTTCAGATGGGCCGAAGGGACTAACCGATTACCATCAGTAGTTGATGGTCTCTCTGTGTGACCACAGTGTCTCGGTTTGATGCAATCCCCGCCCGGCTCCCTGCTCGATCCGGTCATCAGCCCGCCCCCGCGAACCTGCCCCTGACCTGCTCCCCTGCTGCAGGCCACAGCCTAACGACCGCGTGCAAGCGGCGATACCACAGGTCGGCTGCATCTAGGCTGTCACCCATGCGGAGGAGCACCCCGGGCGCGTCGCGTGCCCTCATGCTGCTGGCGGCGTTCGTAGCCACGAGTCTGGTGACGGGGGCGCTGTTGGCCGGGCTGTTCATCCCGGCAGTGGGCGCGACCGGCGCAGTGACCCGCTCGAGCGTCAGCTACTTCAACTCGCTGCCGACGGAGCTGTCCCGCCCGCCGCTGGCCGAGCAGTCCACCATGTATGCCGCCGACGGCAAGACCGTCATCGCCCGGTTCTACGACGAGAACCGCATCACGGTGCCGCTGGCCCGGATCGCCCCGGTGATGCGGCAGGCGATCGTCGCCATCGAGGACTCGCGGTTCTACCAGCACGGCGGCATCGACACCAAGGGCGTGCTGCGGGCCGCGGTGAACAACTTCGTCGGTGGTGACACCCAGGGCGCCTCCACGCTGACCCAGCAGTACATCAAGAACTACAACGTGGAGAAGTGCATGGCCGCGGGCGACAAGCAGTGCGCCCTCGACGCGGTGAAGAAGGACAACGCCCGCAAGCTGCAGGAGATGCGCATCGCGATCGCGCTGGAGAAGCAGCTGACCAAGGACCAGATCCTCGAGGGCTACCTGAACATCGCCCCGTTCGGCGACAACACCTACGGGGTCGAGGCCGCCGCGGAGTACTACTTCAACACCTCCGCCGCGAAGCTCACGCTGGTGCAGGCGGCCACACTGGCCGGGCTGGTGCAGTCGCCCACGCCGTACAACCCGTTCACCCACCCGAAGGCGGCCACCACCCGCCGCAACGAGGTGCTCACGCGGATGTACGAGCTGAACATCATCACGCAGGACCAGTACACCGAGGCGGGGAAGACCCCGCTGAAGACCGACCGCCACCTCGCCCACAACGGCTGCATCACGGCGGGCATCTCGGCGTACTTCTGCGAGTACGTGATCCGGACGCTGCAGACCGACCCCGCCTACGCCTACCTCGGCAAGACCGAGACGCAGCGGCTGACGTCGATCAAGCGCGGCGGGTACAGGATCGTCACCACCCTCGACCCGAAGCTGGAACGCACGGCCTCGAACAAGGTCGTCGAGGCCGTGCCGGTGACCGATCCGAGCAAGGTGGCAGCCGCGGCCGTCACCGTCCAGCCGGGCACCGGCAAGGTGCTGGCGATGGCCGAGAACCGGATCTACACCCCGGCGGCCGGTACCGGGAACACCATGCTCAACTACGCCGTCGACGACTACCTCGGCGGATCGTCGGGGTTCGCCACGGGGTCCACCTTCAAGGCGTACACGCTCGCCACCTGGCTGACCGACGGCAATTCCCTCAACGACGTGGTGAACGCCACGGACCGGCCCAACGGCCGGCCCTTCAGCGACTTCACCGCCTGCGGATCGAAGCTGCCCGCCAGCCAGACCTACCACTACGGCAACGCCGGTGACGGCGAGGGCAGCGGGGCCATGCCCGTGCTGAAGGCGACCACGAACTCGATCAACACCGGCTTCGTCGAGATGGAGAGCCGGCTCGACCTGTGCGACATCGTGAAGGTCGCCACCAAGCTCGGTGTCCATCTGGCGGCGCCCGCGGCGAGTGGCGACAACTGTGGCCACGCCGACACGGTGCTGCCGAGCTGCCAGCCGTCGCTGACCCTGGGCCCGAAGTCGATCTCGCCGCTGACCATGGCCAGCGCGTACGCCGCGTTCGCCGCGGACGGCAAGTACTGCGCGCCCCGGCCGGTGGTGTCGGTGACCGACCGGACGGGCGCGAAACAGAAGGTGACCCCGCTGGCGTGCACGCAGGCCGTGAGCGCCGACGTCGCCCATGGGGTGTCCTACGCGCTGAAGACGGTGCTCGCCTACGGGACCGCGGCCGGCAAGGGCATCCCCGGGCACGTGGCCGCCGGCAAGACGGGAACCAGCGACAAGTCCGCGAACACCTGGTTCGTCGGGTACACCCCCTTCTTCTCCACCGCGGTGTGGGTGGCCGACCCGAACACCTACCCCCACCACACGGACACCTCGGGGCAGCGGCCGCTGGGCTACATGAAGATCAACGGCCACTACTGGGGCCGTTACATCTACGGCGGTGACATCGCCGCGTCCATCTGGCACGACGTGATGACCAGCGCCTCCAGCGGCAAGCCGGGGACGGGCTGGCCCAACCCGCCGTCGAGCATGCTGAAGAGCACCGGCGTCAAGGTTCCCGACGTCACCGGGATGCCCGCCCCGATGGCGATGGGGCGGCTGGCCGCGGCCGGGTTCACGCCCAGCGTCGGCGGCACGGTGCCCGGCCCCGCACCGGCCGGCTCCGTCGCCTCGACCTCGCCGTCGGCGGGGTCGCTCGCCGGCCCCGGCAGCACGGTCACCATCAACATCAGCGACGGGACCCAGGGTGCCCCCGGCGGGGGTGGCGGGCGCGGCGGCGGCGGTGGCGGTGGCGGTGGCACCACCGGAGGTGGCGGCCTGATCAGGCTGCCACCACTGCCGACCGGCTGAGGCGGCGGGTCAACCCCTTCGGGGGCGTGGCGCCGAGGTCAGGCGCCCAGGCGGCGCCGCACCTCGGCAGCCACCCGCGCACCCTCCGCCCGCCCGGCCACCCGCGGCTGGACGGCCTTCATCACCCTTCCCATCGCCGCCATCCCGGACAGGCCGGTGGCGAGCACTCCCGCGACCTCCTCGGCGACGACGGCGGCGAGCTCGTCGTCGGACAGCTGTGCCGGAAGGTAGGACTGCAGCACGGCCAACTCCTCCCGCTCGCGGTCGGCCTGCTGCGAGCGGCCCGCACCGTCGAAGGCCTCGGCGGCCTCCCGCCGCTTCTTCGCCTCCCGGCCCAGGACGGTGACCACCTCGTCGTCCGACAGCCTCCGCGCTGCGGCGCCGACCACTTCCTCGGCCCGCACCGCCGTCAGCGCCATCCGTAGCGCCGCGGTCCTGACCTCGTCCCGCGCCCGCATGGACGCGGTGAGGTCGGACTGCAGGCGGTCCTTGATGCCCGGGTCGGCGGGCGCCTTGCGGGGGGTCGTCTCGGGCATGGCCCCATCCTTCCACCGCCCCGCCACACGTCGGGGCTCCGGCTGCGAGGATGGCCGGGTGCGCGCGTCCACCCTTTCCCTCGCCATCGGCGCCGCAGCGGCGGCGGGCCTCGGCTACTCGCTGCTGGAGGCGAGGGCGTTCACCCTCCGGCACGTCACCGTTCCGCTGCTGCCCCCCGGCAGCACCCCACTGCGGGTCCTGCACGTGTCCGACATCCATCTGCTGCCGCGGCAGCGACGCAAGGTCGGCTGGCTGCGGAGGCTGGCGGAGCTCGAGCCCGACCTGGTGATCTCGACCGGCGACAACCTCGCCTCGCCCGACGCCGTACCCGCGGTGATGGAGGCGCACGAGCCGCTGCTGGCGCGCCCCGGCGCGTTCGTGCTGGGCTCCAACGACTACTTCGCGCCGCAGCCGAAGAGCCCGACCCGGTACCTGCTGCCCGCAGGGGGCAAGCAGCGACTCACCGGCCCCGCACTGCCGACCGAGCGGATCGTCGCCGGCTTCCGGGCCGCCGGCTGGCTCGACCTCACCAACGAGCGCGGCAGCCTCGAGGCGGGCGGGGCGAAGGTCGACCTGCGCGGTGTCGACGACCCGCACCTGCGCAGGGACCGGTACGACCTCGTCGCCGGCCCCGGTGACCCTGCCGCCGTGACCCTGGGCGTCACCCATGCGCCCTACCGCAGGGTGCTCGACGCGATGGCCCGTGACGGGGTGTCCCTGCTGCTGGCGGGCCACACCCACGGCGGGCAGCTGTGCCTGCCGTGGTTCGGGACCCTGGTGACCAACTGCGACGTTCCCCGCAGCCAGGCCCGGGGCCTGTCGCGCTGGCCGGCAGGCCCTGGCCGCCCGCCGGCGTGGCTGCACGTCTCCGCCGGCCTCGGGACCTCGCCGTACACGCCGGTACGTTTCGCCTGCCGTCCCGAGGCCACCCTGCTCACGCTCACCGCACCGTGACACCCCGCCGCCGTACCGGTTTCGTCCTCGCCCGGGGGCTCGGCTATCCTGACGGGGCTCCGCCGGGGTGTGGCGCAGCTTGGTAGCGCGCTTCGTTCGGGACGAAGAGGCCGTGGGTTCAAATCCCGCCACCCCGACCACGTTGGTGCAGGTCAGAGGCCGGTTCCCGGATCACGGGAACCGGCCTCTAGATCATCTTTCGGCCGGTTTTCGGCAATTCGCGAAGGTCCAGCCAGCACCGATCGGCTTCACGTGACGCCAGCCACATCCGCCGCGATGCGGGCGCCAGGCCGGGCCGCCGCGCCGTGTTCACCACCAGCAGGGTCTCAGGTGCCCCGCGTTGTGCCCCGCGGCGGCGGAGCACAACGCTGACTCAGGCTGCTGTCGCTGATGTTCACTCATCGGCAATGCTCAAGGTCTGGAGATCGGGGCCGAGGATCGATTCTGTCTGAGGTACCAGGGAGACTCCTCGTAGAGGGGTAGCGTCGGCTCGGTGACAGAAGGAGAGATCGCGCGATGACACCCACTGTGAGGATTTTCAGCCCGGCGGAACTCCACGACCAGCGGGAGACGCTGCTGCGGGAGATCGGCATGGACGAGGCCACTCTCCGCCGTGCCGCTGCCGACTACCGGCTGACCGCAGAGCAGACAGCGATCCTCGACGAACTCGACCGGATTGACTACTTGCTCGGTGTCTGAGATTCCCAGATCGTCGGCGCCCGCAGACACCAGCGGTACCCCTCGGGATCAGCTGCTGAATCAGGCCTGCGACTTCGCGGCACGACTGACCGAAACCGTGCGGTCAGCCTTCGGCGAGAGCGTCGCTCCGTTCACGGCCCAGGCCGCGGAGGGGGACCTGCGTTCCCGGATGACGGTTACGCAGCAACCCTCGACGGGCATTCGCTTGTCTATCGACGGTGTGGCCCGACTGTCACTCCGGGTCGAGTTCTGGTGTGTCTGGGACCACGCGGGCGCCTACCTTGCCGTGGACGACGCCAGGGTCAAGGTCCACTCCATCGACGACAAGGAACCGCTGTTCCGCTATGAGTACCTGCGCGAACCCACCTCGGGACAGCCGTGCGCACACCTGCAGGTGCACGCCCACAGGGATGCGATCACATACCTGATGACGCTCAGCGGCGAGGGAAGCCCTCGCGGCAAGCGTCGCAAGGCCGCTGTCCATCGCCAGGGCAGTCAGCCGCGGATGGCCGAGTTGCACTTCCCGCTTGGGGGCCACCGCTTCCGGCCGTGCCTGGAGGACGTCCTTCAGATGTTGATCGATGAGTTCGGGGTCGATACGCCAGCTGGCGCGGTGGAGGCGCTCTCCTGTGGCCGACAGCGATGGCGAACCGATCAGCTCGCCGCCGCCGTGCGTGACAGCCCATCAACTGCCGCGCGCGTGTTGGAGGAGATCGGCTATTCGGTTGCGCCGCCGCAGCAAGGTCACGGCCCCGAACGCCGCGAGCGGTTGCGGGCGTACTGAGCTGGCCGCTGACTCACCCTCCGCCGTCCGCGCGATCGGGGCGAGACGCCCCTGGGTCCTGCGGCCAGGGGCGTCGGCGCCGTGTTCGTCACCGCCGAGCGTGAGCTCGAGCAGCCGAGCTGCACGGTTGTCGGGCGCAGGCCCTACCGTCAGGTGGCGTGAACGAGGATGAGATGTGCTGGGCGCGATTCGTCAGTGATCTTCCGTCGTGCTGCGCGGCGACGATGCTGCGGTTGCCGCGGCCCAGCAACGTGTACCTCGATGTCAGGGGCGAGTTCGGGCGGAGCGATGCATGGGAGCTCGGTCTGCACGCCTGGTACGCCCGGATCGGAGTGACGTGGGCCGGCGAGGAGTTCGACGCGCTCGTCGCGGCCGTCCGTCGGCATCTGGAAGAGACGCCCCGCGCATCTGGCTCCAAAGTCGACGCTCTCGCCGGCAGGCCAAGCGAGGAGGGCGGGAGCGACGCCTGGGAGCACAAGCGTGGGGGGTGGCTGCGCGAGACGCTGCAGGCGCACGGGATCCAGCTCGACGACGAGGGCCAGGCCTGGATCGGCCAGCAGGACGTCATCACCATCCCGATCTACAGCGATACGGCGCAGGCCGCAGGTCGCCGCGCGATCAACAGTGCCGAAGACCTGTGGATGTCGGCCGATGACCACAGCCAGGAACTCTCCCGCCTGGTCGAACCGCTGACTCATGGCCCGAGCGCCGACGGCGAAGGCGGCCTGTTCTGCCCTGAGCTCTCCGAGGTGCTGGAAGAGGCCGACACGGCCAATTCCGTGCTCCTTCTGCGCTCGGTGAACGTCACCCCGGTCATGCGTGGGCACCGGCTTGGGGCATGGGCGGCCGCGACGTGCGTGAGCGTGTTCGACACGGGCGCCATGGTGGTGGCCACCGAGGCCGCGCCGCTGAGCAAGCGAGACGCCATCCCCGAGTACGACCGAGAGGAACGAGCTGATCTCACTCCCGAGCAGAGCGAGCGGTGGAAGGCCGGGCAGGACTGGCTCGTCAGGCACTGGACGACGGGACTCGGGCTCACCCCGCTGCCGTGGGACCCGTCCGTGCTGGTATGTCAGACCACCCGGAACAATGCCGCGATGCGCGACGTCCTCGCCGAATGGAAGCTGTAGCGGTACTGCCCGGCGGCGGTCCGGCGACGGCGAGGCGTTTACTCGCCGCGCCTATCCCGGATCTCGGCGCCGGACATGAGCGCGGTCAACAGTGTCTCCCGCAGAGTGAGGCCGGCTCGGACGACTTCCCGGTGCGCCTCGATGTGACGCTCCACGACGCGCAGCGCATCGACAGCCCGACGTTGCTGGACTTCGTCGGGCGGAAAGACGAGTGGGAGCTCACCGATCCTTGACCCGCTCGTCGTGGCGACCACCGTGCGGGCGACCCGCTGGGTGAGCCAATCCTGGACCGCCGGGTGTTCCAGGTAGCGGCTCAGATACTCCGGCTCCACGCCCCGCAGAGGTCGGAGTCTCAGGCAGGAGGTTCCCAACAGCAGCCCTTCATGTCGGGGGCTGATCAGGGCGTGCCGTGCGTCAGCTCCAATCCGGGCGATCACGATATCCCCCACTTGTGATGGCGCTTAACGATCTTGGCCAGAGTTGCTCATCGAAATTCCCCACCCGTGGGGCGTGGTCAGCGTAGTGGTGGGTGGGTGTTGCCGGTGGTGGTGCGTCGGAGGTTGTCGGTGCGGGCTTGGTGGTCGCGTAGGCGGTAGGAGTCGCCGTCGAGGTTGAGCACGACGGAGCGGTGCAGGAGGCGGTCGAGCATGGCGGCGGCGACGGTGGTGTCGCCGAGGACCTCTCCCCAGGACCCCACGCCCCGGTTTGTGGTGATCAAGATGCTGGTCTTGAGGTACCTCTGCGAGACAACCTGGAACAGGGCCGAGGCGGCTTCGGCGGGCAGCGGCAGGTAGCCCAGTTCGTCGATCACGAGGAGGCCGGGGCCGGCGAAGAAGCGCATGGTGGTGGCCCAGCGGCCTTCGATGGCGGCGCGGTGGCAGCGGGCGGCCAGGTCGGCGGCGGTGGTGAAGTAGGTGCGGTAGCCGGCTTCGGCTGCCTTGCGCGCAAGTCCCACTGCGACATGGGTTTTGCCGACCCCCGGCGGCCCGATCAGCAGGATGTTGGTGGCGGTGTCGAGGTAGCGGCAGGTGGCCAGTTCGCTGATCAGCTTCTTGTCCAGGCCGGGTGCGGCGTCGTAGTCCAGGTCGTCCAGGGTGGCCGGGGTGGGTAGGCACGCGAACCGCAGCCGCCCGGCCAGGCGGCGGGCTTCGGTTGCGGTGACCTCGGCGGCGAGCAGGTGCTCCAGGGCGGCGGTCAGGGTCCAGCCCTGGGCGGTCGCTTGGTCGAGGACGGCAGGGAGGTGTTCGGCGGCGTCATACAGTTTCAGGGCGGCCAGGTGGGCGCGCAGCCGCTGGTAGACACCCGCCTCGACCGCTGTCATCGGACCGGCCGCTGTCTGGGCTGCCGTTGTGGTTTTCGTTGCTGTCATTGGGGTTTCATCGCTCCGGGTTGAGTGTCGGCGGTTCAGGTGAGGGTGTTGCGGTTCTTGGCCGCGGCCGCGTAGCGGGCCAGGTCGATCACCACCTCCTCACCGGTACTGACGGCCGGCATCCCGGCCCCGGCGGCGGCGGCGCGCAGGGTGTCGGCGGCTGCGCGGGCGGCGGGCCCTGGTGGGATCCGCTGCTTGGACCGGTGCGGGGCGGCGGGGGTGGACGCGGCCAGCGCGGCACGTTCCAGGGCGATCACGTGGCCGTGGTCGCGGACCATCACCCCGGCCCCGTCCGGGGCCAACTCGTGGCGGGCGATGATGGTCGGGACGGCGGTCCGGCCGGTGATCGGGGCGGGGACGGTGGCGATGTCGGCGAACCCCGACCCCAACCGGACGCTGACCGTGACAGTGGCCAGGGCCAGCTCGGGTGGGACGGAGTAGAAGTTCCCGCGATAGGGGACCAGCGCCTGCGCCGAAGCCTTCCGCTCGACCGTGACGGTGGCCGGGAACGGGGTCGCCGGGGCCGGGCGCAGCGGCTCGTTCGCGGCAACGGTGGCGACGGTCGCCTTCCCGTCGGCGGTGGCCCGCATCCGCACATCCCCGCGGCGAGCACACCAGGAGTCCAGCAGCGCCTGGGCCTGTTCGGGGGTGACGTCATCGGGCAGGTTGCGCCAGAACCGCTGCGCAGCAACATGGTTGGCCTTCTCCACCACGCCCTTACGGTTCCCGCGGCGGGCCGGGCACGCCGCGACCTGGACGCCGTAGTGCTTGGCGACCGCCGCGAACGAGGCCTGCACCCGCTTGGTGTCGGGGTTGATCACGGTGGCCATCCGGTCGAACCGCCACACCAACGTGACCCCGCCCAGGGCGCGGGTCACCCGGTCCAGGCCGTCGATCAGGTGCGGCTGCTCCATGCTCGGGGCGAGCACGCCCCGCCAGCGGCTGGAGTGCGACAGCGACCCGACCAGCAGGTGCGCCATCGACCCCCACCCCCAGCTCGCCGGTGGGTCGGGCAGGTCCACCCAGTCCCACTGGGTCTCCTCCCCGGCCGGGTGAGGGATCACCGCGACCGGGCGGCCCTTGGCGGGGTGGCACGGCTCGCACGCCGGGCGCAGGCCCCGCCGGCGCAGCTGGCGGGTCAGGGTCGGATACGAGCGGTCGAACCCCAGGACCAGGAGCTCGTCGAACAGGGTCGAGGCCCACAGGTGCGGGTCCTCGACCAGGCGGGCGGCGCAGTAGACGGCGAACGGGGCGAACCAGTCCTCGGTCGAGGTGATCCGGACCCCGGGCTGGCGGGTCCCGTCCAGGTAGGCGCGGATCGTCTTGCGGTCCCGCTGCAGGTGGCGGGCGATCGCCGAGATCGTCCACCCCCGCTTCCGCAGGGCATGCGCGTCGATGTCTTCCTCCCATGTGAGCATGAGCGGAGGGGCTCCTTCGAGCTGGCGAGCGGTCAGAGGCCGCCAGCCTCGAGGGAGCCCCGCCCGTCTCGGCGGTGCCACACGGGTGGGGAATTTCAGTGAGCAGGTCTGGGGAGATTCAGTCGAGCGTCATCACTTGGACGCGGAACCTCTGCAGATGTCCGGCGCTAGACGGGTCCACCCGACCCAGTTGGTCCTCGCGGATCGTTCCGTCGCGGACGCCCTTCGCTGTGATCACGGCGATCCCGGTGCTCCCAGCGGCTCGTTGAGCGTTGCGAGCGACCGTGCCGGACAGCCCCGCCCGGATCTCACACACACCCTTGAGCGGGAGGGATACCCAGTCGTCCGGGACCACACCGATCAGGGTGTCCATCAGGCACGCTCCTTGAGGTACACGGCGAGAGCGGCGTCCGCTTCAGCCGCCGAGGACTGCGCCGCCGCCAGCCGGGTGGCCGCCGCGGTCACGGCGTCGCGGGAGCCTTGCGACGGCCCGCCGCGAGTGGCTGACGTGACGTAGGTCTGGGGGGCGAGAACGAAGCCGCTGTCCGCGATCCGGCTGATGGGCACTTTGGCGGCGAACCCGTCCGCACCCAGGTCCGGTTGTCCGCTCGTTTCCGGATGGCGGTCGACCCAGGACCGGTAGACGGCCACGACGCGATCGACTGTTTCCGCAGGCAGGGTGAGCTCTCCGCGACGCGACCGGTGACGGCGGCCGCCCCGTCTACCCTCGGCGGATGCGTCGACGAAGAGCACCTCGTCGCGGTGGGCCTCGCCATCGGGTCCAAGCACCCACAACGAGACTGGCGTCCGGGTCTCGTGGAACAGCCCGGCCGGCAGGCCCACCATCCATATGACGATGACTGGGTATGTCAACACGGGCTATAGCGGGAGTTCTTGGGTCCTTGCTTCCGGAGCAAGTCTGAAATATGTGACCTTCCAGTACGAGCCGGCGCTCAACAATCAGACATCATCTGTAAAGATCGTCGCTCAGCCCTAGCGTTCGTGCTGGTTCTACCGCCGGGCACCCCTCTCGGAGTTGGGGTGCCCGGCGCCTTCCGTGCCTGCTATCCGCGATCCCTTCAGTTCTTGCAGGAACCGTAGTCGCGATTGCCGGTGGACCGCGCGGTTAGCCCGTAACCGTCCCAGAGGTGGCTGAGAAACGCCGGGTCTGCGGGTGGTGCGACGAAGAGGTAGATATCCTGGTTGGTAGCGCCTTCGATGGCATCGGTCTGGGTCACGGCGCGTGTGACAAGCCCGGCAGGTGGTGTCGGGCTATGGGCAATTCGTTCACGCTGCTGTGCGTCGGACTCCTGCCTGTCGTCCCTCCAATGGACTATGTGGCCAGCGGTGCGCAGCACGCTCGCTGCATGCGCGGGAGAGTCGCCAGAAAGCCGATAGCAGTACAGCAACCCTCCGGGGGAAGCCGCATTCACCATTCCTCCGGTTGCCATGGGCGTCTCTCCGCGTTTTGTGGCTCGGCCGATATAGAGCCGAACTTCCCGTGGAGGGCCAGGCATGGTGATCTCAAGAGTCTGGATCCCTCCGCTGCCGATCTGTGTCAAGAGTTCTTGTTCGGCGCGGGCCTGCTGCTCCGTTCCATCGGTATACCCCACCATGGCAGTCCATCGTCCCACGAGTTGGGGAGCGGCCGCCTCAGTAGCGACGGTGATGTGCAGACCCGCACGATGTAGTTCGCGGGTCATATCGACAGCGGACGCCTCTGTGTTGACCACCTGAATGGCTACCTTCGAGCCTTCCAGTCGCTCGACCGCCAGAGCCTCCGGGCCATGGCCACTGGGGCCTCCCATGAAAGAGGAGGTATAGACGACACCTCCCGAGAGTCCTGCTACTGCGGCGCCAGCAGCAACTAGTCGCCAACGACTTGATCTGCGCGGAACGTAGGCAATCTCGGGGTTTGTTGCCTTGTTCTTCGTACCTGCAATTTCGGACATAAAGTGCTCCCGACGGAGGGCGAGCCGAGCAGGCGAGAGCTGCCTTTGGGTGTCTTCTAGAGGCATGGCGGGTCCATCTCCCTGCTTGGCGCGGCCGACGGCCGCTCACCCTGAACATGTCCGATGTGGAGCCGAGGATTAGGAGAGTCACCCGTTTGTAGTAGCGCCAGGCGTCGCGTGATCCCCTTCTTGAGACTCGCGCGCAGATGGGCTCGAGCGTGCGAAAGCGTTGCCTTGACTGTTCCGGGGGCTATTCCCAGATCGGTCGATGTCTGGCTGATCGTTCGCCCTTGCATCACCACATGGTCAATCACCCTTCGCTCCTGGGCTGGCAGGCGCTCTAGGGCGGCCCTTACCTGGTCAGCTTCTTCATGTGCCGCGAGGGAACTAACGACGGCGTCAGCATGATCCGTCTGATCCATGCCTGATTGAAATGCCGCATATCTTCTGAGTGCGGCGGCGTGTCGTCGGCGAGAACGATTCGCGTTACGTAGCACGTTGTTGGCGATGGCGTAGAGCCAAGCTGCGAGCCTGTCGTCAACGACCACTGCCTTGTTTCGGCATCGCCACGCCTCCAGGAACACGACGGAGAGGAGGTCCTCTGCCAGGTCCTCATCCTGGATCCGTTGTCTCAGAAATCGGTAGATTCCTGGTGCATGTAGGTCGAATAAGTGACCAAAGGAGTCTGCGGATCCGGCCTTCACGCCTTCGCAAAGGACGCGGGCGTTGGTGCCGTCCTCGTGCTCACCCATACTTGGGTATCGGTTCAAGCAGCCAGGTCTTGACGGGGTTGCCCTCGTGCGGCAAGCCTCTGCAGGCGCGCTGTCGGCGCGGACTGGATCACTTCTTGATCGCGGTTGGTATGTCATGCTTTGGTCATGTCTGCCGGTTCGATGGGTCAGCGGATTGCTGCTTACCGGCGTCGTGGGGGTTGAGCCAGGCGGCGTTGGTGGGCAGGTCGAGCGTGGGGTGCGCTCCGTGGACAAGCTCTCGGTCCTGCTGGATATGTCCTGAGTGCTCAGGTTCGAGGTTGAGGCCCTGACGGGTCGGTCGTGGCAGTACGCCCCCAATGGCGGCGTGATCGCGGGCGGCTTGATGGAACTCCGTCGGTCTTCACGCGCTACGACCATCTCCTGGGGTTGGAGCCGCCGGAGCCGCCGGAGTCGCCGTCGCTGGCGCAGCTGCGCACGCAGGTTGCGGAGGCTCCCCGGACCTACCAGGCCACGCGCTATGACGATGTTGTCGCGATCCTTCCCCGGGCTTCTGACCCAGGTTGAGGGGATGTCCCGTCCCCGCGAGGCTGCCGAGCGCCGGGAGTCGCTCCTGAGCTACGTCTCGGCGTATGTCGTGGCGGCCAAGCTCGCGACCAAGTTGGGTGTTGCGGACCTGGCGATCCTGGCCGCAGACCGCGCCGCGCCGGTGGCCGTTGACGCGGAGTCGGATGTCGCGCGCGGGGTGACCGCCTACCAGGTAGCTTGCGCCTTGCTCCGCGCTGATCAGCCCGGCGGGCCCGCCCAGACGGCGCGACTGCGGGCGGCGACGCGGCGTGGCCGGGCCCCCGGTACGCCGGCGCCCGGCCGCCGGGTCCGGCCCGAGGGGGGTCCCGCCCGCTCGGGGTGAGGAGGCCCGCCTGGGTGGGCCTGTGGGCTGATTGTCGCGGGCGTGCCCGGCCCCCACACCCGATAGCCCCCGGCAGGGCTTTCGGGTCCGCCACTGCACCGGCTACCGGGGCCTTGACCTGGGCGGACGCGCCTGGGTGGGGGTGCGTCTCTAGCCGCGCCACGACACCGACCCGGACCCGCACCACCAAACCCACCCTCGCCCGACCGTGCCCCCCCCCCCCCGCAGCTCCGGGGTCGGGACGTACGGCCCGCGCGCCCGAGGGTGCCGGTGACGCGGCGGTGCCGCCCCACGCGCGTGGCGGCGTGGGGCGGCACCGGGGTCAGCCGTCGGGTGGGTCCGGCGGCGGGGCGGGGCGGGTCCGGCGGTGCCGGGCCCGCTGGTTGTTGATGACTTCGCACAGGGCGTCGATCTGCTCGTCGGTCAGTGGGGGCAGGGCGGCCACGGCCGCCCGGATGGCGTCGCGTTCGGTTGCGGTCAGGCCCGTCCGGTGGTGCCGGGCCGGGCGTAGCGGCCGGGTGGGGTGGCGATCCATGCGCTGTTCGGCTCATGTCAGCCGGGGCGGTCACGTATCCGCCCTGCAAATGCATGCGGAAGGGGCCCGAAATGACGAGCGACCCCCAAATCGTTATGAACTTTGACTCTTTGTGTTCGTTGACTACGGTCCGTGCTGTCGCGTGAGTCCGTGTGAGCCGCTGTCATGCCGTGTGACAGTGACTTCCGTCGCCGCCTGCGGGACAATGCCCCGGCCCTCGACCGGGGCATGTCCGGCGCCGGGCGCCCGGGGGCCGTCACCCGGGGGCGGGTCTCTCACACGGGGCTGGTGATGACGCTCGACTGAATCTCCCCAGACCTGCTCACTGAAATTCCCCACCCGTGTGGCACCGCCGAGACGGGCGGGGCTCCCTCGAGGCTGGCGGCCTCTGACCGCTCGCCAGCTCGAAGGAGCCCCTCCGCTCATGCTCACATGGGAGGAAGACATCGACGCGCATGCCCTGCGGAAGCGGGGGTGGACGATCTCGGCGATCGCCCGCCACCTGCAGCGGGACCGCAAGACGATCCGCGCCTACCTGGACGGGACCCGCCAGCCCGGGGTCCGGATCACCTCGACCGAGGACTGGTTCGCCCCGTTCGCCGTCTACTGCGCCGCCCGCCTGGTCGAGGACCCGCACCTGTGGGCCTCGACCCTGTTCGACGAGCTCCTGGTCCTGGGGTTCGACCGCTCGTATCCGACCCTGACCCGCCAGCTGCGCCGGCGGGGCCTGCGCCCGGCGTGCGAGCCGTGCCACCCCGCCAAGGGCCGCCCGGTCGCGGTGATCCCTCACCCGGCCGGGGAGGAGACCCAGTGGGACTGGGTGGACCTGCCCGACCCACCGGCGAGCTGGGGGTGGGGGTCGATGGCGCACCTGCTGGTCGGGTCGCTGTCGCACTCCAGCCGCTGGCGGGGCGTGCTCGCCCCGAGCATGGAGCAGCCGCACCTGATCGACGGCCTGGACCGGGTGACCCGCGCCCTGGGCGGGGTCACGTTGGTGTGGCGGTTCGACCGGATGGCCACCGTGATCAACCCCGACACCAAGCGGGTGCAGGCCTCGTTCGCGGCGGTCGCCAAGCACTACGGCGTCCAGGTCGCGGCGTGCCCGGCCCGCCGCGGGAACCGTAAGGGCGTGGTGGAGAAGGCCAACCATGTTGCTGCGCAGCGGTTCTGGCGCAACCTGCCCGATGACGTCACCCCCGAACAGGCCCAGGCGCTGCTGGACTCCTGGTGTGCTCGCCGCGGGGATGTGCGGATGCGGGCCACCGCCGACGGGAAGGCGACCGTCGCCACCGTTGCCGCGAACGAGCCGCTGCGCCCGGCCCCGGCGACCCCGTTCCCGGCCACCGTCACGGTCGAGCGGAAGGCTTCGGCGCAGGCGCTGGTCCCCTATCGCGGGAACTTCTACTCCGTCCCACCCGAGCTGGCCCTGGCCACTGTCACGGTCAGCGTCCGGTTGGGGTCGGGGTTCGCCGACATCGCCACCGTCCCCGCCCCGATCACCGGCCGGACCGCCGTCCCGACCATCATCGCCCGCCACGAGTTGGCCCCGGACGGGGCCGGGGTGATGGTCCGCGACCACGGCCACGTGATCGCCCTGGAACGTGCCGCGCTGGCCGCGTCCACCCCCGCCGCCCCGCACCGGTCCAAGCAGCGGATCCCACCAGGGCCCGCCGCCCGCGCAGCCGCCGACACCCTGCGCGCCGCCGCCGCCGGGGCCGGGATGCCGGCCGTCAGTACCGGTGAGGAGGTGGTGATCGACCTGGCCCGCTACGCGGCCGCGGCCAAGAACCGCAACACCCTCACCTGAACCGCCGACACTCAACCCGGAGCGATGAAACCCCAATGACAGCAACGAAAACCACAACGGCAGCCCAGACAGCGGCCGGTCCGATGACAGCGGTCGAGGCGGGTGTCTACCAGCGGCTGCGCGCCCACCTGGCCGCCCTGAAACTGTATGACGCCGCCGAACACCTCCCTGCCGTCCTCGACCAAGCGACCGCCCAGGGCTGGACCCTGACCGCCGCCCTGGAGCACCTGCTCGCCGCCGAGGTCACCGCGACCGAAACTCCGCCGCCTGGCCGGGCGGCT
>CAWARR010000002.1:0-696637 GCA_963784535.1 uncultured Actinomycetota bacterium | reverse complement strand
GGATCAACGAGACGCGATGTCCTCGGTCGGTGGTTCGATGGGCGGCATGAGTTGGGAGACCTACCCGGTGACGCCGGATCGTTTCGAGGACTTCGCCGACGTGATCAACCCCAACCGCCGAGGGCCTCACTGCTGGTGCCTGTCCCCTCGCCTGCGGACCAAGGACATCGAGGAACTCGGCGGGGGAGACCGCGAACAGGCGATGCGACGGCTGTGCGAGCGTGAGAACCCGCCCGGCGTCGTCACCTACCTCCACGGCAAGCCCGTGGGCTGGTGCAACATCGGCGCGCGCACCGACATCCCGCGCCTGGCCAGGTCCCAGCTCATCCGCCCGGTCGACGACGTGCCGGTCTGGAGCATCATCTGTGTCGTTGTCCGCAGCGGGCATCGTCGCCAGGGCGTCACGGCCCACCTCATCGAGGGTGCGATCCAGTACGCCGCCTCGCGGAGCGCTCCGGCCGTGGAGGCCTACCCGGTCGACCCGCAAGGTCGAATGGACACCGCGATGGCGTACGTCGGCACCCGGTCGATGTTCGACAGAGCCGGCTTCGAGGTCATCGGGACAACCGACGCGCGGGCCTCCAAGATGCCACGGCTGATCATGCGCCGCAGCCTCGCAGACTGACGCGCCCGCACATCCCACCCGACCCACGCGGTCCGACGGCACCGCCGTCCAGAAGGACATCCGCCCGTGCCGCGGAGGGCATGCTCAAGTTGGGGGGGCGCCGGGTGCCCTTGCCAGGGCCGTTGGGCGGCTGGATCCAGGGCCCAGCCGGTCGGCGCGGACGACCGTGGTTGGTCAAGCCGTGGCGTCGGCGTTCTGCGTGGAGGCCGCGAACGTATCGGGGCCCTGCTCCGCGGCCGCCGGGTCCATCCACATGACCTGCCAGCCGTGGCCGTCGAGGTCGAAGAAGCTGCGGGAGTATATGAAGCCGAAGTCCTCGGCGCCATCAGCCTCGCAGCCACCCGCCGCGAGCGCAGCAGCGCTGACCGCATCGACCTCGTCGCGGGATGACACGCTGAAGCAGTGCAGGGCCAGCGTGTGCGTGGTGGGATCGCCGACCGGCAGCTTCGCGAAGTCCGCGAACTTCTCTCGGCCGAGCAGCATGGCGAAGGCGTGCTCGCCGACCAGCATGCAGGCGGCGGTCTCGCATGGCTTGAGACCCCGCTCGCTGACGCTGAGGACGTCGAGTCCCGTCTCCTCGCTCAGTTCGCGGCCGACTGCGGAGCCCTCCCCTTCGCGAATCGCAGGGCGGGAAGATCAGTCGCCTAACCCGCAGTCGCATCAGGGTCCGTTCTGCGCCATACGCGTCCGCCGTGCGCACCCTGCGTGGGCTCCCCTCTCACACCCCAGCACGCCAGCTGCCCGCGGCGAGTACCGGATCTGTAGCCGATGACTGACCCGTTCGTCGTCCGTCGGAAGTGGCGCCACTCAAGGTTCAGTGGGGTCGTCGCTCATGGTTCGGATGAGCTGGCAGCACCTCGGATCTCGTCGCGGACGATCCGCTCGCTGCCGAGGAGCAGGTGTCCGCCGGTCGGGATGGTGACCAGGCGGCACCTGGGGATGCGGGCTGCGGCCTGGGGTGCATTGTCGAAGGCGGCCATCGGGTCGTCCTTGGCGTGGATGATGGTCGTCGGCACCGCTACCTGTTCCAGGGGCATGCCCTGAACGGCGGGGTTCGATACGTAGGAGTCGAACAGCATGCCTGCTTTTCGCGGGGCGATCGGGAACAGGCTGTCCTCGGCCTCTCGCACCGCGATGCGCTGCTCTGGCGTCAACTGCAGTGCTGCGGGGACACCCATGAGACGTCCCAGTTGGGTGGGCATGAGCCGTCGCAGAAGCCAGAAGAAGGCATCCGACCCGAGCAGGGTTCTCGCTACCCACTGGGGTGGCGCGCCGGTCTTGCCCGGCAACGCGGATGCCATCAGGACCAGGGCGGTGGCGCGATCCGGGTGGCGCAGCGCGAATTCGATGGCCGACGGGCCACCAGCGGAGTACCCGAAGGCTACGACCTGGGCAACCCCGAGGTGGTCCAGCAGTGACGCGTACGCATCCGCTTGGGTCGCCGGTGTGGCCCCGTCCGGCAAGGTTGACCCGAGGTAGCCGAAGCGGGACGGGGCGATGACGCGGTAGCCGTCCCCGATGTAGGTCCGAGCCAGACCCAGCCCGATGTCGAAGCCGCCGTAGAGGGGATGCGAGATAAGGACCGCTGGGCCGTCGCCTCGCTGTGCGTACTCGATGCGGACCGATTCCGCCGTCTCGAAGGTACGAGGGTCACTCTGCCGGAGCCGGTCGCGTGCTCGCTGCAGGTCCCGCTGGAACGGTGTCATCACTGAGAATCTCCTCGCCGGGGAGGAATCACCCGACCTGGAGACCGCGAACCCCGGCACCGGCAATGACGGCACTGATCGCGATCCCGGCCAGGAGCCACATGTTGAAGAAGATCGCCATGAAGACAACCCCCAGGGCTCCGGCGACCAGTCCCGCCACCGGCCACCACTGCTGGCCGCCGAGGAAGCCCGCCCCTGTGATGACGAAGCCGACCCCCACCACCAACCCGCCCACGACGGCGACACCGCGGGAATCGCCGAGCAACCACGAGTGCGAAGCATCGAACGGAGCATCACCGGTCTTCGGCATCACCCAGATCAACCCGGTCACGACACCGTGAGCGATCATGAAGGCCCCGAATAGCACTCTCACCATGACCCGACCCTCCCTCGTCGCCTCGGGTGACCAGTCTCGCCGTCGGACGCAGACAACGAAACGGGCGGTTCGTCCCTCACGCGGAGGGATGGGTGGAGCACGCGATGCTCCCCGCAGACAGCTGAGATCGCACGGGGCGAATCGCCTACCTGGAATCTGACGCCGCAGCCCTGATAACCGCCAACGTCATCACTCTCCGCTGACGAACTGCTGGACACTGACGCGGCAGGGGAGAACGTCCCTCAATTGCCGTTGTCCGTGCGCTCTCGTAGCCAAGAAGCGGACGGCTGCCGCCGTCGATAGGGGATCTTCACCGGACAAGGCATACGAGACACCCTCTCCGAGATACGTGGGATGGCGGCGTTCCGCTTGGGAGGTTAGGTATCGGGCCGGTGCGCTCGGGTACTTCACGTGTCCACGGCCATTGCGGTGGGAGTGCTGCAGCAACCATCCTGGATCGATCATGGACGGGGTGGCCGGCGTGAGCCGCGACGCGCAGATCGGCCCGGAGTTCGAGGCCTTCGACTTCACCCACGACCGGCGCACGTACGAGGTGTTCCGGGGTGGTTCGGGGCCGGCGGTTCTGGTGATCCACGAGATCCCCGGCCTGGATCCCGGCGTCGTCGGTTTCGCCCGTCGGCTCATCGACGCGGGGTACACCGTGTATCTGCCGTCGCTGTTCGGGCGGCCGGCAGCCCCGGCGACGGGGCGCGAGATCGTGCGGTCGATCCTGCGGGTCTGCGTGGCGCGTGAGTTCACGAAGCTGGCCGACCGGACGAGTCCCGTCGTCGGGTGGCTGCGGGCACTCGCCGCGTCGGCGTTCGGTGCGTGCGGTGGGACCGGGGTCGGCGTGGTCGGGATGTGTTTCACCGGGGGTTTCGCGCTGGCGACGGCGCTCGAGCCGTCGGTCGTCGCGTCGGTGGTGAGCCAACCGGTCCTGCCTGCGCCGATCGGGCGGCGTCGTAGGGCGGCCCTGGGGCTGGATGCCGACGACCTCGCCGCGATCACCGCCCGCGCCAACGACCACCTGCGCGTGCTCGGGCTGCGGTTCACGAACGACCGCGGTTGCCCGCCGGAACGCTTCGAGACCCTGCGGGCGAGGTTCGGGACCTCCTTCGAGGGGATCGAGATCGATTCGTCGCCGGGCAATGCGGCGGGCATCTCGCCGTCGGCGCACTCGGTGCTCACGGTCTCCCTCGTCGATGAGCCAGGGCATCCGACCCGGGCCGCCCTCGACCGGGTGCTGGCACTGCTGGCCGAGCGGCTGCGCCCTTGAGGAGTCGATTGCCATCCTCCGCAGCTTGACCGGGACCCCGTCGAACCCCGCCCTGCGCTCAGTCCCGGGTCTGGCTGTCCGGAACGGCCAGACCGCGGCCAGGAAGGCCGGCGACCCGGCTACGTCGCCGTCTTGACCCCGGCCGTCGGTGTCTGGCTGGATGACCTCACCGCTTCATGATCGAAGGAGGATTCGTGCCCGCACGAGGCGTGCTGTTCGCTATCGCCGCCGAGGACCGCGATGCCCTCATCGGTGGGGGCGACGACGACGCCGTGACCGAGTACGTCAGTGAGGTCATCGAAGAACGGTGGGAGGACGAGTTCGTCGCCGAGACCGACAAGGCGTGGGACGCGATCCACCGCTGCCTCACCGACGGCACGCTCGGGTTCGACAATGGATCATTCCCCTTGAACCGCTGCATCCTGGGCGGCCGGCCGCGACCGCCGCTCTTGACGCCGACAACGCGTCTTGGTTGCTGGGACTGCTACTGACCCTGGACGATGAACCCCTGGTTGTCCTGCATCGCCCGTCCGGCCGCGGCTACCGCCTGACGATCAGTGGGGTCGGGGACAACTTCCAGCTGCACACGCTGCTAGCGGCCGCCCTCATCGGTAACCCCCGCAAGGGGTGGGTCGAAGCCGAACGCCCGCAACGTTCGTGGATCCTGGCAGCAACGGATGGGCCGCCCGACCCCCCTGGGGGGATCCGCGGCCAGTTCAACCTGGTGGACGCCTTCGGTAAGTGGGTCTGGAACGAGGGCCGGCCCGCGGACATCCCCCTGTTCGACGGCGTGCGGGTACTGATCCTCGACCCGCCGTCTTACGCGCGGTCCTGGAACGCCGGCCGCGCCTACCCCCTCATGACGCCCACCGTCACCGTGGACGAGGTCCTCCCCGCCGATCAGGCCGCACGCCGGTTGGCCCGGGTCGCACCACCCGCAGCCTCCTCCCTCGGGTAGCTCCACGCCGCCATCGACGACCGGATCTGCCGCGATGATGACGTTGAGATGGCTGCAGAGGTGTAATCGATTCAGCCTCGGGTCATGGCGTAGAGGAACATGTCGCGGCGGGCCAGCACCATCGCCGCGACAGCGCGGTGGAACCCCAGGCATGCCGAGGCGAGAACGGCGCCTTCCTCGGTGGCGGACACTCGGCTGTCGTCACGCCTGGCGTGGAATGCGTCCAAGCTCATGACATACCAGGAGCCCTGAACCAGGGCACGCAAAGCCAGGGCGATGCTGGTCTTGCCCGAACTGGACGGGCCATTGAGGGCGATCACTCGCCCGGTCCGCTCGGGCAGCGTGGGAGCTGCGGCAGCGAAGTCGCTGGTCAGGATCCCGGCGGGGTGTCCGGCTTGGTCGTGGCCTGTCACGACGTTCATCCTGCCGGGCCACGTCCCACCCCGTCAGCCTCCCCGCCCCGCCGCCGGCCACGAGGATCGGGAGTCACCGCAGCCGGGAGACCCCGCCGCCCGTCTCGGGTTCAAGGGCCACTGCCAATCGACGCCCTCAGCCCACTAGACATGCCGCCGAGTGCTTACCCTTCCGGCTCGCACGCTCGCAGGCGCGCTGCGAAGCGCCCGTCGATGACCGGCTGAAGATCTGCCGGGGTAGCCTGTTCGATGGTCCGGGGAGGTGGGCGCCTTGAGAGCGCTGGAGCCGTGGCACGTCTTGGTGCTCTTGTTCATGCTCGTCGTGGTTGCGGTTGTTGTCGGGCTGGTATTAGTCCTTGCTCGTTCGAAGGGGCCGGCCACCTTCCCGCAGCGGCCGGGCCAGGTACCGCCAGGCTGGTATCCCGATGCGGAGTCCGCCGGGAATCTTCGCTACTGGGATGGCACTGCCTGGACGGAGCATCGCCGCCCGGGAAGCTGACAGGCGGGGCGGGTCTGTGCCTGTGGGGGCGGGGCCGGTGTCGGGCGAGGCCGTGGGTGTCGCGGAGCTGGGTCGAGGTCTGGGGCGCGGGTTACCAGCCGAGTTCGCCGGTGTCTTCCTGGAAGGTACCGGTCGGGCCGTCGGGGCCGATGCTGGCGAGCGTGGCCACGATCCGCGCGCTGTGCGCCGCTGGCCGGCCTGGGTGACTGCCTGGGTCGCCGCCGCCGAGTTCGGTGGCGGTGATGCCGGGTTCGACCGCGTTGACCTTGATTCCCGGGTGAGCGTGGGCGTATTGAACGGTGAGCATGGAGACCGCCGCCTTGCTCGACCCGTAGACGATCGAGACGAACTGCGAGGCCGGACGGGACGGTTCGTGGGTCGCCCAGAACGAGCCGAGCGCGCTGGAGACGTTCACGATGACCGGGTTCTGGGACTCCTGCAGGAGCGGGAGCGCGGCCTGGCTCACCCGCACGATGCCGACAGCGTTGGTGTCGAAGACCTCTAGGACGCTGGGTCCGTCCAGCGCCTCGTTCATGCTCGCGCCGCTGGCGCGCTTGGCGATGCCGGCGTTGTTGACCACGACGTCCAGACCGGTACCGGAGTCCGCGATCGTCTTCAGGGCCGAGGCCACTGAGGCGTCGTCGGTGACGTCGAGTCGCACGAACCGGGCGCCGAGCTCGGCGGCGACGGTGCGGCCGAGGGACTCGTCGCGGGCGCCGATCCACACGGTGTGGCCCGCCTGGACGAGAAGCCGAGCGGTTTCCTTGCCGAGACCCTTGTTCGCCCCGGTGATCAGTGTTGTGGTCATGCGCCGATGGTCAGCCAGGCCCGCACGGATAGGCAGTCGTCTGCGGTTCGTAGGACTGCCAGGGCCAGGACAAGGCCTCGTAGCAGGCCCCAGACTTGGACGGTGCAGGACTCTCCGTTCGCCCTGGCGGTACGCCGCTGGCGAGAGCGCGTCGCCCCCGAGCTGGTCGGCCTGCCGACCAGTGGTCGCCGTCGCGCGGTCGGGCTGCGGCGCGAGGAACTCGCCGGACTCGCCGGTATCTCGGTCGACTACCTGACCCGACTCGAGCAGGGACGCGCGACGTCGCCGTCGGCGCAGGTCGTCGAAGCGCTCGCGCGGAGCCTGCGGCTGTCCGACGCCGAACGCGACCTGCTCTTCCGGCTTGCCGGCCTTTCCGCGCCAGGCCCGGGCCTGGTCCCCACCCGGATCACTGCCAGCGTGCAACGCCTCCTCGACCGCCTCGCCGGTGTGCCCGTGGTCGTCTACGACGCCGCCTGGAACCTGATCGTCGCGAACACGCCGTACGACGCCCTGATGGGCCAGACGTCGGCCCAGACCGGCAACGACCGCAACGGCGTCTGGCGCAACGTCGTCGGCGGTGGCTCTCGCACGGTGCAGACGGCCGAGGAGCACGCCGAGCAGGTCGCGCTCCTGGTCGCCGACCTGCGCATGACAACACTGCGCTACCCGGCCGACATCAGGCTGCGACGACTCGTCGCCGACCTGCGCGCCGCCAGCCCACGGTTCGTCGAGCTGTGGGAGTCCGTGCCCCACCCGGCTCCGGCCGAGCGGTCGCGGCACAAGGTCATCGAACACCCGGCCGTCGGCCGGATCGCCCTCGAGTGCGACACCCTCATCGTCGCCGGCGACGACCTGCGCATCATGGTCTACACAGCCGAACCCGACACCCACGACGCCCAGCGGCTCGAACTCGCGATCGTCCTGGGCACCCAGTCACTCATCGAGTAGTACCCGCGGCAAGGTGACCTCCGCCGCGCCACCTGCTCGCGTCCACAAGACGCTCCCAGGTCACCGCGCGAACCTATCCGAACGACCGGTCGTGCCGCGGACGTGCCGCAACCAGTTCGTTCCGGGGTTGTGAGCCAGTGGCCGTCTCGATGGGCGGGGATGGTCACTGCGGATGGTCGAAGCCCCAGCAGCCTGTGGCTTGGAAGCTGTCCCGGCCGGCCCAGCCAGCCGTTCGCCAGGCCAGCACCCGCACAGGCTGCACGACGATGAGGGCTCCGTACTGGGCCACTTGATAGTCCCAGTCATACTTGGCGTTGTAGGCCTCGATCACCGAAGCGGATGTCTCATCCTCAGCGGCGGAACCGGTCGTCCCTTCGACGAGGACGACGTCGGTGCCGCTGTCCAGGTGCACGGTGACCATCGGGTCCCGGCTGATGGCGCGCTGCAGGGATGGGCTACCGACGCTGAGATGCAGCCGGAGGCCGTACCAGATCCCCCAGACCGGCCGAGGGTGAGGATGGCCCGGCCCCCGGGCCACGAGCCAATAGGTACCGGCCGCCTCGAGCTGCTCCTCCACCCACGACCACGCCAGCGGAGCCCGGTCGCTGCGGTCGCCAAACAGGCGCAGCGCTCTCTCTCGCGGTGCCACAACCAGAAGCCTATTTCGACCTCGAACAAACGCACGCTCGTGCCGCGACGTGCGTTTGCCTGGTCACAGGTTGGCGCGTCGACGAAGGCTCGTGACGCAGGCTTCGACGTCAGCGTCGGCCGTGTCGATGATCAGCGGTGGGTGATCCCAGGGTTCGTACTCGCGATCGAGGATCTGTTGCCAGGTCGGCAGGACGAGGCTGGGGATGGACGAGGTTCGGGTCTCGGCCCGGCGCCGGTGCTCGTGCGGATCGGAACAGATGACCTCCACCTCGACAGTCCGGATCGCGTGACGGGCACCGACCTCACGCCAGGCCCGCCTGGTCACCTCGAGCGGGTTCACCGAGTCGGCCACCACGGACACGTGGTTGCGCAGCTGGTCGGTCGCCACGGCGTAGCCGATGAGGTAGCCGACGGGGCCGAGCGGCTGGACCAGGGGGGTCGCCTCGAGGACGGCCTGTTCGATGGTGTCGATGCGCACGTGCGCGGCACGGATCTGTCGTGCAAGCCGGCTGGCGATCGTCGTCTTGCCGACAGCCGGAAGCCCGGAGACGACGACCAGAGTCGCCGACGGGTCGCGGGCCACGTGGCTCACGCGGGGAGCGTGCCCCATCCGAACTCCCCACGGCAACCGGGAGGATCGAGGACGGACTCCAGAACGAGCCTGTCCCGGAACGCGCACATCTGCCGCTGACCGGATCGTGAGAGGTTGACCTCCGCCTTGCCGGATCAGTCGGGGAGGGCTTCGCTGATCAACGGCCAGACCGTGCTGGGTGGGACGGCGGTCAGGTGCCAATCCCAACGGCCCGCATCGTGGCCCCAGGCCGTGAGGACGACCGGCCCGTAGTCGAGGGCGGCGGCGAATCCCGGCGAGAGCGTGGTGAACCACATCGCGAAATCGAGGTCGTCGACGGGTACCGACCGCACCTGCCACGGCGGCCCGGGGAACTGCGCGGCCAACTGCTGGCCGCCCTGGACGGCTTCGTCCACGCGTTGGCGAGTGGCCGAAGACGGCTGGTCGCCCGGGCGGATGCGACTGAACAGCAGATCGCTCACGGCTTCCCCGACCTGATCAACGAGCAAGTCCCCGACCGGCTCCAGCCCGTCCGGGCCCACCCTGCGGCCACGACGAGCAACGGTCCGCAGATGGAGCCGCTCATCGCCGTCGCCGTAGCTGAAGCTGACGATGGACAAACCCTCCACCGGGCCACCCCGTACCGAGGCGAGAGACGGCGGCCAGGCGCTCGTCCGCAGCATGAGGACGGGGAAGTCCAGGTCGGTCCGCCGCCACTGCATCTGAAACACTCTGGCCGAAGGTAGGGGTCGCCGCTCATGGCTGGCGCTTGCCCCCAACATCCTCAATTGCCGCTGGCCGTGGAGCCGCTTGCGGTCTCGCTGCGCGGACGGCACCATCCGTGCCGTGACGCAGCTCCCGTTCCGTCAGACCCTGGAGCACATCCTCGAACTGGAGCGCGAGCTACAGACGCCCGCGTGCCGCGCAGACGAGGCCAGGCTCAGGGAGCTTCTTGCCCCCGACTTCGTGGAGATCGGGGCGTCCGCTCGCCTTTGGGACCTCGACAGCGTGCTGGCGATGCTGCGCCAGGAGAGCACCAACAGCGAGATCATCAATCTGACCGGGCTCACGGCCCGGGAACTGGCTCCGGGAGTCGTTCAGGTCTTCTGGGAGTCCGAGCGGGCCGGGCGACGTGCCCGCCGGACCTCGATCTGGTGTGAACGCGGAGGCGGTTGGCGGCAGGTCTTCCACCAGGGCACCCCCTTCCCTGACGGGACGCCGTCCTGCTGATGCCTCGTCAGGAGCTGATGTCGAGAGCGCGCATCCGTTCGCAGCCGCTGAGCGTGCCGCCGTCCGCCCATTCCGCATTGAGCTCGGTCGACCGTTACCGGGCATGCCGCGTAGCGGCCGTCACCCTCGGGTCTCGGGTGTTGTGAACCGCTGATCGACTCTGTCGCAGCTTGCCGATCCGGTTCGATCTACCCGTCGTCACCGTGAGCGACAAGATGCGGTCGTCTCTTCCACGTGATCGTGGCCGGTGGAGGCCGTCAGGGCCCGGTAGCCAGGGACCTCAGCGCCCGGTCGAGGGTGGCGAACACGGTGCCGGGCCCACCGGACCATGCTGGTGCTGGATCAGCCTGGCCAGGGGCGGGCGCGAACAGCCACCAGATGTTCTGCCACGGATCGAGCATTCTGCCCAGGGTGGTCTCTGCGTAGAACGGGGTGGGCTGCGTGATCGTGGTACCACCATGCTCGACGGCCCGGTCCAGAACGGTGGCGACGTCCTGGACCCAGACCTGCAGCAGCCCCGGTCGTGGTGGCCAGCCATCGAGCCGATCGGCGAGCATGAGATCGACAGAACCCAGCCGCAGCTGGGCATGGATCAGCTTGCCGTCCGGCATGGGAGTTCTGGCTTCGGCGTTCTCCGCGACGCCGAAGACGTCGGACACGAAGCGCACCAGGCCGGCCGCATCGTCCACGATCACGAAGGGATTGAGGACAGCGCCGCCGGCGGGAACGGAAGTCGGCGGGAGCAGGAGATTGGTTGCCATGGCCTGCACTCTTGCAGTGACCGCCGACAGGAACCGAGTTCACCGGAAGGCGATGATCTCGATTCGCCACACCCGAGAATCCGGCCGACCCCAGCTCCGACGGATCGCACGAGGACCGTCACGAACTACCGGACGTGCCGCGATGAGCACATGGCCGACCACCCTGTCGATGAGGGGTGCCCGGCCGAGATAGGTGGCGCTGCGGGGGTCGCCTCCGCTGTGCCGCCGACCACGTCGCGGACTGGGCGTGACGGGTGACCGGGCCCCGCGGCAGCGAATGGTCCTCCGCCGGCTGTCCGCCTGGCTTCGTGCGCGTCGGACTGAGCTTCGTTGATCGGTGGTTACAGGTTCGCCTGGGACGCGCCGAGGTCATGATGTGAGGGTGGGCTCGTCCGATATGCCCGGTGAGCCGCCCGCGGTCGAGCCGGACCCAGGTGGGCGGTCGGCGCTGGGCGAGGCGGTGCAGCTGGGGCTGGACATCGAGGGCGTTCAGCGGCAGTTGTCCAGCCTGACCCAGGTGCTGGGCGAGCTGCGGCAGCGCCAGGGCCGCTTCCTTGCCGGGGCCGAGGGCGAGCAGCGCGTGGTCCGGGTGCTGGTCGACATGGTCGACACCGGCTGGACGGTGCTGCCTGACCGGCGCTGGCCGGGCACGAGGGCGGCGAACATCGACGTTCTGCTGGCCGGGCCAGGCGGGGCCTTCGTCGTGGACGTGAAGAACTGGCGGGATGTCCGGGTCGCTGGCGGGCGGCTCTGGCGGGGGCAGGAGCCGGCCGACGACGCGATCGGCAACCTGCTCGCCCAGGCCGCCGCCGTCCGGACCGTTCTGGTCGAGCACGGGCTGGCACCGGCGGAGGTGATCCCGCTGCTGGTGCTTGCCCGGCAACGGAACAAGCGCGCCCAACTCGGTGAGGTCCACGTTCTCGGCGAGCTCGATCTCAGCCTGGACCTGCTGCGTCGCGGCACCCGGCTGACCGCCGCCCAGGTCGAGCAGGTGGTGACCGCGCTCGAGTCGGCCTGCCCGCCCGCGGCCCGCACCCGGCCGGAGCGGCCGTCCCGAGCTTCGACCACGCCGACGCCGGGACGGCCGCCCACGCCCGGTCCGAACGTGCCGAGGGTTGCCGCGCTGCTGGACGTCGAGGAGGTCTGGGCCGGCCTGATCGAGGCGGCATCCGTGGAGCCGATCGAGGCGTGGATGACCTGGCTGCACCCCTCCCAGGCCAAGCTGATCTCCCGGACCTGGAACGGCCCGGCCCGGATCCGCGGGGCTGCCGGCACCGGCAAGACGGTGGTGGCCCTGCACCGGGCCCGGCACCTGGCCCAGCGCGGGCATCGGGTGCTGTTCGCCTCCTACGTGAAGACTCTCGGCCCGGTGTTCTCCGGCCTGTTCACCCGGCTGGCGCCCGATCTGGCCGGCCGGGTCGACTTCCAGTCCGTCCATCAGGTGGCCGTGCGCCTTCTGCGCGCCGCCGGCCGCACCGTCACCGTCGACCAAGCAGGCCTGGACGACTGCTGGAACCGGGCCTGGGCCGCCACCCACCACGACGGCGTCCTGGAATCGGTGGGCCAGTCCGTGCCCTACTGGCGCGAGGAGGTTTCTCATGTGATCAAGGGCCGGGGCATCACCGCATGGCAGGACTACGCCGACCTGACCCGGGTGGGTCGGCGCACCCCGCTGCAACCCACGCACCGGCAGGCCGTCTGGCGGCTGTTCGAGGAGTACGAGCGTCGCCGCACCGAACGCGGCTTGATCGACTGGGACGACGTGCTCGCGCTGGCCCTGCGGGCGGTCCGCAACGGCACCGCCGGGACCACCCCGTGGGACGCCGTGATCGTGGACGAGGTCCAGGACGTCACCTGCACCGGCCTGCGCCTGCTGCACGCCCTGGTCGGCGACCGACCCGACGGGCTGCTCCTGGTCGGCGACGGCCAGCAGGCCATCTACCCCGGCGGCTTCACCCTCGTCGAAGCCGGCATCTCCGTCACCGGACGCGGCGTCGTCCTGGACCGCAACTACCGCAACCGCGCCGACATCCTGCGGCACGCGTTGGCCTTCATCGGCGACGACAGCTTCGACGATCTCGACGAGCACCCCGCCACCGCCCGCGGTGACCTGCGGGCCATCCGCTCCGGCGGTCTCGTCGTCCACGCCGTCGCCGACGACGACAACTCCCAGCAGCAGGCCCTGCTGGCGCACCTGGAGGACCTCACCGCCACCCAGAACGCCCGGCATGGCGACACCGCCGTCCTGGTGGCCACCAACGACGAGGCCCGCCGCTGGCACCGCGTCCTGACCACTGCGGGGATACCCGCCATCCTGCTCACCGACTACGACGGACGCACCGTCGACGCGGTCAAGATCGGCACCTTCGAGCGCGGCAAGGGCCTGGACTTCGCCCACGTCCTCATCCCCGACCACACCCCCGCACCCCGACACCGCCACGAATCCGACGACGCCTACGCCGAACGAGCCGACCTGGAACGCCGCCGCCTCTACGTCGCCATCGTCCGGGCCCGGGACACCCTCTGGCTCGGCGCCACCCCCAACCCGGCCGACGCGCGCGGCTGAACCTCACGTCACCGGATCGACTCACCTGGCAGCCACCCACGCTGCCTCCCACCCAGAACCTCCTGCGTGGGAAGGCGGTGCGGTGACCGAGCCTGAGACGCCTCATTCGTCGGTGCTGACCGTGCCCTGGTGGTAGAGCGCATGCCAGCCCGTGACGGGCGGCCCGGCAAGTGGCCCGGCCTGCTCCTGGAGTGGCAACGCACCGTCGGCGGCTGGCGCGGCCGGGTCGCCTTCGCCGTCGTCCACAACAACCACCAACTACTCGTCGAGACCTGGCTCGACAGCCGCCACCTCACCCGCGAGTGACCAAGATGCCTTCAGCCCGGCCCAGTCTGGGGTTACAGCCCCATCCGCCGGAGGTCAGCTGCTTCCGCGCCTCGTGCTAGTTCGGCGAGGTCGATGCCGAACGCCTCACACAGGGGCGGGATGTCGTCGGCGGTGACCTTCCGGCGGCCTGATTCGAGGTCTCCGACGGTGGACCGGGACCATCCGAGGCGCTCGCCGAGCTGCTCCTGCGTCCAACGTCGCCGCGCGCGCTCGCCCCGGACATTCGCCGCAATGACGTCGCCGAGGCTGGGCATGCCCTCAGGCTGCGGGAGCACGCAGCGCCATGCATACCGCTGTCCGCGTGAACTGTTGTCTTCCGGTGTTGTTAAACAATATCTGGCACAGTGCGTAGTTTTCCGGTACGGTCGATGTGTCGGTCAGATCTGGGTACACGGTTCCCCGGGCTGACCGACCTTAGGCGCCCGGTACGGGCGGATGGTCGGTGGGGATCGTCCGCAGCGTCAGCCGGGGCCACCTCGGCTCCCCGGGAGCCCACATCCTCCGTCGTCGGGGGCCGAGGTGTGCCCGGGTGCCAGAGCGCTCTGGCACCGGGGGCCGACCAAAGGGCGAGCGCGTGCCTCCGCCAGGACGGACATGGCCCGGGTCCTGGCGGAGGCACGCTCATCGAGGAAGGACGTCAGGCTGCGAGGAGGGTGAAGGCCACGGCAGACGACTGCTCCGGGCGGGAGCACCAACTCCGCAGCCCGCGCGCGCAGGTCAGGACCGTCGGCGCCGGCGGCGAGGTAGACCCCGCGGAACGGGGAGGCGACCAAGCCTCGCCGCAGCCACCGGTCCACGGTCCGCGGGCTGGGGCACCTGCGTACCCTCCGCCGAATGGTCGCCGGCCGGTCGGCGTCATCCACAGGCTGCCGGCTGCGCAATCCCCTCGCTGGCGCGGCCGTGCATGATCACGACAAGAGGGGGCTACGAGGGGGTGGCTAGGCGGCGGGCGGCAAGGCTGGCGTACAGCGCGGTGCCGGCGGGTAGCACCCGGTCGTCGAACGCCGCCCGCGGGGAGTGGTTGCTGGGCGCCGCCCCGAGGTCGGGCCCGTCGACCAGCGCGCCGAGGAACAGCATGGCCCCGGGCACCTGCGCGATCACCCGGGAGAAGTCCTCCGACCCGGTGATGGGCGTGGGCAGTCGCAGCGTCGCGTCCGCCCCGAACAGCTCATCGGCGACCTGCAGGGCGAAGTCGGTCTCGGCGGCGTCGTTCACCGTCACGGGGTACTCCTGCGCGTAGGTCACCGTGACCTCCACCCCGTGCGCGGCCGCCACGCCGCGGCAGACCCGCTCGGCGGTGCGGCTGATCAGTGCCCGTACGGCCGGGTCGAACGTGCGCACCGTCGCCTCGAAGGTCGCGGTGTCGGGAATGATGTTGCGCTTCGTCCCGGCATGCAGCGTGCCGACCGTGAGCACCGCGGGGGCGAAGGCGTCGACGGTGCGGGTCATCGCGGTCTGCAGCGCCAGCACCATCTCGCAGGCCGCGGGTACGGGGTCGCGGGACAGGTGCGGGGACGACCCGTGCCCGCCCTCGCCGCGCACCTCGACGAAGAGCCCGTCGCTGGCGGCCATCAGCGGCCCCGAGCGGGTGGCGACGCTCCCGCGCGGGGTGAGGTTGCTCATCACGTGCAGCGCGAACGCCGCATCGGGCCTGGGCCCGGCGGCGTCGAGCAGCCCCTCGGCGATCATGTGCCCCGCTCCGTCGAAACCCTCCTCTCCGGGCTGGAACATGAACACCACGTCACCGGGGAGCGTGTCGCGGTGGGCGGCCAGTACCCGGGCGGCGCCGGCGAGCATTGCGGTGTGCAGGTCGTGCCCGCACGCGTGCATCACCCCGTCCACCTCGGAGCGGAACGGGACGTCGACCTCCTCGTGCACCGGCAGTGCGTCCATGTCCCCGCGCAGCAGCACGGTGCGCGGCCCGCCCGCCGCCGGGGCGCCGCCGCGCAGCACGGCGGTGACCGAACTGCAGCTGGAGCCGACACTGACCTCCAGCCCCAGCCCGTCGAGCTCGTCGAGCACCGCCTGTTGGGTGCGGGGCAGGTGCAGCCCGAGCTCGGGCCGGCGGTGCAGCCGGTGCCGGAGGTCCTCGAGGTCAGGTGCCAGGGCGTGGGCGTCCGCGAGCAGGTCCATGTGCCATTCCTACCGCGCGGCAGGCCCGGAGGCAGCGTGGGGAGGGTCCGGGTCGTGGCGGCGCGTGCTGGGGTGGGAGTGCTCGGCGGCGAGCCTGCGGGAGGATGGCACCGTGCTCACCGTCGCCACCGCGAACGTCAACGGGATCCGCGCGGCCGCCCGCCGCGGCATGCCCGGCTGGCTCGCCGCCCGCCGTCCCGAGGTGGTCTGCCTGCAGGAGGTGCGGGCCCCGGACGCCGTGCTCACCGAACTGCTCGGCCCCGGCTGGCACGTGGTGCACCAGGAGGCGGCGGCGAAGGGGCGGGCGGGGGTCGCGGTGGCCTCCCGGGTCGAACCGGTGGCGGTGCGGGCAGGGCTCGACGCCGGTGCCGCGACGGACGCCTCGGGGCGCTGGGTGGAGGTCGACCTCGCCCTGCAGGGCGGTGGGTTGCTCACCGTGGTCTCGGTCTACGCCCCCACCGGCGAGGCAGGGACGGCGCGGCAGGAGGAGAAGTACCGCTTCCTCGACGCGGTGGCGGCCCGGATGGCGGTGCTCGCCGCGACCCGCGCCGACGTGCTGGTCTGCGGTGACCTCAACGTCGCCCACCGCGAGGTGGACATCAAGAACTGGAAGGGCAACGTGCGCCGGGCGGGGTTCCTCCCGCTCGAGCGGGCCTGGCTGGATGCCCTGCTGGCGCCGGACGGCTGGGTGGACGTGCAGCGCGCCCTCGCCGGCGGGGGCCCGGGGCCGTACACGTGGTGGTCGTGGCGGGGGAAGGCGTTCGACAACGACGCCGGCTGGCGGATCGACTACCAGCTCGCCACCGCCCGGCTTGCGTCCACGGCGCTGAAGGCGGAGGCCGACCGGGCCGAGGCGTACGCGCAGCGCTGGAGCGACCATGCCCCCGTGGTCGTGGTGTATGACGTGACGCCGACCGGCCCGGCCTGAGCCGGCCGGTGCCGCTCAGGCGGGGCGTCCGCCCAGGCGTGGCACCGCCGGTCCGGTCCGGGCCCCGACCTCGAGCGAGATCAGCGCCAGGCCGGTACTCATGGCGACCACGGTGGCGATGAGCACCGGCCGGTCACCGGTGCCGACGGCGTAGCCGAACCAGCAGACCTGCGAGGCGATGCGCAGCGCCCAGGTGCTGATCGACACCCCCGAGGTGCGCCGGGCGCGCCAGGTGGCGACCGACTCGAAGACCTGCGGCCAGGTGGAGACCAGCGCGATCCCGAAGGCGAGGTAGCCGTCGGCGCGGGCGGGCAGCAGCAGGGCCAAGGTGGCCAGCGCCGCCCCCACCCCGATCAGCGACAGCCCGCGGTGGCGGCGCGAGAGCCTGCCCGGCACCAGCAGCACGATCGCCGCCGCACCCGAGACCAGCAGCAGGTTGCCGGGCACCTGCGGCACCGAACCGGTGCGTACGCCGTAGATCAGCCAGGTGAGGCAGGCCATGCCGGTGAGCGACCAGGCCCCGGCAGAGATCCCGGGCAGCTGCGGGTGGCGCACGATGCGCAGGAGCTGCGGGACGACCATGGTCACCCCCAACCCGGCTCCGACGAACCCGACGAGGAGGGCGAGGTGGTG
This sequence comes from uncultured Actinomycetota bacterium, assembly GCA_963784535.1. Lineage (GTDB taxonomy): Bacteria > Actinomycetota > Actinomycetes > Actinomycetales > Kineosporiaceae > CAWARR01. Next base: position 679,228 of record CAWARR010000002.1, on the reverse strand, counting down.
GAGGCTCACTTCTTTAACGATACAGTTGCGCCGCCGCACCGCCGCGCAGGGGGGTCTGATGGCTGAGCCGAGACCGACGCTGGACGCCGTCGCGCGTGCCGCCGGGGTCTCCCGGATGACCGTCTCGAACGCCTACAACCGCCCCGACCAGTTGTCCGCGAGCACCCGGGCGGCGGTGCTCGAGACGGCCCGCGTGCTCGGCTACCCGGGCCCCGACCCGGCCGGCCGCTCGCTGCGACGCGGGCGCAGCGGCACGCTCGGGGTGCTGATCACCGAACAGCTCGCGTACGGCTTCTCCGACCCCGGGATGGTGAGCTTCCTGAGCGGGGTGGCGACCGCCGTGGGCGACGCCGGGCAGGGCCTGCTGCTGGTGCCGACCGAGGCGAACGCCGGCCACGCGCTGGTCCGCAACGCCCTAGTCGATGCGTTCGTGCTGTGCTGGCTGGCGCCGTCCGATCCGGCGGTGGCGGACGTGCTGGCCCGCCGGCTGCCGGTGGTCACCGCCGGGCAGCCGCGGCTGCCCGGCGTGCCGCACATCGGGGTCGACAACGCGCGGGCCGCCGCGCTCGCGGCCGAGCACCTGATCGGCTTGGGGCACACCCGTTTCGGCGTGGTGACCCTTGCCGAACCGGGCGATGGCCCGGCCGGCGGAGACAGCGAGCACGGGAGCCAGGACGGGAGCCAGGACGGGCGGGCGCCGCAGCCGGACCTGCCGGGGATCCATCTCGGGATGCGGGCGAGGGTGCGCGGCTTCCGCCGGGCCGTCGGCGCCGCCGGCGTGCCGGTGGTGGTTGCGGCCGCGGCGAACGATCGGACGGCCGGCGCCGCGGCGGCGCGGCTGTTGCTGGACCGGCCCCCGCGGCGCCGCCCGAGCGCGGTGTTCGCCGTCACGGACGTGCTGGCGCTGGGGGTGCTCGACGCGGCCGAGGCGCTCGGCGTGGAGGTGCCCGGCGGGCTGTCGGTCGTCGGCTACGACGGGGTGTCCGCCGGGGCCACCGCGCGCCCACCGCTGACCAGCGTCTTCATCGGGCTGGCCGAGCAGGGCCGGGCGGCCGCCCGGGCCGCGCTGGATCTGGCTGCCGGGCGCGAGCCGGTGCCTTCCCGGGTCCGTCCGCGGCTGCTGATCAGGTCGAGTACGGCTGCTGCCCCGCGGCCGCCCGGAAGACCTCGCCCGGACCCGACACGGTGAGTGGCCCGCCGCCGGCGCCGACGAAGGCCGACTCGCCGGGCCGCAGCGAGACGGCGACCCCGTTCGCCTCCACCGCGACGCTGCCGAGCGTGCACAGCAACACCTGCGGCCCGGCCACGAAGGGGTAGACGGCCGTGGGGGCCTGATCGGGCAGCCGGAGCCGGGTGAGCTGGAACTCCTCCACCGGGGGGCGCCACGCCACCTCGAACGGGCCGAGCGGGACCTCGACCAGGTCACGGACCGGCCGGGTGGTGCCGTCGACCACCCGCAGCAACTCCTCGACCGCGATCGGCTTGTGGGTCAGCCCGGCGCGCAGCACGTTGTCCGAGCTGGCCATGATCTCCACGCCGAGCCCGTAGAGGTAGGCGTGCGGTGCCCCGGCGGGGACGAACAGCGTCGCGCCGGGTTCGAGCCGGAACAGGTCGAGCAGCAGCGGGGCCGCCACCAGCGGGTCCTTCGGGTAGAGCCGGGACAGCCGGCTGCACCACATCAGCGCCCGGCGCTCGGCGGGGTCCAGACCCCCGCCCCGCGCGGGCCGACGGTGGCGAGCAGGGCCCGCGCCCGCTCGCCGAGCTCCGCCGCGAGCGCGGCGCGGTCGTCCTCGGGCCAGTACAGCAGTGCCGCCAAGGCCTGCCGCAGGCGCTCCTCCTCCGGCACGTCGGAAGAGGGCCCGAGCCCGGCGCCCAGCCCCGACAGCCGCGGGCTTCCGATCAGCTCGACCATCCGGTGGGCCTGTTCGGCGGCGCGGAAGCCGCACATCGCGTCCACCGGTTGCAGGGCGTAGAGCATCTCCGGCTTGGCGTAGGGGTCCGGGTAGCTGTGCCGGTTCGCACTCCCGCCGTCAGCCTCGCCCTCGCGCCCGGGCCCAGCCCCAGCTCCGTCCGCTGCCCCGGTTGCGTCCTGGACGGGGGCGGTGGAGCCGTGGTGGTGCTGCCAGGCCCGCAGCGCGTGGTCGGGGCCGGGGTGCACCTGCACCGACAGCGGCTGGTCGAAGGCCAGCACCTTGAGCAGGAACGGCATCCGGCCGAATCGGTCCTGCACCTGCGCACCGAGCAGTTCGGCTCCCTGGTCCTGGACCAGCTCGTCCAGGGGCTCGCGCCCTCCGTCGGCGGCGATCAGGGCGGACGGGGAGGAGGGGTGGGCGCCCATCCACAACTCGGCCTCCGGCCGCCCCGTGGGCGCCCGGCCCTGCATCCAGGCAAGGGCCGTCAGGGAGCCCCAGTCGTAGTGGTGGATCGGGTTGTCCATCCGCTGCGGCCATGGTCCGTGCACGCGGTGCAGCCCCGTGCTGGTCACGCCGGCGACCTCCCGTCGCGCTGCCCGACGACCCCCGGTGGTGTGGTCACACCCGGCCGCGAGGGACGCGGGCGGGGCACTCATCCGGGTCAACGGCCAGAAGAGTACCGGCAGCACGGTGCGTGCACCCCCACCGGCGCGTGGGGAAATGCCGGATTGATACCCTTATCACCCCATCGCATCGCGCGGGGATCATCCGCTGCGGCCACTGCCTCGCGCTCCGGCAGGGGTGCTGCGGGTGGCCGCGATGCGGGCCAGGCCCGCGATCACCGCCTGCACGGCGGGGGACGGCTCGTAGCGGGAGTGCCGGTGCCGGGCCGCCAGCCGGCGCGCCCCCAGCCCGGGCAGCTGCACCGTCCGGATCGCTGCCGCGAGGTCGGAGCCGGGGTCCGGCAACGCCAGCCGGGGCAACAGCGCGCACCCCAGGCCCGCGGCGACCAGGGCGAGCACCGCCGGGAACTCCAGCGCCTGGTGGGCGACCTGCGGCCGCCACCCCGCCGTCGCGGCCAGCCGCTCGAGCGCCGCGTGCCCGGCGGAGCCCGGGACCGGGGCCACCCACGGGCGGGTGGCGAGGTCGGCCGCCGTCGCCGGTGCCGCCCAGCCCGCGGGCAGGGCCAGCAGGTAGGGGTCCTCGAGCAGCGGGACGTCGCGCAGCCCGCGCGGTGCGGGGGAGGGCTCGGCGGCGTCCCGCTCGATCACGAGCAGGTCGATCGACCCGCCGCGCAGCCGCGGGGTGACCGGCTCCTCCGCGGTCTCGACCACCCGCAGCACGACTGCGGGGTGCTGCTCGCGCAGCAGCACGGCGGTCGGGGCGACCAGCGCGGCGACCGCGGTGGGGAAGGTCACCAGGGTGACCGTGCCGCTGGCCCGGTCGGTGAGGGCAGCCAGGTCGGTCCGGGCCCCGGCCAGCTCGGCGCCGATGCGCTCGCCGCGCTCGGCCAGCGCCGTGCCCGCCGCCGTCAGCGTCACCCGGCGGCCGCCGCGGACCAGCAGCGTCACGCCCGCCTCACGCTCGAGCCGGGCCAGCTGCTGGGAGACGGCCGAGGGGGTGACGTGCAGCGCCTCGGCCGCCGCCAGCACGCCGCCGGTGCGGGCGACGGCGGCCAGCACGCCCAGCCGGCGGGGATCGAGGTCCATGCAGGCAACGTTAACCGTTGCTGAAGCAAGTCTCGCTATTACTGAAGTAGCGCTGGCGGCAGAATCGCCCCCATGACAGCTCCGACCGACGCCCCGCTGCGGGCCTGCTTCGACGCGGACATCACCTTCCTCAACGGCGGGTCGCTCTCGGCGCGGAGCTTCCGGCTCGATGTCGACTCCGCCGCCGCGACCCCCGCCGAGCTGGGGTTGGCACTGGTCGCCCACCTCGGCCTGCTGATGGTGGACGAGGTCCGGATCAGTGAGCTCAGCTTCGTGCCCGAACCGCACCGCGGCTCGCGCCGGACCGGCGCCCCCGCCGACCCGCGACCGGCAGGGCGGCCGCGGCTGGTGGACCTGACCCACCCCGTCGAGGACGGCATGACCACCTACCCGGGGCTGCCCGGGCCGCAGTTCGGGGTGCACCTGTCGCGGGAGGACTCGCGCGCCCGCTACGCCCCCGGCACCGAGTTCGAGATCGGTCGCATCAGCATGGTCACCAACACCGGCACCTATCTCGACGCGCCCTGGCACCGGTTCGCCGCGGGCAGCGACCTGGCCGGGCTGCCGCTGGAGCACACCGCCGCCGTCGACGCGGTGGTGGTGGACCTGCGCGGCAGCAGCCGCCGCGGGATCGACCCGCCCGCCCTGGCTGCGGTCGAGGTGCGCGGCCGGGCCGTGCTGCTGCACACCGGCTGGGACCGGTTCTGGCGCACCGACCACTACGCGCAGGGCGCGCCCTTCCTCGGCGCCGCCGCCGCGCGCGACCTGGTCGCCCGTGGCGCCACCCTGGTGGGCATCGACGCGGTGAACATCGACGACATCGGGGACGGGCAGCGCCCGGCGCACACCGCCCTGCTGGCGGCGGGGATCCCGGTGCTGGAACACCTCACCGGGCTCGACCTGCTCCCGGCCGAGGGGTTCACCCTGCACGCGGCACCGGTGCCGGTCCGCGGCTTGGGGACCTTCCCGGTGCGCGCCTACGCGGTGCTGGCGTGACCCCGTGCTGGCGTGACCCCGGTGCTGGCGTGACCCCGGTGCTGGCGTGACCCCCGTTCCGGGGGGCCCGGTGACGGGGGGCCCGGTGACGGGGGGCCCGGTGACGAGGGGCCCGGTGACGGGGGGAGCCCGGTGACGGGGGGAGCCCGGTGCTGACGGCGGCCGCCGGCTGGCTCGGCGCCGCGGCCATGCTCGCCGCCTACCTGCTGGTCTCGACCCGGCGGATGGCCGGGGACGGGCTGCTGTTCCAGCTGCTGAACATCGCCGGCTCGTTGGGGCTGGGGGCGGCGGCACTCGCCGGTGGGGTGTGGTCGTCGGCGGCGCTGAACGCGGTCTGGGTGGGCATCGGGGTGGCAGTGCTCGCCCGGCGGTCGCCGGCGCCGCGACGCCCGCCCGGCGGGCGGCGATGGTCCCCGTCCGGCCGCAGTCCCGCGGTACCAGCATGGGTGGATGGCGGCCGTGGCGGTGCCCGCGCACGGGCTGTCCACGGTCCAGGCCCGGACGGCCCAGGACCGGCACGGCCCGAACCTCGTCGCGCACCCTGACCGGCTGCCGCTGTGGCGCCGGGCTGCGGCCCAGCGGCGCGACCCGCTCGGCGTCGTCCTGCTCGCTGCGGCCGCGCTGCCGCTGGCCGGCGGTGATTTCCCCGACTCGGTGATCGTGCTGGTCGTGGTGCTGGTGAACAGCTCCGTCGCAGCCGCGCGGGAGGTTCCCGCCGACGAGGTCGTGCGGGCGCCGCCGGCACCCGCCCTGGTGGCGGGAGGGGGCCCGACGGGGCAGGACCGACGGGGCAGGACCGACGGGGCAGGACCGACGGGGCAGGGACCGACGGAGCAGGGAGCAGGGGGGGGCGACGGTGATGGGTGACGAGCCGGCCGGCATCGACCCGCCGATCCGGGGTGGGGTGGTGGTAGGCGTCGACGGATCAGTGCGTGGGGCGCGAGCGCTGGCCTGGGCGCTGGAGGAGGCGGTGCTGCGCGCGCTGCCGCTGCATGCGCTGCGGGCATGGTCGTTCGCTCTCGCCTCCGAGGAGGTGGAGCACCCGTTCGGCACCATCCCCAGCTTCGCCGAGTGCGAGGCGGCGGTGCGCGCCGAACTGGCCGTCGCGGTGGCCGAGGCGCTCCAGCACGCCGGGTACGGCACCGGCAGCGACGCGGGGCCCGGGCCGACGATCACCCACCACGTGCCGCACCTGCCGGCAGCCCGGGCGCTCGTGCTGGCCTCGGCCCACGCCGACCTGATGGTGGTCGGCGACCGTGGTCACGGCGGGTTCCTCGGTCTGCTGCTCGGCTCGGTGGCCGACCAGGTGCTGTGGCACGCCGTGTGCCCCGTGGTGGTCGTCCACGGCGGCTGAGCCCCGCCGCAACGGCCGGCGGCCGGGTAGCCCGGCGGGGGCGGTCAGCCGGTGGGCGCCCCGGCGAGCAGCCACTGCGCGCCGTCCGCGGTGTCGCGCACCTCGACCCCGGCGGCCGCCAGCCGCTCCCGCACCAGGTCGGCGGTGGCGAAGTCGCGGGCTGCGCGCGCCCGGCCGCGTACCTCGAGCAGCAGTTCGACATGCGGGCGGAGCAGGTCGCGCGGGTCGCGGGCACCGTCGCGGGCGAGCTCGCCGAGTTGCACCAGTTGGGCGCGCAGCAGCCGGCGCGCGCGGTCGGTCGCGTCGCTCTGCAGGGTGTCGGCGCCCCACGCGTGGATCGCCGCCTCGAGGTCGAGCACCGCCGCGATGCAGCCGTCGACGTCCCGCTCGGCCAGCGCCCGGTCGAACCGCTCGCGCGCGGCGTCGGTGTCGGTGCTCAGCGACGGCGGGTGTCCCGTGGCCGCCTGCCGCGGCGGCCCGCCCGCACCGGCCTCCCGCGGTGGCGCGGCAGCCCCGCCCGCACCGGCCTCCCGCGGTGGCGCGGCGGCCCCGCCCTCCCGCGCCGGCGCGGCGGCACCGGCCTCGCCGCGCAGCATCCCGCCGAGCTCGTCCAGCCCGATGGTGGCACCGGCGGGGAAGGTGAGGGTGGAGCCGCGACGGCGCACGCTCACCAGCCCGTTGCCCTCCACCCGCGCCGTGCGTGCGGTCAGGTCGACGAGCAGGGCGGTGTGCTCGTCGACCCCGAGCACCCCGACCTCATCGGGCAGCTCGCGCTCGAGCAGCTCCAGCCGCTGCTCGCCGAGGTAGCAGAAGCGGGTGTCGTGCCCGCCCCCCTCGGCGTTGTCGTAGTGCGGGATCACCACGGCCCCGATGCCGGTCAGCCGGCCGAGCAGGTCGAGGCCGCGCTCCCAGCGGGGTTCCTCGCCGACCTTGTAGATCTCGTACACCGGGATGGCGTGGGTACCGAGGGTGCAGGCCGCCGCGGAGCCGAACACCAGCGTCCCACCGCGCCCGGCGACGTCGAGCAGCGCGCCGGGGACGGCCGTGGAGTGCCACTGCCGCAGCGCGTAGGTGGGGCTGCCGGGGCCGGCGAACACCCACGTCGCCCGGGACAGCAGGGCCAGCGCCTGCTCCTGCTGCACCGGCGGGGCGTCGGCGCGCCGCCAGCGGGCCACCTCCACCGCGGTACCCACCGACTCGGCGAAGTACTGTCGGGTGCGCTGCACCAGGTCGTCGGCGTTCATCTGGAAGCCGAACGGCGTGTCGAGCATCACCGCCGGGCCGTCGCCGGCCGCAGCACCCGACTCCGCCAGCACCTGGCGGTGGACCTTGACCATCGTCGGGGCCGTCTCGCCGGAACCCATCACGACGAGCAGTGCCATCTCCGCCTCCCCCTCGTCCGCCGGGCGCCCGAGGGCCACCACCGTCCGCCGGCCGGGGAACCCCCGGTGCCACTCTGTCACGCGGCGGCGCTCCGGGCCCGACGGGCGGCGCCGGCCCGTGCGACGATCGTGAAGGTGAGCAGTGACCCCCGCCGCGACGACGAGGCCCCGGGCGGGCTCGAGCCCGGCTCCGAGCTGGAACGCGAGCTGGACCGCAATCGCGACAGCGACCCGGAACTGGCGCGGGCCGGTGCCCGCAACCGTGCCGGTTACCGGACGCGGCGGCCCCAGGTCGGGGACGCGCCCCGGCTCAACCGCGTCATCGTCGCCGCAGCCGCGCTCGTAGTGGCCCTGGCGGGGACGGCGATCGCCGCCTCGATGCTGCCGTTGTGGTGGGCGCACCGGGTGTCGGCGGTGGCCGACGGAACCTCCACGGTGGCGGTGCCCGCCGGGCTCACCTGCGGGACGGTGGGCACCCTGCTGGCGCTGCTGGTGTGGCGCCGGATGCTGCGCCGTGGGGTGCGCCGGCGGGTTCGCGGGGTCCTGCTGCTGATCGGGCTGCTGTTCGCGCTGCCCGACCTGATGACCCTCGGCATCGTGGTGGGTAGTGACGTCAACGCGGTCGAGGCGCGCCGGGTGGTGGATGCCGGCGCGCCGGGGTTCCGCGGCGCGTCGCTGCTCGGTGCGCTCGCCGGGGTGGTGCTCGCGGTCGCGTTGACGGCGCTGCTGGCGGGGCGGCGGCGCAACCGGCGGCGCATCCGCGCGCTGGAGGCGCAGTTGGAGCAGCGGGCCTCCGACGGGATCGGCGACGCGCAGCCGGCCGACGCCGGCGGCTCCGCAGAGCCGGGGGAGGCCAGGCACCGCGCGGAGCCCGGGGACACCCGCGGGTAGCCGGGCTCCGCCGGCTGCCCCCGCAGTCCGTACCTGCGTACCTGCGTACCTGCGTACCTGCGTACCTGCGTACCTGCGTACCTGCGTACCTGCGTACCTGCGTACCTGCGTACCTGCGTACCTCCGGGCCTGTGGACGACGGCCGCGGGCGGGCGGCCGCGCGCACTACGTTCATGATCATGTTGGTGATGCCCTCGGACGCGGACGGCCTGGTCATCCCCGCCGCCCGCCCGGCCGAGGCCTGGTCGGCGGTGATGGCGCTGACCCACGCCGAGCGGGCCGCGGCCGACGCCGGCCACCGACTGGCGGCCACCGGCTCGGTGGCGCAGGTGTGGAGCGGCCGCGCCGCGCAGGACTACCGCGCCCGGCGCGCCGACCTGGCCGGTCGCCTGGCCGAGCTGACCGCGGTGGCGCGGGTCGCGGCTGCCGTGATCCGGGTCTGGGCGCTGGACGCGGACGCGGCGACCGCCGCGATGCGCGCCGCCCGTGACGGGATCGAGCAGGCCACCGCCCGGGTCGAGGGTGCCCGCGCGGCCGGTCGGTACTGGGCCCCCGAGCTGACCGCGGACCTCGATCGCGCCTGGGAGGCCTGGGGCCGGGCCAAGCAGGCGTACTGGGACGGCACCGGGCGGGCCGCGTCCCGGCTGCTGGCCGTGCGTGACCTGGTGAGCGGGCGACCCGAGGACGGCGCCGACCAGCTGCGCGGCTTCTACCACGAGCTCCGGGACGGCCTGGTGGTCGAACCGGCGGCTCTCGCCTGGGGGCTGACGGGGGAGGCGCTGGTCGACCGCGACCGGTGGTGGGGCAACGTCTCGGGGCTGCCGGTGCGGGCCTGGAGCGGGCTCACCGACACGGTGCGGCACCCGCTCGACGCGGTGGCGGGAGCGGTCGACGCCGACGGCTGGCAGCACGGCCGCTACGGCGAGGCTGCCGCCACCGTGGCCGTGAGCTTCCTGCCGCGTTCGCAGGTGCTGCGGTTCGGGCGGGAGGGGGGCGCCGCCCACTACGCCCGGGCGGTCCTCGACAGGGGCGCCCCGAAGCCGCGGCTGCAGACGGTCGACGAGATGCTGGCCGGGGTCGACCTGACCCAGCACGAGCACGCCGAGTACGGGCATACCATCAGCCGCCACGTGGCGGTGGACGACGGGTACCTCGCCGATCGGCTCGCGCACGGCACGCTGGTGGACGGCGGGGGGCGCGGCTTCGTGCCGCGCGAGGCCTCCCGGTTCACCGACCTCGCCGCCGCCGACCGCATGGTCACCGAGGCGTTGCGGTCCAACGAGGCGCGGTTGCGGGCGTTCGCCACCGGTGCCGGGCCGCCCACGGCCGCGTTCCGGCTGACGGGCGCGCAGGCCGCAGGGGTGGTGATGAGCGCTCGTGGCGGCGGGTTCGCGCTGCGTGACTCCGCGAGCGTGGTGGTGCGGATGGCCCGGGGGCCCGAAGGCCCGTACGTGGTGTCGGCCTACCTGGAATGAGCGCGGGAACGGGCAGCGGAACGGGCAGCGGAACGGGCAGCGGAACGGGCGCTGGAGCGAGTGAGCGGCAGGAGCGGGTGGCGGGAGTGGCGCGGTGAGCAGCAGGGTGGCGTGGTGAGCAGCGGCGCGGCGTCGCGGAGCGGGCCCCGGCGAGCGGGTGGCGGTCCGCCGGTCGAACTCGCCGAGCTGCTCCGGGACTTCGGCGCGGGCGCTGCGGAACGGTTCGTCGATGCGGACGCGCCGGTGGAGCGGGGGTTGCGGCGGCTGACTGCCACCGGGGCCGGAGGAGTCGGGGTGGTACTCGGGCACCTGGGCGAGGTGGTGGCCGCGGCCGGCGGTGATGACGCGGATCTCGCCGCCCGGCTCGGCCTGCGCCCGCCGGTCCCGGCGGGGGGGAGCTGGCACGCCTGGTGCCGGTACCTGCAGGGGTGGTTACCGCAGGCGGGCGCCACCCCGGCGGGCGATCCGGCGGGCGATCCGGGGGATGATCCGCCGGGCGACGGGGAACGGGCCGGTGTGCTGTCGTGGGTGAGCCGCTTCGCCGATGCCGCCACGGCGGACCGGGCCACCACCGAGGTGCTGCGTGCGCACGAGGGTGCGCTGCGCGCCTGGGCCGCAGATCCGGCCGGGGCGCGGCGGCTGTTCCTGCGTGCCGACCTGGGGCGCACCCTGGGCGTGGTGCTGCGCCGCTCACCCGGGCCCGGTGGGGTTGCCGGAACCGGGCCGCGCGCCGAGGCCGGGGGCGGGGCCCCGGCGCGGCGGTGCGCCGTGCTGCTCGGCCGGGTCGGTGCCGGTGGCAGCCCGGCGATCCTCGCCGCCTACCCCGAGCCGGATCCCGCTGCGGCCGTGGCGGCGCTGCTCGCGCGGGGGCCCTACCCCGACCTCCCGCTGCTGTTCGGCGGCCACTTCGGGCAGGACGTCGACGCGATCGACGGCACCTGCTGGGGCGCGGAGCGGAGCTTCAACCAGGGCACCCCTTTGCCGACCCGGCAGCGGGTCGCGGATCAGCTCGGAATCCTGCTCGGCGAGGGCGACCCGCGGCTGCTGGCGCTGGTGGAGGGCCTCGGCTGCGCGATCCCGCCGGCCGGCCTGCGGCGCTGGGTGGAGGGCCTGCGGCGGCGGGTCCTCCGGCTCGACTGGGCACCGCTCGACGCGGGCAACCCGCACGGCCCGGCCGGCTGATCCCCGGGGCCTGGGCGCCGCGCCGAGGGTGCATCCGGTGTTTGCCCGGAGCTCACCCCCCGGCTCGCGCCCCCACGCTGAAAAGGTTTACCTTGCCGCTATGGCATTCACGCTGTGGCTCAGTGCCGACGAGGAGCGCATCCTCGAGCGGATCATGCGCGTCGAGGGAGCCCGGAACAAGCAGCAGGCAGTAATCCAGGCTATTCGCGACAAGGGTGCAACGCTCACCACCGAGCGTCAGGCGCGGGAGATCCCCGCCGACCGCCGCCTCACCACCGCTTCGGACGTAACCGGCACTCTCTGAGCCCCATCAGACAGGCGCTGCCGCCACCACCCACCCACCGTGGCGCAGCCTCCACCTCGCGAGGCCCCCGGGCGTACCCGCCCAGGGGCCTCGATCCGTTTCCGCCGCCTGCGCCCGGGCCCCTCAGCCCGGCGGGCGCGCGGCGTCCACCACGGTGGCGGCCCGGCGCACGGCGGCCAGGGTGGAGGCGACCCTGGCCGACTCGAGCAGGTCGACGACGAAGGCGTCCTCGCCGCGGACCCTCGCGGCCACCGCCTCCACCATCAGCCGGTAGGGGTCGAGCGGGCCGAAAGCCTCCTCGTGGGTGGCACCGTCGGCGGCCGTGATCCGCAGCGCGCTCGCCTCGTGCCAGCAGGTGAACGGCGCCCCCGGGGCACACTCCACGCCGGCCTGCGCCCCGGTCACCCGCAGCACCTGGCGCTCCGGCAGCGCGATGCCGCCGCGCACCAGCGCCCGCGCGGCCGGTGCGGCGGGCCCGGCCGCCGCCAGCCAGGCAGTGGTGACGAGATCGACCCCGCTCGGGCCGGGCAGAAGCTCCGCCCGCTCCACCTCCAGTTCGGGGCCGAGCAGCAGGTGGGCCGCGGACAGCCCGTAGCAGCCCACGTCGTACAGGGCCCCGCCGCCGCGGGCGGGGTCGAGCCGGTAGTTCCCCCGCTTCTCGCCCTCGAAGTCGCCCGGGAAGGAGAAGTCCGCCTCCAGCTCGCGGACCTCGCCCAGCCCGCCGCCGGTGACGAGCTGCTCCAGCCGGGCAGTCCGCGGGTGCCAGCGGTACATGAACGCCTCGACCAGCAGCCGGTCGGCGGCCTGCGCGGCATCGGCGGCCGTCCGCACCTCGTCGGGGTCGAGGCCGAGCGGCTTCTCGCAGAGCACGTGCTTGCCCGCCTCGAGGGCGGCCAGGATCCAGGGCAGGTGGCCGTCGTTGCTCAGCGAGATGTACACGACGTCCACGTCGGGATCCGCCAGCAGCGCCCGGTAGTCGGTGTAGGTGCGGCCCGCGGGTTCGAGCTCCGCGCCGCGGGCGGCGTCCCGCGCAGCCACCGCCTGCAGCCGTGCACCCGCCGCCGCGTGCACGGCGGGTGCCAGCGCCCGATGGGCGATCCAGCCCGCACCGAGGAACCCGAACCGGACCTCGCCACCGTTCATCGTGACCCGCCCCTGCTCATGCCGACCCGCCTGCTCATGCCGATCCGCCCCTGCTCGTGCCGGCCCGCCCCTGCTCGTGCCGAACCGACGCACCGATCCTGCCCCACCGGGCCGGTGCCGCGCTCAGCGCGGCACCACGGGATGCCCGCCCCGGCGGGCGGACTCGGCGGCGGCCTCCATCACCGCGAGCACCCGGCGGGACTGCTGCGCGGTCACCGTCGGGGGGAGCCCGAGCTGCAGCTGGTCGGCCAGTTCGCTGTGGTAGGCGTGGGGCGGGGGCGGCGGCACGGCGAGCCGGGTCACGCTGCCGTCGGCCGCGTGCAGGTCCAGCAGCGGGGGCGAGTCGGCGGGGGCCAGCACGTCCTCCGCGAGGGTGCCGATCTCGGTGCGGGCGACCACCCGCTCGGTGCGCCAGTGGCCGACGATCGCCCCGTGGGTGCCGAGCAGGTACCAGCGGGGCTTCAGCGCGGCCGCCAGGTCGGAGTAGACGAACGTCGCCTCGGCGCCGCCGGCGAAGCGCACCGTCACCCGGGAGTGATCGGCGTTGGTGACGTCCAGCCAGATCCGCTTCTGTTCCGCGGCGCTGACGTGCTCGACCGGCGCGGGGACGAGGTCGAGGAGCTGGTCGAGCACGTGCGCACCCCAGTCGTAGACCGCGCCGCCGGACACCCCCACGTCCGAGTGCCACAGGTTGCACGGGTGGCCGTAGCCGCCGACGAATGCCTCGAGGTGGAACAGCTCGCCGACCTGCCCGCTGGTCACGGCCCGGCGCAGTGCCAGGTAGTCGGGATCGAAGCGCCGGTTCTGGTAGACGCTGACCACCCGGCCCCGCTCGCGGGCGAGTTCGAGCACGGCGTCCGCCTCGGCGGTGCGCAGGGCGAACGGCTTCTCCACCACGACGTGCTTGCCCGCCTGCAGGGCGGCGGTGGCCCACCCTGCGTGCGTGCTCGGCGGGGTGGAGACCACGAGCAGGTCGACGCCGGGGTCCGCGACCAGGCTCTCGGCGCTCGGGTGCGCCCGCGCCGCCGGGGAGTGCTCCAGGGCCGCGGCCACCCGCTGCGGTGACAGGTCGCAGACGGCGGCCAGCTCGAGCCCCGGGACCTCGGCGATGGCCCGGCTGTGCTCGTGCCCGATCGCCCCGTACCCGAGCAGCCCCACCCGCACCGGTGCGGGGACGCCCAGCCCGAGTGCGTGCCGGAGCGAGAGCACCAGCAGCCGCACCGCGGCCCGCGAGGCCAGCGCCGCCGGCTGGGTGCCGAGCGTCCAGCCGAGCACCCGGGTGCTCGGCCGCCAGGTCGCGACGGGATGCCGGGTGAGGCCGAGGTTCGCGGTGAGCAGCACCTCGACGTCGTCCGCCGTCGTGTCCAGCGCCAGCACGCCGTCCCTCACATGGGAGTGCTCGCCGAGGTGGGCCCGCCCGTCGTGGGCGTGGTCGTGCAGCCGGGGGAGCAGCGCGCCGCCCTCGGCCCCGGCCCGCACCCGGATGTCGTGCACCGCCGTCCGGGTGCCCGGGGTGACCCCGGCCTCGGCGGCCAGCAGGGGGCCCGCGCCGGTGCGGTCGAGGGTCGGCCCGCCGAGCAGCAGCGGGCGGGCGAGGTCGAGCAGGCCGCGCGTCGCGTCGTCGGGCAGCGGGTGGTCGGCCCAGACGACGACGGCATCGCCGGTGACGCCCGGCCGCGGGCGGCCGCCGTCGCGCAGCCCCGCGGCGTCCAGCCGCGAACGCAGGGTCTCCACCGCCGCGGCGAGCTCGGTGTCGTGCAGGTCGACGAACCAGGTCAGCTCGGGCACGGCACCGAGGCTAGCCGGGCGGTCCGACGGCGGCGGCGGGGCGGGTCAGGCCTCCTGCCGACCGGCAGGCCCGGACGGGATCCCGACGAGGAAGGCCGGGGGATCGAAGCCCGCCGCGGTGAAGGCGGCGTCGACGGCGTCGGCGACGCGGTGCACGGACCCGGCCTCCACCAGGGCGATGGCCGAGCCGCCGAACCCGCCGCCGACCATGCGGGCACCGAGTGCCCCCGAGCCCCGGGCCACCTCGCAGGCCAGGTCGAGCTCGCTGCAGGAGACCTCGAAGTCGTCGCGGAGCGAGCTGTGGGAGGCGTCGAGCTGCGGCCCGATCGCCCGCAGGTCGCCGTTGCGGGCGAGGTCGAGCACGGTGCGCACCCGGGCGATCTCGGTCACCACGTGCCGCACCCGCCGTCCGAGCGGGCCGGGGCCGGCGTCCCCGCCGGGGCCGCCCAGCTGCTCCAGCGCGCCCGCCAGCGCCTCGGGCGTGACCTCGCGCAGGGTCGCGACGCCCAGCGCGCGGGCGGCGGCGTCGCATTCCTGCCGCCGGTCGCCGTACTGGCCGTCCACCAGCGCGTGGTGTGCCCGGGTGTCCATCACCAGCAGTTGCAGTCCCGCGGCGGCCAGGTCGAACGGCACCGGGGTGACGCTGAAGTCGCGGCAGTCCACCAGCAGCGCCCACCCGGCCCGGGTGCGCAGGGCGGCGGCCTGGTCGAGGCCGCCGGTGGGGGCCCCGGCAACCTCGTTCTCGGCCCGCACGCAGGCCGCCGCGAGCCGGGCCCGGCCGGCATCGTCGGCGCCCAGCCCGAGCGCGGCGACGTCGTCGAGCGCCACCGCCAGCGCGCACTCCAGCGCCGCCGAGGAGGACAGCCCCGACCCGAGCGGCACCTGGCCGTCGACCACGGCCTCGAAGCCGGGGACGTCCAGCCCGTCGGCGCGCAGCGCCCACGGAACGCCCGCCGCGTACGCCGCCCAGCCGTGGACGCTGCCGGGGTCGAGCCGCTCCAGCCGCCCCCTCCAGCTGTGGCCGGGCCGCTGCACGGACTCGAGCCCGATCATGCCGTCGGTGCGCCGGGCCAGCGCCACGTAGGTGCGGTGCGGCAGCGCGAAGGGCAGGCAGAGGCCGGCGTTGTAGTCGACGTGCTCGCCGATCACGTTCACCCTGCCGGGGGCCGCCCACACCCCGTCGGGCGGGTACCCGTGCAGCCGGCGGAAGTGCGCGCGCACCGCCGCGGCCATGGCCGGTGGGTCCGGCTCGGGGTACCACCGGGTCACGAGGCGACCTCCCGCAGCCGGGCGGCGATCGCCTCCGGCTGGGCGTCGTTGATCCACGCCCCGACCCCGGACTCCGAACCGGCGAGGTACTTCAGCTTCCCCGGCGCGCGCAGCACCGAGAACAGCTGCAGGTGCAGCCTGCCCAGCTCGCGGCCGGCGCCGACGGGCGCCTGGTGCCAGCCGGCGATGTAGGGCAGCGCGGCACCGCCGTCGAAGTAGCGGTCCGCGCGGCGCAGCAGTTCCAGGTACACGTGGGCGAGCTCGTCCCGTTCGGCGCTGTCGAGGCCGGCCAGGTCGGGGACGTCCCGGTGCGGCGCGAGGTGTACCTCCACCGGCCAGCGGGCGGCGGCGGGCACGTACGCCGTCCAGTGCTCCCCGGACAGCACGACCCGGGTTCCCGCCCGGCGCTCCGCCTCCAGGACGTCGGCCAGCAGGTTGCCGCCGGTGCGCTCGCGGTGCGCGGCCGCCTGCCGCAGCAGGGCCGACGTGCGCGGGGTGACGAACGGGTAGGCGTAGATCTGGCCGTGCGGGTGGTGCAGGGTGACCCCGATCTCCTGGCCGCGGTTCTCGAAGCAGAACACCTGCCCACCCCGGCGAGCTGCGACAGCTCCGCGGTGCGGTCGGCCCAGGCCTCGATCACGGTCCGGGCGCGGTCGGGGGTCAGCGACGCGAACGAGGCGCGGTGGTCGGAGGTGAAGCAGACCACCTCGCAGCGCCCGTTGCCGGCCCGCTCCGGCCACAGCGGCTCGCCGTCGACCAGCCGGTCCGGGGTCTGGCCGCGGGTGGTGAGCGAAGGGAACCGGTTCTCGAAGACGACCACGTCGTAGTCCGCGGCGGGAACCTCCGAGGGCATCCGGCCGTGCCCGGTGGGGCACAGCGGGCACTCGTCCGCGGGGGGCAGGAAGGTCCGCTCGTTGCGGTGCGAGGCGATCGCCACCCACTCGCCGGTGAGCGCGTCGAGGCGCATCGTCGGGCCGCCCTCGGCGGCGGGCAGCCGGCGGGTGTCCGGGACGGCCCGCTCGAACTCGCCGCTGACGTACGGGCCGGAGTCGTCGAAGTAGATGATCTCCCGGCCGTCGGCGAGTCGGCCGGCCGAACGCCGGACCCGTCCCCCGCCAGCACCGCGGTCACGCCGGCCCCCCGTCGTCCCGCGGCTCGGTCGGCAGCAGCGGCTCGGCGGTGCGGGCACCCGGCGACGCGGGGGCCTGCACGGGCGCGAGCAGCACCTGGCGCATCCGCGACTTCAGCACCCGGGCGGCCTCCGAGTCGAGACCGGCGTCGGTGACCAGGACGTCGACCTCGTCCAGTCGCGCCATCGAACTCAACCCGACCACCCCCCACTTGGTGTGGTCGGCGACGACGACCACCTCCCGCGCCGCGGCGATGAGGGCGCGGTTGGTCTCGGCCTCCACCAGGTTGGGCGTGGTGCAGCCGGCCCGTTCGTCGATCCCGTGCACGCCGAGGAAGAGCCAGTCGACGTGCAGGGTGCGCAGCGCGGCGACCGCGACGGGGCCGACCAGCGCGTCGGAGGGGGTGCGCACGCCGCCGGTGAGGACCACCGTGCGGTCGTCGCGCGGGGAGGCGTGCAGCACCTCCGCCACGGGGACCGAGTTGGTCACCACGGTGAGGTCGGGCACCCGCAGCAGGGCCAGCGCGACCGCGTGGGTGGTCGTCCCGCCGGACAGCGCGACCGAGTCGCCGGCCTGGACGAGTTCGGCCGCGGCAACGGCGATGGCGGCCTTCTCGGCGGTCTGCAGCCCCGACTTCGCGGCGAACCCGGGCTCGTCGGCACTGCGCCCGGAGATCGCGGTGGCGCCGCCGTGCACGCGGGCCAGCAGCCCCCTGCGGGCCAGATGGGCGATGTCGCGCCGGATGGTCATGTCCGAGACGCCGAGTCGCTCGACGAGGTCGCTGACCTTGACCGCACCGTTGACCCGGACGTCGTCGAGGATGAGCTCCTGGCGCTGGTGGGCGAGCACTACGCACGCTCCCGGACCAGGGCGCAGCCTCCGGCGGGGACCGTCAGCAGCTCGTCCACCCGGGTTCCGGAGACCAGGTCCTCCCCGCGGGCGGCGAGCTGTGCGGGGGCGTCGGTGTGGTTGATCACGAACAGCTACGTCCGTCCGTCACCGGCGCGCCGGACCACCTCGACCCCGGGCGGGGCGAGAGCGACGGGCGTGACCCCTGCCCGGTCCGTTACCGCGGCGAGCACGTCCTGCAGCGCGGCCGGGTCGAGGGCCGTGCCGAGGTACCAGGCGGTGCCGGTGCCGACCTCGTGCCGGGTGAGCGCCGGGTGCCCGGCCACCGGGCCGTCGCGGTAGGTCGCCAGCGCCCGGCGCCCCCCGCAGGTGGGTGAGCTCGGTCCACACCGACCCGGTCCAGCTGCCGGTGGTCGTGGCACCCGCGGCCGGGTCGAGCACTACCGACCGGTTCGGGGCCAGCGGGAAGAACTCCTCGGTGCGGACCCCGAGCAGGTCCGCGAACGCGCCCGGGTAGCCGCCGAGGCGGACGTGGTCGTGCTGGTCGACGATGCCGGAGAAGTAGGTGACCACGGCGTGCCCGCCCCCGGCGACGAAGTCGCGCACCTGTCCCGCCGCATCGTCGTCCACCAGATAGAGGGTAGGGACCACCACCACCCGGTAGCCCGACAGGTCGGCTCCGGGGTGCACGACGTCGACGCCGATCCCCTGCCGCCACAGCGCCCGGTGCAGGGCGAGCGGCGCGTCCATGTACCGGACCAGCTCGGAGGGGTGGCTGTCGAGGTCCGCGGCCCACCAGGCGTTCCAGTCGAACAGCAGCGCGACCTGCGAGCTCACCCGGGTCCCGGCCACCTCGCGGCGCGGGCGAGCAACTCGCCGAGGGCGACCACCTCGCGCCAGACCTTGGTGTCGGTCCCGGCGTGCGGCAGCAGGGCCGAGTGGAACTTCTCGGCGCCGGCGCGGCTGCCCGCCACTGGAAGAAGCCCACCGCGTCGGCGCCGTGGGCGACGTGGGCGAGGCTGTTGCGCAGCAGTTCGCCGGGTTGCTTGGCCTGGTTGACCGGCTGCCAGTTGACCGCGCTGGTGGAGTGCTCCATCAGCAACCAGGGTGCGCCGCCGGCCAGGCCGCGGGTGAGGTCGCCGCAGAAGGCGAGCTCGTGGGCGGGGTCGGCCGACCGCCCGTCCAGGTAGTGGTCTGGGTGACAAGATCGACTTCCGGCGCCCACGACCAGTAGTCCATGCCCGTTGACGTGGGACATCATCATGAAGTTGGTGGTCACCGGCATGTCGGGGGTGATCCGGCGGAGCAGCTCGCGCTCGGCCCGGTAGTGGTCGAGCAGTTCGGCGGAGCTGAACCGGGCGAAGTCCAGTTGCTGGGTCGGGTTGGGGAACGCGGTGCCCAGCCGCGGCGGGAGCACCTCCGCCAGGTCGGCGTAGCGCTGGCTCCAGAAGGCGGTGCCCCAGGCGTCGTTCAGCCCGTCGAGGTCGCCGTACCGCTCGCGCCAGCCAGTTGCGGAAGGCGGCGGCGCGACGTGTCGCAGTAGCAGCGGGCGTTGTGGCAGCCGAGCTCGTTGGAGACGTGCCACAGCGCCAGCGCCGGGTGGCCGGCGTAGCGGGCGGCGACCTGCTCGACCAGGGCGAGGGCGAGCTCGCGGAAGACCGGCGAGCTGGGGCACCAGGCCTGCCGCCCGCCCGGCCACAGCCGCCTGCCCTCGCGGTCGACCGGCAGCGTCTCGGGGTAGCGCCGGGACAGCCACGGCGGCGGGGAGGCCGTGGCGGTGGCGAGGTCGACCGCGATGCCGGCGTCGTGCAGCAGGTCCAGCACCCGGTCGAGCCAGCCGAAGTCGAACTGGCCCTGCTGCGGCTCCAGCAGCGCCCACGAGAACACGCCGACCGTGACGAAGGTGACCCCGGCCTCGCGCATCAGCCGGACGTCCTGCGCCCACACCTGCTCGGGCCACTGCTCCGGGTTGTAGTCCGCCCCGAACCCGAGCCCGGGCAGCGGCCAGCGGGGGCCCGACCGGGGCGGGGAGATCGCCATGCAGGAAGCCTGTACCGGGCGGAGGTTAAGTCAACAGGATCGAACATCTCAACAGTTGATCACGGTGACGTGTGTTTGCTCGGACGTGGGTCTGGACCTGGGTCCGGCCGGGGCGGAAGGTCCCGATCCGACGGGGGTCGCGGCGGGCACACTCGGCCCTTGCCGGCGCAGTGACGTGGGCACAGGACAAGAGTCCGGACGGATTCCGGACGGATGGACTCGGTTCGATCACAACCTGCAGTGATGGCTTGACACGGCGAGTCAGGGGAACGAAGGTGTGCTCCATCGTGTGAGGTCCTGTTCGATTGTGTTCACCCTCGCACTGCCGGTTCGCGTCAGCACTGCGCCAAGGGAGGCTGCAATGACCCGTCCCCAGTCCGAGGCCGAATACCTGGCCCGCCTCGTACCGTCGTCCGTCGCGGGCACGGTCCTCGGTCGTCGGGCCCTGTTCAAGGGTGCGCTCGGGGCCGGTGCCGCGCTGAGCGTCCCGGCCCTGCTCGCCGCCTGCGGCGGAAGCAGCAGCGGCGGGGGCGCCTCGACCCCGTCCGGCACCGTCACCTTCGGCTCGAACTACTCCGACGCCATGCCCAAGGCCGCGTTCGCCGCCGTCATGGCCGGCTACGAGGCGCAGTCCGGCGGGATCAAGACCACGTCAACACGGTCGACCACAACACGTTCCAGGAGAACATCAACAACTACCTGCAGGGCAAGCCGGACGACGTGTTCACCTGGTTCGCCGGCTACCGGATGCGCTTCTTCGCCGCGCAAGGGCCTGGCCGGTGACATCAGCGACGTCTGGACGAAGCTCACCGGCTTCAGCGACGCGTTCAAGACCGCCTCCACCGGCGACGACGGCAAGCAGTACTTCGTGCCCGCTGTACATACTACCCGTGGGCGGTCTTCTACCGGCAGTCGGTCGTGGACCAAGTACGGCTACACCGGTGCCGAAGACGCTCGACGAGCTGATCACGCTGTCCAAGCAGATGCAGAAGGACGGCCTGGCCCCGATCGCCTTCGCCGACAAGGACGGCTGGCCGGCGATGGGCACCTTCGACATCCTCAACATGCGGATCAACGGCTACCAGTTCCACGTCGACCTGATGGCCGGCAAGGAGCCCTGGAACGGCCCCGAGGTCAAGAAGGTCTTCGACACCTGGAACGGGCTGCTGCCCTACCACCAGACCGACTCCCTCGGCCGCACCTGGCAGGAGGCCGCGCAGGGGCTGCAGCAGAAGAAGTCCGGCATGTACCTGCTCGGCCTCGTTCGTCGCGCCAGCAGTTCGACAACGGGAGCAGGACGACCTCGACTTCTTCACCTTCCCCGAGATCGACTCCACCATCGGCGCGGACGCCCTCGACGCGCCGATCGACGGCTATATGATGGCCGCGCAAGCCGAAGAACGAGGCCGGCGCCAAGAAGCTGCTCGACCTACCTCGGCACGCGGACGCCGAGACCATCACTGGGCAAGAACGACCCGACGCACGTGCATCGCCAACACCGACGCGGACACCAGCGACCTACACCGCGCTGCAGAAGAAGGCCGCGGAGATCTCGGTCGGCTCGGCCAAGAACATCGCCCAGTTCCTCGACCGCGACACCCGCCCGGACTTCGCCTCGACCGTGATGATCCCCGCGCTGCAGGACTTCATCAAGGACCCGAAGGCATCAGCTCGATCCTGTCCAGCATCGAGAGCCAGAAGAAGTCGATCTTCACTCCGCTGACGGTCAGGGGTGACGGGCGGAGGCCCTGCCGTCACCGGTGGACGCGCATCGTCGTGCACCCTGCACTCGCACGACGATGCCGCGCCACCGTCGGCCGTCGCGGCCTGTCCACCTGGCGAGCGGGGATCTCGACCGAGTCCGATCGCCCCGCGGCCACCGCCACGGTGGCCGCGGAGCGACGGCGGTGCAGGCGTCATCTCGCGCACCGCCGGTGCGCGGATGAGTCCGGGCGACCGGATCGTGGTCGCTCATGGTCACCGTCCCGCCGTGCTGGTCATCGCGCTGGTCTGGCTGCCGGCGCTGGCCACGGTGCTGCTCTCGTTCACCAGCTGGAACGGCATCGGCGGGCTGGGCGACGATCAAGTGGGTCGGCGTCACGAACTACGACGACGTCGTCACGATCTACCCGCCGTTCGGGCCGGCCATCGCAGCACAACCTGATCTGGCTGGCGGTGCTCTTCGTGGTCGCCACCCCGTTCGGGATGTTCCTCGCCGTGCTGCTGGACAAGGAGATGCAGGGCAGCCGGATCTACCAGACCGCGCTCTACCTGCCGGTGGTGCTCTCGCTGGCGCTGGTCGGCTTCATCTGGCAGCTCTTCTACTCCCAGGACCAGGGCCTGATCAACGCCGTGTTCGGCACCACCATCGACTGGTACGGCGACCCGAGCGTCAACATCTGGGCCGTGCTGGTCGCCGCGAGCTGGCGGCACGTCGGCTACATCATGCTGCTCTACCTGGCCGGCCTGAAGGGCGTCGACCCCTCGCTGCGCGAGGCCGCGGCGGTCGACGGCGCCAGCGAGGTGAAGACGTTCTTCCGGGTCGTCTTCCCGGTGATGCGCCCGATCAACATCATCGTGCTGGTCATCACCGTGATCGAGTCGCTGCGCGCCTTCGACCTCGTCTGGGTCATCAACAAGGGCCGCAACGGGCTCGAGCTGATCTCCGCGCTGGTCACGCAGAACGTCGTCGGCGAGGCCAGCCGGATCGGCTTCGGCTCGGCGCTGGCGACGATCATGCTGGTCGATCTCGCTGGTGTTCATCATGCATCTACCTGGCCATCGTGATGAGGGAGGAGCAGCGATGACCTCCATCGCGACCGCCGGATCGACCGCCCCGGCACCGCTGGCGCGGCGTTCGCGCAAGCGGCTCACCCCGGCCCGGGTGGTGCTGCACGCCTTCCTCATCATCGATCGCGCTCGACGTGGCTCTTCCCGCTGCCTGGGCGGTGCTCAACTCGTTCCGCGACTACGCCTACACCGCGGTGCACGGCTACGTCTCGTTCGGCGGCTGGACCTTCGAGAACTACGTGAACGCCTGGGAGCAGGGGCGACTTCACCCAGCACTTCCTCAACTCGCGCCTCATCACCGTCCCGGCGGTGCTCGCTCACGCTGTTCCTCTCCTCGTGCGTGGCGTTCGTGCTCGCCCGCTTCAGCTTCAGCTTCAACCTCGCCCTGCTCGGGCTCTTCACCGCGGCGAACCTGCTGCCGCAGCAGTCGCTGCTGATCCCGCTGTTCCGGATGTTCCGCGCGATCCCGCTGCCGTACTGGATGAGCGACTCCGGGCTGCTGCTGGACAGCTACTGGGGCCTGATCCTGGTCAACACCGCGTTCCAGACCGGCTTCTGCACCTTCGTGCTGAGCAACTACATGAAGACGCTGCCGCGCGAGCTGTACGAGGCGGCGATGGTCGACGGCGCCAGCGTGTGGCGGCAGTACTGGCAGCTCACCATGCCGCTGTGCCGGCCCCCGCTGGCCGCGCTGGCCACCCTCGAGGTCACCTGGATCTACAACGAGTTCTTCTGGGCCACCGTGCTGATTCAGTCGGGGAACAAGTTCCCGATCACCAGCTCGCTGAACAACCTGCGGGGGCAGTTCTTCACCGACAACAACCTGGTCGCGGCCGGGTCGGTGGTCGTCGCGATCCCGACCCTGATCGTCTTCTTCCTGCTGCAGAAGCAGTTCGTCTCGGGCCTCACGCTCGGCGCGACCAAGGGATGAGCGCGGTCGATCCCCGACCCGGGGAGGGGTCGTCGGGGTGGACGCCGGGCGGGACGCCGGTGCCCGCGCCGGTGCTGCTGCGCGCCGCGGGCGTCGGCGTGCTGGTCGACGTCAGCGGTCCCGGCCTGCCGCAGGTGCTGCACTGGGGCGCCGACCCCGGGCCGCTGGACGCCGCCGAGCGCACGCAGCTTGCCGCCGACCTGCAGCCCGGGGTGGCCGAACAGCGGGCCGCAGCTGCCGCGGGCGCTGACCCTGCTCCCGGCCCAGGCCGATGCCTGGACGGGCACCCCGGGGCTGGCCGGCCACCGGGACGGCGCCGACCCCTTCCCCCGGCTGGTGCTGTCCGCGCCGGTCGAGGTTTCCCTGCCCCCGGGCCGGGCGACGCGAGCGGCGCGGGCGGAGCGGGCGACGCGGGCGGCGTGCTCGTCGCCCGGGCCGGCGACGGCGGGGCCGGGCTGGCCGTCGACTGCGAGCTGCGGCTCGAACCCTCCGGGCTGTTGCGCCTGCGCCACCGGGTCACCAACACCGGGGTGGGCACCTACACGGTGGACGCCCTGCTGGCGGCGCTGCCGGTGCCCGACCGTGCCCGCGAGCTGCTCGACCTGACCGGCCGGTGGTGCCGCGAGCGCAGCCCCGCAGCGGCGCCCGTTCGACGACGGCACCCACGCGCGGATGTCCCGGCGCGGGTCGGACCGGGCACGACGCCACCCTGCTCCTGCTCTGCGGGCACGCCCGGGTTCGGCTTCCGTCCGGCGAGGTGTGGGCGGTCCACGTCGCCTGGAGCGGCAACCACGTGCACCTGGCCGAGCGGCTGCCGGAGGGCGCCGGGGCAGGCGGGGCCGGCGTGCTCGGCGGGGGCGAGCTGCTCGCACCGGGGGAGGTCCGGCTCGCGCCGGGGGAGAGCTACACCGCGCCCGTGGACCTGCTTCAGCTACGGCGCCGAGGGGCTCGACGGTGAGCTCGCGGGCTGCACCGCTGGCTGCGGGCCCGCCCGCAGCACCCCGCCCGCCCCCGGCCGCTGGTGCTCAACACCTGGGAGGCGGTGTACTTCGACCACGACCTGGACCGGCTCGCCGGCTGGCCGACCGGGCCGCGGCGATCGGCGTGGAGCGGTTCGTGCTCGACGACGGCTGGTTCGCCCAGCCGCCGCGACGACACCGCCGGGCTGGGCGACTGGTACGTCGACCCGGCGGTGTGGCCGGAGGGGCTGCGCCCGCTGGCCGACCACGTCCACGGGCTGGGCATGGAGTTCGGCCTGTGGGTCGAGCCGGAGATGGTCAACCCCGACTCCGACCTGGCCCGCGCGCACCCGGACTGGCTGCTGGGGCCGGCGCCCGGGCCCGGCGAGGGTGGCGCCGCCGGCCTCGACCCGGCCCGGCTGCCGCGCTCCTGGCGGAGCCAGCAGGTGCTCGACCTGGCCCGCCCGGAGGCGTTCGCCTACCTGCTCGCCCGGCTCGACGCGCTGGTGGGCGAGATCGGCGTCGACTACCTCAAGTGGGACCACAACCGCGACCTGCTCGAGCCGCTGCACCCGATGCGACCGCTGCCCGCGGCCACGGCGGGGGCCTCGGGCCCGGGGCCCCGGCAGGCGGGCGTGCACCCGCAGACGCTGGCCGTCTACCGGCTGCTGGACGGCTGCGGGCCCGCCACCCCGGCCTGGAGATCGAGTCCTGCTCCTCCGGCGGCGCCCGGGTCGACCTGGGGATCCTGCAGCGCACCGACCGGGTGTGGGCCTCGGACAGCAACGACCCGCTGGAGCGGCAGGCGATCCAGCGCTGGACCGGGCTGCTGCTGCCGCCCGAACTGGTCGGCAGCCACGTCGGCCCGGCCCAGGCGCACACCACCGGGCGGGTCACCGACCTCGAGCTGCGCACCCTGACCGCGCTGTTCGGGCACGCCGGGATGGAGTGGGACATCTCCGCCTGCACCGACGCCGAGCTCGCCGCACTGACCGCCGGTGGTCGGCGCTGTACCGGCGAGCTGCGCCCGCTGCTGCACTCGGGCGACGTGGTCCGGGCGGACCACCCGGACCCGGGCGCCTGGTTGCACGGCGTCGTCGCGGCCGACCGGCGCTCGGCGGTCTACTGCTACGTCCGGCTGGCCACCTCGGCGCAGATCGACCCCGGACGGCTGTGTCTGCCGGGGCTGGACCCGGCCGTTCGCTACCGGGTGCGGCGCCGCGAGACCGCTGCCGGCCCCCGCTCGGTGATGCTCGCCGACCCGCCCTGGTGGAGCCGCGGCAGCGCTCTGACCAGCGGTTCCGTACTGGCTGGGGTGGGCCTGCCGGCCCCCTTCCTCGGGCCCGGCCAGGCGTGCCTGGTGGACGTCGCGGCGAGCACCGACGACCCGCCGCAGGACTGAAGCGGGACGCGTTTGCCGGTGGGCGCGAGTAGGCGGCGGACACCTGCCAGAATGGCCGCCATGGCCGATGCACAGACAGGCTCGCGTGCAGATGCTCAGGCGGATGCACGTGCACCCGGGCTCGAGGCGGGCGGGCTGCCCCGTCTGCTGTCCGGGATGCAGCCGACGGCCGACTCGCTGCACCTCGGGAACTACCTCGGGGCGCTGACCTCGTGGGTGCAGTTGCAGTCCACCCACGAGGCCTACTACTGCGTGGTGGACCAGCACGCGATCACCGTCGACGCAGGAGCCGGAGCTGCTGCGCCGGCGCACCCGGCTGACCGCGGCCCAGTTCCTCGCCGCCGGGGTCGACCCGTCCCGGTCGGTGCTGTTCGTGCAGAGCCACGTGCCGCAGCACGCGCAGCTCGCCTGGGTGCTGCAGTGCCTGACCGGCTTCGGCGAGGCCGGCCGGATGACCCAGTTCAAGGACAAGTCGTCCCGGGAGGGGTCGGAACGGGCCTCGGTCGGGCTGTTCACCTACCCGATCCTGCAGGCCGCCGACATCCTGCTCTACGACGCGGCCCGGGTGCCGGTGGGGGAGGACCAGCGCCAGCACCTCGAGCTCACCCGCGACCTGGCACAGCGGTTCAACGGCCGGTTCGGCGAGTGCTTCACGGTGCCCGAGCCGCACATCGTCCGGGAGACCGCGAAGATCCTCGACCTGCAGCGGCCGGACAAGCAGATGAGCAAGAGCCTGGGCGGCGCCGGGTGCCTGTTCCTGCTCGACGACCCGAAGGTGTCGGCGAAGAAGATCCGCTCGGCGGTGACCGACGCCGGGCGCGAGGTCGTCTTCGACCCGGAGCACAAGCCTGGCGTGTCGAACCTGCTCACCATCGCCTCAGCGCTGTCCGGCACCCCGGTGCCGGACCTGGAGGAACGCTTCGCCGGTGCCGGCTACGGAGACCTGAAGAAGGAGGTCGCCGAGATGTTCGTGGGCTTTGTCGAGCCGTTCCGCGACCGGGTCGGCGCGTTGATGGCCGACACCGACCGGCTCGACGGCATCCTTGCTGAGGGGGCGCGGCGGGCGCGGGCCCGAGCAGGGGCCCGGCTGGCCGAGGTCTACGTCCGCATCGGATTCCTTCCTGAGGGGCGCTGAGCCGTGGACACGATGCACGAGCGCGCCGCAGTGGTGGTGACCGCGAGCGGGCGGGAGGAGCTGCCCGCTCTGGCGGGGCACACCGCGGGGATGCCCACGATGGGCCTGCCGATCGTCGCCCCGGAGGCCGACGAGGTCACCATCGGCGTCGCCGTCCAGGTGCCGGAGCCGTGGGCCGGCCACCTCCAGCAGTCCCGCGCCGACTTCGGCGACCCGCTGGCCTGGGCGATCCCGGCGCACATCACCCTGCTGCCGCCGACGGTGGTGCCGCGGGCGGAGATCGAGGAGATCTCGGTGCACCTGGCCAGGGTGGCGATGGGCCTACCGGCCTTCCAGCTCCGGCTGGAGGGAACGGACACCTTCCGCCCTGTCTCGCCGGTGGTCTTCGTCCAGGTCAGCGAGGGCGCCGAGGGCTGCGACCGGCTGCAGCGGATGGTCCGCACCGGGCCCCTGCAGCGCAAGCTCTCCTTCCCCTACCACCCGCACGTCACCGTCGCCCACCACCTCGGCGACCCCGCGATGGACCGCGCGCTGGCGGTGCTCAAGGACTTCTCGGCCACCTTCACCGTCGGCGGGTTCGGCCTGTTCGAGCACGGCCAGGACAACGTGTGGCGGCAGCGCAGGCGCTTCCCCTTCGGCGGTGGCCGCAGCTGAGGCCGGCCGGCCGGGCCTGATGTCGCTGCGCGCCCTCGCCGCCTGGTGGCGGCGGACGCTGGCCGCCCGCACCCTGGCCCGCTACGGCGCGGCCCGCGGCGGGGTGCTCGCGGGGGGCATGGGCTTTGCCGGGTTCTTCTCGCTGTTCCCGGTGCTGGCGGTGGCGTTCACCGTCTTCGGCTACGTCGTCGGCCCGAATGCCGACCTGCAGCGCCGGGTGGCGGAGCGGGTGGACACCGCCCTCGGCGTCCGGTTGATCGGGACCGCCCCGGGCGATGGCGTCGTCCGTATCGGCGACCTCGTGCAGGGCCGCGTGCTCACCCTCACCGGGGTGGTGGGCCTGCTGGTCCTGGTGATCGGTGGGCTGGGTTGGCTGGACGCGGCGCGGGAGGGCATCCGCGCGGTGGCGGGGCTGTCGCGGCTGCCGCTGGGGGTGCGCCGCCGGTTGCGTGACCTGGCCAGCGCGGCGGTGCTGGGCGTGACGGTGCTGGCCTCGGTGGTCGCCGGGGTGGGGGTCGGGGTCGCGGCCGGCGCGGTGCTCGCCCGCCTCGGGCTCGCCACCACCCCGGGAGCGGGAACCGTGGTGACCGTGGTCACCGGGCTGGTTCTTGCCCTGCTCGACGCGGTGATCCTGGCGGTGTTGGTGCGGCTGCTGGCCGGGGTCAGGCTCGAGCCGGGCCGGCTGTGGCCCGCCGCCCTGGCCGGCGGGGTGGCGCTGGAGGTGCTGACCCTGTCGGGCGGGCTGCTGTTGCACCGGGTCAGCGGCAACGCGCTGCTGGCCGCCTCGTCGGTGCTGGCGGCCGTGCTGGTGTGGATGGGGCTGGTGGCCCGGGTCACCTTGCTGACGGCGGCTCTGGCGGTGACGCTGAGCCGGGAGCACGGCCGGGAGCCGGTGGATGCGGGGGCGCGGGAGGACCTGGGCCGGCCGGTGGATGCCGGTGGGCCGGAGAGGACGGCGAGGATGCACCAGGACGGCCGGAGCCCGGAGCCGACGGTGGGGGTACGGGCGCGGGACAGGGTGACCCTGGCCGCCGGGATGGTTCTCGGGGCGGGCGTCCTGGTCGCAGCCCGGGTCTTCCTCGGGGGGTTGCGCACCCTTCGGGCACTGCTGCGCGGCCCGCGCGAGGAGACCGGCGCCGACGGGTAGCTGGCGCGCGCACCGGCCCGCCTGACCGGCCGGGTGTGGGATCAGGCGCTGGTCGAGAACGGCAAACGGCCCGGCGGTCCGCGATCGGGGACCTGCCGCCGCCGCAGGGGCCCTCGCGCCCGCAAGGGCCCCTGCGCAGAGGCGCCGTGGCAGTTGAGCTCAGCTCGGCAGCTCAGCTCCGCTCAGGAGATCAGCCCCTCCTTCTTCAGCCAGTCCTTCGCCACCGTGTCGGCGTCGTCGCCCTGCACGTCCACCTGGGCGTTGAGGTTTGCCATCACGTCGTCGGTGATCTTCGCCGAGATGGGAGCGAGCAGGTCGGCCAACTGCGGGTGCGCGTCGAGCGTCGACTGCAGCATCGTGACGGCGGCGTTGTAGCTGGGGAAGAACTTCTTGTCGTCCTCGAGCACCGTGAGCTTCAGCGCCGGGATCCGCCCGTCCGTGGTGAAGACCTCACCGAAGTTGCAGTCCTTGCCCTGGGCGGTCGTGCTGTAGATGGTCCCCAGCGCGAGCGTCTTCAGGTTCGACTTGGGCGGTGCGACGCCGTAGGCGGTCTGGAAGCCCGGCCACCCGTCAGGTCGGTTGATGAACTCCGAGGCCAGGCAGAAGGTCTGCTGGTCCTGCGGGAGCGAGGCCAACTGGCTGTCCTTGGTGAGGTTGTTCGAGGTGGCGAAGTCCTGCCGGGCCGCGACCGCGTAGGTGTCGCTCATCGGCGACATGGGCAGCCACGCGACCTTGTTCTTCGTCGCGTCCTCGGCCTTCACCTGGTCGTACTGCGCCTGCTGCCCGGTGACCGCCTTGTCGTGCTTGAGGTACACCAGCCAGCCGGTCCCGGTGTACTCCCAGTACATGTCGATCTGGCCGTTCAGCATAGCCTCGCGGGTGGTCACGGATCCCTTGATGTTCGTCTTGTCGTTCACCGCGGCGCCGGCGTCTTCGAGGACGTACTTCAGCATCTTCCCCAGAACGATGCTCTCGGTGAACTCCTTGGAACCAACCGTGAGCGTGACGCCGGCGAGCGGCTTACCCGCTGTGGGTGTGGCACCTCCGCCACTGCTCGACGACCCGCATGCCCCTAGCAGGAACACGGCAACGGCGGCGATGGCCGCAGCACGAGTGGTTCTCCTCGGGCCCATGACTGTCCTTCCTGTCATGCGCGCTGCTGTCCAGCGCACGGATCACAATTGGGCGCGCCGCGGGGCACGCCGGTGGACGGTCTACAGCCCTCGCGGGCGGACGAACTCCTCGACCAGTCGGGCCAGCCAATCCAGCGCGAAGGCCACGACGATGGTGAGTACGGCCCCGGTGAGCAGCACGGGTGTGCGGTCCAGTGCGATCCCCGCGATGATGACGTCGCCGAGCCCGCCCGCGTTGATGAAGGTGGCCAGGGTGGCCACGCCGACGGCGAGCACGGCCGTGGTGCGCACTCCGGCGAGGATCACGGGAACTGCCAGCGGAAGCTCCACCCGCAGCAGCGTCTGCCACGACCGCATGCCCATCCCGCGCGCCGCCTGCACGATGGCCGGGTCGACCGCGCGCAGGCCCGTGACGGTGTTGTGCAGCGTGGGAAGCACGCCGGAGACCGTGATCGCGGCGATGGCAACGTGGGTGCCGATCCCGAAGCGGACGGCGAGCAGCGTCAGCAGCCCGATCGCCGGGAACGCCTGACCTGCATTGGCGACGGCCAGGGCGACGGGGGCGACGGCACGGGCACCCGGGCGGGACAGCGCGATCCCGATCGGCATGGCGATGGCGACGATCAGGGCAGTGGCTGCCAGTGACAGCATCAGGTGCTCCCGCACCGCGCCGGTGAGGACGTCCCAGTTGAGCGACTGGCGCTCGATGAAGTCCAGGGGCGTGCGGTGCACGTACACCCACAGCGCCCCGCAGACCATGGCGAGCAGGAGCGGCCGCATGAGCACCACGCTCAGCAGTTCGCCGAGCGCGCGGCGGCCCCGGACCGTCGTTCCCGCCCCGGCACCCTTCACCGGCGGGGGAACCCCGGGCTGGTCGATGACGGCGCCGGACGCCGGACCGGTCATGCCGCCCCCGCCGCTGGGTGGAGTCATCTCCGGACCGCCCCGGTCGCCTCGGGCGCCCCCGCGCCGGCCCGTCCCTGGGCATCCAGGTGAGCGGCCATGGCCGCGCGCATCCCCTCGAAGTCGAGGTGGCCGGCCGGCGCACCGTCGGTGTCCAGCACCGTAACCTCGGCCGCGCCCCCCAGCAGCCGGTCAGCGACCTCGCGCAGGGAGGCCTCACCGATCAGCCGGGCGGTGCCCTCGCCCGCTCCGGGCAGCAACGGGACGGAGTCGGCGCGGACCAGCCCCAGCATCCGCACGTAGGCGGCGTCACCGACGAACGCTGCCACGTGCGGGTCTGCAGGCGCGGCGAGCAATCGCAGCGGCGTGTCGTACTGGGCCACCCGGGAACGCTCGGCGAGCACGGCTATGCGATCGCCGAGCAGCAGTGCCTCCTCGAAGTCGTGGGTGACGAAGACCACCGTCTTGCGCAGTTCCTGCTGCAGCCGGCGGAACTCCCGCTGCAGTCGCAACCGGGTGATCGGGTCGGTCGCGCCGAACGGCTCGTCCATCAGCAGCACCGGCGGATCCGCGGCGAGTGCCCGGGCCACGCCCACCCGCTGCTGCTGGCCGCCGGACAGCTGGCGGGGGTAGCGGCGGGCGAACTCGCCGGGCTCCAGGCCCACCAGGGCCAGCATCTCCTCCACCCGGGACCGGATCCGCGCCCTCGACCAGCCGAGCAGTCGCGGGACGGTCGCCACGTTCTCGGCGATCGTCAGGTGTGGGAAGAGCCCGATCTGCTGGATCACGTAGCCCATCCCGCGGCGCAGCTGATTCGGGTCGGTGTGCGTGACGTCCTTCCCGCCCAGGCGGATCGTCCCGCTGGTGGGCTCGATCAGCCGGTTGACCATCCGCATCGTGGTGGTCTTGCCGCATCCGGAGGGCCCGACCAGCACCACCACCTCGCCCGCGGGAATGTGCAGGGTGACGTCCTCGACAGCGGCCCCGTCCCCTCCCGGGTAGCTCTTGGTGAGGTGGTCCAGGTCGATGCTCAGACCGGAAACGCTGTCAGGCACGGATCCCCCTCGCCGCGGTGATGCGGTTGACCAGCGCGAACAGCCCGTCGAAGGCGAGCGCCAGCACCGCGATGCCCAGCGCACCGGTGAGTGCCTGGTTCATCGAGTTGAACGACCCGAGGTTTGACAGCCCGTTGAACAGCAGCACCCCCAGGCCCGGCCCGAGCAGGTAGGACGCAACTGCCGAGATCCCGAAGGTCACCATGGTCGCCACCCGCAGCCCGGTCATGATCACCGGCCAGGCCAGCGGAAGGTGTACGCGGGTCAGCACCCGCGCCCGGCCCATCCCCATCGCCAGGGCCGACTCGACCACCGCCGGATCGACCCCGCGCAGACCCACCACGGTGTTGCGGATGATCGGCAGCTGGGCGTAGATCACCAGGGCGATCACGGCCGGCGGCCACCCCAGGCCGACCAGCGGCAGCAACACCGCCAGCAGTGCCAGCGACGGGATGGTCAGTGCTGCGCCCGCCACGGCGATGGTGGCATCGGCGACCCGCGGACGGTTCCACACCAGCACGCCGATGGTGATCCCGATCGCGGCGGAGATGGCCATCACCAGCAGGACGAGTTCGACTTGGGCGACGGACAGTTGCACGATCCGTGCCGAGTGCCGGGAGACGTAGCTCCACAGCGACGGCTCGTGCATCGGCGAGCCTCCCCAATGGCGACCGAAGAGTTCCTGCGACGACGAGAGCCCTCCCGTGACGGCTGAGTTCGCTCGCGATGACTGGATGACAGCCTCGTGAACGGTACAGAGGGATTGTTGCGATCATGTGGACACGGATTGGCGATGGCGCAACAACCTGCCAGGTCCGGGGGATCGCCGCCGCGGCGGCGGACCCCGGCTGGGCCGGTCCGGGACCCCGAGCTACTCCAGGCTCTCGCGGCCGCCGGACGCCCCGGAGGTCGTGTCCGATCGCCTCCTGCGGGTTACTTGACCGGACTTGCTTTCCGATCCGCCGAGGATGGCATTCGGGTGCACCGACGCAGCCGTTCTCGTCGGCCCGGTCGGGTAGAGGTGCCCGGACCGCCGGCGGGCGGGTGAGACCTGCATCGTCCTGCAAGCGCGCTGCACCAGGCTGAAGTCCGGTTCCCTTTCTGGGTCGGCGGCTCGGAACAAGGATTCCCAGCGTGAGGAGTTGGCCCCTAGAGAAAAGGGATAGTGATGATCTCGAAGCCTTTCTCCACTGTCGCCGAGGTTCGCGCTGCCTCCGGCCGGGTAATGCTCGGCCCGGCGGTTCTCGGTCTGATGGCTCTCGGCCTGGCCGCGGGGGCGATGGCCCCGGCCGCTGCGCCGGCGAGCACGCCCATCGCCATGGGTACCCCGAAGATCGTGTGTCCGTTGATCCTCCCGGCCCCCTGCCGCCCGCTTCCGGTGGGACCCGGGCACCCACTCCCCGTCGCCTCGCCCAGCAGCACCATCTGGGAGTGACCAGCACCATCTGGGAGTGACCGGGCGGGTGGCCATGATCACTTCTGGCAGGACCGGGACCACAGGACCGGACCAGGAGCGCCGAAGGGATCCCTTCCCGCCACCCGTCAAGGAATTCAGTGCCCGCACCACTGGACGTTGCCCTGGGCAACTACCGTAATCTGGGCTTGACCGATGGAGCACTCAGTGGCTTGCACCGTCATCGACGTCGGGTATGCGGAGCACCGTTCGGGAGACGCGGGGTGGAGTCTGGCTTCCTTGCCCATCTGGGTGTATCGCTTCCCGAGGAAATGGTCTACCGCGGCCTGCTGCGTCATCCGCGGTGGAGTGCCGAGGACCTCGTCCAGGAACTGACGTTCCGCAATGAGGGCGAGTTCCGGGCCGTGCTGGACGGGCTCGTCCGGCACGGAATGGTCCGTATCGAATCGAGCGGTCGGCTTGCGCCCACCGACCCCGCCATTGTCGTCGAACGGCTTGTCGCCACGCGACTGGAGGAATTGCACGAGCAACTGAGGGAAACCGTCTCCTCCCGCCATCTGGTGGAGGAACTGCTCGCCGAGGAGCGGGAGCAGCGGGAGGAGGCGGAGGAAGCGGAGGAGGCGGAGCTCAACCGGATCGTCGGGCTCGATGAGGTGCGTGCCCGGATCGAGGAGTTGACCTTCTTCTGCCACCGCGAACTGCTGTCCGTGCAGCCGAACACGGCCTTCTCCGCGGCGGCCATCGCCGCGTCCAGGGACACCGACCTGCGGTGCCTGCGCCGGAAGATCGTCATGCGGACCATCGTGCGCCCCGAGTCCATGCAGGATGCCGTGACCGCCGCCTACCTACGGGACCTGGTCAGCCGCGGAGCGGCCGTCCGCCTGGCCGAGGGCGAGCTCGAACGGGTGATGATCTTCGATCGGAAGGTGGCACTGGTGCCCTTCGATCCGAATTCCAGTGCCCGTGGAGCGCTGCTGATCCGTCAGCCGGTGCTGGTCTCCAATCTGGTGGGCTACTTCGAGCGGGTGTGGGCCACCGGCGTCGACGTCCCGGGGGAGCCCTCGGACGGTGATCGCGAGGGTGGGCTCACCGAACTGGACCAACACGTGCTGAGGCTCATGGCAGCCGTGGACAAGGACGAGATCGGGGCCCGGGAACTCGGCGTGTCAGTCCGTACGTACCGCACCTACATCGCGCGGATCATGTCCCGGCTGGAGGCGAGCAACCGGTTCCAGGCGGCCCTTCGGGCCCGGGAGAACGGCTGGATCTGACGCCGGAGAACCTGAGGGTGGTCTGTTATGGTCGGCTTTGTCGTCGGCCGATTCGGGCTGCGGAACGGAGAGGGAGTTGGGTGACCAGCCCCTCCCGGGCCGAGAGAGGGGCGCTGACGGGTGACGGTGGCCGAGGACTTCATGCTGCTGGCGCTGGACGACGAGGGCGCATCGCGGCTGGGTAACCTGCAACTCGAGAGCGGGCTCGCGGCCGCGGCGGTGGTGGAGCTGGTCGAGGCAGGAAAGATCGACCTTGACGGCGACATCGTCGTGGTCCGCGACGCCGCCCCGTCGGGGCGGCCGCAGAACGACTCTGCCCTGGCCCGGATCGTCGCCGAGGGGCCACATGACGTGCAGTGGTGGGTGAACTCGCTGCGGGTGGGGTCGGCCGGCAGCACCCTGGTCCGGCTCGTCGCCGATGGAGTGGTGACCGAGGAACGGGTCCGGCGGTTCGGGATCTTCTCGCAGGTCCGCTACCCGCTGGTCGATCCGGCCTCCGGGCGCGCCGTACATGAGCGGCTCGCGGCGCTGATCGGCGGTGGCCCCGCCGATCCGGGCACGGTGAGCCTGCTGGCCATAGTCCATGCCACCGGCCTCGACCGGATCGTCTTCCCCGGAACCGATCCCGCGGACATCCAGCGCCTGATCGATGTCGCGGGAACGGGCGTGATAAGTGACGCGGTGAAAGAGGCCATCCGGCACATCCTTGTCGCCGTGGTGGCCGTGATGGCGGCGCTCACCGCCACCAACTGAGGCTCGACGGCCCCCGGACGACCGCGGGCAGCGCGCGCTCGACCTCTTGCTGCGGCGGCTTGACAGGCAAGCTCGCGCGGGCACGGCGCCGTAACGAAGTCCCCTCCCCCGAAAGCCCGGGGGAGGGGACTTCGTCGTTCGCGGCCCGCGTGGCCGGCGGTGCATCCGGATGCAAGGGCAATGCAGGTTGCTGCACCGCCACAGCCTGTTCGTCGGTGCGGTCGGCTGCCAGCCTGGGGCATACCGGAAAGGAAACGACGAACCATCACTCCGACGCAGAATGCGCGAAATGCAGAATGCGCGAAATGCATCGTCTTCCTTTCCGCTCAGTCCGCCACTGACACCAGGAGCGCGGGCCCGAGCAGGGCCGCTTTCGATGTGCGACAGGAGGAATGGAGAGCATGGAGTACTCCGTCCTGATTCCGTTCGTGCCGCGCCGGCCGGAGCAGGTGCTGCCCTTCGCCGGGCTGGTCGAATGGACCGCCGCAGCTCGCTTGTGGCAGGGCCAAGGAATGCAGTTGGAATCCTTCCAGGCTTTCGCCTCAGCTGCCGGAGCAGGGTTTCGGGTGCCGACGGGCCTCGGGGTCACCCTGATGCCGCTGCGACACCCGTACGATGCGGTCAACCAGGCCAAGTCGCTGGCCATGACCACCGGGGAGTCGGTCGTGGCGGGGATCGGGCCGGGCGGCCTGTCCTTCCAGCAGGGCCTGCTCGGCGCACCGTACCGCAGCCAACTGACGGCCGTGCGCGAGTACATGGCGATCATGCGGGCGCTCCTGGTCGACGGCAGCGTCGACGTCGCGGGGGAGTACTTCTCCTGCCAGGCGCAGATCGCGCAGATCATCTCCCCGCCGATCGACCTCGGGCTCGGGGTGCTGCGGGCCGGCATGGCGAGGTTGGCCGGGGAGATCGCCGACGTCGCCATCACCTGGCTGACCCCGCCGAGCTACCTGGACCAGACCCTCGCGCCGGCACTGCGCCGGGGCGCGCAGGGCGCCGACCGGCTGATGCCGAAACTCACCACCCTGGTGCCGGTCGCGCTGAAGCGTCCCGACCGGCCGGTGTCGGATTTCGTGCTGGCGAGCAACGGGATGCACATGCAGGCACCGCATTACGTCGACATGCTCGACAAGGCTGGGATCGCGATATCCGGGCTGGATCCGGCCGCCGCCGCGAACCGCCTGGTCGAGCACGGGGCCTTCGTCTACGGAGACCTCGAGCAGGTGTTCGCGGCCTTCGATGACTACCGGAAGGCCGGTGTGGACGAGATCGTCCTGAACGTCACCGGCGTCTGCAACCTCTACGGCGCCAAGGCCGCACTCCAGGACCTGAAAGCCATTCTGACCGCGCTCGGCGCAGGGACGGTGAGCAATTCGTGAACGAGATTCACCTCGCCCACATGGGTCGGCATCTGAAGTCGTGGTTCACCGGGAAGCCGGTGGAAGGCGTCGAGCCGCATCCGCACACGGCCACCCTCGTGCTGGAGGACGCCGGTCATCAGGCAGCGCTGCAGGCCGCCGGCGTCATCGGCCCGCGCAGCGTCGTGCTGGCCCCGACCGGCCGCCGCCGCTCCCCGGTTCCCGACTGCGCCCCGGTTCCCGACGTGATCGGGTACGAGGGGTCCTTCAGCGAGCCCGGGGCGGACGTCGCGGTGGCGGACACGATCTTCGTCCAGACTCAGGACTACGCCACCAGCCCGTACATGACGCTGGTCGGTAGCACTCTGGTGCGAATCGCCGCGGACGTCGACTTCGAAGCCTTTCTGGCCGATGCGGACACCGCCCACGCCGAGGGCACGGTGCCAGAGTTCGCGGTCAGCCCGGCGGTGGAGATCGCCGACGTCACCGCATTGGGCGCCCCGGTGACGGGCGACGGGCCCCGCACCCGTCTCTACGTGGCTGCCTCCGGGGCACTGTCCACCTCGCCAGGGGGCCTGCCGCTGGGCCGGGTGGGCGATTCCCTCGAGTGTCTCGAGGCGCAGTGGCGGCGCGTCAACGCGGCCAGCGCCCATCCGTGCGCGGTGGCGCTCGGCGCCGTGGTGGCCGAACCGGCCCGGGCGGCGGCGCTCGACGAACGGCCCTGGCTGGGCCGTTACCTCACCGCCCTGGACCTGCAGCGGGATCTCGCCCGCCGGGGGATCACCGACGTGCGCGTGTCCGGGTTCGGGGGGCGGCTGGTGCCGGAGCTGACCGATGCCCTCGACACCCTCGACCTCGGCGACGCTCCGCGGCCAGCCCCCGACACCGTGCCGCTGATCGCCTGGACCCCCGACGCCGCCTACCTGCGGGCCCCGGGGTCCGGCCGCCTGTTCACCCTGAGCCGGCGGGTCGCCGAGATCGCCGAGGTCCTGCTGACCCTCGGGCGGACCGAGGCCGCCACCGCGTATGCCACGCCGGACTCGCTGGCGCAGGTGGCCGCGCTGCTGGACCGGCACAGCGTCACCGGCTCCGCGCTCGTCGCCGGAGCGGGCGCATGAGCGCCGCAGCCGCCGACCGCCTGCCCGGCCCGGCCGCGCAGGCGCTCGCGGAGCTGGGACACGAGCTCACCCTCCACGACCTGTACGACGAGGTCGGCGCCCCCGTGTACCACGACCTGGCAGCAACGGACACCAGCGAGATCAGGGAGCTGCTCAGCCTCGTGCGACGCACTCCAGGACAGGTACTGGAACTGGCGGCGGGCTCGGGCAGGCTGACCCTTCCCCTGCTCGCGCTCGGCAGGGATGTCACCGCGCTGGAGCGGTCCGACCACATGCTCCGGCTGCTGCGCGGGCAACTGGCGCAGGCTCCCGACCGGCTCAGCCGTCGCTGCACGGTGGTGCAGGGCGACATGACGGCATTCGCGCTCCACCGCGCGTACGCCGTCATCGTGCTCGGCACGACCTCGATCTCGCTGTTGGACGAGGCGGGCCGGGATCGCCTGTACCGGGCGGTCCGGGCGCATCTCGCGCCCGGCGGCCGCTTCCTGCTGTCCAACGTGGACCTGCCGAGCGATGACGTCGAGGCGGGCGAGGACGCCGACAGCAGGGAGGTCGAGGCGATCGGGGCCAGTGGGCGGCGCTACCGGATGTTCGAGTACTGCCCCGCCGGGTCGCTGAGCCGACACGTCACCATCGTTCCCGAGGCCCGCGGCGCCGGGCCGGTGACGGTCTGCACGACGCGCATCAGCGTGCTGCCCATCGACCTGCTCGAACGCGAGCTCGCCGCTGCCGGACTGCGGATCCGTTCCCGCGTCGCGCTACCGGCGACCGGCCTGCCTCACCGTGACCTCCTGCTGGAACTGGAGGGCAGCTGATGGACCGGGTGAGCGACGGCGCCACCCGGGCGCTGTGGCCGGCGCTGCTCGAACCGGCCCTGCACGGCTCGGACGAGCTGTGCGCCGTGTCGGCCGAGGGCGTGCGAGTGCGCTTCGCCGACGGCCGGGAGCTGCTGTGCGGGGCCAGCGGACTCTGGAACGTCAACCTCGGCTACGGCAACCCGGTCATCGCCCAGGCCGCGGCGGACGCACTCCGGGACGCCTCGTACCTGTCGGTGTTCCGCTACGAGAACACCTACGCCCGCCGGGCCGCCGAGGCCCTGGTCGGCATCTGCGACCCCCACCACTACGCCCGGGTCATCTTCTCCACGTCGGGCGGTGCGGCGAACGACCTGGCGATGAAGCTCGCCCGCCACTACCAGGCGCTGCGCGGGCAGGGCCAGCGCAAGGTGGTCGTGGGCCTGCGAGACAGCTACCACGGGCTCACCTTCGGCGCCTTCTCACTGACCGGGGAGAACCTGGGCCAGCAGCTGTACGGCGTGGACCAGCGGTTCGTCCGGCACGTTACTCCAAACGTCACCGACGAGCTCGTCCGGCTCGCTGGACCGGCAGGGCGGGCAGGTCGCTGCGGTGGTGGTCGAGCCGGTGCTGGGCACCGGTGCCGTCCCCCTGACGGCCGACTACATCACCGCGTTGCTGGAGCTACGGCGGCGTCACGGGTTCCTGCTCGTTGCCGACGAGGTCGCCACCGGCTTCGGCCGCACCGGGAGCTACTTCGCTTCCCAGCGCTGGCCGGAGCGGCCCGACCTCGTGATCGCTTCGAAGGGTCTCACCAACGGGACGAGTGCCGCCGCGGCGGTGATCGTGGCCGCGCACGTGGCTGACACCTTCGACGCGGCGAACTCGGTGTTCGTGCACGGCGAGACGCAGGCGGGGACGCCGGTCACCGGCGCGACCATCCTGGCCACTGTCGCGGAGATGCACCGGCTGGAGGCGGTCGAGGCCGGTCGCCAGGTCTCCGCTCAGCTCGACCACCTGCTGGCCGACCTGGTCGAGGACGATCCGCGGGTCGAGCGGACGACGGGCGTGGGGTGCTTCCGGTCCGTCCGGCTGCGGACCCCTGACGGGTCGGACCTCCCGCAGTCGCAGGTGCCGCTCGTGATCGCGGCGATCCGGCAGGAGGGAGCGATCGTCCACCCCGGCGTGCACGGGTTCCAGCTCATGCCGGCGCTCATCTACCCGCCCGAGGAATTGGCCGAGCTGATGGGCTGCGTGCGTCGCGGCCTCGACGCGTACTTCGTCGCCGCCGCGACGGGGCCGGGGGCAGCGGCGGTGGTGCGCTGATGAGCGACCGCGGCCGGGCGCGGCACCGGGTTACCGAGGTGGTGCACGGGATCCCCGCGCTGGATGGATGGGTTCTCGACCGGAGCGAGCGGACAGTGACGCTGGTGGTGGACGCGAACCTGGCGGAGGCACCGATCACGGCGCGGGTCCGCGAGGGCGTCGCCTGGGCCGGACGCAACCTCGACCTGGTCGTCCGGGGGGTCCCCGCCGACCAGGGGGCGGTGATCGAGCTGGCCGGGAGGTTGGGCGGTGCCGAGGCGGTCGTCGCGGTCGGTGGAGGCTCCCTGCTCGATGCGGTGAAGCTGGCGGCCCTGATCTGCGCCGAGCCCACGCTGCGCAAGCGCCTGGCGCTGCGGCACCGCAGTGGAGCGGTCCGCTGCCTCCCGCCGTGGTGCCGGCGTTTCCGGTGGCGGCCGTGCCCACCACGGTGGGGACCGGCAGCGAGCAGTCCGGTGCCGCCGGCCTGGGGTCTCAGGGAGGCAAGCGGCTGATCGTGGGTGCCGGGCTGCAGCCGGAGCTCGCCGTCCTCGATCCGCTGGCGACCGAGACCCTTCCCTGGGATCTGCTCGCCGAAGGCACCCTCGAGATCTTCTTCCGGCTGGCCGGCATGTACGTGGGCGACCACGCCGACCTGCCCATGCAGGACGCGTTCGCCGAGACCCTGCTGTGCAGGCTGGTCCGGATCGGCAACGAACTGGCCGAGATCCGCGCTGCCGGCCACCTCGCCGACGGCCCGAGGCGGCTGGAGATCGCGAAGCTGAGCGGGCTGAGCCACGCCCGGTGGATGAACGACTCGCGCGATCCCTACGCCTGCAAGGGCTGGTACCTCGCCAACGAGCTGTCGACCGGGCTCGGACTGCGCAAGATGACGGCCGCCGCCGCCCTGCTGCCCCCGCTGTGGGCGGCCGTGTCCACCGACGCCCGCTGGGGCTCGGCGCGCAGGCTGGACCGACTGTGGCAGAAGGTCCGGACGGCCGAAGCCGGCCGCTTCCCCCGCGATCCGGTGGAGGGGATCGCAGCCCTTGTCGACCACTGGCAGGTGGCCCGACAGCTGCACGCGAGCCTCCCGCGCGTCCGGGAGATCAGTCGGGCCACGGTGCGGGCGTGGGGCAGTGGCCTACCCGCCCTGGCAGGCCTGAACACCGCGGACATCGAAGGGCTTCTCGTGCGGTCGGTCCAGCTGCCGCTGGCCGCCGCCTCCGCACCCTGAACTCCCGTCGGTGACGTCACCGACGGGCGACTCCTCCGGGCGACGGCCACGGGGGAGGGCAACGAACAGCAAGGACCGGCCGGAGAACGGACTGCGGGGACTGCCCGGGGCCGCGCCGGCGGTGGAAGCGCAAGGAAGGCAGGGCAGACCCTGCCGTGCAGGCACCATCTGTCGAAGGGAGCAACTATGGGCACCACCCTGGCGCCGGCCCTGGAGCTGGCGATGCAGGAACTCGACATGCACGAGCTCGAGGCGCTGGACGCGCCGGTGGGCTGGAGCGAGATCCTCAGCGCCATCAGTGGGTTCAGTGCGGGCGGCGTCATCTCATACTCCATCATCATCACCCTCGCCACCTGAGCTGATCGCCCACCACGCGTACTGGTGAAGAACGACCACGACAAGGAGATGTGATGGAGAACAACCGGATGCCGGCCCTGGAGCTGGCGATGCAGGAGCTCGACATGCACGAGCTCGAAGGTATGGACGCACCTGACTGGTGGACCAGCTTCCTGGCCACCTTCGGGGTCTCGGTGGGCGTCGGCACGGTCTACGCGACCCTCGTCGTCACGTCGGTCGTCGTCACCTGATCCGGTTCTGATCGGGTCATGACGGGGCCTCGGGCCGGATGCACGTGGTGGGCATCCGGGCCGAGGCGCCCGGCCCCCGCGTCGACGCCCTCCAGGGGGCGCCTGAACCTCGCGCCAGATCAGTGGTCGGTCACCTGTGAGGACCGACCCAGTGAGGAGATGAACGTGATGGTCGGCAAGAGTCCCCGGCTGCCGGGATCCGGACTGGCCTGGAGCCTGACGGTGTTCCTGTTCATCGTCGCCGTCAGCGTCCCCGGGATCGCCTACGCCACCCTGGACGGCCAGCGGCGGACGGTCGTCCTGCTCTGGGTCATCGCCGCGGAGGTCGTTCTCGTCGGCGTCCTTGGCCTCTTCCTGCGACTGCGGGCCCGCTGATGGGCGCCGTCGTGCGAGCAGAAGGGCTGACGAAGAGGTACGGCCCCAAGTGTGTCGTGCAGGACCTGTCCTTCGAGGTGGCCGGTGGCCGCGTGGTCGGGCTCCTCGGCCGCAACGGAGCCGGCAAGACGACCACGTTACGGATGCTGCTCGGCCTGGCCCAGCCCAGCTCGGGCCGTGCCACGATCTTCGGCGCACCGTATCCGAGGCTGGCGTCCAACGCGCTGCGCGTCGGGGTGAGCATGGACGGAATCGGCCCGCTGATCGGTGTGACCGGACGCCGTGACCTGACCATCTGGGCTCGCCAGTTGCGCCTCGGCCGCTCGCGGGTCGACGCGGTCCTCGACCGGGTCGGCCTGGCCGACGGTGCTGACCAGCGGCTCAGCACCTACTCGACCGGGATGCGCCAGCGGCACGCCCTGGCCACGGCACTGCTCGCCGACCCGGAGCTGCTCATCCTCGACGAGCCGGCCAACGGTCTGGACCCGGACGGCATCCGGTGGCTGCGGCGGTTCCTGCGCTCGCTGGCCGACGAGGGCCGCACCATCCTGCTGTCCAGCCACCAGCTCGCCGAGGTCGAGCAGACGGTCGACGACGTGGTCATCCTGCAGCGGACGCTGCGGTACTGCGGCCCACTGGCCGAGCTCACCGGCGGGAGCCGGGGCAGTCTGGAGGACCGCTTCTTCGCCCTCGTCGACCCGGACGAAGCGGCCGACACGAAGGAGAAGGAGGCCGTCGGTGGCTGACCTGGTCAGAGCGGAATGGCTGAAGATCTGGAACGGGCGCCTGTGGTGGATGCTGTCCGCGTTCACCCTGCTGATGTCCGTCATGGCGGGCCTGGGCTTCATGACCCAGTTCCGGCAGCAGTTGCCCGCCGGGCAGACCACCCCGCAGGCGGCGACCGCGGCACTGGTCAACGCCTGGTTCGTGGTGGAGCTGGCGGCGGCGATCCTGACGATGATCGCGGTGACCCGGGAGTTCGGCAACGGCGCCATCAACCGGTCGGTGCTGCTGAGCGGGAGTCGGGCCCGGCTGCACGCGGCCAAGCTGATGGCCGCCGCCGCGACCGGCGCGGTGTTCGCCGCCGCGACCGGCGTGCTGGCCGCGGCCTCCCCCTGGGTGTTCATGGCTGGCACCGGGTACCGGCCCGTGTGGAGCGGGCAGGCCACCGCGACGCTGCTCGGCGTGATGGCCGTGGTGTTCGCCGGAGCCCTGTGGGGGTCGACGCTGGGGACTCTCCTGCGCAACCAGGCCGCCGCCGTCGTCGTCATGCTGCTCAACACCTGGCTGGTGAGCGAGGCGCTGTTCCGGCTCCTTCCGCGGGTGGGGCGGTTCACCATCGACGAGGCGATGGCGTCGGTCTACCGCGACCCGAAGCCGGAACTCCTGCCGGTGACCGCGGGGCTGGCCGTCCTGGTGGGCTGGATCGTCCTGGCCGCCGTCGCCGGCAGGCGGCAGTTCCTGCACCGGGATCTGCCGTGAACGGGCTGCGGGCCAGGGCCCGTGCCGCGACCGAATCGCCGGAGCCCGCCCTTGCGGTCCGGCCACGCCTGGCCGGCGACGTTCTCGTGCACGAGCCGGCCGAGGACGGGGCGCCCTGGATCGTCCAGTTCGCCGGTCAGCGGTACGTGCGGATCGGCGCGACGATGGCGCGGATCCTGCGCTCGGCCGACGGCACCCGCACCCCCGAGGAGATCGCCCGGGAGCTCGGCACGCCGTGGACGGCGGAGCTGGTGGGTCAGGGGTTGCTGAATGCCCAACGCCTGCGACTGCTGGACGACGGCCGGGCTCCGGCGCGGGGGTCCCGGCGATGGTTCCGGTTCATCCCGCCACTGACCTTCCAGTTCACCCTGCTCGACCCGGACTCGGCGCTACGCAGGGTGCGGCCGCTGACGGCCGGACTGGCACGCCGGGGGTGGGCGGCGGTGATGGTCGCGGTCATTGTCGCAGGGCTGGTCGGCCTGGCCGCCCAGGCGTCCACGGTGCGGGACCTGCTCGGCAGGCCGCTTCCCGTGGCGGCCTTCCTGATCGCCTTCGCCGCGACCGTGATCGGGACGGCTCTGCACGAGCTGGCCCACGGCCTGGTGCTCAGCTACTACGGCGGCCGCCCGAGCCGGATCGGGATGATGCTCTTCTACCTCACCCCCGCGTTCTTCTGCGACGTCTCCGACGGCTGGCGGCTGCCCCGCAGCCGCCAGCGCGTGCGCGTAGCCCTTGCCGGGGTCGCCACGCAGGCCGTGATCGGTGGGCTGGCAGCCGCCGGAGCGATCGTCGCCACGGCAGTCATCGGTGGCGGGGCCCTGTCCGACGGCCTCTACCTGATCAGCCTGAGCAGCTACGCCGCCGCCCTGTTCAACCTGCTGCCCTTCGTGAAGCTCGACGGCTATCTGGCCCTGATGAGCCACCTGGACGTCCCCCACCTGCGCGAGCGCAGCATGGCGGAGGCCCGGCATGCGATCGCCCGGATCCTATTCGGCGGCCGCTATCCGCGCGACCTGCCGGACCTGCCGTGGGCGCGCTGGTACGGGGCCGCCTCCCTGGCCTTCCCGGTGTACGTCCTCGGCATGGCCCTGACGCTGTGGCAGTCGCTGCTCGTCGGAACCGGGCTGGTGGGCGTCGTGGCGGTCGTGGCCGTCCTGGGCTACCTGCTGGTGCGCGGGTATGCCGCTGCCCTCAGGCTGATTCGCGAGGCGCTGGCGGCAGGTGCGCGGCGGTCGCGGGTGCTCCTGGTGTCCTCGCTGCTCGCCGGTCTCGCCTGG
This sequence comes from uncultured Actinomycetota bacterium, assembly GCA_963784535.1. Classification (GTDB taxonomy): domain Bacteria; phylum Actinomycetota; class Actinomycetes; order Actinomycetales; family Kineosporiaceae; genus CAWARR01. The sequence goes on along the minus strand of CAWARR010000002.1, from coordinate 634,729 downwards.
GCCCTGCTGCAGACGGTGACGCTGCCGTACTCCGTCAACGGCGCCTACGTGCGCGACGGCAACCAGGTGACGTTCGTCATGCTCGCCGGCACCGACCGGGCGGCGATCACGCCGGGCGCCTCGGTGCAGCTGCGGCGCAGCGGGGTGCTGGTCCACTCCGGCGAGGGCCGCGCCGTCGTGGCCGGCACGCAGCGGCGAACCGTTTCGGTCCCGCTCACGGCCTTCGCGCCGGTCTCCGGGCTGGACGCCGTGCGCGTCGACGCGGTCGGGCTCGACCTCGTCACCCGGCAGCCTCCACCGGACAGCACCGGCACGGCCGTGGTGGCGGCCGGCCGGCGTCCTCTGGGCGAGTGGCTGTACCTGCGCTACCTCGCGCCCTTCTGGCGCTGACCCGAGCCCGTCACCGCCGGGCCGATGACCCGACGACCGTGCGGGCAACCCTTCTGGACCTCCGAGACGACGAAGGCTGAAGACCATGCAGCATCTGGCGTTCTGTCCCCCCGGCCTCCCCTTCTTCGACCTGCCCGGGATCACCGGTGTCGAGGGCGAGGACCTTCCTGCCGCCGCCCGACCGCTGGAGGAGGGCTGGCACCGCGACATCGGTTCGGACTGGGCGATGATGATGCCCGAGGGGGTGCCGCTCCCGGTCCAGGGCTGGAAGATCCACATCTCCGCGACGATGGAGAACGCCGAGCGGGTGCTCGACGTCACCTGGGGCTATGCGGTTCCGCGGCGCATCGCGTTCAAGTTCATCCGCAGCCGATCGGTGCTGGCCCGCCGCAACGGCAAGTACGGTGACCGCAGTGCCAGCGGGAAGTTCATCACCGTCTACCCCGCGGACGAGGTCCAGTTGGGCGCCATCCTGACCGAACTCGGGGGGCTGCTGGATGAGGAGCAGGGGCCGTACATCCTCAGCGACCTGCGCTGGCGTTCGGGCCCGCTGTACGTCCGCTACGGCGGTTTCGTGCAGCTCACCACCCGGGGCGACAGCGGGGAGGTCATCCACTGCATCAAGGACCCCGACGGCCGGCTCGTCCCCGACGTTCGCATGCCCGGGTTCCGCCCCCCGGAGTGGGTCTGCCTGCCGGAGGTCCTGCAGGAGTCGCTCGCGGCCCGCAATGCCGGGACGCTGCAGGGGTTTCCCTACACCGTGGAGAAGGCTCTGCACTTCTCCAACGGCGGCGGCATCTACCGCGGGACCGATACCCGGACCGGGGGGCGGGTGCTGCTGCGTGAGGCCCGTCCCTGGCCGGCGTCGACACCAACGGCGACGACGCCGTGGCCCGGTTGCAGCGCGAGCGTGACATGTTGCAGCGGCTGGACGGGCTGTCGTGCGTGCCGCGCCTGATGGACTACCGGATCGGTCACGAGCACTACTTCCTGGTCCGGGAGTACGTCGACGGCGACTCCCTGGCCGTGGAGATCAATCGCCGTCACCCCTTCGGGGGCGAGGGATCCTCCAGCGGGGTGGCCGAGTACACGCAGTGGGCCGTCGAGACCCTGGACCGGATCGACCGGGGGATCACGCAGATGCACGAGCGCGGGGTGTACTTCGGCGACCTGCACCCGGGCAACGTGATGTTCCGCGCCGACGGCTCGGTCTGCTTCATCGACTTCGAGACGGCGAGTACCGATCCGCAGACGCGGCAGTTCCAGGGCGCGCCGGGATTCGTCGTCCCGCCCGACTGCCCCGGGCCGGCCGCGGACCGGTACATGCTGGCCAGCCTGCGGATCGCCCTGTTCGTCCCACTGTCGGGCATGCTGCCCTGGGGCCCGGACAAGGCCGACCAGGTGCTCGACTTCATCTCCGCGCACTTCCCCGTCCCGCAGGACTTCGCCCGGAAGGTGCACGCCGATCTGGGTCCCGCGCATCGGCGGCACGTCGAGCAGCAGGTGCAGGCGCAGTCCGCGGTGTCGCCGCGCTTCGGGCCGTCCTCGCCGACCGCGGTGCAGGATGTCGCGGACGGCATCCTGGCCACGGCCACCCCGCACCGTGACGATCGCCTCTTCCCCGGCGACGCGGCGCAGTTCTTCACCCCCGAGGGGGGCGTCGCGTTCGCGCATGGGGCGGCCGGGGTGCTGTGGGCGCTGCACGAGGTGGGGGCGGCCGTTCCTGAGTCTCACGTCGACTGGCTCGAGCAGGCCGCGGGGCGGCTGGGGGGCGCGCCCCTCGGCTTCTACAACGGCCTGTGCGGGATCGCGTTCACCCTCGACCAACTCGGCCGCGGCCAGGTCGCCCACGACCTCCTCCAGCAGGCGCGTGGCCATGACCTGGACCACCTCGGCATCGACCTGTTCAGCGGGCTCGCCGGACTCGGTCTGACCGAACTGCACTTCGCCGGGCGCACGGGCGACCGGGAGGGCATCGACCGCGCGGCGGCCGTCGCCGAGCGGGTGCTCGAGCGCTCGGCGCGACCACCGACGTCCCGCCGGGTCGCCGCGGGACTGTTGCGGGGGCAGGCCGGCGCCGCGCTGCTGCTGCTGCGCCTGTACGAGCAGACGCGCGACTGCGGGTACCTGGACGCCGCGCAGCAGTTGCTCCACCGCGACCTGGCGGCCCTCGGCTGGACCGCCGAGGGGGCCTGGGCGCCGGGGGCGATCGGGCATCGCCTCGGAGTCGGGATAGGTTCCGGAGGAACGGCCATGGTGCTGCACGACTTCCTCGCCCACCGGTTCGACCCGCAGCTGGCGGCGGTGCGTGACACCGTCCGCCTCCAGGCGCGCTGTGATCTGGCCCGGACGGTGAGCATGCTCCAGGGCCAGGTCGGAACCGTGCTGACCATGCTGTACCTGGACGAGGCCCCGGACGCCGCACTCCTGCGGACGTACCTGGACTACCTCGGGCTGCTCGCGGCCCACCACGGTGACAACATCGCCTTCCTCGGGTACGAGGGGTTGCGGATCTCCACCGACCTGATGACGGGCGCGGCCGGGGTACTGCTCGTCCTCGACGGGCTGACCACGGACCGGTGCCCGCGGCTGCCGTTCCTGACCTCACTGCCGGGCGGTCGGCCGTGACCGCGCCGCCGGCCGCGAGCGGGACGAGGACGGGACGGCGAACGCCATGACGCGGGGCCTGACCACCGTGATCTGCCCCACCTACAACCGGTCCGCGGCGATCCTGCCGACGATCGAGTCCGTGCGCCGCCAAACCGTCACCGACTGGGAGCTCCTGGTCGTCTCCGACGGTTGCACGGACGACACCGAGGACCGGGTGAACCACGCCGCCCGCGCCGATCCCCGGATCCGGCTGTTCCGGGTCGACCACTCGGGGCACCCTGCCGGACCCCGCAACCACGCGCTGGCCCGGGCGCGCGGGTCGGTCGTGGCGTACATCGACCACGACGACACCTGGTACCCCGAGCACCTGGAGCGCACCCTCGCCGCCCTGGAGGCGACCGGGGCCGCCCTGGCGGCCGGCGGCAACGAGTACCGGGACGAGTCGGGCCGGCTCGTCTCGCGGCTGCCGCCGCTGGGGGCCCATTGGCATCCTGACCTGCAGCTCGTCGGGCCGATGTTCGAGCCGTCCCGGGTGGTCCACCGCCGCGGGATCGTCGAGCAGGTCGGCGGCTGGCGTGCCGGCATCGGACTGGAGGACTGGGACCTGTGGCTGCGGCTGGCGGACGCCGGGATCACCGTGGCCACCCTGGCCGGGCCCACCGCGGTCCTGAGGTACGACCCGGGCAGTCGCCGCCACCGGATGGCCCGCCGGCACCGGCTGGCCATCGCCCACTTCGACAACGCCGCGCTCGCCCGCCAGGTGATGCAGCAGTTGCGCGCGAGTCGCCATGCCGGGGACTTCCGCGCAGCCTGCGCGGCGGACATGGCCGAGTGGTTTGCGCGGATGGCTTCGACGCCGAGGTTCTCGGCGCCGCTGGACTGGGCCGGGGACGTGGGCGAGGCCATCCGCGCCGAGGCTGGCGCGGTGGACGGGCTCTTCGACGACCTGGTCCTGGTGCCCGACAGGGGCGGGGGAGTCGTGCTGGGGAAGATCCTCACCTGCGCCACGGTCGAGCACGCCCGCCGGATCGAAGCGCTACTGCCGAGCGTGCAGCGTCGCCAGTTGGCGCTGATCCGACGGGTCGTGCAGGAGGTCGTGGCGAACCGGACGCGCGTTCACGTCGGCGGCCCGGCGTGATCGCCGGTGCGAGGGCCGGCCGCCCATGACCGAGGACATCATCACGATCACCGTGGATGCCGAGCCGGGCCTCACCGGTTCGGTTCCCGAGCTGGCGATGGTCCGGCTGCTGTCCATGCTGCCCGCGACCTGGGACGTTCGAACGCAGGTGGGGGACAGCAGCTTCCGGCTGGACATCGCCGCGGCGGGCCTTCGCCGCGGCGAGGTCCGCGCGCAGCTGTCGCGGGCCTTCGCCGATCTGGCGCTCGGGGGCTGGCACTGGCGCGAGGAGGCGGGCTGACGCCGGCCGTGCGGCCGTCGTCGCGCCGCATGCCTCGGCGCCGGCGGGCCCCCGCGTCCTTCCGGTGGCTACGCCTGGCCGGTGTCCTCGGCGCTGGGGTCGCCACCCTCCGGACTCCGGTCTTTCGCCCGGGGATCCTCGCCGGCGCCGGGCCCGCGCCGGCGCCGCCGCAGCCGTGCCGTGGTGGCGGCGATGGCGCCGGCGGTGACGGCGAGCGCGGCCCCGGCGGCCAGCCACACCGCTGAGCTGCCCGGGCCACCCGCGGGGGCGGGCGCCGTCCCGCTCGCGGCGGCCACCCCGGGTGGCGCGGTGGGCGAGGCCGTGGGCGCCGTCGCAGTGTCGCTCACCCCCGCCGCGTCAGCCGCGGTGGCCTGGCCGGGGGCGACGAGCACGCCGACGGTGCGCGCCACCGGGCCGGCGGCGAAGGCCCAGTCGAGCAGTTGCCTGGCCGTCCGCGACGGGTAGCCCTCGCCGCGCAGCAGGGTGACGACGTAGGTGTGTCCGTTCCGGGTGGCGCTGGCGATGTAGGAGCCGCCCGCCGCGACCGTGTAGCCGTCCTTGACCCCCGTGGTGCCGGGGTAACTGGTGAGCAGCCCGTTGTGGTTCTGGATCTGGTAGGTCGTGCGGGCCTTCCCGGTGCCGGCGCCGGCGCTCTTGCCGGGGAAGGTGTAGGTCGTGGTGCGCACCAGTTGCGCCAGCTGCGGGTCGCCCAGCAGCGCCCGGCCGAGCAGGGCCAGGTCGTAGGCGCTGCTCACCTGGCCGGCCGCGTCAAGCCCGCTGTCGTTGACCGCGTGGGTGTCGAAGGCGCCGAGCGCGCTGGCCCGCTCGTTCATCAGCGTGGTGGTGGCCGCCATGCCGCCGCCCACCCTCGCCAGCGCGGTCGCCGCGTCGTTGCCGCTGGAGAGCATCAGCCCGTGGAACAGCTCGCCCACGGTGTAGTCGGATCCGGGTACCAGCCCCACCTTGCTGCCGTCCGTCGCGGCGTCCGCGGGCTGCGCCACGTAGCGGGCGTTCCAGTCCAGCCGGTGCGCGAGGGTGAGTGCGGTGAGCACCTTGAGCGTGCTCGCCGGGGCCAGCGGGACGTGGGCGTTGCAGGCCGCGATGACGGTCCCGGTGCCGAGGTCGGCGACCATCCAGGCGGTGGCCCGCAGTGCCGGTGGCGCGGGGGTGCCGGCGGGGAGGTTCACCTGCACCCCCGGCGCCGACAGCAGCGCGCCCCCGACGGCGCTCACCGGGTGCGGGAGCGGGGTCGGGGTGCTGGTGGCCGTGCCCCGCACCACGGCGACGGCGGTGGCGCAGCCGGGTGGCGGCGGCAGGGCGGCGGTCGGGGTGGGGGCGGCGGCCGCCGCCCCGGCCACGGGGGTGAGCCACACCAGCGCGGCGGCGAGCACCGCGGCGCGGCCGGGCAGCCTGCGCGGGCGGGGGGCGGGGGAGCACGGCATGGCGGCTCCGAGCGTAGCCGGGAAGACCGGGATCAGGGCCGAGGTTGACGTGCCGTGGCGGATCGCCGTCTACGGTGGACCCCCGTGACCGATACCCGCCCCGCGTCGACCCCGTGGTCCCGGCCCCGCGACGCGTCCCTGCCCGGGCTGCACGCGGTGATCCCCGCGGGAGGTGCCGGGACGCGGCTGTGGCCGCTGTCGCGCAGCGCGCACCCGAAGTTCCTGCTCGACCTCACCGGGAGTGGCCGGACGCTGCTGCAGCAGACCTGGGACCGGCTGGTGCCGCTGACCGGCGCCGGGCGGGTGCTCGTGGTCACCGGCGGCGCGCACGCCGCGGCCGTCGCAGGTCAGCTGCCCGGGCTCGACCCGTCCAACCTGCTCGCGGAGCCGTCCCCGCGCGAGTCCGCGGCCGCGATCTGCCTGGCCGCGGCCGTCGTCCACCGCCGCGACCCGAACGCGGTGATCGGATCCTTCGCCGCCGACCACGTGATCCGCGACGTCGCCGCCTTCCACGCCGCGGTCGCGCAGGCGATCGCCGTCGCGCAGGAGGGCTACGTGGTGACCATCGGGGTGACCCCCGACCATCCGTCGACGGCCTTCGGCTACATCCGTACCGGCACGTCGCTCGACCTGCCCACCGCCCCCGACGCGCTCAGGGTGCTGCGCTTCGTGGAGAAGCCCGACCTGGCCACCGCCACCGGCTACCTCGCCGAGGGCGGCTACCGCTGGAACGCGGGGATGTTCGTCTCCCGCGCCGACGTGCTGCTGGAGCAGCTGCGCCGCAACAGGCCGGCGCTGCACGCCGGGCTGGCCGAGATCGCCGCCGGGTGGGACGGTCCGCAGCGTCAGGAGCTGCTCGCGGGGGTGTGGCCCGGTCTGGAGAAGATCGCGATCGACTACGCGGTGGCCGAGCCGGCCGCCGATGCGGGCGCCGTGGCCGTGGTGCCCGCCGACCTGGGCTGGGACGACGTGGGCGACTTCACCTCTCTCCTCGGGCTGCTGCCGGGCGAGGGTGCGCTGCGGGTGCTCGGGGACGGCGCCCAGGTGCTTGCCGTGGATTCCGCCGGGATGGTCGCACCGGCCGCGGGGCGGCTGGTGGCGGTGCTGGGGCTGGACGATGTCGTCGTGGTCGACACGCCCGACGCCCTGTTGGTCACCACCCGGGCAAGGGCCCAGGATGTCAAGGGCATCGTCGACCACCTGCGCCGCACGGGTCATGCCGAACTGCTGTGAGCTCGAACCGCTGTGAGCTCGAACCGCTGTGAGCTCGAACCGCTGTGAGGGGGAACACCGTACGTCCCGAGTCGTGCCCCGCGAGCCGTCGGTAGCCTCGCTGCGTGCGGCCGTGCAGTTCCGCCGCCGCGGTGTGGGGCTGTCCTGCCCATCGCCGCTCCGCCGAGGAGGTCGCCATGCCAGGGAATGCCAGCACAGAGTCCGGTCTGCCGATCCGGCCCGTCTACGGCCCGGCCGACCTGGCCGGCTTCGATCCACAGACGCAGCTCGGGGAGCCCGGGGCCTACCCGTACACCCGGGGCGTGTACCCGACGATGTACACCGGCCGGCCGTGGACGATGCGCCAGTACGCCGGGTTCGGCACCGCGCGGGAGTCCAACCGGCGCTACCACCAGCTGGTCGCCGCGGGCACCGGCGGGCTCAGCGTCGCCTTCGACCTGCCCACCCAGATGGGCTACGACTCCGACGAGCCCATCGCCTCCGGTGAGGTCGGCAAGGTCGGGGTGGCCATCGACTCCATCGACGACATGCGGGTGCTGTTCGGCGGCCTGCCGCTGGACCAGGTCTCCACCTCGATGACCATCAACGCCCCGGCCGCCGTGCTGCTGCTGCTCTACCAGCTGGTCGCCGCGGAGCAGGGCGTCGAGGGGAGCAAGCTCACCGGGACGATCCAGAACGACGTGTTGAAGGAGTACATCGCCCGCGGCACGTACATCTTCCCGCCGAAGGCGTCGCTGCGGCTGATCAGCGACATCTTCGCCTACTGCCGCACCGAACTGCCGCGCTGGAACACCATCTCGATCTCCGGGTACCACATGGCCGAGGCCGGGGCCACCCCCGCCCAGGAGGTCGCGTTCACCCTGGCCAACGCCAAGGAGTACCTGCACGCGGCGCAGGCCGCCGGGCTCGGCGTCGACGACGTCGGCCCGCGGCTGTCGTTCTTCTTCGTGGCCCGCACGACGCTGCTGGAGGAGGTGGCGAAGTTCCGGGCCGCCCGCCGGGTGTGGGCCAGAATCGTCCGCGAGGAGTTCGGCTCCACCAACCCCAAGTCGCAGATGCTGCGCTTCCACACCCAGACGGCGGGGGTGCAGCTGACCGCGCAGCAACCCGAGGTGAACCTCATCCGGGTCGCGCTGCAGGGGCTGGGCGCGGTCCTCGGCGGCACCCAGAGCCTGCACACGAACTCCTTCGACGAGGCGATCGCCCTGCCGAGCGAGAAGGCCGCCCGGCTGGCGCTGCGCACCCAGCAGGTGATCGCCTACGAGACCGACGTGTGTTCCACCGTCGACCCCTTCGCCGGGTCGTACGTCATCGAGTCGCTCACCGACGAGCTCGAGCAGGCGATCGAGGACCTGATCCGGGCCGTGGACGAGCGGGGCGGCGCGGTGGCGGCCATCGAGCAGGGCTTCCAGAAGGAGGAGATCGAGGGCTCCGCGTACCGCTTCAGCACCGAGATCGACTCCGGGGAGCGGGCCGTCATCGGGGTGAACCGGTTCACCGTCGAGGAGGACGAGCCCTACGAGCCGCTGCGGGTGGACCCCACCATCGAGGCGCAGCAGCGCGAGGGCCTGGCCAGGTTGCGCGCCGAGCGGGACGAGGGCGCCGTCGAGGCCGCCCTCACGGCGCTGCGCACGGCGGCGGAGGGCAGCGACAACGTGCTGTGGCCGATGAAGGAGGCACTGGCCGCGCGGGCCAGTGTCGGGGAGGTCTGCCACGCGCTGCGCGCCGTCTGGGGCACCTACACTCCGCCCGACCGCTTCTAGCCCGCGGGAGGGGTGGTGGCGCGCGGCGGGCGCAGCCGCGAGTGCCCGCGCCCCGGCCCGCGGGGCTAGTCTGCAAACCCGTGGCCCCCCAGTCCGAGGTGTCCGCGGCGCTGGCGCCGTTCGCGGACGAGCTGGTCGCCTTCCGGCGCGACCTGCATGCCCATCCCGAGATCGCCCGGGCGGAGTTCCGCACCACGAAGCGGATCGCCGACCGGCTGCGTGCTGCCGGGCTCGACCCGGTTCCGCTGCCCGGCACCGGGCTGGTCTGCGACCTCGGCTCCGGTGGTCCGCTGATCGCACTGCGCGCCGACCTCGACGCCCTGCCGCTGCCCGACGAGACCGGGCTGCCGTTCGCCTCCACCGTCGAAGGGGTCGCGCACGCCTGCGGCCACGACGTGCACGCGGCCACCGTGCTCGGCGCCGGGCTGGCCCTGGCCGAGCTGCACCAGGCGGGCCGGCTGCCCGGCCGGGTCCGGCTGATCTTCCAGCCGGCCGAGGAGGTGCAGCCCGGCGGCGCGCTGTCCGTGATCGCCGCCGGCGGTCTCGACGGGGTGGCCCGGGTGTACGCCCTGCACTGCGATCCCGGCCACGACGTGGGGGTCATCGGCACCCGGCCGGGCCCGATCACCTCGGCCGCCGACATGGTGCTCGTCCGGCTGCACGGCGACGGCGGCCACACCTCCCGTCCGCACCTGACCCATGACGTGGTCTTCGCCCTCGCCCAGGTCGTCACCCAGCTGCCCGCGGTGCTGTCCCGCCGGGTGGACCCGCGCGCGGGCGTGGCGATGGTGTGGGGCCGGCTCACCGCGGGTGCCGCACCGAACGCCATCCCCGCACCGGGGAGGCCCACGGCACGCTGCGCTGCCTGGACGCCGACGTGTGGGCCACCGCCGGCGCCCTGGTCACCGAGATCGTCGAGGACATCGTCCGGCCCTACGGGGTGAAGCCGGAGGTGATGCACACCCGCGGGGTGCCGCCCACGGTGAACGATCCGGACGCGGTGCTGATGGTCGAGGAGGCCGTGATCGGCGAGTTCGGGGCGGGGGCGGCGGTGCTGGCCGAGCAGAGCCTCGGCGGGGAGGACTTCTCCTGGATGCTGGAGAAGGTTCCCGGTGCCATGCTGCGGCTCGGCACCCGCACCCCGGGCGGGCGCAGCTACGACCTGCATCAGGGCGACTTCACCGTGGACGAGCGGTCGGTGGAGGTCGGGGCGCGGGTGCTGGCGGCGATTGCGGTGCGGGACTTGTCCGCGCATGTCTGATCGGGGCCGGGGGCCGGGGCACGTGTTGGCGAGACTCGCCAAGACAGCCGGGCCCAGACTGTCGGGAAATGGAGTCACGGTTCGGTATCGGCGGGCCGTCGGGTGCTCCCCATGCCCCCTGGTGGAGGTTGAATGACACTCCCAGAGGGCCGTCACCCACGGCCTGTAGGGTCCCGCCTGACTAGCGGCGGAAACGCGCCCGGACGTCACGGGCATGACGAGGAGGAATGGTGAACCGCACTCTGCGCGTGACGGTGGTCGTGACCACCGCCGCGCTCGCCCTCGCGGCCTGCGGGTCGAAGTCGAACGGCGGCGGAACTGCGAGCAGCTCCTCGACGTCCTCGACGTCGAGCGCGGCCGCGTTCAAGGCCTGCATGGTCCTCGACACCGGCGGCGTCGACGACCGCTCCTTCAACCAGTCTTCCTGGCAGGGCATGCAGGACGCGAAGGCCGCCAACGGCGCGATCGACATCTCCTACGTGTCCTCCTCCTCCCAGAACGACTACGTGCCCAACCTGAGCGCGGAGGTCGCGGCGGGCTGCGGGACGACGGTGGCCGTCGGTGGACTGATGGGTGACGCGGTGAAGACCGTCGCCGCCTCCAACCCGACCAAGCAGTTCGCCGAGGTCGACGCCGGCTCCAGCGGCCCGAACGTGTACGGCATGCAGTTCAACACCGCCCAGGGCGCCTTCCTCGGCGGGTACCTCGCCGCGGCGATGTCCAAGACCGGCAAGGTGGCGACCTACGGCGGCCTCAACATCCCGCCGGTGACGATCTACATGGACGGCTTCTGGGAGGGCGTGCAGTACTACAACACCCAGAAGGGCAAGAAGGTCCAGGTTCTCGGGTGGGACGAGAAGAACCAGAAGGGCGGCACCTTCGCCCAGTCCTTCACCGACCAGAACAAGGGTCGCTCGATCTCGCAGGCCTTCATCCAGCAGGGCGCGGACATCCTCTTCCCGGTCGCCGGTGGCACCGGCCTCGGCTCCGGTGCGGCGGCGCAGGCCTCCGGCGGCAAGGTGAGCGTGATCTGGGTCGACACCGACGGCTGCGTCAGCGCGCAGCAGTACTGCAGCGTGTTCCTCACCAGCGTCATCAAGAACCTGGCCGACGCGGTACTCGACGTACGTGACCGCAGCGGCCGGGCGGCACCTTCCCGACCGGCAGCTACATCGGCACGCTGGACAATGACGGCACCGGGCTCGCGCCGTTCCACCAGTTCGACAGCAAGGTGCCGGCCAGTCTGAAGACCGAGCTCGACACCATCAAGGCCGACATCGTCAGCGGCAAGATCGCGATGACCTCGCCGTCGATCCCAAGTGAGGCGACCCTCGGATGAGGGTGGGTCCGGTGCGGCCGCCGATGGCGGCCGCACCGGACCCTCTGCTGATGGCCGGCCGGGCCGGCCACCGGGCGATGACCAGGGGGGAGGGTGGGCCCACGGGCCCCCTTCCCCCTGGCGTCTGTCCGGAGCAGCGGTACGGCCGGTAGCCTCCGGGCGGCGGGCGTCGAGCGCACGGAGGTGATCGGTGAAACTCGAGCTCGAGGGCATCACGAAGCGCTTCGGCACGTTCGTCGCCAACGACCGCATCGACCTCGACGGTCGAGCCGGGCGAGGTGCACTGCCTGCTCGGCGAGAACGGCGCCGGCAAGTCCACGCTGATGAACGTCCTCTACGGGCTCTACCAGCCCGACGAGGGCGAGATCCTGCTCGACGACGAGCCGTCAGCCTTCGCCGGCCCCGGCGACGCGATGGCCGCCGGGATCGGCATGGTGCACCAGCACTTCATGCTGATCCCCGTGTTCACGGTGGCCGAGAACGTCGATGCTCGGGCACGAGGAGACCGGCCGCTGCGGCTTCCTCGACCGCCGCCGGCCCGCGCGACGGTGCGCGGAGATCTCCGGCCGCTACGGCTTCGACGTCGACCCCGACGCGCTGGTCGAGGACCTGCCGGTCGGCGTCCAGCAGCGGGTGGAGATCGTCAAGGCGCTCACCCGCGACGCCAAGGTGCTGATCCTCGACGAGCCGACCGCGGTGCTCACCCCGCAGGAGATCGACGAGCTGATCGACATCATGCGCCGGCTGCGCGACGCCGGCACCTCCATCGTCTTCATCACCCACAAGCTGAGGAGGTCCGCGCGATCGCCGACCGGATCACCGTCATCCGCCGCGGCAAGGTGGTCGGCAGCACCGCCGCCGGCGAACCACCGAGCAGGAGCTGGCCGCGCTGATGGTCGGGCCGCCAGGTCGCGCTCACCGTGGACAAGGCGCCCGCCGAGGCCGGAGGACGCCGGTGCTGGAGTCTGCGAAGCCCTCGGGTGCTCGACGCCGCCGGCGCGGTGCATGGTCGACGACGTGACGCTTCACCGTGCGCGCCGGGGAGATCTACGCCATCGCCGGGGTGCAGGGCAACGGCCAGACCGAGCTGACCGAGGCGCTGCTCGGGCTGTCAGCCCGCGCCAGCGGCCGGTCACTGCTGCGGGGCGAGGACATCACCTACGGCCGCCGTCGACGAGGTGCTCGGCGCCGGCGTCGGATACGTGCCCGAGGACCGGTTGCACGACGGCCTGGTCGGCGCCTTCACGGTCGCGGAGAACCTCATGCTCGACCGCTACGACGGGGCGCCGTTCGCCAGCGGCGTCGCGCTGGACCTCGACGCCGATCGCGCAGAACGCCGACAGTCGGGTCGCGGAGTTCGACGTCCGCACCGCGTCGGTGCAGGCACGCGCCTCCACGCCTGTCCGGCGGCAACCAGCAGAAGGTGGTGCTGGCCCGGGAACTGTCCCGGCCGCTGGAGCTGCTGGTCGCCTCCCAGCCGACCCGCGGGCTGGACGTCGGCTCGATGGAGTTCGTGCACCAGCGGATCGTCGCAGGAGCGCGACCGCGGCACCGCCGGTGGTGCTGGTCTCCACCGAACTCGACGAGGTCGCTCGGGCTGGCCGACCGGATCGCGGTGATGTACCGCGGCCGGATCATCGGCGATCTGCCCGCGGGCACCTCCGCGCGAGCAGTGCTGGGCCTGCTGATGGCCGGGCTCGCTCCAGCAACCCGACGGGGGCGGCAGCGACCGCGGACGGCACCGACGACGGCGCGGAGGACACCGGCATGAGCGAGGTACCCGGGCAGCCGGCGGCGGAGGTGTCCGCGACGTGGCGCTCGACGCCGGCCCGACCGGCGCCCGAACCCGCGGCCGGCCCGCGCTGGCTGCGCACGCTCGAGGTCGGGCAACGCCGCGGTGGTGACGCTGCTGTCCCTGCGTGCTGGCCCTGATCGTCGGCGGGCTGCTGATCGTCGTCACCGACGACCCGACCCGGACCGCGCTCAGGTACTTCTTCGCCGGTGCCCGGCGACACCTTCAGCCTGCGGCTGGCACGCGGTCTCCGCGGCGTACTCGGCGCTGTTCGAGGGGGCCATCCTCGACCCGGCGTCGCTCTCCTCCGGCAGCCCGTCGAAGATCCTCTACCCGCTGTCGGAGACGCTGCTCAACGCCACCCCGCTGATCTGCGCCGGGCTGGCGGTGGGGCTCGCCTTCCGGGCCGGGCTGTTCAACATCGGCGGCCAGGGCCAGATCATCTTGGCGGCGATCTTCGCCGGCTACGTCGGCTTCGCGATCTCGCTGCCCGCCGGTGCTGCACGTGCTCGTCGCGGTGGTCGGCAGGCGATCCTCGGCGGCGCGCTGTGGGGCGGGCATCGTCGGGTGGCTCAAGGCGCGCACCGGCGCGCACGAGGTCGATCACGACGATCATGCTCAACTACGTCGCCTTCTACCTGCTGGCCTTCCTGCTGACTGAAGGGCTTCCAGGCGCCGGCCGCTACGATCCAGGCGATCTCCGACGAACGTCGACTCGACCGCCCGGCTGCCGCACCTGCTCGGCGTCGCGGTTGCGGCTGCACGCCGGGTTCCTGCTCGCGCTGCTGGCCGCGGCCGGGGTGTGCGTGGCTGCTGGAGCGCTGCACGCGTCGGGTTCCAGCTGCGCGCCGTCGGCGCCAACCAGTTCGCCGCCCGCACCGCGGGCATGAGCGTCGGAGCGGTCCTACCTGGTCGTGATGTTGTTCGCCGGCGCGCTGGCCGGGCTGGCCGGGGTGCAGCCAGATCCTCGGGCACCGAACAGCGCGATCACCCAGGACATCGACGCCGGGTTCGGGTTCGACGCGATCACCGTGGCGCTGCTCGGGCGGCTCGAAACCGTGGCGGCACCGTGCTGCCGGCCTGCTGTTCGGCGCGCTCCAGGCCGGCGGGGTACAGATGCAGGCCGCACCGGCACCCCGATCGACTCGTCACCGTGTTCCAGTCGCTGATCGTGCTGTTCATCGCGGCACCGCCGCTGATCCGTGCGGTGTTCCGGTTGCCGTGAGCCGGGCGCGGCGAGGTCGCGCCAGAAGCTGGCGAAGGGATGGAACGGATGAGCGCGCCGGTCATGGCCCACCGAGGAGATCGTCGTGCCACCGCGTCATCGACACGCCGCTGCCGCGCCGCAACCGGCTGATCAGCGGCTCGGTGCTGGTCGCCGCTCGCCCTGCTCTGCGTGGTCGGGTTCGGCCTTGGCGCCACGCCCGGGGCGGCCGCGTTCGGGTTCTCCACCGCCGGCGACGCTTCAAGCCGCCCGACGCTCGGCGTCCCCGCCGCCGGGACCGCGCATCGTCGTTCGGCGTCCTGCGTCGCGGCGCTGGCGGCATGGCGCTGGCCCGCGGGTTCGGCCGCCGGGCGATGCCGCTGGGTGACCTCGGCGGTCGTTCGCGTCGCTGTTGGTGCTCGGCGTTCCTGTGCTGGGCGCGCCGGCGACGGCACGACATCCCGCTGCTCGGGCTGCTGCAGCAGCTCGGTCTTCCTCGCCGTTCCGCTGATCTTCGGGGCGCTCGGCGGCGTGCTCTGCGAGCGGTCCGGCGTGGTCAACGTCGCCATCGAGGGGCAGATGCTCTCCGGCGCGTTCGCGGCGGCGCTGGTCGGCACCATCGCCCACAGCCTCGGCGCGGTCGGGCTGCATCGCGGCGGTGCTCGCGGGCGCGCTGATCGGCCTGCGTGCTCGCGGTCTTCGCGATCAGCTACCTGGTCAACCAGGTCATCGCTCGGCGTCGTGCTCAACGTGCTGGCCCTCGGGCTGACCGGGTTCGCTCTACGACGCGCTGATGCCGACGCACCAGGAGCACCTCAACACTCCGCCGGTCTTCACCGCCGGTGCAGATCCCGCTGCTCGGCGACATCCCGTTCTTCGGGCCGCTGCTGTTCGAGCAGACCGTGCTCGTCTACCTCATGTACGTGCTCATCGCCGTCGTCGACGTGCGCGCTGTTCCGCACCCGGTGGGGCCTGCGCACCCGGGCGGTCGGCGAGCACCCGAAGGCGGCGGACACCGTCGGCATCAACGTCAACTGCGCACCCGCTTCGTCGAACGTCGTGCTCGGCGGGCTCGTCGCCGGGCTCGGCGGGGCGTTCTTCACGCTCGGCTCGGTCGGGCGTTCAGCAAGGACATGACCGTCGGCAAGGGCTTCATCGCCCTCGCCGCGGTGATCTTCGGTCGCTGGAGCCCGCGTCGGCGCGGTCGGGGCGGCGCTGCTGTTCGGGTTCGCCGACGCAGCTGCAGACGCAGCTCAGCTTCATCGGCACCCCGGTGCCGCTCCAGTCAGTTCCTGCCGATGCTGCCCTACCTGGTCGACGATCTTCGCGGTGGCCGGGCTGGTCGGGCGGGTCGCGGGCGCCCGCGGCCGACGGCGTACCGTACGTGAAGTGAGCGCGGTGACCGGAGAGCTGACATCGACTGGGACGGCCTTGCGGGCCGCCGCGCGGGAGGCGATGCGGCAGGGCCTACGCGCCGTACTGCGGCTTCCCGGTCGGTGCCGCCGGCGCTCATCGACGACGGCCGGGTGGTGGTCGGCTGCAACGTGGAGAACGCCTCCTACGGGCTGACTCTGTGCGCCGAGTGCGCGCTGGTCTCCGCGCTGCATACGACGCGGCGGCGGCCGGCTGGTGGCCTCGCCTGCGTCGACGGCCGACGGCAGCCGCTGATGCCGTGCGGGCGGTGCCGCCAGCTGCTGTGGGAGCACGGCGGCGCCGGGATGCTGCTCGACACCGCGCGCGGTGTGCTCGCCGATGGACCGAGGTGCTGCCCGACGCCTTCGGCCCCGGCGACCTCGCCGACCCGCCGCTGACTAGGCTGCACGACGTGGACCCCGAGCGCTTCGCCGCCGTCGACGTGATCCGCACCAAGCGCGACCGGCACGACGCTGTCCGACGCGCAGATCGACTGGGTCATCGACGCCTACACGCGCGGGGCCGTGGCCGACGAGCAGATGTCGGCGCTGACCATGGCGATCCTGCTCAACGGCATGGACCGGCGCGAGATCGCGCGCTGGACCGCGGCGATGATCGCCTCCGGCGAGCGGATGGACTTCTCCGCCGCTGCAGCGCCCCACCGCCGACAAGCACTCCACCGGCGGGGTGGGGGACAAGATCACCCTGCCGCTCGCTCCGCTGGTCGCCGCCTGCGGGGTCGCCGTCCCGCAGCTGTCCGGCCGCGGGCTCGGCCACACCGGCGGCACCCTGGACAAGCTGGAGTCGATCCCCGGCTGGCGCGCGGCGCTGTCCAACGAGGAGATGCTCGACCCAGCTCACGGAGGTCGGTGCGGTGATCTGCGCCGCGGGCGCGGGTCTGGCGCCGGCCGACCGCAAGCTCTACGCGCTGCGCGACGTGACCGCCACGGTGGAGGCGATCCCGCTGATCGCCAGCTCGATCATGAGCAAGAAGATCGCCGAGGGCACCGCGGCCCTGGTGCTCGACGTGAAGGTCGGCTCGGGCGCGTTCATGAAGGAGCTCGGGCCGGCGCGGGAGCTCGCCCGCACGATGGTCGAGCTCGGCACCGACGCCGGAGTTCGCACGGTGGCGCTGCTCACCGACATGTCGACCCCGCTGGGGCTGACCGCGGGCAACGCGATCGAGGTGCGCCGAGGCGGTGGAGGTGCTGGCCGGTGGCGGGCCGCCGGACGTCGTCGAGCTCACCCTCGCGCTGGCCCGGGAGATGCTCGCCGCCGCCGGCGTCGACGCGATCGACCCGGCCGACGTGCTCGCGCGACGGCCGGGCGATGGACGCCTGGCGACGGATGATCAGCGGCCAGGGCGGCGACCCCGACGCGGCGCTGCCCCGGGCACGCGAGACCCACACCGTGCTCGCGCCCGCCGACGGAGTGCTGGTCCGCCTCGACGCGCTGGCTGTCGGGGTGGCTGCCTGGCGGCTGGGTGCCGGGCGGGCCCGCAAGGAGGACGCGGTGCAGGCGGGCGCCGGGGTCGTGCTGCACGCCAAGCCCGGGGCGAGCGTGCGCGGGGGGCAGCCGCTGCTGACCCTGCGCACCGACACGCCTGAGTCGTTCGAGGCGGCGCTGGCCGACCTGGAGGGAGCCTTCGACATCGCCCCGGACGGCGCGCGGCCCGCGGAGCGGCCGCTGATCCTCGACCGCATCGCCTGACCGGCGCCGGCGCCGGCGCCGGCAGCTTCCGGTCAGCCGGGCTCGGGCCCGGTGGCCAGGGGACGTGACGGGTCCGCGCTCCACTGCGACCACGAGCCCGGGTAGAGCGCGGCGCCATCCACCCCTGCCAGGGTGAGGGCCGCGATCTGGTGCGCCGCGGTCACCCCGGAGCCGCAGTACACCGCGACCGTGGGGCTCGGGCCCGCCGGGCCGTCGGGGTGGGCGGGCCCGCCGGGCGTGCCCACCCCCATCGCGGCGAACCGCTCCCGCAGCACCGCTGCCGGCAGGAAGCGGCCGTCGGGGCCGAGGTTGTCGGCCGTCGGGGCGCTCCAGGCTCCGGGGATGTGCCCGGCCCGGGGGTCGAGCGGCTCGAGCTCGCCCCGGTAGCGCTCGCCCGCGCGGGCGTCGAGCACCCGCCCGGTGCGGGCGGCCGCGGTGATCCCGGCGGCGTCGATCACCGGCATGCCGCCGCCGTGCAGCACCACGTCGCCCGGCACCGGCGCGTGCGGCCCGCCGGTGAGGGGCAGGCCCGCCGCCAGCCAGCCGGCCAGGCCGCCGTCGAGCAGGCTGACCCGGGGGTGGCCGCCCCAGCGCAGCAGCCACCAGGCCCGCGCCGCGGCGAGGTTCCCGGAGCCGTCGTAGGCGACCACGGGCACCTCCCGGCGCACGCCCCAGCGCCGGGCCGCCTGCTCCAGCCGGGCCAGCGGCGGCAGCGGATGCCGCCCGTCCGCCGCCGTCGGGGGGCCGGACAGCTCACGGTCCAGGTCGACGAACACGGCGCCCGGCAGGTGCCCGGCAAGGTACTGCTCGTGCCCGTGCGGGTCGCCGAGCGCCCAGCGCACGTCGAGCAGGGTGACCGCCGAGCCCGCGTCGAGCAGTTCCGCGAGCCGGCTGGCCTCGGTCAGCACGGCGTCGGGCCCGAGCGGGCCCCCCCGCGTCGCGGGCACGTCAGCTCACACGCCGCGGGCGATGACGGCGGTGCCGTAGGCGCAGATCTCGGTCCAGGTGCCGCCGAGCTCACTGGTGTCGAAGCGCATCGCGACGATGGCGTTGCCCCCGCGCCGGGTGGCTTCCTCGACGAGGCGCTCGATGGCCTGCTCACGGCCCTGGGCGAGCATCGTGGTCATCCCCCGAAGCTCGCCACCCACCAGGGACTTCAGTCCGGCACCGAGCTGCGAGCCGAGGTTGCGCGAGCGCACGGTGAGCCCGAACACCTCGCCGATGACGCGGTCGATCTCGTGCCCGGGAAGGTCGTTCGCGGTCGTGATCAGCATGGGGTCTCCTGCTTCTGCCGGGGGCGCGCCAAGGGTCCGAGGAGGTCCTCGACAGACCCGCACGGCACGCCGCGAGAGTAGTCCAGCCGGCGTGGACGCGGCAGCGGCCCCGCCCAACTACGCTGCAGGACGTGAGCAGCCCCTCGCCGTCCGCCGCCGCGCGGCCTTCCCCGCCCGCCGCCCACGCCGCCGGGGGAACCCCCGCCGCAGGCGGTCCGGTCGCCACGCCGCAGCTGGTCGCCGCCGTCCCGAAGGCGCTGCTGCACGACCACCTCGACGGCGGGCTGCGCCCCGCGACGATCCTCGAGCTGGCGGGCGAGGTGGGTCACCCGCTGCCGGCCGCCGACCCGGCCGCCCTGGGCGACTGGTTCACCACGAACGCCGACTCCGGCTCGCTGGTGGACTACCTCACCACCTTCACCCACACGGTGGCGGTGATGCAGCGCCGCGAGCACCTGGTGCGGGTGGCCAGCGAGTGCGCCGCGGACCTCGCCGCCGACGGGGTGGTCTACGCGGAGGTGCGCTACGCGCCCGAGCAACACCTCGAGGCCGGGCTGACCCTCGACGAGGTGGTCGAGGCCGTGCAGGAGGGGTTCGCGGCGGGCACGGCCGCGGCGGCAGCCGCCGGTCGCCCCATCCGGGTCGGCACGCTGCTCACCGCGATGCGGCACGCCGCCCGCAGCATGGAGATCGCCGAGCTCGCCGTCCGCCACCGCGACGAGGGGGTGGTGGGCTTCGACATCGCCGGCGCCGAGGCGGGGTTCCCGCCGTCACGGCACCTGGACGCCTTCGAGTACCTGCACCGGGAGAACTTCCACGTCACGATCCACGCCGGCGAGGCGTTCGGGCTGCCCAGCATCTGGGAGGCGGTCCAGGTCTGCGGTACCGACCGGCTCGGGCACGGGGTGCGGCTCGTCGACGACATCGAGGTGGTCGCCGGCGCCGACGACGTGCCTGCCCGGGCCCGGCTCGGGCGGCTGGCGGCCTGGATCCGCGATGCCCGCATCCCGCTGGAGCTGTGCCCGAGCAGCAACGTGCACACCCGGGCCGCGAAGAGCATCGCCGCGCATCCCATCACGCTGCTGAAGGACCTGCGCTTCCGGGTGACGTTGAACACCGACAACCGGCTGATGTCGGGGACCTCGATGACCCGGGAGATGACGCTGCTGGTGGAGGAAGCCGGTTGGACGCCGGCCGACCTGCGCTGGGTGACGATCAACGCTCTGAAGAGCGCGTTCATCCCGTTCGACGAGCGGCTCGCGCTGATCGAGACGGTGGTCAAGCCGGGGTACGCGGCGCTGGGGGCCGATTGACCGCGCCCGGCCACCGAGGCGCCGACCGCCCGGCCGCTCGGTAGGACCAACGGCCCGGCCGCACAGGCACGCACCGGACATACGGTGCGCCCATGCACTCCGCCCAGTGGCGGGGACGTCTGTTGTCATGAGCGTCGCCGCTGCGGCATTCCCGTACCCGACCTCCCCGGAGCAAGGCAGCTCCGCCGGGACGGTCGGTGTCCTGGCGGCTGCGGCCGCCGAGCAGCCGCAGGTCGAGGCGACGCCCGCCGGAGTGCCGCCCGTCCCGGGCGCGGTCACCGGCCTGGTCGCCCACCGGATCGCGTTCTCGGCGCTGCACGGCCCCGGGCGCCGGCACGTGCTGTTCCTGCAGGGCTGCCAGTTCGACTGCCTCGCCTGCGCCAACCCCGAGCTGATGCCGCGCCGCCCGCGCGGCCTCGACGCGCGCACCGTCGAGGATGTGCTCGCCGAGATCCGCCAGGACGCGCCCTACCTCGACGGTGTCACCGTCTCCGGAGGGGAGCCCACCGCGCAGCCGGAGTTCCTCCACGCGCTGCTCGGCGAGCTGGCACGCGGGCGGGGGACGTCGCGACTCACCCGGTTCGTCGCCACCAACGCCGACGCCCCGGCGGAGGTGTGGGACAAGCTCGCGCCGGTGACCGACGGCTTCCTGGTCGACCTCAAGGCCCTCGACGACGACCGGCACGTCGTCCTCACCGGCCGCTCGAACCGCCGGGTGCTCGCCTCGATCCACGACCTGGCAGCGCGCGGGCTGCTCTACGAGGTCCGGCTGCTGCTGATCCCGGGGCTCAACGACTCCGACGTCGAGCTGCGCCGCACCGCCGACTGGCTGCTGGCCGTCGACCCGCGGATCCGGCTGCGGGTGGTGGAGTTCGGTAAGCGCGGGACCCGCGTGTGCGCCCGCGACCTCACCGAACCGCGGCGGCGCGACTTCGTCCGTTACTGGCAGGTGCTGTCCTCCGCCGGGGTCGACGACCTCGTCGTCCCCTGACGGGGCGCGACACCCCCTGTGGATGCGGCTCACAGCGGGCGCACAGGGAACGCCATTGATCGGCACAGCGTGCAGCGGCAGAGTTACGGTTGTGACGACCAGCAGCCGCACCCCCGCCGGCGCCCGCGCCTCGGCCGGTACCCGTCCCTCGAACGGCGGCCGCCCCTCCCCGGGTGCAGGCCCGACCCCGCTGCGTCATCCCGACGGTTCACCCGTCCGGGTGCTCGTCGTCGACGACGAGCCGTCCCTGACCGAGCTGCTGTCGATGGCGCTGCGGTACGAGGGCTGGCAGGTGAGCACGGCCGCCGACGGCAGGTCGGCGGTCCGTGCCGCGCGCGAGGACCGCCCCGACGTCGTCGTCCTCGACATGATGCTGCCCGACTTCGACGGGATGGAGGTGCTGCGGAAGATGCGGGCGGACACCCCGCAGCTGCCGGTGCTGTTCCTCACCGCCAAGGACGCGGTGGAGGACCGGGTCGCCGGCCTGACCGCGGGCGGCGACGACTACGTCACCAAGCCGTTCAGCCTCGAGGAGGTGGTGGCCCGGCTGCGCGGGCTGGTCCGCCGCAGCCACCTGCTCGGCGGGTCAGACGCCACCCTGGTCGTCGGTGACCTGTCGATGGACGAGGACAGCCACGAGGTTCGCCGCGGCGGCGAGGTGGTGACCCTGACCGCCACCGAGTTCGAGCTGCTCCGGTTCCTGATGCGCAACCCGCGCCGGGTGCTGAGCAAGGCGCAGATCCTCGACCGGGTGTGGAACTACGACTTCGGCGGGCAGGCGAACGTGGTGGAGCTGTACATCTCCTACCTGCGCAAGAAGATCGACGCCGGCCGCGAACCGATGATCCACACCCTGCGCGGCGTGGGCTACGTGCTCAAGCCGGCCGAGTGAGCTGACGAGCCATCCGGGGACGGTCCCGACGGACGAGAGCTGCAGCTGATGAGGATCCCGACGCCGGCGCGCCCGCGCTCCCCACGGCGCTGGACCCTGCGCACCCAGCTCGTCGTCGCCCAGGTCGCGCTGCTGGCTCTGGTGAGCCTGGTGATCGGCGTGGTCAGCGTGCTGTCACTGGACGCCTTCCTGCTCAACCGGCTCGACCAGCAGCTCGCCGGGAGCAGTGCCCGTTCGCAGCGCAGCGTCGACGGCTCGCAGCCGCCCCTCGGCAGCGACCAGCAGCCACCCACCAGTCCGTGCGTCACCGGTGAGCCGCTGCCGGTGGGGCAGGGCAACGGAGTGGGAACGGTGTCGGTGATGATCTGCTCCGGGACGCAGAAGGTGCTGGGGGACGTCAGCACCGAGACCCAGACGGGCGGTGAGCCGCTCACCGCCGCGCAGCTGGCGCCGTTGACCGCGACGGGGTTGCGGGACGGCCGCAGCCACACCGTCGAGCTGGACGGCCTGGGGTCCTACCGGGTGATGGCCAGCCGCACCTTCGACGGCGACATCCTGATCACCGGGCTGCCGCTGAGCGACGTCTACGCCACCATGTGGCAGCTGACCTTCGTGATCACCGCGGTGGCGCTCGTGGGGCTGCTCGCCGTCGGTGTGGCCGGCGCCGCGATCGTGCGCTGGGCGCTGCGCCCGCTGCGCCGGGTGGCGGTGACCGCCCGGCGGGTGGCGCAGCTGCCCCTGGACCGGGGTGAGGTGGTGCTGGCGGTGCGGGTGCCCGCCGCCGACACCGACCCTGGCACCGAGGTCGGCCAGGTGGGCGCGGCGCTGAACCGGATGCTCCAGCACGTCGCCTCGGCGCTGTCCTCCCGGCAGGCCAGCGAGATGCGGGTGCGCCGGTTCGTCGCTGACGCCAGCCACGAGCTGCGCACCCCGCTGGCCTCCATCCGCGGCTACGCCGAACTCACCCGACGCAGCCGGGCCGAGCTGTCCCCGGATGTGGCGCACGCGCTGTCCCGGGTGGAGTCGGAGGCGCAGCGGATGACGGCGCTGGTCGAGGAACTGCTGCTGCTGGCCCGCCTCGACGAGGGCCGCCCGCTGGAGCGCGAGCCGGTGGACCTGTCCCTGCTCGTCGTGGACGCGGTCGGTGACGCCCACGCCGCCGGCCCCGACCACCGCTGGAACCTCGACCTGCCCGAGGAGCCGTTGACGGTGCTCGGTGACCAGGTGCGGCTGCACCAGGTGGTGGCGAACCTGCTCGCCAACGCCCGCACCCACACCCCGGCGGGCACCACGGTGTCGGTGTCGGTGCGGGTCGGCGCGCCCGCAGCGGTGCCGGGCGCACCGGCCGACGGCCCCGGCGAGGTGGTGCTGGAGGTGGCCGACGACGGACCGGGGGTGCCGCCCGAGCTGCTGGCGGAGGTGTTCGAGCGGTTCGCCCGGGCGGACACCTCACGTTCGCGCTCGGCGGGCAGCACCGGGCTCGGGCTGGCCATCGTGCAGGCCGTGGTGCAGGCGCACGGCGGGAGCGTGACGGTCGACAGCCGTCCGGGCCGCACCGCCTTCACGGTGCGGCTGCCCGCGGTCGGGGGCGGGACGCCGCAGCTCAGCGGCCCTTGGGGTGCCAGACGGTCTTCGTCTCCATGAAGGCGAGGATGCGGCCCGGGCCGTCGGGGACCGGGGCGAAGTCGGGTTCGACGGCGCCGTCCTCGGCGGTCGAGGAGCCGTGCCCGGCGGGGCGCAGCACCCGGGTCAGGGTGGAGGCCGCGGCCGCCTCCAGCGCGCCCCAGTCCACGCCCTCTGCCCCGGCCGCGCCGGCGAGATCGAGCCCGTCGACCTCCTCGTGCGAGGCCAGCCACGGCGCCACCTCGGCGGTCGAGCCGGTGAGCACGTTCACCACCCCGGCGGGCACGTCGGAGGTGGCGAGCACCTCCGTCAGCGTCACCGCCGGCAGCGGGCGGCGGTGCGAGCTGAGCAGCACGCAGGTGTTGCCGGCCGCGAGCACCGGAGCGAGCACCGACACCAGGCCGAGCAGGCTGCTGCGCTGCGGGGCCAGCACCGCGACCACCCCGGTCGGCTCCGGCACCGAGAGGTTGAAGTACGGGCCGGCCACCGGGTTGACCGCGCCGGCGACCTGGGCCACCTTGTCGGTCCACCCCGCATACCAGACCCAACGGTCGATCGCCGCGTCCACGAGGGCCACGGCCGCGCCGTCGCCGACCCCCTCTGCCCGCGACACCTCGGCGACGAACTGGGCGTGGCGGCCCTCCATCAGCTCGGCCACCCGGTACAGCACCTGGCCGCGGTTGTAGGCGGTGGCGCCGGACCACTTCGGGAACGCCGCCCGCGCCGCCGTGACGGCGTCCCTGGCGTCCTTGCGCGAACCCAGCGCGGCGTTCGCCAGGAACGTGCCGGCGGCGTCGGTCACCGCGTAGGTGCGGCCCGACTCGCTGCGCGGGAAGGCGCCGCCCACGAACAGCTTGTACGTCTTGCGCACCCCCAGCCGTTCCGGCTGCTCCGGCTGCTGCGCTGCCTGCAGGGGCGTGGGTGCCACGATCAGGCCTCCTCGTCGTCGGGGCCGGCGGCCCGCAGGTAGGACGCCAGCCCGTGCACGCCGCCCTCGCGGCCGTACCCGGACTCCTTGTACCCGCCGAACGGGCTGGTGGGGTCGAACCGGTTGAAGGTGTTGGCCCACACCACCCCGGCGCGCAACTGGTCGGCCATCCACAGGATCCGTGAACCCTTCTCGGTCCAGATCCCGGCGGACAGCCCGTACGGGGTGTTGTTGGCCTTCGCGACGGCCTCCTGCGGGGTGCGGAACGTCAGCACCGACAGCACCGGCCCGAAGATCTCCTCGCGGGCGATCCGGTGCGCGGGGGAGACCCCGGTGAACACGGTGGGGGCGAACCAGAACCCGTTGGCGGGCAGCTCGCAGGCCGGCTGCCAGCGGGTGGCGCCCTCGGCCTCGCCGGCGTCGGCGAGTTCGCTGATGCGCTTCAGCTGGTCGGCCGAGTTCACCGCACCGACGTCGGTGTTCTTGTCCATCGGGTCACCCACCCGCAGCGTCTCCATGCGCTGCTGCAGCCGGGCGACCACCTCCTCGGCGCACGACTCCTGCACCAGCAGCCGCGACCCGGCGCAGCACACGTGCCCCTGGTTGAAGAAGATGCCGTTGACGATGCCCTCCACCGCCTGGTCGACGGGAGCGTCGTCGAAGACGATGTTCGCGGCCTTGCCGCCCAGTTCGAGGGTGACCCGCTTGCGGGTACCGGCGACGGTGCGGGCGATCAGCCGTCCGACCTCGGTGGAGCCGGTGAAGGCCACCTTGTCGACTCCCGGGTGGGCCACCACCGCGGCTCCGGTCGCGCCCGCACCGGTGACGATGTTGACCACGCCCGGGGGCAGGTCGGCCTGCTGGCAGATCTCGGCGAACAGCAGCGCCGTCAGCGGCGTGGTCTCGGCCGGCTTGAGCACCACGGTGTTGCCGGCCGCGAGCGCCGGGGCCACCTTCCAGGCGAGCATCAGCAGCGGGAAGTTCCAGGGGATGACCTGGCCGGCGACGCCGAGCGGGCGCGGGTCGGGGCCCGAGGCCCGCCCAGGCGAGTTTGTCCGCCCAGCCCGCGTGGTAGAAGAAGTGCGCCGCGACCAGCGGGACGTCGACGTCGCGGGACTCCTTGATCGGCTTGCCGTTGTCGAGGGTCTCCAGCACGGCGAGCTCGCGGGCGCGCTCCTGGATGATCCGGGCGATCCGGTAGAGGTACTTGGCCCGTTCGGCGCCCGGCAGCCGCGACCAGGTCCGCTGGTAGGCGGCGCGGGCGGCGCGCACGGCCCGGTCGACGTCCCGCTCGCCGGCCACGGGGACCTCGGAGAGCACCTCCTCGGTGGCCGGGTTCACCGTCTTCAGGGTGACGTCACCGCTGGGGTCGACGAACTGCCCGTCGATGAACAGCCCGTAGCTGGGCTTGATCTCGACGACGGCCCGCGACTCCGGTGCCGGCGCGTACTCGAAGGTGGGCACGGCCACGCTCCTCGGTCAGTCGGTCAGTCGGTCGGTCGGTCGGTCGGTCGGTCGGTCGGTCAGGACAGCGTGAGGTGGTCACGCCCGGCGTAGGCGCCGACGGCCATCCGGCGCCTCTGCAGCAGCAGGTCGTTGAGCAGGCTGGAGGCGCCGAAGCGGAACCGGTCGGGGTCGAGCCAGTCCGGCCCCACCGTCTCGTTCACCGCCACCAGGTAGCGCAGGGCGTCCTTGGCCGTGCGGATGCCCCCGGCCGGCTTCACCCCGATGACGTGCCCGGTGAGGGCGTGCCAGTCCCGCACCGCCTCGAGCATCACCACCGTCACCGGCAGCGTGGCGGCGGGGGACACCTTGCCGGTGCTGGTCTTGATGAAGTCCGCGCCGGCCAGCATCGCCAGCCACGAGGCGCGCCGGACGTTGTCGTAGGTCGCGAGCTCGCCGGTCTCCAGGATCACCTTCAGGTGCGCGGGGCCCTTGCCGTGCCCGTCGCCGCCGACCCCGGTGGTCGAGCCCTCGCGGGCCCGGCAGGCCTGCCCGACGGCGACGATCTCGTCGAACACCTGCCCGTACCGACCGGCCAGGAACGCCCCCCGGTCGATGACCATGTCCACCTCGTCGGCGCCCGAGGCGAGCGCGTCGCGGGTGTCGGCGAGCTTGACCGGCAGGCCGGCCCGGCCGCTGGGGAAGGCGGTGGCAACCGAGGCCACCCGGATCCCCGTCCCGGCGAGCGCCTCGACCGCCACCGGGACGAGGTCGGCGTAGATGCACACCGCGGCGACCGGCGGGCAGGTCGGGTCGGCGACGTCCGGGTGACGGGCCTTGGCGCACAGCGAGCGGACGGTGCCGGCTGTGTCCGCCCCCTCCAGCGTGGTGAGGTCGACCATCCGGACCGCGAGGTCGAGGGCCCAGGCCTTCGCGGTGGTCTTGATCGAGCGGGTGGACAGCGCAGCGGCCCTGGCCTGCGCGCCCACCTCGTCAACCCCCGGTAGCCCGTGCAACCAGCGCCGCAGGGCGGCGTCGTCCACCGTTGAGGTGCCGAGGACCTCACGAGCCCGGGCGAGTACGTTCGGTACCCCCGCGGGGCTCAGCGGGGTCTGCCGCCCCGTTGTCGCTGCCACCGCGGCAGTCTATCGACGCAGGTCGGGGCCGGACCCGTGAGGAGAGGCAGGAATGGACGTCATCGGCTGGCTCGGTTCGGCGATCCTTGTGGTGTCGCTGGCCCAGACGCGGGTGTTGCGTTTCCGGGTGCTCAACCTGCTCGCCGCGGTGCTGCTGGTGGCGTTCAACGCCGCGGTGGCGGTGTGGCCGATGGTGGCGCTGAACGTGGTGATCACGGTGCTGGATGCCTGGGTGCTGCTCCGGCTGGCGCGCACCCGGCACGACGAGCGTGCCTACGAGGTGCTGCCGATCGCGCCGGGAGAGGCCTACCTGGGGCACCTGCTCGCCCGGCACGCGAGCGATATCACCCGGTTCAACCCGGACCTGCCGGCGGACGTGCGCGCCCGCGCCGACCTGGCCTTCCTCACCCTCAACCAGGGCGAGACGGTGGGCGTGGTGTTGGCCCGGCGCACCGGGCGGGAGGGCGAGGCGCAGGTCCTGCTGGACTACGTCCTGCCCCGCTTCCGCGACTTCACCCTCGGCGAGTTCGTGTTCCGGCAGGGGGGGCCGTTCCCCGCGCTGGGCGTGCGCCGGGTGCTCGCCCCGGCCGGGATGCGGGAGTCCTCCGCGTACCTGCGCGCGGTGGGGTTCCGGCCGGGGCCTGACGGTCTGGCCCTCGACCTCGGCTGATCCGGCGGCCACCGGGCCGGGCCCGGGCCCGGCGATGGCACGATGAGCTCATGCAGACCGCGGCACCGCTGGTGTACCGGCCGGCCCTGACCCGGTTCCTGTCCCTGCTGTACGTGGCGTTCGCGGTGTGGTGGGTCGGGGCGCTGCTGCTCGGGCCCGACCCGGCTGCGGCCGCCGCGCCCGGTGCCTGGCTGGTGGCTGCCGGGATCGGGGTGTACGCGCTGTTCTGGCGTCCCGCGGTGCTCGTCGGGGCGGACGCTGTGGTGCTGGTGAACGTCCTGCGCACGGTGCGGGTGCCGTGGGCGGCGCTGGAGTCGTTGGACACCCGGTACGCGCTCACCCTGCACGCCGGCGGGCGCAGGTATGCCAGTTGGGCGGCGTCCGCCCCCGGTCGCACCGGCTCGGCGGTGCTGTCCTTCACCGGACGGGGCCGCCCCTCCCACCAGCCGCACGTGCTGGCCGACCCGCGCTGGCGGCCCGGCCAGCTGCCGGACACCCGGGTCAGCCGCGACCTGCGCTCGGACTCCGGCGCCGCGGCCTTCATGGTGGAGCAGGGATGGCGGGGGTGGCAGGACGGGCCGGCGGGCGCCCTCGGGGGTGCGGGCACGGACGGGGGTGCGGGCACGGACGGCGCGGCGGCGCAGGTGAGCGTCCGCTGGAGCGTGCCGCTGCTGGCGGTGTCCGCTGCCGTGGTGCTGCTCGCGGTGCTGCTGACCGGCCTGCGCTGAACCCGGCGCCGTGGGCTGAGCGGGGTGGCTCACAGCCCGAGCGCGGCCTCCAGTTGCGTGCGCACCGCGGTGAGCGTCCGCGCCGCCTGCGTGCGGGCCGCGGCGAGGGCGCTGGTGGCGCCGCTGCGCGTGCCCGGGTCGGCGCTGGGGGCCACCGGGACGACGGCCTCCAGGTAGCACTTCAGCTTCGGCTCGGTGCCGCTGGGGCGGACCACCACCCGCACCCCCGCGTCGGTCCGGTAGCGCAGCCCGTCGGTGGGGGGCAGCCCGCCGACCCCGAGCGCCAGGTCGTCCACCGTGGTGACCCGGCCGGGGCCCAGCTCTGCCGGGGGTCGGCCCGCAGCCGGGCCATCGCCGCCCCGATCAGGCTCGGGTCGGCCACCCGGACCGCGAGTTGGTCGGTGGCGTGCACGCCGTGGGTGCGGGCGAGGTCGTCCAGCGCGTCGAGCAGGGTGCGGCCCTGCGCGGCCAGGCCGGCAGCCAGCTCCACCACCAGCAGCGCCGCGGTGATCCCGTCCTTGTCCCTGACCAGGTCGGGGGCGACGCAGTAGCCGAGCGCCTCCTCGTAGCCGAAGACCAGTCCCTCCACCCTGGCGATCCACTTGAAGCCGGTGAGGGTCTCCACGTACCGGACGCCGTGCCGGGCGGCGATCCGGCCGAGCAGCTGCGAGGACACGATCGAGCAGGCGACCGCGGGCGGGTGCCCCTCGACCGCGGCGGGCAGGCCGCCGGCCCGCTCCCAGCGGCTGAGCACGTGCTCGCCGAGCAGCGCGCCGAGCTCGTCCCCGCGCAGCATCCGCCACCCCGGGCCGCCGCCGGCGGTGGGCAGCCCGGGGTCGGGGACGGCGACGGCGCAACGGTCGGCGTCCGGGTCGTTGGCGACCACGAGCTGGGCGCCCCGTTCGAGGGCCGCGGCGACCGCCAGGTCGATCGCCCCGGGCTCCTCCGGGTTCGGGAAGGCGACGGTGGGGAAGTCCGGGTCGGGTTCGGCCTGCGCCGGAACGACGAACGGCGGGCTGAACCCGGCCTGCCGCAGGGCCCGGACGGCGGTGTCGCCGCCGACCCCGTGCAGCGGGGTGAGCACCACCTCGAGCGCGCGCGGCCCGCCCGGTCGCACCACCGCGCAGGCGGCGTCGAGGTAGGCAGCGAGCAGCTCCTCGCCCAGGCCCGTCCAGCCGCGGTCCGGTCGCTCCACCCGCCGCACCGGGCCCACCGCGGCGATGGCGGCGGCGATCTGCGCATCGGCAGGGGGGACGATCTGCACCCCGCACCCCGGGCCGGGGGAGACGCGGCCACCGAGGTAGACCTTGTACCCGTTGTCCTGCGGGGGGTTGTGGCTGGCCGTGACCATCACGCCGGCATCGGCGTCCAGGTGGCGGACGGCGAAGGCCAGCACCGGCGTCGGCAGCGGGCGCGGCAGCACGAGGGCCTCACACCCCGCGCCGGTGAGCACCGAGCAGGTGTCGCGGGCGAAGACGTCGGAGTTGTGGCGGGCGTCGAACCCCACCACCACCCGGGGCGGGCCCCGGCGGGCAGGCGCGCGCGCAGGAAGGCCGCCAGCCCGGCGGCGGCGCGGATCACCACTACCCGGTTCATCCGGTTCGGTCCCGCGCCGAGCGCACCGCGCAACCCCGCGGTGCCGAACTCCAGCGTCCCGGCGAACCGGTCGGCGAGGTCGGCCGCCGCCTCCTCCCCCTGCGTGATCATGCACGCCGGCGCCAGCGGCGTGCCCCACGACCTCCGCGACGAGGGCCTCCAGCTCGGCGCGGGTGCGCGGGTCGGGGTCGTCCTCGACCCAGCGGCGGGCCCGGTCGAGCAGGTCGGGGCGGTAGGCGTCGTCCACGAGCGCTGAACCTACCCCGCGGCCCGCCGCGCCGGGCGAGGGCGCGGCGGCCGGGGGACGGAGCCGGTCAGACGGCGGCGGGGCAGAGGGCGGCGGGTCGGACGGCGGCGGGTCAGACGCGGCGGGTCAGAGGGCGGGCAGGCGGTCCAGCGGGAAGGGCGCACGCAGCGGAAGCGCCACGTTGCGGTCGAGCACGGTGCCGGCGAGCGGGGAGTCGAACCCGGCCCAGGGGACGTTGCCGGCCAGCTCCCGGTGCAGCGCAGCCAGCTGCGCACCGCCCGGACCGTCCACCGCTCCCGTCCCGGGCGGCGCCGGTGCCAGCGGGCTGTCGTGG
Source organism: uncultured Actinomycetota bacterium (assembly GCA_963784535.1). GTDB lineage: Bacteria > Actinomycetota > Actinomycetes > Actinomycetales > Kineosporiaceae > CAWARR01. The sequence goes on along the minus strand of CAWARR010000002.1, from coordinate 603,979 downwards.
TCGACCATGGTGCACACCACGGACAGCGTGCCGTCGCCCTCGTCCACCAGCTCCACCAGCCGGGTCTGGCAGGGCCAGTCCACGACGGCGCTGGTCGTCACCTCCCAGAACCCGCGGCCCGGGTCGGCCGGGTCGGGCGGGCCCGCACCCCGTTGGTGTGGGTGTGCCCGTTGATCCACAGCACCACGTTCGGGAACCGGTGCAGCAGCGCCTCGAGCTCCGCCGCGCCGACCACCGGCTCGCCGGTGGTGCCGGTGGGGGTTCCCCGGGTGTTGGTCAGCGTGTCCAGCCCGTGGTGGGAGAACAGCACCACCAGGCGGTCGTCGTTGCCGGTCCGCACCCCCGAGCCGTCCGCGGCCCGGTAGCTCGAGTGCACCTCGACCAACTGGTCGGTGAGCCAGCGCAGCTGCCCGGGGTCGAGACTGCCGTCGGCGGCGCCCGCCTGGCAGGTGGTGTCGAGCGCGATCAGCCGCACCCCCGGGTGGTCGTGGCTGTAGTAGGCGGTGCCGTCGCGGCGGTTCCGCTCGGTGAACCCGTGTCCGTCGGGGCGCGCGCCGGCGCGGAAGTGCGCCTCGACGAACTCCCGCCGGCCGATCGGCCGGCGCCCCGGGTCGGCGGTCACGACGCGGTCGTTCCCACCGAGGAAGGTGTCGCAGGAGGCGATGAACAGTTCCAGCGCGCGATCCCGGTCGCTGCCCTCGGGCAGTCGCACCGGTTTGCGCGGGCCCGACCATCGCGGCCGCCACACCGGGGGTGACCACGCCGACCCCCTGGATCAGCGCCTCGTGGTTGCCGTAGCAGGCCAACCAGGGCAGCCGCAGTCCGCCGGTGCGGAACTCGGCCAGCGCCGCCGCCAGCAGTCCCGGCCGGTGCGGGAAGGCGTAGCCGGCGCGGAAGAGGTCGTCACCGGCGGGGCCGGGGCCGTCGGGACGCCAGAAGATGTCGTCGGGCCAGGCGGGCGCCTGCACCCCCTCGTAGCGGCCCCCGCCCGATCCGGGCCGCACCAGGCCGCCGTCGAACAGGGCGAGGAAGGCCTCGAGCTCGTTCCACTGCGCGTTGTCGATGGCGTCGCCGGTGGTGACGGCCAACTGCAGCGGGGCTCCGGTGGCCGGCCCGGCCGGGATCCGGTTCAAGGTGGCCAGCGTCGCCTCGACCGCCCGGGCGGTGAGGGCCTCCTGCGGGCGCTGCACCGGGACGAGCTTGGCGAACCGTGGGTCGGCGTACTCGCGGTTGAAGAACTCGAACCGGGCGGGGGACTGCACGTCGGCGAGCTGCAGGTCGGTGATGTGCGCCAGCGCGAGCAGCGCCCGGCGCTGCCCCGCGCGGGCGGTGCCCGCCGCTGCGGCCGAGGCGCCGAGCAGGTCCGGGCGCAGGGTGTGTGGTTCCCCGTCCCGGGCCTCGACCTGGCGGTAGGGCGCCAGCGCCCCCTGCCGCTGCACCGGGCCCGCCCCCAGCGTGCGGTGCAGGGTGAGGGGCGGGGTGGGCTGCGGGGTGGGCTGCGGGGTGGGCGGGGTGCTCACTCCGGTTCGACCGCTGCGGCGCCCGCACCGGCCGCGGTGACCAGCACCGGGTCCTGCCGCAGCGCGAGCCTGACCCGGGTGCCGGCGGGGTAGGCGGCCGCGTCGGCGGTGGGCAGTTGCACCAGCACGGTGCCACCGCGGCCGAGGCCGACGGTGACGCGGCTGACGGCGCCCAGGAACGCGCTCGCGATGACGTGCCCGACCAGCGGCCCGTCGGCGGAGCCGTCCGCGTGCTCGACGAGCGAGACCGCCTCGGGCCGCACCAGCGCGGTCGCCGGCCCGTTCGGGGTGGAGGCGTCGACCAGCGGCAGCCGCACCCCGAGCACGTCCGCGGCCGAGCCGGACACCATCGCGGGCAGCTTGTTCGTCAGGCCGACGAACTCCGCGACGAATGGCGTGGCGGGCCGGGAGTAGACCGAGGTGGGGTGGTCGAGCTGTTCCAGCCGGCCGGACTGCATCACCCCGACCCGGTCGGCGATCGCCAGCGCCTCCTCCTGGTCGTGGGTGACGAACAGGGTGGTGATGCCCACCTCGAGCTGCACCCGGCGGATCTCGTCGCGCAGCTGCGAGCGCACCTTCGCGTCGAGGGCCGACAGCGGCTCGTCGAGCAGCAGGACGGTGGGCCGGATCGCCAGCGCCCGGGCCAGCGCCACCCGCTGCTGCTGACCGCCGGACATCTGGTGGGCGTACCGGTGGGCCTGCGCGGACAGCCCCACCAGCTCGAGCATCTCCCCGGCGCGGCGGCGGCGCTCGGCATCGCTGATCCCGCGCAGGCGCAGCCCGAAGGCGACGTTCTGCAGGGCCGTCAGGTGCGGGAAGAGCGAGTAGGCCTGGAAGACCATGCCCATGTCGCGCTTGTTCGTCGGCAGCCGGGTGACGTCGGTGCCGCCGACGACGACCCGCCCGCCGTCGGCGTCCTCGAGCCCGGCGAGCAGGCGCAGCGCCGTCGTCTTGCCGCACCCCGACGGGCCGAGCAGGGCCACCAGCTCGCCCGGGTGCAGCGTGAGGCTCAGGCCGTCGAGGGCCTTCACGGGGCCGTAGCTTCGACGCAGGTCCTCCAGCCGGACCTCGACGCCGGCCCGGGTCGTCGATGCCGCGGTCGCGGTCTCGCTCAACTCATTCCTCCTCAACGGGTGCCACCGCTCGAGCGGACCCACTCCCACAGCCCGCGCCCGAAGGGCCGGGGGCGGTTCGGCCTCGCCGTGCGGCGGCGACCCACGAACGACAGTGTGAGCAGCAGCACGAAGCCGAACGTCAGGGCCGCCGCGGACACGGCGATGGAGACGCCGGCGTTGGCCCGCCCCAGCATGACGACGGCGACCTGCAGGTTCACGAAGTTCAGCAGCGAGGCGATGGTGTACTCGCCGAGCACCAGCGCCACCGACAGCAGCGCGGCGTTGAGCAGCGCGGCGGCGATGTTCGGGGTGATGATCCGGAACATCACCGTGGGCCACCCGGCGCCCAGGCTGCGCGCGGCCTCGGACAGGGTGCGCACGTCGATCGCGGCCAGCCCGGTGTCGATGGCCCGGTAGCTGTACGGCAGCACGAGGATGACGTAGGCGAGAGTGAGCTGCAGCGCCGAGTCCTGCAGGTTGCCGGGCAGCAGGTAGGCGAGCCACGCGTCGAGCCACCGGTAGATCGGCGCCAGCCCCACGACCAGCACGATCGCCGGGATCGTCAGCGGGAGCAGGGACAGGAACTCCACCGGGCGGCTCAGCTTCGGCAGCCGCAGCCGCACCCAGATCATCGTCGGCACCAGCAGCAGCAGGCTGAGTACCGAGGTGAGCGCCGCGAGCTCCAAGGACACCACGATCGCCGACACCAGGTCGGGGTAGGACGCGATCGCCGCCAGTACGTCAGCGTGCGTGCCGCGCCGAGACCGACCCCGCGGGTGCTGAACTCGAACAGCGCCCCGATCGGGAGCAGGAAGAACAGGCCGAGCGCGACCATCACCACGGCGCGGAAGATGTTCAGCCGCAGTCGCTGCCGAGCGTGCATCCCACGGCTGGGGCGCTCGGGCGGTGCTGCCGCGGTGGTGGCCCGCGGGGCGGAGCCGCGTCGGGGACGGCGTAGCTCATCGCAGCCACCTCGCGCTCCGCCGCTGCAGCAACGAGTACAGGGCCATCACCGCGGCGACCACGATGACCATCCCGAGTGCCAGTGCCTTGCCGACGTTCTCCTGGCCGAGCACGACCTCGCTGGTCAGGGCGGTGCGGATCTGCAGCGGCACGATGAGCCACCCTGCCCGACGAGCGCCGCAGCGGTGGCATAGGCGGAGAAGGCGTTCGCGAACAGCAGCAGCATCGCGCCGAGGAAGGGCGGGGTGAGTAGCGGGACGGCGACATGTCGCCAGTACGCCCAGGTGGTGCCGCCGAGGGTGCTGGTCGCCTCGCGCCACTGCGGCCGGATCCCGTCGAGCGCGGGCAGGAACACCAGCACCATCAGCGGGATCTGGAAGTAGGTGTAGACCAGGATCAGCCCGGACAGGTTGTACAGCCAGATCCCGCCGATGTCGATCCCGACATCGCTGAGCATCAGGGCGAGGAACCCCTCGCTGCCCACCGTGGCGATGAACGCGAAGGCGAGCTGGACGCCGCCGAACTGGGCGAGCACGCCGCACGCCGCGGTGACCATCCGGCGCAGCAGGCCCTCCGGGTCGCCGGTCGCCACCACGTAGGCGAGCAGCGCGCCGAGCACCGCGCCGGAGACGGCGGTGGCGGCCGAGAGCGTGACGCTGTGCAGGAAGGCGTTGAGTACCAGGCTGGTGCCGAGGTAGCGGACGTTGCTCGAGGGTCGGGCGCCCGGCCTTGTCGGCGAACGACGCCACGACGACGATCGCGGTGGGCAGGAGCAGGAAGACGGCGACGTACCCGAGGAACGGTACGGCGCCCAGCCAGGTCAGCGGCAGCCGGCGGCCGCCCCCGGAGGGGCGGCCGCCCACCGCGACGTCCGACCCGCCGGCCACCCCGCTGCGCGCGGGGTGGCCGGCGGACCGGAGCCAGTGCGTCGTCGGTCACGAGGTCAGCCGATGGCCTTGGCCCAGTTGCTTGCCAGGTACGTCTTGGCCGCCGTCGCCTGGTCCGGGCTGAGGAACACCGGGGCCCCGGTGACCTGCGGCAGGGCCGCCGCGGCAGTGGCGTCGATCGTGCCGGCCTTGGTCATGGCGTCCATCCGCACCGGGCGGGCACCACCCTTGAGCCACAGGTTCTGGCCCTCGTCGGAGTACAGGTACTCCTCCCACAACCGGGCGGCTGCGGGGTGCGGGGCGGCCTTGTTGATCGCCTGGGCGTAGTAGCCGCCGAGCACGGCGTTGGAGGGCACGAAGACCTTCCAGGTCGGCACGTCGGTGCCGTGCGTGGCCGACAGGTAGTCCCAGTCGAACGACGACCGGCGTGGTGCCGTTCTTCACGGTGGCGGTGGTGGCCTGCACGGGGACGAAGTTACCCGCCTTCTTGAACTGGCTGAAGAAGTCGACGCCCTTGCTGATGTCGTCGAGCGAGCCGCCGTTGGCCAGGCTGGCCATCATCACGCCGTTCAGTGCGGCGTTGGCCTGCGTCGGGTCACCGTTGAGCGCGACCTTGTTCTTGTACGCCGGCTTCAGCAGGTCGGACACGGCCGTGATGTCGGGGACCTTCGCGGAGTCGTAGCCGATGGACATGTAGCCGCCGTAGTCCTGGAACCACAGCCCGGTGGGCTCCTTCTGGCTGTCGGGGATGTCGCTCCACGTGCTCGACCTTGTAGGCGCGAACAGGCCGGTGTTGGCCAGCGCGACGGCCATCGCCGATGTCGAGCACGTCGGGCGCCGCGGTCGGTGCCCTTCTGCTGGTTGACCGCGTTGACCTCGTCCTGGCTGGAGCCGTTCGGGTTCGCGGAGTTGACCGTGATGCCGTACTTCGCCTTGAAACCGCTGATGATCGCGCCGTAGTTCGCCCAGTCCGGCGGGAGGGCGATGACGTTGAGCGTGCCCTCCTTCTTGGCCGCAGCGACCAGCGCGTCCATCCCGCCGAAGTCGGTCGCCGAGGTGGCGGAAGCGGCGTTCACGCCGCTGCTGCTGCTCGACGTCCCGCTGCTGCTCGGGGGGAACACGCCGCCACGGCGATCATCGCACCTACGGCGATGCCCACCCGTGTGACCCGGAGTGACATTCTCACCTGCATTGCCTCCTGTCGGCTCTTGCCCCGATCACGGACCCGGGCTCTGGCTGCCCGTCCGCCCGCTCGTACGCCGCTGACCTGCGCTGATGTCGGCGTCCGAATCGTTTAGGCGGGCTCAGTGTCCAAGTGCACCCCAGGGGTGTCAAGGACCGTTATCGAGTTGACGCCTCGGTTCTAGCGGGGCCGGAAAGCGGCTTGTGGCGGGGCGTTGAACGGCTGGTGGACGGCTCGCGAAGGGCTGCTCGCAAGGGGTTGAAAGGGACGCGCGGGCCACCAGTTCCACGGGTTCGAGGTGATCCTCGGTGAGGCCGGGCTCGAGCAGTCGCCGCATCAGCGCCTTGCCCATCGCCCGGCGGTCGAGCCGCAGCGTGGCCAGCGGTGGGTCGAGCAGTTCGGAGGTGGGCAGGTCGTCATGCCCGATCACCGAAACCCCCGGGCCGACCGGCAGCGACAGCGAGCGCGCGGCCTTGTACACGGCGTGCGCGGTGTAGTCGGAGTTGGTGATCACCGCCGTCGGGGGGTCCGGCCGCGACAGCAGCCGGGTGGTGGCCGCGCGCACCCCGTCCATGGTCAGCGGCGAGTACAGCGCGGTGGGGCGCATGCCGAACTCGCGGGCGAGCCGGCGGAAGTGCCGCAGCCGGTCGGGGTCGGCCACCAGCGCCCGGGGCGCGGACAGGAAGGCGACCCGGGTGTGGCCGAGCTCCGCCAGCCGCCGCATCGGCAGTTCCACCGCGCGCCGATTGTCCGGACACACCCTGGTGACCCCGTCCAGCCCCTCCACGGCGGCGTTCAGCGCCACCGTGGGCCGCCCCGGGCTGAGCTGCTGCCACACCAGCAGCGACTCCCCGTAGCCGACGGGTGCGATCGCCAGCCCGGCACACTGCCGGTCGGCCATCTGCTGCACCTGCTCGCGCTCGCGCTCCAGCGAGTACCGGGCATCGACCACGAGCAGCGTCGCGCCCGCCGCCGAGGCCACCTCCTCGGCTCCGCTGATGACGTCGATGAAGAAGGGGTTGGAGAAGTTGCGCACCACCAGGCCGTAGGTGGTGGTGCGGCCCTCCCGCAGCGCCCGGGCCTGCGGGTTGGCCCGGTAGCCGAGCCGCTCGGCGGCGGCGAGCACGCGCCGCCGGGTTGCCTCGCTCACCCCGGAACGGCCGTTGACGGCGACGCTGGCCGATGCGACCGACACCCCGGCCGCCCGCGCGACCTCCCGGATCCCGACCCGGGGCGTACCCCGGTCGCCGCCGACGGTCATCGATCCCCCCACCCCGTGCGGTGGTCGAGTGGTGCCAGTGGAGCCGGGGCGGCTGCGACCGGCTGACGCGGTTGTAGCAGTCCCGGGCACGCTCCGCCAGGGGCGCCGGAGGTCATCCCGCGCTGAGGGGGCGGGCCCGGTGCAGCGGCCCGCCCCCTCACCCGGCGCCTACCGGGTGCCCTGCCCGCTCAGCTCCGGGCGACCACCAGTTCCGGCTCGGCGGCGGCCGCGGGCTCGGACTCCGCCCAGCCGTAGCGGGACTGCCAGCGCTGCAGCGGGCCCGGGGCCCACCAGTTCCGGCGCCCGAGCAGGCGCATCGTCGCCGGCACCAGCACGGCCCGCACCACGGTGGCATCGAGCGCGATGGCGACGGCCATCCCGACGCCGATGAGCTTGATGAAGGTGATGCCCGAGGTGGAGAACGCCGCGATGACCACGACGAGCAGCAGCGCGGCGCTGGTGATGATCCGGCCGGTGCGCTGCAGGCCGTGGGCGACCGCCTCGGTGTTGTCGCCGTCGCGCTCCCACTGTTCGCGGATCCGGCTGAGCAGGAACACCTCGTAGTCCATCGACAGGCCGAACAGGATGGCCAGCATCAGGATCGGCTGCGTCGTCTCGACGGTCCCGGTGGGGGTGAAGTGCAGCAGGCCGGACAGGTGGCCGTCCTGGAAGATCCAGGTAACCACGCCGAAGGAGGCGCCGAGCGAGAGCACGTTCATCACCACCGCCTTCAGGGGCAGCACGAACGAGCCGAAGGCGAGGAAGAGCAGCACGAAGGTGGTCGCCACCACGATGGCGGCCATCAGCGGCAACCGGGCGCCCAGGCTGGCCCGCAGGTCGACGTTCTGGGCGGTGACCCCGCCGACGAGCACCTGCGCCCCGCTGGGGGGCGCCAGTGCGCGGACCCCGCTGACAACGCTGCGCGCGGGGGCGTCGACGACCTCGCCGGGGTAGTCCACCCGGAGCAGCGTCGCCGCCCCGGAGGTGGCCTGCACGCTCACGCCGTCCACCCGGGGAAGGGCCCTGATCTGCCCGGCATAGGCCTGCACGGCGGCCGGGTCGGCACCCTCGACCAGCACCTGCACGGGGGAGGTGACGGGCGCACCGAACTGGGACGCCAGGGCCTGCGCCACCACCCGACCCGGTGCGCCGGCGGGCAGGGCTCGCTCGTCGATCCCGCCGAAACGCACGTGCAGGAAGGGAATCGCGAGCCAGATCAGCAGGATCGCCGAGGCTGCGGCGAACGCGAGCGGGCGGCGCATCACGGTGCGGGCGAACCGCTCCCACCGCCCGGCGGTGGCGCGGGCGCTCGTCCGGGAGGCCCTCCGCCGGCGCGGCAGCCGGACCCGCCACGCATCCACCCGGTGGCCGAGCACGGCGAGGATCGCGGGCAGCACCGTGAGCGCCCCGATCGCGGCGACGCCGATCGCGGCGACCCCGCCGTAGCCCATCGAGCGCAGGAACACCTGCGGGAACAGCATCAGGCTGGACAGCGACACCGCCACCGTGACCGCGGAGAACGCCACCGTGCGACCGGCGGTCGCCATCGTCCTGGCCAGCGCGTCGGCCACCGGCACGCCGCCGCCGGCCAACTCCTCGCGGAATCGGCTGACGATGAACAGGCCGTAGTCGATGGCCAGCCCCAGTCCCATGATCGTGATGATGTTGATCGCGAACACGGAGACGTCGGTGACCATGGTGAGCAGCCGCAGCACGACGAACGAGCCGAGCACGGTCATGCCGCCGATCAGCACCGGCAACCCGGCCGCCACGGCGCTGCCGAAGACGATGACCAGCAGCACCAGCAGCAGCGGCATCGACAGCCCCTCGGCCCGGCCGAGATCCGCGGACACCTGGGAGTTGATCTGGGAGTTGATCGCCGCCGCACCGCCGAGGGTGACCCCGACCCCGGCGCCGGCGTTGCTCAGCCCCGGGCTGACCCGCGTGTACGCGGCCATCCGGGCGGCGTCCGTGGTCCCGTTCAGCCGGATGGTCACGTACGTGGCGTGCCGGTCGGCGGAGACGAAGGCGGGCGAGCCGGTGGAGTAGTAGCCGGCGGAGGCGGCCACGTCCGCCGCGGGGAGCGTTGCCAGCGAGTGCTGGACGGCCTGCCGGAAGGCCGGGTCGTCGACGGTCAGCCGGTCGCTGCGGTACAGCGCGACGATGTCGACGTCCTGGCGGCCGACGGTGGCGGTGATCCGGGCATCGGCCCGGGCCGCCTCGGAGCCGGGGGTGGCGAAGCCACCGCTGGACAGCGCGCCGAAGACGGTGGGGCCGACCAGCCCCGCGACGGCGATCCCGATCGCCGCGGTAGCGAGGATCAGCCACCTCCAGCGGGCGATCATGCGGCCCCAGGTGTGCATCATGCCGGGCTCCTTCGTCGTTGCGGGCTCATGGGGGCTTCCTTAGCTGGGCTTCGGGGCCGGTGCGGGGGCCCGGGTCGGCGTCGCTGGTCCCCAGGGCAGCCCGCGCCGGCGGGCGTACCCTGGTCCGACCAGGGACGATGTACACAGGACACTGTTGTTAACGGCATTCACTCTTGTATGATGATGTAGCGATTGTCAAGAGGGGTAATTCAAGTGATGCGTGATATTCCTGCGGGCGGCCGGCGCCAGCGGATACGCGCCGCCACGGTCGAGGAGATCAAGGCCACAGCGCGCCGGATCCTCGCCGACCACGGGGCGCAGGGCGTGACGCTGCGCGCGATCGCGCGCTACATGGGCATGACGGCCCCGGCCCTGTACCGCTACTTCCCCAGCCACGAGGACCTGTGGCGGGAACTCAGCCACGACACCTACGGGGCGATCGCCGAGGCGATCGAGCAGACTCTGGCCGAACTGCCCGAGCAGGACGCCGCGCTCCGGCTGCTGGTCGCGGCGCGCCGGTTCCGCAGCTGGGCGGTGGAGCACCCGGGGGACTTCGGTCTGCTGTTCGGCCTGCCGCTGCCCGGCGTGAAGGAGCTCGCCGACCCGGACAACATCGGCGGCATGCGCTTCGCGCTGGTGTTCACCGGCGTGTACGTCCAGGTGTGGGAGCAGCGCCCCTTCCCGATCCTCGCCGAGGAGGACATGCCCGCCAGGCTGCGTGCGGACCTGGCCTCCTACCGCGACGCGGTCGGTATGGCGCTGGAGTCAGCCGCGCAGTTGCCGCTCGGGGCGGTGTTGAAGTTCCTCCAGGCATGGGTGCAGCTCTACGGTGTGGTGACCATGGAGGTCTTCGGTCACCTGGGCTTCTGCCTCGGCGACGTGGAGCAGTTCTTCGAGATCCAGCTCGCCGCAGTCGGTGCGACGCTCGGGATCGACCGGCCGCCCACCGGCTGAGCGGCGGGCTCTCACAGCCGGGGGATGATCCGCGCCAGCAGGGCGCCGACCCGGCTCGCCGCGGCGGCGCCGGCCGCGAGCACCTCAGCGTGGTCGAGCGGCGTGGGGGAGATGCCCGCCGCCGGGTTGGTGACCAGCGACATCCCCAGCACCTCGAGCCCCGCCTCGCGGGCCGCGATCGCCTCCAGGGCGGTGGACATTCCGACCAGGTGCCCGCCGAGGATGCCCGCCATCCGCACCTCCGCCGGTGTCTCGTACTGCGGGCCACGGAACTGGACGTACACGCCCTCCTGCAGCCCCGGGTCCTGCGCCCGGCAGATCTCGCGCAGTCGTGGCGAGTACAGGTCGGTGAGGTCGACGAAGGTCGCGCCCTCGAGCGGGGAGGCGCCGGTGAGGTTGATGTGGTCGCGGATCAGCACCGGCGTGCCGGGCGCCCACTCCGGATCGAGACCGCCGCAGCCGTTGGTGAGCACGATCACCCGGCACCCGGCGGCCGCCGCGGTGCGCACCCCGTGCACCACGGCGCGCACGCCGCGCCCCTCGTAGAAGTGGGTGCGGCTGCCGAACACCAGGGCCCGCCGGTCGGTGTCACCGATGCGCACCGACCGGACCGCGCCCGAGTGGCCGGCGACCGCCGGGGCGGCGAACCCGGGCAGGTCGGTGCCGGACAGGGTTGCCAGCGTCTCTCCGAGCAGGTCGGCGGCGGGGGCCCAGCCCGACCCGAGCACCAGCGCCACGTCGTGGCGGGCCGCGCCGGTCAACTCGGCGAGGCGCTCGGCCGCCGCGGCCGCAACCTGCTTCGGGTCGCTGCCGGGGGCGTCGAGGTCGGTGTGGTTGTCGGTCACGCGCGGCAGGCTACCGCCCGCCCGTCGGTGGCCCCGGTGGGGCGCACCGGCCCGGCCGGGTGCTCAGGTGCAGGGCCGCGAGCGCAGTTCGGCGACGTAGTCGTGCGGCGCGCCCCCGGCCTCCGCCGCCTCCGCGAGCATGCCCAGGTACCGGGCTGCTGGGTAGACCGCCCTCGTAGGCGTCGAGCACGTAGATCCAGGCGGTCGCGTCCCCTTCGAGGGTGGACACCCGGACGCGGATCTTCGCCCACAGCCCGATCGTCACTCCCTCCCACTCGTCCAGGGCCTTCTCGTCGGCAGGGGTGAGGTCGTACAGGGCCACGAAGACCTGGTGGCCGGGATCTTCGACCAGGGTGCCCAGCGGGCCTTCCCAGCTCTGCTCCTCGGCGCCGAAGGTGAGCCGCCATCCCTGCAACCAGCCCACCCCCTGCAGCGGGGAGTGCGGGGCGCGCTTCGCCATCCGCTCGGGATCGAGGTTGCTGCCGTACGCGGCGTACAGGGCCATCCCCCCAGGGTAGAGATGCGCCGGGGGAGCGCCGCCACATCCCTGCGCGGCCCGCGTGGCACGCGGCGGTGGGGGCGGCCGCACCCGGACCCCATGGGTGAGAATGCGGGGGTGAGTCAGAGTGCGCGGGCGCGGGTCGTTGTCGTCGGGGGCGGGCCGGGAGGCTACGAGGCGGCCCTGGTGGCGGCCCAGCTCGGTGCGGACGTGACCGTCGTGGATGCCGACGGAGTGGGCGGCGCCGCGGTGCTCACCGACGTCGTGCCCAGCAAGACTCTCATCGCCACCGCCGAGGTGATGAGCACCGTCCACGGGTCGGCGGAGCTGGGGGTGCGCTTCCGCTCCGAGGACGGGCGGCTGCACGGTGCACCGGCGCAGGACCCGGTCGGCGCCGTGCAGGTGGATCTCGGCGTGGTGAACCGCCGGGTGATGGCGCTGGCCCGGGCGCAGTCGGAGCGACATCCTGCGCCGGCTCGAGGGCGAGGGGGTGCGGGTGGTACGCGGCCGGGGCCGGCTCGACGGCCCGCACCGCGTGCTCGCCGAGCAGACCGACGGCGGTACGGCGGCCTTCGACGCCGACACGGTGCTCGTCGCCATCGGCGCCCGCCCGCGGGAGCTGCCCGACGCGCTGCCGGACGGCGAGCGGATCCTCAGCTGGACGCAGCTGTACGACCTGCAGCAGCTGCCCGAGCGCCTGATCGTGGTCGGGTCGGGCGTCACCGGGGCGGAGTTCGCCTGCGCCTACGACGCGCTCGGCGCCGAGGTGGTGCTGGTCTCCAGCCGCGACCGGGTGCTGCCCGGGCGAGGACGCCGACGCGGCCGCCGTGCTCGAGGACGTCTTCAGTCGTCGCGGCATGCAGGTGCTCGCCCGTGCCCGCGCCCAGTCGGTCAAGCGCACCGGTGACGGCGTGGTGGTCACCCTCGCCGACGGGCGCAGCGGTCGAGGGGTCGCACTGCCTGGTCGCGGTGGGCTCGATCCCCAACACCGCCGGCATCGGGCTGGAGGAGGCGGGCGTGCGGCTGAGCCCGTCGCGGGCACGTCGAGGTCGACCGGGTCTCGCGCACCAGCGCGCGCGGGGTCTACGCGGCGGGGGACTGCACCGGGGTGCTCGCGCTGGCGTCGGTCGCGGCGCGTGCAGGGCCGGATCGCGATGTACCACGCCTCGGCGACGCGGTGTCACCGCTGGACCTGCGCACGGTGTCGGCGACCGTCTTCACCGCACCCGAGATCGCCACCGTCGGCTGGTCCCAGCGCCAGGTCGAGGGCGGGGAGGTCCGGGCGCGGACGGTGAAGCTGCCGCTGGCCACCAACCCGCGGGCGAAGATGCAGGGCATCCACGACGGCTTCGTCAAGCTGTTCGCCGGCGCCCGCTCGCAGGAGCGTGCTCGGCGGGGTGGTCGTCGCTCCCCGGGCGAGCGAGCTGATCTTCCCGATCACCCTGGCCGTCGAGCACCGGCTCACCGTCGATCAGGTCGCCCAGACGCTCAGCGTCTACCCGTCGTTGTCCGGGTCGCTCGCCGAGGCGGCGCGGCGGCTGCGCGCCCAGGACTGAGCCGCGCCGGCGGACTCGTGGCGCGGTCGTGCATGATCGCGGGGAAGGGGCGCGGGGCTGGGGAGGGGGGCTGGGGAGGGTCAGGGTTCCTTGAGCTCGCAGATGACCGCGCCCGAGGTCACCGTCTGGCCGACCTCGGCGGCGAGCCCGGTCACCGTGCCGGCCTTGTGCGCGGTGATCGGCTGCTCCATCTTCATCGCCTCGAGCACGACGACCAGGTCGCCCGCCGCCACGGTCTGCCCGTCCTCGACCGCGATCTTGACGATGGTGCCCTGCATCGGCGAGGTCAGGGCGTCGCCGGAGGCGGCGGCGCCGCCCGCACCGGCTCGCCGAGCGCCGGGGCGCCTTCTTCGCCCGTCCCGCCGACTGCCCTCCGCCGGCACCGAACCCGGCGGGCAGGGTGACCTCCAGCCGGCGGCCGGCGACCTCGACCACGACCCGCTCGCGCGGGGCCTCCGTGCTCCGTCTCGGCGGCGGGGCCGCTGCCAGGCGGCGATGGTCGTTCTCGAACTCGGTCTCGATCCAGCGGGTGTGCACCGTGAAGGGGCCGTCCGGCTGCTGCGGGGCGAACGCCGGGTCGCGCACCACCGCGCGGTGGAACGGCAGCACCGTGGGCATGCCCTCGACCTCGAACTCGGCGAGCGCGCGGCGCGCCCGCTCGAGCGCCTGGGTGCGGTCGCGGCCGGTGACGATCAGCTTGGCCAGCATCGAGTCGAACGCCCCGCCGATGACGATCCCTGGACGACGCCGGAGTCGATCCGCACGCCCGGCCCGGCCGGCAGGCGCAGACCGCGACCGGCCCGGGCTGGGGCAGGAAGTTGCGGCCGGCGTCCTCGCCGTTGATCCGGAACTCGATGGAGTGGCCGCGCGGCGGCGGGTCGTCGTAGCCGATCGGCTCGCCCGCGGCGATCCGCAGCTGCTCGCGCACCAGGTCGATGCCGGTGACCTCCTCGGAGACCGGGTGCTCCACCTGCAGCCGGGTGTTCACCTCGAGGAACGAGACGGTGCCGTCCGGGCCGACGAGGAACTCGCAGGTGCCCGCGCCGACGTAGCCGGCCTCGCGCAGGATCGCCTTGGACGCCCGGTACAGCTGGGCGTTCTGCTCCGCGCTGAGGAAGGGCGCCGGGGCCTCCTCGACGAGCTTCTGGTGGCGGCGCTGCAGCGAGCAGTCGCGGGTGGAGACGACGACCACGTTGCCGTGCGCGTCGGCCAGGCACTGCGTCTCGACGTGGCGGGGCTGGTCGAGGTACCGCTCGACGAAGCACTCGCCGCGGCCGAAGGCGGCGACCGCCTCGCGGACCGCCGACTCGAACAGCTCGGGGATCTCCTCGGCGCTGCGGGCCACCTTCAGCCCGCGCCCGCCGCCGCCGAAGGCCGCCTTGATCGCGACCGGCAGGCCGTGCTCGTGCGGCGAAGGCGACCACCTCGTCGGCGCCGGTGACCGGGTCGGCGCTGCCGGGGACGAGCGGGGCGCCCGCCCGCTCGGCGATGTGGCGGGCGCTGACCTTGTCGCCGAGCGCGTCGATCGCCTCGGGCGGCGGCCCGATCCAGACCAGCCCCGCGTCGATCACGGCCTGGGCGAAGTCGGCGTTCTCGGCGAGGAAGCCGTAGCCGGGGTGCACGGCGTCGGCGCCGGCGCGGCGGGCGACGTCGAGCAGCTTGTCGATGCCGAGGTAGGTCTCGCCGGGGGTCGCCCCGTCGAGCGCGTAGGCCTCGTCGGCGGCGGCCGACGTGCAGGGCGTCCCGGTCCGGGTCGGCGTACACGGCGACCGAGGCGATGCCGGCGTCGCGGCACGCCCGCGCGATGCGGACGGCGATCTCGCCCCGGTTGGCGATCAGGACCTTGGTGATCGCCCGGGTGGGCACGCCGCCGGCGGGCACCGGCCGGCCGCCCTCTGGGCCCGTGGACGTCGTCGTCATGATGGTCCTCCCTCGCCGCTGGCGAGCCTATCTCCGCCCCTGGGCAGGGACTGAAGGCCTCTCGCCGTGGCGAAGGACACGCCGCGGGGTCGGGCGTAACCTCGGAAGCCTCCCGCGCGAGGGTTCCGCAGGCCCGGCGCCCGGGTGGCGCGGGCGCTCCTCGCGCCGGCCGGGTGGCGGGGGGAATGGTGACCGGCCCGGTACCGTTGCGATACCTGGCCGGGTATTCCGGTCAGCCGGACCACCGATTGGAGGCGTGGCCGTGGCCACCCTGACCATGACCCTGCCAACCATGACGAGACCGTCAAGGACGGCATCGTCCTGATCGACTTCTGGGCGGCCTGGTGCGGGCCGTGCCGGATGTTCGCGCCGGTCTTCGAGCGGGCCTCGCGAGCTCACCCCGACGCCACCTTCGCCAAGGTCGACACCGAGGCCGAGCCCGACCTGGCCGGCATGCTACGGCATCAGCTCGATCCCCACGCTGGTGATCTACCGTGACGGCATCCCGCGTGTTCGGCCAGCCCGGCGCGCTGCCGGAGACCGCGCTGGAGGACCTGCTGCGCCAGGTCCGCGAGCTGGACATGGACGACGTGCGTACCCGCTACGCGGAGCAGATGGAGTCCCAGGGCCGCTGAGCGGCGATCCGGCGCGGCCGCCGGCCGGCGGGCTGGCGGGGCGCCGGCAGCCTCAGCGCCGATGCAGGGTGAGGTCGGCCACCAGCGCGCGGTGGTCGCTGCCGCCGATCGGCGCGGTGCCCACCGAAGTGACCCCCAGCCCCCCTCCGGCCAGGACATGCTCCAGCGGTACCACCGGTAGCGGCAGCCAGCTCGGCCAGGTCGGGCGCAGGCCGCGGCCGAGCAGGTCGGCGGCGTCGTGCAGGCGTCCCGTTGCCAGCGCCCGGAACTGGGGGTTCCACGGGGTGGCGTTCAGGGTCCCCGCCACCACCACCGGGCCGCGCACCGCCGCGGCGTCCCGGCGCAGCACGTCGAGATCCGTGGCCCACGCCGCGGCGGTGGACGGCGTCGGTGGCACCACGTGCGCCGCGATCAGGGTCACGCTGCCATGGCCGGTGTCGACCACGCCCTGCACGGCCGGCCAGCGGGTGCCCGGCAGCGGGTGCACATCGGAGACCGCGAAGCGGCTGTACACGCCGAGCCCCGCGGCCTCCGGTGAACCCGTCGTGACGGACACCGGGGTGAGCGTGGCGTCGATCCCGTCAGCGGTCAGGTCGTGCGCCAGCACGGCGGACAGTTCGGTGACCACCAGGACGTCAACGGCCTGGGCGCGGGCCTGCTCGACGATGTCGGGCGCGTCGGCGTCGCCGTTGTGGGCGTTGACCACGAGGATGCGCAGCGGCTGGACGGCGCCGCTGAGTGGCGGCGCGGACGACACGTAGCCGAGCACGAGCACCCACGGGGCCGCCGCGGCGACCGCCGCACCGGCGGTGGTGATCCAGCGCCGCCGCCGCAGCGCCAGGCCGATCACCGGGACGGCCACCACGGAGACGAGTGGCGAGAGCATCTCCAACTCCGCCAGCAGCGCGGCGGGCCAGCCGGGGGAGCTGATCCGGACGAACCCGCCGGCCAGCCAGGCGAGCAGCACCAACAGGAGCACCGGCAGCAGCGGGCCACCGCCGCGCGCCGGGGGCCGGGCCGGGGTGGGGCTGCCGTCGTCGCCGTCGTCGCGCTCGTCATCACGGCCGCGCCGGCCGCCGCGGCGGCGGCCCGGGCCGGCCGTCGCCGCCCCGCCGGGATCCCCACCCGGCCCGAGGCCCCCCGGGGCGGGTGGGGCCGCTCCGAAGGGGGCCGGTCCGAAGGGGTCCGGTCCGAAGGGGTCCGGCGCGAAGGGGTCCGGTCCGGCCGGGTCACCCTCGTACACACCGCCGGACCGGTAGCTGGTGCCGTGGCCGGGGCCGTAGGCAGGCCCGGGAAGATCGACGCGAGGGGCGGGGGGCCGGTCGTCCCGCCCGCGGGCGAGGTCCTGGTGCCGCTGGTCCAGGGCGTCCTGCTCGCGACGGGGGTCCGAGCCGCGGTCGTGCTGCTCGCGCGGGCGCTCGCGGCCGGCGCGGCGCGGGGCGGCAGGTGCCGCGGGGGACGCCGGTCCGTCCAGCCGCACCCACCCCTCGCCGTGGGTGGGCGGCGGGCCGGGCCGGGGGGGCGGTGCCGGATCGCCGAGCAGCGCCGGCAGCGGGAAGGGATCGTCCGGGTCGTCCTCGCCGTGCCGCCGCCGGCGGCGGCGACCCGGAGCGTCCCAGCCGTCAGCCACGGCAGGCCGCGAGCGCCTCCGCGGCGATCTCGTGCTCCTCGTCGGTGGGTATCACCAGCACGGCGACCTCGGCGCCGTCGGGGCTGATCGTCCGGGCGGCGGTGGAGGCCTCCAGGTTGCGGGCCTCGTCCACCACGATGCCCAGGCGCTGCAGGCCGGCCAGGCTCCGCGCGCGGACCTCGGCAGAGTGCTCACCCACCCCAGCAGTGAACACCACCGCGTCCACCCGGCCCAGCGCCGCGTAGTACGCACCCACGTAGCTGCGGATCCGGTAGCAGTAGATGTCGAGCGCGTCCAGGGCCACCTGGTCACCGATCTCGGCCCGGCGGGTCACCTCCCGCACGTCGGACACCCCGGCCAGCGCGAGCAACCCCCCCTCGAAGTTGAGCCCGTCGTCCACCTGCTTCGGCGACAGCCCCGCGGCGCGCTCGAGGTAGCCGGGCAGCCCGGGATCGATGTCGCCGCTGCGGGTGCCCATCACCAACCCCTGCAGCGGGGTCAGGCCCATCGAGGTGTCGATGCTGCGCCCGCCGGCGACGGCGCAGGCGCTGGCCCCGTTACCGAGGTGCAGCACGATGAGGTTGGTCCGTTCCACCTCGCGGCCGAGCAGCCGGGGCGCCTCGCGGCTGAGGTAGGCGTAGGAGATGCCGTGGAAGCCGTAGCGGCGCACGGCGTACTCCTCCCGCCACCGCTGCGGCACGGCGTAGGTGGCCGCGCGGGCCGGGATCCCGGCGTGGAAGGCGGTGTCGAACACCGCCACCTGCGGCACCCCGGGGAAGGCCCGCAGGGCCGGCGCGGATCCCGGCGAGGTTCACCGGGTTGTGCAGCGGGGCCAGCAGCGCGACCTCCTCGATGCGGGCCAGCACGTCCTCGTCCACGACGACGGGCGCGCCGTAGTAGGCCCCGCCGTGCACCACGCGGTGCCCGACCACGTCGGGGCCCTCGGTGTCCAGCGAGGGCCCGAACCGGGCGAAGGCCCGCAGCACCGCATCGAGCGCGGTGTCGTGGTCGGGGTAGTCCCCGGGCATTTCGTTCGGCTGCTGGTCCCCGGTGCCGTGATGCTCCAGCCGCCCGCCGGGGGCGCCGATCCGCTCCACCAGCCCGCCGCCCAGGATGCGACCGGAGTCGGGCTCGACGAGCCGGTACTTCAGCGAGGAGGACCCGCAGTTGATGACGAGCGCCCGGGCCGTCATCCGGGGGCACCGATCCTGGGCACGTGCCCACGCTAGCGGCTCGGCCCCGCCGGGGTGGGGATGCGGGTGCCCAGCGCGCTCACATGTGCCCGGTCTCCAGGTAGCGCTGGTGCCAGCTCAACGCCTCCCCGAGCAGGTGCGGGGTGTGCCGCCCGGACGACCGGGCGGTGGCCCGCTTCAGGTAGTCGTGCAGGGCGGGGCGGAACTTCGGGTGGGCGCAGTTGTCGATCACCACCCGGGCGCGCTGCTTCGGGGAGAGCCCGCGCAGGTCGGCCAGCCCCTGCTCGGTGACCAGCACCTGGACGTCGTGCTCGGTGTGGTCGACGTGCGAGGCCATCGGCACGATGCAGGAGATCGCTCCACCCTTGGCCTGCGACGGGGAGATGAACAGCGACAGGTAGGCGTTGCGGGCGAAGTCGCCCGAGCCGCCGATCCCGTTCATGATCGCCGAGCCCATCACGTGGGTGGAGTTCACGTTGCCGTAGATGTCCGCCTCGATGATGCCGTTCATCGCGATCACGCCGAGGCGGCGGATCAGCTCCGGGTGGTTGCTGATCTCCTGCGGGCGAAGGATGATGCTGGTCGCGGTAGCGGTCGAGGTCGGAATTGAGCTCGGCGACCGCCGCGGGGCTGAGCGAGAACGCCGTGCAGGACGCCGTGCGCAGCTTGCCCGACTTGATCATCTCGAGCATGCCGTCCTGCAGTACCTCGGTGTAGGCGGTGAGGTTGTCGAACGGGCCCCTGTTCAGGTCGGACAGCACGGCGTTGGCCACGTTGCCCACGCCGGACTGGATCGGCAGCAACTCCCTGGGCAGCCGGCCCTTGCGCACCTCGTGCTCGAGGAAGTCCATGATGTGCTCGGCGATCTTGCGCGAGTCCTCGTCGGGCGCGGAGAACGCGGTGTTGCGGTCGGGGGCGTGCGTCTCGACCACGGCGATCACCTTTGCCGGGTCCACGTGCAGGTACGGCTCGCCGATCCGGTCACCGGGAGCCGTCAGCAGGATCGGCGTGCGGTGCGGCGGAAGTTGGGTGCCGTAGTAGATGTCGTGCATCCCCTCCAGGGCGGGGTTCTGCCAGGAGTTCACCTCGAGGATCACCGCGTCGGCCTGGTCGAGCCACGTCTTGTTGTTGCCCACGGAGGAGGAGGGGATGATCCGGCCGTCCTCGAGGATGCCCGTCACCTCGACGATGGCGACGTCGAGCTTGCCGAGGAAGCCGAACCAGACGAACTGGGCGACGTGGGAGAGATGGATGTCGATGTACTCCATCTCGCCGGCGTTGATGCGCTTCCGGCAGGTGGGGTCGGACTGGTAGGGCAGGCGCATCTCCACGCCGTCGACCATGGCCAGCGCGCCGTCGAGCTCGGGGGCGGTGGAGGCGCCCGTCCAGACCCCGATCCTGAAGTTGAGCCCGTGCAGGTTCGCGTCCATGATCCGGCGGGCCAGTGCCGCCGGCACTGCCTTCGGGTAGCCCGCGCCGGTGAAGCCGCTCATTCCGACGTTGACCCCGGGCATGATCAGCGCGGCGGCCTCCTCGGCAGACATGATCTTCGCCGCAAGGGCGGGGTCGAGCACGCGGGAGGTCGCGGGCACGGGGGGCTCCTGTCCTTCGTTCGCGGTGGTGGTACCAGCACCAGCACCAGCACCGTAGGCGCGCGCGGCGCGGGTGCGGGGTGGCATATCCCACGGCGCCGCCGGGGCCCGCCGCGCTGCGGCGAATCTCACACCGCGGCTGCCCCGGCGGGAAGGACCGCCCGGGCCCCTAGCCGCGACGCGGGGGGCCGGCCGGATCCTGCTGCAGGCCGGCCAGGTCGGCACGGCAGCGCCGCTCGGCGGCGTCCAGCTCGGCCAGGGTGAGCTCCAGGTCGCGGCGGCGCAGCTCCAGCTCGGCCCGCCGGGCGGCTATCTGGTCGAGCAGGTACTGCAGCTGGCCCCGCTCGCCGGGCGCCTGGTCGTACATGTCGACGATGGCGCGGATCTGGTCGAGGTCGAAGCCGAGTCGCTTGCCGCGCAGCACCAGTTCGAGCCGGACCCGGTCGCGGGGGTGGAACACCCGGTGGGTGCCGCGCCGCTCGGGGCGCAGCAGCCCGCGGTCCTCGTAGAAGCGGATCGTGCGGTGGGTCACGCCGAACTCCGCGGCCAGTTCCGCAATCGTCCAGGTGCGGTCGGTGCCGGGCATGGGGCCTCTCCTGGGGCGGTGGTCGGACCGGCGGGGGCGGGCAGGAAGATCCTGACACAGTCAGCTTGACGTTGACGTAAACGTAAATCAGAGTGTGAGGGATGGCCGGCTGCCGATGCCGCCACCGGGGAGCGCCAACCATGGGTTTCGAGCTGTCCAAGGACCACGAGGACTTCCGCCGGGTGGTGCGCGACTTCGCCGCCGCCGAGGTCGCTCCGCACGCCGCGGACTGGGACGTCGAGCACCGCTTCCCGGTCGAGTTGGTGCCCCTGATGGGCGACCTGGGGCTGTTCGGCCTGACCGCCCCGCCCGAGTACGACGGCGGCGGTGGCGACTTCACCAGCCTGTGCGTGGCCATCGAGGAGCTCGGCCGGGTGGACCAGTCCGTCGGGGTGACGCTCTCGGCGGCGGTCAGCCTGGGGATCACCCCGATCATGACGTACGGCACCCCGGAGCAGAAGCAGCGCTGGCTGCCCGACCTGGTCAGCGGGCGGGCGCTGGCCGCCTTCGGGCTGACCGAGCCGGAGGCGGGCTCCGACGCCTCCGCCACCCGCACCCGGGGCAGGGTCGTGGCCGCCGCGGACGGCAGCCCGCAGTGGCTGCTCGACGGCGCGAAGGCCTTCATCACCAACTCCGGCACGCCGATCACCAGCGTCGTCACGGTGACCGCCCGCACCGGTGAACTGGCCGACGGCCGGCCCGAGATCAGCGCGATCATGGTTCCGGCGGGCACCCCCGGGCTGGTCGTCGAGCCGCCGTACCGCAAGCTCGGCTGGCACGCCTCCGACACGCACGGGCTCGCCCTGGCCGGGTGCCGGGTGCCGGGTGACGCCCTGCTCGGCGTCCGTGGGCGGGGCGTGCAGCAGTTCCTCGCCACCCTCGACGACGGCCGCATCGCCATCGCCGCACTGGCGCTGGGGCTGGCCCGGGCCTGCCTGGAGGCCTGCCAGGAGCACGCCCGCACCCGGGTCGCCTTCGGCCGCCCGATCGGCGCCAACCAGGGCGTGGCGTTCGCCGTGGCCGACCTCGCCGTGGCCGTTGAGTCGGCCCGGTTGCTCACCTACCGGGCCGCCTGGCTGAAGGATGAGCACACGGCCGGGCGGCGCAGCGCCGGGCAGGTGCGCCAGGCCGCCGCGATGGCCAAGCTGCACGCCTCGACGGTCGCGGTGGACGCCACCAGGGTCGCCACCCAGGTGTTCGGGGGCAGTGGCTTCATCGAGGAGCTCCCGGTGGCCCGCTTCTACCGGGACGCCAAGATCCTCGAGATCGGCGAGGGCACCAGCGAGATCCAGCGGCTCGTGCTGGCCCGCGGCCTGGGACTGCCCGTTGACTGAGCTCGCGCGCAAGGATGGCCCGATGACGGCCGACCGGGTGCCCCGTGACCACTACGCCGAGCTGGCCGCCGCGCGGGCGGCGACGCTGGCGCCCTCGGTCGCAGGTGCGGCCAAGCTCGCCGCCCAGGGCAAGCTGGCGGTGCGGGAGCGGATCGCCCTGCTGCTCGACCCCGCCACCTTCGTCGAGGACGGGCAGCTCGCGAACGCGCTGGCCGGCGGCCTGCCCGCCGACGGCGTGGTGACCGGGCGTGGCCTGGTCGGCGGTCGCCCCGCGGTCGTCATCGCGAACGACCCGACGGTCAAGGCGGGGTCGTGGGGGGCGCGCACGGTGGAGAAGATCGTGCGCGCCACCGAGGGTGCACTGCGCGAGGAGCTGCCGGTGTTCTGGCTGGTCGACTCGGCCGGGGCGCGGATCACCGACCAGGTGGAGCTGTTCCCCGGGCGGCGCGGGGCCGGGCGGATCTTCCACAACCAGGTGGCGCTCTCGGGCAAGGTGCCGCAGATCTGCTGCCTCTTCGGGCCTTCGGCGGCGGGGGGCGCGTACATCCCCGCCTTCTGCGACCTCGTGATCATGGTCGAGGGCAACGCCAGCATGTACCTGGGCAGCCCGCGCATGGCCGAGATGGTGGTGGGGGAGAAGGTCTCGCTGGAGGAGATGGGCGGCGCCCGGATGCACTGCACCGTCTCCGGATGCGGCGACAACCTCGCCCAGGACGACGCCGACGCGATCGAGCAGGCCCGGCACTACTTCTCCTACCTGCCGCCGTCTGGCGGCAGGCCCCGCCGCAGCAGCCGGCGCTGCCGCCGGAACGGGAACTCACCCGCGCGGCCGTTCCGGAGCGGGAGTCGGTCCCTTTCGACGTGCACGAGGTGATCGACTGCGCTGGTCGACGAGGGGTCCTTCTTCGAGGTCAAGCCGCTGTACGCGGCGGAGGTCGTGGTCGGGCTGGCGCTGCTGGACGGCCGGCCGGTCGGGGTCGTGGCCAACAACAGCGCGGTCCGCGGCGGCGTCCTGTTCGGTGACTCCGCGGACAAGTCCGCCCGCTTCATCTGGATGTGCGACGCCTTCAACATCCCGCTGCTGTACCTGGCCGACGTGCCGGGATTCATGATCGGCAGCGAGGTGGAGCGGCAGGGGATCATTCGGCATGGTGCGAAGATGATCACGGCGGTGAGCGAGGCGACGGTCCCGCAGGTGTGCGTGGTGCTGCGCAAGGCCTACGGCGCCGGGCTCTACGCCATGGCCGGGCCCGGGTTCGGGCCGGACGCCACCCTCGCGCTGCCCTCGGCCCGGATCGCGGTGATGGGCCCGGAAGCCGCGGTGAACGCCGTGTACGCGAACAAGATCGCCGAGATCGCCGAGCCCGGGGAACGGGCCGACTTCGTCGCCGCCCGCCGGGTGGAGTACGAGGAGGACGTCGAGCTGATGCGGCTGGCCGCGGACCTGGTGATCGACGCGGTGGTCGAGCCGTCGGAGTTGCGCCGGGAGGTGTCGCTGCGGCTCGCCTACGCCACCGGGCGGGAGCGGCGCTTCAGCGACCGCCGGCACGGGGTGCCCCCGGTCTGACCGGCCGGCGTTTGACAGCACCGCTCCTGGTTATGAGAATCATTCCCGTGACTAGACGCGGGGCGCTCGCCGCCGGTACCGGACTTGCCCTCGCCCTCGGTGCCCTCGCCGGCTGCGGCAGCGGCTCGGGCTCGGGCGGCTCGGGCGGGGTGAAGGTCGTCGCCTCGTTCTACCCGATGGAGTACGTGGCGACCCGGGTGGTCGGCAGCTACGGGACGGTCAGCAGCCTCACCAGGCCCGGGGTCGAGCCGCACGACCTCGAGCTGACCCCGCGGGAGGTCGCCTCCGTCGCCGACGCCGAGCTCGTCTTCTACGTCAAGGGATTCCAGCCCGCGGTCGACGCCGCCGTCGCGCAGGAGGCCGCCGGGCGCGCCGACGATGCCTCCGCCGCGGCCCGGCTCACCCTGCGCTACACCCCGATCGAGGGCGGCCGGGCCCTCGGCGGGCAGGCCGGCTCGCTCGATCCGCACTTCTGGCTCGACCCGCAGCGGCTCGCAGCCGTCGGCGACGCGCTGGCCCAGCGGCTCGGCCGTCTCGACCCCACCCACCAGCCGCAGTACGCGGCGAACGCGGCCGCCCTGCACCACGACCTCGATGCCCTCGACGCGCAGTTCCGCCAGGGCCTGTCCCGGTGTGCCGACAACACCGTCGTCACCAGCCACAACGCCTTCGGCTACCTCGCAGAGCGCTACGGCCTGCAGCAGGTGGGGATCACCGGGCTGTCCCCGGAAACCGAACCCAGCCCCACCCAGCTCGCCGACGTGGCCACCTTCGTCCGGCAGCACCACGTGACGACGATCTACTACGAGACCCTGGTGAGCCCGAAGATCGCCGACACCGTCGCCCGCGAGACGGGGGTCACCACCGCCGTGCTCGACCCCATCGAGGGGCTGACCGACGCCTCCGCCGGGCGCGACTACGTGCAGGTGATGCAGGCCAACCTGGGGAGCCTGCGCGCGGGCCTGCACTGCTCCTGAGGCTGCCTGCCCCTCGAGACTGCACTGCCCCTCGAGACTGCACTGCCCCTCGAGACTGCACTGCCCCTCCCGGCAGGCAGGGGAGTCAGGGCTGCTGGGCGTCGAGGTAGCTGAGGAAGGCCGGGACGTCCATCGCGTCGCCGAAGTACAGCCCCTGGCCCACGTCGCAACCGCCGTCGGCGAGCAGCCGCGCCGTCGCCTCGTCCTCGACCCCCTCGGCCACGACGCGCAGCCGTAGCGCATGCGCCAGCGCCACCGCGTGCCGGACCACCGTCGCCGCCCGCCGGTTGCGCAGGTCGGAGGCGAACACCCGGTCGAGCTTGAGCTCGTCCAGCGGCAGCACCCGCAGGTACGCCAGCGCCGAGTACCCGCTGCCGAAGTCGTCCAGCGCGATCGAGACCCCGCGGTTGCGCCAGTCGTGCAGCAGCGCGGCCGTGGCCGCGGGGTCCTCGAGCATCACGTCCTCGGTGATCTCGACGCAGAGCGCGGCGGGCGGCAGTCCGTGCCGCTGCAGCGTCGACAGCAGCAGGTCGGTGGCGGCCTCGTCATGCAGGTCCCGGGCGTTGAGGTTGACGCTCACCGGAACCAGGTGCCCCCTGCTCCACCACTGTGCGCAGGCCGACAGCGCCCGGTCGAGCACCAGCGCCGCCACCGGATGCATCAACCCGGTCTGCGCCGCCAGCGGCAGGAAGGAGGCCGGCAGCAGCACCCCGTCGTGCGGGTGCCGCCAGCGGGCCAGCGCCTCGGCGCCCACCACGGTGCCCTTCGCCAGGTCGATCTGCGGCTGCAGGTGCACCTCGAGGTCGCCGCGCTCGAGCGCCGCCCGCAGCTCGGCGGTGCGTCGCAGCCGGACGGCGTCCACCCGGTCGCGGTCGGGGTCGTACAGCTCGACCCCGGTGCCGGCGGCCTTCGCCCGGTACATCGCCACGTCGGCGCGGCGGAGCAGGTCGGCCGGCTCGCCGCGGCGCAGCTGGCAGCTGGCGATCCCGATGCTCGCCCGCACCGGCAGCCGGTCGCCGAGCACGCTGAACGGCTCCGCCAGGACGCCCAGCAACTGGTCGGCGACCCGTCGGGCCGGCTCCGGCCCGGCGCCGGGCAGCACCACGGCGAACTCGTCACCGCCCAGCCTGGCCAGCAGCTGGCCCTCGCGCAGCACCCCCTGGAAGCGGGCACCGACCTCGGTCAGCACCAGGTCGCCGGTGGGGTGGCCGAGGGCCTCGTTGATCTCCTTGAACCGGTCGATGTCCACCAGCAGCAGTGCCACCCGGTCGGTCCAGCGCGACCAGGCCCGGCCCGACTCCGCCAGCGCGCCGTCGCTGGCCAGCGCCCGGGACAGTGCACGCCGGTCGGCCAGCCCGGTGAGCTCGTCGGTGCCCGTGTCCGGGCCGGCCCCAGGCTGCAGGCCCGCCGGCGCCAGCGCGATCCGCGCCAGGGTGAGCGCGACACTGCCCAGGGCGAGCAGCGCGGAGGCGCGCGGCACCGGCCCGCCCGCCAGCGCCACCACCAGGAGCAGCACCGACAGCAGCGTGACCGTCCACGGCAGCAGGGCGGCCCGGGCCAGGTCGGGCGGCCGGTGCCGGCGTTCGCGGGGCCGGCGCTGCGGAACCGCAGCCCCGGTGGACAGCCCGATCAGGGTGTACCCGGCGAGCCAGCCGAGGTCGATGGCCCGCGGCGTGCCCTGGTGCCCGGCCGGCGACAGGTGCAGGTGCGCGGCGTCGGCGAACGCCACCGCGCACAGCCCGGCCGACACCAACCACGGCCCCGGCCCGACCCGCGCCCCCGACAGCGAGGCCACGCTGAGGATCACGGTGACCAGCACCGCGTCGGCCACCGGGGCGAGGATTCCCACCCCGTGGTGGGCCCCGAACCCGGCGGGCGGGCGGAGCAGCCACAGCGCCGTCGACGCCGCCGCCCCCGCGCCGAGGGTGACGACCACGGCGTCCCACCACATGCTCGGCAGCCAGGGCGGCGTCCGGGAGCGCACCAACAGCCAGGTGGCGACGAGCACCGGGGGGTAGTAGACGGCGTACTCCGCGTCCGGCCAGGAGGGCGGGCCGGCGGAGGCCGGGCCGTTGTGGGCCACGCTCACCGCCAGCACCACCCCCACCGCGACGTGGGCGGCAGCCAGCAGCGCCCAGGCCCACCACGCAGCGCGCCGGGCCCGCTCGCGCCAGGCGGCGAGCGCGCACGTCACCGTCGTGCCGGTGAGCACGGCGGCGAGCACCAGACCGGCGCCGGCCCCCGGGATCCAGCCGCGCATCACCCCGACGTAGCAGACCAGCCCCAGCACCTGGAGGGCGACAACGAGGCCCGGCAGCCGCAGCAACCCGCGCAGGGCGCCCGCGGCCCAACCGGGCGACAGCCTCGCGGCCGCGCCCCCGGCGGCGGGTAGCGCGCCGTTCCCCCCGGCACCCGGCGGCGAGGGCGTGGAGCTGCCCCGGGCATCACCGGGATAACCGTCCCGCGCGCGGCGCGCCGGACGGAAAGAGGTGACGTGCTGGTCAGGCCGCACGCCCGCGCCGGTTCACCGTGACGGTCACCCGGGAAGTCTCGTCCCCCACCGGGGCCCTATCAAGCGAGGAGTGCGACACATCGCCCGGAAGGGACAGAACTCCTCCCCGCCTCCCCCGAACGGAGCCGGACGATCACACGCTGCTGGTCCACAGGGACGGCCAGGACACGCCGATCTCGGCCAGCAGCGAGCGCAGCAGCGGCAGGGACACGCCCACCACCGCGTGGTGGTCGCCCTCGACGCCGCTGACGAACGGGCCCCCCAGCCCGTCGACGGTGAAGGCCCCGGCGACCCGCAGCGGCTCCCCGGTGGCGATGTAGGCGTCGATCTCGGCATCGCTGAGCCGGGCGAAGTGCACCACCGTGGAGGCCACCGCGCCGACGGTTGCCCCGCTGCCCGGATCGCGGGTGTCGACCAGCCAGTGCCCGGTGTGCAGCACGCCCGACCCGCCACGCATCCGCCGCCAGCGCGAGCGCGCCTCGGCGGCGTCCGCGGGCTTGCCATGCACCTCGCCGTCGAGCTCCAGCACCGAGTCGCAACCCAGCACCAGCGCCCCCGCCGGCAGTTCGGGGCCGGCGGCGACGTCCTCGGCCTTGGCCCGGGCCAGGACCAGCGCGATGTCCGCGGCCTCCCGCGCGTCGTAGCGGGCCACCACGGCGTCCTCGTCGACGGCGGAGACCAGCACCACCGGGTCGAGCCCGGCCCGGCGCAACGTCGCCAGCCGCCCCGGCGAGGCGGAGGCCAGCACCAGCGTCCCCGCCTCCGGCCCCGGCCCGTTCACGTCCGGGCGGGGGAGCTGTCGATGACCGCCCCCCGCAACACGTCGAGGCCGACCGACCCCAGGTCGAGGGCCCGGTCGTGGAAGCGGCTCAGCTCGAAGTCCGCCCCCTCGCGGGCCCGGACCTGCTCGCGCAGCGCCAGCCACACCCGCTCGCCCACCTTGTACGAGATGGCCTGCCCGGGCCAACCGAGGTAGCGGTCGAGTTCGAAGCGCAGGTTGGCGTCCGGTCCACGGGTGTGCGCGCGCAGGAACTTCCACGCCTTGGCCGCCGTCCAGGTGCCGCCGCCGACCTCCGCCGGGGCGCCCAGGCGGCAGTGCACCCCGATGTCGACGACGACCCGGGCGGCCCGCAGCGCGTGCGAGTCGAGCATGCCCATCAGGTCGCCCGGGTCCCGGAGGTAGCCGAGCTCCTCCATCAGCCGCTCCGCGTACAGCGCCCAACCCTCGCCGTGGCCGCTCACCCAGCAGCCCAGCCGGCGCCAGCGGTTGAGCCGGTCGCTGCGGTAGACCGCGCGGGCGATCTGCAGGTGATGGCCGGGAACGCCCTCGTGATAGACCGTCGAGGTCTCCTGCCAGGTGGAGAAGCTGGTCGTGCCGGTGGGGACCGACCACCACATCTGGCCGGGGCGGGAGAAGTCCTCCGACGGGCCGGTGTAGTACACCGCGCCCGAGCTGGAGGGGGCGATCCGGCAGACCAGCGTGCGCAGCGGCCCGGGGATGTCGAAGTGGGCGCCGCCGAGGTCGGCGATGGCACGGTCGGCCAGCCCCTGCATCCAGTCGCGGAACGCCTCGGCCCCCTCGATCCGGCGGGCGGGGTCGGCGTCGAGGGCCTCGATGGCCGCCGCGACGGCGGCAGGACCCCGGGCGGTGGAGCCGGCAGGCAGGATCTGCGCCGCCACCTCGGCCATCCGGGCCTCGATCCGGGCGAGTTCCTCCAGCCCCCAGGCGTAGGTCTCGGCGGGGTCGATCGTGGTACCGAGGAACGCCCGGGCGTACAGCGGATACACCTCGGCTCCGACGGCGTCGTCCGAGCGGGCCCCGGGCAGCACCGTCTGCCGCAGCCACGTCGCGAGCTCCGCGTAGGCGCCGGCGGCGTGCCGGCCACCCGCGTCGAGGTGGGCGCGCAGGGCTGCGGGCAGCTCGCCACCACCCGCGGTCGCCGCGCCCGCCGCCAGCGAACCGAAGAACCCGTCCGGGGCGGCGAACTCCTGCGCCTGCCCGGCTCCGGCGAGCACCTGGCGGGCGGCGGGCACCCAGCCCTGCGCGCCGGCCTCCAGCAGGCTGGCCCGGTACCCGGCGAGCGCGTCGGCCATCCCCTCCAGCCGGGCGGCGATGGCCTCCCAGGCCTGCACGGTCCCGGTCGGGGCGACGTCGAAGACCTCGCGCAGGGTCTGCACCGGGGAGGCGACGTTGTTCAGCTCGCCGAGCACCAGCCCGGTGTCGTAGAGCTCGACCTCGAGCCCGAGCCGCTCGCGCATCGCCTCCCGGGTGACGACGTCCACCTCGTCGACGGGGACGGCGGTCTCGAGCGCGGCCAGCGTGTCGCGGGCCAACTGGGCACGGGCGGCATGCCCCTGCGGGGAGTAGTCGGTGAGCTCGTCGTCGTGCCCGCCGAGCCCGGCGAAGGTCGCGGTCACCGGATCGAGGCGGGCGCTCGCCTCCAGGTGGGCGTCGGCGAGAGCGTCGATGGGAGTGTGGGTCCGGGGGCTGGTGCTGTCGGTCACGCGCGCAGCCTACGGGCGCCGGCCCGGGCACGGCACCGCCATTGGCCCCGGCCGGTACGGCAGGCTTGGGGTATGCCCGCCGAGCAGCCGCCTATCCGCCGTCCGGCGGCACCCGGGGCTCCGCTCCTCCGTCCGGCACCCGGGGCTCCGCCGGCAGCGCCCCCGCCGCCGGCAGCGCCCCCGCCGCCGGCCGCGCTGTGGGTGGTGGCCGGCGCGCCCGGCTCGGGGAAGTCGACGGTGGCCGATCTGCTGCTGCAGGCGCTGCGCCCGGTCCCCGCCCTGCTCGACAAGGACGTGCTGTTCGCCGGGTTCGTCGCGCAGGTGCAGGCGGCCCACGGCCGCCCGCCCGGCGAGCGGGAGGGCGAGTGGTACGACCGGCACGTCAAGCTGCACGAGTACGACGGGATGACCGCCGCCACCCGGCAGATCCGCGCCGCCGGGTGCCCGGTGATGCTGGTCGCACCGTTCACCGCCCAGATCCGTGACCCGGCGGGCTGGCGGCGGTGGGTGCGCCGGCTCGGCGGCGAGCCCGCGCGCCTGGTCTGGGTCCGCAGTGACGCCGCCACGCTGCGCTCCCGGCTGCGCGCGCGCGGCAGTACCCACGACGACGGCAAGCTCGCCGCGTTCGAGCAGTTCCTCGCCCGGATGCGGCCCGACGAGCCGCCGCCGGTGGCGCACCTGGCGGTGGACAACCGGGAGGGGGCCGAGGAGCTCGCCACCCAGGTCGCCCGCCTCCTCACGGGCCCGGACGCCGCCCCGCCGGCCGGCCCCGGGGCCGCCGGCTGAGCGCGCCCGGCGGGGGCGGCCGCGGCCCGGCGGCGCGGCGGGAGGATAGTGGCCTGGCTGCGGGCAGCCACCGATGACAGGGTGGACCCGCCCGCGCGCCACTGGATGGAGCCCCACATGCCTGCCAAGAATCAGCCCGCCGGGGACCCGGCGCCGGACGCAGCGGCGGTCGAGCCGGCCGCCGCGCCGGCGCCCCCCGCGGAGGCCGCGCCCGCGGCGGAGGACGACGTGAAGCGCCGCTTCCGCGAGGCGTTGGA
Source organism: uncultured Actinomycetota bacterium (assembly GCA_963784535.1). Classification (GTDB taxonomy): domain Bacteria; phylum Actinomycetota; class Actinomycetes; order Actinomycetales; family Kineosporiaceae; genus CAWARR01. Next base: position 573,336 of record CAWARR010000002.1, on the reverse strand, counting down.
ACGCAAGCACGGCCAGCACGGCGACGGTGCCGGTGGTCAGGGGCGGGAGGGCGGCAAGGGCGCGGGGCGCTCGCACGGGCCCGCCCGCACCCAGCGCACCTTCCGGCGCAAGAGCGGCTGACGGCGCCCGCCCCGGGCCTGCCGGGTGGCCGGACTGCCGGATGGCCGGACTGACGGACGGGTCAGCGTGGCCAGTACGCGGTGCGCCAGGCGTGCTCGCCCGGGCCGGTTGCCGGGCGGGCACCGCGTGTCGCGGCGCCGCGGTCGGCCCACCCGGACGTCTCCGCTGCCGCTGCGGACGGCGGCTGGGCTGACCCCGGCGTTGCCGCCGCGAGCACCGCCAGCACCGCGGCCACCTCCTCGGCGGTGGCCGGCCCGGAGATCACCCGCAGCAGCGGCTGTTGCGCGCCGTCGGCCGCCGCCGCGGCCGCCCTCCCGCCGGCACCGGCAGTGCCGCCGCCGGCGGTGCCCCGGGGCGCCGTCACAGCGGGATGTTCCCATGCTTCTTCGGCGGCAGGGTGGCCCGCTTGGTGCGCAGCATCCGCAGCGACCGCACCACCTCGCGCCGGGTGTGCGCCGGCCGCACCACCGCGTCGATGTAGCCGCGCTCGGCCGCGATGTACGGGTTGGCCAGGGTGTCCTCGTACTCGGTCACCAGCCGGCGGCGTTCCGCCTCGACGTCCCCGCCGGTCTCGCCGGAGCTCTTCAACTCGTGCCGGTAGAGGATGTTCACCGCGCCCTGCGCCCCCATCACCGCGATCTGGGCGGTCGGCCAGGCGAGGTTGACATCGGCGCCGAGGTGCTTGGACCCCATCACGTCGTAGGCGCCGCCGTAGGCCTTGCGGGTGATCACCGTCACCTTCGGCACGGTCGCCTCGGCGTAGGCGTAGATGAGCTTGGCGCCGCGGCGGATGATGCCGTTCCACTCCTGGTCGGTGCCGGGCAGGAAGCCGGGGACGTCGACGAAGGTCAGCACCGGGATGTTGAACGCGTCGCAGGTGCGCACGAACCGGGCGGCCTTCTCGGAGGCGTCGATGTCGAGGGTCCCGGCGAACTGCATCGGCTGGTTGGCCACCACGCCGACCGAGCGGCCCTCGACCCGGCCGAACCCGATCACGATGTTCGGCGCGAACAGCGGCATGACTTCGAGGAACTCGGCGTCGTCGAGCACGTGGGTGATGACCTTGTGCATGTCGTACGGCTGGTTGGCCGAGTCGGGGACCAACCGGTCGAGGTCCTCGTCCGCGGGGCTGACGGTGAGGTCGGCCTCGGCGTCGAAGATCGGCGGGTCGGACAGGTTGTTGCTGGGCAGGTAGCCCAGCAGCGCCTTCACGTACTCGAGCGCGTCGTCCTCGTCGCTGCCCATGTAGTGCGCGTTCCCGCTCTTGGTGTTGTGGGACAGCGCCCCGCCGAGCTCCTCGAACCCGACCTCCTCGCCGGTGACGGTCTTGATCACGTCCGGGCCGGTGATGAACATGTGCGAGGTCTGGTCCACCATCACGGTGAAGTCGGTGATCGCGGGGGAGTAGACCGCCCCGCCCGCGCACGGCCCCATGATCAGGGAGATCTGCGGGACGACACCGCTGGCGAGCACGTTGCGCTGGAAGATCTCCCCGTACAGGCCGAGCGAGACCACGCCTTCCTGGATCCGGGCGCCGCCGGAGTCGTTGATGCCGACCACCGGGCAGCCGATCCTCATCGCCAGGTCCATGACCTTGACGATCTTCTCCCCGAACACCTCGCCGAGGCTGCCGCCGAACACGGTGAAGTCCTGGGCGAAGACGCACACCTGGCGGCCGTCGACGGTGCCGTACCCCGTCACCACGCCGTCGCCGTAGGGGCGGTTCTTCTGCAGCCCGAAGTTGCGCGAGCGGTGTCGGGCGAACTGGTCGAGCTCGACGAACGATCCCTCGTCGAGCAGCGCCTCGATGCGCTCCCGGGCGGTCTTCTTGCCCTGCGCGTGGCGCTTGTCGACGGCGCTCGCAGAGCCGGCGTGCACCGCCTCGCCGATCCGGCGGTCAAGGTCGGCGTTCTTTCCCGCCGTGGTGTGGATGTCGAGGCCGTCCGGCTCCGCGGTGCCGTCGACCTGCGCCGGGTGCGCCGTCATCGCGACCTCCTGAGCTGCGGTGCACCGGGGCGTGCACGCCCGTCCGGCCCGCACCGGCGGGCACGGGTCCAGCGCGAGCCTAGTGCGGGCCGCCCCCGCCCCGGGGGGCCCGACCAGCGGTGCATCTCACACCGGTCGCCCTCCTCGGCAGGGTCCCGAGGTGCTCCGCCGGTGGCGATCCGCGCCACCGCCGGCCCGTACCCTGGCGGCGTGGGAACGGGTGGTCGCTGGAGCGACCTGGAGCGCCCGCCGCTCGCCGCGGCGGCGCTGCGGGCGGCGCTCACCGAAGGCCCCGGGGCGGGCTGGCGGGCGCTGGAACTGGTGGACAGCACGGCGTCGACCAACGCCGACCTGGCCGCCCGGGCGCTGGCCGGTGAGGCGCCGGGGCTGGTGCTGGTGGCCGACCACCAGAGCGCCGGGCGGGGGCGGCTCGGGCGCGACTGGCAGGCCCCGCCGCGGGCCGGGCTGGCCGTGTCCGTGCTGCTGCACCCCACGGCGCCGCGGGAGACGTGGTCCTGGCTGCCGCTGCTCGCCGGCGTCGCCGCCGTCGACGCGTTCGTCCACGGGTGCGGGCTGCCCGCCCGGTTGAAGTGGCCCAACGATGTGCTCGTGCCCGAGGGCGGGCTCGCCGCCGGCCGGCCGCTGAAGGTGTGCGGGATCCTCGCCGAGGTCGTGTCCGGGCCGGACGGCCCCGTGGTGGTGCTCGGTGCCGGGATCAACGTCAGCCAGGATCCCGGTGAGCTGCCGGTCCCGACGGCCACCTCGCTGCGCCTGGCGGGGTCGGCCACCACCGACCGCAGCACCGTGCTGCGGGCCTACCTGCGCGCGCTGGCCCGCCGCTACCGCGCGTGGTCCGACGGCGGCGGCGGCCCGCGCGCCGGGGGCACCGCGGCGGCCTACCGCGAGGCCTGCGCCACGATCGGGCTGCGGGTGCAGGTGCAACTGCCCTCCGCGCCCGCGCTGGACGGCGTCGCCGAAGGGGTGGACGACGCCGGGCGGCTGCTCGTCCGGGACGATGCCGGGCAGCTGCACCCGCTGGCGGCCGGGGACGTGACGCACGTCCACCCCGCAACGGCCCCGGCCGGCGGCTGACGGACCCGTTCCGGCGGCATGATCGGCGGCCGGGCTGCCCCCGCGGTCCTGGACGCGGCATGATTTCGCCCCATGGGCTTCCCGAAGCGGCTTCTGGGTGATGACGAGATCCTCGTGCTGAGCCTGCGCCCGCACGTCAAGGTGTTGTTCGTCCCGACGGTGGTGCTGCTGGTGGTGACGCCGGCGGCCGCCCTGCTGGCCGGTTACGTGCCGGACTGGTCGGTGCAGCCCTGGCTGCGCGGGGCCATCGGCGTGGTCGCCGCGGCGATCCTGCTGCGCTGGACGGTCTGGCCGTTCATGGTGTGGTGGAACCAGGTGTACGCGGTGACCACCCGCCGGCTGGTCATCCGCGAGGGCGTGTTCAACCGGTCCGGCCACGACATGCCGCTCACCCGGCTCAACGACGTCTCCTTCGAGCACAACGTCTGGGAGCGGATGCTGGGGTGCGGAACGCTGATGGTCGAGTCGGCCGGGGAGCGCGGCCAGATCGTGCTCGACGACGTGCCGAAGGTCGAACGGGTGCAGCGCACCCTGTACCGGCTGTCCGACGATGCCCGCACCAGCGCCCAGGGGAAGGCGGAGCGCCCGGAGGCGGACGTCGACCCCGACCTCGCCGACCGGGACGAACTGCCCGGCAACGACGCCGAGCCCGGCGACGGCGATCGGGAGGACCACAACCGGGCCGACACGCTGAAGCTGGACGAGCGCGACGGGGGCAGCGGCGGAGGGGACCACCGGTGACCCGGTGACGGCTGCGCCATCCCCGCCGCCGCCGCGGCCTCCCGCCGCGGCCGAGCTGGAGCGGTGGTTGCTCGGCGGTCCCCGCCGGCTGCGCCGCCGCGAGGTCGCCCACGCCGTCGGGGTGTCGCTGCTGTCGGCCCGCAAGCTGTGGCGGGCGCTCGGCTTCGCCAATGTCACCGACACCGACGTGGCCTTCACCGACGCCGATCAGGGGGCGCTCGAGCTCGCCGTCGGGTTCGTCCGCCGCGGGCTGATGGACGAGCCCACCGCCATCGCGCTGTTCAGGGCGCTGGGGCAGACCACCGACCGGCTGGCGAGCTGGCAGACCGAAGTGCTGGTGGAACACCTCGACGCCACCCGCGGGGCCACCGGCCCCCCTGCCCGGCAGGCCGTGGCGGCCCGCCTGGCGCAGCTCGCCCCCGAGCTGGAGCAGCTGCTGGTCTACTCCTGGCGGCGGCAGCTGGCCGGGGCGCTCGCCCGGCTGGCCGGCGGCGAGGGGGACCAGGAACCGTCCTCGGTCCGGCTGGCCGTCGGTTTCGCCGATCTGGTCTCGTACACCCGGCTGGCGCAGGAGCTCGCGCCGGGCGAGCTCGGGCGGCTGGTGCAGCGGTTCGAGGGTCTGGCCTCCGACGTGGTGACCGCCGGCGGCGGCAGGGTGGTGAAGACGGTCGGTGACGAGATCCTCTTCACCGCCGCCGACCCGCTCGCCGGGGCCGTGATCGCGCTGTCCCTGTCGGAACAGATGGCCGTCGACGAGCTGCTGCCCGACGTGCGGGTGGGCCTGGCCCATGGTCCGGTGCTGCACAGCCTCGGTGACGTGTACGGCCCCACGGTGAACCTGGCGAGCCGGCTCACCGCGCTGGCGCAGCCGGGCACGGTGGTCACCGATGCCGTCACCGCCGCCGCGCTGGCGGCCGGCCCCGACCTGGTGCTCCTACCGCAGCGGCGGCGGCAGGTGCGCGGGTTCGGGTCGCTGCAACCGCTGCTCGTCGCCCGCGGTGGTGCCATGCCGCGGCTGATCACGCTGGACTGAAGCCGGCCACCGGCGGCCCGCCCCGCACCCGTCGGGGTCGGCCGGCCGGTGAGTAGCCCTACCCACGGCGGCGCCCGCTGCTGGGTAGCCGTGCAGGTCCGCGGGCCCCGGCTCGGCCGAGATGCTGCCGGCATGCCTGCGACCACGCCCACCCCCGGTCCTGACCCAGACCGGTACGTCGACCGGCGCGCCCTGCTCGACCCGACCCGTTGCCCGTGTTGCGGCGCGACGCTGTCGGCCTCGCGGTGCGGGCGTTGCGGGGTCGACCTGTCCGGCCCGCTCGCCGCCTCGGTGTGGGAGCTGTCCGGTCGGGTGGCCCGGCTGCTGGACGCCCGGCTGGACGCGGTCGCCCAGCTGCGCCGGCAGGCCTGGGCGGGGGCGCCCGTCACCTTCCCCGGGTCAGCGCCCGGTGGGTGGGCGGGCGCGCCGCGCCCCGCGCCCGCCCCGTCGCGGGTGTGGCCGGCCGCCCCTGCCTCCGCGCCGGTGCCCGCACCCGCGCCGGCTGCGCCACCCGGTGCGGCGCCCTCGGCCCCGTGGCCCACGCCCCCGAGGCCCGCGGCCCCGAGGCCCGCATCCGCCCGGTCGTCCGCCCGTCTTGGCGCCCAGGTGCTGCTGGTGGGCTTGGGGGCGCTGCTGCTCGCGGTCGCGGCCGTGGTCTTCCTGGTGCTGTCGTGGGACAGGCTCCCGCTCGGGGGCCGGGCCGCGGTCATCGGGGTGTTCACGCTCGCCGCCCTCGGTTCAGCGCTGCGGCTGCGCCCGGGCCTGGGCGCCACCGCGGAGGCAGTCGGTGGCCTCGCCGTGGTCCTGGTACTGGCCGACGCCTGGGCCGTGCGCAGCACCGGGCTGCTGGGCGCCGACCGGATGGACGGGCGGGCCTACGCGGCGGCCGCCGTTGCCGGCTGTGCCGCGCTGCTCGCCGGGTGGGGGAGCCGGGGCGGGGTCCGCGCCGGGACGGTCGCCGCGGCCGTGCTCGCGCCCGCCGTCCCCGCGCTGGCCGGCAGCTACCTCGCCTCCCTCGGCGGTGGGCTGCGGGTGGAGGTGCTCGGCGTGCTGCTGGCGGCCGGGGTGGCGGCCGCCCGGTCGGCGCTGCCGCGGCGCTGGGGCACGGAGGTGGTGCTGCTGCGCTGGGGTGCAGGGTTGTGGCTGTGGGCCGGGCTCGCCGGGGTTGCCGGGCTCGCCCTGCGGGGCAGCTGGGGTGAGACCGCCGCGATGCTGGTGCTGGTGGCCGTGGTGGCGGGCGTCCAGGCCCGTGGTGACCGCGAGCTGCTGCCGGCCGCGTGCGGGTGGTGGTCGGCGCTGGCGGCGGGCACGGTGACCGCAGCCGGTTGGCCGGTCGCTGCGCGGCTGGCGGCGGGGCGGGCCGGGGGCGGGAGTTGGATGCTCGCGCTGGCCCCCGGGGTGGGCGCGGCGATGGTGGTCGCCCTGGTCCCCGTGCTGGCACGACTGCGCGGCAGCGGGCTGCGGCCCGGCCCGGCCCTGCTCGCCGGCGGTGCGGCGCTGGCCCTGCTCACGCTGCCCGCGGCGGTGATCGACGCGTGGCAGGTGCTGCTCGCGCCGGCCGCGGCGGTGCCCCCGTGGCGCTCGGGGGCGCTCGCGCGGGTGCACGCCGTGCTGCCGGCAGCGGGGATGCCGGGCGGGGCGGCCGGCCCGGGCCGGCTCGCCGCGGCCCTCGGCCTGGCCGCCGCGGCGGCGGCCGCCGCCGCGGTGCACCGGCGGTGGCACCGGGCCGGGTTCACCCCCGGCCGGGCAGCCGCACCGCTCGGCGTGCTCGGCGGCATCGGCACCGGTCTCGCCCTGGTGGCCGGGCCGCTGGCCGTCGACCTCCCGCTCGCGGTGGCTCTCACCCTGTTGCTCGCCCTCGCGGTGGCGGCCGCCGTGGCGATGCACCGGGGGCGGCGGGTCGCGGGCGTGACCTCACCGGTCGGCAGCGGCACCGCACTCGGGGTGGCCGTGACGGCGGGCACGCTCGCGGTGGTGCTGTCGTGGTGCAGCCGCGACCTGTCGGTGCCGATCACCACTCTGGGGATGATGTCCCTCCGGCTTGCCCGCCGACCGGTACCGGCCATGGCCCGGCCGGTACCGGTCGGTGCGGCGGCGGCGGCCTCGCTCGTCGTGGTCGGGGCCGTGGCCGCCCTCGCCGGCGCCGCACCGACAGACCGGCTCACGGTCGCCGGGCTGTTCGGCTCCGCCCTGGTCGCGCTGGCGGTCACCGTCGCGCCCACCCCGGGGCTGCGCCGGGCGTTGCCGGTGGGCTGGCGGCCGGCCGGTCCGGCGCTGGCCGCCGCAGAGCGGGGGGTGGCCGCCACGGTGGGGTTGGTCGGGGCGCTGATCGCCGTGCTGGCGGCGGTCGTGGGGGCCGGTGACGCCGCGGTCGTTCAGCCGGGTCGGCTGGCGGTGCTGTTCGGGGCGCTGCTCGCCGTGGCCGTTGCGGTCGCGATCCGCCCGACCGGGCCGCTGGCGGGGGCGGCGAGCGGGGTCGCCGCGGGAGCCGCGGCCTGCGCTCCGCCGCTGGCCGGGGCGTTGCTGCTGGCCGTGCGCGCGGCCGCTGTCCCGCAGCTGGCGGCGGCGCCGGTGCTGGCGGCCGGCTGCGCCGCCGGCGCCGTCGTACTCGCCGTGGCGGCGCTGCGCGCCCCGGCCTGGGCAGGCCCGCGCCGCCTGCTGGCGGAGGGCGCTACCGCCCTGGTCGGGGCACTCGCCGCGGCGATGACGCGGGGGATCGATCAGGCCTGGGTGGTGCTGCTGCTGCTCGGCACGGGCGCCGCCGCGCTGGCCCTGGTGCCGGACCGCCAGGCTGTGGGCCGGCTTGCCTGGGTGCTGCTGAGCGCCTCCTCCTGGGTCCGGTTGGGGTCGGCCGACGTGCACCTGGTCGAGGCCTACACGCTGCCGCCGGCGGCGGCGCTGCTGGTGGTCGGGGGGCTGCGGCTGCGCCGTGACCCGCGGACCGGGCCCTGGCGGGCCCTGGGCCCAGCCACCGGGCTCGCGCTCGCCCCGAGCGTGGTCGCGGCCGCAGGTGGAGGGGACCTGCGGCCGGGGCTGCTGCTCGGGGCGGGCACGGTGCTGGCGGCGGCCGCGGGCCGGGTCCGGCCGGCACGCCGGGACCGGTTCGCGGTGGCCGTCGCCGCACTGGTCGCGGCCGGGGTGGGGGTGCTGCGTCCGGTGGCGGCGCTGCTGCACGCGGCCACGGGGCTCGCGGCCGTCGAGGTCTGGTCGCTGCCGGCGGCCGCCCTGCTGCTCGCTGCCGGAGCGGCGGCGGGTCTGCCGGCGGGGCCGGCGACGGCCGCGCTGCCGGGCGGACCGCGCGGGTGGCAGCGGGCGCGGCTCTCGTGGCGGGAGCTGCGGGCCGTGCCTGCGCTCGCGCTCGGCGCCGGCCTCCCGCTGCTGGCCGCGGTGGCCGGGGGCCGCCCCGCGCGGTTCGGTGCCACCCCCGGGGCCCTCCTGGCGGGCTGGCGCTGTGCCGCCGTGCTGCTGCTTGCCGGGGCGGTGGCCGTGCTCGCCGCCCGGCGGCGGCAGGGCCTGCTCAGCGGGGCTGTGGGCCGGTGGGCCGCGGGCGCCGCGGTGGCTGCCGCCACGCTCGGGTGGGCGTTGACCGGCGTCCCGGTCGAGGCCTGGTCACTGCCGCTGGCGGCGGTGCTGGTGCTGGCGGCGATGCTGCGTGCTCCGGCGCCCGCCGGGGCGCCGGGCGCGGCACCCGGGCCGCGGCCGCCGGCCCGGGCGCGCTGGCGCGCCGCGCTGCCGGGGGCCGTCGCCGGGCTGGTTCCCAGCCTTGTCATGGCGCCGGGCGGGGGCGCGCTGCGCCCCGGGCTGCTGCTGGCAGCGGCGACGGTGCTGGCCGCCGCGGGGTGGTGGGAGGCGAGGGGCGCCGGGCCGGTCCCCGCCGTGCTGCCGGTGCCCAGCGGCCTCGGCGCGGCCACCGCGGCGGCGGTGGGGGTGTTCCGGCCCGCGGTCGGCATCCTCACCGCCGGGGCCACGCCGGCACTCGTCGAGGCCTGGTCGGTGCCCGCCGCGCTGATCGTGCTGCTGGCCCTGCACGGCGGGGGGCGACGGGCGCCCGGCCCCCACCGGGTTCCGGAGGTCACCGCGGCCCTGCTGCTGGCCTGCGTGCCGACGCTGCTGGCGATGGCCGCGGACGTGGCCGTCGCCGCGGCGGATCCCGGTCGCGCCGCCCCGCGCTGGGATGACCTGCGCGGCGGGTGGGTGCTGGCGCTCGCCGGGCTCACGGTCGCCCTCGCCGCGCTGCCCCGGGCACGCGTCGCGGCCCCGATGCCGCCGCGGCTGTGGGTGGCGCTCGCGCTGGCGATTGGTGCCGCCCCGCTCGGGTGGGCGGCAGGCCCGGACCACCCGGTCGAACGCTGGACGGTGCCGCTGGCCGCCGTCCTGCTCGTGGCCGGGGCGACCCGGATGGCGGTGGCCCCCGCCCTACGGTCGTGGCCGGCGCTGGGCCCGGGGGTGGCGGTGCTGCTCGTCCCGACGCTGTGCGTGGCCGCCGTGGCCGGGGGCACCGCCCGCGTGGTGGCGCTGGTCCTGCTGTCCGCCGGGGTGCTGGTGGCCGGCGTGGCCCGGCGCCGGCAGGCTCCGGTGCTGCTCGGCGCGGTCGCGCTCGCGGTGCACGCGGGGATCCAGCTCGGGCCGTGGCTGGCCGCCGTCACCTCCACCGCACCGCGCTGGCTGGTGCTCGCGATCGTCGGCGGCGCGCTGCTGGGGCTGGGCGCGACCTACGAGCGGCAGGTGCGCCAGCTGCGGGGCGCCCGGCTGGTGCTGACCGCGATGCGCTGAGGTTCAGCGCATCGCGGGCTCCGCCGCGGGCTCCGTCCGCAGCTCGGTGAAGACGAAACGCCGGTAGGCCCAGAAGCGGAAGAGGGTGCCGAGCCCGGTCCCGACGAGGTTGCCCGAGACGTTGTCCGCGAGCGCCGAGTGGAACCCGAACACGTCGTGGGACACCGTCAGGCATCCGACGGCGATGGCCATCCCGCCGAGGTTCATCACGATGAACACGGCCAGTTCGCGGGGTGGTGAGGCCTGCCGGCGGTGCCGGAAGCTCCAGTACCGGTTCCCCAGCCAGGCCACCAGCGTCGCAGCCGACACGGAGATGACCTTGGCAAGCTTCTCGTGCCCGTCCATGGGCGCCGGCCCCTGGCCCGGCCACAGGCCCGTGGTGAGCAGGTTGAACCCGCCGACGTCGACCACGAACGCGACCGCGCCGACCAGGCCGAACTTGAGCATCTCGCGGTACACCAGGTCCATCGCGGAGCGCAGCCGGCGCACCGGGGCGGCCACGGCGGCTGCGGTCGTGCGGCGGCCGACAGGCCGGTCACCCTCCGGCCGGACGGGCAGGCCATCCGGCGATCTGGCCGCGACTGTCACCGATCGTCACCACCTGGTGGTCGTGGGCGGGGGCTGGTTCGACTTCCCGCCCGCGGATCCTACCGACGGTTCCTCGATACCCTGCGCGCGTGCCTGGTACTCAGCGGCCTCGTACTCAGCGGCTTCCCGGAGGCTTCCCCGTGGTGGGCATCGTCGGTGGCGGGCAGCTCGCGCGCATGAGCCAACCACCTGCCGTGGCGCTGGGGGTGCGCCTTCGGGTGCTCGCCGAGTTGCCCAACGCCCCGGCCGCCCAGGTGGTGCCCGACTCGCCGGTCGGTGACTACCGGGACGCAGCGGCGGTGAGGGCCTTCGCCACGGCGTGCGACGTGCTCACCTTCGACCACGAGCACGTGCCGACGGCACTGCTGGAGGAGCTCGAGGCCGAGGGAGTCCTCACCCGCCCGGGCCCCGCCGCGCTGGTGCATGCCCAGGACAAGCTGGTGATGCGCCGTCGCCTGGTCGAGCTCGGCATTCCGTGCCCGCGGTGGCGCCAGGTGCGTACCCCCGCCGAGGTGTCCGAGTTCGCCGCCGAGGTGGGCTGGCCGCTGGTGCTGAAGACGGCCCGCGGCGGCTACGACGGCAAGGGGGTCCAGGTGGTCGCCTCGCCGGCCGAGGCTGCTGCCTGGCTGGAACGGCATGCCGCTGCCGACGGCCTGCTCGCCGAGCAGTTGGTGGCCTTCCGCCGGGAGCTGGCGGTGCTGGTCGCCCGCAGCGCGATGGGGCAGGCCGCCGCCTGGCCGGTGGTCGAGACGGTCCAGGCCGGCGGTGTCTGCCGCGAGGTGGTCGCCCCCGCGCCGGGGCTCGACCCTGCGTTGGCGGCCCGCGTCACCGCGGCCGGGTTGCGGATCGCGGCGGCACTGGGCGTCGTCGGAGTGCTCGCCGTGGAGCTGTTCGAGTTGGCCCCCGGCGACGGCGACGGCGGCCCGGGCTTCGTCGTCAACGAGCTGGCGATGCGCCCGCACAACTCCGGGCACTGGACCATCGACGGCGCCGTGACCAGCCAGTTCGAGCAGCACCTGCGGGCCGTGCTCGACCTGCCGCTGGGTGACCCGCGGCCGCGTCAGCCCTGGGCGGTGATGGTCAACGTGCTCGGCGGTGACCACCCCGACCTGTACCCGGCCTACCTGCACGTGATGGCCCGCGACCCCGGCGCTCGGGTGCAGGTCTACGGCAAGCAGGTCAGGCCCGGGCGCAAGGTGGGGCACGTCACGGTCTGCGGGGACGACCTGGAGGACTGCCGGGCCCGGGCCCGGCACGCCGCCGACTACCTCGGCGGGCAGGTGCTGGAGTGACCGCCGCGCAACCGCACAACCGCGCAACCGCGCAACCGCACAACCGCACAACCGAAGGGGAAGCCGATGGGCGATAGCCAGGGCCAGCACGCCGGGCCGGCGGTCGTGGGCGTGGTGATGGGGTCGGACTCCGACTGGCCGGTGCTGCAGGACGCGGCGGCGGTGCTGGCGGAGTTCGGCGTGCCCGCCGAGGTGGACGTCGTCTCGGCGCACCGGATGCCCCGGCAGATGATCGAGTACGCCAGCAGCGCCCACGACCGCGGGCTGCGCATCGTGATCGCCGGGGCGGGTGGAGCCGCCCACCTGCCCGGGATGCTGGCGGCCGTGACCCCCCTGCCGGTGATCGGGGTCCCGGTGCCGCTGCGCCACCTCGACGGCATGGACTCGCTGCTGTCCATCGTGCAGATGCCCGCAGGGGTCCCGGTGGCCACCGTGGGCATCGGGGGCGCCCGGAACGCGGGGCTGCTGGCGGTGCGGATGCTGGCCGCCGGCTCCGATCCCGAGGCCGAGCGGCTGCGCGCAGCGATGCTCGCCTTCCAGCAGCGGCTCGGGGCGGAGGCCGCGGCCAAGGGGGAGCGGCTGCGGGCCCGCGCCGGGGGCCCGGGAGCCGGCTTCGTGGCGGGCTGACACCCCGGCATCGCACCCGCGAGCATGGGGACCATGGACCTGCCGCTGCTGGAGAACGACCTCGGCTCCGCCGCCATGATCGAGCCGGCCGCCGTGGTGCGCGCCCGCGACGTCCCGCCCGCAGCGGTGCTGTGCTTCTTCGCCGAGGTGGTGGCCGGGCTGGCCGAGCGGGCCGATGCGCGCCGGGTGGCCGTGCTGCGCTGGGAGCACGGTGCCCATGCCGTGCACGAGGTCGAGCACCGCGGGCGGCGGTTGGCCGTGCTGCAGCCCGGGGTGGGGGCACCGCTGGCAGCGGGGTTGCTGGAGGAGGCGATCGCGCTCGGGTGCCGGACGTTCGTGGCCGTCGGTGGCGCCGGGGCGCTGACCCCGGGGCTGGCGCTCGGCCACCCGGTGGTGGTGACCGCGGCGGTCCGCGACGAGGGGACGTCGCTGCACTACCTCCCGCCCTCACGCACCGTGGAGGCCGACCCCGGCGGGGTGCGGGCGCTGCAGCAGACGCTGGCGGAGGCAGGGCTGGACCATGCGAGCGGGCCCACCTGGACCACCGATGCCCCTTACCGGGAGACCCGGGCCCGGGTCGCACGGCGGGTCGCAGAGGGCTGCCTGACCGTCGAGATGGAGGCCTCCGCGCTGGCCGCCGTCGCCCGCTACCGGGACGTCCGGCTGGCGCACCTGCTCTACGCGGCCGACTCCCTCGCCGGGCAGGAGTGGGAGCACCGGGGCTGGAACCGGGCCGCCGCGGTCCGCGAACAGCTGTTCTGGCTTGCGGCGGACGCGGCCCTGCGCTGGGACGCCGCCCGCTGACCGGTCGACACCGGTGCCGGCCCGTCGGCGCCGTCCGGTCGTGCCGTCCGGTCGTGCCGACGGCGAGGCCGTGAGCAAACTCGGGTGAACCCGCTCAGCCCGACTGCGCCTTCTGCGCCTGCGCCAGCGGCCGGACCGCCTCGGTGTCGTCGGTGCGCAGCGCCGTGAACAGCGTGGTGGCCTTGGCGGTGTCCCACGCCACCGAGCTGCCCGCCGGGGTCTGCAGGTTGGGGTTGGAGATCGGGACGGTCAGCGACAGGCCCGAGCCTGACGCCACGGTGCGCATCGCGAGCACGAACTGCAGCAGCCCCCACGGCGAGGTGCCGCTGTCGACGGTGAGCGCGTGCGCACCGGCGGAGGCGGCGGGGAAGGCCCGCCAGGGCAGCGCGAGCACGGACGGCGACAGCGTGCGCCCGGCGATCGCCGCCAGCACCTGGCGCTGCCGCTCGACCCGGCCGAGGTCGCCGCGCGGGTCGCTGTACCGGGCGCGGGCGTACCCCAGCGCCGTCGCGCCGTCGAACTGCTGGCAGCCCGCCTTCACGTCGATGTGCGCCTTGGCGTCGTTGATCGCCCGCTTGACGCACACCCGGACGCCGCCGACGGCGTCCACCAGGTCGGCGTACCCGGCCAGCCCGGTCTCGACGTAGGCGTCGATGTGGACCGCGGTGGCCTGCTCGACGGTGCGGATCAGCAGCTGCGGCCCGCCGAAGGCGTAGGCGGCGTTGATCTTGTTCTTGCCGTGTCCGGGGATGGACACGTACGAGTCGCGCGGAACGCTCACCAGCACCGTGGGTCCGCCCGAGGAGGGGACGTGCAGCAGCATGATCGTGTCGGTGCGCTGGCCGGCCACCTGGCCGGTCCCGAGCCTGGCCCGCTCGGCCGCCGTGAGGGCGGCGCGGGAGTCGCTGCCCACGACCAGGTACGTGCGCCCCGGGGTGGCTGCCGGGCGCCCGCCCGACGGCATCGCGGCGACCTTGCCGAGGCTGGTCCAGGCCACCCCGAACAGGGCCAGTGGGTAGCCGAGCAGCACCACCAGCAGCGTCGCCAGCACCCAGCGCAGCCTGATCCGGGGTCGGCGCGGGGCGCGCCCGGTTCGTGCCGTGCCCGCGCCGGCGGGCACGAAGGGCCCGCCGGCCGCCGGGGGGGTGGTGCCGAGCCCGTCGCGGGTGCGGGTGGCCGAGCGCCGCCGGGGCACCCAGCGCGGCCGGGCCCGGTAGACGGTGCCGGGCCGGTTCGGGTCGGGGCGCCGGCCCGGCCCTCCCGCGCTGCTGCTCACCGGTGGCCCGACGTCAGAGCCCTCGCCATCGTTCGGTCCGCGCAACGGCGTCCCACCCCCCATCGGTCCGTCATTCCTTCACCGCAGCCCGAACGCGGGCGCCTCGATCGCTGGGCAGGTGTCCATCACCAGCTCCAGCCCGGCGGCGCGGGCGCGGGCCGCGGCGGCCTGGTCGATGACGCCCAGTTGCAGCCAGACCGCCCCCGCCCCCACCGCGATGGCCTCGTCGACGACGGCCCCCGCCAGCTCGCTGCGCACGAACACGTCGACCACGTCGATGGGTCCGGGCACGTCGTGCAGGCTCGGGTAGCCCGGCTCGCCGTGGACGGACTCGGCCCGCGGGTGCACCGGCACGATCCGCATGCCGAGCTCGCGCTGCAGGTAGCGGGCGATCCCGAAGGCGGTGCGGGACGGGTTGGCCGACAGCCCGACCACGGCCCAGCGGGCCGGGGTGGTGAGCAGCCGGCGGATCACGTCGGGGTCATTGCGGTGCATGACACCAGTCTGCCCTTCTCGCGTCCCGCGGGCGTGCGGGCAGCCGGTGCACCGGTGCGGGCGGGCGGTGCACGGGTGCGGGCGGGCGGTGCACGGGTGCGGTCGGGCGGTGCACCGGTGCGGTCGGGCGCAGCCGGTAAGGTCCCGGACATGGACGGGAGCTGGCTGGTCACCGGGGGCGCGGGATACATCGGGGCGCATGTCGCCCGGGTGCTGCAGGAGTCCGGGCGGCGGGTGGTGGTGCTCGACGACCTGTCCAGCGGGCACCGCGACTTCGTCCCTGCGGACGTTGCGCTGGTCGAGGGGTCGGTGACCGACCCGGCCGCCGTGGACGCGGCGCTGGTCCCGGCCGCCGGCCGCGTGGGCGGGGTGGTGCACCTGGCCGGCTTCAAGTACGCCGGGGTGTCGGTGGAGCGCCCGCTGCACACCTACCGGCAGAACGTCACCGGGATGCAGGTGCTGCTGGAGCGGATGCAGCACCACGGCGTCGCGGCGCTGGTGTTCAGCTCCAGCGCCGCCTGCTACGGCACGCCCGACGTCGAGCTGGTCACCGAGCAGACCCCGGTCGCGCCCGAGTCGCCGTACGGGGAGTCCAAGCTGATCGGGGAGTGGCTGGTGCGCGACGTCGCCCGCCTCGGCGCCCTGCGGCACACGGCGTTGCGCTACTTCAACGTGGTGGGTTCGGGCTACCCGGACCTGTACGACACCAGCCCCCACAACCTCTTCCCCCGGGTGCTGTCGGCGCTCACCCAGGGCCAGGCCCCGCAGGTCTTCGGCACCGACTACGCCACGCCCGACGGGTCCTGCGTGCGCGACTACGTCCACGTCCACGACGTCGCGCTGGCGCACGTGGCCGCCGCCGAGGCGCTGGAGTCGGGGGGCCGGCTCGAGCCGGTGTACAACCTCGGCAGCGGAGAGGGGCTGTCGGTGCTGCAGATCATGGACGCTGTACGGCGGGTCACCCGCACCGACTTCGCGCCGACGCTGCGCCCGCGCCGCCCGGGTGACCCGGCCCGGATCGTGGCCTCGGGCGCGCTCGCGGCGCGCGACCTGGGCTGGCAGATGCGGCACGACATCGACGCCATGGTCGGCAGCGCCTGGCGGGCCTGGACCGCGGCGCAGGCTGCCGTCTGAGAGCTGCCCCGCGGTCAGGCGCGGGGGCGACCGAGCGCGCGGTAGGTCCAGCCCGCGGCCCGCCAGCGGGTGGCGTCGAGCGCGTTCCGCCCGTCGACCATGTGCCGACCGCGCACGACGCCGCCGAGCACGACGGGGTCGAGGTCTCGGTACTCCCGCCACTCGGTGAGCAGCAGCACGGCATCGGCCCGGCGGCAGGCATCGGTGGCGGTGGGGGCGTACTGCAGTTCCGGCCAGACGCGGCGGGCGTTCTCCAACGCGGCGGGATCGGTCACCACCACGTCCGCGCCCTGCAGCTTGATCTGCGCCGCCACGTTGAGGGCGGGAGAGTCGCGGATGTCGTCGCTGTCGGGCTTGAACGCCGCCCCGAGCACGGCCACCTTGTGCCCGAGGAAGGAGCCGCCCAGCACGTCCCGGGTGAGCTCGACCATCCGGGATCGGCGCCGCATGTTGATGGCGTCGACCTCGCGCAGGAAGGTCAGCGCCTGGTCGGCCCCGAGTTCCCCGGCACGGGCCATGAAGGCGCGGATGTCCTTGGGCAGGCAACCGCCGCCGAATCCGAGCCCCGCACCGAGGAAGCGTGCCCCGATGCGCTCGTCGTGCCCGATCGCGCGGGCCAGCAGGGTGACGTCAGCTCCGGCGGCCTCGCAGACCTCGGCCATGGCGTTGATGAACGAGATCTTCGTCGCCAGGAAGGCGTTCGCGGCGGTCTTCACCAGTTCGGCGCTGGCGTAGTCCATGGTGATCAGCGGGACCCCGGCGGCCAGCGGGTCGGCGTACACCGCGTCCAGCAGGTCCTTGGCGGCCGCGGCCTCGGCCGGGTCTGCGGGGAGCCCGTACACCAGTCGGTCGGGCCGCTGGGTGTCGTCGACGGCGTGCCCCTCGCGGAGGAACTCCGGGTTCCACGCGAGCATCGCCCCGGGAACGGCGGCGGTGACCTGCGCGGCGAGGGCCGCCGCGGTGCCGACAGGCACGGTGGACTTGCCCACGACCAGGTCGCCGGGGTGCAGGTGCGGCAGCAGCGCGACCACCGCTGCCTCCACGTAGGTGGTGTCGGCCGCGAACTCGCCCTTCATCTGGGGCGTTCCCACGCAGATGAAGTGCACGGTCGGCCCGTGGCCGTCGCCGTCGTCGCCCGCCGGCCGGGACACGGCGGTGACGTCGGTGGTGAACAGCAGGTGCCCGGTCGCCGACGCCCGCTGCAGCAGCTCGGGCAGGCCCGGCTCGAAGAACGGCGCCCGGCCGGCGGCGAGGTCCTTGACCTTCACCTCGTCGACGTCGACGCCGGTGACGTGATGGCCGAAATCGGCCATGCACGCGGCGTGTACCGCTCCTAGATACCCACACCCCACGACCGTGATTCGCACCCGCCGAGGTTAGCGGGTGCCGTCGGCCGCGCGGACACGGCGGTGAGCCCCCCGCGGGGGCCGGGCGCGCCGGCACCGTCGCGCAGGACCCGCCCCGCGCGACCCGCCGGATTCGCGGTGCGCCGGCCCCCGCGCTGCGTAGGGTCGGTGGCATGCGCTTCGGACTCTTCGTTCCCCAGGGTTGGCGGCTCGATCTCGTCGGCATCCCTCCGCAGGACCAGTGGGCGAGCATGCTGGCGGTGGCCCGGCTGGCCGAGCGGGGCCCGTACGAGTCCGTCTGGGTCTACGACCACTTCCACACGGTGCCCGCGCCCACCGCGGAGGCGACGCACGAGGCCTGGACGCTGATGGCGGCGCTCGCCGCGACGACCTCCCGGGTCAGGCTCGGGCAGATGTGCACGTGCATGGGCTACCGCAACCCCATGTACCTGGCGAAGGTGGCGGCGACGGTCGACGTCATCTCCGGCGGCCGCACCGAGATGGGGATCGGCGCGGGCTGGTACGAGCACGAGTGGAACGCCTACGGCTACGGGTTCCCACCCGCGGGGGAGCGGCTGGCCATGCTCTCCGAGGGCGTGGAGATCCTGAACCAGGCATGGCGGGAGGGCGTGGCCACCTTCGCCGGAGAGCACTACCAGGTGGATGGGGCGATCTGCCGGCCGCGCCCGCTGCAGGAGGGTGGGATCCCGCTGTGGATCGCCGGTGGCGGGGAGAGGAAGACGCTGCGGATCGCAGCCCGGCACGCCGCCTACACCAACTTCGACGGTTCCCCGGAGCCGTTCGCGCACAAGTCGCAGGTGCTCGCGGACCACTGCCGCGACCTGGGCCGGGACTTCGGCTCGATCGTCCGCTCGGCCAACTACAACGTCGTGATCGGCCGGGACGAGGCCGAGGTGGCGCAGCGGCGCGACCAGCTGAGGGCACGGCTGGCCCCGCTGCTGTCACCGGAGCAGCTCGAGGCCGCCGCGGCGCAGTGGCTGACGGGGCTGCTCGTCGGCACCCCCGAGCAGTTGGTCGAGCGGCTGCGCGGCATGCAGGCGGCGGGGCTCGGGTACGCCATCCTGTACTTCGCCGAGGCCGCCTACGACGACAGCGGGATCCGGCTGTTCGGCGAGCAGGTGATTCCCGCGCTGGCCGGCTGAGCCGGGCGCCGCGCCGGCAGTGATCCGCGTCACGCGCCGGCCCGCTTGCGCGTCATTACCCGCGGGTAGCCTGGGCCGATGACCGACTCCGCCAGGGACCGCTTCCCCCACTTCGCCCTCAGCGAGGACCACGAGGCCCTGCGGGAGGCCATCCGCGCGGTGGCCGAGGACAAGATCGCCCCGCACGCCGCCGCCGTGGACGAGAACGGCGAGTTCCCGCAGGCCGGGTACGACGCGCTGCGCGCGGGCGACTTCCACGCCCCGCACCTTCCCGAGGACTACGGCGGGGTCGGGGCCGACGCGCTGGCGACCTGCCTCGTGATCGAGGAGGTGTCCCGGGTCTGCGCGTCGACCGCGCTCATCCCCGGGGTGAACAAGCTCGGCACGATGCCGCTGCTGCTGGCCGGGTCGGAGCAGCTCAAGCAGCGCTACCTGCCGCCGGTGGCCGCGGGCGAGGCGATGTTCTCCTACGGGCTGTCCGAGCGCGAGGCGGGCAGCGACACCGCCGCGATGTCGTGCCGGGCGCGCCAGGACGGCGAGGAGTGGGTGCTGTCGGGGCAGAAGTCGTGGATCACCAACGCCGGGGTGAGCGAGTACTACACGGTGATGGCGGTCACCGACCCGGACGCCCCGCGCGGGCACACCGTCAGCGCCTTCGTGGTGGAGCGCACCGACCCCGGCTTCGACTTCGGCGCCCCCGAACGGAAGCTGGGGATCAAGGGCAGCCCCACCCGGGAGCTGCTGTTCGACGGTTGCCGCATCCCCGCCGACCGGATGGTCGGCGGACGCGGCGAGGGTCTCCAGCTCGCCCTGCGCACCCTCGACCACACCCGGGTCACGATCGGCGCGCAGGCGGTGGGCATCGCCCAGGGCGCACTCGACCACGCGCTGGCCTACGTCAAGGAACGCAGGCAGTTCGGCAAGGCCGTCGCGCAGTTCCAGGGGATCCAGTTCATGCTGGCCGACATGGCGATGACGTTGGAGGCCGCCCGCCAGCTGGTGTACGCCGCGGCCGCGCAGCAGCGAGCGTGACGACCCCGACCTGCCGTTCTTCGGGGCGGCCGCGAAGTGCTATGCCTCCGATGTCGCGATGCAGGTGACCACCGACGCGGTGCAGCTGCTCGGTGGGTACGGCTACACCAAGGACTACCCGCTGGAGCGCTACATGCGCGACGCGAAGATCACCCAGATCTACGAGGGCACCAACCAGATCCAGCGCATCGTGATGGCCCGCCAGCTGCTGCGCTGAGCCTGCGAACGGCCGCGCCGCCCCGGAAGGGCATGATGTGGCCGAGCAGGTCGGGACGGCTGGGTGGAGAGCATGGTCGAGATGGTCGAGCGGCCCGCGGACACCGGGCAGGTGCCGGTGCGCGGCCGCGCCCGGAGGATCGTCGGCGGGCTGTCGGGGCCGCTGCTCACGGCGCTGGTGTGGGCCGGTGCCACCGCGGTGCTGCTGGTCCGCCCGTCCGGGCGCCCCACCTGGCGGGTGATCTGGGCGGAGGACGGCCGCGACTTCCTCACCGGCGCCTACCTCCACCCCGGGCCCGGCGGCTGGCTGCGCTCCTACGCGGGCTACCTGCACCTGCTGCCGCGGATGATCGGTTCGCTGGCCGCCGCGCTGCCGCCGCAGCGTGCGGCCGAGGTGTTCGCCCTCACCGCTGCCGCGGTCGCCGCCGGGTGCCTGCTGCTGCTCGGCCACGGGCTGCGCCGCTGGCTGCCCGCGCCCTGGCTGCCGGCGCTGGTGGCGGTGACGCTGGTGCTGGTCAACGGCCTGGGCCGGGAGGTGGCGGCGAACGCGGCCAACCTGCACTGGTTCACGACCCTGGGCACCCTCGGCCTGATCCTGCTGCGCCCGCGCACCGCCCGGGGCACCGCGGTCGCGGCGGCCGGCGCCCTGGTGCTCGCGCTCAGCGACGCGCTGGCCTTTCTGCTGGTCCCCATCGCGGTGGTGGATGCGGTGGCGCGCACCCGCGGCCGGCATGACCGGCGGGAGGGGTGGCTCGCCTGGCCGGTGGCGGCGACGGTGACCCTCGGGGCGGTGGCGCAGGTCCTCACCCAGCTGCTCGCCCCACGCACTCCGCCGCCCCCGGGGCGGCTCGGGTACTCCGCCGGGCAGCTGGTGCACCTGTACGAGCAGCAGGTGCTGCTCGCGGGGATCGCGCCCCGGTGGGGCTCCCTGCTCGCACCCGGGGTGGCGCTGGGGCTGGCGGCGGCACTCTGGCTGGCGCTGCTGGCCTTCGGCTGGGCCACGGCCGGGCGGGCGGCGCTCGGCCGGGTCCTGCTCGCGGTGGCCCTGGGCGCGCTGTCCGCGCTCGTCTTCGTGCTCACCCTGCAGGTCAACCGCGGCTTCACCGAACGGTACGCCGCGTTGCCCGCCGTGCTGGTGGTGCTCGCCCTGCTGGTGCCGGCGCTCGGGCCGCGGACGGCCAACCGGGTCGCGGTGCTCGCGATGTGCACGCTCCTGGTCGTCGCCGAGCTGGCCTCGTTCCGCACCCACCCGGCGCGCGGAACGGGCCCGGACTGGGCCTCCTCGGTGCGGCGGGCGGCGGTGCAGTGCACGGTTGCGGGGGCCGGGGTCGAGGTGGTGACGATCGCGCCGCTGCGCCGGCCCGGCGATCCGCGCCCCCCGTGGACCGCCGAGGTGCCCTGCAACCGGCTGCCGGCCGCGCTCACCGGCGGTTCCGCCGCGCCCTGAGCGCCGCGCGGCCGCCGGCTCCGACACGCCCTGACGGCGGCGCAGCCCGGGGATCGGCGGGCCTGCGCACATACTGAAAGGCATGCCCAGCGCCGCCGTCCGCACCCGGCCCTCCGGTGGTGGCCCGCGGCGCCCGCCCACCCGCAGGGGGGCGCCGGTCCCGTCGCGGGCGGTGCGGGCGCGGCGGGCGGTCAGCCTGCTCGTCCTCACGCTGCTGTTGCCCGGCAGCGCCCAGGTGGCGGGAGGGAACCGGCGTCTGGGCAGGTTGGCGATCCGCGCCTGGCTGCTGCTGCTGGCCGGGGTCGTGCTGCTCGCGCTCGGCTGGTTGCTGGACCGCGAGCGGGTGGTCGGCCTGCTCGCCAGCTCCACCGTGCTGGCCGGTATCGCGGTGGTCTGCTACCTGGTCGCGGTGTCGCTGGCACTGCTGCTGGCCGATGCCTGGCGGCTCGGTCGCCCCCGGGAGCTGCCGGTACGGGTGCGGCGCTGGCTGGCGCTGGCGACGGCGGTGCTGATGGCCGTGACCACGCTGCCGCTGGTGGCCCTCGGCCGGCGGGTCTGGGCGGCCGCTGACCTGATCGACAGCGTGCTGACCAGCACCCAGCGGTCGGCGGCGGTCGACGGGCGCTTCACCGTGCTGCTGCTCGGCGGCGACGCCGGCCCGGACCGCGTCGGCACCCGCCCCGACAGCCTCACCCTGGCCAGCATCGACGCGCGCACCGGCCGCACCGTGTTGTTCAGCCTCCCGCGCAACCTGGAGAACGTCCCGTTCCCCGCCGGCACCGCCGCGGCGAAGGTGCTGCCCACCGGGTACTCCTGCGGCGACACCTGCCTGCTCAACGCCGTCTACACCTGGGGCAGCGAGCACAGCGCGCTCTTCCCGGGGGTGGCCGACCCGGGGGCCGAGGCGATGAAGCAGGCCGTCTCCGCGACCACCGGGCTGACGGTGAACTACTACGTGCTCATCGACCTGCACGGGTTCGAGGCTCTGGTCGACTCGGTGGGCGGAGTGCGGGTCACGGTGAAGTCGGCGGTGCCCATCGGTGGTGGCACCTCCAAGGTCTCCGGGTACATCCAGCCCGGCACCCAGACCCTGGACGGTTACCACGCGCTGTGGTTCGCCCGTTCCCGGCACGGCGCCAGCGACTACGACCGGATGGCCCGGCAGCGCTGCGTGATGGACGCGATGCTGCACCAGCTCAGCCCGACCACCGTGCTGGAGCACTTCCAGGCGATCGCGGCGGCGGGCAAGAGCGTGCTCAGCACCGACATTCCGGCCAGCCAGCTGTCCACCTTCCTGTCGCTGGCCACCGCCGCCCGCTCGCAGCGGGTGACCAGCGTGCAGTTCGTTCCGCCGCTGATCAATCCCGCCTACCCCGACTTCGGCGTGATCCGCTCGACGGTGCGCTCGGCGCTGGCGGCGTCGGTCGGCGGCGCGAAGGCCGGCCCGGCGCCGGCGCCGACGCCGGCGGCCGGGTCGACCTCGCCCGGCGGGGCGCACTCCACCACGGGCAGCACCGGCACGGGCAGCACCGGCACCGGCGCGGCGGGCGCCGCTGCGGCCGCGCCGGGCGCAGCGGTCGATGTCAGCAGCGTGTGCGCCCCGGCCTGACCCGGCGGCGCGGCGACGCCGGCCCGCGGGTGCCCGGCGCGGCCCCGGGCCGGTGCCCGGCTAGACTCCCCGCTCGTGCCGGACGTGCTGTTCGTGTCGTCCAACGGGGCCGGGATGGGCCACCTGACCCGCCTGATGGCGATGGCCCGCCGCCGCGGGGACGCGGTCCGGCCGCTGTTCGCCTCGATGTCCCAGGCCGTGCCGGTGGTGGGCCAGGAGGGCTTCGGCTGGGAGTACATCCCTTCCCGCGGTGACCTGGGAATCGGCCCGCGGCGCTGGAACACGCTGGTGGAGCGGCGGATGACCGCGCTGCTGCGGCGGGAGCGACCGGCGGCCCTGGTCTTCGACGGCACCTACCCCTACGACGGGGTGCTGGACGCCGCCGCTGCCGTCGGCGGGATCCGCCTCGTGTGGTCGCGGCGGGGGATGTGGCGCCCTGGCCGGGGCCAGCGTCAGCTGCACCGCAGCGCGCAGTTCGACCTCGTCGTCGAGCCCGGCGAACTCGCCGCCGAGGACGACCGGGGTGCGACGGCGACCCGCACCGACGCCGTCCGGGTGGGCCCGGTGACGCTGCTCGACGCGCAGGAGCAGGTGGGGCGCGAGGAGGCGGCCAGGGCGCTCGGGGTCGACCCCGAGCGGCCGACCGCGCTGCTCACCCTGGGCGCGGGCAACATCAACGACATCAGCTCCGACCTGGGCAGGTTCGTCTCCCGGCTGCTGGCCGAGCCCGGGCTGCAGGTGGTGCTCACCCGCCCGCTGATCGCCGACGACGTCGCCGCCTTCGGCGAGCGGGTGCACGGTGTCTCGGTGTACCCGGTGAGCCGGTACTTCCGGGCGGTCGACCTGGCGGTCGCCGCGTCCGGTTACAACGCCTTCCACGAACTGGTGCAGTTCGGGGTGCCGACCGCGTTCGTGCCGAACACGGCGACCGCGATGGACGACCAGGAGGGCCGGGCGCGCTGGGCGGAGCGCACCGGCGCGGCCCTGTGCCTGACCGAGGTCACCGACGCCGAGGTGGACCGGGTGGTCGGCGCGCTGGCCGACCCGGGGCGGCGGGCGCAGCTGTCCGCCCGGTGCGCCGAGCTGGCCCGACCGAACGGCGCCGGGCAGGCGATGGCGACGGTGGAGGCGCTGGTCGGGGCCGGGTCGCCCGCGCCGGCCGCGGGCACCGCCGCGGGGCCCGCGCGATGAGGCCGCCGGCGTGGCGGGTGGCCCGCTCGCTGGTGCCGGAGCGGCTGCGGGCCCAGCTGGCCCCGCTGCTCGGGCGCTGGCTGGACCGGCTCGGGGTGCCGCCGCCCGGGCTACGGGCCGGGCACGGAGCCCCGGGCGGGGCCGACCGGCTGCCCACGGTGCTGGTGCTCCACTTCGGTGCGGCGGCTGCGGAGGCCGTCGTCGCCACCGTGGACGCCCTGCTCGCGCACGGTCCGGCGGTGGGGGGTCCACGGCCGGTGCTGGTGCTGGACACCCCGCACCTGGGCGTGGCCCGGCGGGCCGGCCTGGCGGTGGAGCACGTGCTGCCCGCCGCGGGGTGGGCCGAGCGTCACCCGGACCTGCCGTATCAGCTGCACCTGGCGGAGCGGCTCGAACAGCTCTGCCGCGACTACGCCACCCGGCACCTGGTCACCGTCCCGGCCGGGGGCCCGGGGGACTGGCCCGACGGCCTGCTGCCGGTGCTGCTGCGCCCGCCGGTGCCCTCCCGCGCCCGGCGGGCGTGGCAGCGGGGGGCGCTGCGGCTGGAGTCGGCTATCGACCGGCCGGGGCGGGGCGCCTGAGCGCGGCGGCGGCCTCCACCAGGCCGGACAGGTACATGCCGTACCCGCTCTTGCGCAGCGGCTCGGCCAGGGCGAGCAGTTGCCCGTCGTCGATCCACCCCTCCCGCCAGGCCACCTCCTCGATGCACCCGATCTTGTACCCCTGCCGGGCCTCGACCACCTGGACGAACATCGAGGCGTCCATCATCGAGTCGAACGTGCCGGTGTCGAGCCACGCCGTGCCCCGCTCGAGCACGCTGACGTTCAGCCGCCCCGCGTGCAGGTAGGCGTCGTTGATCGCGGTGATCTCGAGCTCGCCGCGCGGGCTCGGGGTGATACCGCGGGCGATCTCGACCACGTCGTTGTCGTAGAAGTACAGCCCGGGCACGGCGTAGTTGCTCTTCGGCCGGGCCGGCTTCTCCTCGATGGACAGCACCCGGCCGGTGTCGTCGAACTCGACCACGCCGTACTCCTGCGGGTTGCTCACGTGGTAGGCGAAGACCTGGCCGCCGTCGACCTCGGTGCGGGCGCGCAGCGCGGTGCCGAGCCCGCTGCCGTAGAAGATGTTGTCGCCCAGGGCCAGCGCCGCCTTCTCGCGGCCGAGGAAGTCGGCGCCGATGAGGAAGGCCTGGGCCAGCCCCTCGGGGCGTGGCTGCACCGCGTACTCCAGCCGCAGGCCGAGCTCGGCGCCGTCCCCGAGCAGCCGGCGGAACTGGCGGGAGTCCTCCGGGGTGGTGATGATCAGCACCTCGCGGATCCCGGCCATCATCAGGGTCGAGAGCGGGTAGTAGATCATCGGTTTGTCGTACACCGGCATCAGCTGCTTGCTGACACCCTTGGTGATCGGGTACAGCCGGGTGCCGGAGCCCCCGGCCAGGATGATTCCGCGCATGTCGAGCCACGCTAGTGCACGGGGTGGGCGGGCAGGGAACCTCGCGCCCGCGGCGGGGTGACCGGGCCGGGCGGCACCGGGGGCGGGCGGCACCGGGGCCGGGCGGCACCGCGGCCGGGGTGCCCGGCTTCGACCTACTCGGGTGCGGCGGCGCGGGCCCGGCCGGCCAGGCCGACGACGGCGAGGTAGCTGCCGATACCGGTCGCCGTGGCCATCTCATTCCGCACGACGGCCAGCGACCGGGCGCTGAGCCGCCGCCACAGGCCGCGGTCGGAGTACACGGTGGCGACCAGGCCCGGCACGTCGTCGGCGGCGACGGCTAGCGCCGAGCAGTCGGTACGGGCGCCGTGGCCGGAGCCGGAGGCAACCTGGATCACCGGCACCCCCGCTGCGGCGGCGGACCAGACGAGGTCGCCGGGCGGTCCGGGCGGGAGGGCAACCACGAGCCGGAACCGCGACAGCTGGCGGGCGAGGTCGTGCTCGCGGGGGGTGAGGGACAACCCGTCGGGTCGGGACGGGTCGGCAGCGCCGTCCGGGTCCGCAAGGGCGGACAGGGCCACCCCGGGCGGGGCCACCCCGGACAGGGCCTGCCCGAGGGTGTCCGCGGACCTGGACAGCGACCACGGGTCGCCGTCCGGCAGCGCGGAGCCCTGGCCCGGGATGATCAGAACGCCCGAGCTCGTGTCGAACGCGCATCGGGTCAGGCCGACCGAGCTGGGGACCTCGGCGGGCAGCAGGCGGATCGCGCAGTGCTCGAGGCCCGCCCACTCCGCCTCGCACGGGTAGGGCCCGGCGCCCTGGGCGAGCAGGACCCGCCCGGGGTGCACCCGCTGGAGCTCGCGGATCATGCCGGCGAGCCAGTGCGGCGCCGAGTTGGGTCCGTGGTGTGCCGCGTCATGCCCGGGTACGAGCACGACCACGCGCCCGGCCTCCAGGTGGGCACGGGCCGCCTGCTCGGTCGCGGGCAGCGGGCCCGGTTGCGCAGCACCCTGCGGCGGCACCTCGACGAGCACCACGGCCGGGTCCCAGCCGTCGAGGTGGAGCGCCTCCGGTTCGTCCAGGCGGAACTCCCGGAAGGGCGATCCGAACCGTTCGATGACCGCGGCGACGGCGCCGGCCCGGCTCCCGCCCGCCTCGGCGCCGCTCTCCGGGCGGAGCACGGCCAGTCGCACCTGCGGTCGAAGGTCCGGTTCCGGAGCCGTGGCCAACTGCCAGGACGGCCACGACTTCACCAGGGCGGAGGCCCGGTCCCGCATGTTGAAGGCCGAGGGCTTCGCCCAGCGCGACGCGCCGAAGATGGACTGCGGGTTCGACAGCGCCAGTGGCTTGGCCCAGTTCGCGGCGTGCGCGAGCACGATGAAGGGGACGCCGTGGCGCTGGCCTTCGATGGCAAGCAGCAGGTCCGCGACGTTGCTCTGGTCGAAGACCTCGAAGCTGAGGTCCATCGTGCTGCTGTGAAAGGCCATGCAGCCGGTCCCGAGAACGTGAACCGGCGTGTCCTGCGGGCAGTCCTGACTGAAGTTGATGATGTCCCTCGCGCCGGGCGCGTAGTAGTCCTCCGGCCCCGGGTGCAGCACCGATCCGTGCCAGCCGACGATGGCCCGGCGTCGGTACCGTTCGATGCCGTCGATCATGTGGTCGACGTAGAACGGCGGGTACTCGATGTCGTCGTCGACGGTCAGGTAGTAGCCGGTGAAGCCGGTGAGGAACCAGAACTTGCCGCGGTCGCCGAGGTCAGGGCCGGTGTAGGCGTGGATCCGGGAATCGCCGCGGATCGTCTCGGGGACCTCGGTGAACCCGTTGAGGTACACGCAGAGCTCGTCGGCCTGGTCGTAGAGCCGCTCGATGACCCGGAGCAGCCCGTCGGTGCGGGACGGCATGGTGGCCAGGCCGATCCGGACGCGATCCTCCCCCTCCCGGGGTCGGTGGGGCAGCGTCCGGAACGGGGGTGGTGCCGCCGCCGACGGTTCGTACCGCCGTCGGCCGACGATCTCCTCGACGCGGGCGGCCCGCGCGTCCGGATCGCGCAGCCGCGGGACGCCGGGCCCGATGCGCAGGCGATGCAGCGTGCTCAGCAGGCCGTCCCCGATCCTGACCAGCCGCGACGTGGCCAAGCCGGCGTACCCCTGCCGCCAGAGATCGCGCTCGTCCGACAGCCGCCCCAGCTGCTGCTCGGCGAGCGCGAGGCGGGAGGCGATCTCGTCGACCGCTGACGTGGACGCGGTCCAGGCGTCCCAGGAGGTCTCCCGCGGCGCCGGCTGGCGCGAGGTCGTCGGATCGCCGGCCATGCGCTCCCTCTCCCGTGCACTCGGTTGATGAGCGGGCCACCCGCCGCCCCGCCGGTGGCTCGGCCGTCGCTCCGCTGCTGTCACCCTGCCTGCCCAGGCGTGGTGACGGCGTGCATTATCCGTCATCCGGCGAGGAGTCCGGGACGCCGGCCCGGGCGGGGCCCATTCGTGTGAGATGCTCGGGCCGAGAAGGGCGCGGCCGTCTTCACCGTGCCGGCCCGACCGGGTTCCCCGGCCGGAACCGGCGGCGGACCGGGGTTTCTGTACTGGTTTGGCTGGTACCGTTCCCCTCGGGCGACACAGTCCTTCGTGGGCAGGGCCGCGCCCGAGATGCGGACAGCGTGATGATGCGTCGCCCCCCCGCTCCGGAGTGGTCATCACCCGGATGAGGCTGCGAGCGATTGCGGAGGACCACGTGGTGACGCCGGGAGCCACCGAACCCGTGCCGGGAGTCCCCGGACGGGTTGTCATGCGCGGGCGACGGGCCCTGCGCCGCGGTCGCAGGGCGCTCGGCCGCGTGAGCCGCGTCGTCCCGGGCGCCCGGCCCGCGGCGAACCTGGCCCGGGCCGTCCCGACGGTGCGGCTGCTGCGCCGCTCGGGCCTGTTCGACCAGGAGTACTACGAGGCTCAACGGGGCACCCGGTTCCGCGGTGAGTGGGCGGCGGTCCTCGACTTCATCCGGCACGCGCGCACGCAGTGGCCCGCGCCGAACCCGTTGTTCGAGGGGCAGTGGCTCGTTCCGCAGCACAAGCGCGGCACGCTGAAGCCGTTGCTGCGCTACCTGCGCGGCGCCGACGTCAGGCGGGGGCCGAGTCCGATCTTCGACGACGCCGGGTATCTCGCGGCGAACCCGGACGCGGCCACCCATCCCGGCCGGGCGCTGGGGCACTTCCTGTCCCGGGCCGGGGAGCAGGCGGTGATCCCGGTTCCGGAGGGGTTCCGCGGCGAGCCGCCGCGCTGGGGGGCCTTCCGGGCGCGGATGCTCGAACTCGCCCGGCGCCAGGCGCGCTTCGTCGAGCTCGCGGCGGAGCCGACGGCGCGCGGCCGGGACACCCGTGCGGAGACCGCCTTCCGGCGGAGCCTGCCCGCGGCCACTCCCGCACCAGCTGCGGGCCCGCCGCTGGTCAGCGTGGTGATGCTGCTGCACCCACCGGCCGCCGGCGCGGCCGCCGCGCTGGCGGCGCTGCGCGCCCAGACGCTCCAGTCCTGGGAGCTGCTCGTCGTCGTCGCCCCGGACGGGGCCGAGCAGAACGGGGCCGAGCAGGACGGGGCCGAGCAGGACGGGGCCGAGCAGAACGGGGCCGAGCAGCAGGAGCCGGTGACGCCCGCGGAGCTGGGGATGCCCGCCGCCCGGACCCGGGTGCTGCGGGTAACGGGGAGCCCCGCGACCGCCCGCAACGCCGGGCTGGCCGCGGCCACCGGCCGCTACGTCGCGTTCCTCGATGCCGGGAGCGCGTGGGAGCCGGACTTCCTGCAGACGATGACGACCTTCCTGTCGGCCGGCGGGCACCGCGCGGCCCACAGCGTGGCAGAGGTGATCCAGGGCGGGCAGCGCCGTTACCTGGCCGGCGAGGGTGGCCTGGAGCGCCTGGAGGTGCGCAACCACGTCGCCCTGCCGTCCCTGGTGGCCGAGGCCGCGCTGCTGGCCGAACTCGGCGGCTTCGACGAGTCGCTGCTGCGCTGGGAGGAGCACGATCTGGCGCTGAGGATCGAGCAGGTGAGCCCGATCGCGCCGGCGCCCTTCCTCGGCTGCCGCGCGGTGGGCGGCGCCGCGCCCGACCGCGCGGCCGACACCCCCGCCGTGAACGGTGATCTCGCGACCACCGACCACTGGCAGTGGGTGGTGCTCGGCAAGCACCACGTCCGCTGGGCCGAGGTCGAGGCCGGGCTCGCCGAGCGGGTGCCCGGGCGGGTGACGATCTCGATGCCGACGTTCCAGGACTGGCGGATGACGGTGCGCGCGGTCACCGCGGTGCTGACCTCCTCCGACGGCCACGATGTCGAGATCGTGGTGGTGGACAACGGGTCCGGCCGATCGGTGAGCGCGATCCTCAGCGCGGCCTTCTTCAGCGAGCCGCGGGTCCGGCTGGTCTCACTGCCGCGCAACCTCAACTTCGCCATCGCCTCCAACCTCGGGATGGCGGTGGGCACCGGGGACCGGGTCGTGTTCCTCAACAACGACACCGAGGTGTTGCCGGGCTGGCTCGACCCGATGCTGGCCGAGCTGGAGGATCCGGCGGTACGCGGCGCGCAGCCGCTGCTGCTCTTCCCGGACGGCACGATCCAGAGCGCGGGCAGCCTGCTGCCGGGTGGTGATGCGCCTCCGATGGTGTTCCTGGCGGGGCACCCTCCGGAGGATGCGCTGCGGGCGGCTCCGATCCGGCTGCGCATCGTCACCGCGGCTGCCCTCGCCGTGCGGGCCGCGGAGTTCACCGCGCTGTGCGGATTCGACCCGATCTTCGTCAACGGGCAGGAGGACGTCGACTACTGCCTGCGGGCGGAGGAACGCTTCGGTGGCCGGTTCGCGGTGGCGACCGGGGCGACCGTGTTCCACTACGAGCAGAGCACCCCGGGGCGGGGGGCCCGGATCCAGCCGAACCGGATGTTGCTGGTGCAGCGCTGGAGGGGGCGCCTGGAGGCCACCGACCTCGACGCCTACGAGCGCGCCGGGCTCAGGCTGGACCGGCTCGAGCCGGGGGAGAAGGGCGGGCACGGCCAGGTCCGGATCCCGCGCCCGGTCGTCACCCGCCCCGCGCGCCAGGTGACGCAGGGCCCGGCGGCGGGTCTGCCGGCCCTGCGGTGGGCGATCAAGCTTGCCGCCCACCCGGGACCGCGCGGGGACGGCTGGGGTGACGTGCACTTCGCCGCGGCCCTGGTGCGGGCGCTGGAGCGGCTCGGCCAGGAGGTCGTGGTCGACCGGCGGGAGTCGCGCACCCGGGACACCGCCGCCATCGACGACGTCGCCCTGGTGATCCGGGGGCTGGAGGAGGTTCCCGCCCTCCCCGGGCAGCTGAACCTGCTCTGGGTGATCAGCCACCCGGACCTCGTCACCGAGGCGGAGCTGTCCGCTTTCGACGCGGTGTTCGCGGCGAGCGAGCCGTGGGCGGCGCGGATGACCGCGAGCGGGCACCCCGTCACCCCACTGCTGCAGGCGACCGACCCGGAGCACTTCAACCCCGGACTGGCCGTTCCCGGAGGGGACGACGAGGTGGTCTTCGTCGGCCGCTCCCGCAACGTGCTGCGCCCGATCGTTCGCGACGCGGTGGAGGCGGGGGTGGATCTCGTGCTCTACGGGGACGGCTGGGAGCAGTTCGGGCTGGCGGACAAGGTCCGGGCCACCTACCTGCCGAACTCCGAACTCGGGCGCACGTATGCCAGTGCGGGCGTGGTGCTGAACGACCACTGGACCGACATGGCCGCCGAGGGGTTCATCTCCAACCGGGTCTTCGATGCCGTGGCCTGCGGCGCCCGCGTCGTGAGCGATCCGGTGGCCGGCCTGGAGGAGCTGTTCGGCGGGATGGTGCACACCTACCGCTCCGCGCAGGAGTTCGCCCGGTTGTGCGGTCCGGAGGGTCGCCACAGCTTCCCCGACGACGAGACCCGGCGCGCCCTCGCCAAGCGGGTGGGCGCGGAACACTCCTTCGATGCCCGGGCCCGGGCGCTGCTCGACGCCGTGCTGGCACTGCGGTCGGTGACCGTCGCCGGCTGAATGCGCGACCCGGCGAACTCCTATCCGGCGGCAGGCTCCTCGACGGCCGGAGGGACCGGCGGGAGCGGGCGGCGACGGTCGAGCAGCACGTCGGCCAGCTGCGCCGACCCCACCGCGCCGAAGGCGAGGAGCATGAGCTGGGTCGGGAACTGGTACCCGGCCGAGGTGCTGGCGGGGAAGCTGGTGGTGTCGAAGACCGCCAGCACGAACAGTCGCGCGACGACCGCGACGGCCAGGGCCGCGGAGAGGACTCCGAGGCCCTGGCCGCGGTGGCGGCGGGTGATCACGCTCGCCGCCCACCCCAGCAGGCCGAGCACGGCCAGCGCCGGGAGCAGGGCGCGGTAGAGCGCGCGGAGCCCGGCGTACACCGGCCGGCTGTCCTGGAACGCCCGCAGCTGCCGGTCAGCACCTGCGTGGGTCGCCGGGACCCCGCCGACCATGGTGGCGAACGACCGGCGGACCGTGGCCGGGACCGGGGCCGTGGCCTGCGGCGGAGTGGTCACCCCCCCCGAAGTGGTGACGTAGCGCAGGCCGCGGGCGGCGGAGTCCAGCAGCTGCGAGGGGTGCGCGTGCTGGAGTGGTTGGAGTGACGTGGGTAGCCGCGGGAGACAGGTCAGCCGCCCGTCCGCGCAGGCGACGGTGATCTGGTCGGAGATGCTGGCGAAGTACCGCTGCGCCTCGACCTCGGAGCCGAAGTGCCCGGCCGAGGCCGCGGCCTCGCGCAGGGCCCAGATCTCCCAGCCACCCGCGTAGTCGTTGCAGATGTGCAGCCGGCGGCAGCCCGCGCTGATCCAGTGGTTGGCCGGATCCTCGAGGGAGGGCTGCAGTTCGCGGGCGGCCGGGCTCACCGCGTACACCGCGGCCCGCTGCGCCGCGGAGATGGGAACGTCGTGCCGCGCAGTCCCGGCCTCGACGTTGGCCCAGTCCGCATAGGCGCGGGCGATCGCCCCGGTCGAGACGTCATTGGTGAGCGCTACTCCGTACACCCGCTGGTTCTTCACGGCGACGCCGCCGACCACGAGCAGCCCGCTGCCGCCCGCCACCGCGAGCACCGCGGCCACGCCACCGGCCCGCCTCCACAGCCGCCGCGACCGGAGGTTCCGGCCGCCGGCGGCGCGGCGCGACAGCAGCCGCAGGCCCCCCGGCACCAGGGCGAGGAGCAGCAGCGACGGAAGGATCCACACGCCCTCCTCCCGGCAGAGCCAGAACACGCCGCCGGTGAGGCCGGCGAACGCTCCGGCCGGCAGCGGCCACCACCGGGAGCCGCGGGTGACGGCCGCGTGCACCGCAAGGAAGAACGACGCGACCAGCAGCAGCGCCAGGGAGGCGTACCAGCCGTCGCGGAACACCCGCGAGTTCGCGGCCGAGAAGCTTGCGGGTTCGAGGGCGATGGCGACGAACACCGCCGTCGCGACGACGGGCCGGCGGGTCACGTACCAGACGCTCCCGGCCAGCGCGAGGGCGGCCAGCAGCAGGGTCAGTTGCTCGCCGAGCTTCAGTGGAAGGCCCACGACGTGCGTGAACGCGATGAACACCGGGTAGGCCGGACCCTTGGCCAGCGTCAGCTCGTCGAAGGTCCCCAGCCACCGGTGATGGGTGAGACTGATCGCCGAGCGCAGGAAGAGGTCGTCGTCGAGCTGCGCGCCGTTGAGCAGGGTGACCGGTACCCGGGCCCGCAGCAGCAGGCTCGTCGCGGCGGACAGCGCCACCACGAGGGCGCAGCCCACCCAGATCGTCCGGCTCCCGCGGGAGCGGTTCCGCACGCGGGACGCTCGTGGTGGCCTCGCCTCGGAGGCGGCCGTCGTCAGGTCCGGGTGCACGCCGCCGGAGCGTAGCGGATGCCGGATATGGGGGTGGAAGGCCCGCATCGACCCCCCGGCGCTATGCTCGCCGTTCGTGACCACTGCAGCGGGCCGGGACGATGCCGGCAAGCCGGTCCTCGGTGACAGCGCCTCCCAGACCCAGTCCCTGGAGTCCGTCGCCTCGGCGCACCGCTACCACGCCTGGCTGACCGATCTCGCGCGGCCCTACCTGGGGGATCACCCGGTCGAGCTCGGGAGCGGGCTGGGCGACTATGCCCTGACCTGGCTCGACCAGGGACTGCCCAAGATCACCGTCACCGACCGTGACCCGAGCCGGCTGGAGCGGTTGAGGACGCGGTTCGACGGGGATGGCCGGGTGAACGTGCTCGACCTGGACGTGTTCGCCCAGCCGTCGGGGTCCTACTCCTGCTACGTCGCGTTCAACGTGCTCGAGCACATCGAGGACGATGTCGCAGCCCTGCGGGCGGCCCACGGGCTGGTGCGGCCCGGGGGCGCAGTGGTGATGCTCGTGCCCGCCTTCGAGTTCGCCAGTGGCCGTTTCGACCGGCTGGTCGGCCACGTCCGCCGGTACACCCGCGCCGGCTTGGCCGAGACCTACCGCGCCGCGGGGCTCGAGGTGGAGCGCATCCACTACCTGAACGCGCCCGGCCTGCTCGCCTGGTTCGTGGGCATGCGGCTGCTGAGCATGTCGCCCGGCGACGGCCCGTTGCTGCGCGTGTGGGACTCGGTGGTGATTCCCGTCACCCGACTGATCGAGAGCAAGGTCAGGGCGCCGTTCGGGCAGTCTGTCTTCGCCGTCGGGCGCGTCCCGGGCTGAGGGCCGGCCGCACCGACCGGGAACCCTCGCGCCGGCGCAGCTCCCGCCGGCGGCGTCAGAGTTCGCCGATCCGCGTGAGGCTGAGCGTGAAGGACAGCATGATCGCCTGGACACCGAGCACGGTGAGCAGCATCCCCAGGATGGGCGCCCGCATGGTCGTGGCCGCGTCGAGCGTGCCGAACGAGGAGCTCCCCCACTGGATGAAGGCCACCAGGAAGCAGGCCAGGCCGAGCAGCAGGATGATGAAGCCGATCAGCGCCCCCCACCCCAGGCCGATCCGCTCGATCAGCGTCTCGATGCGTGAACTGCGGGGCAGCAGCCCGAGCGACGCGGCGTAGGCCCGGGACATCACCCCCAGCGCCCCGAGCTGGACGCCGACCACCATGAGCGTGGCGGCCACCAGCATGGTGTGCACGCCGAGCCCGATGCTGCCGATCGTGAGCTGGCCGAAGGACAGCACCGACAGGGCGATCAGGCCGATCGTGGTGAGCAGGATCGACGGGTACCACAGCAGCCACCGGGGGCTGAAGGCGAGCAGGAAGCGCAGGTGCCGCCAGCCGTCACGCCAGGTGCGCAGGTGCGGTGCCCGGGAGCGCCCGTCCGGGCGGAGCGTGGTCGGCACCTCGCCGACTTCAACCGGTGCAGGGATGCGCGCACGACCATCTCGCTGGCGAACTCCATCCCGTCGTGCGCAGCCCGAGGGCGAGGATCGCGTCCCGGCGGAACGCCGCGCATGCCGCAGTGGAAGTCGCCGACGGGGATCTGAAGAGCAGCCGGCCCAGCCGCGGACAGCAGCGGGTTGCCGACGTAGCGGTGCAGCGGCGGCATCGCGCCCGGGGCGATCCCGCCCTGGAAGCGGTTGCCCATGACGAGTTCCTCGCCGCTCGCGCAGCGCGTGCGAGGAACGCATCGAGGTCGTCCAGGGCGTAGCTGTCGTCGGCGTCGGCCATCATGACGTAGCGGCCGCGGGCGGCCGCGATGCCGTGGCGCAGCGCCGCCCGTAGCCGCGCACGGGGACGGGCACCACACGGGCGCCTGCGCGGTCGGCGATCTCCTGCGAGCCATCGGTTGAGCCGTTGTCGGCGACGAGCACCTCACCGGCGACCCCGCGGCGGGCCATCGCAGCCGGGCCTTGTCGATGCACATCGCCAGCGTCTCCGCCTCGTCAGGCAGGGCAGCACACGGTCAGCTCCATGGGCGGGAGCGACTCGACCGGCTGCGGCGCGGTCCCGGAGAGGCCGAGCCCGTCGGCCGGAACGGGTTGCGACGCCATCGCGACCTGACCTCCACTGCGTCCCCATGTCGGGCGGGGCCTCGATACGTGGGCGGGCCCGGCGGCCTACCGGAGCGCATCATACGGGCGTCCCCTTTCCGCCGGACCCTTCGGGTGGGGCGCAGGACGCCGGCCGGTGGCGATTGTGGGCTACCGTTGCCCCGCCGCTCACGGCTGCACCGGGGCGGCGGCGATTCGTCGTGCCCGGCGTGGACCATCCGGTCGAGGTCGGACAGGAGGCGCACGAGGAGCAGGATGTTCAAGCGTGGGTTGAGGCGGGTGCAGGCCCAGGTGCGCGGGGAGGCATCCGCACCCGGCGCCCTGACGGTCGCGAGGAACGTTCGGCGGGTGCTGCGCAGCGGGCTGTTCGATCGCGAGTTCTACGAGGCACAGGTCGGTCGGGCGTTCCCCACCCCCCGGGCCGCCGCCGCCGACTATCTCGGGCAGGGGCTGGCCACCAACCTGGCGCCGAACCCGCTGACCGAGCCGGAATGGTGCACGACGCCCCGGGGCAAGCGGTCCCGGGATCCGCTCGCCCTGCTCCAGCGCGACCGGACGGTGACCTCCCCGGGGCCGCTGTTCCACATCCCCACCTACCTCGCCCGCACCCCCTCCGCGGCACGGCATCCCGGGGGGCCGCTGGGGCACTTCCTGACCACCGCGGGTGAGGACGAGCCGCTGCCGGTCCCACCGGAGTACCTCGGGACAGCACCGACCTGGGGCGCCGCACGTCGCGCCCTGCTCGCCGTCGCGCGCCGCAACGCCGGGTACGAGGCGCTGCGCGGGCCGCGCCGCAGCGCGTCCTGGGACCGGGCGGCGGAGGCCCGCTTCGTCGCCCGCTGGTCGGCGGTCGAACCGGTGCGCCCGGTGCCGGCGGACCCGGACGCCGCGGTGCCTCCGGTGGTGTCCGTGGTGATGCCGGTGCGGAACCGGCCGGTCCAGGTGCTGGCGGCGATCGCCTCCGTCCGGGCCCAGACCCTGCCGTCCTGGGAGCTGCTCGTCGTGGATGACGGATCCACCGACGCGACCGCGTCGGCGGTGGAGGAGGTGGCTCGGGGGGACACGCGCATCCGCCTCGTCCGGATCCCCCCGTCCGGGGTGTCCGCGGCCCGCAACGTCGCCGTGGAGGCGGCCCGGGGCGACTACCTCGCCTTCCTGGACTCCGACAACACGTGGGTGCCGCACTTCCTGCAGGTGATGCTCGCGCACCTGACGCACGAGGGCCTGCGGGCGGGGTACAGCGTGGTCGACGCCGGGCCCGACGTGCCCCAGCGCTTCCTCGCCTTCCGCGGCGGGCTCGATCACCTCCTGGTCCTCAACCACATCGACCTCAACGCCTTCGTGGTCGAGCGTGACCTGCTTCGCTCCTGCGGCGGGTTCGACGAGGAACTGCGCCGTTGGGTGGACCACGACGTGATCCTGCGGGTGGCCCGTCAGGTGCAGATCCCGCTGGTGCCGTTCATCGGTGTGGAGTACGACCACGCGGACGACGCGGCGGACCGGATCACCCGCAGCGAGTCCGACCACTGGCAGTACCGCGTGCTCGGCAAGAACCTCGTCGACTGGCCGGCGCTCGAGGCGGCGCTGGGGGACCGGGTGCCGGGCCGGGTGTCGATCTGCATCTCCACCTACCAGGACTGGCAGTCCACCCTGCGCGCCGTCCGGGCCGTGCTGGCCGCCGGGGATGCGGCGGGCGGGTCGCCGCCGGGCACGGAGATCGAGATCGTGGTGCTGGACAACGGGTCCCGCCGGTGCGTGTCGGCGGTGCTGACCGCCGCGTGCCTCGGGGAACCGAGGATCCGGGTGCTGACCACGCCGCGGAATCTCTTCTCCGCGGTGGGTTTCAACCAGGCGTTCGGGGCCTCGACGGGGTCCACGGTGGTGTTCCTGAGCAACGACGTCGAGGTGTCGCCGGGCTGGTTGGCGCCGTTGCTCGCGCCGCTCGCCGATCCGGCGGTTCGCGGGGCACAGCCCCTGCTGCTGGGTCCCGACGGCACCGTGGACTGCGCAGGGACCGTGTTCCTCGGCGGGGAGCTGCCCCCGGTGGCCCTGCTGTCCGGTCACGCCCCCGAGGACGTCCACCGGGCGGGGCAACTGCGGCTCAGCGCGGTCACCGGTGCGGCGTTGGCGATGCGGGCCACGGACGTGGTGGCGCTGCGTGGTCTCGACCCCCTGTTCGTCGAGGGGTTCGAGGACGTCGACCTGTGCCTGCGCGCGGTCGCGGAGCAGGGCGGCGCCTTTGCCGTGGCGCCGGACTCGGTGGTCACCCGGCACCCGGGCGCGGCCCGGCCGCGCGAGGACGGCGTCCAGGCCAACCGCGCCCTGTGGCAGGACCGCT
Source organism: uncultured Actinomycetota bacterium (assembly GCA_963784535.1). Taxonomy (GTDB): domain Bacteria; phylum Actinomycetota; class Actinomycetes; order Actinomycetales; family Kineosporiaceae; genus CAWARR01. The sequence goes on along the minus strand of CAWARR010000002.1, from coordinate 535,670 downwards.
GGCGGGGCCGGCTCCCGGGCCCCGAACTGGAGGTGTTCGACCGGCTGGGCCTGCGCATCGCCCACCTGGATCCCGGTCCCGCGCCCGGCGCACCGGGGCAGCCGCGCCGCCCCCGGCCGGTGCTCGTCCGCCCGCCCCGCACCGTTCCGGCGGGCCCGGCAGCGGGGCTCCCGTCGTTGCGCTGGGCGCTGAAGATCGCCGCGCCCGCGGGGCGGGCGGGGGACTCCCACCAGGACATGCGCTTCGCCGCTGCCCTGGCGGGCGCCCTCGAGCGCCTCGGCCAGGACGCGAGTGTCGACCGTCGCGAGGCCCACGAGCGGCGCACCGCCTACCTGGACGACGTGGTGGTGGGCCTGCGAGGTGCGCAGGAGTGCCCCGTCCACCCCGGTCGGGTGAACCTGCTGTGGGTGCTCAGCCATCCCGAACTGGTCTCTGCGGGCGAGGTGGGTCGCTACGACGCGGCCTTCGCCGCCGGCACCGCCTGGTCGGCGTCGATGTCCGAGCAGGCCGGCCTGGAGGTCCGCCCGCTCCTGCCGGCGACCGATCCCGGGCGGTTCGGTCCCGGGCGGGGGGACCCGGGACCCGACGCACCCGGGGAGGGGGCGGCGGTGCTGTTCGTGGGCGAGTCTTCCGACACCTCGCGGACGCTCGTGCGGGAGGTGATGACCGCGGGCCTCGACCTGTCGGTGTACGGGGCTGGTTGGGAGGGGTTCGGTCTGGGCGAGCGCCTGAAGGGGGCGTCGGTGACGGACGGGGAGCTCGCCGCGTCGTACGCGTCAGCAGGTGTCGTGCTGTGCGCGCCGGGGGAGGGCCCCGGTCGCGCCGACTTCCCGTCCGGGCAGGTCTTCGACGCCGTCGCCTGCGGTGCCCGCGTGGTGAGTGGACCGATCCCCGGGATGGAGGTGCTCTTCGGCGGCGCCGTGCAGGAGTACCGGTCGGTGCAGGAGCTGGTCCGGTTGTGCGGCCCCGCCGGGATGCGGGCGTTCCCGGGCGGCGAGGACCGACGCCGGATCGCCGAGCAGGTATGCCGCGATCACTCCTTCGACGTGCGGGCCAGGACCTTGCTCGACGCCGCCCTGCAGGTGCGGGAGTGCGCCGGCTGGGTTCCTTCCGCGACGCGCGACTGACCGGCCCGATCGGCCAGCCTCGCTACCGGCCCGATCGGCCAGTCTCGCTACCGGCGGGGCACCGTGAGCCTTGCGGCCTCGCCGTCGGCAGGCACGGTGACCAGTCGCGCTGCGCCCGTGTCGGTGCCCGCGGGGCCGGCGTGCGACGTGGCCGCCGGGGCTGGGGCTGGGGCTGGGGCTGGGGCGGGGGCTGGGGCGGGGGCTGGGGCGGGGGCGGCGACACCCTCGCCGGGGTTGCGAGATCGAAGGTGGACGGCCTGCGCGAGGCGGGCGGCCCGGCGCCGGACCCGCGCGCTCAACCGCCGGCCGTAGACGGCCCGGGCCCGCGCGAACTCCTTGCCGATCCGCCGGGCCTCGAGGCGGTGGTGTTCGGCGAGTTGGAGGGCGGTGTCGCGTTCGTGTTCGAGGTCCATGAGCATGTGGCCGAAGGTGATGCCGGTGCGGTGTTCGGTGGGGTCGATCGGTTCGTCGGTGGTGGGGTCGAGGGTGGCGGCGAGCAGGTCGGGGCGGTGGGCGTGGGTGGTGAGTGCGTGCAGGTGGTCGCGTAGCCAGGTGTCGCGGCGGTAGCTGCCGGTGGTCTGGCCGGCGGTGAGTTCGTCGGTGGGGGGGACGCGGAGCAGGTAGGTGTAGCGCAGTCGTCCGCCGGTGTAGCGGCGGTAGTCGGCCATGCCGTGGTGGTTCTTGCTGGGGCGCAGGTCGGGGCTGGCCTCGTACCCGAGGCCGGCGTTGACCACCTTGCGTTCCAGCTGCTCCCAGGAACGCCAGGGCAGGTGCAGCACCTCCAGGGCGTAGGCGTCGTCCGGCTGGCCGGTGCTGTCCAACGACACGAAGTGGTTGCCCTGCGCCACGGTGACGTCCGCGCTGCCGCAGTGCACGGCGTTCGGCGTCGGCTGGGCGAAGATGCCCACCTGCCGCAACTGCTCCTCACTGCGCAGATCGCGCCAGACCAGCCGGTCGATGCCCGCGCCCCGCACTGCGGGGGGGCCGACGAGGTTGGTCACCGCGACGGTGAACGCCTGCAGCGAGGTCGGGGTGTGCTCCAGGGCGGTGCGCAGCGTCAAGGCCTTGTCGAGCGGCACCCAGAACTCGTCGGCGTCGATGTTGAGGACCCAGTCGGCGCCGTGTTCGGTGAACGCCCGCCGGGCCATCGTGGTGACCACGGCGTGCTGCTGCTTGCGGTGCACCGGGTCGTGGTGCAGCTCCAGCACGCCGAGGTCGGCGTAGGCCTGCAGCACCTCGGTGGTGCCGTCGACGGAGCCGTTGTCCGTGGCGATGATCAGGTCAACGCCCTGGGCCAGGTGATGCTCCACCATCGCCGCAACGACATCGACCTCGTCCCGCACCATGACGGTGGCCACGAGCTTCATGGACCCGATCCTAGGCGGCCCGACCTCAGTTCGGTAACAGAACGCAGCGATTCATGTGCGCTCTGCTTCCATCGTTGCGAGGCGGTCGTGGTCCGGGGCGGGGGACGGCCCCGGGGCTGCGAGGCTCACCCGGCGGCCGGTGCGGGCCAGGCGGCGGGCGACGCGCCCGGCGAGCAGCCGGACCCGGCCCGGGCGCCTGCGCCGCAGGGCACGGGCCTCGAGGCGGTGGTGTTCGGCGAGTTGGAGGGCGGTGTCGCGTTCGTGTTCGAGGTCCATGAGCATGTGGCCGAAGGTGATGCCGGTGCGGTGTTCGGTGGGGTCGATCGGTTCGTCGGTGGTGGGGTCGAGGGTGGCGGCGAGCAGGTCGGGGCGGTGGGCGTGGGTGGTGAGTGCGTGCAGGTGGTCGCGTAGCCAGGTGTCGCGGCGGTAGCTGCCGGTGGTCTGGCCGGCGGTGAGTTCGTCGGTGGGGGGGACGCGGAGCAGGTAGGTGTAGCGCAGTCGTCCGCCGGTGTAGCGGCGGTAGTCGGCCATGCCGTGGTGGTTCTTGCTGGGGCGCAGGTCGGGGCTGGCCTCGTACCCGAGGCCGGCGTTGACCACCTTGCGTTCCAGCTGCTCCCAGGAACGCCAGGGCAGGTGCAGCACCTCCAGGGCGTAGGCGTCGTCCGGCTGGCCGGTGCTGTCCAACGACACGAAGTGGTTGCCCTGCGCCACGGTGACGTCCGCGCTGCCGCAGTGCACGGCGTTCGGCGTCGGCTGGGCGAAGATGCCCACCTGCCGCAACTGCTCCTCACTGCGCAGATCGCGCCAGACCAGCCGGTCGATGCCCGCGCCCCGCACTGCGGGGGGGCCGACGAGGTTGGTCACCGCGACGGTGAACGCCTGCAGCGAGGTCGGGGTGTGCTCCAGGGCGGTGCGCAGCGTCAAGGCCTTGTCGAGCGGCACCCAGAACTCGTCGGCGTCGATGTTGAGGACCCAGTCGGCGCCGTGTTCGGTGAACGCCCGCCGGGCCATCGTGGTGACCACGGCGTGCTGCTGCTTGCGGTGCACCGGGTCGTGGTGCAGCTCCAGCACGCCGAGGTCGGCGTAGGCCTGCAGCACCTCGGTGGTGCCGTCGACGGAGCCGTTGTCCGTGGCGATGATCAGGTCAACGCCCTGGGCCAGGTGATGCTCCACCATCGCCGCAACGACATCGACCTCGTCCCGCACCATGACGGTGGCCACGAGCTTCATGGACCCGATCCTAGGCGGCCCGGTTCTCGCTCGTGGCGGCGCACCCCGACCGCGGCGGCTCAGCGGCTCGCGGGCCCGGCACCCAGGGCGGCGTAGAGCTGTCGGCAGCTTCCGTGGTCCGGCAACAGCCCTGCGCGCCGCGCCTCGGCGAGCGAGGGCGCGGCGGCGTCCTTCGGGCTGAGCAGCGGTTGGACTCCCTCCGGCCAGGCGATCCCCAGCTCGGGGTCGAGCGGGTGCAGGCCGTGCTCGGCGGCAGGGTTGTACCCCTCGCTGCACAGGTACACCACGGTGGCCTCGTCGGTGAGGGCCATGAAGGCGTGGCCCAGGCCCTCGGCCAGGTACACCGCGCGCCGCTCGTGCTCGTCCAGGGTGACGGCCTCCCAGCGGCCGAACGCGGGGGAGCCGACCCTGATGTCCACCACCACGTCGAGCACCGCCCCGCGGGCGCAGAAGACGTACTTGGCCTGGCTCGGGGGAACGTCGGCGAAGTGGATGCCGCGCAGCGTGCCGCGGCGCGACACCGAGCAGTTGGCCTGGGCCAGCCGCAACGGGTGCCCCACCACCTCGGCCAGCCGCTCGAGGCGGTACCACTCCATGAAGGCACCGCGCTCGTCGGCGAACTGGCGTGGGGTGACGACGAAGGCGTCCGGGACGGTCAGGGCCTCGATCTGCACGCTGTCTCCCGCTCGGGGCTCGGCCGGCACACGGCGGGCGGCCCGGCGGGCCCCTGCCGGGGCCAGAGACTACCGGTCGGCCGGCGCGCTCCGGTGGCGGGCGGGCCGGCGGTCCCGATGCTCAGTGGACCCGGAGCAGGAAGCCACCGGGGTTCTGGGTGAGGAAGTAGCGCTCGCAGGCGGGGTCGGCGACGAACTCGTCGGTGCCGGCGAGGAACTCCTGTGCGGCCTCGTAGGGCCCCGCCCCCCAACTGGGCCAGGCCGGGTGGCCGTTGACGTTGGTGTCCTCGACGATCAGGTACGAGCCGACGGTGACCATCGGCGCGTACGCGGCCAGCTCCGCCGCGACGTGCGCCTGGTGGTGGTCGGAGTCGAGCACCACCAGCACGTGGCCGCTGTCGGGCAGCCGGCGCTTGATCTCGTCGATCGTCTCCGCGGCCGTCGAGGAGCCGGCGAGGTAGGTGATCCGCGGGTGTTCGGGGTGCGGGAGGGTGTCCTGGACGTCGACGGTGATGACCTCCCCGCCGCCGAGCCGGTCGAGGCAGTCGGCGAAGTACAGCGCGCTGCCGCCCAGGAACGTCCCCGTCTCGATGATCAGCGCGGGCTTCAGCCGGTCGACGAGCTCGGTGTACATCCACATGTCGGTGGGGCACTTGTAGGTGGTCACCCCGCGGTAGTGGGTGGCCTTCCAGGTGCGGTCGGAGACGTGGTAGTAGAGCCGGTGGAACTGGTCGGAGATCGCCCGCTCGACAACGGGTTCCGGTGGGGCGACCGGCTCCGCGTCCGGCTGCCAGAGCGCGGTGAAGGCCTGGCTGAGCGGCCCCCGCAGCGGCGCGGGGACGCAGTTCGGCCGCAACCCGTCCAGCCGGGCGGAGACCAGCGTGTCGATCAGTTCCTCGTCGCTACCGGGGTCGGCGCGGGCCGCGCGGTCCCGCAGGTCCGTCACGAGGGTGGAGCGGAGCTGGTCGACGGCGCGGTCGCGGTGGGTGTCGTCGCGGCGCACGGACACCGTGCGGTGGTGCACGAGCGTGGTGGCACGCCGGGCGACCCAGGGGTCGACGGCCTGGGAGACGACCTGCCGCAGCCACCCCGGCGTGAGTCTGGTGGCGGCCATGACCCCTCCCAACTGTCATGTAGTAGTTGGACAACTACTGGCAGTAGTCAACATAGCAAGGACCGCGGCCACTCGTCCGGGATTGCCGGAACCGGCCGGGGCCGGGCCGGGTCACAGCGGCGCACCGCCCGGGTGCGCCGGCCGGGTCTGCGCCCGGTCCCGCCCGGCGTAGGCTGGGGCCGCCATGGAGCTGACCTCCTCGCCGCCGGTGAGCCTCGTCGTCTGCGTCCTCAACGAGGAGCGGCACGTGGCTGCGGCGATCCGGCACGCGCTCGAGCAGGACTACGCCGGGCCGCTGGAGCTGGTGGTCGCGCTCGGGCCCAGCCGGGACCGCACCGACGAGATCGTCGCCGCGCTGGCCGCGCAGGACCCGCGGATCCGGTCGGTGCGCAACCCGAGCCCGAGCGGGGCGACCCCGGCCGGGCTGAACGCCGCCATCGCCGCGAGCACCGCGCCGGTGGTCATCCGGATCGACGGGCACGCCCTGCTGCCGGCGGACTACGTCTCCACGGCCGTGGAGACGCTGGCCCGTACGGGTGCGGACAACGTCGGCGGGATCATGGCAGCCGAGGGCGTCAGCCCCTTCGAGCGGGCCACCGCCCGCGCGATGACCAGCAAGCTCGGCGTCGGCAACGCCTCCTTCCACGTCGGCGGCGGTGAGGGCCCGGCGGACACCGTCTACCTGGGTGCCTTCCGCCGCACCGCACTGGAGCGTGTCGGTGGCTTCGACGAGGCCTTTCTGCGCGCCCAGGACTGGGAGATGAACCTGCGCATCCGTCGCACCGGCGGGCTGGTCTGGTTCCAGCCGGCGCTGCGGGTCTCCTACCGGCCCCGCAGCACGGTGCGTGCGCTCGCCCGGCAGTACTTCCACTACGGGCGGTGGCGGCGGGTGGTGATGCGCCGCCACGAGGGCACCGTGAACCTGCGCTATCTGGCCCCGCCGCTGGCGCTGTCGGGGGTGCTCGCCGGGGTGCTGCTGGCGCTGACGGGCCGGCCCGTCGGGCTGCTGCTGCCGGCCGGCTACGCCCTGCTGGTGCTGCTCGGGTCGGTTCTCGAGGGGCGGGCGCTGCCGGTACGGGCCCGGCTGCTGTTGCCGGTCGCGCTGGCCACCATGCACCTGTCGTGGGGGCTGGGATTCCTGTCCAGCCCGGCCAGACTGGCCCGCGGGGGGCGGCCGGACGCCCCGGCGGCGGGCCACCCGCTGCACGGCGCTCCCCCCGCCGATGCTCCGCCCGCCGATGCTCCTCCCGCCGACCGTCCTGCGGCCCGCTGAGCGGACGGTCAGCGCGCCGCGGCGGCCCAGTCGGCCAACTGCTCCGCGAACGCCTCCCCGTGCCGGTGCCAGTCCAGTTCGGCGAGCGCCGCGCGGCGCCCGGCGGCACCGAGCGCGGCGCGGCGGGCCGGGTCGTCGCGCAGGGCGAGCAGCGCGTCCGCTGCCGCCCCGGCATCGGCGAAGGGCACCACCACCCCGCACCCGTACCGCTCCAGCAGTTGCCGGGACACCGGGTTCGGGGTGGTCACCACCGGCACCCCGAGGGCCATGTACTCCATCGCCTTGGTGGGGCGGCTGTGGGCGTAGTTCGGCTCGTCGTGCAGCAGCGAGAGCCCCGCCGTCGCCCCGGCGAGCAGGTCCAGCGCCTGGGTGTTGGGCAGGAAGCCGTGGTGGTGCACCCAGCCGGCCGCGTGCGCCCGGGCGATCGCCTCGGCGCAGTCGGGGTCGGCCGGCCCGATCAGTTCCACCCGCAGCCGGCCCCGCAGCAGCCGGCCCAGCTCCACCAGTTCGAGCGCGCCGCGCGGAACCGTCAGCCGGCCGAGGTAGACCACTCGCTCCCCGCCCGGGGCGGGTGGCTGCTCCGCCGGCACCAGCACGGTGTTCGCCACCACCGGATGACGGCGGGCGAAGCGCTCCTGGTAGGCGTCCTCCGCCAGCAGCAGGTGCACCCGGCGATCGGCCCAGCGCTCCAGCGCGCGCACCGCGAGCCCCGCGGGGGCCCGCAGCGGCCCGGGCAGCCAGCCGCGCATGCCGAGCGCGGCCGCGGTGTCCTCGTGCACGTCCCACACCCGGGCCGGCCCGCGGGTGCCGGCGAGGGCGAGCAGCAGTTCGGGGTCGTGGACGAGGACGACGTCCTGCCGGGGGGCCTCGGCGCGGATCAGCCGCCGCGCCGCGCGCACCGCGTGCAGCCGGTGCCGGCCGCGGGCCCGGGGCAGGTCGAGCCCGCGCACTCCGGCGGGCGGAACCCGGCCGTAGGCCGCGAAGGGCGCGGCGTAGCTGACCACCGCCCCGGCGTCGAGCAGGGAGACCAGCTCGCGGTGCCTGATGCGGGCGTCCTCGGGGTCGTGGACCACCGTCACCACCAGGACCCGGAGCCCGGCCAGCGCGTCACCCACCTGTCGGCCGGCCCTACCGCTAGACCGACGCCTCGTAGGCCGCCACCACGTCGGCCGCCGGGCCGTCCATCTTCAGCAGCCCGTGGTCGATCCACAGCGCCCGGTTGCAGGTGTCCAGCACGGTCTGCAGCGCGTGGCTGACCAGGAAGACGGTGCCCGCCTCGCCCCGCAGCTCGCGGATGCGCGCCTCGCTGCGCTGGGCGAAGGCCTTGTCCCCGACCGCCAGCGCCTCGTCGATGAGCAGCACCCGGTGGGCGACCGACGCGGCGATCGCGAAGCGCAGCCGGGCCTGCATCCCGGAGGAGTACGTGCGCATCGGCAGGTCGATGAAGTCGCCGATGTCCGCGAAGTCGACGATGTCCTGGTAGCTGGCGGTGACCGCCTCGGGGGTCATGCCCAGCGCCAGTCCGCCGAGCACGACGTTGCGCTCACCCGACAGCTCGTTGACCATCGCCGCGTTCACCCCGAGCAGGGTGGGGTTGCTGTCCGCCCAGATGGCGCCCCCGGCGGGCGGGGCGAGCCCCGCGATCGCCCGCAGCAGCGTCGACTTGCCCGAGCCGTTGTGCCCGACCACCCCGATGGCCTCGCCCTCGTAGGCGGTGAAGGTCACCCCGCGCAGGGCATGGACCTCACGGATGCGGCGCAGGCTGGGGGAGCGCTTGAGCAGCTTGCGCCGCTCCTTCGCCGCCTTGCCGGTCGCGTACACCCGGTAGGTGATGTGCAGGTCGTCGACGATGACGGTGGGCTTGCGGTCACCGAAGGCGCCGTCGGCAGCCTGGTCACTCACGGTTGTCGTCCCAGTCATCGAGGTTGTCTCGCTCACGGAGGTGGTCTCACTCACGGCCGTACTCGTCCTCCGCCCGCCAGAAGAACAGGAACCCGACGACGAGCAGGCCCACCCCCCAGGCCAGGGCGTACAGCCACGTCCTGCCCATGTCGTACGGGTAGTACTCGTGCGTCTTGTGCGGGACGGCGAACACCGTCTGCGGGCCGAGCAGGCCCACCCGGACCAGGGTGATGTACACGTACACCGGGTTGGCCTCGGCGATCGCCTCGGCCCGGGGGTGGCCGTGCAGCAGGCTCTGCATGGAGACGAAGATCCCGGACAGGTAGAAGAACATCCGGGTCACGAACGGGATGAGCTGCGCGATGTCGCGCAGGTGGATCGTGATCCGGGCGGCGACGAACGCCACGCCGAGGTTGAACAGTGTCATCAGCGCCATCGCCGGGACCACCAGCAGCCAGCTCGGCCGGATCCCGTTGCCGTTGGCCACCACGATGACGCACAGCGTGCCGATCATCCAGATCTGGCCGAGCAGGTTCTGGTAGACCACCGCGATGGGCAGCACCGCCCGCGGGAAGTGCAGCGTCGTCACCAGCCCCATGCTGGCCACGATCGCCCGCGCCCCCTCGTTGAACGAGCTGGCGAAGTACTGGAACACGAACACGCCCGAGACCAGGAACGGCAGGTAGTCGTTGGGCCGGCTGGGCGAGACCAGGATGAACCCGAACACGGTGCCGTACACCGCGGCGTTGATCAGTGGGCGGAGCACGATCCAGGCCGCGCCCAGCCGGTCCGCCTCGTTCTCGGCGCGGAAGCGCGAGCGCGCGAGCTCGAGGGCGAAGTGCCGCCGCTGCCACAGCTCGCCCAGATAGGCGCCGAGCTTCGGACGGCCGCCGAGGCGGCGCAGCTCCCAGCGCCCGGCGAGGGCGGCGGCGGCGGATTCGGCCGGTGCCGTGGTCACAGGTGCTCCACGTGGGTGGCGTCGGGCAGTTGGCCGCGGGTGTCCAGCAGCAGCTTGGCGCCGCGGGTGACGGCGTCCAGGTCGTAGGAGGCGTGTCGCTGCAGCAGGACCACGACATCGGCCGCGGCCAGCGCCTCGTCCAGGTCGGGCACCCGCTTCAGCTCCTCCCCGCCCAGCCGCCAGGCCGCCACGTGCGGGTCGTGGTAGCTGACCACGGCCCCGTGGGAGCGCAGCTTCTCCGCCACCGGCACCGCCGGGGACTCCCGCTGGTCGGAGATGTCCGGCTTGTAGGTCACCCCGAGCAGCAGCACGCCGGCACCCTTCAGCGCCCGGCCGCGGTCGTTGAGCAGGTCCTGCACCCGGCGCGCCACGTAGGCGGGCATCCCCGCGTTGATCTCCTGCGCGAGCTCCACGAACCGGAACGGGTAGCCCAGCTGCGCCTGCACCCGGTAGGACAGGTAGTTCGGGTCGATCGGGATGCAGTGCCCGCCCACCCCCGGACCGGGGTAGAACGGCTGGAACCCGAACGGCTTGCTGGACGCGCAGCGGATCACGTCCCACAGGTCGATGTCGAGCTCGTGGCAGAACCGCAGCATCTCGTTGACCAGCGCGATGTTGACGTGCCGGTAGGTGTTCTCCAGCAGCTTGGCCATCTCGGCCTCGCGGGTGCCCCGTGCGGTCACCACGGTGTCCACGATCCGGCCGTAGAAAGCGGCAGCCCGTCGCGTGCACTCCGGCGTCACCCCGCCGACCACCTTCGGGGTGTTGCGGAACCCGAACCGGGCGTTGCCCGGGTCGATCCGCTCCGGGGAGAAGGCGAGGAAGACATCCCGCCCCACCTGCAGCCCGCCGGCCTCCAGCCGCGGCCGCAGCAGCTCATCGGTGGTTCCCGGGTAGGTCGTCGACTCCAGCACCACCAGCGTGCCCGCCCGCAGGTGCGCCGCCACCGAATCCGTCGCCGACAGCACCGCCCCCAGATCGGGGCCGCCGTCCTCGGCCAGTGGGGTCGGCACGCAGATCACCACCGTGTCGGCGGTCGCGATCACCGCGGGATCGGCCGTGGCCCGGAAACCCGCGGCCGCCATCGCCGCGACGTCGGCGTCGGACAGGTCATCCACGTGCGAGCGCCCCGCGCCCAGCCCCTCGATCACGGCGGCACTACGGTCCAGGCCCACCACCGACAAACCGCTACGGCAGGCCTCCTGGGCCAACGGCAACCCCACGTAGCCGAGCCCAATCACTACCAGGTCGACGGACAACGAATTCAACCCTTCCCCTCCGGCGGCGAGGCGTCACCGGTTTCGACTGGGCATTGTGGCACGGGGGCGCCGCCGGGCCCGAAACGACGAGGTCCCCGGGCGGTTCCGCGGAGGGCCGCCAGGCCCTCGCGTAGGCTCCGGCGGGTGAGCTGGGCGTCGACGGCCAAGGCCCTGCTGCGCCGGAGCGTGATCACCGCGCCGCTGGTGCGCGCCGCGCGGCGGGTCCGTTCTGTCGGTGATCGTGCGCGCCGGAGCCTTCGACGTGCAGTGGTACCGGGCGCAGCGGGGCGCCCCTGGTCAGCTGCGGGCGGGGAGCGTCGCGACGGCGCTGGCGGCGGCGCACTACGTGTGGCGGGGCCGGGCCGCAGGGCTGTCGCCGCACCCCTTCTTCGAGGCCGAGTGGGCCTTTCCGCGGGGGGACGACGAGCCGGGGACCGACCCGCTGGACCGGTTGCTGCGTTCCCGGCCCCGCCGGTCGGCCTCCAGCCACCCGCTGTGCGACCCGGCCCGCTGGCTCGCCGCGCATCCCGCCGCCGGGACCCACCGCTGGGGCTGGTTCGGTCACTTCGTCGCCACGGCGCGGGCGGACACGCCGCTGCCGCTGCCGGACTGGGCGCAGCCGCCCGGCGGGGCTGCCGGCCCGACCTACGCCGCCGCGCGCGCGGCCCTGCTCGCGGCGGCGGAGGCCGGCCCGGGCGGCGGCAGCGCCGCGCCAGCGCCGCCGGAACCGGCTGAGCCCCCGGATCGGGTGGAGGGCCTGGTCAGCGCGCTGCTGGTGACCGGCCCGCGCTGGGCCGGCGCCTGGGCGACGGTGCGCTCGGTCCTGGACGGGGCGGGTGCCGGGCCGCCGGTGGTGCAGGTCGTGCTGGTGGTCGGCGGGCAGGTGCCGCGGGCCGGCAGGGTGCTGCTCGGCTGCCTGCCGCTGCTGGACCGCCGGGTGCTGGTGCTGCCCGCGGCGGCCGGGCAGCCGGCGGGGGAGGGGATCCGCCGGGCGCTGCAGGCCTCGTCGGGGGCGACGGTGGCGCTGCTGCAGGAAGGCGTGCGGCTGTGGCCGGGCTGGACGGCGCTGGCCGCCGAGCTCGGGGCCGCGACCGCGCTGGCCGCGCCGCCGGTGCTCGGTGCTGACGGCACCCTGCGCAGCGCGGGCGGCCGGTTCACCGGGGTGCACGCGCTGCCCGCCGAGCTGCTCTCCGGGTTGCCGGTCGACGACGCGCGCCGGTCGGGGGAGCTGCTGCGGGTCGCGGTGCCGCCGCGGGAGGTGGCGGTGCTGCGGGCCGAGCGCCTGCTCGCCGTCGACGGCCTCGACCCCGCCTACCGGACCGGCTGGGCGCTGGCCGACCTGGCGATGCGGCTCGCCGGGCCCGACCCGGCCGCGGGCGTGTCCGTTCTCACCTCCACGCTGGCCTGGCGACCCGACGGCGCCGCAGCCGAGGCAGCGGCCGGCGAGGCAGCGGACCGGCGGCTGTTCGCGCAGCGCTGGGCCGAGCGGGCCGCGACGGTGCGCCCCCCGGACCGGGCCGACGCGGTCTGGCAGGCCGCCGGCCTGCGCGTCACCGGATGGCAGCCGCCCGCGGCGGCGCCGGCGCGGGCGGTGCCCGCCGTGCCGGCACCGCTGCTGGCCCGCACCGACCGGCCGGCGGTCCGGCTCCCGGGCGGTCGGTCGGTGCCCCGGCTGCGCTGGGCGCTGAAGATCTCCGCCCCCACCGGGCCCGAGGCGCTGCGCTGGGGTGACCTGCACTTCGCCCGGGCCCTGGCGGCGGCGCTGGAGCGGCTCGGTCAGGACGCGGCCGTGGACCACCGGGACGCCCTGCTGCGGCCCACCGGGCGGCTGGACGACGTCGTGCTCACCATCCGCGGGCTCAGCCCGGTGCCACCTCGGCCCGACGCACCCGACCAGCTGCGGCTGCTGTGGGTGATCAGCCACCCCGAGGCCGTCGGGGAGGAGGAGGCCGCCGGGTACGACCGGGTCTTCGCCGCCAGCCTGACCTGGGGGCGGGACGGCGTCGGGCCGCAGCTGCGGGATGCCTCCGGCGGCGCGGTGGAGCCGCTGCTGCAGGCCACCGACCCGGCCAGGTTCCGGCCCGGGGCCGGCCCGCCGGACGTGGGCGACGCCGTGCTGTTCGTGGGCAACTCCCGGGGCGTGTACCGCCCCGTGGTGCGCACCCTGCTGGAGGCCGGGGTCGATGTCGGCGTGTACGGCGGGCGCTGGACGGAGTTCCTCGGCGCGGGGGTGGTGCGCGCCGAGCACGTCCCGAACGAGCAGGTGCCGGCGCTGTATCGGGGCGCCGGGATCGTGCTCAACGACCACTGGGAGCAGATGCGCGCCCAGGGGTTCGTCTCCAACCGGCTGTTCGACGCCACCGCCTGTGCGGCGCGGGTGGTCAGCGACGAGGTCGCCGGGGTGGAGGAGCTGTTCGGCGGCCTGGCGCGCACGTTCCGCACCGACGCGGAGCTGCTGGAGCTGGTGCGGGCGGGTGCGGCGGCCTTCCCGCCCGAGCAGCGCCGGGTCGAGCTTGCCGGCGAGGTCGCCCGGCGGCACTCCTTCGCCGCCCGGGCGGCCCGCCTGCTCGAGGCCGCTGTCGAGCTGCGGGCCCGGCGCTGAGGGCCCGCCCCGGAGCTCAGCCCTCGCGTCGCAGCAGCGCGCGGGCCCGGTTGCGGATGCGGTCCACGGCCGAGATGGCCCGCACTGCGCGCCGCTCGCGCAGCCGGATGTAGCGCTCCTCCCAGCGCACCGCCGCAGCCTGCCAGCGCTGGGACTCGGCCCGCGCGCTGCGCAGCGTCTCCGCGCCGCCCCCCGACTCGGCCAGGTACGTGCCCAGCACGCCGAAGACCAGGGGTGTCAGCTCGGGCAGGGTCGGCATCCGGGTGCCCGCCGTCGCGACCAGGTGGAACCTCTCCTCGGGGACCAGCCGCATCAGCTCGAGCAGCCATGGCGGCAGCAGGTCGGCCGAGGTCAGCGACCGGGTCTGCAGCCCGGCGCCCTGCAGCCGGTCGTCGAAGTCGTCCCCGTAGTAGCGGACGTGGTCGGCCTGCCCGAAACGGGCGAGCCGCTCCTGCGGCGTGGTGTCCGGGTCCTCGTCGGTGGGCCCGCGGCGCAGCGGGACGGCGACCAGGCCGATCCCCCCGGTGGCGAGCACGCGGGCGATCTCGGCCATGGCGGCGGCGTCGTCCGGCACGTGCTCGAGCACGTGCGAGCACACCAGCAGGTTGACGGAGCGGTCCGCGAACGGCATCGCCGTTACCGAGGCCCGCAGATCCACCTCGCGCCCGTCGGCGGCGGGGTCGAAGTCCATCCGCACCCGCCGGGACGGCGGCAGCCGGTCCAGGACGCGGTCCACCGCGCGGCTCGGGGCGACGTCCACCACCAGCCGGTCGGGGGTGTCGGCACCGACGAACCCGGCCAGGGCCGGCAGCAGCAGCGCCAGCACCCGGTGCCGCTCGAGGCTCCCGCAGGTCGGGCAGGCCCTGGCCCTACCGGCGCTGTCGGTGCGCAGCTGCGCCTGCCAGCCGGGGCAGCACGGGCACAGGGTCGGGCTCACCGGGCGGTCCCGCTCGCCGGGACTGCGAGCGGGGCAGCGGTGGCGGAGAGCACGTCGGCGACGGACACCCCGGGGGCGGTCTCGCGCAGAACGAGCCCGTCGGGCGTGACGTCGATCACGGCGAGGTCGGTGATGATCCGGTCCACCACGCCCCGGCCGGTCAGCGGCAGCGTGCACGCCGGCAGGATCTTCGCCGAACCGTCGCGGGCGACGTGCTCCATCAGCACGATCACCTGGCGCGCACCGTGGACGAGGTCCATCGCGCCGCCCATGCCCTTGACCATCTTCCCGGGGATCATCCAGTTGGCGATGTCCCCGGTCGCCGAGACCTGCATGGCACCGAGGACGGCGGCGTCGATCTTCCCGCCGCGGATCATCCCGAAGCTCATCGCGGAGTCGAAGAAGGCGGCGCCGGGAAGCAGCGTGACCGTCTCCTTGCCGGCGTTGATCAGGTCGGGGTCGGCCGCGCCCTCGAGCGGGTAGGGGCCGACGCCGAGGATCCCGTTCTCGGACTGCAGCACGACGTGCACCCCGGCGGGCAGGTAGTTGGGGACCAGGGTGGGCAGGCCGATCCCGAGGTTGACGTACGAGCCGTCGACCAGCTCGCGGGCGGCCCGCGCGGCCATCTCGGCACGGGTGAGCGCCATGATCAGGCCTCCTTCGGGCGGACGGTGAGCTTCTCGATCCGCTTCTCGGCGGCCTGCTCGGGGGTCAGTGCCACCACCCGCTGGACGAACACGCCGGGCAGGTGGATGTCGTCGGGGTCGAGCTGGCCGGGGTCCACCAGCTCCTCCACCTCGGCGATGGTGATCCGCCCCGCCATGGCGCACAGCGGGTTGAAGTTGCGGGCGCTGGAGTGGAACACGAGATTGCCGTGCCGGTCGCCGCGCGCCGCCCGGACCAGGGCGAAGTCGCAGCGGATGGCCTGCTCCAGGACGAAGGTGCGCAGCTGCCCGTCCACCTCGAGCTGGCGGGTCTCCTTCGGCGGGCTGGCCAGCGCGACCGAGCCGTCGGCGGCGTAGCGCAGCGGCAGCCCGCCGTCGGCCACCTGGGTGCCGACGCCGGTCGCGGTGTAGAAGGCGGGGATGCCGACGCCGCCGGCGCGCAGCCGCTCGGCGAGGCTGCCCTGGGGTACCAGCTCCACCTCGAGCTCGCCGGCCAGGTACTGCCGCTCGAACTCCTTGTTCTCCCCGACGTAGCTGGAGGTCATCCGGGAGATCCGCCGGGCCGCCAGCAGCAGGCCGAGCCCCCACCCGTCGACGCCGCAGTTGTTCGACACCGCCCGCAGGTCGCCGGCCCCTGAGTCGATCAGCGCCTGGATGAGCGCGCTGGGGATGCCGCACAGTCCGAAGCCGCCCACCGCGAGCGAGGCGCCCGCGGGGATGTCGGCCACGGCCTGCGCCGCGCTGGAGACCACCTTGTCCATGTCAGTCGCGCTCCGCCCTGCGTCAGCGATCGTGCCACCGCGAATCTACCCACCGCTGCCGGCGCGGTGCGCGCCGCCGCCCGCGCGTTGCCGCGGGGCCACGCCGAACCTGCCCGGAAATAGCGCCCTGCGATCTCCTGATGACGTAGCGTGCCTGATTGGTCGCCGTGGTGGTCCCCCGGATCGGCGCGGCCGCCGGGGCCGAGCAGCAGGACGAACCGGACCGAACGCACCGAATCGACCGAAACCAACCCCCCGGCCGGGGCCGGGGGGCCAGTGACCGAGGGATCGCATGCGCAGACTGCCCACCGTCCTGATCCTCTCGGCGCTGGCGCTGCCGGTCGTCACCATGCTGCCGACCGTGCAGGCCCCGATGGCGCGGCCGAAGCCGGTGCGGGCGGCGCTGTCCACCCTCCCGCTGGGCGGGATCGACCCGCAGGCCCTGGCCGCCGGGGACGACGGCCGGGTGGCGGCCTCCGCCGCGGCGGGCGCCCAACGGGCCACCCGCCGCTCGCCCACCCGGCGCGGGTCGCGCGCCAGCCTCGGCAGCCAGCGGCTGCGGGCGCTGAGCGCGCAACGGCACACGGCGAGCTTCGAGTCCGTGGGCGTCAGCTGGAACCTGCCCGCGCACGGCGCCACCCAGCAGGTCACCGTGCTGGTGCGCACCCACTCCGCGGGGGGCTGGTCGGACTGGCAGAGCCTCGACGCCGACGAGGGCGGTGCGGCCGGTGATCCCACCGCGCGCGGCGCCCAGCGGGCCGGGACCCAGCCGCTGTGGGTGGGCCCCAGCGACGGTGTCCAGGTGCGGGTCGACTCGCTCACCGGACCCACCCCGACCGGGCTGAAGCTGGAACTGATCGACCCGGGCAGCTCCGCCTACGACGCGCAGGTGGGCACCCAGCCGCCGGGAACCGCGGCGGCGGCCGCCGGCCAGCCGAAGATCTACTCACGCGCGGCGTGGGGGGCCGACGAGAGCAAGGTCAAAGCCGGGCCGACGTACATGAGCACCGTCCAGGCCGGCGTGCTGCACCACACCACGGACACCAACAACTACTCCGCGGCGCAGGTCCCGAGGATGATCCGGGCCGACTACGCCTACCACCTCAGCCTGGGCTGGAACGACATCGGCTACAACTTCCTCGTCGACAGGTTCGGGCGGATCTGGGAGGGGCGCGCCGGGGGGGTCACCCGCGCGGTGATGGGGGCGCACGCCGGGGGGTTCAACACCAACACCTTCGGGGTGGCGGCGATCGGCAACTACGAGACGGCGAGCCCGACCTCAGCGATGCTCACCGCCATCGAGCGGCTGTTCGCCTGGAAGCTCGACCTCAACCACCGCGACCCGCTGGGCACCACCGTGCTCACCGCCGGGGCCTACAGCGCCGCCCGCTGGCGGGAGGGCACCGCGGTGCGGCTGCCGGTGGTGATGGGACATCGTGACGTCGACTACACCGCCTGCCCCGGCGCCCACCTGTACCCGGCGCTGAGAACCATCCGCTCCGCCGTGGCCCGCTACATGCAGGCGGCGATCACCAACCCGGTGCTCGCCCCGACGACGGCCGCGATGGGAGCCGCCGGGACGAACATCAGCGGGGCAACCCTGACCGCGCAGACGTACACGATGACCGTGACGGACTGCACCGGACGGACCGTGGCCAGCCGCAGCGGCCGGACCACCGGCCGGGCGGGCATCAAGGTCGGCTGGAACGCCAAGGTCGGCAGCACCCCGGCCCGCCCCGGGCCGTACGACCTGCGCATCGACAGCAGCTCCGGGCTCGGCCCGGCCCGGCCCTGGTCGGGCACCTACACGATCACCCCGCCGGCGCCGGCGGCGGCACCCACCGGCAGCGCCAGCACCGGCGACGGCAGCTACGTCCCGGTCACCCCCGCGCGGGTGCTCGACACCCGCTCCGGGTCGGTGCTCCCGCTCGGCCCCGGCGGCCGGGTGGACCTTCCCGTGCTCGGACGCGGCGGCGTCCCGGCCACCGGTGTGGCCGCCGTCGTCCTCAGCCTGAGCTCGCTGTGCCCCAGCTCGAGCGCCGATCTCGTGGTGTGGCCCACCGGGACCACCCGTCCGGCCACCTCCAACCTCGACCTGCCCGCGCGGGGGCAGCGCGCGGTCACCGTCGTCGTGCCCGTCGGGGCCGGGGGCGCGGTGAGCATCGGCGGCTCGGCGGGGGTGTCCAACCTCGTCGCCGACGTGGTCGGCTACACCGCGACGTCCGGGGCCTCCCACTTCCTGCCGGTGACCACGGCGATGGTCTACGACTCCCGCTCCACCGTCGGCCGGCTCGCCGGCGGCGGGAGCGTCTCGGTGCCGCTGCCCACCCTGGGCGGGGTCCCGGCGGCGCAGGTCAGCGCGGTGGTCGCCCAGGTCACCGTGCTCGGGCCCAGCGGGGACGGCTACCTGTGGACGCCCCGCGGGTCCGCCACCAGCTCGGTGGTGAACTACCGGCGGTCGGTCAACGACGTGGCGCTGGCCGTGCTCCCGGTGACCGGGGGGCGGATCGCGCCGATCGGGAACAGCGGTGCCTCGGTGTACCTGCGGGTGGACGTGGTGGGGGTCTGGACGAGCGACGCGCGGGCCACCCAACTGCTCACCGCCGTCCCCGCCACCCGGGTGGCGAGGATCCCGCTCACCGCGGGCCATCCGCGGAACGTGCGGGTCACCGGCGGGAGCACCGGGGTGCCCGCCGACGCCTCCGCCGTGCTGGTGAGCCTCACCGCCGCCGAGGGGGGCACGGCGACCGCGTTCACCGCCTACCCGGCGGGCTCGGCGCACCCCCCGCGGGGCGACCTGCGGGTGGGGGTGGCCGACCCGCACTCCAACCTCGCGCTGGTCCCGGTCGGTAGCGGCGGCGCGATCACGATGTGGATCGAGTCCGGCGGGCGCTGGGTCAGCGTGGACGTCGTCGGCTACACCCGCTGAACCGGCGCCCGGGCGGCCGGCCCGGGCGCTCGGCCCGGGCGTGGCCGCTGGCTCCGGTAGATTCGTGCGTCGGCGGTGGGCGCCGCCGTCAGGCCCGCGACCGACAGGAGTTCCAGGGGTGAAGGTCCTCGTCACCGGAGGGGCCGGGTTCATCGGCTCCCACTACGTCCGCACCCTGCTGTCGGGGGGGTACCCCGCGCTGGCGGACGCCGACGTGGTGGTGCTCGACAAGCTGACGTACGCGGGGAACCTGGCCAACCTCGAGCCGGTCCGGCAGTCGCCGCGGTTGGAGTTCGTGCACGGCGACATCATCGACACCGATCTGGTGGACGGGTTGATGGCCGGCACCGACGCCGTCGTCCACTTCGCCGCCGAGACCCACGTCGACCGCTCGATCGGCGGGGCCCGGCCGTTCGTGATGACCAACGTGGTCGGCACCCAGACGCTGCTCGACGCCGCGCTGAAGCACCACGTGGGGCGGTTCGTGCACGTGTCCACCGACGAGGTCTACGGCTCGATCCAGACCGGGTCGTGGCCCGAGACGCACCCGCTGGAGCCGAACTCGCCGTACTCGGCGAGCAAGGCCGGCAGCGACCTCATCGCCCGCGCCTACGCCCGCACCCACGGCCTGAACGTGTCGGTGACGCGCTGCTCCAACAACTACGGGCCCTACCAGTTCCCGGAGAAGGTCATCCCGCTGTTCGTCACCAACCTGATCGACGGCGCCACCGTGCCGCTCTACGGCGACGGGCTGAACGTCCGCGACTGGCTGCACGTCGACGACCACTGCCGCGGCATCCAGCTGGTGCTGGAGGGCGGGCGCGCCGGGGAGATCTACAACATCGGCGGCGGCACCGAGCTGACCAACCGTGAGCTCACCGAGCGGCTGCTGGCCGCCACCGGCGCCGACTGGTCCCGGGTCGTCCAGGTCACCGACCGCAAGGGCCACGACCGGCGCTACTCGGTCGACATCACCAAGATCTCCGCCGAGCTCGGCTACGCCCCGCAGGTGCCGTTCGAGCAGGGGCTGGCCGACACCGTCCGCTGGTACCGCGACAACCGCGCCTGGTGGGAGCCGCTCAAGCAGCGGCCGCGCTGTGGCTGACCGATGGCCGCCCGGACCGCTGGCTGGTCACCGGGGCGGGCGGGATGCTCGGCAGCGACGTGCTGGCCGCGCTCGCCGCCGCGGGCCGACCCGGAGGTGACGGCCGCTGGAGCGCGCCGGACCTGGACTCACCGACCCGGCCGCGGTCGGCGCCGCGGTGCGCCGGGCACGACGTGGTGGTCAACTGCGCCGCATGGACCGCAGGTCGACGCCGCCGAGGCCCACGAGGGCGAGGCGTTCGCGGTGAACGCGGCCGGGCCGGCCCACCTGGCCAGCGGCCTGCGCGGCCACCGGCGCCCGGCTGGTGCACGTGTCCACCGACTACGTCTTCGCCGGCGATGCCACCGCCCCCTACGCCGAGGACGCGCCACCGCCCCGCGCACGGCCTACGGCCGGACCAAGGCTGGCCGGGGAGCGGGCGGTGCGTGCCGAACTGCCCGGACCGGCTACTGGATCGTGCGCACCGCCTGGCTGTACGGGGCGCACGGGCCGAACTTCGTACGACCATGGCCCGGCTGGAGGGTGAGCGCGACACCGTCGACGTGGTCGACGACCAGCACGGGCAGCCGACCTGGTCGCGCGACCTCGCCGCGGCCGCGGTCGCGCTCGCCGACGCCGACGCCCCGGCCGGGATCTACCACGGCACCGGCGGCGGGCGAGACCACCTGGTACGGGCTGGCCCGGGCGGTCTTCGAGCTGCTCGGCGCCGACCCGGACCGGGTCCGCCCCACCACCTCCGACCGCCTTCGTCCGGCCCGCGCCGCGCCCGGCGTACTCGGTGCTCGGGCACCGCGGCTGGGCGCGCGCCGGGGTGCCCCCGCTGCGGCGCTGGGATGCCGCGCTGGCCGAGGCGATCACGGCGGTGGCCGCCGCTCACCCGGAAAGCCCTGCCCGGTAGGGATCTTCACGACCTCCCTGCGAGCCCTCGGTGACGGCCTCGCGCCGGCTGGACCGAACGGCTGCCTGCCGATCGGTGGAGCAGCTGTGACCGCGCTCAAGTCGCCACCCCACCCGCCGATGCTTCCGCTTGAGGCGGGGGCCTTGTCCGGCTCCCGTCCCCGTCGGGAGGACCGGACTGCGGGCACTCCCGGCGCCGCGACGTCGAGCCGCCCGGGGAGCAGCTTCAGATGCGATTCCATCGTTCCGGACCCCACTTTCGTTCAGGTCCTGCACGTCGTTCAGCTCCCACGCCGGGTTCAGGCCCCACGTCGGGTTCAGCTCCCACGCTGGGTTCAGGTCCCACGTCGGGTTCAGCTCCCACGTCGGGTTCGGGCCTCAAGGTCCGTGCCGCTCTCACCGTTCCGCTGCTCGCCGCCGGCGCGCTGACCGCGGTCGCGGCGGGCGGCGCCGCGCTGGTGGCCTCACCGGCGCGGGCCGCCTCGTGCCCGGCGCCCGGGGGGGCGCGCATTCCCGCGGCCTCCGCGTCGGGGTCCGGGATCGTGGTGCAGGGCAACGGGTGGGGGCACTCGCTGGGGATGAGCCAGTACGGCGCCGAGGGTGCCGCCCGGCTCGGCTGCACCCACGCGCAGATCCTTGCCACCTACTACCAGGGCACCCACCTGGTGCGGTCCACGATGACCGCGCCGGTGCAGCTGTCGCTGCTCAAGGGGGCCTCGGACACCCAGGTGACGGCCGAGGACGGCACCGTCACCTGGTCGGCGCCGGGGGCGACCTCCGTGGTGCAGCCGCGGGGGCAGACCTGGAGGGTCAAGGGGCAGACCCGCAACAACGTGCTCGGTGCGGCGGTGCTCGACACCACCGGCACCGTGCGGGTGTGGGCCGCCTCGCCGGGCTGGCTCTCGGCCCAGCACGTCGGGGTGACCGTGCGGCTGCGCAGCAGCTCCCCGGCGCTCGACCTGAGGGTGCGCTGGGGGGTCGCCCGCTTCCAGCGCAGCCAGGCGGGGGAGGCCGTGCAGGAGGTGATCAGCACCGACAGCCACGGCAACTCGGTGACCAAGTACCTGTGGGGGCTGGCCGAGGTGCCGGTGAGCTGGCCCTCCGAGGCGCTGCGGGCGCAGGCCGACGCGGCGCGGACCTACCTCAGCTCCGTGTCCGGGTCGCACCCGTCCGCCTACTCGATCGGCACCACCACCGCCGCCCAGGTGTACGGCGGTGCCACCCGTGAGGACCAGGACGCGGCCTGGACCCGCGCGCACGGCGGCGGCTGGAAGGCCGCGGTGAACGCGACCGACTCGGAGGTGGTCGTCGACTCCGCCGGGCGGGTCATCTCGGCGATGTACGCCTCCTCCGACGGGGGGCACTCCGAGAGCCGGGCCTACGTGTACGGCGCGCAGGGCGGCTACGGCTACCTCACCGGCGTGGACGACAGCCGCTGGGACCTGGCCTCCGACAACCCCAACCGGTCGTGGGCGGTCACGTTCACCCCGTCCGAATTCGCCCGCCGGCTCGGCTTCACGTCGGTCTCCGCGGTGAGCATCGGGGCGCCCGGGAGCGCGGCCCGCAACGCCGGGCTGAAGGTCACCGGGGTGCAGGGCGGCACCACCCGGACGGAGTACTTCACCGGGTCCCAGGTCCGCTACCTGCTCAACCTCCGCTCGGCGGGGATCGCCGTGTCCTGGCCGCAGGCCAGCACCCAGGCGGTGGCCGGGACCCTCGGCCCGAACGTCCAGGCGCTGTCCGGCGACTGGGACGGCGACGGCACCACGGACGTCGGCTGGTACGACCGCGGCACGGCGATCGTCACGCTGCGGCTGGGCAACGGTCAGACCGTCCGCTACCGGTACGGGTTCGCCGGCGCCACCGCGGTGGTGGGCGACTGGAACGGTGACGGCAAGGACTCCATCGGGCTGTTCGCCGGCAACCGCTGGTACCTGCGCAACACCCTGACCGGCGGGGCCGCCGACGTGACGTTCACCTTCGGGCGGGCGGGGACCGGCCGGTGGCCGGATCCTGGAACGGTTCCACCCAGGGCATCGGGGTGGTGCGGGGCAACCGGTGGTACCTGCGGACGACGCCGGGCAGCGGTGGGGCGCAGGTCAGCTTCGGCTTCGGGCGCAGCACCGACACCGCGCTGGCCGGGGACTGGAACGGCTCCGGCTCCGACACCGTGGGCGTGTGGCGGGCGGGGCGCTTCTACCTCGCTACCACGCTGGTGGCCGGCGGTGCCACGCCGGTGAACTTCGGGCGCGCCAACGACGTGCCGCTGGTGGGCAACTGGGACGGCAGCGGCGGGGACACCCCCGCGATCGCCCGCGGGACGACGTTCTACTGGCGCAACGACCTCGCCGGCGGCAACGGCCAGACCAGCCTGCACTTCGCCGGCTGACCGTCCACGCCAGCATCCGGCGGCAGTCACCGGGGCGGTGACCGCAGCGGCTCACCCGGCCGCCGCGGTCACCGCCTCCGCCGTCACCGCCTCCTGGGCCACCAGCCGCTGCCGCTCGGCGGGGTCGAGGCCGGCGAGATCGTGGTGCAGCACCAGGGACCCCGACAGCGTCAGCGGTCCCAGCCAGTCCCGCACCGCGGCGGCGGGGCCGGCGGAGGTGAGCAACCGCACCCGCGGCGGGTAGCCGGCGGCCTCGGCCTCCCGGGTCGCGGTCGCGAGCAGGTCGGCGTGGGCCAGCGGCCCGGGGCGCCAGTGGCCCGCGAGCGCCGGGTCGCCGGCGCTGGGACGGACCGGCGGCACGAAGACGTCGCCGTAGGAGCGGACGGCGGTCGCGGCGTCGATCGCGCCCGGCGGCAACCCCGGCCCGAACGCGGTGGCGAGCGCGGGCAACGCCACCGCCACCACCAGGGCGCCCGGATCGCTGCCGTGCCGGGCCCGGTGGGCGGCCGGGTCGACCGTCACCACCGCGGCGGCCCCGGCTCCGGCCGGCACCGCGCACGCCCCGGTGCTCCAGACCGCGAGCAGCCACACGACGCTGCGCCAGTGCGCCGGCAGGTCGAGTTCCACCCGCGTCCCCGGACCGGCGTCCACCTCCTCGACCAGCAGGTTCGCCGTCTTGGCCACCCAGTTGTCGAGCACCTTCGCGGACAGCTCCACCCGCTCGCCGCCCGGCCCGTACCAGGTCAGTCGGGGTCGGCCGGGGTCCTCGCCGAGCAGTGCCCGCAGCAGGCCGGTGATGTCGCTCGGTGGTCTCGTCACACCGGCGAGGCTAGTTCCCGCGGGCACGCCGGGCGGCTCGGCGGGCGGCGCGGCGCGGGGTGCGGGCGGGTCGCCCCCGGGACGGGATAGCGTCATGCAGCGTGGGTGAGCAGCCGTCCCTGCCCGGGGAGCTGAAGGCGGGGGCATTCCTGCTCCGCAGCGGGCCGTTCCTGGGTCTTGCCGTCCTCGCCGTGATCCTCCCGGCGGTGCTCCTGGTCCCGGTCGGGCTGTGGCTGCCGGTGGTGGCGCTGCCGGTGATCCTGGTGGCGCTCGCGCTGGCCTGGCGGCTGACCGCGGCGGTCGTCCCGGTGCGCCCGGTGCCGGTGTGGTCGGCCGCCGCCACCGCGGCGATCGCGGCCGGCGAGGGGCTGTGGGCGGCGCTGACGCACGCCGACACCATGATCCTGCGCCGCGACCCCGGCTCGTACGCGCTCTACGCGCAGTGGATCGCCACCCGGCACGGGCTGCCGGTGAGCGCCCACCTCGACGCCTTCGGCGGGACCGCCGCGCTGGCCGTGCCCGGGTTCAGCCTCGCCAGCCCCGCCTACTACCAGGTGGTGCACGGCGCGACGGTCGACATCGTCCCGCAGTTCCTGCTCGGGGCCCCGGCGCTGTACTCCCTCGGGTGGTGGGCCGGCGGCTGGAACGGGATGTTCCTCCTCCCCCCGCTGCTCGGGCTGATGGCGGTGCTCGCGATGGGTGCCCTGGCAGCCCGGGTGCTCGGCCCGCGCTGGGCCCCGGCCGCAGCGGGGATGCTGGCGCTCACCTTCCCGGTGCTGCACGCCGCCCGATCCACGTACTCCGAGGCCCCGGCGCTGGTGATCGTGCTCGCGGCGGCCGCCCTCGCCGTCGACGCGCTCGCCCGGGACGCCCGGGCGCCCCGCGTGCTCGGCGGGCTGGCCGGCCTGGTGCTGGGGCTGGCCGGCCTGGTGCGGATCGACTCCCTCACCGAGGTGGCGCTGCTGGTCCCGGTGTGCGCGCTGCTCGCACTGCGCGGGCACCCGGCGGCGCTGCCGATGGCCGGGGGCGGCCTGGCCGGGATCGCCGCCTCCGCACTGCCGGCCGTGCTGCTGTCGCGCCCGTATCTCGACACCGTGAGGGGGTCGCTGCTGCCGCTGGTGGCCGCCACCGGGGTGCTGGTCGTGGGCAGCGCCGTGCTGCTGGTGGCGGCGCGCTTGCGGGCCGGGTGGCGGCGCACCCCGGCCGGCCCTGCAGCCGGCGGCCCGGCCGGCCCGGCAGCCGACGACCCGGCAGCCGACGACCCGGGGGCCGGCAGCGACCCTCGGGGCTGGTGGCCGGACGGGCACTGGGAGCCGCTGGGAGGCTGGGGCCGGGCGACGGCCGGCGGCGTGCTGGCCCTCGGCGTGCTCATCGCCAGCCGCCCGCTCTGGCTGGTGACGCGGCAGGACCCGCTCGACCCCGGCTCCCTGTACGTCGCCGCGATGCAGCGCTCCCAGGGCCTGCCGGTGGACGGCGGGCGCACCTACGCCGAGGACAGCCTGCAGTGGGTGTCGTGGTGGATCGGCCCGGTCGCGGTGCTCGCCGCCTGGGTGGCCTTCGCGGTGCTCGCCGGCCGCGCCGTGGCGTGGTGGCGCGGCGGCGCGCCGCGCCCCCCGGGGTGGCTGGTGCCGGCCGCGGTGGGGGTCGGATCCTCGGTGCTCACCCTGCTGCGCCCAGGGATCACCCCGGACCACCCCTGGGCCGACCGGCGGCTGGTGGTGGTGCTGCTGCCGACCTTCGTGCTGGCTGCCGTCGCGGTCGCCGCCTGGTGCGTGCGCTGGGCCCGGCGACGGCTTGCCGCGTCGCTGCTGGCCGTCACCGCTGGGGTGGCGATCTTCGCCCTCGGCGTGGGCACCCTGGCCGGCTCGGCGCCGTTCGTCGCCCAGCGCACCGAGGTCGGGGAGCCGGGGGCCGCGGCCCGGGTCTGCGCGGCGCTGCGCCCCGGTGACGTCGTGCTCGCCGTGGACGCCCGCGGGGCGAACGAATGGCCGCAGGTGCTGCGCGGAGTGTGCGGGGTCCCCGCGGCCGGGCTGACGGCGAGCGGGGCGCAGCTGGCGACCTCCGTCGCGGCGGTCGGCAGGCTGGTGCAGGCCCGCGGCGGGCGGCTGGTGCTGCTCGCCGCCGGGAGCCCGGACACGGGCAGGCAGGCGCTGACCGGCCTGGGGACCAGTCCCCGCGAGGCGGTCTCGGTGCTGACGTCGGAGGACCAGCGCACCCTCGCCCGCGCCCCCTGGCGGAGCAGCAGGCTGGTGATCACGGTCTGGTTGGCGGACTGGCCCACCAGCGGCGGCTGAGCCCGGCCGGGGGTCCGATGCGGGAGAACCCCGCGCGGACCGGTAGCCTCGACCGCCGATGGACGCCTCCGACCTGTTCTCTCCCGCTCCCCGGCCCGCGTCGGCTGACGCCGACCACGAGCAGGGCCAGCCCGTCGCCTCGATCGTGCTGCCCTGCTACAACGAGGCCGACCACGTCATGCTCGAGACTCGAGCGGATCTGCGCCGCCCTGGACGCCTGCGGGCTGCCCTACGAGCTGCTCGCGATCGACGACGCCAGCACCGACGGCGACCCTCGCGGTGCTGCGCCAGCCGAGGCGCGGTTCCCGTACCTGCGGGTACTCGCCTTCCGCCGCAACGGAGGCTCGGGCACCGCGCGGCGCATCGGCACCCAGCAGGCCCGCGGCGAGATCGTGGTCTGGACCGACGCCGACCTGACCTACCCCAACGAGCGCATCCCCGAACTGGTGCGGATCCTGCTCGACGACCGCAGCTTCGACCAGGTGGTCGGCGCCCGCACCACCGAGGAGGGCACCCACAAGTGGCTGCGGGTGCCGGCCAAGTGGTTCATCCGCAAGGTCGCCGAGAAGCTCACCAACCAGCGCATCCCCGACCTGAACTCCGGTCTGCGGGCCTTCCGCCGCGGGGTGTCGCTGCCCTACCTGCGGCTGCTGCCGAGCGGGTTCTCCTGCGTCACCACGATCACGCTGGCGTTCCTGTCCAACCAGCACGACATCCACTACGTGCCGATCGACTACGCCCAGCGCGCCGGGCAGAGCAAGTTCCACTTCACCCGGGACGCCTACCGCTACATCCTCCAGGTGCTGCGGATGGTGATGTACTTCGACCCGCTCAAGGTGCTCATGCCGCCCGCACTGTGGCTGCTGGTGATCGGCATGCTCAAGGGTGTGGTGGACATGGTCCGGCACCCGTTCTACTTCCCGGCGTCCACGGTGCTGATCGTGCTCTCCGCGCTGATCATCGCGTCGATGGCACTACTGGCCGATCTGGTGGTGCGTTCCCGGGGTGACGACGCCGCCCCCGAGGGCCTGTTCGCCCAGCCCGCGGGGGAGGATCAGCCGCACCGGTCCGGGGTCTGAGCGCCGTGCGGGTCGCGATCGTCGGGCCCACCCACCCCTACAAGGGGGGGGTGGCGGCGCACACCACCGAGACGGCGCACCGACTGCTGGCGGCCGGTCACGCGGTCGAGCTGGTGTCGTGGTCGCGGCTGTACCCGAAGGTGCTGTACCCGGGCGAGCAGGCCGTCCCCGACGGCGGGCCGGACCTGCCGCCGTTCGCGGCCACCACCCGGCCGCTGCGCTGGGACCGCCCCTGGTCGTGGTGGCGGACCGGGCAGCGGCTGCGCGGGCACGACCTCGTGATCGTGGTGGTGGTCGTGCCGGTGCAGGTGCCCGCGCTGCTGGCGCTGGTGCGGGCGCTGGGGCCGCGCGGGCGCCGACCCCGGGTGCTGGTGCTGGCGCACAACGTCGTCCCGCACGAGAACCACCCGGGCGGGCCGTGGCTGATGAACCGGATCCTGCGCGCCGCCGACACGGTGCTGGTGCACTCGGAGCAGCTGGCCCGCCAGGCCCGCGAGCACGGGGCCCGCGAGGTGCGCTGGGCGCCCCTTCCGCCGCACCTGCCGGGCGGCACGCCACCGGCCCGGCGGCCTGCGCAGGCCGCACCGCGGCGACCCGGCGGCTCCGGTGACCCCCCGGCCGTGCGGGTGCTCGCGCTCGGCATGGTCCGCCGGTACAAGGGCTTCGACCTGCTCCTCGAGGCCGCCCGCGAGGTGCCGGAGGTCCAGGTCACGGTGGCCGGCGAGCAGTGGGGCGCCGCCGGCGAGCGGGTGCGCGAACTGGCCGCCGACCCGCTGCTCGCCGGCCGGATCAGCGTGCTCCCGGGGTACGTGCCCGGCGAGGGGATCCCGCCGCTGCTGGCACGGCACGACGTGCTGGCGCTGCCCTACCGTGACGCGACCGGCTCGCAGAACGTACTGCTCGGGCACGCCCACGGGCTGCCGGTGCTGGCGACGACCGTCGGCACCTTCCCCGACCAGGTCAGCGCCGGGGTGGACGGCCTGCTGGTGCCCCCCGACGACGTCCCCGCCCTGGTCGGGGCGCTGCGGGCGCTGGCCGACCCGCGGACGCTGCAGCGGCTGCGCTCCGGCGTGCGGGCGGTCGACCTCGACACCCCCTGGAAGGTGTACGTGAGCGCTCTCACCGCCCCGCCCGGATCCCCGGCCGGCGCCGAGGAGGCCGCGTGACCGCGCTGGTGGGGCGCGGGTTGGCCATCGCGCAGGCGCGGGCGACCCGCTGGACCTTCGGCGCGCTCACCCTGGTGCTGGCTACCTGGGCGGTGCTCGGTCACTGGCACGAGGTGGTCGAGGCGTTCGGCCGGCTCGAGCCCGGCTGGGTGGTGCTGGCCGTGCTCGCCACCGCGCTGAACGCGTCGCTGGCCGCGCAGACCTGGCGGGCGGCCCTGGCCGACCTGGGGTCCCGGCTGCCGCTGCTGGTGGTGGGGCGGATCTACTTCGTCGGCCAGCTCGGCAAGTACCTGCCGGGCAGCGTGTGGCCGATGGTGATGCTGGCCGAGCTGGGCAGCGACCACGGGGTGGCCCGGCGGAGGACGGCGGCCGCGACCGTGTTCGGGCTGCTGCTGTCGGTGGGCAGTGGGCTGGCGGTGGTGCTGGGCACCCTGCCGTTCGTGCCGGACGTGGTGCCGTCCGGGTTCGGGTGGGCGGTGTTCCTCGTGGTCCCGCTCATCGTGGTGCTGCACCCCGCGCTGCTCGGCCGCATCCTCGACCGGGGGCTGCGGATGCTCGGGCGCGAGCCGCTGGACCAGCACACCTCGGTGCGCGGCACCGCCGTCGCGCTGACCTGGTCGGTCGGCTCCTGGCTGGCCGCCGGGGCGCAGGTCTGGGCGCTGGCGGTGCCGCTCGGTGCCCCCGCCACCATCCGCACGCTGGCGCTGTGCGCGGGTGGCTACGCGCTCGCCTGGGCGGTCGGGTTCGTCGTGGTGGTCGCCCCCGCCGGGGCCGGGGCGCGCGAGGTGGCGCTGGCGGCCGTGCTCGCCACCGTGCTCGACGCCGGGGCCGTCGTGGTCGTGGTGCTGCTGTCCCGGGTGCTGTTCACCGCGATGGACGTGACGCTGGCCGGGGCGGGGCTCGCCGGGGTCCGCTCGCGGCGGTCCACGCTCGCCCGCCGTGGTGGTGCCGGCGGCGGTCGCGGCAACGGCGGCTGACCCGTCCCGCCCCATCCCGAACCGTCCCGCCCGGCCGCCGGTTGCTGCCGTGGTCCGGTGGTGCACCCTGCGGTGGTGCACCCTGCGGGGGTGCACCCTGCGGTGGTGCACACTGCGGGGGTGCGGCCTGCGGTGACGGAACGGTGCTGGCGGGCGGACCGGCCGGTCGACGTGCCGGCGACGCTGTCCGCACTGCAGCGCGGCCGTGGCGACCCCTGCTACCGGCTCGAGCCCGGCGGGATCGTCTGGCGGGCGACCCGCACCCCGGACGGCCCGGCGCTGCTGCGGGTGCAGGCCCGCCCACCCGCCGGGCAGGTGTCCGCGCAGGCCTGGGGCCCGGGCGCCGGGTGGTGCCTGGACGGCCTGCCCGAACTGCTCGGGGCGGCCGACGATCCGAGTTCCTTCCACCCGCTGCCGCGCCACCCGCACCTGGTGGCCGCCTGGCGGGCGCGGCCGGGCTGGCGGGTCACCCGCACCCGCGCCGTGTTCGAGGCGCTCGTGGCCGCCGCACTGGAGCAGCGCGTCACCGGGGTCCAGGCGCGGGCCGGGTGGCGGGCGCTGGTGCGCGGCTACGGGGAGCCCGCGCCCGGACCGGCCGCCGATGCCGCGTCCTTCGCGGCGGGGATGCGGGTGCCACCGGGGCCGGCAGGGTGGGCCGCCATCCCCTCGTGGGAGTGGCTGCGGGCCGGGGTGGACGACGCCCGCCGCCGCGTGGTGGTCGCGGCCGCCGCCTGCGCCGGGCGGCTGGAGGCGACCGTCACAGCGCCCGGGCGAGGAGGCCGCCCGGGCGCTGCGCAGCGTCCCGGGGATCGGGGTGTGGACCGCGGCGGAGATCAGGCAGCGCGCCCACGGCGACGCCGACGCCTTCTCCTGGAGCGATTTCCACGTCGCCCGCAACGTCTCCTGGGCGCTGGCCGGCGAGCTGCTGGACGATCGCGGCTGTGCGCTACTGATCGAGCCGTACCGGGGGCACCGCTACCGGGTGCAGCGGCTGCTCGAACTCGCCGGGGTGGGGCGGCCCCGGCGCGGGCCGCGGTTGGCAGTGCCGACGCACCTCCCGACGGCGTAGTCAACGGCGCGCGGGCCGACGTAACGCGAACGGAACCTGGCGTGGGCATGCTGGGCGGACAGGAGCCCGGGTGCTGCGGGCCGATCCACGGTGGAGGCAGGGTGCTCGCACGGCTCAGGGTCAGTGTCCCGGACCTTCCGGGCTCGCTCGGCAAGGTGGCGTCGGCGATCGGTACGACCGGCGCGGACATCGTCGCCGTCGATGTGCTGGAGGCGGAGTCCGGGCGTGCGCTCGATGACGTCTTCGTCACGGTCAGGGATCGCCCGCACGCAGACCGGGTCGCCGAGCGGCTGGTCTCGGTGCCGGGCGTCCGGGTCAGCGGCATCCAGCTCAACGTGCCGCCGGTGACCGGGCACACCGATCTGGAGCTGCTGGCCCAGGTGATGGACGCTCCCGAGCGCGGTCCCCGGACACTGGTGGACGGCGCCCCGGGCGCCCTCGGCGCCGACTGGGCCGCGCTGGTCGCCTTCGAGGCCGACGACGCGGCGGGGGCCGTGGTGGCGGTCAGCCCGCGGGCGCCCGACCCGGCCGGGATCGCCCTGCTCGCGCCCCGCAGGCTGGCCGCGGTGCAGCTCGCCGCCCCCGGTTCCGGGCGGCCCTACGGCGGCGCCGTGCTGGTTCCGCTCGGCAGCGCCCCGGCGGCCCTGCTGTTGGTGCGTGAGCCCGGCCCGCCCTTCCACCGCGCCGAGCTGTGGAGGCTGGAACAGCTCGGTCGGCTGCTCGGGTCGGCGCTGCGGGAGGTCAGCCGGCCGGACGTCCCCGCAGGCTGAGGTCCGCCCGTACGGTGAGGACCGGCCCGGCCGCGCCGGGCCGGTCGGTCACCTCGACCTGCACCCTCAGACCCTCGGCCCAGCCGGCGGCCTGCACCCGCTGGCCGAACGCGCCGAGGGCCAGCACGGCGGCGAGCCCCTCGCCGGGGGAGGTCGGCAGCAGGTCGAGTTCGGCCACGGCCGTCCCCGTCCCGCCGGGTGCCTCGGTGCTGAGCACGGCTCGCACTGCGGGTTCGGGCTGTGCCGGCGGGCCCGCCCAACCGGGCCAGGCCAGCGCCACCTCGAGGGCACGTTCCAGGCGCTCGCGGGCCGTTCCCGCGGCCACCGGGGCGGGCCCGGGCCCGCTGGCAGCGCCGGGGGGGACCCCCAGCGCGGCGCGCACCGCCTCGAGGTGGCCGTAGCGGAACCAGTCCTGTTCCTCGCCCCGGACCAGCGCCGCGGCACCAGGGCCGTCCGGGCCGGTGACCAGCGCGCCCAGGCCGCGGACCAGCGCCACCGGCACCCCGCCGAGCTTCCCCTTCACCAGGTCGGCCAGCGCCGCGATCTCATCGGCCACGGCGCGCACGGTCACCTCGAGCGGGTTGCCGTGGGTATCCACGCCACCGCGGAGGTCCTCGACCAGGCTGACCCCGGCGGCCCCGATGGCGGCGTCGGTCTGGCCCTCACGCCAGGGGCGGCCGAGGGTGTCGGAGATCAGCACGCCCACCTGTCTGCCGCTGCCGGCGGCCAGCCGAGCCCGCAGCGCGCGGGCGGAGGCGTCGGCGTCCAGCGGCAGCAGCAGCACGGTGCCCGCCGGGACGTTGGAGGCGTCCACCCCGGCGGCGGCCATCACCGGCCCGGCGGCCGAGCGCACGATCCTGGCCGGGCCGTGCGGGGTGATCCGCTCGGCGACCACGCGCACTGTCTGGGTGGCGATGGCTCCGTCCCGGGACGAGGCCGCCACCGCCCTGCCCTCGGCCTTGGAGACCACCTTGCTGGAGATCACCACGATGTCGCCGTCCTGCAGCGGCCCCGGCGCGGTGGGTCCGGCGGCGGGCGACAGCGCGGCGAGGATGAGGGCGGCCAGGTCGTCGTCGGCGCGGATCTCGCCGATTCCCGCCAGCCCCGTCGCGGTGAGGGCGGCTGGTCCGGCGGGCGACGCGGGCGGGCGCTGCGACTGCGCGGAGGCGTCGGTCGGCACGGTCAGCGGGCCGGGGCGAGCATGACGGCGAGGTCCAGCGCGGCGGCCGCGATGTCGGCAGCGGCGTCCACGTCGGACATCAGCAGCGGCCGGGCGTGCACCTGCGCCCCGAGCCCGGCGAGCCCGGGGTCGTCGGCATCCGCGTCGTCGACCAGCCAGCCGCCGAGGAAGTCGGCGTACAGTCCGGCGACCGCCGCGGCGGAGGTCTCCACCCCGATGGCGGTCAGGCAGGCGTCGGCCATGCCGCGAACCGGTGCTCCGCCGATGATCGGGGACACCCCCACCACGGGGGCCCGGGTGCCGCGCACGGCGTCGCGGATGCCGGGCACACCGAGGATGGTTCCGATCGACACCACCGGGTTGCTCGGCGGCAGCAGCACCACGTCGGCCTCGCGCAGCGCCTCGAGCACACCGGGGGCCGGGCGGGCCTGCTCGATCCCGACGGCGAGGATCTGCCGGGCCGGTACGGCGGCGTGCAGCCGCACCCACCACTCCTGGAAGTGGACGGCCCGCCGCTGCCCGCCCGCCCCGTCCGAACCGGGCTCGTCCGAACCGGGTCCGTCCGAACCGGTGCTGCCGGGGTGGGCGGCCTCGGGCCGGGCGTCGATCACGACGTGGGTCTCGACCCGGTCGTCGCTCATCGGCAGCAGCCGCACGCCGGGCTGCCAGCGCTCGCACAGCGCGGCGGTGACCTCCGACAGGGTGCGCCCCTGCCCGAGCAGCCGGGTGCGGACGACGTGGGTGGCGAGGTCGCGGTCCCCGAGGGTGAACCAGTCCGGCCCGCTGCCGTAGCGGGCCAGTTCGTCGGCGGCGGAGAAGGTCTCCCCGGCGCGGCCCCAGCCCTGGCCCTCATGCACCCCGCCGCCGAGGGTGTACATCACGGTGTCGAGGTCGGGGCACACCCGCAGCCCGTGCAGGGTCACGTCGTCGGCGGTGTTGCCGATGACGGTGACCTCCGCCCGGGTGCCGGATCGGTCGAGGTGGTGCAGGAGTCCGCGGAGGAAGCGGGCCCCGCCGATGCCGCCCGCGAGGGCCGTGATGCGCATGCGCGCATCCTTCCAAGCGGCGCGGGAGGTGGCGCGCCGGGCCCCCCGCGGCCCGGGAGGTGGCGCGCCGGGCCCCCCGCGGCCCGGGGGTCGCCGGCCCGGGTGCGGCCGGCCGCGCGGTGCAGATACCCCACGTGTGCATCTCAACACTTACCGTTGTAGGTTCATGCGCCGGTGGGGAAGCCGTTGGGGCGGCAGCGAGTCTGCGGTACGTCCGGACTTCGTCCACAACGTGGCGGAACGCGCGTCGTCCGTTTGGTCGAGCCGGGAGGAATACCAGAAGACCGCTTGACGGGACCGGTACGACACGCATGTAATTCCAGTGTTGTCATGCCGCTACCATTACTCAGGGTTGCCACGCGGACACGCTGTGTGGGGGGATGCCCCTCTGGGGGCCAGGGTCGAGGAGGTGCCGGTGCACGAGCTCACGGCATTGGTACTGGGAGGCGCGGAGGAAGATGCGCCGAACGAGATGGAATGGCAAGAGCGGGCACTGTGCGCGCAGACCGACCCGGAGGCGTTCTTCCCCGAGAAGGGCGGATCGACCCGCGAGGCGAAGCGCGTCTGCCTGTCGTGCGAGGTGCGTGTGGAGTGCCTTGACTACGCGCTGGAGAAGGACGAGCGCTTCGGCATCTGGGGCGGTCTGTCCGAGCGG
This sequence comes from uncultured Actinomycetota bacterium, assembly GCA_963784535.1. Lineage (GTDB taxonomy): Bacteria > Actinomycetota > Actinomycetes > Actinomycetales > Kineosporiaceae > CAWARR01. The sequence goes on along the minus strand of CAWARR010000002.1, from coordinate 501,426 downwards.
GAGCGGCGTCGGATCAAGAAGCGTGCCGTCTGATCGGGCCGCAGGTCAGGGACGGCGGGCGGCACGGTGACCGTGGAAGGGCCCCGTCCGGTGGCGGCCGCGTCCGGTGGCGGCCCCGCAGTCACGGTGTCGGTTCCGCTCGCCCGGCCCGCAGCCACGGTGGACGGCCCCGATGGGGCCGCGGTGGACGGTGTCGAGCTCGGAGCGCCTGCACGGGGTGCGGAGCCTGCGGACACGCCGCGGGAGGACGACCCGGCGGCTGCTGCGGCTGAGGACGCCTCCGGCGAGGACGCCGGGCCCGGGGAGCCCCCCGCGGCGGAGGGCGGACCCGGGTCCGCCCCTGTGGCCGAACGCGAACTGACCAGGCCCGAGCCGACCGACGTATCGGCCGCCGACGCCGGGCGGACCGACCCTGAGTCGCCTGACGCCGACCCGTCTGACACGGACCCGTCTGACACGGACCCGTCTGACACCGACCCGACCGACGCCGCCCCGCCTGCGGCCGACCGGCCTGAGGCTCATCCGTCCGAGACTGACTCGTCTGAGGCCCACCCGCCTGAGGCCGATCCGACCGACGCCGAGATAACGGGGTCCGTCCGGGTGGAGGTGCTCTCGGTCGGACCGCTCCGGTTGGACCTGCTCGACGGCGAGGTCACGGAGATCATCGATCCGGTGGAGGCCCAGCTCGCCGGGACCGAACTGCCCGGCTTCGAGCCTGCCGCGCTCGCCCCGCTGCCCCTGCACGAGCCGGAGCCGGCGGATGCGGAGCCTGCGGCCGGCGGGGACGCCGACCAGGTGGCGCGGCACCAGCGGCCGGAGGGGGAGCAGCGGCCGGAGGCGGACCAGGCCGCACCACTGCCGCCGCGCATGGCCGTGACCGGGGAGGTCGCGGTGCGCGGCGGCGCCGGAGCGGGCCAGCACCGGCCGCCCGGCCCGATGGTCACCGCCGTGCTGATCGGTCGCGCCGGCCCGGAATACACCTCCCGAACCCTCGCCGCCGTTCGGGCCCAGACCCGGGCTGCGGACGTGCTGGTGGTGACCGATCTCACCGGTGAAGCCGGCCGGGCTACCGGGCTCGACCCCAGGCTGCCCGCGCTGCAACTGCCGCGCACCGCCTCGCTCGGGGACGCCGTGGAGGCGGCCCTGTGCGCCCTGTCCGTCGGCGTCCCGCAGCCGGACCCGCGCCCGCAGCCCCCCCAGCCGGCCGAGACTGCCCAGCCGGCCGAGACTGCCCAGCCCCCCGAGACTGCCCAGCCCCCCGAGACTGCCCAGCCCCCCGAGACTGCCCAGCCCCCCGATGCCGCGGACCCGCCCGGCCGGGGCTGGCTGTGGCTGCTGCCGGACAACGGAGCGCCCGCGCCGGACGCCCTCGAGCGGCTGCTCGACGCGGTCGAGACCGCACCGTCGGTGGGAGTCGCCGGGTGCAAGCAGGTGGCCTGGGACGATGACCAGCGGCTGCTGGACGTGGGCTTCAGCACCTCGCGGCGGGGCGTGCGGATCACCGGGGTCGACCGGTTCGAGGTCGACCAGGGGCAGCACGACCAGCGCTGCGACGTGCTCGCGGTGAGCAGCGCCGGGATGCTCGTGCGCGGCGACATCTGGGAGCGACTCGGCGGTCCCGACCCTGGGCTGGCGCACGCCCGTGACGATCTCGACCTGTGCCGCCGCGCGCGGCTGGCGGGCCACCGGGTCGTCGTGGTGCCCGCGGCCGTGGTCTCGCGCGCCGGCGCGGTGCCCACCGGCGCCACCGCGGCGGTCCCCGTCCCAGGGGTGCGGGGCCGCTGGGGGCGCGCGGACCGCTACGACACCCTGCACCTGCGGCTTGCCACGATCCCGTGGCCGCTGATCCCGCTGGCGCTGCTGTGGGCTCCCGTCGCCACCGTGCCACGGGCGCTGGGCAGGCTGCTCACCCGCCAGCCGCGGGGGGCGGTCGACGAGGTCGCCGCCGGCATCAGGGTCGTGTTCCGGCCGCACCGCTGGCTGTCCTCGCGGCGCCGGGCGGCGGCGACCCGCCAGGTGCCTCGCCGGATGCTGCGACCGCTGCTGGCCACCCGCCGCGAGGTGTGGCGCAACCGCCGCGAGACGCTGTCGGTGTGGGCAGGCCGTCCCACCGGGCGGGCGCGGGCCGGCGGGCCGGGGCACCCGCCGGTGACGCCCGGGGTCCGAGTGTCCGCAGCGCCCACCGCCGCAGGACACCCGCTGCCGTTGCCCGGCTCCGCCGTCCCGCCCACGGCGGCCATCCCGTCCACGATGGCCATCCCTTCCGCGGTGATCGGGCCGGGCCAGGATGAACCGCGAGGCCACGAAGGTCGTCCCGGCCCGGCCGCCGAGCCGGCCTCCGGGCGCCGGCTGGCGCTGCCCGACGAGGACGGACCCGTCCAGGTCAGGGCCGCCTCGGAGCGGCGGGTGCTGCACCCTCGCCGCTCGGCGCTGATCGCCCCGCTGCCCGTGCTGCTGATCACCGCCCTCGCCGCAGGCACCGGGCTGCGCGCGCTGCTCGCCTCCAGCGGCACCGTCGCCGGCCCCTACCTGCTGCCGGCGCCGGGCACCGCCGCGGAGCTCTGGCAGCTCGCCGGCTCCGCGTTCCGGCCGGTGGGGCTGGGTGCCAGGGCGCTGGCCGACCCGTTCCTCACCCTGGTCGCCCTGCTGTCGACCGGCCCGTGGTCCTCGCCGGGGCTGGTCACCGCCCTGCTGGTGCTCGGTGGCATGCCGCTCGCCGCCCTGACCGCCTGGATCGCCGCGAGCGCGGCGGCACGTACCCGCGCGCTACGGGTCTGGGCGGCGCTGGCCTGGGCGGCCTGCCCGCCACTGCTGGTCGCGGTCGGCTCGGGGCGCCCGGCATCGGTGCTCGCGCACGTGACACTGCCGCTGGCGGCCCTGGCGCTGGCCCGCGCCGTGGGCGCGCTGCGCGGGGGCCGGCACGGGCAGCCCGCGGCGCGCCGGCCGACCGGCAGCCTGGCCGCCGCCTCCGCCGCGGGGCTGGCGCTCACCGTGGTGATCGCCTCCGCGCCCTCGTTGAGCGCGGTCGCCGCCTTCGCGGTCGCCCTGGTGGCGCTGGTCTCGCCCGGCCGCCGTGGCCTGATGCTGCTGACCGCCACCGTGCCCGCGGTGTTGCTGCTGCCCTGGTGGCTCGCCGTCGCCGGCCGGCCCCGGCTGCTGCTCGCCGACCCGGGGCTGGGCTCCACGACCGCGGCGGGGCTGCCCTCGCCGTGGTGGCACCTGCTGCTGCTGCCCGGCGCGCCCGGGTCGCTGTTCGGCGGTGCCGCCGCGGCAGCCGGCCGGTCGGCCGGCGGGCTGTTGCCCGTGAGCGCGGCCGCGGTGATGCTCGCCGTGGCCGCCGGCGCTCCCGTGGTCGGGCTGGGCCTGGCGGGACTGCTGCGTCGCGGGCAGGGACGGGCGGCCGTGGCCGTGGGCTGGCTCGTCGCCCTCGGCGGGCTGGCCACCGCGCTGGTCGCCGAGCGCGTGGACGTCGCCGCGACCTCCGCAGGGGTGGCCCGGGGCTGGTCGGGCCCCGGGCTGTCGGTGCTTGCCCTTGGCACCCTGACCGCCGGGGTGATGGGGGCCCAGCGGCGTGCCGACGGCTTGCGCCGGCGTTCGTTCGGTCCGGCGAACATCGTGGCCGGACTGGTCACCTCGCTGGCCCTGGTGGCCACCGTCGGGGTGCTGGCGGCCTGGTCGTGGCAGGGGTGGTCGGCCCCCTCGGCTCCGGGGTACGCCACCGTGGCCGCGACCGGCGCGGGCCGGGTGCCGCCGGCCGTGGCGAACGGTGCGCCCGCCGTGCGCCGGGTCGACCCGGCGGTGCTGCCCGGCGTGGCCGCCGCCGAGGCGGACGGGCCTGCGGCCACCCGCACGCTGGCGCTGCGGGTGGACGCCACCGGTGTCCGCTGGAGCCTCCTGCAGGGCGCCGGGCCACAGCTGGGGGAGGACTCCGCCGCGCTCGCCGCACAGCGGCTGTCCACGAACGCGGCCGGCGGGCCCGACGCGGCGCAGGTGGTGCCGGTGGTGGGCGCGCTGCTGTCCGACGCGGGCCACGACCTGCGCAGGCAGCTGGCGGAACTCGACATCGGCTCGGTGCTGCTGCTGCCACCGGCGGACGACTCCACGGCGCTCGCGCTGGACGGGTCGCCCGGTCTGGAGCGGGTGCTCAGCACGCGCGGGGCGACGCTGTGGCGGGTCAGCCTGGACGGGAAGGCCGGGGCACCCACCCGTCCGTCGATGGCGCGGATCGTCTCCTCCGACGGCACCTCGCTCGCCGCTCTCGCCTCCTCGGGCGCGGGCGTCGACACCAGCGTCCCGGCTGGTGGCTCGGGCCGGCTCGTGGTGATCTCCGTGCGCCGGGACCCGGGCTGGAGGGCCACCCTCGACGGCCACCCGCTGAGTGCCAGGACCTCCGCGGGGTGGGCCCAGGCGTTCGCCCTCCCGGTGAACGGCGGCCATCTGGTGGTCAGTTACGCGCAGCCGCGGTCGGCCGGGCAGGCTCCACTGAGGGGAGCCGCTGCCGTCCTCGCGCTGCTGCTGGCGATCCCGCTGCCGCGCTGGCGGCGCAGGATCGCCGCGCCCCAGCCGCGGGCCAGCCGCCCGGTGCCGCGGGGGGCGACGCCCGCCGCGCCACGCTCAGCCGTGGTCGTGCCGCGGATCTTCGACGCGGACTACCCAGACCCGGACTGGGACGAGCACCCCGCGGAGCGGACGCCGCCGGCAACCAGCCCGTCGGGGCCGGGCAGCGCAAACCGGGACAGGGCAGCCGGGGACAGGGCAGCCGGGGACAGGGCAGCGTGGGGGCGGCGGGCCTCCGGCGGGGGCGCGCACGCAGCTTCCCGGGAGTCCGCCGTGGTGACGCCCGCGCAGGGGCCGACGTCGCCGGTGATCTCCGGTGGTCAGGACCGGTCGCCCGCGGTCCCCTCGGCGGCACCCGGACCCCCCGCGCCGGACCGGCCCTCGGCCGGGCAGGCGCCGGCCCATCTCACCCCGCACGACCCGGTATCGCTCGACCCGGTATCGCACGACCCGGTATCCCTCGACCCGGTATCCCTCGACCCGGTATCGCCCGATCCGGAACTGCGCGATCCGGAACTGCGCGATCCGGAGCTGCGCGATCCGGAGCTGCGCGAGCTTGCGCTGCATGATCCGGAGCGGCGCGACCCGGAACTGCGTGATCCTGCGCCGTCGGTGCGTGCGTCGGCGGCCCGGGAGCAGGGGCCGACGCAGGATCCGTTGCTCGGGGGGCGGACCTGGCCGACATCGACTGGGCGGCGGTGTACCTGCCCGAGACCGCCGCCGCCGACGTGGGTCCGTCGGCGGGGCCGCAGTCGCTGGGCGAGCCGGACCCGGCGGGCGAGCCGCAGTCGCTGGGCGAGCCCGACCCGGTGGGCGGGTCAGAGTGGCTGGGGGAGCCCGACCCGGCCGGCGAGCAATCCGCGGAGCAGGCACCGGCGCCCGAGCGCAGTGATGCCCGCTCGGGCCGTTCCTGGCTCCCGCCGCGGACCTGGCTGGGCCGCGAGGACGCCGCCGCGCCGCCGCCGGAGCGGGCCGAGCCGCCGGCGCGGCGGGCTGTCGACGACCAGGTTGTCGACGGGACGGCGGCGGCGGACGCGGAGGGGGAGGGCGACCCCGAGGAGCCGGTGCCCCACTTCCCGCTGGCCGACCCCGCCGACCTGGATGACTTCGAGCCCTACCGCCCCGACCCGGAGCGGCAGTTCTTCGGCAGCCGGAGTGAGCAGCCATGACCCGGGGCGTGATCTGGATCGTGCTGGTGGCCGCGCTCGCCTCTGCGGGCGTAATCGCCGCTGACCGGGCAGGCGCGGAGCCGGCGAAGTCCCTGCCACCGCTGGTGCTGCCGGTGACGGCCGCCGCCGAGACGCCGGTCTGCCCGGGGCCGGAAACCCTGCAGGCCCCTGACGGGGCCGCGGCGGTGCCGGAGCCCGGACCCGTCGCCGTCGCCGGCCTGGCCGTCCTCCCGGCCGCTGTCGCCCCCGCGCCCGCCTCCGCATCGGCTGCCGGCACCTCGACTTCTGCCGCCGGCACCTCGACTTCTGCCGCCGGCACCTCGACTTCTGCCGCCGACGCGGGGGGCCTGACGGTCACGCTGGGCGTGCCCCAGTCCGGTGGTGCGTCCGCGGGTCCGGGCTCCGCTACGGCGACGGCGGCGGGCGGGCGTGGAGCGCTCGTCGGGGTGGACCCCACCGCGGCCGGGCCGCTGATGCTGCGGGCGGTTCCGGGCGCCCGGGTGCCTGCCATGGGTGCCGCCCAGTGGACCCTCGCTCGCAGCGGCGATCTGCGCGGGCTCGCCACCGCCTCCTGCGGGGTGGCCGGCACGGATACCTGGCTGGTAGGCGGTGGCACCGTTCCGGGCAGGCGGGCCCGGCTGCTGCTGGCCAACCCCTCCACCGCGCCCGCCGTGGTGGACGTCACCGTCTACGGCCCGAAGGGGCTGGTCCAGGCACCGGCGGGCACCGGCGTCGTGGTCCCACCCGGGGGGCAGAAGGCGCTGTTCGTCGACGCGCTCGCTCCCGGACTGACCGCCATCGCGGTGCGGGTACAGGCCCGCACCGGCCGCATCGTGGCGCTGCTGCATGACAGCCTGCTGCGGGGGAGCACGCCCGGCGGCACCGACGACGTCCAGCCCGCGGCTGACCCGGCGACCCGGCAGGTGGTCCCCGGCATCGCCGTCAGCACCCCCGCACCCGGCCCGGGCCAGAGCGCGGGCACCTTGCCGTCGGATCCGTCCGCGGCCGGTGCGAGCGCCGTGCGGGTGGCGGTACCTGGCTCGACCGCGGCCGTGGTTCGGGTGCACCTGCTCGGCCCGGACGGGGAGGTCGACCTGCCCGGCGGCGGGGTCGCCACCGTGGACGGCCGCAGTGTCGCCGACATCGCGGTGACCGGTGTGCCCGACGGCGTCTACGCGGCGGTGATCGAGTCCGACACCCCGGTGGTGGCGGGCGCGCTGGTCGGGCGGTTGAGCACCTCGGCGCAGCCGGAGGCGGGTGCCCAGCCGCCGCCCGCGGAGCTGGCCTGGGCGGCGGCCGCCCGGGCCGTGTCCTCGCCGACCGTGCTGGCGCTTCCCGCGCTGCCGTCCTCGGCGGAAAAGGGCGGCGGGAACGCCGTCGCGGTGCAGCTGTCCCTCGCCGCGGCGGGGCGGGCAGGCAGCGTGGAGGTCAGCGAGATCGCGGCCGACGGCACGGTGGGCGCGCCGAGCACGGTGGCCGTCCCGGCCGCGCACGCGGTGACCGTCGGGGTCGGGGCCCTGGCCGCCGGGGTGATGGTGCGGGCGGGGCGGGCCGCCGGGTCGGTGGTCGCCGCCCTCGTGCTCACCGCGGCCGACTCCTCCGGGGAGCTGGTCTCGGTGCAGCCGGTGCGGCCGGGTGAGGTCGCCGGGAGGTCCGCGCCCGCCGTGCTCGAGGATCCGCGGCTCGGTCTGGCAGCGGCCGCCGATCCGGCCGCCGCGTCGGCGGGCTGAGCGGGGCGGCCCGGCGCGATCAGGAGTCGAGGCCGAAGTCGGGGTCGACCTGCTCCGGTGCCATCCCGAGCAGGTGCGCCACCTGCTCCACCACGACGTCGTGGACCAGCGGGGCGACCTCGGGTGAGCCCGCGGCCCGCCCCTCCACCGGGCGGCGGTAGACCACCACCCGGGGCGGGAGGGTGCCCTGCGCAGGGAAGAATCGGCCGAGCGGCACCTCCCCGTGCTCCCAGGGTGCGGGATCGCTGGGGGGAACGTCCTCCACGGCGAACTCCACGGCATCCAGCTCGCGGGCCCAGCGCTGCTCGAGCCGCTCCACCGCATCGAGCACGAGGTCGTCGAAGCGCTGCGCCCGGGTCCGCCAGGCGGGCACGGAGCGCGGCATCAGCGGTCCCCGCAGGCCGCGCCCGTGCCGGTCGCGGCGTCTGCCGGAGGGCGTGGGCGACGGCGCGGGACCGCGCGCGGAGGGGTGCGGGGAGGGAGGTTTGGGCCGGCGGGCCATGGGCTCAGGGTAGCCGCCGGGCACCGCGGCGGCCCCACCCGGCGCGGCGTATGCACGGGCACGCCCCGGAGCGGTACTGTCCGCATCGTGGGAGGTGTCCGTCGTTGCTCACGCACCGCTTGCGGGCGGGCCGCGGTGGCCACTCTGACGTACGTGTACTCCGACTCAACGGCTGTGCTCGGGCCGCTGGCGACCTTCGCCGAACCGCACTGTTACGACCTGTGCGCCGAGCATGCCGAGCGGCTCACCGCCCCTCGCGGGTGGGAAGTCGTCCGGCTCGCGCCCGACCCGGGCGCCCAGGGGCCCTCGCACGATGACCTGCTGGCCCTCGCCGACGCCGTGCGCGAAGCGGCCCGGCCGCGTCCCGAGGACGACCTGGCGGCTGCGGCCCGCGAGTCCTCCGCCGTCGAGATCGGGCGGCGCGGGCACCTGCGGGTGCTGCGTGACCCCAATCCCTGAGCTCCGCGATCGGTGAACCGCGCGGACGGTCCGGCGTGAGCTTGTGCCCGGGCACTGCCCGTTTTGCCCCTGACACGCCCTGGGTTCAACCTCCGGACGGGGGCTGTCGAAGCAGTCGCGTACCCGCTTCGAGTCGGTGGCGCCCGAGCCCCGGCCAGGATCACCCGGAGGCCCACGCCATGTCCGCTCCCCGCCGGATCCCGACCCAGCGCACCGCCTCCGAGCCGACCGTCGCCCGGCGCAGCCGGGGCCGGGCGGTGGCGGCCGCGGTGCCGCTCGGATCGCTCACCCAGCGGGACCACCGCAACGGTGCCCTCTGCCGCGGCTGCGGAAGCCCCCACGTCACGCTGCTGCGGATGAGCCTCACCGACGGCACCCCGGTCGAGTTCACCTCCTGCCACCGCTGCGAGCACCGCAGCTGGGAGCACGCCGGCACGCAGCTGACCGTGGAGAGCGTGCTCGATCGGGCCAGGAAGGGCTGAGCCCGGGCGGGGGTAGCCTGCCGTCCGTGCCAGAACCCCACCTCGCGCCGCCCGCCGCCTCCCGCAGCCTCGCCCACGTCGTGAAGGCCTACGACATCCGCGGCCTGGTGGGGGAGGACCTCGACGAGGCCGTGACCTACGCCCTCGGGGCCGCCTTCGCGGAGGAGGTGCAGTCCACCGAGAGCGGTGACCGGGCCGACCGGGTGGTGGTGGGGCACGACATGCGCCCGTCCTCCCCGGCCCTGTCCGGGGCGTTCGCCGCCGGGGTGGCCTCACGCGGCCTCGAGGTCGTGCTGATCGGGCTGTGCAGCACCGACGGCCTCTACTACGCCAGCGGCGTGCTGCACGCCCCGGGGGCGATGTTCACCGCCAGCCACAACCCGGCCGCCTACAACGGGATCAAGCTCTGCCGGGCGGGTGCCCGTCCGCTCAGCCTGGAGACCGGGCTGGCCCGGGTCCGGGACCGGGCGCAGGACCTGCTCGCCGCCGGCCCGGACGCCGCCGGCCCGGACCCCGCCGGCCCGGACGCCGTGGACCGGGACGCCGTGGACCGGGACGCCGTGGACCGGGACGCGGCGCCGGGCCGCCTGCGGAGCGAGAACGTGCTCGCCGGGTACGCCGAACACCTGCGCTCCCTCGTGGACCTGTCGGACATCCGCCCGTTGCGGGTGGTGGTGGATGCCGGGAACGGGATGGGCGGGCTGACCACCCCCGCGGTGCTCGGCACCGCCGCCGGGCTGCCGCCGCTGCCGCTCGACGTCGTCCCGCTGTACTTCGAGCTCGACGGCACGTTCCCCAACCACGAGGCGAACCCGCTGGAGCCGGAGAACCTGCGTGACCTGCAGGCAGCCGTGGTGCGGGCGGGCGCCGACCTCGGCCTCGCCTTCGACGGTGACGCGGACCGCTGCTTCGTCATCGACGAGCGCGGGGAGCCGGTCAGCCCGAGCGCGATCACCGGTCTGGTGGCGCGGCGCGAGATCCGGCGCGAGGCCGCTGCCGGGCGCACCGCGACCGTGATCCACAACCTGATCACCTCGCGGGCCGTCCCCGAGGTGATCGAGGAGGCGGGGGGTCTGCCGGTGCGCACCCGCGTGGGCCACTCGTTCATCAAGGCGGAGATGGCCCGGGCGGGTGCGGTGTTCGGCGGCGAGCACTCCGCGCACTACTACTTCCGCGACTTCTGGAACGCCGACACGGGGATGCTCGCCGCGATGCACGTGCTGGCCGCGCTGGGCGGGCAGTCGCTGCCGCTGTCCCGGCTCGCGGCGGAGTACGAGCGGTACGTCGCCAGCGGGGAGATCAACTCCCGGGTGGCCGACGTGGCCGCCGCCACGGCGGCCGTCGAGGGCCGGTTCGCGGGCCGCCCCGGGGTGCAGGTCGACCGGCTCGACGGGCTCACGGTGCTGCACCCCGGCGATGCGGACGACCCGGCGATGTGGTGGTTCAACCTGCGCCCGAGCAACACCGAGCCGCTGCTGCGGCTGAACGCCGAGGCCGCCGATGCCACCACCATGGCAGCGCTGCGCGACGAGGTGCTCGCCAGCGTGCGGAGCTGACCGCCGGGGCCGCGGCGCGACCGGGATCGCCCTCGGGCGGCCCGCTGCCCCACCTGAGCCCCGGATGGTCCAGGATGGGGGGGTGAGCGTGATGGAACCCTGGCTGCGCGAGATCCTGCGCTGCCCCGCGTGTCGTGGCACCCTCCGTGACAGCACCGGGCCCGGCGGTGCCCCGGAGCTCGCCTGCACCGCCTGTTCGCTGGCCTACCGCATCGACGCCGGGATCCCGGTGCTGCTGGTCGACGAGGCCCGCGACCGCGATGCACCCGCGGCGAGCGAGTGAGCCCTGATGGCACTCGACGAGCGGCTGCTCGACGACGCCGAAGCACTCGCCGCCGCCGACCCCTCGGGCAGCCTGCGCGCGCTGGCCAGCGCGGGCGCCCAGGTCAGGGCGGCGCTGTCGGCGACTGCCGATGCGGACGTCGAGCGGCTCACCGCCGACGGCAGGCCGCGGGCGGTGGTCGTGGCCAGTCTCGGCGGTTCGGCGGTGGTCGGCGACGTGCTGACCATGCTCGCCGGCAGCGGCTCCCCGGTCCCGGTCTCGGTCCGCCGCGGGCTGCCGCTTCCCGGCTGGGTCGGCCCTGCTCGACCTGGTGGTGGCGGTCTCGATGTCGGGGCGTGCCCCCGGCCCGCTCGGGCTGGCGGCCGAGGCCGCGCGACGCGGATGCCGGCTGCTCACCGTGGGCACGGCGGGCTCCCCGCTGGCCGAGGTGGCGCCGCGCACCGGTGGCGTGCACGTACCGGTGCCGCCGGCCGCCAGCCCCCGCGGCCCGCGCATCCCGGATGGCGCTGTGGTCGCTGCTCACCCCGGTGCTGGTGACCGCCCACGCGGTCGGCCTGGTCGACACCTCCGCGGCCCTGCTCGGCGAGGTGGCCGACCGGCTCGACCTGCACGCGGCCGACCTTCCGGCCCGCCTCCGAGGCGTTCGTGAATCCGGCGAAGAGCCTGGCCCTCGAACTCGCCGGGACCATCCCGGTGGTGCTCGGGGACGGCGACGTGACCGGGGTGGCCGCCACCCGCGCGGTGGCGATGCTCGCCCGCACCGCCCGGGTACCGGCGATGCGTGGCGCGCTGCCCGACGATGCGGGCGACGTGGTCGCCACGTTCGGGGGGCCGTTCGCCGCGCACCCCGGCGACACGTTCGCCGATCCCTTCCTGGACGGCCCGGCCGGGGCGCGGCTGCGACTGGTCTTCCTGCGTGACGCGGTGCCCACGGTGGAGCGTCCTGACGGCGCGTGGCTGGAGACCTCCCGCACCGCCGACGCGGTGCGGGCCACGGCCGAGGAGGCCGGGGTGCGGATCAGCGAGGCCGCGGCGGCCCCGGGGCACCCGCTGGAACGGCTCGCCGACCTGGTGGCCCTGACCGACTTCGCTGCCGTCTACCTGGCGCTGGCCGGAGGGCTCGACCCGCTGACGTCGCCGCACGTGGCCGACCTGCGCGACCGGACGCGCTGAGCTCGAGGGGAGCGAGCACCTCCATGGCCTCCGAGGGCGGCACCCGCGCGGTCGTCGCGGCGCTGGCCGCCAACCTGGGGATCGCGGCGACGAAGTTCGTCGCCTTCGGCCTCACCCGGTCCAGTTCGATGCTGGCGGAGTCGATCCACTCGGTGGCCGACTCGGGCAACCAGTTGCTGCTGCTTCTCGGGGGGCGGCGCTCGGCCCGCGGGGCCACCCCCGCGCACCCGTTCGGCTACGGCCGCCAGCGCTACGTCTACGCGTTCATCGTCTCGATCGTGCTGTTCAGCGTCGGTGGGCTCTTCGCGCTCTACGAGGGCTGGCACAAGTGGATGCACCCGGAGGCGATCGAGGGCCGGTGGTGGTGGGTCCCGCTGGCGGTCCTGGTGGTGGCCATCGGGCTGGAGTCGTTCTCGTTCCGGACGGCCATCACAGCGGCCAACCCTGCCCGCGGCGCGCGCAGCTGGGTGGAGTTCGTCCGTTCGGCGAAGGCTCCCGAGCTTCCGGTGGTGCTGCTGGAGGACGCCGCCGCGCTCTGCGGGTTGGTCTTCGCGCTGTTCGGGGTGGGGCTCACGCTGCTCACCGCCGACGGGCGCTGGGACGCGCTGGGGACGGTGCTCATCGGCGGGCTGCTGGTGGCCGTCGCCGCCGTGCTGGCGGTGAAGATGAACTCGCTGCTGATCGGCGAGGCGGCCAGCAGCGCCCACGTCGGGGCCATCGAGGCCGCGCTGCTCGGTGAGGGCGTGGTCCGGGTGATCCACCTGAAGACGCTGCACCTCGGCCCCGAGGAGCTGCTGGTGGCCGCGAAGATCGCGGTACAGGCACAGGAGTCCGCGGCGGACGTGGCGCGCGCGATCGACGCGGCCGAGCGCCGGGTGCGGGCCGCCGTGCCGATCGCCCGCCAGATCTACCTCGAGCCTGACCTCGACCGAGCCACCCCCACCCCCACCCCTCGGTCGTGATCATGCACGCTCGCGCCACCCCCACCCCATTGTCGTGATCATGCACGCTCGCGCCGGCCGGGCTCAGACGGGGGTCAGCACCACCCGGGCGGCCAGGTCGCGGGCGGTGCCGGGGTCGAGCACCCCGGCACCCGGTGCCATCGCGTTCGCCGCACCGGCTCCCATCGCCAACCGCAGCGCCCCCTCGTCGTCGCCCGGGGTGGCCGCGAGCACGGTGAGCAGCCCGCCGAGGAAGCTGTCCCCGCTGCCCACCGGGTAGTCGCCGCGCACCTGCAGGGTGGCCCGCACCGCCGCCCCCGCGCGCCGGACGGCGACCGCGCCGTCCGCGCCGGCCGTCACGATCGCCAGCCCGGTGGCGGGGGAGGCCTCGAGCAGGCCGCGGGCCAGCCGCACCGGGTCGGCCCCCGCCTCGGCGTCGTCGTAGCCCGTGCCGTGGCCGCTGCCGAGCAGCGCCGCAGCCTCCTGGACGTTCACCTTCACCAGGTCGGCGCCCGCCCCGACGGCGGCGGCCAGGGCGGTGGAGTGGGTGTCCACCGCGACCTGCGCCCCGGCGTCCTTGGCGGCGGCGACCAGGTCGGCGAGCGCCTCGGGCACCGGGCCGGGCGGCACCGAGCCGCTCACCGCCACCCACGAGGGGTGCTCCGCGCAGACCCGCACCACGGTGGACAGCAGGGCGGACCACGAGCGCGGCGAGATCAGTGCCGCAGGCTCGTACAACTCGGTGAACGAGCCGGCGTCCAGGTCGGCGACGGACACGCAGGTGCGGGTGGGGTGGGTGCCCGCGACGGTCGCCAGCCGCATCCCGGTGCGGGCCAGCATCGCCACCATCCAGGCCCCGGAGTCGCCGCCGAGCACCCCGGCGGCGACCACCTGCGCGCCCAGCGTGTGCGCGGCGCGGGCCACGTTGAAGCCCTTCCCGCCGGGCACCCGGTAGACCTCGTGCGGACGGTGGATCGTGCCCGGCCGCAGCCGCTGCACCAGGTAGGTGACGTCGATGCTGGGGCTGAGCGCCACGCAGACCAGGCGGGCCGCGGGCCGGGCCGGTTGCGGCTGGCCGCCGGCGGGTTGAGCAAGGCGCGTCACGCCATGCAGCCTGCCATGACGGCTGCGCCGCGACCGCGGACCTAGGCTGGCGCAGTGAGCCGGATGCGCGAGGATGCAGTGAGCCGGATGCGCGAGGACGCGGCATGAGCCAGCACACCGACCCGGCCGACGGGCAGGAGCTGCCGCGGCGCGGGGCCGGCCTGTCGGGGGTGCTGCAACGTTCCATCCTGCTCGGGGCGGCGATGGCCATGCTGTTGTTCGGAGCCCCGCTGGCGGTGGCGGTGAACCCGCTGTACCAGGGCGAGGCGGTCTCGGAGGTGGCTCGCGACGCCGAGCGCACCCACGCCGCCGTCACCCAGGCCGTGCTCGGGGGCAGCGTGACGCTGCCCGCGACGCTTCCGCCGCCGCGCGCGCACGAGGTGACCGTCGGGGTGTACGACCCCAGCGGCCGGTTGCGCAGCGGCTCCGGTCCGAGCACCCCCGAGTCGGTGGTCGCCGACGTGGCGCGCTCGCGGATCGAGCAGGAGGACGTGGTCGGCGGGCTGATCGTGGTCGCGGTCCCCGTGGTCGCCGAGCAGGACCGCCGTGCCTACGTCGCCTACGTGGTGCGCGCCTCGACCCCGTACTCGGAGGTGCGGGCGCGCACCTACGTCACCTGGGGCGTGATGGTCGGGCTTGCGGTGCTGGTGCTGGCGGTGGTGGCCGCCGTCGGGCGCTCGCGGGCCCGGCGGATCGCCCGGCCGCTGCAGGCGCTGGCGGGGGCGGCGGACGCCCTCGGGCACGGTGACTTCTCGGTCCGGGCGGTGCACGCGGGGGTGACCGAGGTGGACGACGTGAGCGACAACCTGGAGCGCACGGCGCGGCGGCTGGGGGCGGTGCTGGAGCGCGAGCGGGCCTTCTCCGCCGACGCCAGCCACCAGTTGCGCACGCCGCTGACCGCGGTGCGGATCGGGCTCGAGGCGGCGCTGCTGACCCCCGGCTCCGACCTGGAGGCGGCCGTCAACGACGCCCTGGTGGGGCTGGACCGGCTGGAGCAGACCGTGCTCGACCTGTTGACCCTGGCCCGGGACACCTCCGGTCCGCGGGAGTCCGCGGACGTCGCCGCCCTCGCCTCGGACGCCGCTGGGCACTGGCGCCCGGCGCTGGCCGAGCGCGGCCGCACGCTGGTGCTCAACGCGGAGTCCGAGCTGCCCCGGGCGCGGGTGTCGAAGCCGGCCCTGCGCACCGTGCTCGACGTCCTGCTCGGCAACGCGCTGGCGCACGGCGACGGAGAGGTACAGGTGCTGGTCCGCGCCACCGAGAGCACCGTCGCGGTGCAGGTCAGCGACGAGGGCCAAGGGGTGGGCCGGGACGCCGGGCAGATCTTCGCCCGGCGCTCCCCGGAGGCGCGCGGCACCGGCATCGGCCTGGCCCTGGCCCGGTCGCTGGTGGAGGCCGACGGGGGGCGGTTGGAACTCACCCGGGCCAGGCCGGCCACCTTCACCCTGCTGCTGCCGGTGGCGTTGACCTCGACCGGGCGGGCGATCCTCGACAGCGGCCAGATCCCGAGCGTCAGCGGCGGCGAGCTGGGCTGAACGGGTGCCGGCCGGTCAGTTCAGCGGGCTGGGGGCCACCCGCACCGCGGGGTCGTAGCGGTAGCCGTAGCCGCGCAGGGTGACGATCCGGGCCGGGTCCTCGCCGTGCTCGGCGAGCTTGCGGCGCAGCGAGGACACATGCATGTCGAGCGTCTTGGTCGACCCCGACCAGTGTTCGTCCCAGACCTCCGACATCAGCTGCTCGCGGGTGACGGCGTGTCCGGCGGCGGTGACCAGGGCGGCGAGCAGCTCGAACTCCTTCGGTCGCAGCGGCACCTCGCGCCCGGCGACCTCGCAGCGGCGGGCGCCGAGGTCGAGGCGCAGGGAGCCGATGCTGAGGACCTCCCCGGTCGAGGTGGCCGGCGGCGGGCCCTGCCGGCGGAGGTGGGCCCGGATCCGGGCGAGCAGCACCGGCAGCCGGAACGGCTTGGTGAGGTAGTCGTCGGCCCCGGCCTCCAGCCCCAGCACCACGTCCACGTCGTCGGCACGGGCCGACAGCACCACGATCACGGTGCTGGGAACGACGGAGCGCAGCTGGCGGCACAGCTCGACGCCGTCCAGGTCGGGCAGGCCGAGGTCGAGCAGCACCAGCACGGGCGGCTCGACGGTGGCCAGTTCCAGCGCCTCCGCGGCGGTCAGCGCCCAGAGCACGTCGTAGCCCTGGCCGCGCAGGGCCGTGGTGAGTGGGCGTCCGATGTGCTCGTCGTCCTCGACGACCAGAAGGGGGAGGGCTCCTGCCGCTTCAGTGACCATGACCTGAGGCTACGTCGTCCCCGTGGCCCCCCGTTCACGATCACGGCCCGCGGAGGCCTGTGTTGACCGGAAGTTGACCGCCGGCCGACCAGCCTCTGACGGGCACCGCCCTACCGTGAGGATGTCGGTCCAGGTGAGCGAGTCATCCCCGGATTCACCGCGGACCGGCCCGGGCCACGTGTCACTCCTCCCGAGCGGGCCCGGGGGCCGTGCTGGTTGCCTCCCCTGCCGGCCGGTCGTCGTTGCATCCCGGGTGGTGCGGGCCGGGGCCGCCCCCCTGCAGGCCCTGTTCGGCCACGCCACCCGGGATGCGCGGGAGTCCGGCCCCGGTGCGGGATGATCCCCGCAGGGACCCGGCACCGGCCGGGCCGCGACGAGGGAGGGCCATGAGCTCGGTGCTCGACGGGCTGCTCAACCTTCCGCCGGCGGTCGCCTACACGCTGATCTTCCTGCTGGTCTTCGGCGAGGCCGCGGCCTTCGTCGGCTTCGTGCTGCCGGGGGAGACGGCGGTGGTGCTCGGCGGGGTACTGGCCGCCCGGCACGGGCTGAGCCTTTCGGCGCTGCTCGTCCTCGTCGTGGTGGCCGCGATCGTCGGTGACAGCGTGGGCTACGAGGTGGGCCGCCACTACGGCGCCCGGGTGTTGCGCTGGCGGCGCCTGCACCGGCACGCCGGCCGGATCGACGGCGCCCGCCGGTACCTGCGCGAGCGCGGGGCGTACGCCGTCTTCCTCGGGCGCTGGACTGCCTTCCTGCGCGCCGTCATGCCCGGGCTGGCGGGCCTGAGCCGGATGCCCTACCGCCGGTTCCTGCTGTTCAACGCGCTGGGCGGGCTCGCCTGGGGGGTGACGTACTGCCTGGTGGGGTACCTGTCGGGCGCGTCGTACAAGCTGGTCGAGACCCGGATCGGGACGGCCGGCGCGGTGGTGACGGGGGTGGTGGTGGTCGCCGGAGTGCTGGCCTGGCAGCTGCGCCGCCGCCGGGTCAGCCGCCGGCGGCCAGCCGAACCGCGTAGCCGATGACCACCAGGTAGCCGGCGGCTCCGGTCACCGGTCTGGCCCAGCCCGGGAGCCGGGCGCCGGCGAGGGCACCGGCTCCGGCCAGCAGCAGCTGCCAGGCCCACGACGCGAGGAAGACCCCTGCCGCGAAGGCCGTCGCGGCCGCCCGGCCGTGCACGGTGGCACCGAGGCCGGTGGTGAGCACGACGAAGTACACGGCGGTGAGCGGGTTGATCGCGGTGAGTGCGAGGAAGCGGGCCAGCACCCGGGGGGCGGACGGGCCCGGCCCCGGGGCGTCCAGCCTCGGGTCGCCGGGCGATCCGACATCGGCCGCGGTGGCGGGCCGGCTGCGGAACAGCCCGGCCAGCCCGCGCGCGGCGACCGCCAGCAGCACCCCGGCCCCGGCCAGCTGGATGGCCCGGGCGTGCCCTCCCAGCGCTCGGTTCAGCGCGGCGCCGGCGGCGAGCGCGGCGCTGACGTAGCCGAGGTCGACCAGGGCCACCCCGGTGGCTCCTGCTGCCGCCGTGCGCCAGCCACGGGTGAGCCCCTCGTGCAGCAGGAGCACCCCGATGGCGCCGAGCGGCAGGGCCACCCCGAGCCCTGCCGCCGCCCCGGCGGCCAAGGCGGCCAGCGGCAGGGTGACGGCGAGCACGGGCACACCGTGGCAGACAGGCAGGTGCGTGGTCGAACGACATTCCGCGGACGGCCGTACCCGGCCGACCTACGGCGGACGGCCGTACCCGGCTGACCTACGGCGGACGGCCGTACCCGGCTGACCTACGGCGGACGGCCGTACCCGGCTGACCTACGGCGGACGGCCGTACCCGGCTGACCTCGGCGGACGGCCGTGCCCGGCTGACCTACGGCGGACGGCCGTGCCCGGCCGGGCGAACGGCGGCCGGGCACAGAGGTTGCTACCGTGGTGACGTTCCGGCGTCGGTGATGCCGCAGGCCCAGAGGGGCCGCGCCGGGTCGCGTTCGGGGTGCCCACCCTCGCCGCACCGGCGCCGGGGGTGCACCGCGCGCGCCGCCCGCCCGATCCCGACCCGGCGGACTGCCGCACCGGTCGATGACCGGGAGACCGTTCCGAGCGCCCTGTCCGGCGCGCCGGGACCAAGCCGAGAGGTAGACATGACGTTCGAGTACAAGGTCGCCGACCTGGCACTGGCCGAGTCCGGCCGGCACGAGTTGCGGCTCGCCGAGCACGAGATGCCGGGCCTGATGGCGTTGCGGGCCGAGTACGGCCCGAGCAAGCCGCTGGCGGGGGCCCGGATCACCGGGTCGTTGCACATGACCGTGCAGACGGCGGTGCTGATCGAGACGCTGGTGGAGCTCGGTGCCCAGGTGCGCTGGGCGTCGTGCAACATCTTCTCCACCCAGGACGGCGCCGCAGCCGCGGTCGTGGTGGGCCCGCACGGCACCGTGGCCGAGCCCGCCGGGGTGCCGGTGTTCGCCTGGAAGGGCGAGAGCCTGCAGGAGTACTGGTGGTGCACCGAGCAGGTGCTCACCTGGGACGCGGACGCCGACGGCAACACCGGGCCGAACATGATCCTCGACGACGGCGGCGACGCCACCCTGCTGGTGCACAAGGGGGTTGAGTTCGAGGCCGCCGGGGCCGTCCCCTCCGACAGCGAGGACGACAGCGAGGAGTGGAGGGTCGTGCTCGGGCTGCTGCGCCGCACGCTGTCGGAGGACCCGCAGCGCTGGACCCGGCTCGCCGCCGGGATCAAGGGCGTCACCGAGGAGACCACCACCGGGGTGCACCGGCTCTACGAGATGGAGCGGGACGGGTCGCTGCTGTTCCCGGCGATCAACGTCAACGACTCGGTGACGAAGTCGAAGTTCGACAACAAGTACGGCTGCCGGCACTCCCTCATCGACGGGATCAACCGGGCCACCGACGTGCTCATCGGCGGCAAGGTCGCCGTGGTGTGCGGTTACGGCGATGTCGGCAAGGGCTGCGCCGAGTCGCTGCGCGGCCAGGGCGCCCGCGTCATCGTCACCGAGATCGACCCGATCTGCGCGCTGCAGGCGGCGATGGACGGCTACCAGGTGGCGCGGCTGGAGGACGTCGTGAGCACCGCCGACATCTTCATCACCGCGACGGGGTGCTACCACGTGATCACGGCCGAGCACATGGCGGCGATGAAGCACCAGGCGATCGTCGGCAACATCGGGCACTTCGACAACGAGATCGACATGGCCGGCCTGGCCGCCACGCCCGCGGTGAGCAAGGTCGAGCTCAAGCCGCAGGTGCACGAGTGGACCTTCGCGGCGGCTGGCGGACGTGACCGGCACTCGATCATCGTGCTGTCGGAGGGGCGGCTGCTGAACCTCGGCAACGCCACCGGGCACCCGAGCTTCGTGATGTCGAACTCGTTCTCCAACCAGGTGATCGCCCAGGTGGAGCTGTTCACCCGGACGGCGGACTACACCCGCACGGTGCACGTGCTGCCCAAGCACCTGGACGAGAAGGTGGCCCGGCTGCACCTCGAAGCCCTCGGCGTCCGGCTCACCGAGCTGACCAAGCAGCAGGCCGGCTACCTCGGCCTGCATGTCGAGGGGCCGTACAAGCCGGACCACTACCGGTACTGAGCTCCACCCGCCGACGGCAACCCGGGCACGGGCCGCGGCGGCGCGCACCGGTCACCCCGGCGCGTCGCCGCGGCCCGTGCCCGCCGTTCGGTGCCCGCCGTTCAGTCCTCGCCGACGAGGCGGGTGCTGGCGGCGGACAGCGGCGACGCGGCCTGCCGGCGGGCCGCCCGGGCGTGCCGTTGGGCGGCCTCCCGCGCCAGCCGGTCCAGGTCACGCCGGGCGCGCTCGGCCAGCACGGCGGCCAGGAACCGCTCGGGGTGCACCCCCGCCGGCGGGGGTGGGGCGACGTAGCGGGCGACCTCGGAGCCCAGCTCCACCCCGAGCCGGTGCCGCGACCCGGCGTGCAGGCTCGGCGTCCGCTGCAGGAACTGCCGGGCGGTGTAGGCCAGCTGGTCGGGGAGGCGGCCGATGTCCGCGCCGTAGGCCCACCCCGCCAGCTCCGGCGGCATCAGCACCGGGGCCGCGACGGTGCCGCCGCGCTCGCGCACCACGTAGGTGCCGGCGAGCAGGTCACCCACCCGCTTGCCGCGGGCGTTGGCCAGCGAGCAGATCACCGCCGCGCTGAAGAAGGTCACGTAGAACTCCACCAGGCCGACCAGCCCGCGGATCAGTGCCTGCCGGAACCGGATCGGCCCGCCGTCGTCGCGCACCACCCGCAGCCCTGCCGCGTACTTGCCGAGCGACCTGCCCCGGGTGAGCGTCTCCACCGTGACCGGGGCCCCGACCAGCACGATCACCACCGAGACGGTCGACACGGCGGCACCGACGGCGGCATCGGCATTCGCCAGCAGGGTCAGCCCGAACAGCAGCACCAGTGCCAGCGCCGTCTGCAGCACCAGGTCGAGCGCCAGCGCGAGGGCCCGGGTGGCGAACGAGGCCGGGCGCAGCTCGAGCACCACGGCCTCGCCGGTGACCAGCTCGGCGGGTAGATCGAGCGCCGGCAGCGGCCCTGCCGGCTGCTGCTCGCCGGTCATCCGCGCCACCTCCCGCCCCCGGTCCTCCCGCTCGACCGGGGCGGGAACGGACCGAGACTAGCCCGCCCGGCGGGCGCGGCCGCACGCCGTAGGCTCTGCGGCGTGGACCCGGACGCCTTCGTCACCGTGCACGCCGCCGAGTGGCAGCGGCTCGATGCCCTCGCCCGGCGCCGCAGGTTGAGCGGCGAGGAGGTCGACGAGCTCGTCACCCTCTACCAGCGTGCGGCCACCCACCTTTCCGTGGTCCGTTCCTGCTTCCCCGACCCGGCGTTGGCGGCCCGGCTGTCCTCGACGGTGGCGGCGGCACGGGCGGCGGTGGCCGGCGGCCACGAACCGGTCTGGCGCGAGCTGGTCCGGGTGGCCACGGTGTCCTTTCCGGCCGCCGTGTACCGCTCGGCCCGCTGGAGCCTGGCCGCCGCCGCCTTCACGGTGATCATCGCGGTGGCGGCGGGGTACTGGGTGGCCACCGACCCGCAGGTGCAGGCGGCGATCGCGAGCAAGGCCCAGATCCGCCAGCTCGTCCAGCAGGACTTCGCCGGCTACTACCACCAGTACGCCGCCGCCGGCTTCGCCGCCCAGGTGTGGACCAACAACGCCCTGATCGCGGCGGAGTCCGTCGCCTTCGGGATCAGCGGCGTGGGGGTGGTCTACGTGCTGCTGCAGAACGCGCTCAACATCGGCACGATCGGTGGGCTGATGGCCGCCAACGGCAGGCTCGACCTGTTCTTCGGGCTGATCCTTCCGCACGGCATGCTCGAGCTGACCGCGGTGTTCGTCGCGGCCGGGGCCGGCCTGAAGCTGTTCTGGGCCTGGATCGACCCGGGCCCGCGCTCCCGCGGGGACGCGCTCGCCCAGGAGGGCAGGGCCATGGTCACGGTCGCCGTCGGGCTGGTCGTGGTGCTGCTGGTCTCCGGGATCATCGAGGCGTTCGTCACCCCGTCGCCGCTGCCCACCTGGGCCAGGATCGGGATCGGGGCCCTGGCCTGGTTGGCGTTCCTCGGCTACGTGCTGGTGCTCGGCGGGCGGGCCGTGCGCGCCGGGGAGACCGGAGACCTGAGCCCCGACCTGGTCGGGGACACCCTTCCCGTCGCCGGCTGAGGCGCGCCGGGTCAGAGCCGGCCGGCGGCCTTGAGCGCCAGGTAGCGGTCGGCCAGCCGCGGGGGCAGCTCCTCGGGGGTGCCCTCCACCACCTCGACCCCGGCGCGGGACAGCTCCGCGATCGCGGCGGCCCGGTCGAGCAGGGCCCGTTCCGCCGCGGCGGCCCCGTACACCGCGTAGGCGTCGCCCCGGCCGGCGGCCAGCTGCTGGACCTGCGGATCCGCGACCGAGGCCACCACCACCTGGTGGTGGCTGGTCAGCCGGTGCACGACCGGTAGCAGGCCCTCCTCCAGCGCCGCCGCATCCAGCGAGGTGAGCAGCACCACCAGTGCCCGCTGGGTGAGCCGGGCCCGGATCGCCGCCACCACCGCCGTCCAGTCGGTCTCGACCAGGTCCGGTTCCAGCGGGGCGAGCGCCTCGACCATCGCCGGCAGCAGCCGGGTGCGGGTCGCGCCCTCCACCCGGGCCCGCACCCGGCGGTCGATGGCGAGCAGGTCGACCCGATCTCCGGCCCGTGCCGCGAGCGCGCCGAGCAGCAGCGCCGCGTCCATCGCGGCGTCGAGCCGGGGGGCGTCGCCGATCCGGGCCGCGGAGGTCCGCGAGGAGTCGAGCACCAGCAGCAACCGGCGGTCGCGCTCGGGCCGCCAGGTGCGCACCACCACTTGCTGGCGGCGGGCCGTGGCCCGCCAGTCGATGGAGCGCACGTCGTCGCCGATCACGTAGTCGCGCAGCGAGTCGAACTCGGTGCCCTGGCCGCGGATCCGCAGCGCGGTCCGGCCGTCGAGCTCGCGCAGCCGGGCCAGCCTGCTCGGCAGGTGCTTGCGGGAGGTGAACGGCGGCAGCACCCGGACCCGGCCCGGGGCCGGCAGCGACGCCTGCCGGGCGGCCAGCCCGAGCGGCCCGACGCTGCGGATCGTCACCCGCTCGACACCGCGGTCGCCGCGCCGGGTGGGGCGCAGGGTGGTGACCACGCGGACCCGCCCGCCGGCCGCCAGCCGGAGTGGGTGCCGCGACTCCAGCGCCCCCGCCGACGGCTGCCAGGCGTCGCGGAGCACCCCGCGCACCCGCCGCGCCCCGGTGTTGGTGAGCAGCAGCGCTGCGGGCACGTCCACCCCGAGGCGCACCGAGGGCACGGCCTCGCGCCGCACCGTGACCGCGCGGGGCGAGCCGGCGGCGAGCACGTCCACCGTGACCGCCGCGAGCGTGATGCCCGCCCACCCGAGCAGGGTGACCCAGCCGGGGGCCAGCGCCACCGGCAGCACACCGAGCAGCGCGAGCAGGGCCGCCCGCCCCGTCACCGCCATGGCGCCTTCCCCCTGCCCCTCGCCCGCTGCCCGGCCCGGGTCAGCGCGGCACCGGGACGGAGGCCAGCACGGTCTCGAGCACGCCGTCCACGGTCACGCCCTCCAGCTCCGCCTCGGGCCGCAGTTGCACCCGGTGCCGCAGCGTCGGTCGGGCCAGCGCCTTCACGTCGTCCGGGGTGACGTAGCCGCGACCGGACATCCAGGCCCAGGCCCGGCTGGTGGCCAGCAGCGCGGTCGCGCCGCGCGGCGACACGCCGAGCCCGATCGAGGGAGAGGACCGGGTGGCGCGGACGAGGTCGACGATGTAGCCCATCACCGTCGGGGCCACGCTCAGCGTCCGCACCTCCCGGGTGGCCTCGGCCAGATCCCGCGCGCCGGCGACCGGCCGTAGCCCGGCCGCGCGCAGGTCGTGCGGGTCGAAGCCGCTGGCGTGCCGGTGGAGCATCTCCAGCTCCACCTCGCGGGCGGGCAGCGGCATGGTCAGCTTGAGCAGGAACCGGTCCAGCTGGGCCTCGGGCAGCGGGTAGGTCCCCTCGTACTCGACCGGGTTCTGGGTGGCGGCGACGATGAACGGCTCCGGCAGCGGCCTCGGCTTGCCGTCCACCGACACCTGACGCTCCTCCATCGCCTCCAGCAGCGAGGCCTGCGTCTTCGGCGGCGTCCGGTTGATCTCGTCGGCGAGCAGCAGGTTGGTGAAGACCGGCCCCTCCCGGAAGGAGAACTCGGCGCTGCGGTTGTCGTAGACCAGCGAACCGGTGACGTCGCCGGGCATCAGGTCCGGGGTGAACTGCACCCGGGTGGTGTCCAGCTGCAGTGCCCCCGCCAGCGCTCGCACCAGCAGGGTCTTGGCCACGCCCGGCACCCCCTCGAGCAGCACGTGGCCGCGGCACAGCAGCGCGATGACCAGCCCGGTGACGGCGGCGTCCTGCCCCACGACGGCCTTCGCCACCTCCTCGCGGACCCGGCCCAGCGCCGCTCGGGCGGCGTCCGAGCCGCCGGCCGCAGTGGGGGCAGCCGCGGCGGGGGGAGGCCAGCCGGCCGGGTGCTGCAGTTCGGCGGGCAGCTCGCTCATCGGTCCTCAGCCTCTCTGCGGGGTTCGTCTGTACTGCGGGGTTCGTCTGTGCTGCGGGGTTCGTCTGTGCTGCGGGGGTCGCCGCCACCCACGTCGGGGTGGGCCAACGCCCGTTCGAGCCCGTCGAGGTCGTCCGCCAGCCGCACGAGCGCCGCGTCGTCGCCGGGCGCACCTCCGAACAGCGTGGCGTGCACCGCGACCCCGTCCCGGCCGGTGTGCTCGGCGACCAGCGCGGCGACGGCCTCGAGGGTGGCGTCGGGCGGGGTGTCCAGCCGAACCGCCATCCTGCGCAGCGCGGCGGTGCGCAGCGTGGCCGCCGCCCGGCCCCGTGCCCGGGCCTGGCGGTAGAGCCGGGCCCGCCCCTCCTGGGTCTCGGCCGCGCGTACCACCACCGGCAGCGGTTCGGGCACCAGCCGACCGAGCCGCCGCGCCCGCCAGGCCACCACGACCGCCACGACCAGAAGGAGTTGCAGCGCCGCCCAGGGTACCCAGCGTGGGGCCAGCTGCCCCAGCGTCGGTGCGGGGCGGCCCTGGGCCAGTTGCAGCGGGTCGGGCCAGAACCACACGAGCCGGTCGTGCGCGCCGAGCAACCGCAGCGCCAGCGCCGCGTCGCCCTGGTCGGCCAGGCTCCCGTTCCGCAGCACGCCGGCCTGCCCGAGCACGCTCACCTGCCGGCGGTCCGCGGTGCCGCGCAGCAGGCTGCCCACCCCGGGGCGGCCGGGCGCGGGGTAGCACAGCACCGGGCCGGGCCCGGCGGGCCGGTACAGGTGCCCCCCGGCCACGACGGTGCCGGCGGCCACGGCGTCCGGGTCGGAGCAGCCGGGCGCGGCCGGCGTGGCCGGGGCCACGCCTGCGGGCAGGGCGAACGGGGCGAGGGAGTCCAGGGCCAGCGAGTCGGGTTGCACCAGCACCAGGTCGGCGGGGGTGGCGGCGATCAGGTCCAGCTCGGCGGGGCCGAGCAGCTCAGGGTGCACCACTACCAGGGTCGAGCCCTGGGTGGCCACGGCGGCCAGGTCGCCCGCGCGCACCACCCGCGCCACGCTCACTCCCTGGCGGCGCAGGATCTGCGCCACGGCGCGTGAACCGTGCTGCCCCGCGGCGCCCGGGTCGAGGTCGCGGTCGCCGGTGTTGCCCACCGTCAGGGCCCCGAGCACGGCGACGAGCAGCACCACCAGGCCCACGAGCAGCGGCCAGCGCCAGCTCTCCCAGCGCCGCCGCAGCCGCGCCGCGGCCGGGTTCCTCGTCGCCGGGCCGGTCGTGCCGGGCACGGCCGACTGCGCCGGCGGGGGCATGAAGGTCGGCGCGGGCACCGGAGCGGGTGGGGGCAGGCTCACGAGGGGGGCTCCGGGCCCACGGCCATGGCGGCCTCGACGGCGGCCGGGCGCGCGGAGCGCACCCGGTGGTCCAGCTCGCGCAGGGTGCCGGCGGCCTCGGCCGAGCCGGGCCGGCCGCCGTAGCTGACGTCGTCGAACAGCCGGGCCGCCGCGTCCAGCTCGACGCTCAGAGCGGGCAGCCAGCGTCCGGCGTCGTGGGCCACCTCGTCCGCGGTGCGCCCGGGCATGGCGGTGATGACGGCGCGCTCCTCCAGCTCGCGGGCGATGGCGCGGAAGCGCTCGACGACCGCCGCGGACCAGTCCCCGGCGGAGGCCGCCCGCTCGGCCAGCTCCCGGTGCTCGGCGGCGGTCAGCGGGGGGCCGGCGAACACCGCACCCTGGGCCGCCGAGCGGTGCTGGCGGCGCAGCAGCCCCCGCCGCCACACGGTCACCGCCAGCGCGACGAGCAGGGCGAGCAGCACCGCCGTCGCCAGCGCCTGCTCGGGCCGGTCCACCCCGGGCAGTGACCCGAAGCGGTCGAGCAGCCACTGCAGGGCGCGCGCCACCAGCCCCGGGCGCCCGGCCCGGTACTCGCGGTGGGCCAGCTCCTCCACCGCCCAGGCCCGGGCCTGGGAGCGGTCGGGGCGGACCGGGACGTCGGTGTGCGCGCCGGCCAGCGCCGGCGCGGCGGTCGCGATCGTCAAGCCTGCCGCAGCCAGCAGCCCCGCCGCACGCCGCGCCCCCGCTGCGAGGCCCGCACCGGTCGCAGTGGGCCTCGCCCGGCTCATCGGGGTGAGCCGTCCCCGCTGGACGCCCGGATCAGTTCGACGTCGAGGCCCTCGCGCCGCATCCGGATGTCGACGTACAGCAGTGTGGCGACGGCGGCGGCGAACGGGTAGAAGATCGCCCCGGCGATGGTCTCGCCGACGCCCGAGATGGCCAGTTGGGCCAGGTTGCGGCCGAAGCTGGCGTACGGGTGGGCGGCGCCGCCGCCCAGCAGCCCGGCGCCGACCGAGAACGGCACGGCGACGATCGAGCTGCCGATGCCGACGATGATCTGGGTGAGCAGGGTGATCCCGAACACCCGCCAGCTGCTGCCGCGCACGAGGCGCCACGAGCGGCGCAGGGCCGTCCCGATGCCGGCGTCCTCCAGCAGCAGCACGGGGCTGGCCAGTGCCCACCGGGTGCTGACGAAGATGACCACCACGAGCCCGCCGAGGCCCCCGAACACGGCCAGCAGCGCACCGGCCAGCGTCAGGCCGGACAGGGCCAGCAGCAGCCCGGGCAGCACGAACCCGATGATGATCCCCACCGACACCAGCGTGGTGAGCAGGGCGAGCCCGAGGACGGCCGGCACCCGGCGGCGGACCCGGGACCACAACTGGGCCACCGGCATCCGCTCGCCCAGCACGGCGCTGCTCACCGCGAGCACGAGCATCGCGGTGACCACCACCGTGGCGATCACCCGGATCAGCGTGGCGGTCCCGGAGGCGGCGAGGACCCCGCCGAGGTAGGAGGTGACGTCCGCGGCGGTGACGTTCGCGCCGGGGTCGAGCAGCGCGCTGCTCGACACCCCGGTGAGCATGGCGGCCTGGGGCAGCGCGGCCACCGCCGAGACCACCGCCAGCACCACCGCGGACATCCCGATCATCGTCCGCGGGTTGGTGCGGATCGACTGGAAGGCGCCGTCGAAGATCTCGCCGAGGCTCACCGGGCGCAGCGGGATCACTCCGGGTTTGGGGTGCGTGCGCGCCCATGCCGGGGGCGGGCCCCACCCGGGTGGCTGGCCGTACGCCGGTGGCTGGCCGTACGCCGGTGGCTGGCCGTACGCCGGTGGCTGGCCGTACCCGGGGGGCTGGCCCCAGGTCGGCTGATCGCCGTACGCCGGTGGCTGGCCCCACGCCGGTGGCTGGCCGTACCCGGGGGGCTGGCCGAACGCCGGTGGCTGGTCGTACCCGGGTGGCTGGCCCCACGTCGGGGGCTGGCCCCACGGTGGTGGTTGGTCCGCGGCCGGGGGCTGCCCGGTGCCGGGGGCCGGCTCCTCGTCGGGTGCCGGACGGTGCGGCTGGTCGACCATTCCGTCCCCTCGTGATGCTCCGCAGGTCCCCGCCCCTGGGGGCGGGGACCATCCTTGCACGCGGGCCGGTCCGCGCCGAGCGACGGGCAGGCCCGTTCTGACCGGATCCGCCCTGGTCCGCCCGGTGATCCTCGACAGGGGGGTGAGTGCCCCCGGGCGCCGCCGGTGACACCATGTGGGCATGAGGGGACGCGTGCTGGTCGTCGACGACGACACCGCCCTGGCAGAGATGCTCGGGATCGTCCTGCGGGGAGAGGGCTTCGACCCTGTCTTCTGCGCGGACGGGTCGGGAGCGTTGGAGGTGTTCCGCTCTGCCAGACCCGACCTCGTGCTGCTCGACCTGATGCTCCCCGGGCGCGACGGGATCGAGGTGTGCCGACAGATCCGGTCCGAGTCCGGCGTGCCCATCGTCATGCTCACCGCCAAGAGCGACACCGTCGACGTCGTCCTCGGGCTGGAGTCGGGGGCTGACGACTACGTGGTGAAGCCGTTCAAGCCCAAGGAGCTGGTGGCCCGGGTTCGGGCCCGGTTGCGGCGCAGCGACGAGCCCACTCCCGAGGTGCTCGAGATCGGCGACCTGACCATCGACGTCGCCGGGCACTCGGTGCGCCGGCAGGCCGCGGTCATCTCGCTGACGCCGCTGGAGTTCGACCTGCTGGTGGCGCTGGCCCGCAAGCCCTGGCAGGTCTTCACCCGAGAGGTGCTGCTGGAGCAGGTGTGGGGCTACCGCCACGCGGCCGACACCCGGCTGGTCAACGTCCACGTGCAGCGGTTGCGCTCGAAGGTGGAACGCGACCCGGAACGTCCCGAGATCGTCATCACCGTGCGCGGCGTCGGCTACAAGGCGGGGCCGGCGTAGGTGTCCGGACCGCCCACTGGCCGGCTGAGGGCGCCCGGGCGCCCGGCGATCGCCCTCGTGCGGCGGATCGTCCCCGCGGCGTTGCTGCGCCGCCGCCGGGTGCTGGTCCGGGTGGTGCGCGGCCGCTGGCGCCGCTCGCTCCAGGTCCGGGTGGTGGCCACGACGATCCTGCTCGGCCTGATCGTGGTGACGGCGGTGGGCAGCTTCCTGCTCACCCGGATCAGCAGCGGGCTGGTGGACTCGCGACGGCAGAGCGCGGAGAACGAGTCGGCCGTGGCGTTCCACGACGCGAACCAGTTCATCAAGAGCTACCAGCCCACCAACGACCCCGGGCAGATGGCCAGCGACCTGGTCAACCGGCTGGCCGGACCGGCGACCGTCCCGTCGGCCAACCCGGCGGCCGACCCGGCGGCCGACCCGCTGCCCATCGTGGTGCTGCTGCCGTCGCTGCGCGCGACCGGTGACACGCCGGTCAACGGCCGCTACTCCAACGGGCTGTCGCGGGGCGACGTGGACTCGGTGATCCCGATGTCGCTGCGCCTGCGGGTGACCGCCGACCCCAATCACCAGCCGAGCACGAACGTGGCCCTGCCGCTGCCGAACAGCGGCACGGCGACCGGGCGGACCGTCCCCGCCGTGGCGGTGGGGACGCTGATCGACCTCGGACCGACCGCGGGCGGCAAGTACGAGCTGTACCTGATCTACCGGCTCGACCGCGAGGTGCAGGTGCTGCAGCTGGTGCAGCGCACCTTCCTGGTTGGCGGGGTGGCCCTGGTGCTGCTGGTCGGGGCGGTGGCCTTCGTGGTCACCCGGCAGGTGGTGGCGCCCGTGCGGCAGGCGGCGAGCACCGCCGAGGAGCTCGCCTTCGGGCACCTCGACCGGCGGATGAAGGTCCGCGGGGAGGACGATCTGGCCAGGCTCGGCCGCGCCTTCAACGAGATGGCGGAAAGCCTGGAGCGGCAGATCCACCGGCTCGAGGAGTTGTCGCGGGTGCAGCGCCGCTTCGTCTCCGACGTCTCGCACGAGCTGCGCACCCCGCTGACGACGATCCGGATGGCGGGGGAGGTGATGTACGAGTCGCGGGAGAGCTTCGAACCGGCGGTGGCGCGCAGCGCCGAACTGCTCCAGGCCCAGCTCGACCGCTTCGAGACGCTGCTCGCCGATCTGCTCGAGATCAGCCGGTTCGACGCCGGCGCGGCGCAGCTCGAGGTCGACCAGGTGGACCTGCGCGAGGTCGTGCACCGGGTGGTGGACGGCCTCGGCCCGTTGGCGGACCGTCGGGACACCCGGCTGATCGTGCATGCCCCGCTCATCCCCTGCATCGCCGAGGTCGACCAGCGCAGGGTGGAGCGGGTGGTGCGCAACCTGCTCGGGAACGCGATCGAGCACGGCGAGGGCGGGCCGGTGCGGGTCACCCTCGCGGGCAACGGCAGTGCGGTGGCGGTCACGGTGCGGGACTACGGCGTGGGGCTGACCCCCGACGACGTCGCGATGGTCTTCAACCGGTTCTGGCGGGCCGACCCTGCGCGGGCGCGCACCACTGGCGGGACGGGGCTTGGCCTGGCGATCTCACTCGAGGACGCGCACCTGCACGGTGGCTGGCTGGAGGTCTGGGGGCGCCCCGGGGCGGGGGCGAACTTCCGGCTCACGCTGCCCCGGCGGGCGGGCGTGGTGCTGGCGTCCTCGCCGCTCCCGCTGGTGCCCGAGGACGCCGCCGCGGCGGGCTCCGGCCTGCAGGAGGTGGCGGCGTCGGCGAACGGTGCGGTGCTCCCCTTCGACGCTGGATGGGAGGAGCTCGCCCTCGGCCACCCGCAGCAGGTACTGGGCGAGCGCCTCGGCCGGGCGCCGGCGACCGGGGGGGAGGGGGTCGGCGGTGGCGGCTAGCCCGCCGCGCGGGCCGCTGCGCCGTTGGCGGGCGGGCGGCCGGGTGCGGGCGCTGACCGGGCTGGTGACGGCGCTCGCGGTGCCGCTGCTGCTCGCCGGCTGCGTGAGCATTCCCGCGTCGGGGCCGGTGCTCCCGGGGCGCTCGGTGGGCGAGGTGCCGCACGCCTTCGTCCGGATCTACGGGATCCCGCCGGCGCCGGGGGCCTCGCCGCTGGACATCGTCCGCGGTTTCGTCCGGGCGGCGGCCGACGTCAGCGACGACCGGGCGGTGGCCCGCCAGTACCTGGCCCCGGGTGAGCGCACGAGCTGGCGCCCGGACGCGGCCACGGCGGTCTTCCCGTCCGAGCTGGATCTGAAGATGTCGCTGTACGACGTCGGGGGGCGCCGGCTGGAGCCGGTGACGACCGGGACGGGGCAGGCGGCGACCTCGACCGCGAAGGCATCCACCACTGCCGCACGGAGCCGGACCACGCCGCCGAGCCGGACCACGCCGCCGAGCCCGACCACGCCGCCGAGCCCGACCACGCCGCCGAGCCCGACCACGACGCCGAGCCCGACCACGCCGCCGAGCCCGACCACGACGGTGCCGCCGGTGGAGGGGGCCAAGGTGACGGTGCGCCTGCAGGTGCCCGTGACGGCCCTGGTCGACGGCTCCGGTCACTACACGACGGCGGCCGCCGGCCGGCAGGTGACCCGCGAGTACGGCCTGGTCGGGGTGGACGGGCAGTGGCGGATCAACCGGGTGGACGACGGGGTGCTGCTCACCCGGGCCGACTTCGACGACACCTACTGGGACCTTCCGGTGTACTTCGCCGATCCCACCGGCACCTGGTTGGTGCCCGATGTGCGCTGGCTGCCGGTCGGGTCGGCGACGGCGACGAGCCTGGTGAAGGCCGTGCTCAGTGGTCCGCCGACCTGGCTGGCGCCGGCGGTGACGACCGGCGCCCCGGCAGGGACGCAGATGACCCAGCCGTCCGTGCCGGTGCAGGCCGGAGTGGCCACCGTCGACCTCACCCGGCAGGCGCTGCTGGCCGACCCGTTGCACCGGCAGATGCTGAAGGCCCAGCTGCAGGACACCCTTGCGGGGCTGCCTCCGATCTCGCAGGTGAGCATCGACCAGGTCGTCATCACGGTCGAGAGCAACCGGTTCGACATCACCTCCGGCCCGGTCGCGTCGTCGTCCTCGGGCAGGCCGGTCGAGGGCGGGCTGCGGCTGCTCACCGAGCCGGTGGTGGACAACTGGCCGGTGGTGATCGACCACGGGCACCTGGCCCGGCTGGACGGGCGCCAACTGGTGGCCGTTCCGGGGCTCGACGCGCTCGCCGTGCCCGGGGCCTCCTGGCCGGCGGTGGCACCCGACGGGTCCGGCTACGCGGTGCTCGCCGGGCCGGGGCGGCTGCTGTACGCGGTGTCGGGGGGGAAGGCGACCACCCTGGTCGAGGGTCGCTCCGCGCTCACCCCGCCGAGCATCGACCCGATCGGGTGGGTGTGGACGGCGCAGACGGCGGAGGGCGGGGTCGTGCTGGCGGCCCGCCAGGGGCATCCGGCGGTGGCGGTGCCGGTGAAGGGCTGGCCGTCGGGACTGCGGATCACGTCGCTGCGGATCAGCCGCGACGGGACCCGGGCCCTGGTCGCGGGGCAGCGTGGCAGCACGGCGGTGCTGTTCGTCAGCGCCGTGCAGCGTGACCAGCAGCGGGTCCCGGTGCAGCTCGGCCCCGCGCAGCAGCTGCTCCCCGATCTGGTCACCGCCAGCAGCGTCGCGTGGGTGGGCCAGCGCGATGTCGTGGTGCTCGCCCGCCGGTCCGGCCAGACCCAGCCGGGGGGGACGACCGAGCAGCCGTGGCTGGTCGAGATCGGTGGCGGCGCGACGGCCACCGCCCCGGTGGAGGGGGCGCTGACCGTCACTGCGGGTAACCATGACATCGCCGGCGACCACGACATCTACGTCGAGGGTGCGGACCACGCGGTGTACCAGTGGTCGGGCGTGTCCTGGCAGCGGGTGGCCACGGCGCGCTGGCCGTCGATGCCCGGCTGACGGCGTCCACAGCCGGCAGGGTCGGCCGCGGCCGTCCACAGCCGGCAGGAACGCCGGCCCGCGCACATGCCGCTGCGGCCAGGCTGGGGCGGTGCTCGCGGCGCTGGGTTCCCTGGTGGGGTTGGCGATGCCGGTGGACTGCGCCGGCTGTGCCGCCCCGGACCTGGCACTCTGCGCGCGCTGCCGCACGGAGCTGCTCGTTCCGGCCCGGCCGGTGAGCGCACCGCAGCTTCCGGCGGGGTTGACCGGGTGGGCGGGCCCCGACTACGCGGGAACGGTCGCCCGGGTGCTGCTGGCCTGGAAGGAGCGCGGCAGGCACGACTTGGCCCGCCCGCTCGCGGAGGCGCTGGCGGGGGCGGTGCTGCCGCAGTTGCGGGCCACCGCCGGGGCGGGCGGGGCGCTGCTGGTCCCGGTGCCCTCGACCCGTGCCGCGCGGCGCGCCCGGGGCGAGGACACCGTGCGCAGGCTGGCCCTGCTCGCCGCGCACCGGCTGCGCGCGCAGGGGGCGCCCGGGCCGGTGCGGGTGGCTCCGGTGCTCACCGTGCGCGGGCGTCCGCGCGACCAGGCGGGGCTGACGGCCGCCGGTCGGCGCGAGAACGTCGCCGGGGTGCTCGCCGTCCCCGCCCCGCTCGCCCCCCGGGTGCGCGGCCGGCCCTGCCTGGTCGTCGACGACATTCTCACCACCGGGGCCACCGCGGGCGAGGCCTGCCGGGCGCTGGCTGCGGCCGGCGCCCGGGTGGTCGGCGTGTCCACCGTCTGCGTGACAGTGCGGCGGCAGCGGTGTGACTCGTGGCCAAGGGTGCTGCCGGTCCTGCCGCCGCTGCACTAGCGTGGGGTTCATGGAAGGTGTCCGCAGGCGGTGACCGGGGGGCAGCTGCGAGGCCGAGGTGACGCCCGCGGGCGCATCCGTCGAGCGAGCGACAGGAGGTCCAAGCTGTGGAGATCGTGATCACCGGTCGGCGTACCGAGGTTCCGGAGCGTTTCCGCCGTCTTGCCGAGGAGAAACTGGCGAAGATCGGGCAATTGGCTCCCCGTGCACACCGGGTCGACGTCGAGGTGTCTCATGAGCGCAACCCGCGCCAGGCCCAGACCTCGGAGAAGGTCGAGATCACGGTACGCGACAAGGGGCCGGTGATCCGGGCCGAGGCCAGCGCCGACGACCCGGCCGCCGCGCTCGATCTCGCCATCGACAAGCTGCTGGAGCGATTGCGGCGCACCCGTGACCGGCGCAAGGTCCACCACGGCCGGCAGACCCCGGCATCGGTCCGCCAGGCCGGGGTCGGCGGCCCGCTGCCGGAGCTCGGGATGCCGGGGGCCGTTGACGGTGCGGACGCTGCGGCGGAGGCCGCCGACGAGCAGGACAGCCCGGTGGTCATCCGGGCGAAGGACCACGTCGCCACGCCCATGACGCTGGACCAGGCGCTGTACGAGATGGAACTCGTCGGGCATGACTTCTTCCTCTTCGTCGACGCCGACGGAGGGCTGCCCAGCGTGGTGTACCGCCGCCGCGGCTGGAACTACGGCGTGATCCGGTTGCGCACCTCCGACCTTTCCGCCGAGAACGCGGCGGACGGCATCGTGGCGGTGCCCGCGGGGAGCTGACCCGCACAGCAGCGACCCGGCCGGGCGCCCGCACCCCCTGGGGAGCGGACGCCCGGCCGCAGTTGTCAGCGGGCGCTGGCAGGATCGCCACCGTGGTCACCGACGTGCTGGCAGCGCCCCCGCCCGCAGGTGCGCTGCGCCCCGCGCGGCGGGCGGCGGCGCGCCCGCCGGAGCGACTCGGTGCGGCGCTGGCGCGCCGGGTCGCGCTGGCGGCCCAGGGGTTCGGCCGGCCCCGGGCCGAGGGTCCGGTGACGATGCGCCACCTGCAACGGGTCGTCGACACCATCGCGGTGCTGCAGATCGATTCGGTGAATGTGCTCTCGCGCAGCCACTACCTCCCGGTGTTCAGCCGGCTGGGCGAGTATCCGCGCGACCTGCTCGACCGGGCGGTCAACGCCCCGCCGCGGCGGTTGGTGGAGTACTGGGCGCACGAGGCGTCGCTGGTGGCTCCAGCCACCCACCGCCTGCTGCGCTTCCGGATGGCCCGCGCCCAGGAGCAGGCCTGGGGCGGCATGGTGCGGATCCGCCGCGAGCAGCCCGCCCTGGTGGAGGCGGTGCTGGCGGAGGTGGCAGCCCGCGGGCCGATAACGGCGGCGGCGCTCGAGCGGGCGCTCGCCCCGGTGGGCCGGCGTGAACGCACCGGGTGGGGGTGGAACTGGTCGGACACCAAGCGCGCGGTCGAGTTCCTCTTCTGGGCCGGCGAGATCTCCTCAGCCGGGCGCACCGCCCAGTTCGAGCGGCGCTACGCCCTTCCCGGCAGGGTGCTTCCGCCCGCGGTCGGGTCCGCGCCCGATCCCGACCCGGCCGAGGCGGTGCGCGCGCTGCTCGCGCTGGCCGGGCGGGCGCACGGGGTGGCCACCGAGCAGTGCCTGCGTGACTACTTCCGGCTGCGGCCGCACGAAGCGCGGCCCGCCCTCGGCGAGCTGGTCGAAGCCGGTGAGCTGCTGCCGGTCACGGTGGAGGGCTGGTCCAGGCCCGGCTACCTGCACCGCGACGCGCGACTGCCGCGCCGCGTGCAGGCCCGCGCCCTGCTGTCCCCGTTCGACTCCCTGATCTGGGAGCGCTCCCGCACCGCGATGGTGTTCGGGTTCCGCTACCGGCTCGAGATCTACACTCCGGCCGCGCAGCGGGTGCACGGCTACTACGTCCTGCCCTTCCTGCTCAGCGACCGGCTGGTGGCCCGGGTCGACCTGAAGGCCGACCGGGGCGCCGCCGGTGGCGGCGTGCTGCGGGTGCGCGCCGCCTGGGCCGAGCCCGCCCCGTCCCCGGGGCCGTTTCCGGCCCGCACCGAGGTGGCACGGCAGCTGGCGGCCGAGCTGCGGTTGCTGGCGGGCTGGCTCGACCTTGCCGAGGTGGCCGTCGAGGAGCGCGGTGACCTGCATGCCGACCTCGCGCTGGCGGTGCGCTCGTCCTGACCGCCGCGGGTCAGCCAGGTTCGGGATCGGAGACCAGGCGGGCGTGCAGGTGCTCGTCCGACCAGCGCCCGTCCGAGGGATACCGCATGCCCTCCCGCAACCTGCCCTCCGGCCGGTAGCCGCAGCGCCGGGCGACGGCGCAGGACCGCTCGTTCTCGACCGCGTGGCGCAGCTCGATCCGGTGCCAGCGGAAGCGGCGGAACACCGTCAGGGTCCCCGCCCTCACCGCGGCGGTCATCGCTCCGACGCCGCGCGCCGGCGGGAGCAGCCAGTAGCCCACGGTGGCGCTGCCCAGGCCGCGGTCGACCACGGCGAAGCGCAGCGACCCGAGCAGCTGCTCCCCGGCGTCGGCGACCACCCACGCGGCGCCGTCGCCCGCTCCCCAGGCTGCGGCGTTGCGCTGGGCCATCTGCCTGGCCTCGCTGCGGTCGGCGATGAGGAAGCCCGCGTAGCGGCGCACGAGCGCGTCGCGCAGGGCCAGCTCGAGCCCGGCGTCGTCCTCGGCCCTCCACCCGCGCAGGTGCAACCCCCCGGGCAGGGCCAGCTCGGGCTGGCGTCGGCTGCTCACTGCTGGCTCGCCCGCCGGTCGGCCCGCCGGCCGGCGACGTCGCTGCGCCCCTCGAGGTCGTGGGCGGGCGGCTCCGCCGCGACGAGGTCGAAGCGCTGCAGGTCGGCGATCGTCCCGTCGCGCAGCAGTTCGGCCCGGCGGTCCAGCCCGCAGGGGCGGAAGCCCACGGCGAGCGCCACCCGCGCCGATGCGTCGTTGCCGGTCGCCACCCGGATCACCAGCCGGCGCAGCCCCAGCCCGCCCGCGGTGGTCGGGGCCAGCGCGTGCGCCGCGGCGAGCCGGACCCCCGCCGTGGTGAGTCCCCGACCGCGGGCATCGGGGTGCGCCCAGTAGCCGAGCTCGCCGGTCCGGGCCGGGTTGGCCAGGCCGAAGAGGCCGATCTCGGCGCAGATCCGGTCGTCGTCGGGGTCGGCCACGGCCCAGTACAGCGCCTGCCCGCCGGCCTGCTGCTCGCGCACGTCCTCCAGGTGCGCCGCCGCGTCGTAGGCGGTGTAGCCGCTGGGGATCAGCGGCAGCCAGGTCTGGGTGAGGGAGTCGGTGCACGCCTGGACGATCCGGGCGGTGTCCTGCGGGCGGTGCGGGCGCAGCCGGGCCCGCACCGACTCCAGCACCGGCGGGTCGCGCCACGGGTGCGCGGGGGAGAGCGGGTCGCCGGCCCGCAGCGAGCCGATCCAGCCGTCATGGCGCTCGGTGCGGTCGGGAAGCAGGCCCCGGACCAGCCCTTCGACCCGGAACCCGACGGCCCAGGCGACGCGGCGGCTCGGCCAGTTCCCCGCCCTGGCGCGCCAGAGCACGACCTCGAGGTCGAGAGTGGTGAAACCCCACGGCAGCAGCAGCCGCAGTGCCCGGCTCATCACCCCCCGCCCGCGGGCCCACGGGGCCAGCCCGTAGCCGACCTCGGCGGCACCGCGTCCGTCCGGGCGCAGGTCGACGGTGCCGGCGAAGCGGCCCGCGGTCTCGATCGCGAAGGACAGGTAGTGGTTGTCGATCCAGTCGTGTTCCCGGCCGGCGAGCCAGGCCCGGGCGTCCTGCAGCCCGTACGGGGACGGGACGGAGGTCCAGCGCTGCATCTGCGGATCACGGCCCTGGGCCAGCACCTCGTCGAGGTCGTCGGGCCGGTGGGCACGCAAGGTGACCTGGCCGTCGGTCAGGGTGGGCGCCCAGGGCGGGATGTCCATCCGGTGAGCCTGCCTGTTCGGGCCTCCCGGGGCAACGCAGCCGGGCGGCCCCCGCGCTGGCGCGGGTGGTGCGGAACTGCCCGCTGCCCTGTCTACGATGGTCCGGGCACCCCACCAGGGCCCCGTTCGTCATGCCCGGCGGGGGGCGGATCACCCGCTGCCGGTACAGCAAGGTCGAGTGCTGGGAGACACCGTGAAGATCGTCGAAAGGCTCCTGCGGGCCGGCGAGGGCCGGATCCTGAAGCGGCTGCAGGGGCTGGCGGTACAGGTGAACGCGCTCGAGGAGGACTTCGTCGGGCTGACCGACGCCGAACTGCGCGAGGAGACCGACCGGTTCCGGGCGCGGCTCGCCGACGGGGAGACGCTCGACGACCTGCTGCCCGAGGCCTTCGCCGCCGTCCGCGAGGCTGCCAAGCGCACCCTCGGGCAGCGGCACTTCGACGTGCAGTTGATGGGCGGCGCGGCGCTGCACCTGGGCAACATCGCCGAGATGAAGACCGGTGAGGGCAAGACGCTGGTCGCCACGCTTCCGGCCTACCTCAACGCGCTCGCCGGCCGGGGCGTGCACGTCGTCACGGTCAACGACTACCTGGCCACCTACCAGTCCGAGCTGATGGGCCGCGTGTACCGGTTCCTCGGCCTGACCGTCGGCTGCATCCTCTCCCAGATGACGCCGGAGCAGCGGCGCGAGCAGTACGCGGCGGACATCACCTACGGCACGAACAACGAGTTCGGCTTCGACTACCTGCGCGACAACATGGCCTGGGCGTCCGACCGACCTGGTCCAGCGCGGGCACCACTTCGCCATCGTCGACGAGGTCGACTCGATCCTCATCGACGAGGCCCGCACCCCGCTGATCATCTCCGGGCCCGCCGACCAGCCGACGAAGTGGTACGCCGAGTTCGCGAAGATCGCCACCCGGCTGCGCCGCGACGTGGACTACGAGGTCGACGAGAAGAAGCGCACCGTCGGCGTCCTCGAGCCCGGCATCGAGAAGGTCGAGGACTACCTCGGCATCGACAACCTCTACGAGTCCGCGAACACCCCGCTGATCGGGTTCCTCAACAACGCCATCAAGGCCAAGGAGCTGTTCAAGCGCGACAAGGACTACGTGGTCATCGAACGGCGAGGTGCTCATCGTCGACGAGCACACCGGCCGCATGCTGGCGGGCCGGCGCTACAACGAGGGCATGCACCAGGCGATCGAGGCCAAGGAGGGCGTGCAGATCAAGGCCGAGAACCAGACCCTGGCCACGATCACCCTGCAGAACTACTTCCGCATGTACGACAAGCTCTCGGGCATGACCGGCACGGCCGAGACCGAGGCCGCCGAGTTCATGTCCACCTACAAGCTCGGCGTGGTGCCGATCCCGACCAACCGGCCGATGATCCGCAAGGACGAGCAGGACCTGGTCTACAAGAACGAGGTCGCCAAGTTCGACGCCGTCGTCGACGACATCGTCGACCGCCACGAGGCGGGCCAGCCGGTCCTGGTCGGCACCGCCAGCGTGGAGAAGAGCGAGTACCTCTCCCGGCTGCTGCACGAGCGCGGCGTCAGGCACGAGGTGCTGAACGCCAAGCACCACGCGCGGGAGGCGGCGATCGTCGCCCAGGCCGGTCGCAAGGGCGGCGGTGACCGTCGCCACCAACATGGCCGGCCGCGGCACCGACATCATGCTCGGCGGCAACGCCGAGTTCCTCGCCGTGGCGGAGATGAAGGAGCGCGGGCTCGACCCGGTGGAGACGCCCGAGGAGTACGAGGCCGGCTGGCCGGACGTGCTGAAGGAGGCGCAGGAGGCCGTCGCCACGGAGCACGACGAGGTGGTCGAGCTCGGCGGGCTCTACGTGCTCGGCACCGAGCGGCACGAGTCGCGCCGCATCGACAACCAGCTGCGGGGACGTTCCGGCCGCCAGGGCGACCCGGGCGAGAGCCGCTTCTACCTGTCCCTCACCGACGACCTGATGCGGCTGTTCAACTCCGGCATGGCCGAGACGCTTCCTGAACGCGGCGAAGTCCCCGACGACGTCGCGATCGAGCACAAGATGGTCACCCGCGCGATCGCCAGCGCGCAGGGGCAGGTCGAGGGGCGCAACTCCGAGATCCGCAAGAACGTGCTCAAGTACGACGACGTGCTGAACCGGCAGCGCGAGGCGATCTACGCCGAACGCCGTCAGGTCCTCGAGGGCGACGACCTGCACGAGCAGCTCCGGCACTTCATCGACGACGTGGTCAGGAGCTACGTGCTGGCCGCGACCGGCGAGGGATACGCCGAGGACTGGGACCTCGAGCAGCTGTGGACCGCGCTGGGCACGCTGTACCCGGTGGGGCTGTCGATCGCGGACATCGAGGAGGAGGCGGGCGGTCGCTCGCAGGTGTCGCAGGACATGCTCGTCTCGGAGCTGACCTCCGACGCGCACGTGGCCTACGACCGGCGCGAGAGCGAGGTCGGCGAGGAGCTCATCCGCGAGCTGGAGCGTCGCGTCGTGCTGTCCGTGCTCGACCGCAAGTGGCGCGAGCACCTGTACGAGATGGACTACCTGCAGGAGGGCATCGGGCTGCGGGCGATGGCGCAGCGCGACCCGCTGGTGGAGTACCAGCGCGAGGGCTTCCTGCTCTTCCAGGCCATGACCGAGGGCATCAAGGAGGAGTCCGTCGGCTACCTGTTCAACCTCGAGGTGCAGGTGGCTCCCGCCGCCGAGGAGCAGGAGCAGGAGCAGGCCCCGGCGGTGCTCGTCGCCAAGGGCCTGGTCGAGCCCCAGCGCCCCGGTCAGCTGCAGTACAGCGCGCCGTCGGTGGACGGCGAGGGCGGGGTGGAGACGCGGGCCGACGGTGAGCCGGACGATTCCTCCCGGCCGGCACCTCGGGTGGGCTCGGGGAGCAACCGGGCGCAGCGCAGGGCCTCGCGCAAGCGCAACCGGTAGTCAGCCGATCTCGAGGGCGGTGACCCGCCAGCGCCCGTCGAGGCCTTCCATCCGTAGCGCCACGGCGCGCACCCGGTCACCGTCGGCGAGGACCACGCTGGCCTCGACGACTCCGGCGCAGGGCTGGAAGGCCCGCGCCGAGCTGACCACGGTGCGCCGCGCGGGGCCGGCGGCCGCGCCGGGCCGCGACGCCTGCCGCCGGGCGCTGAGCGCCGCGCGCCGGGTGAGCAGCGCGCGCACGTCCTCGCTCGTCCAACGGACCAGTTGGGTCACCGGCCGGCGCCCCGTCGCAACCTCGACGGCCGCCTGGACGAACTGGGCCGCCCAGTGCCGGGGGTCGGGCAGGAGGTGTTCCGGGGTGGGCCGGCGGGCCACGAACTCCTCCACCGGCCCGGGCAAGGGGGCGGAGCCGACCCCGGCGGCCGCCGGGGTGGCGAACGCCAGCGTCCCCTGCGTCGGCGCCACCGTGCTGCCGGGCGCGTCGCGGATGACGGTCAGGGCGGCCCGCGGCGCGGCCAGCGGGACGGGGAGGGCCCGCAACGGTGGCAGTTCCTGACGGGTGGTCGCGATGCTCATCGGCGGGCCGCCTCTCCCGCCGAGGTGGAACTGCCGGCGGCGGAGGGCGTGACCGGGCCGGCGGAGCGCCCGCCCGGGGGCAGGAGGCGCTGGCCGGGCTCGAGGTGATCGGGGTCGGGTCCGATCACCACCGCGTTCGCCGCGTACCAGCGCGGCCACTCCCGGGCGATCTCGGCGTCCGTGGCCCCCGGTCCCAGATGCCGGGAGGCGAGGTCCCAGAGGGTGTCGCCGCGGCGCACGACCACGGCGACGCTCGTGCCGGCGGAGGCCCGGACCGCGGGGCCGAGCGGCGACCAGGCCGGGTCGAGCACGGCGTCGCGGGCCCGGGCCGCCGCCGCGGTCCGCGGGGCTCCGGCCAGCGGGTCAGGGGTCGGCGCGGCCCAGCCGGGGGAGAGGTCGGTGCCCGCCCCGGGAGCCGGTGCGGCGGCGAGCAGCCCCCCCGCCACGGTGGCCGCCGCCGCGGCGGGGGCCTGGGGGATCCGGCGCGGGGCGGCGAGGGCGGTGGGGCCGGCGAGGACCGTCATGCCCAGCGCGAGCGCGACGGCCTTGCGCAGCATCGCGGGCGCCACCCGGCGGCTGAGCGCGGCAGCGATGGCTCCCGCCCGTCCGCGCGGGTGCACGGCGGCGACCGCGACGGCCGCGACCGCGAGCCCGAGCCACACCGTCGCGGCCGCCGCCGCGCCGCCCGCGAGCACGCCGACCGCGTCCTCCGGGCGCGCCGGGCCCGGCGCCGCGGCGGCCGACCACGCGGCGGCGGTGATGCGGACCAGGCCCAGCAGCAGCAGCGCCCAGCCACCCGCCAGCAGCAGCGCCCCCAGCAGATCAGGGACCGCGCGCAGCGGCCGCACCCCCCGCGGTCGGCGGTGCCGGACCTCTCGTGTCGTCATCACTGCTCTCCCCGTGGCGAGACGGAGACTGGATGTGGGCCAGTCCCAGCTATCGAATGATGAAGTTTGATTGCGTTTGATGTCGCTTCATTGAAGTCGATCATGGGTGCTCTGTCCAGAGCGGGGGGCGGGCTGTGGACAGCGGCCGACGGCGCGGCCGACGCTGCTCGGCGGCTGTGGACGGGGCGGATCATGCTCGGTGGCGGCGACTAGGGTGACCGGGTGCGCTGGGAGTCCCTGTTCGCCGATCTCGAGGCTGCGGCCGAGGGTGCCGACCAGCTCGCCTTCGAGGCGGAGCTGGTCGACCAGGTGCGGGCCGAACGGGCGACCATAGCGCTCGCCGACCGGGTCAGGGCCCACGCCGGCGGGGCGCTCACGCTCCACGTCATCGACGGTGAGCGGGCGGAGGGCGTGGTCGCCGACTCCGGCGTCGACTGGGTTCTGCTCCGGCCGGCGGTGGGGGGGAGCAGCGCGCGGACCTTGGTGCCGTTCGCCGCCGTGTGCGCGGTCGAGGGGCTCACCCGGCGGGCGATGCCGCCCGGCGGGGTGGTCGCGGGCCGGCTCGGGCTGTCCGTGGTGCTGCGGGCACTGGCCACGGACCGCTGCGGGGTGCGCATCCGGCTGCGTTCCGGGGTGATGCTCGGCGGCACGATCGACCGGGTCGGCGCTGACCACCTCGACCTCGCGCTGCACCGAGACGACGAACCCCGGCGGGCGGGAGCCGTGTCAGGCGTCCGCACCGTGCCGCTGGCGGCGATCGTGCTGCTGCACAGCAGCTGAGCCGCCGACCGGCGTTACGGCAGTTCGGTGTCGTCCTCGCCGGACCCGGCCCGGCCCGGTTTCGCCTGCACCAACGCCCGGGTCTCGGCGTACTTGCGCTGGATGTACGCCTCGAGCTCGATGGCCTCGATCCGCCACTGGCCGCGGCCGCCGACCTTGATGGCGGGCAGCTCGCCGGAGGTCACCAGCGCCCGGGCCTGGACCGCGGAGACGTTGAGGATCTCGGCGACGTCGGCGAGCTGGAGGAACCGTGGCCCCATCCGCGCCTCCCCTGAGGGCCCCGTCCGACCGGCCCGCGGCGGGACGGCGGTGACGGTGCGCGGGCTGCAGGACCGCGCCGTGGCCAGTCTCGCACGGGCCTCCCGCCACCCGTGGGGGTCGTCCACAGGGCTGGCTGTGGACGCCCTGCACGGCTGCCGGCGGCCTCTGCCAGGATGATCATCATCGGCGCCGGGTCGCCGGGCGGGGGAACGGCCCCGTGCGCGGCTCGGCGCCGAACTTCAGGACGGCCGGCTGCAGGGCGGCCAGCTTGCAGGACGGCCGGCTGCAGAACAGCCAGGGAGGGTGCACGGTGGTGGATGTGCTGGGGTCGGCATCGGTAACCGCGGCGGGGCTCGGCGCGCCCGGTCCTGTGCCCGCCGCGCGGCTGCGGCGACCCTCCTGGCGCGACACCCGTCTGGTCGTCGGCCTGCTCATCGTGCTGGTGTCGGTGGCCGTCGGGGCGCGGGTGGTGGCCGCCGCCGACGACACCCACCCGGCCTACGTCGCCTCCACCACCCTGGTGCCCGGCCGGGCGCTCACCCAGGCCGACCTGCGGGTGGTGCGGGTGCAGCTGGGCGGGGCCGGCGGCGGCTACCTGCGCCCGGGAGGGCCGCTGCCCGCGGGAGCGACGGTGCTGCGCACCATCCCGGCGGGCGAACTGGTGCCGGTCTCGGCCGTCGGCCCTGCCACGGCGGTGGCCGTCCGCCCGGTCACCGTGCCGATGGACGAGGGGCTGCCCGCCGGGCTGCAGGTGGGCAGCCGCGTCGACGTGTGGTCCTCCGCCCGCGATCCCGCTGCCGGCGGGACGGTGTACCGGGCGCCGGTCCGGCTCGCGGACGCCGCGGAGATCTCCTCGCTGGTGGCGGCGGGCTCGGGACTCACCCTCGCGCAGGGGGCTGCGGTCCAGGTGCTGCTGGGCGAGGCCGAGCTGCGCGCGGTGCTCGACGCCCTGGCGAATGGGGCCAGGATCGTGCTCGTGCCGGCCCCGGGGGCGCCCGTGCCGGCGGCGGGCCGGGGGTGAGCCGATGACGATCCCGGTGCTCGTCGCCGTCACCGGCGCGACGGAGGCTCTGCTGGTCACGGGGCTCGAACGGTCGGCGGCACAGGTGCGCGTGGTGCGCCGCTGCGCCGACCTCGCCGAGCTGCTCTCCGCGGCCGGCGCCGGGGTGGGGCGCGCGGCGGTGGTCTCGGCCGACCTGCCGCGGCTGGACCGGGACGCCGTGGCCCGCCTGCACGCCGCGGGGGTGGCGGTCATCGGCCTCGCGGACGCCGCGGATCCCGGTGCGCGGCAGCGGCTGGTTCTGCTCGGCGTGCGCCTGGTGCTGGCCGCTGACACCCCGCCCGACGCGGTGGCCCGGCTGGTGACCGAGGTGGCCGGCACGCCGTCCTCTCCACCGCCGGTGCCGCCCGCCGACCCCGCGGATGCGCTCCGCCCGCTGCCCGCCGGGGGCGCGTCGGCGGCCGGCCCCGCACCCCGGGCCACCGCGTCCGGCCAGGTCATCGCGGTGTGGGGGCCGGCCGGAGCGCCGGGGAGGACCAGCGTCGCGGTGGGCCTGGCCACCGAACTGGCCGCCCTCGGCCTGGCCGTGCTGCTCGTCGACGCCGACACCTACGGGCCCAGCGTTGCCCAGACCCTCGCCCTGCTGGACGAGTCGGCAGGTCTCGCGATGGCCGTGCGGGCCGCCAACCAGGGCACGCTCGACCCCGGCCGGCTGCTCGGGCTCGCGCCCGAGGCGCTGCCGGGGCTGCGCGTGCTCACCGGTCTGCCCCGGCCCTCGCGCTGGCCGGAGCTTCGCGCCTCGGGCCTTGAGGTGGTCTGGCGCTGTGCCCGTGACGCCTCGCCCTGGACGGTCGTCGAC
Organism: uncultured Actinomycetota bacterium; assembly: GCA_963784535.1. Taxonomy (GTDB): domain Bacteria; phylum Actinomycetota; class Actinomycetes; order Actinomycetales; family Kineosporiaceae; genus CAWARR01. The sequence continues at coordinate 456,927 of CAWARR010000002.1, read as the reverse complement.
TGCGGCTTCGGCCTTGAGACAGACGAGGAGGTCTCCTTCGACACGGCGGCCCCGCGACGCAATGCCGCGACGCTGTCCGCCCTGGCGGCCGCCGACCTCATCCTCGCCGTGGGCTCCGGCGAGCCGATCGGCCTGCAGCGCCTGGTGCGCGGTTGGCAGGAGCTGGCAGAGGTGCGCCCGCCCGGGACGCCCGTGCGTGCGGTGGTGACGCGGGTGCGTGAGGCCGCGGTGGGGGGAGACCCGGGGCGCCGGGTGACCCAGGCGCTGAGTCGGTACGCGGGGATCGGCGACCCTGTCCTCATCCCCGACGACCGTCCCGGGTACGACGCGGCGATGCTGTCGGGCCGGGCCCTGGTCGAAGCGGCACCGCAGTCGCGTGCCCGGCTGGCCCTGGCCGATCTCGCGGCGACGCTGGTGGCACAGTCCGAGCAGGCGGGCCTGGCCGTCAGGGCCGCCCACCCGGCCGGGCGGGTGCACCGGCGGGCGCGCAGGTTGCGCTCCTGGGTGACCTTTCCCGGGCCTGCCGGTGGGGGGCCGGGGGGAGGCAAATAGCATGACCCCGGTGAGCGATGCGGCGGCCTCCACCGGCGACGACCCGGTGCTGCGGGGCCTGGTGGTGGACTGGGGCGGGGTCCTGACGGCCTCCCTGGACGGCGCGATGAACGAGTGGGCACGCCGTGACGGGGTCGACTTCTCCCACTTCCGGGACGTGATGGCCCAGTGGACGGGCCGTCCGGAGCCCTCGGGCGGCGCCGGGGCGACGGGTGCCGGGCCGATCGGCGCCGGGGCGAGCGTCGCCGAGCTCGAGCAGTCCTCCGACGCCGGGCCGGCAGGGATGTCGCCGGTGCACCTGCTCGAACGGGGGGAGATGACGACCGTGCAGTTCGAGACGGCGCTGGCTGCCGAACTGTCCCGGCGCGGCTCGCCGGTGCGGGCCTCCGGCCTGCTGGACCGGTTGCTGTCCGGGCTGGCCAGCCTCGACGAGCGGATGGTCGGGCTCGTCCGGCGGGCGCGGGGCGCCGGGCTGCGCACCGCGCTGCTGTCCAACTCCTGGGGCGACCACTACCCCGAGCAACTGTGGCAGGGCCTGTTCGACGCCGTCGTGATCTCCGGCCGGGTGGGGATGCGCAAACCCGAGAGCCGGATCTTCACCCTCACCGCCGAGCGGCTCGGCCTCCCGCCGGCCTCCTGCGTGATGGTCGACGACCTGCCCCACAACGTCCGCGGAGCGGTCGCCACCGGAATGGTCGGGGTGCTGCATCGCAGCTACGACGAGACCGCCGCCGAGCTCGGGGTGCTTCTCGGGCTGTCCCTCACCTGACCGCGTCGCCACCGTGGGGCCAGCCCCGCGGCAGCACCCGGCCGGCTGCCCTCCCCGGCCGGGCGGTGGCAGGATCGGGACCGTACCGGGCGCTACGGTGATCTGGGCACCCCGGCAGGAACGGGCCCGAACGGGCGAGGAGGGGCGATGACCGACCGGCTCTCCCCGCTCGACGTGTCCTTCCTCTACCTCGAGGAATCCACCACCGCGATGCATGTCGGCTCGGTGATGATCCTTCGCCCTGCCGACGGCTTCAGCTTCGAACGCCTGACCCGGCACGTGGAGGCCAGGATCGCGCTCATCCCGCGGTACCGCCAGCGGCTGCGCTGGGTGCCCGGGCGGTTGGCGAACCCGGTGTGGGTCGACGACGAGCGCTTCGACATCAGCTACCACGTGCGCCGCTCGGCGCTGCCCCGCCCGGGAACGCTCACCCAGTTGCAGGAGCTGGTGGCCCGGCTGCAGGCCCGGCACCTCGACCGCGGTCACCCGCTGTGGGAGCTGATCCTGGTCGAGGGGCTGCAGGACGGTCGGATCGCCGTCCTCACCAAGGTGCACCAGGCGCTGGTCGACGGCATTCACACCGTGGACCTCGGCCACGTCGTCCTCGACGACAACGCCGACGCGCACGACCCGCCACCCCACCACTGGCACCCAACACCCGAGCCGAGCGCCGTGGAGCTGCTCGTCAGCGCCGTCGCGGACTCCGTGCGCCGGCCCCAGGCCGTGGTCGAGACCCTCCGCTCGGGGGTCGGCGACGTCCGCGCCGTCGGCGGCAAGGCGTTGGGGGCGCTCGGCGGGCTCGCCTCGGCCGCCCGGACGGCCAGCCGCCCGGCCGCACGCGGCCCGCTCAACCCGGACATCACCGAGCACCGCCGGTTCGCCATGGTCGCCACCGATCTGGAGGACTACCGGCGGGTGCGCAACCACCAGCTCGCCCCGCGCCGTCGTCGCCGGTTCTCCGCCACCGGGCGGGCCGCCAGGGCCACCGTCCCCATCCCCGCCCACGAGCTGCCTGCCGATCCCCCGGCGGCCCGCAACCACCCTGCCGAGCAGCTCGGGCCCCGCGATGCGCCCACCGGCCGGACCGGCGGGCACGAGCCGGCCGTAGCCGCGAACGGCGCGGCCGAGCTGAGCGCGGCCGAACTGACCGCGGCCGAACTGACCGCGGCCGAGCTGAGCGCCGCGGAGCTGAGCGCCGCGGAGCTGAGCGCCGCGGAGCTGAGCGCCGCCGAGCTGAGCGCCGCCGAGCTGAGCGCCGCCCGGGCGTCCGCGGCGGCCCGGCGGCGGAACGGTCGCCGCGCAGCGGCCCGTCCCGCTCTGACGATCAGCATCAACGATGTCGTCCTCGCCGTGCTCGCGGGCGCCCTGCGGACCTGGCTGCTGACCCGCGGAGAGCCCGTCCCGCCGAAGAGCGTGATCCGCGCGCTGGTCCCGATGACCGTGCTCGCTGCCGACCCCGCGGACGCCGGGGCGTTCGGCAACAGGGTTGCCTCGCTGCTGGTCGACCTCCCCACCGGCGAGGCCAGCCCGCTGGTCCGGCTGCATCAGATCGCCTACCAGACCAAGGCCCACCGCGAGGCCGGTCAGGCCGTCGCTGCCCCGGCGATCGCCGGGCTGGCCGGGTTCGCGCCGCCCACGCTGCACTCCCTCGGAGCCCGGGTGGCCAGCGGGTTGTCGCGGCGGATGTTCAACCTCGTGATCACGAACGTCCCGGGGCCGCAGCTGCCGCTGTACCTGCTCGGTGCCCGGATGCTCGCCACCTACCCGGTGATCCCGCTGGCCCGCGGCCAGGCGCTGAGCATCGGCCTGACCTCCTACGACGGAGGGGTGTACTTCGGGCTCAACGGTGACCGGCGGGCGATGGCCGACCTCGACGTGCTGGCCCAGTGCATCGTCGATGCGCTGGCCGAGATGGTGGAGGCCTCCCGGTGAGCGGACGCTGGGGCCTGGTGCTCGGTGGCGGTGGCGTGCTCGGGGGGGCCTGGATGGTGGGGGCCCTCACCGCGCTGGAGCGGGTGCACGGGCTGGACGCGCGGGACGCGCGGATCATCGTCGGAACCTCGGCCGGCTCGCTGATGGCAGCGCTGCTGGGTGCCGGGGTCTCCGCCGACGAGCTGCGCGCCCACCAGATGGGCGATGCCGTGCACTCCGGTCCGCTCGCCGGGCTGAGCTGGGACTACGACACCGCCACCGGCGGCGGGCTGCCGCCACGGCCACGGCCGGTCCCGGGGAATGCCGCGCTCGTCGCGCACAACGTGCGGCGGCTTCGCCGGCTGCCGCCGACCGCGGTGCTCGCCGCGCTCATGCCCGAGGGTCGCGGTTCGTTGGACAGCGTGGGCCGGTTGGTCCGTGAGCTGGTACCGGCCGGTTGGGCGCCGCACCGGGGGGTCCGGGCGGTGGCCATGGACTACGAGTCCGGTGCCCGGACAGCATTCGGGGCCCCGGGCGCACCCGTAGCGGGGCTGGCCGACGCCGTGATGGCCTCCTGCGCCATCCCGGGGTGGTACGCGCCGGTGCTCATCGACGGGCACCGCTACGTCGACGGTGGGGCGTGCTCGGCGACCAACGTCGACCTCGCCGCCGGGCTGGGCCTGAGCCGGGTGTTCGTGCTGGCGCCGATGGTCTCCTTCGCGCTGGACCATCCCACCCACTGGCGGGCCCGGGCCGAGCGCCACTGGCGGGCCCGGGTCACCCGGCGCTGCCTGCGCGAGGTCGCGAAGGTGCACCGGACCGGTACCGAGGTGACCGTGCTCGGCCCGGGTCCGGAAGATCTCGAGGCGATCGGGGCGAACCTGATGGCGGTGGACCGGCGCCAGCACGTGCTCGAGGTCTCGCTGGCCACGTCGGTGCGGGCGCTGGGCGACCCGGAGGCGCTGCACCAACTGCCCACCCCGATCACCGACCAGGAGCAGGACGTCACCGGTCTGTCCGACCGGGGCGAGGACGACCCGGAGCGCGACGCGCGCCGGGCGCTCGGAGAGGCCGGCTGATGCGCGTCTACCTACCGATGACCCTGCCCGGGCTGCGCGCGGCGCACGTCGCCGGGGAGATCCCCGCGCCGGCGGGGCAGCCGCTGCCCGGGCATGCCGTCACCGCCGCGATCCGTGAGTGGTACGTGGCCGGTGACCTGGAGGAGCTCGAGTTCGCCGCGCTCACCGAGGCCGGTCGCGCCTGCCTGGAACTGCTCGCCATCGACCCGGACGCGCCGCGGCAGCGCGTGGTGGTGGCCGCCGACGTCCCCGACTCCTGCGTGCGGGCCACCGCCGGGACCGCCCGCTCCGCGGTGGCGGTGACACCGCCGGTGCCGCTGTCGCGGGTCGCCAGCGTCCATGTCGACGAACCCGAGGTGGTCGCCACCATCGAGGCAGCGGTCAAGGCGCTGTCCGCCGCCCTGGCCGGTGACGACGACGCGCAGTTCCTGCTCGACGAGGCCGAGGCCTGCGACCTGCTCTGGTACGACGTCACCGAGGTCCCCGACCTGATCTGAGCCTCGCGGGACACCCGCGCCGAACGGAGGCAGCCGTGGCGGAGTACGCCACCGTGGGGGACCTGCAGTCCGGACCGGAGGCGATCGCCCGCGCCGCGCTGGGGGCCTACGGTCTTGCCGCCGACGTCCCGCTCACCCTGCTCAACGTGTCCGAGAACGCCAGCTTCCGCGTCCGGGACCCGTCGGCCGGAACGTCCAGCGTGCTGCGTGTGCACCGCCGGGGGTACCACGGCGAGCGGGCCATCCGCAGCGAGCTCGCCTGGGTGCGGGCGCTGCGCGCCGACGCCGGGGTGAGTGCCCCCGAGGTGCTGCCCGCCAGCGACGGGGACCCCGTGGTGGTCGTCCACGGGCCGGCCGGCGGGCAGCGGCACGTCGTGCGCTTCGCCTGGTTGGAGGGCGTGGAGCCCGCCGGTGACCGGCTGGTCGAGGACTTCCGGGTGCTCGGCGCCATCACCGCCAGGCTGCACCTGCACGCACGCCGATGGCGGCCACCGGCGTGGTTCACCCGGTTCCGCTGGGACTACGACACCTCGATCGGCGACCGGGGGCACTGGGGTCGCTGGCAGGACGGCCTGGCGGTCGGTGCCGCCGAGCGTGGGGTGCTCGGCCGGCTGGACGCGCTGCTGCGCCGGCGGCTGGCGGAGTTCGGTACCGGGCCCGATCGGTTCGGGCTGGTACACGCCGACATGCGCCTGGCCAACCTGCTCGTGGCCGACGGCCCGGCCGAGTCCGGGTCGGGGGCAGGGGCACGGGGAGGGGGAGGGGCCGGGGCCGTGGCAGGGTCCCGGGCAGGGGCCGGGGTGAGTGTGATCGACTTCGACGACTGCGGCTTCGGCTGGTTCCTGTACGACTTCGGCGCCTCGCTGTCGTTCATCGAGGACGACCCGCGGGTCCCGGCGCTGATGGATGCCTGGGTCACCGGCTACCGCGAGGTGGCGCCGCTGGGCGCCGCGGAGGTGGGCGAGCTCGAGACCTTCGTGCTGCTGCGCCGGCTGCTGTTGGTGGCCTGGATCAGCTCCCACCGCGACACCGACCTGGCCCGGCGGATGGGCGCGGACTACACCCGGGTCAGCTGTGACCTCGCCGAGGCCTACCTGTCCCGTTTCACCCGCCCGCGCCCCCACCCCCCAGCGTGATCATGCACGCCAGCGCCACCCGGCTCACGCGGTTCACGCGGTTCACGCGGCTCACCCGGCTCACCCGGCTCACGCCGCTCACGCCGCTCACGCCGCGGAGCGCCCCAGCACGGCCGCGAGCACCGCGAGAAACGGGCTGCGGGCCTCCCGCCGCGGGTTGTGCCCGGCCGGCAGGGCGACCACCTCGGCCCCGCCCCGGCAGGCGGCGGCGCAGCGCCGCGCCGCGGTCATCGACACCAGCCCACCGCGCGCCGGTTCGCCGCGCACCAGCGTGACCGGGCCCGGGACGTCCGCCAGCAGCGCCAGCAGGGGTTCACCCCACTCGGAGCCGACGTCGAGGTGACCCAGGTCGGTCTCGGCCTTGCTGTGGGCCCAGGGGTCGAGCTCGTCCTCGGGCCAGTCCGGGTGTTCGGCGCGGGCCAGGGCCACCCGGCCGGCATGGTCGGTCCCGGCCAGCCGGTGCATCGCGGCGCGCCTGCGCGGGCTGGACGGCGAGCGCCGCGGGGTGGCGCGGGCCGGCTCCTCCAGCACCAGGTGGCGCACGACCGCCGGGCGGGCGGCCGCCAGCCGGGCCGCCGTGAGTGCCCCCATCGAGTGCCCCAGCAGCACCACGCCCGCCTTCCGGCCGCCCGGGCGGGGCAGGCCGTCGAGCACCGCCAGTGCCGAGCTGAGGTGCTCGGCCACCACGAAGCGCTCCGCCCGGGGCCACGGGGTCCCGCCGTGGCCCGGCGCGTCCGGTGCCACCACCGTCCAGCGCCGCCCGAGGGCCTTCGCGAGCGGGCCGAACACCTCGCCCGAATCGGTCCACCCGTGGCAGGCGAGCAGCACCGGGCGCAGGGGGGCGTCCTGCCCGAGGGCGGGCCACACCCACACCCGGACCGGGCCGCCGGGTGACTGCACGCGCACCGTGAGGCAGGATCGGGCGTCGTCATCCACGGCTGTATCCAACCGTCCACCGAGCCCGACGTCCGGCCGGGGCCGCCCGCCACGCCGGTATCGCCACGCCGTGGACTTGATGCATGCAGCCATGCATACGAAGATTCATCCCATCAATTGTCGGGCGCCGGCGGATGCCGGCCCCGGCCCCGGCAGCCAGAAAGGCGCACCGATGGACGCTGTGACCCGAGTACCCGTCCCGGTGAACGAGCCCAACCTCAGCTACGCGCCCGGCTCCGCCGAGCGCACAGCGGTGCTGGCCGAGCTGGCCCGGCAGAGGGCCGAGCGGGTCGACCTGCCGATGACCATCGGGGGGCGGGCGGTGATGGGCGGCGGCCGGCGGTTCGACGTGGTGGAGCCGCACGCCCGCCGGCACGTGCTGGGCCGTGCCCGGGGCGCGAGCGTGGCCGACGCCCGCGCCGCCGTCGATGCGGCGCTGGCGGCGGCCCCGGGCTGGCGGGCGCTGTCCTTCGACGACCGGGCAGCGGTCTTCCTGCGCGCCGCCGAGCTGCTCGCCGGGCCCTGGCGGCAGGTGCTCAACGCCGCCACCATGCTCGGGCAGAGCAAGACGGTCTTCCAGGCCGAGATCGACGCGGCCTGCGAGCTGATCGACTTCTGGCGCTTCAACGTCCACTTCGGCCGCGAGCTGCTCGCCGAGCAGCCACCCGCCAACAGCCGCGGAGTGTGGAACCGCACCGACCACCGTCCGCTCGAGGGCTTCGTCTACGCCGTCACGCCGTTCAACTTCACCGCGATCGGCGGGAACCTGCCCACCGCGCCGGCGCTGATGGGCAACGTCGTGGTGTGGAAGCCCGCGCCCACCCAGACCCTGTCCGCGCACCTGACCCTGCAACTGCTCGAGGCCGCCGGGCTGCCGCCCGGCGTGATCAACCTGGTCACCGGCGACGGGCTGGCCGTCTCGGAGGTGGTGCTGGCACACCCCGACCTCGCCGGGATCCACTTCACCGGGTCCACCGCGACCTTCCGCAGGCTGTGGCGCGCGGTGGCGGACAACCTCGACGGCTACCGGTCCTACCCTCGGGTGGTGGGGGAGACCGGCGGCAAGGACTTCATCCTCGCCCACCCGTCCGCCGACCTCGGGGTGCTGCGCACGGCGATGATTCGCGGCGCGTTCGAGTACCAGGGTCAGAAGTGCTCGGCGGCCTCCCGCGCCTACGTGCCGCGCTCGCTGTGGCGCCGGCTGCGCGGTGAGCTGGTGGAGCTCACCGAGTCGCTGCCGGTCGGCCCGGTCACCGACCTGTCGAACTTCATGGGCGCGGTGATCGACGAACGTGCCTACGCCAAGCACGTCGCCGCGATCGAGCGGGCGCGGGCCGCGGCAGGCATCGAGGTGATCGCCGGCGGGACCTACGACGACAGCGAGGGCTGGTTCGTCCGCCCGACCGTGCTCGTCGCCGACGACCCCACCGACGAGGTCTTCAGCACCGAGTACTTCGGCCCCATCCTGTCGGTGCACGTCTACCCCGACCGTGGCTACGAGCGCGCCGTTCGCCAGCTGGAGTCTGTCGCCCCCTACGCGCTCACCGGTTCGGTGATCGCCACCGACCGGGCCGCGATCGCCGAGGCGAGCCGCGTGCTGCGCTACGCGGCGGGCAACTTCTACGTCAACGACAAGCCCACCGGGGCCGTGGTCGGCCAGCAGCCGTTCGGCGGCGCACGGGCCTCGGGCACCAACGACAAGGCGGGGGCGGCGCAGAACCTGCTGCGCTGGACATCCTCGCGGTCGATCAAGGAGACCCTCGTGCCCCCCACCGACCACCGCTACCCGCACATGGCCGCGCCGCGGCCGGACGAGCCGTGAGTGCCCGCCCCGCGGCGCCCGGTTCACCCTGTGGTGAGCCAGGCGGTGGCGGTGCGCTGCTCGGCGCGCACGGCCGCGCGGATCGCCGGTTCGGCGGCCTTCTCCACCCTCCCGCCGAGCAGCGGTACCGACGCCTTCAGCTCACCCTCGACCTGCTGCACGCTGCCGCCGGGTGCCGGGAGCAGTCGCAGCACGGCACTGAAGCGCACCGGGGCGCCGTCGATCTCCACCACCGTCGCTCCTTCGCGGGCGCCGTCGACGCCCGGCGGGCCCCACTGGTCCAGCTGGCTCACCCGCAGCGTCTCGCCGACGAAGGCCTTCACGAAGTCGGGGACGCCGTCGGTGGGCAGGGTGCGCCGGGTGGTCACCACCGCGCCGCCGCCGGCATCCGGCTCGATCCCCACCTCGTGCTCGGTCGAGCCGTTGGCGACGCACTTGCGCTCCTGGAAGCGCGGGTCGCAGATCATCGCGAACACGACCGCGGGGTCGGCGTCGTAGCGGATCTCGTCGCTCAGGCGCATGCGGAGCCTCCGGTCGGTGGGGTGCTGGTTCTCCGGCATCGGCACCGGCGGAGGGTCAAGGCCGCTTCGTCGGTGGTCGATACCCGGTGCGGGTCGGATCGTCGTGACGCCCGGACGCCGTGGTGGGGCCGGCCGCCGGTGGGCGGCGCAACGCTACCGTCCGGGGAGGGTGCGATGTCCACGCCGCTGCCCGCCGCAGCGCGGGTCGCCGCTGCCCGCGCGGCACGAGGCCCCCGCCGGGCGCTTCGGCGCGGGCTGGGTATCGTCGTGGTGGTCGGCGGGCAACGGCGCCCGCCGCGGACCGGGCCGGAACGAGGCTGGCGATGACCCTGACCGACGGCGAGGATCGCGCGGAGATCGTGGAGCGGGCCGCGGAGGCCGGCGAGCGGCAGGGATGCCGGGAGCCGCAACTGCGGGAGTTCCTCGGCCGGTACTACCGGCACATGGCGATGGAAGACCTGCGCGAGCGTGACCCGGTCGACCTGGCCGGCGCGGCGCTGTCCCACCGTCAGCTCGCCGGCAACCGCCCGCAGGGCACCGCCAACGTGCGGGTGTTCACCCCCAGCGTCGACGAGCACGCCTGGTCGTGCGGCCACACGGTGATCGAGATCGTCACCGACGACATGCCCTTCCTGGTCGACTCGGTCTGCGCGGAGCTGTCCCGGCTGGACCGCGGGATCCACCTGGTGGTGCACCCGCAGATGGTCGTCCGGCGCGACGTGACCGGGGCCTCGCGCGAGGTGCTCGACGCCTCGTCGCACACCCCGGGCCTGCCCCGCGACGCCGTGGTGGAGTCCTGGATCCACATCGAGGTCGACCTGGCCACCCACGCGGGCGACGTCGAGTCGATCACCGCTCACCTGCGCCGGGTGCTGGAGGATGTGCGGGTCTCGGTCGAGGACTGGCCGCGGATGCGCGAGCGGGCCCGCGGCATCGCCACCCAACTGCAGGACGCGCCGCCTCCCGAGATCCCCGCCGAGCAGGCGCAGGAGGTGCAGCGGCTGCTGGAGTGGCTGGCCGACGAGCACTTCACCTTCCTCGGCTACCGCGAGTACCGGCTCGAGGTCCGCGACGGCCAGGACGTGCTGGTCGCCGAGACGGGCACGGGCCTGGGCATCCTGCGCTACGACCAGCACCTGGCCTCCAGCAGTTTCGACCGGCTGACCAAGCAGGCCCGGGCGAAGGCTCGGGAGAAGCGACTGCTGGTGCTCACCAAGGCGAACAGCCGGGCCACCGTGCACCGCCCGGCCTACCTGGACTACGTCGGGATCAAGACCTTCGACGCGGCCGGTGAGGTGATCGGCGAGCGCCGCTTCCTCGGGCTCTTCAGTTCCGCGACGTACACCGACAGCGTGCGCCGCATCCCGGTGGTGCGGCGCACCGTGGAGGGCGTGCTGGAACGCTCCGGGTTCACCCCGGACAGCCACTCCGGCAAGGACCTGATGCAGATCCTCGAGACCTACCCGCGCGACGAGCTGTTCGAGATCGGCGTCGACGATCTGTACGACATCGCGCTGGCGGTGATGCACCTGCAGGAGCGCCGGCGGACCCGGCTGTTCATGCGCGCCGACGAGTACGGGCGCTACGTCTCCTGCCTGGTCTACCTGCCGCGGGACCGCTACACGACCGCGGTGCGGCTGCGCATGGAGGACATCCTCCGCTCCGCCTTCCAGGGCTCCCACGTTGACTACACCACCCGGGTGACCGAGTCGGTGCTGGCCCGGCTGCACTTCGTGGTCCGGGTCGACCCGGGTACCCCGCTGCCGTACGTCAACCCCGACGATCTCGAGGAGCGGCTGGTCGAGGCCACCCGCACCTGGGACGAGGACCTGCTCGACGCGCTGCGCGCCGACGCCGGCGAGGAGGAGGCGGCCCGGCTGGCCCGGGCGTGGGGGCGGGGGTTCCCCGAGGCCTACAAGGAGGACTTCCCGGCCCGGGTGGCCGTCGCCGACCTGCGCCGGATCGAGGAGCTCGACAGCTCCGGTCCCGAGGGGATCGGGATGAACCTGTACGAGCCGGTCGGGGCGGCGGTGGGTGAGCGGCGGTTCAAGCTCTACCGGCTGGCCCCGCTCTCGCTCACCTCGGTGCTTCCGGTACCTGTCCCACCTCGGGGTCGAGGTCGTCGACGAGCGGCCGTACGAGATCGTCCGCAGCGGCGGGCGCACCGCCCACGTCTACGACTTCGGCCTGCGCTACCCGGCCGGGCTCGAGCAGCGCCGACCACGCCCGCGAGCTTTTCGCCGACGCCTTCGCGGCGGCCTGGAGCGGCGCGGCGGAGAGCGACAGCCTGGCCCGGTTGGTGCTGCGCGGCGGCCTGACCTGGCGGCAGGTGCTGCTGCTGCGGGCCTACGCCAAGTACCTGCGGCAGACCGGGACCACCTTCAGCCAGGACTACGTCGAGGACTGCCTGGTCGCCAACGTCGGGCTCGCCCGGTTGCTGGTGCAGCTGTTCGAGGTGCGCTTCGACCCCGACCGCCCGGAGGCCGCGCGCGCCGGAGGCGCAGCGAGGCAGTGGGCGAGCAGATCCGGGCGGGGCTGGACGCGGTCGCCAGCCTCGACCACGACCGCATCCTGCGCGCCTTCCTCGGGCTGATCAGCGCCACCCTGCGGACCAACTTCTTCCAGCGTCCGCCGGGGCCGGACGGGGCGCCGGGCCCGCGGCCGTACGTGTCGTTCAAGCTCGATCCCAAGGCGGTCGCCGGACCTGCCCGCAGCCGCGCCCGGCGTTCGAGATCTTCGTGTACTCCCCGCGCGTCGAGGGCGTCCACCTGCGGTTCGGCAAGGTGGCCCGGGGCGGGCTGCGCTGGAGCGACCGCCGCGAGGACTTCCGCACCGAGATCCTCGGCCTGGTCAAGGCCCAGATGGTGAAGAACGCGGTGATCGTGCCGACCGGGGCCAAGGGCGGCTTCTTCCGCAAGCGCCTGCCGGACCCGGCCCTGGACCGCGAGGCCTGGCTGGCCGAGGGCGTCGCGTGCTACCAGACGTTCATCCGCGGCCTGCTCGACGTCACCGACAACCTCGTCGCCTCCGGCAGCGGAGACGCCGTCCGGCAGTCGGTCGTGCCACCGCAGCGGGTGGTCCGCCACGACGGCGACGACACCTACCTGGTCGTCGCCGCCGACAAGGGCACGGCCACGTTCTCCGACATCGCGAACGGGGTCGCCCGCGAGTACGGCTTCTGGCTGGGTGACGCCTTCGCGTCGGGCGGTTCGGTGGGCTACGACCACAAGGCGATGGGGATCACCGCCAAGGGGCGCCTGGGAGAGCGTCAAGCGGCACTTCCGCGAGCTGGGCCGGGACGCGCAGACCGAGGAGTTCACCGCGGTGGGCATCGGCGACATGAGCGGCGACGTGTTCGGCAACGGGATGCTGCTGTCGGAGCACCTCCGCCTGGTCGCGGCGTTCGACCACCGGCACGTGTTCCTCGACCCCGATCCCGATCCGGCGGCCTCCTACCGCCGAGCGGGCGCCGGCTGTTCGCGCTGCCGCGCTCGTCGTGGGCGGACTACGACCGGGCGCTGCTGTCCGCGGGGCGGCGGCATCTACCCGCGCTCGGCGAAGTCGATCCCGGTCAGCCCCGAGGTGGCCTCCCGGCTCGGGCTGCCGCCGCGACCGTGGCGGCCACTCCGTCCGAGCTGATCAGTGCGATCCTCAGGCGCCGGTCGACCTGCTGTGGAACGGCGGCATCGGCACCTACGTCAAGGCCTCGCGGCGAGACGCACATGCGGACGTCGGCGACAAGGCCAACGACGCGATCCGGGTCGACGGGTGCGACCTGCGCGCGCCGGGTCGTCGGGGAGGGCGGCAACCTCGGGCTGACCCAGCTCGGGCGGATCGAGGCGGCGATGCACGGCGTGCGGGTCAACACCGACGCGATCGACAACTCCGCCGGGGTGGACTGCTCCGACCACGAGGTGAACATCAAGATCCTGCTGGACCGCATCGTCGCCGCCGGCGACCTGACCGACGAAGCAGCGGGACGCGCTGCTCGCGACGATGACCGACGACGTGGCCCGGATGGTGCTGCGCGACAACTACGAGCAGAACGTGCTGCTCGGCAACGCGCGCAAGCAGTCGCACGCGATGCTCACGGTGCACCAGCGCTTCATCCGGTCACTGGAGTCGCGCGGGATCCTCAAGCGCCGGTTGGAGTACCTGCCTGACGACGCGATGATCGCCCAGCGCGACGACGCAGACGCTGGGGCTGACCTCGCCGGAGTTCTCGGTGCTGGTCGCCTACGCGAAGATCGCGCTGACCGAGGAGCTGTCGTCACCTCGGGGCTGCCGGACGACCCGTGGTTCGCCCGGACGCTGCGCGACTACTTCCCGCCGGGGCTGGTGCAGCGCTACGGGGACCGGCTCGCCTCGCACCCGCTGCGCCGGGAGATCATCACCACCTGCCTGGTCAACGAGATGGTCAACCGGGGCGGGATCACCTTCGCCTTCCGGGCCCAGGAGGAGACCACCGCCTCGCCGGAGCAGGTCGCCCGGGCGTACACGGTGTGCCGCGAGATCTTCGGGCTGCGTGGCTTCGTCGCCGAGGTCGAGGCGCTGGACAACCTCGTGTCCACGGATGCCCAGACCACGATGTACCTGGAGTTCCGCCGACTGCTCGACCGGTCGGTGCGCTGGTTCCTGCAGACCCGGCCGGGGCAGCTCGACATCAGCGCGGAGGTCGCCCGGTTCGGGCCGGTGGTGGCCGAGCTCGGCCCGCGGATGCTCGACCTGCTGGTCGGCGCGGAGCAGAAGGCGCAGCGCGACCACGCGGACATGCTGGTCAAGCTGGGGGTGCCGGAGGAGTTGGCGGTGCGCGGCGCGACGCTGCTGCCGTGCTTCATGTTGCTCGACATCACCGAGATCGCCCATCGCCTCCACCTGCCGGCCGAGGAGGTGGCCAGGGTCTACCTCACCCTGTCCGAGCACTACGCGGTGGACGCCATGCTCACCCGGATCACGGGGCTGCCGCGGCACGACCGCTGGCAGTCGCTGGCCCGCGCTGCGCTGCGCTACGACCTGTATGCGGCGCTGGAGTCGCTGACCACGGCCGTACTGTCGGCGACCGAGGTCGGTGACCCGATGGAACGGGTCCGGCAGTGGGAGCAGCAGAACGACGCGGCGGTCAGCCGTGCGGCGCAGACGCTGGAGGAGGTGCGCCGGCTCGAACGCGGTGACCTCGCCTCGATGTCGGTCGCGCTGCGCACGCTGCGCGGGGTGGTGCGCACGACGGGCTGACCAGCGGGTTCGGCGCGCGCGCCGAGCCGCCGGGTGGGAGGCCCCGGGTCCGGGGGTTCCGGGGTCCGGGTTCCGGGGGCAGGGGGTCGGGGTGCCGAGGGTTCCGGGGGCAGGGGGGTCCGGGTGCGAGGTTGCGGGGCGTGGCCGCCTAGGCTGACTGTGTGCCCACCCTGAACGACCTGCTCGCCCGGCATGCCGACCTCGAGCCGGCCGACGTCGAGTGGCTGCACCTGCTCGTCGGGGACTGGCAGATGATCTCCGACCTGTCCTTCGCCGACCTGATCCTCTGGGCGCCCGACCGGTCCGGGGACGGCTGGGTGGCGGTGGCCCACTGCCGCCCGAGCACCGGCGCCACGGTGCACTACGACGACGTGGTGGGCCAGCGCGCACCGGCCGGGAGGCCGGCTGCAGGTCGACCGGGCCTGGGACCTGCGCCGGATCTGCCGCGACCGCGACCCGGAGTGGTACGACGACATCCCGGTCCGCGAGGAGGCCATCCCGGTGGTCCGCAAGGGGCAGGTGCTCGCCGTGGTGGGGCGGCACACCAACCTCGCCGCCGCTCGCACCCCGAGCCGGCTGGAGCTCACTTACCTGCAGTGCGCCGACGACCTGGCCCGGATGATCGCGGCCGGGGACTTCCCGGTCGCGGGCGCGCCCACCGGTCCCCGCCGCGGCGCGCCGCGGGTCGGCGACGGGCTGATCCGGCTCGACCGGGACGGACGGGTCACCTACGCCAGCCCGAACGCGCTGTCGGCGCTGCACCGGCTCGGCTACGTCGGCGACGTCATCGACCGCTCGCTGGCCGAGATCACCACCCCGTTGCTCGACACCAGCGGCCCGGTGGACGAGTCGCTGCCGCTGGTGCTGTCGGGGCGGGCGCCGTGGCGCAGCGACCTGGAGGCCCGCGGCACCACGCTGTCGTTGCGGGCGATCCCGTTGCTGGCGGCCGGGCAGCGGGTGGGCGCGCTGGTGCTGCTGCGTGACGTCTCGGAACTGCGCCGGCGTGAGCGGGAGTTGATGACCAAGGACGCGACCATTCGCGAGGTGCACCACCGGGTGAAGAACAACCTGCAGACGGTGGCCGCGCTGCTGCGGTTGCAGGCCCGCCGGATCACCTCCGACGAGGGGCGGATGGCCCTGCAGGAGGCGATGCGCAGGGTGGCCACCATCGCGCTGGTGCACGAGACGCTGTCCGAGGGCATGGGCGGCACCGTCGACTTCGACGACGTGGTGGAGCGCACCGTCACCCTGGCCGTGGAGCTCGCCGGTGGGGGCGCCCCGGTGGCGGTGCGCCGCGAGGGGCGCTTCGGGGAGTTGCGCGCGGAGAACGCGACCCCGCTGGCGCT
Organism: uncultured Actinomycetota bacterium; assembly: GCA_963784535.1. Lineage (GTDB taxonomy): Bacteria > Actinomycetota > Actinomycetes > Actinomycetales > Kineosporiaceae > CAWARR01. Next base: position 441,126 of record CAWARR010000002.1, on the reverse strand, counting down.
GGTGTTCGCCGAACTGGTGACGAACGCGGTGGAGCACGGGCTGGCCGCCGGTGGCGGCACGGTGACGGTGCTGGCGCACCGCGAAGGCCGCCGGCTGCGGGCGGTGGTCCGCGACGACGGCGCGGGGCTACCGCCCGGGTTCGTCGCCGGGGCGGACGGGCTGGGCACGCAGATCGTCCAGGCCCTGGTGGGTGGGGAGATGCGAGGGCACATCCGCTGGCAGACCCCGCCCGAGGGCGGCACCGAGGTGATCGTCGAGGTCACGGTGCGCGAGGCGGGGGAGCCCGGGGGCGAGGTGCCCCTGACCCGGACCGCCGTCGATCCGCCGGACGGTGGCGGTCCGGTCGCCGGTGATCCTGCTGCTACGGGGCCGGCCGCTGCCGAGCCCGCCGGGCCCGGCCCGCAACGTGCCGTGCCCTAGCGTTCGGTCGCGGCGACCGCACGCAGTGAGGGGCCGCTCGGGGCAGCCCCTCACTGTATGCGTGCGCCAACGGTGCGACCGGAGACGGTGTGTGCGCGACCCGACCGGCAGGAAGACCCGCTGGGCGCGGGCGGTCCCTGCCGTTGGTGATGCGGTTCGTCAGCCGGCGCGGCGGGCGCGGGCGTTGCGGCGCTTCAGCGCGCGACGCTCGTCCTCGGACAGGCCGCCCCATACGCCGGCGTCCTGGCCCGTGTCGAGCGCCCAGCGCAGACAGGTCTCGACGACCTCGCAGCGCCGGCAAACGGCCTTGGCCTCTTCGATTTGCAGCAGCGCGGGCCCGGTGTTTCCGATGGGGAAGAAGAGCTCGGGGTCCTCTTCGAGGCACGCTGCGCGGTGCCGCCAGTCCATGAGGTGGATCCACTCCTTTGCCCCACCGGGGCGATCAGGCGTCACCAGTCGCCACCACGGCGACCGATAGGGTCAAGGGATGCCGCACGTACCAGCGTGAGCGGGTCGGACAGGCTCCCAGAGGATCGCGTCGTCACGTCCTCGTACTTCCAACGCCAAGCCTCACATCCTTGTGCCCGCTTTCACAAGGGCAATCGTCGAAGAAATCGTAACGTTCTGCGTGCGCGGTGACTCTGAGTAGATCACTCGGTCACGTGCAACTGATGGTCATCTGTCCTGATGGGGGAGGAGATGCCCGGGCGAACTCAGCCCCGCGCGCGCGGCGGGCAGCGGGTAGCGTGCAGCCGTGAGACGAAGGCCACCGGCGGCCCAGCCGGAGCGGGCGTCGTGACCGTTCCCGGGCCGACCGGCAGCGGGCGTGCCGTGGCGGGGGTGCGGCGGGCCGTGGCGGGCCTGGTGCTGGCCGAGGCGCTGCTGCTGCTGGTGGCGGCCGGGTACCTGGTCGTCGCGACCGTGCTGTCCACCCCGAGCCGGCCGCTGGCCGCGCTCGCCCTGGCCGTGATCACCGCGGCGGTCGGCGCAGGCCTGGCCGCGGTCGGTCGTGGCGTGGCCGCGGCGCGGCGCTGGACCCGCTCGCCGCTGGTGGTGTGGCAGCTGCTGCAGGTCGCGGCGGCCTTCGGTGCGACGCTGCCGGGTGGGTGGTACCTCGGCGCTCCGCTCGTGGCCGTGGCCGTTGCCGCGGTTGCCGGCGCGGTGGTGCCGGGAGTGATCGACAGCCCCTGAGCCCGGAGCGGGTCGGATCGGGTGGGCCGGGTCGGATCGGGTGGGCCGGGTCGGATCCGGTGGGTCGGGCAACTCACACCGGGTCGGTGAGCCCCGCCCGCAGCGCCGCCAGGCTGCGGGCGAGCAGCCGCGAGACATGCATCTGCGAGATGCCGATCTCGGCGGCGATCTGCGACTGCGACATCCCGCGGACGAACCGCAGCGCGAGGATGGTGCGCTCGCGGGCCGGCAGCCGGGCCAGCAGCGGGCGCAGGGTCGCGCGGTCCTCGACCAGGTCGAGCCCGCGGTCGAGGACGCCGAGGTTGCCGAACTGGCCCTCCTCCGAGGAAGTCGGCAGCGGGACCGTGGCGTAGACGGTTGCGGTGTCCAGCGCCTCCACGACCAGGTCAGGGTCGGCGTCGAGGTGCAGCGCGAGCTCGGTGATGGTCGGGGAACGCCCGAGTCGCTGCGTGAGCAGCTCGCGGGACTCGCCGACCTGGCGCCCGAGGTCCTGCAGCCGGCGCGGCACGCGCATCGCCCAGCCGCGGTCACGGAAGTGCCGGCGGATCTCGCCGAGGATCGTCGGCACGGCGAACGCGGTGAACCCGCCGCGGGCGGGGTCGAAGCGGTCGACGGCGTTGAGCAGCCCGATCGTTCCCACCTGGACGAGGTCGTCCAGCGGTTCGCCGCGGCCGCGAAAGCGCTGGGCAAGGTGCTGCACGAGCGGCAGCCGCGACTCCACCACCCGTTGCCGCAGGTCGCTGCGGTGGGGGCTGGAGGCGGGAAGCGCCGCCAGGCGGCCGAGCAGGGCATCGGCGTCGTCGGGACCCGAGCCGGCGCAGGAGCACGGGTCGAGCCAGGCCGGCGGGTCGGCTACGGCGGCGGTCCGTCCCGGGGGCGTAACCAAGCGGCCCTGCCGCGGTGGCAGGGCCTCGAGCGATCGGGTGACGCCGTCGGCACTCACCTCGACCGTCTGCCCCCATCGTGCGTCAAGCGGATCCAGCCTCCGTCGGCCGTGGTCCCGGTCTCGACCTGCCCGACCAATGCTTCCAACACGGTCCAGGCGAAACTACTCCGATCGGGGAGGTTTCGCGCGGGACCGGACATGATGACTTCGAGCAGGTGGGGGTGGATCGTGAATGCGGCCCGGACCTCGCCACCGGGATGCGCGCGGTGCTCGAGCAGCAGAGCGCACGCCTCGTCGACGGCGATGCGCAGGTCCTCGATCTCGTCGAGGGTCATCTCCAGCCGGGCGGCGAGCCCGGCCGTGGCGGTGCGGATCACCGCGAGGTAGGCGGGGTCGGCGGGGACGGACAGTTCCACCACGTCGGCGGCGTCGGCAGGGTCGCTCTGGGCCGACGACATGGCCATCGCTTCCCGCCTTCCCCGAGCGTGTGGTGCCGGTTCGGACCCGATCGTGTCGATCCGGCGGTTCCCGCACCCGGGAGTTTCGTCCTTGCACCCCGGTGTCCGCCACTCAGTGGCGGCCCGATACACCCAGACTGTCCGGGTTCAGCCCGGCATGCACCCGGCTGCCGGCAGGGGAGGGCCGGCCCCTGGGCGCGCCGCGGCCGTCGCGGGTCAGTCGCCGCGGGTGAGCTGGGCCAGGGCGTCCCCGCTGAGTCGGTGCACCGTCCACTCCTGGAGCGTCTCGGCGCCCAGCCGGCGGTAGAAGCCGCGGGCCGGCTCGTTCCAGTCGAGCACGTTCCACTCCAACCGGGCGTAGCCGCGCTGAACGCACTGGGCGGCGAGTGACTGCAGCAGCATCCGGCCGACGCCGTGCCCGCGCTGCTCGGGGGCGACGTAGAGGTCCTCGAGCCAGATCCCGTGCCGACCGCGCCAGGTGGAGAACGTCACGAACCACAGCGCCATCCCGACCAGGCGGGCCTGCTGTCCGATGCCCAGTTCGGCGACGTGGGCGTGCACCTTCGGTTCGGGGGCGAACAGGGCACGATCGAAGTCCTCGGGGGTGGCGACGACCGCGTCGGGCTCCCGCTCGTAGCGCGCGAGATCGACCACGAGCTGGTGCAGGGCGGGCACGTCCTGACGGTTCGCCGGGCGGACGCGCACCATGCCGGCGGGGTCGGGCGCGCCGGCGGGGTCGGGCGTGGGCATGGCACCTCCGGGACTGGCCGGCCCCGCGGCCGGCCACGGGAAGCCTCTCATCATCAACCACCCGCGGGGTCGGCGACCTGCACGGTGCGCACGCGCCCGGCCCGCACCAGCAGCCCCCTGCCGGGAGCACCCGGGCGGCGGGCGGGCAGCTGGGTGCGGAAGACCTCGTTCTCGGTCGGCCCGCCGGCCCCGAGCACCAAGCCCGTGCGGGTGCTGCGCAGGGCGGCGACCAGGCCGCGGAAGGCCACCGCGGCCTCGGCGGCTGCGACGGCGGCGACCACCCGCGGGCCGGGACCGCCCCGAGCTGCCCCGGGGGTGGTCGCCGCCCGCCCGCCCGACCCGTCACCCCACCCGGTGCCCAGCTCGCCGAGCAGCACCGCCTCGAGGTCGGTGCCTTCGATCCGGTGCGCCTCGTCAACCAACACCAGCGCGGCTGTCGGGGTGGTCGCGAGGGCGGCGAGCAGGGCAGCCGCGGAGGTCTCGAACCCCAGCAGCCGGGCGCCGGCGACGGCGGACCGGGCCAGCGGGCTGTGCGGATCGGCGAGTGCGATCACGTGGTGCCCGCTGGCGAGCGCGGAGCGGGCGATCACCTCCAGCGCGGTCGAGCGGCCGCTGCCCGGGCCGCCGACGACGAGAGCGCCGGGCGGGGTGCGCAGGTCGAGCAGCGCTGGCTCCAGCCCCCCGGGGCCGGCAGCGTCAGCGCCTTGCCCGGTCGGCACCGGTCGCGGGAGCCGGGTCTGCCCGGTGACGGTGGCGATCCCGATGACGGGGGATGGCGGATCCCCGTCCCGTGACGGATCGGGATCGCGCCGCACCCCCGCGGTGGCGCCCGGCTGCCGGGCGCGGATCGGGTCGGCCGGTAGGAGGTCGGCGAGCCGGACGTGCCGGGGTAGCACCGGCAGCCGTGGCGGGGTCGGCCCGGCCGGGCCGCCTCGGCGCTGCGTGCCCGTCGGCGGGGGGTCCTGGACCACCTGGCCGAGCACCGTCGCCCCGTCCGCGCCGCGGCGCAGCAGCCGGCCGGGGGGCATCGCGGTGGGAACCAGGTCGGCCGGCACGCCCGCCAGCACCAGGTCCATCGGATCGTGGCTGCGCAGCATCACCCGCTCGCCGAGCAGCGCCCCCGGCTCGCCGGTGAGCAGCCCGCGGCCACCGGTGACGGCCAGCCGGACCCCGGCCGGTCCGCCGTCGCGGGCGAGCCGGAGCAGCGCCTCGAGCAACCGCCCGTTGCCGGCCGCTTCCCAGGTCTCGCGCACTTCCTCCCACCCGTCGACGAGCAGGACGGTCCACGGCGGGTGGCCGGAACCGGCGTCGGCGGGCCCGCCGCCGGCACCGCCCGACAGGTGCCCCTCGAGCTGGGCCGCGATCAGGTCCAGCAGCCGCTCGCACCGTTCCAGGTCGGTGGCGGCGCAGACCGTTCCCACCGCCGCCCAGCCCTCGATCCGGGTCAGCGCGCCGCGCCCGTCGACGGCGTGCACGTGTACCGGCCGTGGCCCCCGGGATCGGCTGTCCTCCTGCGCGGCACGGGCGAGAGCGGCGAGCAGGCCGGTGCGGCCCGAGCCGGGAGCGCCGACCACGGCGAGGTGGGTGCCCGCGGCCAGGTCCCAGCTCAGGGCCGCCCGGCACTGCCGTTCCGGCAGGTCTGCCAGCGCGTACCGGAGCGGGGCGATCGGGTCGCCGAGCAGCTCGAGGCCGGCGAGGTCGGTGCGGGCGCTCGCCGCGGGCAGCGGTGGCGCCCACGGCGGCGGCGGCGGGGTGATCCGCAGCCGGGTCGTGGCCGCCGAGACCGCGGCCACGACGAGATCCAGATCGCAGCTGGGCCCGGCTCCGGTCGGCCCGGTCGGTGCGGTCGGTGCGGTCGGTGTGGTCGGTGTGATCTGCGGGCGGAGCACGCCGGGCGCCGCCGGGTCGCGCAGCAGCGAGCGCACGGGCTCGCGCCCACGCTCGCCCGCGCCCGCCGTGACGCGCGCGGCCTGGACATGCAGCGCCGGGCCACCCCCGCAGCGCGCGACCCCCCGTCCCGGCAGGCCGGCCGGCAGCGCGGCCGCGTCCGGTGCCTCGATGAGGTCCTCGGACTCGCTCCGGTCGCGCACCCGCAGCGCGATCCTCAGGTTCACGTTCGCGCGCATGTCCGCGGAGACGGCGCCGCCGGGCCGCTGGGTGGCCAGCACGAGGTGGATGCCGAGCGACCTGCCGACGGCGGCGACCCGGACCAGTCCGTCGAGCAGCTCGGGGGCCTCGTCGGCCAGCACCCGGAACTCGTCGACGAGGATCACCAGCCGGGGCAGGGCCGAGGGCGCTCCGGGGTAGGAGGCGTGGTCAGCGGCGCCGCAGGCCCGCAGCACCCGCTCGCGGCGGCGCACTTCGGCGTGCAGGCCGGCGAGCGCCCGCCGGGCGGTGCCGGCGTCGAGGTCGGTCAGCACGCCGGTGACGTGTGGCAGCCCGGCCAGCCGGCCGAAGGCTGCGCCGCCCTTGTAGTCCACCAGCAGGAACGCCAACTCGTCGGGGCGGTTGCTGACGGCCAGCCCGGCCACCAGCCCCAGCAGGAGCTCGGACTTGCCCGCGCCGGTGGTGCCGCCGATCAACACGTGCGGCCCGTCCCGGCGCAGGTCGATGGTCCACCCGCCGGTGGCGGTCACCCCGAGCACGGTCGCCGGGCAGGGGGAGGCCGCCGCCCAGTGCCGGGCGATGTCCTTTGGGTCCGCGGCGTCGACTCCCCCTTCGGGCCCGCTGTCGGCCAGCAGGTCGAGCAGCCGCACCGAGGGCGGGAGGGCCGCGGGCCCGGTGGCGGGGGTCGCGTCGCGCAGCGGGGCGAGGTCGCGGGCGAGCCGGGTGGCCCACGCCGGGCTCGGCAGGTCCGCGGCGAGGCTCAGCGCCTCCTCCCCGCGGGTCCGCAGGGTGGCCCGTCCACCGTCCAGCACCACGGTGGACCGGCACTCTGCGGGCAACCGGGTGGTGTCGGCGTCCAGGCAGAGGCAGGACAAGCGGCCGGCCTGCCCGTGGGCGAGCAGCCGGGCGACCGCGGGGTCGCGGCGCAGGCGGGCCGCGCCGTCGAGCACCACGAGCTGGTGTGGCGCCACCGCCTGCCGGTACGGGCCGGGGGGCCCGAGCCCGTCGACCGGTTCCGGGCCGGCGAAGGCGTCGGGAGTGACGCCGGTGGTGCCGGCGTCGAGGTCGGGTGGTGCCTGCCGCAGGTGCGGCAGCCAGGCGACCCAGGACCAGTCCTGCGTCGACCCGTCCGCGGCCGACAGGAGCGAGATCTCCAGCTCCGCGGGAGACCTCCAGGTGGCGAGCTGGGCGATCACCGCGCCGGCCACGGCGAGCAGCTCCTCGCGGGGGCCGGCCAGCCCCACCACCGGGCTGCGGCGCAGGTCGAGCGTGACCGGGACCGCGTCCACCTCCAGCGGTCCTTCGGCCGCCCCCGGGGCGTGGCCGTCACCACCGGAGGGGTGGTCCACCAGTGCCCGCGCCGGGAGCCGCCCGAGGCCCAGCCGGACCGTGAGCGCGTCGGGGTCGTCGTGCCGGCGCTGCCAGAGCCCCTCCAGCGGGCCCGCCGCCGTCGCGGCGACCAGGGCCAGGTGGGGATGCTCTCGGCGACGCTGGGCCGCCTCCTGCCGCAGCGCCTCGTCGAGCGCGTGCCGGGCCGACTCCAGGTCGCGGGCGTGGGCGAGGAGCGCGCCCCGGTACCGGCGGCCGCGGCTGAGCCGTTCGCTGAGGTACTGCCCGACGGCCGCCAGCGGGGACAGGGCGGCGAGCAGCAGGAAGGTCGGCTGGTGCCAGATCAGGGCGGCCGGCACCGACACCACCAGCGGGAGCAGCACCGCCGCCCAGGGCAGCCCGGAGCGGTCAGCCGCCCGGGGCGGCGCCGGGAACTCCACCCGCGCCGGGGTGAGGGGTGGGAGCAGCCGCGGGGTGCGGTTGACGAGCAGGTGGCCGCGGCCGTCGGGAGCGGCGGCGGCGGGCCCGAGGCCCGGGCCCCGGCCGGTGTGCAGGGCGAGGATGGTGCGGCCCACGCGCAACAGCGCGCCCAGCGGCAGCGGCAGCTCACCGGACTGCACCGGGTGGCCGTCCACCTCGGTGCCGTTGGTGGAGCCGAGGTCTCTCACGCCGACCCCGCCGGGGCCGACGCTGAGCTCGGCGTGGGCGCGGGACACGTCCGGGTCCTCCAGCCGGACGCCGGCATCGGGTGCCCGGCCGAGCCGGTGGCGGCCGGGAGGTAGCGGGATGCGGCGGCCGGCACCCGGCCCGGCGATCACCTGCAGCTCCAGCAGTGCGGTGGCGGTGCCCGCCGCGGTGCCGGCGGCGACGCCGGGGCGGCCGACGGTGAGCACCGCCCCGTCGAGCAGGGGCGGCAGGCCGACGGGTGTCAGCTCGCCGAGCGCCGCGCCGTCGGCGTACACGACGTCCGGCGCACCGGGCCCGCCGAGGCCCAGCGCCGCGAGCAGCGCCGGTCGCAGCGCGGCGAGGGGCTCGCCCGGGGCCGCCTGCACCTCCACGTCGACCTGGGCGCCTGCTCGCGCGGGGTCGGCCAGCGTCCAGCGCAGCCGCAGCGATCCGGCCGGGTGTGCGGGCCGGTCACGGCGGCGGGCTGTTGTGCCGGTGGCGGTGAAGATCATCACCGCCGATTCTCGCCGGGACCGGGACGGGCGCGGGGAGTGCCTGTGGACAACGGCCCCGTCGCGGCGGACCGGCGCAGCGGCCGCCCGGTGCCCCGCCCGGCGCAGCGGCCGAGCGGTGCCCCGCCCGCAGCGGACGCGGGTCAGCGCGGCGGGAAGTGCCAGTGGAAGCCGACCACGGTGGGGCCGATGATGGCGGGGAGGAAGCGGTGCACGCTGCCGTCGGGTTCCAGCGCGACGGGCTCGCGGGCGCTCACCTGCTGGGTGCGCTGGTTCGCCCAGGTGGCCCACCAGATCCGGTCGGGCAGCCGGTCGGGGTGGAAGCGCACGTGCAGCTCGACGTTCTCGATCCGCCCGCGGGCCCCGCGCCGGAAGACCGGTTCGGGGGCGCTGGTGTAGCCGAACGTGGTGACGTACTCGAACGAGCCGGTCTCGCCCGGCTGCAGCGGCCTGGCGAACTCGATGTCCACGGCGAACATCTCCCCGAGCGGGTAGACCGGCCCCGGGACGCCCCCCCGCAGCACGCGCACCTGGAGGGCCGAGGTGTCGAAGATGTACCGGTAGCGGGCGACGGTGCCCACCGCCCGGATGACGTGCACCGTCCGGTGCTCGGCGGGGATGCCGTCCGGTCCCAGGGTGTGCAGCTCGTGCAGCGCCACCGTGGTGAAGTCGCGGCCGGCCACCCCCAGCGGCCGGCCCGTCGCCCGGACGGGCCCGGCGGCGGGCGCGCCGGTGGCGCCGGGGCGGGCCGGCGGCGGCAGGCCCGCGCGCAGCGCACTGAGTTCCGCGGCGTGCTCGTCCGACATCGAGAACGCTTCGACGAACAGCCGTAGCGTGCGGGCGGACAGCACCCGGCCGGACAGCGCCCGGCTGACCACGTCCTTGAGCCGGCGGGGCAGGTCGCGATCGGTCTCGGGCACCTGGCCGGTGTCCCACAGTTGGTTCGCCAGCACGGCCGCGACCGCTCCCTGGTGCACGGCGGCCCCGCGGTGGTGCACCGCCCGGCGCTCCCACAGCGCCCGGTAGGCCCGCTGCCCGCCGAGCAGCTCGCCCAGCCGCCGCCCGGCAGCGGCTGCACGCGCGTCCTCCGGCGGGGAGTTCCCGGTCGTGGACATCAGACACCCCCGTGGTGTGTGGGCCCGCGGCCGGTGCCGCGGGCAGGGCGAGCTCGCGTCGGGTGCAGGCGTGCTCCACAGCGCACCCGGCGTGGGCTCCGGCCGCCCGCATCCCCTGGGGCGGCCTCCGACATCCTGCTCCTGCGCGCCGACGGAAACCACGCGGGCGGGCGGTTGCGGGTCAGTTGTCGCCCGGATGCGACAGGGCTGCGACACGCGGACGGTACACAACGGCGCACGGGGAATGCAGAACACCAGGCCCACCGGACGGCCCACCGGAGGACCGAGGGCCGGCGCGATCGCGAGCACGCGCCGGCCCTCACCCGTCCCTGCCCCCCGCTGCTCGCAGCGTCCGACGGCTGTGGAGGGCCACCGTCGAGGGCCGCCGTGGACCGCCCGCTGTGGACCGCCCGCCACCCGCATCGACCAAGATCCGTATGCTGCCTGTCGTCGGCACGGGGGTGCCGGCGACGGGGAAGGTGGTGCGGCGGTGGAGGCGACGGGGATCGTGTCCGGCGAGGTGCGCGAGCTGATCCGCAGCCGCGGCGTCGACCCCTCCCTCGAGCCCGACGCGGTGCGGCGGTTGGTCGAGGACGCGGTCGCCGACTACGACGAGCGCTCGCTGTCCGGGGCCCTGCCCCCGCTGGTGGACAGTGGCGCGACGGTCAAGCGGGTGCTCGACGACGTGGCCGGATTCGGGCCGCTGCAACCCTTCCTCGACGACCCCGACGTGGAGGAGGTGTGGATCAACGAACCGGGCAAGGTCTTCGTGGCCCGCGCCGGCGTGCACGAGCTCACCACCACGATCCTCACCGCCGAGGAGGTGCGCGACCTCGTCGAGCGGATGCTGAAGAGCAGCGGCCGCCGGGTCGACCTGTCCTCGCCGTTCGTGGATGCGATGCTGCCCGACGGCTCGCGCCTGCACGTGGTCATCCCCGACATCACCCGGGCCCACTGGGCGGTGAACATCCGCAAGTTCACCGTCCGCGCCTCCCGGCTGGAGGACCTGGTCGGCCTGGGGACGTTGACCCGGCAGGCCGCGGCCTTCCTCGAGGCGTCCGTGGCGGCGGGCCTGAACGTGCTGGTCTCGGGCGGAACGCAGGCCGGGAAGACGACCCTGCTGAACTGCCTCGGCGCCGCCATCCCCGCCCGCGAGCGCGTGGTGACCTGCGAGGAGGTCTTCGAGCTCAAGCTCACGGTGCGCGACGTGGTCGGGATGCAGTGCCGCCAGCCGAGCCTGGAGGGCACCGGCGAGGTGCCGCTGCGCCGGCTGGTCAAGGAAGCCCTCCGGATGCGCCCGAACCGCATCATCGTCGGCGAGGTCCGCCAGGCCGAGAGCCTCGACCTGCTGATCGCGCTGAACAGCGGGTTGCCGGGAATGGCGAGCCTGCACGCGAACTCGGCCCGCGAGGCGATCACCAAGATGTGCACCCTTCCGCTGCTCGCGGGCGAGAACGTGGGCAGCCGCTTCGTGGTCCCGACGGTGGCTTCCAGCATCGACCTCGTCGTGCAGATCGGGCTCGACGCCGACGGCCGGCGGAGGGTGCACGAGATCGTGGCCGTGCCCGGGAGGGTCGAGGCCGACGTGGTCGAGACGGCGGACGTGTTCACCCGGCGAGGGACACAGCTGGAGAGGGCCGACGGGTTCCCGCCGCACCCGGAGCGGTTCAGCGCCCGCGGGTTCGACCTTCCCGCCCTGCTCGCGGTCTGAACCGCGGATGGGCGCCGTGGTGGGGCTGCTGCTCGGGGTCGGCCTGTTCCTGGTGTGGTGGTCGTGGTGGGCGCCCGGCCACGATCAGCCGCGGCCCCGCCGCGGCGGCGGCCTCCTCGACCGGGCCCGCGACACCCTCGCGCTCGCCGGCGCGGGGGCGGTGACGGTGAAGGCGGTGGTCGGTGCCTGCGCGGCGCTCGGCGGGGTCGGGTTCGTCCTGACCGTCGCGGTGACCCGGTCGCCGCCGATCGCCGCCTGCTTCGGGGCGATGGCGAGTTGGCTTCCGGTGGCCGTGGTGCGGTTCAGGGCGCGTCGGAGGCGGTCGGTGCTGCGCGACGTCTGGCCGGAGGCGGTGGACAACCTCGCCTCCGGCGTGCGTGCCGGGCTGTCCCTTCCGGAGGCCCTCGCCCAGCTCGGCGAGCGCGGCCCGCAGGCACTGCGCCCGGCCTTCCTCGCCTTCGCCGCGGACTACCGCGCCACCGGGCGCTTCGGAGCCGCCCTCGACGAGCTCAAGGCCGGGTTGGCCGACCCGGTGGCGGATCGGATCTGCGAGGCGCTGCGGATCACCCGCGACGTCGGTGGCTCCGACCTGGGCCGGCTGCTGCGCAGCCTGTCGGCATTCCTGCGCGAGGACGCCCGCACCCGGGCGGAGCTGGAGGCCAGGCAGAGCTGGACGGTGAACGCAGCCCGGCTCGCCGTCGCTGCCCCGTGGGCGGTGCTGGCGCTGCTGGGCACCCGCCCCGAGGCGGTGCGCGCGTACAACTCGCCGGCGGGTGGGCTGGTGCTGGCCGTGGGGGCCGCCGCCTCGTTGCTGGCCTACCGGCTGATGCTGCGTATCGGGCGGCTGCCCGAGGAACAGCGGGTGCTGCGGTGAGCGGGCTGTCCGCGCAGGGCGCGCTGCTCGGGCTGCTCGCCGGCAGCGGCCTGGTCCTGATCCGGGCGAGGCTGCCGCGGGCACGCCGGCCCACCCTGGAGGACCGGCTGGCTCCCTACGTCCGGGACGTCGCTCCGCCCTCGCGGCTGCTGCCGGGAGCCGCGGTGGCGCGATCGCCGCTGCGCGTCCTGGAACGGCTGCTGTCCCCCGTGATGGCCGACGCGGTGCGCGGGGTGGAGCGGCTCACCGGCGGTCCGGGGTCGGTGCGGCGCCGGCTGGAGGAGCTGGGTACGGGGAGCACGGCCGAGCAGTTCCGCGCCGAGCAGGTGGTGTGGGGCGTGCTCGGCGCGGCAGCCGGGCTCGCGGCCGGGCTGGTCACCGCCGCGGGGCGCGGTGAGTCCGTGCTGCCGGTGATCGGCCTGCTGCTGGTGGGTGGACTCACCGGGGTACTTGCCCGGGACCACGCGCTCACCGTCCAGGTCCGCCGGCGCGAGCAGCGCATCCTCGCCGAGTTCCCGACGGTCGCCGAGTTGCTCGCGCTGGCCGTGGGCGCTGGGGAGGGCGCGGTAGGAGCGCTGGAGAGGGTGGCGCGCACCTGCCACGGCGAGTTGTCGGTGGAGTTGCGCCGGACTCTCGCCGACGCCCGGGCAGGAGCCAGCCTGGTGCAGGCGCTGGAGGGCCTGGCGAGCCGGACGAGCCTGCCCAGCCTGGCGCGGTTCGTCGACGGAGTCGCCGTGGCCATCGAGCGCGGTACCCCGCTGGGTGACGTGCTGCGGGCGCAGGCGCAGGACGTCCGCGAGCTGTCCCGGCGGCGGCTGATGGAGAGCGGAGGCAGGCGCGAGATCGCGATGATGGTCCCCATTGTCAAGGGATCCCTCTCTCAAGGCAGCGGCGCTGGCGCTGGCGGTCACGCTCACCGGCTGCGGAACCGCGCACGCCGCGCCCGGTATCCGCCGAACGGATGAACCTCGGCGGGCAGGGTGTTGCGGAAGGGACCCCTTCTGCAACACTTGGCGCATGACACCGCCCCCGGTCACGGCAATCGGCTACCTGCGCGTGAGCACGGAGGAGCAGGGGGAGAGTGGGCTAGGGCTCGCCGCGCAGGAGTCCTCGGTCCGGGCGGAGGCAGACCGGCGAGGCTGGAGTGTCGAGGTGCTGGCCGAGGTGGCGTCCGGCGGGAAGGCCGACCGCCCCATGCTGACCGACGCACTGACCCGCCTGGACGCCGGACAGGCGGACGTGCTGATCGTGGCGAAGCTGGACCGCCTGTCCCGTAGCGTGATTCACGGTGCGCAGGCGATCGAGCGGGCACAGCGGCACGGCTGGTCCCTCGTGATCCTCGACCTTGGCGTGGACCTGTCCACACCAGCGGGCGAAATGACGGCCAACGTGGTCCTGTCGGCGGCGCAGTTCGAGCGGCGCATGATCGGCCAGCGCACCCGCGAGGCTATGGCGGCAGCGCGGGCACGGGGCACCCACTGCGGGCGCCGGACGGCAGTCTCCGCCGAGACCGCCGGGCGGGTTCTGGCAGAGCGGGCCGAGGGTCGCTCGCTACGGGCCATCGCTCGCGGACTGAACGCGGACGGCGTGCCCGCTGCACAAGGTGGTCAGTGGACAGCAGACGGCGTGCTGCGCGTGGCCGCTCGCGGACAGCGCGCCGGGAGCTGACCGCGCACCAGGCGGGGGGCGAAAGTGTGTGAAGTGTGTGGCTAAGCCGGAAGTGTGAAGTGTGCTAAGAACAGACGTCAATCTGGAGATTGACACACACTTCACACAGCTCACACACTTTCGCCTGCGCAGGCCGCCCCCTGGCCCTGCCTGCCTGCCCTCGTGGGCGCGTGAGATGTGTGGTGCTGCACTGCATCTGCTTCCGTTCGCAGACCAGTCGTGCCAGCGCCAGCCGAGCCGACCGCGCCTTCCGCCAGTCGCACAGCGGCTTGCGCTGGCCGCACAGCGGCTTGCGCTGAGCGGCTCTGTGTGGCTCTGTGCGCCCCTGTGAGGTGCCAGGTGACCTACTTGCCCACACCGCCGATTCTGTTGCGGCAGAACGGCACACAGGGCTGCTGAGAGGCACTTGCGGCCCAGACGGTGGCGGTGTGCCGGCCTAGACGGGTGGGGGGAATGTCCAGATGCTCCCGGGTCGCTCGCTCCCCAGCCCCGATCCCTCATTTTCCGGCCAGGCGACCGAATATAGTTTAGCACTGAACTACATACCGTGGGCAGACGGCCCGTTGCGGCCAGTAGTTCAGCAGTAGCCGACACTAGGTGGGTGGTTTCCCGGCGGGGGACTGCGCCCAGTGCCTCTCAGCGGGCGGTGTGGGCCGTTCTGGCGCCACAGCGCGGCCAGGTGGTCTCCCAGTGCCACCCGCGCCCCCCGGCGGGCTCAGAGCGGCTCACACCGCCCGCCCAGTGCCTCTCAGCGGGTGCCGGCAGCGCGGACGGCCCGTTGCGGCGGCTCACACCGCCCGCAGACCACCCGATCGGCGTAGTCCAACGGACTGACCGACCTGACACCCTGCATAGGTAAGCACCCCGCAACCCGAAAGGAACGCAGGCACCCGGCAGCAGCACCAGCACCCGCCGTGTCACTACGTCCTTCGGAGTTGATGGTTGTGCAACTGACCCCCCGTCTCCGCCGTGTCCTGACCGCGCTGGCCGACGCGCCGGACGGCCTCGACAGCAATCAGCTCAGAACCGCTGGCCTGATCGCCACGTCGTCCCCAGTGGGCGCTGCCGTCCGCCCCCTGGTCCAGGCGGGACTCGTTGCTGTGCAGCGCGATCCCGCACCCCACCCGGCCCGCTACACGGTCACCGAGGCAGGCCGTGCCGCACTGGCTGAGCCGTGCCCGGCCTGCGGGGCCGTCTCGTGCTGACCCGACACGGCAGGTGTGGGCAGTCCTGGTGGCAGCGCGGGAACGCCACCTCGCATTGCGCCGCGTGCCACCTCACCTTCACCGCGCTGGACGCGTTCGATATGCACCGCACCGGCGGGAGGTGCGCCGACCCCGCCACGGACCCGCGCTTCCTGGCTGTTCCCGGCGGGAAGCACGGCGAGACCACGCAGCTCTACTACGCCCGGCGGGATGCGGTCGAGCACGCCCGGCGCCGGTTCACTCCGGGGACGCCGTCTGAGGCGGGCGGGGGCGCTGCTGGGGTGATTGCACCACCTGGTGCCCCGGAGGCCGCGGAATCGCTCCCCCGGCACCAGCCAGCACCACTTGCGGGCGGTGGTGTCCCGTGCTGACCAGCAGCTCCCACGGCCTGGTGCCGCAACTCAAGGCGATGCGCAACCAGATCCAAGTGGCTGGCGCACAGCGCGGCGCCAGCGACACCGAGACAATGCCACCGTCCATCCAATACATCCTGGACGCCTCCGGGTCCGGTGCTCAGTACCCCACGTTCTCTCGGTTGGGCGTCCCGAACACCACCGTCACCACCGCGATGCTCTACAGCCTCTCGTCGATCGGCCCGTTCATTGGGCCAGACCGGCGGTGAGCGGGCACAGCCCGTGGTCCGGCTCAGCGGCGAGCAGGGAGGCGGCACTAGCGAACGACGCGGACGGCACGACCAACCGGCAGGAGGGCCAGGTACTGGCCGCGCTGGCCGAGGCGGGAGCGGACGGCCTCACGCTGCGCGAGGCCGCAACAGCAGCGGCACTGGAATACGTGAGCGTCAGTGCGCGGCTGTCCTGGCTGCACCGCCGGGGGCTGATCGCCCGCTTGGCGCATGACCACAGCCGCATCCCGGCGGGAGGCACCCGGCGGCAGTCCGTCTACGTCCTGCCGGAGCACGCAGGCGACCGGCAGACCACGGCCCAAGGGAAGCAGCCACGCCGGACTGCACCACCCAAGAGGCGGCAGACGACGGCGCTGGAGACGATCGGCGCCGCGGACGCACAGACCCCGCCTGGTGCAGCCGATCCGACCGAGGTAGTGCCCGCTCTGCTCCGCCTGGTGGGTCCGGAGAACACCGCCGCGTTGATCATCTCGGGTCGGGCGGGAGTGCCCGTCGTTGAGGGCCTAGTGGCCCTGCGGGACCTGCGCGGCTGGGAAGCGGAAGACCCCGCCTGGCAATGGGTATGGGTGCAGGCAGCGGAGCGTGCCGCTTGACCGCCCGACAGCGGTTCTGGCTGACAGTCCATACAGCCACCGGCTACGTCCGCTGGATCCGGCGCACGTCCGGGCGCGGATGGCGCCCCGTCTGGACGAAGCGCGGAGCACGGGCCTACGCAGCGGCCGGGTGGCCGCTGTGAGTGGGCGCATCCGCGTGGTCGGGCTGCGCGACTTCGCCCAACGTTGCGAGGTGGCCGCGGAGGTGGCGCGGTCCTGGACGGCGTCCGCGGTCACGCAGGTGGTCACCGGCACCGTGCGCGGCACCCGGCAGGTGCAGCCGCACCTCACCGGATCGCTGTCGGCTGGCACGGTCGGGCAGGTGGTCCCGGGCGGCAGCCAACTCCAGACCAGCGGGCAGGTGATCGAAGCTACCGGCGTGCGCGAGCAGACGGCAGGCTGGCTGGACTACGGCGGGAAACGCGGGCGCCCCTACGATCCTGAGGGCCGCTGGCTTTGGCCGGTCGCGCGGCAAGAGATTGAAGCAGCACGCGGCGAGGCTGAACGGTTCGCCACCGAACTGGCCGAATACGTCAGCGCCCCGGGGTCGCGGAACGCGCCTCCGGCACCTCGGGTAGGTGCCTTCCCCATCTCGGTCCGGGCCGTACTCTCCCGCCTGGGAGTGTACGTGCCCCGGCGCCCGACCCTGCCCGGGCTCGGATCGGTCCCCCGCTCGCCCCGGTTCCGGCGCCCCGGCACCGGCGGGAGGTAGCACGCTCTAAGCACAAGCACGAAACGTACTTAGTACGGAGTACGGATAGCCCGTTGTGCTTAGGGCGGGTGTGCAAGGGCACACCGCTCTGCCCTTGGCCGGGCCTCCCTTGGGGTCGGCCTGGCCGGGGCAGGCGGGAGGGTTACGGGACCGGCCCCCGCTAGGAGCCCTGAAACTCCCTAGCGAACTCCCTAGCGACTTTCCTTCTAACTCCCTTTATCGTTGTTGTACGTTAGAAAACGTACAAGGGCTCTAGGGGGCTAGGAAGTTGGGCGCGGTGCCCGCGCGGCCCCGCCTGGTCCCGGGTAGGCCAGACTCGCTGGACTAGCGGCACGGCGGCAGGCCCGTTCTCTCTCCACAGCGGGCCTGCCCTGAACACCCCGTGCCTGTCTATACCCCTCCCCGGTGTCGAAGTCAGGTTGTGGGCAGCGGCTCTACGGTCACGCCCGGACCGGACTTGCCTCGGTAGCCCTTCCCGGTCGCCAGCACGGTGACCGCCAGCGTGCGGGCCACCAGCAGCCGCTGTTCTGGCAGAGTCAGCCCGCGGACCCGCTTCCACACACCGTGCGCGGCCACTGATCGGCCAGGCACGATCACCTTGCCCCACAACCGATCAGGCACCATCGCCGTCGTATCCGGGGCAGTCAGCTCGGCCATCCGATGCTGCAATTCCAGCGCCGCCCTGCGCACCTCGGCGGGTGGTAGCAGTCCTTCCTTGCCGAGCTGCACCAGGCCCTCCCGGCGGGACTCCAGCTCGGCAAGGGCAGCGTCCCGGGCGGGGTCCGGCCGCTGCGCCAGCAGGTGCCCCCGCTCCGCCAGATGCTCGGCCAGGCGGAAGAACACCTCACGGTCTATCGGCGCACACGCCCGGTGCAGGTGGCGGTGTCCCTGGCACTTGTATGCAGGCCGGCGGGATCCGTCCTTTCGGACCTGCCCGCGACCGGCTGAGACCATCCGCCCTCCGCAGACACCGCACACCGCGAGTCCGGACAGCAGGTGCACGGGCGCAGTAGAGGATTGGAGCCTGCGGGACGGGGCAGCCAGGATCTGGGCCAGGGCGTCCCGCTCGTGCGCCAGCAGGACCCCGCCGGGCACCAGCCGAGGGCTGAGCAGCACCCGGCGGAGGCTGGTGGTGGACCACGGCTGCCCGAGACTGGTGGTCGATCCCATCTCGCCCAGGGCGCGCGCCGTGTGGGCCAGGGACGCACCAGCCCGGACCTGCTCCGCGGCCCAACGGATGTGGTCCGCCTCCACGGCCACGACAGCGGGGCTGCCGTCCGGGCCACGCTCGAAACCATACGGGCGGTGCGGGCCCCAATCTGCCTTGCCCGCCGCTGCCCGCTGGGCGAGGGCACGCCGCTGGCGGTCTCCCTTCTGATCAATCTCTTGTCTGGAGACAGCCGCCAGCAGGTCTGCCACCAGGCGGCCTGCTGGCGTGGAAAGATCAAGGTCCGACCCCCGGCAGAAGGCAAGGACCGTGGCCTGCGCCTGGCCCACCTCGACCACGCGGAGCGTATCCCGCCGGTTGCGGGTGAGGCGGGTCATGTCCCAAGCCACAACGGCGTCCAGCAACCCTGCCGTCAGGTCGGACAGCAGCCGCTCGAATGCGGGACGGGTGCCCGGGCGGGCTGCGCTGGCGTCATTGTCCCGGTAGACCCCCGCCACCTCCCACCCGCGGGCAGCACACAGCGCCCGGGCGTCTTCCTCCTGCCGGGAGACGGCGGCACCATCCCCCGCCCGGTCGAGGGACTGGCGCAGATACAGGGCCGCTCGGGTGGTGCTCACGTCTGCAGTCTAGAGGGGAAGATCCGCACGATGGTAGTGCCGGTGGTGTTCCTGATCCTCCCGGTCACCGTGCTGTTCGCCGTCTTCCCGGGCCTGGCGATGCTCGAGCTGAACGTGTGACGGCGGTCCCGCACCGCGAGAAGTCCCGACCATGGGAGGAACCCTCATGACCTACCCGCCACCCGCGCTGGCCGTGCTCGGCGTCGGCACGGTGATCGCCGTTCGCGCCCGCCCGCTGCTGCACCGGGCATTGCGGCGGGTTGCCCGGCGCGGCGACCGCGGCGACGTCCCGGGGTGGGTGCTGGTCACCCTGATGACGGCGGGGCTGGTGCTCGTGCTCTGGGGCGTGGCCCGGGACCGGCTCACGGCGGTCTTCAACGACGCCATCGACGGTGTCCTCGGTGGCCCGTGACCGGCCCGCCGCGCCGCGGCGGACCCCGCCCTGCCGGCGCTGACGGGGGATCCGCGGTGGTGGACTTCGCCCTCGTCGGGGCGGTGTTGACGCTGCTGTTCGTCGCCGTGCTGCAGGTCGCCCTGATCCAGCACGTCCGTTCCTCCCTGGTCGACTGCGCCAGCGAGGGCGCGCGCTTCGGGGCGCTCGCGGATCGCTCGCCGCAGGCGGGCGTGGCCCGGACCCGGGAACTGATCACCGCAGATCTCGGGGCGCGCTACGCCGGCGACGTGACCGCGGGCCGGGAGTCCTACGCCGGGCTGGACACCGTCGTGGTGCGGGTGCGCGCGCCGCTGCCGGTGCTCGGACTGCTCGGGGTGGGGCGGGTGGTCACCGTCTCGGGCCACGCCGATGCGGAGCTTCCGTGATCCTCCGGCCGCGTCCCGACGGCGGTGCGGAGCGCGAACGGGGCAGCGCCGTGGTGGAGTTCCTCACCCTCGGGGTGCTGCTGCTGGTGCCCGTGGTCTACCTGGTGCTGACCCTGGGCCGCATCCAGGCGGCGGCCTTCGCGGCCGACGGTTCGGCCCGCGAGGCGGCTCGGGCCTTCGTCGTCGCCCCGGACGAACCCACCGGGCGGGCGCGCGCCGCCGCCGCGGTGCAGCTCGGCGTGCTCGACCAGGGGTTCGGCGCCGACGTCGGCTCGCTGCGGCTGAGCTGCACGCGGACCCCGTGCCTGACCCCGCAGGCCCAGGTGGCTGCCGAGGTGTCCGTGCACGTACTGCTGCCCTGGGTCCCCGGGCCGGTCGACCGGGTGGTTCCCGTGCACGTCACGGTGCGCGCCCGCCAGGTGGCCGTCGTCGACGCCTACCGGGTGCAGCGGGGCGGGTGAACGGATGAGCAGGGCCCACCGGTCGCGCCCCCGGCTGCGCCGCAGCTGCCGCGGGGCGCGTCCCGAGGCCCGTGACGGCGGCCAGATCACGCTGCTCGTGCTGGTGTACGCGCTGATCGCGTTCGCCCTGGTGACGGTGGTGGTCGGGGTGTCGGCGGTGCACCTGGGCCGGCACCGCCTGCTCGCCGTCGCCGACGCGGCGGCGCTCGACGCGGCCGATGCACTCGACCGGCAGGCGTTCTACGCGGGCACCGGCGGCGGGCGGCCCGTCGACCCGCGGGCACCGGTGATCGTGCTCACCGACGCGTCCGTGCGCGGAAGCGTGCAGGAGTATCTGCGCACCTCCGGCGCCGGGCAGCGCCTGGACGGCCTCGCCGTGGGCGAGCCCACCGGGACGCCGGACGGCAGCACCGCGGAGGTGACGCTGGTGGCGGTGGTCCGGCTGCCGCTGCTGTCGACGGTGCTGGCGGGCTGGTCCGACGGAGTGGCGGTGCGGGTCACCGCCCGGGCCCGGGCGGAGCCGCTGCCCTGAGCCCACCGGTCCGCAGCCGGCGCCCCTGGATGCGTGCCCACACGGCCTGCTGCAGGGCCAGCGTCAGCCACCCCGCCAGGGCCATCCCGCTGATGTTCACCAGCAGTTGCAGCGCGCTGCCCGCCACCTCGTGCGCGGCACCCACGGCGAGCCCCACCCCGATGTTCCCCGCCGCCGGCACCGTGGTGACCGAGATGAAGACCCCGGACAGCCCGCCCATCCGCGCCGAGGTCAGCGACAACACCCCGGCGGCCGCGGCGATCACCGCGACCACGAACGACCAGCGGTCGGGGCTGTAGATGAACGCCGTGCCCGGGTGCGGCCGGGTCACGTCCTCGTAGCTGACCCACCCCAGGCCGCGGCCCAGCAGGGTTGCCAGCGTGGTGGCCAGGATCGCCACCAGGAACCCCACCACCAGGGTGGAGACGGCCCGCTGCAGCAGCGCCGGACGGCGCCGCACCAGCGCCAGCCCGAGCGCCGCGATCGGGCCGAACTCCGGGCCGAGCACCATCGCGCCGATGGTGAGGATCTGCGAGCCAACCACCACGGCGATGCCGGCGATCAGCGTCGCCAGCGACATGAAGGTCGCATAGGTCCAGTTGAACTCCGAGTCCTCGTAGGCGCGCTGGGAGACCTCTGCCCAGACCACCGAATCGGCGCTGCTGCCCGGCACCGCCTGCTCGGCCTCGAAACCCGCCCGCGAGATCCAGTTGTGCACCGGCTCGACGTGGATCGACCCGTCGCGGTGCACCCCCGCCTCGCGGAGCGAGTCGATCAGGGCGTTCCCCGCTTCCCGCGGCAGGTCCGCCAGCACGAGGTCACCGGGGGGCCGCAGCGAGGCCCCGGGCAGGTGCACCAGCGCGCTCACCGCGGGATCGGCGGACAGCAGCTCGAGCACGGCGGGCGTTTCCTCGGCGGGCACGCAGATGCGCAGGTGCAGCACGTACCCATCGTGCCCGGGCCGATCACCCCGGCGGCCGATTTCCGCCCGCCCGGGCCCGGCGCGCCGCAACCGGCCGGCCCCGCACCGCGCTCAGCCGGCGCGGCGAGGTGCGCCGCCGGGTGCCGGGGTCAGCAGGTCCGCACCGACACCGGGAACGACGCGCTGCCGACGTTGCCGCGATCATCCGTGGCGCGCACCGTGACCGTCGTCGTGCCCACGGCGGAGAACGGGCCGAAGGAGCCGTAGTAGTACGGCGAGTCCAGGCTCATCCGGGTGGTGTGGTCGCTCCCGTCGTTCCAGCTCACCGTCACCAGGGTGACCGTGCCGTCGTCGCTGACCTGCGCGATCGCCGTCCCGGTCGCGGGGTAGTTGCACGCTGCCGTGGACGGCTGCGCGCCGAGCGTGGCCGTTGAGCGGGAGATCACGGTGACGTTCGGAGGGTGCTCGACGGTGCCGGTCGCGGTGAGCGTGATGGTCTGGCCGGTCGCGGGCATCACCACCGTCACCTGCCCGCCGGCGGCACCTTCGGCCATGCCCGTGCGGTTGAGGGTCACGGTGAGCCGGGTGCCGGCCCCCGCCGCGAGCGACCCCGAGGCGGGCGACACCGACAGCCCGGCGCCTGTTGCCCTCGCCGTCCAGCCCGCGGCCGTCCCGCCGTCGTTGGTCAGCGTCACCCGGGCGGTGGTGGTGCCGGCCGTCGACCCCATCGCCAGTCGCAGCGGCGCGGCGGCGATGTGGGCGGCAGCCGGCGGGGTCGCGGTGGTGGCGGCGCTCGACGGGGTGGTCGGGCTCGACAGGGTGGTCGGGCTCGACGGGGGCGGCGTGCTGCTGGACGCGGTGGCGGTGGGCGGGGAGGAGGTCGGGCCGGTGGTCGTCGGCTGCGTTCCCGCGGTGCTGGTCGCCGTCGGCGTCACCGGTGCCGGGCCGGCGGTCGTGGCACTGGTGTCGCCGAGCGCCTTCCATACCCCGGCGCCGGCCCCCAGCAACAGCACCAGCCCGGCCGCGACGAGCCAGCCCCGCCCCCTGCCGGGCCGGCGCGGGGCAGGCGCGGGTGGGCCGAAGGGCAGCGGCAGCTCCGCAGGGACGGCGCCCGCCGGGCGGGGCGGGCCCGCTCCGGCTCCCTCGAGCAGGGCCGCTCCGAGCAGCGTGGGGCCGAAGGTCTCCGCCTCGGTACGGCTGTGCCCGGGCGGCTGGTCGGGCGGCTGGTCGGGCGGCTGGCGGTCGTCGGGAAGGAGGCCCGGTTCCTGCTTTCCGGGGTGGGGCAGCGGGAAGCCGTCCTCCCGCCAGGCCCAGGTTCCGGCGCCGCCGCCGGAGCCCGGGGCGCCGGAGCCCGCCGCCGCGGTGGCGGTGTCGAAGGAGCTCAGTTGCAGCGACGAGAGCACCCGCCGGCGCAGCTCGGCCGGAATCGCGAACACCGGAAGCAGCGCCGGGGCCAGCCGGTAGTAGGAGGCCAGCTCGAGCCGGCCCCGGCCGCAGGCGGGGCAGGACTCGACGTGCCTGGTGACACGGGAGCGCACGTCCAGGGTGAACCGGCCGTCCCAGCCGGCCAGCAGTGCGTCGAGGGCTGTGCAGTCGCGCCGCCCGCGCCGGGCGATCAGCAGTGCCCCGATCGCCCGCTCCATCCGGTCGCGCATCCGGGACAGCAGCACGGCGGCATGCCCCGGGGTGACGCCGAGCGCGTCGGCGAGGTCGGTCGCCTCCAGGCCGGCCCGCAGGTGGAGTTCGAGCACCTCCCTGTCGCGCAGTTGGAGGCCGTCGGCCGCGCTCCAGACCACGTCGGCCAGCTCGGCACGGGACAGTTCGGTATGCGGCTCGGGCAGTTCCGCGGCGACCTGGTCGCTCATCGCCGCGACGTCCGCGGGTCGCTCGCGGCCTGAGGACCGCAGGGCATCGACGGCCTCGTTGCGCAGGATGGCGAACAGCCAGGGCCGCAACCGCTCGGGGTCGCGCAGCGTGGAGATCCGGTCGGCGGCTCGGACGAAGGTGTCGTGCACGACATCCGCCGCTGTCGATCGGTCCCGGACGAGTCCGGTGGCCACGCCGAACATGGACGGTGCGTACTGTTCGTAAGCGTCTGAGAACGCGGAGTGGTCACCAGCGGCCCAGCCTCTGGCGAGCTCGGCGTCCGAGCGGTCCGCCATGTCGAGCCTCCGGGGATCGAGCGCGCACATCCACGTGGGGATGACGGTGCTGGTGGCCGACTATGACACCCCAGCTCGGCGAAATTCCATGCCCTCCGGAACTTGTACGCAGCGTGAGGTTGAACATGCGCCGAGTCCATGGACGCGCCTTTGGTCCCGTATATACGGTTCATCCCGTCGATGCCGCTCGTCCAGGGGTAACCGTTCGGGGGAATTCCACCGGAACGCCACGTCCGCACGTCCAGGGCGGGGCAGGCTGGCTGCATGCCATCGGGGGAGGTACGGGCAGCGGAGGCCCACAACCCTGCGCTCCCTCGTCCCCAGACCGCCGCGGACGTGCGACCTGTTCGGGTCGCGCCCGCAGATCCACCCGAACCGAGTAGCCGCGAGGTCCCGTCAGTGCCACCCGACGATCGCGATGTCGACTCTCCCAGCGTCCAGACGCCCCCCGCCGACGACCCGGGCGGTTCCGAGCCACTGCCGCCGCTCGGCGACACCGCGGCGCTGAGGCTGCTGCCGCGCCAGTACCGGAGCCGGGCCGGCGGCCTGCTCCGGATCGCTGTGGTGCTGCTGCTCATCGCCGCCGCGGCCGCCTGGCTGCGCTACTCCAGCGGCAGCACGTCGCCCCGCAGCCAGGGTGGCGGGCAACAGGTCGCCGTGCCGGGCCGGATGACCGGCACAACGGGGACGACCGGCACGACGGGGACGACCGGCACGACGGGGACGACCGGCACGACGGGCGGGCGGCAGGCGGTCCCGGTGGCCGCGCACCTCCGGGTCCGGCTGCGCGTCCCGGTGCAGGGTCAGCGCCTCGCCCCCGGCGGTCAACTGGACCTGGACGCGGCGGTGACCAGCGAGCGCGGCGACCCCGTGGCCGGCGCTGCCCTCGTGTGGCAACTGAGCGGGCTGCCCGGTGGGGGGATGCCGCCGGTCGGGGTCGAGCTGCCGATGGCGCGAGCGGTACTGCCCACCGACCTGACCCCCGGCCGGTACAAGGTCACCGTCACTGCGCGCTGGCACGGGCTGACGGCGTCGGACTCCTGCAGCATCGAGGTGGTGGCGGTACCGACGGTCTAGTTACGGCGTGGGCGGCACCGCAGCAGCGATCAGCCCCGGCCGTAGTCGGCGGCGGCGATGGCCTCGACCACCCGTGCCTCGTCGAAGCCTTCCGATCCCGGGATCGCGGGCACGAACCCCACCAGGATGCCGTCGCGCAGCACCTGGGCCTCCAACCCGGCTGCGCCGTCCACGTCCCACAGCGCCTCACGGCCGTCGGGCAGGGGAACCCGGATGCCGACCCGGAAGGGCCCGGCGTGCACCAGCCGGGCGATCACCCCGTGAGCCCGCAGCCCGTCCACCACGCGCAGTGCCTGTTCCTCCCGCATTCGCCAAGTCTGCCTGCCCGGCCGGCCGGAAGCCTGCAACCGGGCTGGGTGACCGCTGTGAGTCCCACTGCCGCCCCCTGTCGCCGGCTGGACGCGTAGTCTGCCTGAACGTGGCCGCCGTCGATTTCGCCCTTGAGCTCAAGGAGCTCCGCCAGACGCTCGCGTCGATCCTTGCCGTGAGCGATCTCGACGCGCTCCGGGACGAGATCGTGCAGCTGTCGGAGCAGGCCTCGGCGCCGAACCTGTGGGACGACCCCGAGCGCGCCCAGGCGGTGACCAGCAAGCTGTCGCACCTGCAGGCGGAGCTCGACCGGGTGGAGCGGATGGTCGCGCGGTTGGAGGACCTGGAGGTGCTCGTCGAGCTCGCGGAGGGCGAGGACGACAAGGACACCCTCGTCGAGGCCGAGAGCGAGCTGGTGGAGGTGAAGAAGGCCCTCGGCGAGCTCGAGGTCCGCACCCTGCTGTCGGGGGAGTACGACTCCCGCGAGGCGCTGATCACCATCCGCTCCGAGGCGGGTGGGGTGGACGCGGCCGACTTCGCCGAGATGCTGCTGCGGATGTACCTGCGCTGGGCCGAGCGGCACGGCTACCGGAGCGAGGTCTACGACACCTCCTACGCCGAGGAGGCGGGGATCAAGTCGGCCACCTTCAAGGTCGCCGCGCCGTACGCCTACGGCACGCTGTCCGTCGAGCAGGGCACCCACCGGCTGGTGCGGATCAGCCCGTTCGACAACCAGGGGCGGCGGCAGACCTCCTTCGCGGGGGTCGAGGTGCTGCCCGTCGTCGAGGAGACCGACCACATCGACGTCCCGGAGAACGACCTCCGGGTTGATGTCTACCGCTCCTCCGGGCCGGGTGGGCAGTCCGTGAACACCACCGACTCCGCGGTCCGGCTCACCCACGTCCCCACCGGCATCGTGGTGACCTGCCAGAACGAGAAGTCCCAGCTGCAGAACAAGGTCTCCGCGTTGCGGGTGCTGCAGGCCAAGCTGCTGGAGAAGGCCCGCCGGGACCGGCAGGCCGAGCTCGACGCGCTCAAGGGTGACGGCGGGACGAGCTGGGGCAACCAGATGCGCTCCTACGTGCTGCACCCCTACCAGATGGTCAAGGACCTGCGCACCGAGCACGAGACCGGCAACCCGGCGGCCGTCTTCGACGGTGAGATCGACGAGTTCCTCGAGTCGGGGATCCGCTGGCGCAAGACGCTGGAGAAGTCCGGCGCCTGACCGGCCCGATCACGGCCTCGGCCCCAGCTCGGGCGGCCCCGCGTCCGACGACGCAGCTGGTGACCGCTCTGCCGTTGACAACCCTGCCGCTGACAACCCTGCGTCGGACAGGAGCGCGGCCAGCAGCGGCTCGGGGTCGGCGCGCACCGGGTCGAGCCCGCGGGCGGCGAACCAGCGCGCCATCACCCGCACGTCCCGCGCGAGCAGGGCCGGGCCGTTGGGGTTGCCCACCACGTCCACCACCTGGGGCAGGTCGATGAGCACCAGCCGGCCGTGGTGCACCAGCAGGTTGTACGGCGACAGGTCGGCGTGGGCATACCCGGCCAGCGCCAGCACCCCGAGCGCCTCCAGGACCTGCTCCCACAGCGCGGCGAGCTGGTCTCTTCCCGGGTGCAACTGCGCCAGCCGCGGCGCGGCCGTTCCGTCGGGGTCGCCGATGAACTCCAACAGGAGCTCGGTTCCCGACAGCTGAACCGGGTAGGGCACCCGGATGCCGCCCGAGCGCCCGAGCTCCCAGAGCCGGGCGAGCGCGCCGAACTCGGCGCTCGCCCACTGCACGCTGATCAGGTCACGCCCGAAGTCGGTGCGCCGGGCCATTGCCCGGGTCTCGCGCGAGCGGCGGACCCGGCGGCCCTCGAGGTAGCCGGCGTCGCGGTGGAACATCCGGTGGTCGCTGTCCCGGTACCGCTTGGCGGCCAGCAGCACGGCGCGCCCGGTGCCGGGCAGGGCCCGCTCGACCAGGTGGACGTCGGCCTCCTTGCCCGTCTTCAGCACCCCGAGCTCGGTGTCCACCGCGGCGCCCTCGGTGATCACCCAGCTCGGGCGGGGCCGGGGTCCGTGCACGGCGCCGGGCCAGCTGGACGGGGTGGGGCCGGGTTCGGGCAGGGCCGGTTCGGGCCCGGGCCGGCGCCGCGCGGACGCCGGGGCAGGGGCCGAGGCAGAAGCAGGGGCGGGGGCGTAGCCGCCCTCGTCGTCATCGTCGAAGCGGGCGCGCCGGGGGCGGCGCGGGCCGGGGGTCAGGTCGCGCCGGGAGCGCGGCGCGGACTGCGGGTCGTGATCCACCGGGGGGACTCCTCGGGTCGTCGGGGGGAGGGCGGGCAGCGCCGGTGACGGCAGGCCGAAGCGGGAACGGCAGTCATGACGCCCTCCTCTCGATCCCGGGCGGTGCGCGCCTGCAGGCGCGCCGGCCGCCGGTGGCGGGGTGGTGCTTGCCGCCGATGGTGCTCGCGTGCCCGCGTGCCCGCAACGGAGTTACCGGGGAACGTGCATAGACTCGATCTGCCGGATGCTGCTCAAGTACCCATGAACAGGGACAAGACGGACATGAAATCCTTCCTACCTCCGAGACCGGCCGAGGACGACCGCTCGTGATCCGCTTCGAGAACGTGACGAAGATCTATCCGGGGACCTCCCGGCCCGCCCTGGACAACATCAGTCTCGAGGTGGCAAAGGGCGAGTTCGTGTTCCTCGTCGGCGCGTCCGGGTCCGGGAAGTCCACCTTCCTGCGGCTGACCTTGAAGGAGGAGCGCCCGTCGAAGGGCGCCGTGCACGTGGCGGGCCGGGACGTGGCCCGGCTGCCGAGCTGGAAGGTGCCGCAGCTGCGGCGCACCATCGGGGTGGTCTTCCAGGACTTCCGGCTGCTGCCGAACAAGACGGTCTTCGAGAACGTCGCGTTCGCACTGCAGGTGATCGGCAAGCCCCGGCACGCCATCGCGCACACCGTGCCCGAGGTGCTCGACCTCGTCGGCCTGGCGGGCAAGGAACGGCGCTTCCCGCACGAGCTGTCCGGCGGTGAGCAGCAGCGGGTGGCGATCGCCCGGGCCTTCGTCAACCGCCCGGCGATCCTGCTCGCCGACGAGCCCACCGGCAACCTCGACCCGTCCACCAGCGTGGGGATCATGCGGCTGCTCGATCGGATCAACCGCACCGGAACCACGATCGTGATGGCGACCCACGACGATGAGATCGTCGACCAGATGCGCAAGCGGGTCTGCGAGCTCGAAGACGGGCGGCTCGTGCGCGACCAGGACCGTGGCGTCTACGGCAGCGTCCGGTAAGGCAGGAGCACAGTGCGTTTTCAGTTCATCCTCAGCGAGATCGCCATCGGTCTGCGCCGCAACCTGTCGATGACGGTCTCCGTCGTGCTGGTCACGGCGGTGTCCCTGTTCCTGCTCGGGTTCGGAATCCTGGCCCAGAAGCAGGTCTCGCTCATGAAGGACTACTGGTACGACCGCGTCCAGGTCTCCATCTTCCTGTGCGGGCAGGACTCCAGCGCCGCCACCTGCTCCACCGGCCCGGTGACCCAGGTGCAGAAGGACCAGATCCGCGCCGACCTGAACTCCCCGCAGCTGGCGCCCTACGTGGACAAGGTCTACTACGAGTCCAAGCAGCAGGCGTACGACCGGTTCAAGCAGCAGTTCAAGAACAGCGTGCTGTCGGCGAACGTGACCGTCGACCAGATGCCCGAGTCCTACCGGGTCAAGCTCAAGGACCCGAAGAAGTACCAGACGGTGGCGCAGCTGTTCGAGGGCCGTCAGGGGGTGGAGGAGGTGCAGGACCAGAACCAGGTCCTGGACCGGCTCTTCGCCCTGCTCAACGGGCTGAAGTGGGCGGCCTGGGCGATCGCCTTCGTGACCCTGGCGACGGCGGTGTTGCTGGTGGCCACCACCATCCGGTTGGCCGCGTTCACCCGCCGCCGAGAAACCGGGATCATGCGCCTGGTCGGGGCGTCGAACGTGGTGATCCAGCTGCCCTTCATCCTGGAGAGCATGATCGCCGCCACCGTCGGCGCGTTGGTGGCCTCGTTCGTGCTCGTGCCGGTGGTCGCCTTCGTGATCCGTGGCTGGCTCGCCAGCCAGCTGCCCTTCATCAACCAGTGGGTGGGCGTGGGCAACGCCGTGGTGGTGCTGCCCTGGATGTTCGTCACCGGACTGCTCATCGCTGGCGTGTCGGCTTTCTTCTCGCTGCTGAAGTACCTCAAGGTGTAACTCTCGACTGCATGTCGAGGGTTAGTGCCGTGGTCCGGGGTGGCCACTCCTTGTGACTGAGCAGGCCGGGTGGCCCCCCGGCCGCTGAGGAGGAGCTGTGGGACGTCCCCTGCTGCGCCACGCTGCCGCGGCGGCGGCGACGCTCTGCCTGCTCGGGGGGGTGCTGCTCGCGCCCGGCGCGGCCGCCGACTCCGTCGACGACCAGAAGAAGGCGCTGGACCAGCA
The DNA here is from genome assembly GCA_963784535.1 of uncultured Actinomycetota bacterium. Lineage (GTDB taxonomy): Bacteria > Actinomycetota > Actinomycetes > Actinomycetales > Kineosporiaceae > CAWARR01. The sequence continues at coordinate 411,782 of CAWARR010000002.1, read as the reverse complement.
GATCGCCCAGCTGCGCGACCAGCTGGAGGGGACGTCCCGGGAGTTCGCCGACGCCGCCGTCACCCTGACGCGCGCGCAGGCCGAGCTGGTGGACGTGCGGGCGCAGCTCGCCACCGCCGAGTCGAAGCTCACCCAGGCCCGCCAGCAGGACGCCGCGGTCGCCTCCCGGCTGGCGTACTCCGAGGCGGAGGAGACCAAGGCGCTCGCCGAGCTCGACGCCCAGCGCCAGGCCGAGCACGACACCCGGGCCGCGATCGGGCTGATCGCCCGGCAGACCTACGTGGACTCCGGCCTGACCGGGCTCTCGATGGCGCTGCAGTCCGACAGCCCGGACCAGTTCGCCGACCAGCTGGCCTTCGCCAGCACGGCCCTGCAGTCGCAGTCCGGCACCATCCACAGGCTCGCCGTGCAACAGGCGGACCTGCGCGCGCGCAGCGCGAAGCTCACCGCGATCCGGCAGCAGGTGGGCGTGCTGAAGGAGCAGTCCGCCGCTGCCGTGAGCGCCCGCAAGGCCGCCGAAGCCACGGCGCAGGCGGCCGAGACGCAGCAGGCCGACCTGGTGGCCCGGCAGACGTCGGCGCTGGCGGTGATCAAGGCGAAGTCGGCCGAGGAGACCGCCCGGCTGGACAAGCTGCAGAGGCAGCAGCAGGACCTGGCCGCCGAACTCGCGGCCCGCGCCCGGGCGCAGGCCGCCATGCATCACCTCTCGCTGAAGGCCCCGCCGCCGTCGCGGGGGGTGCTCGGCTACCCGGCGAACGGGCCGATCACCTCCGGCTACGGCATGCGGTACCACCCCATCCTGCACATCTACCGGCTGCACAGCGGCACCGACTTCGGGGTCGCCTGCGGCACCCCCGTGTACGCGGCGGCCGCCGGGCGCATCGTCAGCGCAGGATGGGCGGGCGGCTACGGCAACCGGGTTGTCGTCGACCACGGCTGGCTGGCCGGGGCGGACCTGGCCACCACGTACAACCACCTGTCGAAGATCGTGGTGAACTCCGGATCGGTTCGGCGCGGGCAGCTGATCGCCTACTCCGGCACGACGGGGCTGTCCACGGGGTGCCACCTGCACTTCGAGGTGCTCGTGAACGGCTCGTTCACCAACCCGATGAGCTACCTGTGACCAGCCCGGTCGCGGCCGGCCGGTAGGTAGACTCCCGGGGCTGCCGGAGTGCCGGCGGGCAACAGCAGCCAGGAGGTAGGTAGCCGTGCCGAGGGAGCAGGGCCGCAAGGTCATCGCGTCCAACCGGAAGGCACGGCACGACTACCTCATCCTCGACGTGCTCGAGGCGGGGCTGGTGCTCACCGGTACCGAGGTCAAGTCGCTGCGCGCCGGGCGCGCCTCGTTGGTCGACGGGTTCGCCTCGATCACCGCCGGCGAGGCCTGGCTCGAGGGTGTGCACATCCCCGAGTACGCCCAGGGCACCTGGACGAACCACGAGCCCCGCCGGCGTCGCAAGCTGCTGCTCAACCGGCACGAGATCGACCGGCTCGCCGAGGCCACCCGGGAGAAGGGGCTCACCCTCGTCCCGCTGCAGCTGTACTTCCTCGACGGGCGGGCGAAGGTGGAGCTCGGGCTGGCCCGCGGCAAGCGGGACTACGACAAACGGCAGGCCTTGCGGGAGCGGCAGGACCGGCGCGAGTCCGATCGGGCGATGTCCCTGCGCGAGCACTGACCCTGCTCCGGCACGGGAACACCGCCCACGACCATCGCGTTGGCTCCGTCGGCGGTAGCCCGCCGGGCTCTGGCCCGGGTAGGCTGCCAGCACAACTGAACAGGGGGGTGACAGGCTTCGACGTTGGACGTCGATCCAGGAGAAGCGGGCCGAGAAGGCGACGCGATCTCGTGAACCACCGTCGCAAAAAACAGCTGCCAACACTACGCAGCACGATCTCGCCCTCGCCGCCTGAGCGAGTTGTGAGATCCGTCAGCCCGGGAGCGCCTTCGGCCCGGTAGCTGGCGTCGACAAGAAGGCCAATGGCTGTGGACCCGGTCACGGGGTTCACCGCGACACCAACAGTGACTGAGCCCGGCTCGGCGACATGCCTGTGTGATCGCCGGGGCTGAGAAATGCCGTAGCAGGCTGCGCCCGGAGAAGTCCTGGTTCTACGCTGACGGACGCGGGTTCGATTCCCGCCACCTCCACTAACGGATCTCGGTCCGGCATTCTTGCCGGGCCGAGATCCGTTTGCTGACGATGGAGCCGGGAATCGGGAGGAGGCCGCCCCTGGGGCGGCCGACGGATCCCGCCACCTCCACCGAACGAGTACCCAAACGAGTACCCCGAATGGGGTCTGACCTGCGCCGTTGTCTTTGTTTCCGCTGCTGCTGGTCGCGGAGGGTCCAAGGGTCGGGCCTGGTCTTGACGCGCCGAGGTTGCGTGTCTGGGGGCAGGTGCGTCGGGTTGGCCTGTCGTTGTGCCTTCGGTTCTGCCCGACCGCCCTGAGGTGCTGACCGTGGCACGAGAAGATCATGGGCGGTAGCCTCGGCGCGGAGCGTATCGGGGCGTTCCGGGCGGGCTGGAACGGGGGAGCGCGTCGTGCTGGTGGCGGCGATGGTGTTCGCGGCGTGTTGGGGCGTCGTCCAGTTGGCGGTATTGGGGTCGGCGGCGCGGACGGTGCGGGCGGGAACGTTGCTGCTGGCCGTGGGTGCGGGGGTGTACGGCTGCGGGGTCTTGGCGGTGGTCGTGGAGTACGCCTGGACGCACCTGCGCGCGGATGCCACCGGCGTCCCGATCTACCAGGTGGTGGCCACCGCGTCGTACACGGTGGATCCGTTCGTGGAGGAAATCGCGAAGGTTGTTCCGCTGGTGTTGCTGGCCTGGGGCGCGCGGGCCCGGTGGCAGCGTGGCCTGACGGACTACCTGCTGTTGGGTGCGGCGACGGGTGCGGGGTTCGGGTTGGCCGAGGCGGTGATGCGGTTCGGTACCCGGGCCGGTACCGCGATCGGGATGCCGGACGGGTGGGTGTTGCCGATCTCGCTGTCACCGCCGACCATCCCGACGCCTGGTGCGGTGGTGGTTTCGTGGCTGCCGGCCCCGGCGGGCGGGGACGGGTTCTTGTCCTTGAGTGCCGGTTCGGGCACGAACCTGCACCTGGCGTGGAGTGCCCTGGCCGGGCTGGGGGTGGGGTTCGCCGTGCGCGGTCGGGGCCCGGTGCGGTTGCTCGGTCCGGGCCTGGTGCTGCTGGTCGGGGCGGATCACGCGGCGTACAACTTCGATGCCCGCCATCCCGGCGACAACGGTCTGGGCGGCCACCTGGTGGCTCCGTTGGTGGCCGCGCAGCCGCTGTTGTGGTTGTGGCCGCTGCTGGCGCTGGCCGCCGCTGTCGCCCTCGACGTGTACTGGCTGCGCCGGGCCCGCGGCGTGGCCCCGGATCTGCGGCTGCGGCGAGAACGCGGGGCCACCGCACCGGCGCCGGCCAGCGTGCAGTTGGCCCGGTACGCGGTGTTGGGGTTGCCGTGGACGCCGCTGGTCATCGCTCGGTTCGCGCTGTTGCGTCGGGCGGCGCTGTACCAGGTCGGACCCGGCAGGCGGAGCGGTCCCGAGGCGGGCCCGCCCACGGTGCCGTCGCCCGACGTGGGGTCGTCAGCCGTGCCCTCGTCCGTGCCGGTGGGGGCCGGGCCGTTGCTGGCCGAGGTCGCCGGCATTCGGGATCAGTTGGATGCGGCGGACTCCGCCACCGCCTGGCGCCGGGTCGGTCGGCTCGCGCCGGGCGGATCCCGCACCGAGGGTGGGCGCCGGTCGTGGCTGCGGCGGTGGTGGCCGTTGCTGGTGTGGGCGGTGCTGCTGGTCCCGGCGCTGGTCTACTACGGGCTCGGCTCGACCCCGGCGGCCGCGGGGATCCAGAAGACTCTGGCTGGACGGCTGCCGTTCCTGCTGGTCCTGGCCGCGCCCGCGGTGCTCGGTTGCGGGTTGCTGGTCTGGCAGCTGGCGGTCCTGGTGCGGACGCTGCCGGCCGTGTTGCGCGCTCCCGCGGCGGAGGTTGCGGCCCGTGTCCAGTTGCGGATCGCCACCGGCCTCGGCTCCCTCGTCCTGGCGGCGGCCACGGTCTGGGCGTGGGCGCGCGGCACCCGGGCTTCCTCGACCCTGCTGTCCGGGGTGCACGTGCTCGACGCGCTGTCCATGCTGCTGCTGGTCGCCGGGGTTGCCCTGCTCGTCGCCGCTTTCGTGTTCTTCCCGCCCTCGATCGGCCTGGCCGCCGTCGTCACGACGACCGGGCTGGAGATCCTGGTCCCGACGATCGCGGTCAGCGGCGCGTTTGCCACCACCGCCGGCCTCGGCGCGATGGGCATCGTCCTCTCCCAAGCCGCCGACAACGCCAGCGGAACGGGGGGCACCAGCGGCGGCGGAGGCGGGGACTCTGTCCCGGACCTGCCCCAGCAGCCGCCGCGACCCCGGCCGCAGGTGCGCGACTGGAAGCTGCGCCGCATCGTCGACAATCTGTGGAAGGGCACCGACAACCCCAACCACGTCGGTGACGGCACCACCATGGACGCCGTCCGCAACGAACTACGCACCGGACGCCCCACCGAAGGAAGGTTCCACACCGAGAAGGCCCAGACGGAGCTCAACGCGCTGGAGCGCTGGATCAAGCGCTACGGACCCACAGCCTCACGCGAGGACACGAAGTGGGCTTGGCGCCTGAAGAACGAGCTTCAACAGCTGCTGGGAGGCAAGTGATGCACGAGGGAACCGAAGGCTTCATCGCGCGAATGCTTGAGGTCGCGCCACAGCTACGCCCCTACTATGAGGCGGCGAACGAGGAGTGCCGCGCAACGGGTTTTGGCGACGTGATTGCGCAGACATTCCTCTACGACTACGTCCGGCCCTTGCTCGATTCCTTCCAGGCCGACCCCACCTCGGGGGGACCGCCGTTGGCGGAGCTAGCCCTCATTCTGGAAGCCGAGTTCGGCCGTGATCCAGAGGTGGATTCCATCATCGAATCCGCCTTCGTGACAGCGATGCCGTGGACCACGACTCCGGATCCAGCCGTGGTGCTCGGCCCCAAACTCGCTGCTGCGCTGGATCGGCAGCGCAGTTGGCGCGCGAAGCCGGCTGATCAGGCCCTCGTCGAGCGGATGATCAGTGCCGTCCCGGCGCTGGAGCCGTTGACCCAGGAGAACACCTTCGGTGATCACAAGGACGTGCTGGTCCATGAGTTCCTGGCGGACGTTGTTCGGCTGGAAGTCGATAACTTCCTGGCCGGCCGATGGGACGAGGTCCGTGCCGTCCTGGACCTGCTCGAACAGGAATGGGGCGGTGAGGTGGATGAGCCCATCGCGGTGTCGTTCGTGGAGAACCTGCCCTATCCGCACGAGCCTGCCGCCTCCCTGGTTGACCTGCTCGGCCCCAACCTGCGCGCCGAACACGACCGCCAGCGGCGCCCGCCCTCCGCTCGTGCCTGAGCGCGGGAGGAGTCGTCCGATGGCGCGCCTGACCTGGTCACCGATCCGGACCATGACTGCGCACGCGGGCAAGCTGACGGACTGCGACGTCGACCTGTTACCCATTCCGCCCGCGTCGTCGCGTGGCGACGCCCGCGCGGTGCAGGTGCCTCGCCGCAGTCCCGCGGTGGATCGCAAATCGCTCGGCGAGTTCGTACACGGAGGCGCCGTCCTGATAACTGCGGATCAGTTCGGCCACCTGATCATCGAGTAGCCGGGGCATAGCCCTGCGTGGCGCTGGCCGCTCCGGGCCGGGTTCTGCGGGTCTAACCGTTAGCCTATTCCGGCGGTTTACCCAGTTTATCCGTTTCGAGTAGGCTCCCATGAGGTCCACTAACGGATCTCGGTCCGGCATTCTTGCCGGGCCGAGGTCCGTTTGCTGACGATGGAGCCGGGAATCGGGAGGAGGCCGCCCCTGGGGCGGCCGACGGATCCCGCCACCTCCACTGACTGACTGAGACGACTTTGGTGGGGCCCCACCGTCGTACCCGTCGATCGAACCGAGGTGCCTGGACGGCGCGGTCGCGCAGGCGCGGGCAGTGAGCCTTTGCCAACCTCGCGGGGCTGCCCCGTGGATGAGCGGCGTGGCGCCTGGATCATGAGGAAGCTCCTGGTTAGGACGGTGATTGCCTAGATCATCCGGTCCTACCAGGAGCGGCGCGGCCACCGAACACGCCATCCCCACCGCCCTGGCCGCAGCGGGAGTGACCGCCTACGCCGACAGCGCCTACCACGGCGTCGGTCCAACGATCCGTGCCCCGTTCCGACGGTCCCGCTACGACCGCGCCACCAGGAAGTTCGTCTCCCGGCCCCTGTCGGACGGGCAGAAGGCCGTCAACCGTGCGCACTCCGCGTTGCGCGCCCCCGGTGAGCGGGCCAACGCCGACCTGAAGAACTGGCGGATCCTGCGCAAGATCCGATCCAGCCCCGCCGACGCGACCGTCCTGGTCAACGCGATCCAGACCCTCATCCTCGCCAGCTGACGCGAGGTTGGGAAAGGCTCAGTTGCCGGGGTTCGCGGCTGTTGGGGTGCTCGGTACACTCCGCCCCATGATCCAGATGGTTGTGCGTCGCCGTCGCTCCCGTCTGGTAGGGCTCGTCGTGGCCTCGGTGCTCGCCCTGGCCGGCTGCTCGTCCGGGACATCCGGTGTCGGCGGTCAGGGGACCGGCGCGCGGACGTCGGGCGCGGGCGCCGCAGGAGCGGCGACCTCCACGCCGACGGTGACCGTGGAGCAGAAGAACCTGGCGGTTCGCGGGCGGCCGGCGGACAAGGTCGACGTCGGGCTGGAGTCGCTCAAGATCGATCCAGGTGGCCGGACGATGACCCTGCGGCTCGTCTTCACCCCTCACTTCACGACGAAGGGGCCGCAGGACACCGTGACGCTGTCCGACCTCGACGATCCCAACTACGTCCTGCCCACGATCCTGGACCGTGAGCACCTCAAGGCGTACTCGGTGCTGAGCGGTTCCGGCAACGTCCGCTGGTACGAGTCCCCCAGCGGTACCGGTGCACAGAACGGCCACCCGTTCGAAGCCTGGTTCGGCTTCGCCGCACCGCAGGACCCGGTGACGGCCCTGGAGGTGTCGGTCCTGGATTCCTGGCCGCCGTTCACGCAGGTGGCGATTCAGCGATGATGTCCCTGGCGACGGCGATGCTGGCTGCCGTCGGGCTGCTCGGGGGCGGCACGCCGACCTTGCCGCCCCCGACCGACGCTCAGTTGGCCTCCTCGGTCACCGTGTTCCGCCTCGAGGGCAGCGTGAGATCGCTGGCCACGACCAAGCAGACGCAGACCGGCAGCACCCTCACCCTGGGCGCCGACGTTCTGTTCGACTTCGGCTCCGATCGGATAGCCGAACCGGCCGCGGCCGCCTTGCGGTCACGACTGAACGAGATCCCGCAGGGCGTGCAGATCTCGGTCATCGGTTACACCGACTCGGTGGGATCCCCGGAGAGCAACCTGGCGCTGTCCCGGCGCCGGGCGAGTGCGGTCGCTGCGGTCGTCCACGGGGTGCGCCCGGATCTGACGATGACCACGGACGGGAAGGGCGAGGCCGATCCGGTGCAGCCGAACGAGATCGGCGGAAAGGACAACCCGTCCGGTCGGGCCCAGAATCGGCGGGTGGAGCTGAACTGGGGACGCTGACGTCCCCGAGACCGCCCACGGCCGACCTTGCGCCGGGTGCGTCCCGCCCGGTGACCGCATGCGCGCGCGGCGTCGTCGGTCCAGGTTGCGGCGGGTGAGTGCGGAGGACGAACTGCGCGAGGCCGTCCGGCGGCGGGCCGACGCCCTGGCCGCCGCTGACCCCGACGGGCTGGCGGCGCTGCTGCATCCGCGGTTCCGGTGGACCTCCCACCGCGGTGAGCAGTTCGACCGGGAGTCCTACCTGGAGGCCGACACCCGTGGCGGGCTGCGCTGGCACGCGCAGGTCCTGGAGCAGGTCGACGTCGTCGTGGTCGAGGACACGGGCGTGGTCCGATGCGTGGTGAACGACCAGGTGGACGTCGGCGGGCGGCGGCGGTCGTTGCGGATGGGCGCCCTCTATTGCAGCGCGGATGCCGGGCGTGTCAGCTCAACGGTGGCGGGACCGGCCGAGAGAATCGGAGGGTGATTGTCAGCGGGCTGCCTCTCCTTCCATTGCGCCAAGCGGAATGCGCTCACGTACTCCGACGATCCGGGTTGTGCTGGCCCGCGACCATGGCGGCGAGTGCGAGCGCGTAGCCGGCGAGTTGGGTCCAGGTCAGGGCTTCGCCCGCCACCGCGGTGCCGAGGACCGCGGCGACCAGGGGCGAGAGCAGCCCGAGGAGCGCGGTCGCGGTGACGGGAAGGCGACGAATCGCGGCGAACCAGAACGTGTACGTGAACAGAGCGCCGACGATCCCCAGCCACGCATAGCCGGCAACGGCAGACGGACCGATATGACTCGGCACCCCGTCGAGGAACAAGGCGGGCACCAGCAGGACGATCCCCGCGCCGGTGAGCTGCCACCCAGCGAGGCCGATGGCAGATACACCCGCAGGGCGCCCCCACTTCTTGGTGAGTACGACACCGGCCCCCATCGACGACGCGCCACCCAAGCCCGCGACGATGCCGAGGGGGTCGAGCCCGGCCTTCGGGCCGATCACGACGAGCGCCACCCCGACGACGCCGACGACGCCCCAGCAGACGCGCCACCCAGACAGCTTCTCTCGCAGGATCGCGACCGCGAGGAAGGCCACCACGATCGGCTGCACGGCACCGAGCGTCGCGGCCACGCCGCCCGGGAGGTGTTGCGCCGCGATGAAGAGCAACGGAAAGAACGCCGCCATGTTGAGGGTTCCCAGCACGAGGCTCTTGACCCACCACGACCCGCTCGGCAGCCGACGAGCGATCAGCAAGGCGATCAGACCCGCGGGCAAAGATCGCATCATGGCCGCGAACAGCGGGTGACCCTCGGGGAGCAGATGGGTGGTCACGATGTAGGTCGTGCCCCATACCGCGGGCACGATCGCTGTCGCGACGGTCCACGCGACCCGGTTTCCCGAGGCCGCGGTCGCCTCATACGTGGGTGAAAGTGCTGTTGTCGTGGTCATGAATCGATCGTTCGCCCCACCCCAGCGATGAGTCCAACGCATTGTTGTCATCACGATGATGAACTGAGATCATTCATCGATGGAGTTCCAGCAGATGCGGTACGTCATCGCGCTCGCGCAGGAGCGAAGCTTCACGCGCGCGGCCGAGAAGTGCTTCGTCGTGCAGTCCGCCCTCAGCCACCAGATCAAGGCCCTCGAGCGCGAGCTGGGCATCACACTGTTCGCCCGCACCAACCGCCGGGTCGAGGTCACCGCCGCCGGTGAAGCCTTCATCGCCGCCGCCCGGGCTAGCCTCGACGCGGCCGCACGAGCCGTCGTCGACGCCGCGGCCGCGGACGGTCAGATCCGCGGCTCCCTCACGATCGGACTCATTCCCACTGTGACCGCAATCGACATCCCCGCCGTACTCGGGGAGTTCCACCGTGCGCATCCGGGCGTGCAGATCAGACTCCGCGGCGGAGGAAGCGACGAGTTCATCGCTGCCATCGCTGACGGCAGCATCGACGTCGCCGTCCTCGGCTTGGCGGACACCACGCCTCCACGCGGAGTCGCCAGCCGCGTACTCGTCCACGAACGGCTCGTCGCCGTCGTCCACCCCGGGCATCCGCTGGCCGGCAGGCGACGCCTGCGCCTGGACGAGCTGGCGGACGAGACGTTCGTCGACTTCCCCGAAGGCACCCCTGGGCGAACACAGTCGGACGTCGCCTTCCGCAACGCCGGGCTCCGCCGCGAAGTCGTCTTCGAAGCCGTCAGCACCGACCTCATCCTCGACCTCGTACGCCACGGACTCGCGATCGCATTGTTGTCCCCGGCGCTCATACCCGACGACGACCGACTCCGCCCCATTCCAGTCACCGGCGGTCCCACCCGAATCGAATACCTCGCCTGGAACGACTTCAACCCCTCACCCAGCGCACAAGCGCTACTCACCCAACTCGCGCCCGCCTGAACGTGGCATCGGCGGCACGCCTCGCGATTGCGCAGAGGAACTCTGTCTGCGGCGCACTCACCTACAGTGGCGGGGGCTCCGAGCCATCACCTGGCTCGAGCGGTTGGAGAGGTGACCGAAGGTCCGGGACCTCGCCCGGGCGCTCAGACTCCCGCGCGATCTGGTGTGCGTAGTACGTCCACATCTGCTCGGTGAAGGCTTCGTCCGCGCCGTAGAGTTCCTCGGTCGAGGGGACGAGGTTCCATAGGTGCCAGAGGCTCAGGGCGTAGCCGCGTCGGTCGTCGTACAGCTGGGCCGCTTGATCAACCTCCTCGGTTGTCAGGCCGGGATGCCTGGTCTGGACGCCGTTGCGGGTGAGGATCTTGCCGACCGTTCGGCGATCGATCCCGAACTGGTCGCCCAGTTGGTAGACGGTGTTGCCTGCCCTGTAGGCCGCGACGAGCTCCTGCGTCTGGTCGGCGCTGAGCTGCCGAGCAGTACCCGGCGCGCGATGGCTGGTTCGCTTGGGTGCCGGTGATCCGGGCTTCGGCAGCTTCTTCAGCGGCGACGGATCCCGCCACCTCCACAGGGTTCGAGTAGCTCCCGCCAGGTCACCTGGTGGGAGCTACTCGAATCGCTTGGCTGGGATGTCTCGGCAGGTCCGGGCGCAGCCCTGGTCTCTCTGTCCCATGTGTAGGCTCCGGCACGGTCACCAGTAACCCGCAGTGGTACTTCAATCGTTGCATATCTGGTACGATTGCAGTATGTCGCGTGGGTCGTCGCTGGGTGCGCTGTCGGGGTTCACGGTGGCGCAGTGGGGGATGGTCACGGCCGCGCAGGCGCGCGCGGTGGGGGCTTCTCGGGCAGACGTGAACCGCTTGATCGCGGATGGTGCGCTGGAGGCGGTGCCCGAAGGCGCGCGGGTGTACCGACTTGCCGGGGCGCCGGCGGACCCTGATCGGGATCCGGTCCGCGCAGTCTGGCTGCAACTGGGGGATGGTGGGGAACCCTCGGCTCGTCTGCGGGTGCCCGATGCGGTGGTGGCGGGCCGGTCGGCGGCGTTGGTGTTGGGGGTCGGTGACCTGGCCGCGTCGGTACACGAGTTCTATGTCACGAAGCGGCGCCAGTTGCGCCGTGATGACGTACGGCTGCGGGTGCGTTCGGGGTTGCCGTCGTCGCACTGGTCGGTGGTGGACGGGTTGCCGGTGTGCACCGTCGCACGAGTGGTGGCCGATCTGCTCGGGGATCGGGAGGACGGCGAGGCCATCGGGCGGATCTGTCAGGACGCCGTCCACGCGGGGCTGCTGGATGCCACCCAGTTGCGAGGAGTGGTCGCGGCGGACGTCGGCGCCTATGGGGCGAGCTCGTCAGAGGCCTTCGTCGATCAGTTGCTGGGCCGGTCGTCGGGTAGGTGGTCATGACCCCCGCCGGGGAGCCGTTCCCGTTCACGACAGCGGCTGCCTTCCGTGCGGCGCTGCGTGACCGCCTCTCGAGCCTGGCTCAGGTGGGCGGTCACGGTCTGGACGAGCTGCAGCGCCAGCGATGCCGTTCTCCTCGAGCGTCGTGATCCACATGCGGCCAGTGCATTCCAAATTTCGAAGGGACATCGCAATTTGGAATACCAGCGGTCTGACGATCAAGTAGGGCCGGGCGTGGGCCCGGCGCAGCTTGGCTTCGCCCGTAGTGGCGTGACGGTGTCGGTCGGAGGTGTCGGGGCGATGTTGTGTCTGCGCGGTCAGGGCCGAGTGAGCGAGCTGCCCCCGACCGTTGCTCGCCCGCGGTCGCTCCAGTCTGACTAGAGGTGAAGCGCCGAGGTGATGCATTTGACTGATTCACCACGTGAGGCGCAGACTTGATGCATGTCTGCCGAGACTGATCGCCCTGTGAAGCGGCCCAGCGTCCCGTTGACCCGCCAAGACCTGCGCGACCTCGACTTGATCCGCAACTCGCCCGAGGCGATGCGGGCGGCAGGCGTGCCGGAGGGCGCATCGGAAGCCGCGCTGCTTTCCGCCGCTCTCCGGGCCGGGTTGGAGCACCTGCGGGAGGCCGCCGAGGAGGCGGGCTACGCCGCGTTGGCCGCGTCCTATCAGGACGACCCGCAGGAGCAGGCGGTCGAGAAGGCCATGAAGCGGCGCTCCGCGAGGCGTCGATTCCACGCCGACGCCGAATCGTGATCAACCTGCAGCGGGGGCGGGTCTACTGGGCTGTTCTCGACGAGGAGATCGGTCGCAAGCCGTACCTCGTCGTGAGCAACAACCGGCGCAACCGCAACCTCCCCTCGGTCCTGGCCGTGCGCATCACCACCAGCCGTAAACCGGACATTCCATCCGTGGTCACCCTTGGCTCCGGCGACCCGCTCGTCGGCTCGGTCCTGTGCGACGAGGTCGGTCCACTGTGGGAGGACGAGGTCCAAGCAGATGCTGGAGCGCTGTCACCTGGGACCATGCGCATGGTTGAGATCGGCCTGCGCGATGCTCTTGGGCTGACGACCTGACCGGACTCGGGCGCCTTCCGCGGATCCTGTCCGAGCGCTGATCCCTGATCGACATCGAGCCGGGCCGGGCCAGTCACTGCCAGAGGAGCTGCACGAGGGCGACGGCCTGCTACCCGCGGAGCCCGCGTGCGCGTGTGGCGACGCCAGCGCGGTGCAGGTGTCGGGACACCGTCCCGCGATGGATCCCGCCACCTCCACGATGACGATCTTGACCCCACGGCGTGGGGCCGAGAGTCGTCTCGTGGGTCGAGCGGGGAGGCGCCACCGCCACCACCACGACTATGGCCAAGGAGCTCTGACCTGCGCCTTTGCCTACGCATCTTCACGTTGCCCAACGGGTCGGCCCACCGCGGTGGGCTGGACCGGAGCGGTGGCTGGAGCCGAGCCGGTGGTGGGCCCGGCGGCTGTTGTTCGGCGCGAGGCCCTGTGTGTTGCCCGCAGGATGGTTCGGCTGGGTGGATCCGGGCTGGATAGGCTCGCAGTCGATCATGATGGTTGGGCGTTCGGGGGAGCGTGGCTGCGGTGCCGGTTGAGCGGGTCGGGTTCGACGCGGGCGGCGCGGGCCTGGTGGACGGTGGGCCCGCCGGTCGCGGCGGGGGTGGCTGGTGGCCAGGGCTGGTCGCGCGGTGGGCCGGGTGGGTGGAGGGCCATCCGGTGGGGGTGCGTCGCTTGCGGGTGGCGCGGGCGGTGTGGTTGTGGGGGTCGCTGGCCTGGTTGCTGGTGCTGACAGTGGTGAGTGCCCGGTACCGGGAGTCGGTGTTGGTGTTCGTCCAGGTGTACTGGCTGCTGCTGGTGTGGTTCTGGTTGGCGCGGACGCGGACGATCTCGTGGCGGTTGGTGGCGGGGGTGTTCTCGGTGTCGCTGGTCTGGTCGAGTGTGGTGGGTGTCGGCCTGCGGGTGATGGCCGAGCAGGTGGGGGAGCACCGGTTTGGTTCGGTCGTGATCCCAGGTCGGGTGCGGGCGCTGGGTCCGCTGACGGCGATCGCCGGGGTGGGGGAGGAGTCGGCGAAGCTGGTCCCGGTGGTGGTGCTGGCGCTGCTGGTGGCGGCGCGGGTGCGCCGGTTCGCGGTGGTGGACTGGCTGCTGGTGGGGTTCGCCGCCGGGCTCGGGTTCCAGGCCTTCGAGGAACTGGCTCGGCGCACGGCCGCGCACGTGCTGAAGCCTGGCCTGCTGGATCTGCTGCTGGGGGTGGGTGATCGGGGCCCGGACAGTGGGTATCCGCAGTACGGGTGGGGTCCGTTGGGCGGCTGGTCGCGGTGGACGCCGGGGACGGAGTTCCCCGGGCATCACGTCACGACGGCGCTGGTGACGGTGGCGGTGGGTCTGGGGGTGGTGGCCTGGCGGCGGGCGAGAGGGGCCGGGGCGGTTGCCGGGCCGGCGTGGCGGGCCGGGGCGTTGGCGGGGCCGGTGCTGGCCTGGTGGCTGGTGGTCAGTGTGCACGCCGGTGGGAACGCGACGTCGGCGGTGGGGCGGAAGTGGTTGACGGCGGTGGATCCGTCGGTGCCGTGGCTGCTGCGCTCCGGCTGGCAGGTGGCTCGGCACGGCGTGGGGTTGCGGTGGCTGCTGCTGGCTCTTCTGGTGGTGGCCCTGCTGGTGGACGCGGCGCGATTGCGTGCCGGTGATGCTGCGCTGGCTGCCGATGTCGCAGGGACGGACTCGGATGAGCAGGTGTCGGCGGTGGCCGGGGCCGGCCCCGTATCCGCGCTCGAGCCGGGGTTGCGGGCCGATGCCTGGCTGGCCCGGCTGACCGGGTCACGCTTGCCCGCGGGGCAGAGGCAGGCGCTGCGGCTGTCTGGCCGGCACGGGCTGGACGGGGACGGTTCAGGCTCCGGTGCGCGGTCTGGTCCCGGTCCTTGGTTGGGGTGGTGGTGGCGGGGGTTTCTGGGCGCGGGGTGCGCGTTGGTGGCGTACGTGTGGCGGGATGTGGTGGTGCTGGTTGCCGGGACTGCGCGCCAGCCGGGGGAGTCGCGGTTGCTGGCCATGCTTCGTGGCCGGGCGGCGGGTGGGGTGGTTCGTCGGGCCCGGGCGGCTGCGCTGGCCCGTGCCCTCGGGAGGGACTCGCCTGGCAGGGTTCGGGCGCGGCTGCCGGCTCTGGTGGTGTTGGTGGTGCTGGGGTGGGCGGTGTTGTGGTTGGCGCCGCACTGGGCGGGGGTGATCTCGGACAGCCCGAATGCGCACGCCCTGACCGGCCATACCGGCCATGTCGCCGCCGAGGTGCCGGGCTGGTTGGCCGGGGTCCTGGATTCGCTGGCGCAGTGGTGGAGCGGCCTGCCGTTCGGGGGCAAACTGCTGGTCGGGGTGGGGATCGCGGCGCTGGTGGCGCTGTCGGGCGGGTCGCTGGGGTTGGCGTTCGGGATCTCCGGGGTGGCCACCTACCTGCTTGAGCACGGTCGAGGCGGGGCCGACTTCCTCCGTGACCCGGGTCGGGCCACCCGCTCCTATCTGGCCACCACAACCCCGATGGGCATGCTCGTGGACGGCGCGGAGGCGGTGTTGACGTTTGCGCCGGGTAACTTCGCCGGCGCGCAGGCCGGGCGCGCGGCGCGGGTCGCGGCGGAGGACTACCTGATCCGGCGTGGTGCCCGGGCGAGTGTGGAGGGTTGGGCCGGTGAGGGCGGGCTGCGGCTGGACGGGTGGGACAACCTGGTCGCCGACCATGCGCTGCGGGCCGGCGCGGAGGCCGAGGCCTCGATCACCCCGCGGCTGCAGTCGATCGTGGCCGACACTCCGAACGCCCGGCTGGAGGGGCTGGACGCCCGGCTGAAGACCCTCGATTCGTTCAAGGGGAAGGTCGCCCGGGACCTGCTCGACGGGCGTGGCCCGGACTGGTTGCCAGAATCCCTGCAGGTCAAGCCACCGGCGACGGGAGTGGCGAGCTCGATCGCGGATGGGGTGCGCTACACCGTGACGGTGCCGGAGCGCGGCTACGGCCAGGGGGTGACGGCGGTGGTACGGCGGCTGCAGGACGCCGGGTACGTGCCGGTGCAGTGGAAGAACACCTGGGGTGGTACCGGGTACCGGGGGATCAACAGCCAGTGGCGTGACCCGGGCAGCGGCAGGCTGTTCGAGGTCCAGTTCCGCACCCCGGCCAGTTACCGGGCCAAGACCGTCACCCACGGTCTGTACGAGCAGGTCCGGCTGCCGGGTACCCCTGCGGCGGAGATCCTGCGGGCGCGGGCCGAACAGAACGCGCTGTTCGGGCAGGTTCCCATCCCGCCCGGTGCGAGCGAGATCGGAGGACCGTTCCATGGCTGAGGAGACCGATGACCGGGCGGGCGCCGGCAGTGGCGAGCCGGGTGAGTGGAACTACTTCGCGATCATCGAGCCGCCGCGGTTCACGATGGACAACCCCAAGGGTCTGGTCCGGCAACGACCCGGCGCCCTCAGACACGACGCCGAGGATCTCCAGTTCACGGATGGGACGTGGCACCCGTCGGAGGTGATTGCACTGGCGTTCCTCGGGCATGACGAGGAGGTTGAGCCGATCACGGAGAAGCGGGCCCGGCAGTTGGTGCGCAAGTGGCGCCGCGGCTGGGGCCTGCGCCGGCTGCCCGAGGGCCTGCGCTGACCATGGTCAGGGCCCAGTTCCGCACCCCGGCCAGTTACCAGGCCAAGACCGTCACCCACGGTCTGTACGAGCTCCGGCGGGTGCCTGGCATCGATCCCGCTGAGGCTGCGCGACTGCACGCCGAAGAGGACGCGCTGTTCGGGCAGGTTCCGGTTCCGCCCGGTGCGAGTGAGATCGGAGGACGGATCCATGGCTGAGGAGACCGATGACCGGGCGGGCGCCGGCAGTGGCGAGCCGGGTGAGTGGAACTACTTCGCGATCATCGAGCCGCCGCGGTTCACGATGGACAACCCCAAGGGTCTGGTCCGGCAACGGCCAGGAGCGTTGCGTGAAGACGGCGAGCGGCTGCGGTTCGCTGACGGGACGTGGCGCCCGTCGGACGTGATCGAACTGGCGTTCCTCGGGCATGACGAGGAGGTCGAGCCGATCACGGAGAAGCGGGCCCGGCAGTTGGTGCGCAAGTGGCGCCGCGGCTGGGGCCTGCGTCGGCTGCCCGAGGGCCTGCGCTGACACCATGGTCAGGGCCCAGTTCCGCACCCCGGCCAGCTACCGGGCCAAGACCGTCACCCACGGTCTGTACGAGCTCCGGCGGGTGCCTGGCATCGATCCCGCTGGGGCTGCGCGACTGCACGCCGAACAGAACGCGCTGTTCGGGCAGGTTCCCATCCCGCCCGGTGCGAGTGAGATCGGAGGACCGTTCCATGGCTGAGGAGACCGATGACCGGGCGGGCGCCGGCAGCGGCGAGCCGGGTGAGTGGAACTACTTCGCGATCATCGAGCCGCCGCGGTTCACGATGGACAACCCCAAGGGTCTGGTCCGGCAACGGCCTGGCGCACACGACCTGGACGCCGAGCGGCTGCGGTTCACGGACGGGACGTGGCACCAGACGGACGTGATCATGCTGGCGTTCCTCGGGCATGACGAGGAGGTTGAGCCGATCACGGAGAAGCGGGCCCGGCAGTTGGTGCGCAAGTGGCGCCGCGGCTGGGGCCTGCGTCGGCTGCCCGAGGGCCTGCGCTGACACCATGGTCAGGGCCCAGTTCCGCACCCCGGCCAGCTACCGGGCCAAGACCGTCACCCACGGTCTGTACGAGCTCCGGCGGGTGCCTGGCATCGATCCCGCTGGGGCTGCGCGACTGCGGGCCGAACAGGACGCGCTGTTCGGGCAGGTTCCGGTTCCGCCCGGTGCGAGTGAGATCGGAGGACGGATCCATGGCTGAGGAGACCGATGACCGGGCGGGCGCCGGCAGTGGCGAGCCGGGTGAGTGGAACTACTTCGCGATCATCGAGCCTCCGCGGTTCACGATGGACAACCCCAAGGGTCTGGTCCGGCAACGACCCGGCGCCCTCAGACACGACGCCGAGCGGCTGCGGTTCACGGATGGGACGTGGCACCCGTCGGAGGTGATTGCACTGGCGTTCCTCGGGCATGACGAGGAGGTTGAGCCGATCACGGAGAAGCGGGCCCGGCAGTTGGTGCGCAAGTGGCGCCGCGGCTGGGGCCTGCGCCGGCTGCCCGAGGGCCTGCGCTGACCATGGTCAAGCAGTCAGCTGCTGGCCGCATGGATGGGCGACGCGTCCCCGGTACCCCGCCACCTCCACTGGCTGACTGAGACGACTTCGGCCCCACAGTGTGGGGCCGACGTCGTCTCATGGGGTTCAATCGGGAATCGGTGCGCGGCACAGCGAGCGTCAGCGCTCGGATCTCGGCCTGCTCGGCGCGGATCTGTCGTCGCAGCTCGGACGCCGCCACCTGCCGGTTGGGCGAAGTCGGCGCGGAGGATGGTCGCGGCATCGCCCTGAACCCCGCAGACGTGCCACTCGGTTGGTCCCGGAAGACGCCGGCGGTGCGCGCGCAGTAGCCGCCAGACATCGACGGCGTCCTTCGCCGCCAGCCGACTCGACCAGCCGAGCGCTTTCAAGCACAGGCCCGCGTTGATCTCCGGGATCACGGTCGAAAGGGACATGGCGGTGCCGTCGAGCATCGTCACGGTGAGGTCGATCTGCTCACCGGGACGAGCGAGGGCCGGGGCCAGTGGCAGGCCGGGGCGGCGGTGTGGGGCAGGGCTTCACCCCCGACTGGCAGGCACGGTTCTCCCTCACGGCGCTAGAGGCGCTCGACGCGATCGGCCTGCGGGCCGCGGTCGCTGTGGCGCACGGCGAAGTGAACCCGCTCGCCCTGCTGCAGTGGCTGCGGCGCCCGCGACGACCGAGACGTGCACGAACAGGTCCGCACCTCCGGCGTCCGGGGTGATGAAGCCGAACCCGCGCTCGGCGTCGAAACGCGCGACGACACCCTCCCCGCCACGGGCCGGCGTGTCGGGCGTCCGTTCGCGCCTGCCAGCCGGTTCGCGCCTGCCAGCCGGTTCGCGCCTGCCAGCCGGTTCGTCGCCGGGCGGGCGGGTACCCGCCCGTGCCGACGGTGCCCCCGACCAGGTGCACGTCCCGAGCCTGCGGGCCCCGGTCACCGCGGACCACCTCGTAGGCGACGCGGTCGCCCTCGAACAGCGAGGTCAGACCCTCGCCCAGGGCCCGGACGTGGACGAAGACGTCGTCACCACCGGAGTCGGGGGTGACGAACCCGAAGCCCTTGCCCTCGTCGTACCAGGAGACGGTGCCGTCGGCACCGTCTGCGGAGGCGGGGCCGCCGACGCCGGAGGCCAGCGGCAGCAGGTGCTCCGCCTGGGGGCCGCGTTCACCCTCCCCGACGAGGAAGGCGACCCGCTGGCCCTCGCTGACGACGCCACCGGTGACGATGGCGGAGCTGTGCATGAAGATCTGCGACCCGCCGTTGTCGGGCGCGACGAAGCCGTAGCCCTTGCTCGGCTCGTACCACACGACCGTGCCCAGGAGACCGAGCGAGGAGTCCGGGGCCGACTCACCGGTCACGCGGACGCGAAGCGCCTGCGGGCCGCGGTCCCCCTCACCGACCTCGAACTCGACGGCTTGGCCCTCGCGCAGCAGCTTCGGACCGCCGGACGTGGCGATCTCGGAGGCATGGACGAACAGGTCCTCGCCGCCGTCGTCGGGGGCCAGGAACCCGAAGCCCCGGTCGGGGTCGAACCAGCGGACGACTGCATGAGGCACTGAGGGCTCCAGGTGGAGGATTCGGGTGAGGCCTCGGCCTCGCGTCGTCACGACGACCGACTCCGGCCCGGCACCTGCGATGCTACTGGGCGGGACGCGCCGCACCGCCCGGGGCTGTGTGAGCGGTTCCTCCTCCTCCAGCAGGGTGTGGGTCACGTCGCCTCCTGGGTGCGACGTCCCGCAGTCCCGCGTTCGGTGTCGTGGATGCGGAAGACGGGGTAGTGATCGGCGATGGCGGCCACGTCGGCCAGGTCGGGGTCGGGGTCGAGTCCGAAGTAGTGCGCGGCTGTCTCGGTACGGGCGCTGGGGGTGCCGTCGCGTTCGGCGCCGTGGAGGTAGGCGAGCAGGATCGGGGGTCGTTCGGCGGCGGGGAGTTCCTCCAGGGACACCTCGGTGCGGCCACGGCGGCGTAGCCAGGCCTGCCCTCCGGCGGCGCGGACGTTGCGCACCCAGTGGGAGCGCCCGGCGAGCGCGACCAGGTAGCGGTCGGTGCCGAGGTGGGTGATCAGGACGGGGGTCCGGCGGAGGCGGCCGGTGGTGCGGCCGTGGACTTCGAGGGTGGCGGCGTCGCGGGGGGCCCAGCCCAGGCTGGCCAGCGGGACGCCGAGCAGCCGGTTCAGCCGCTGGTACCAGCGCGCGGGGGGCCGGTAGTCGGTACGGGCGCTGTAGTCCTGCGGCCCGGGCGGCCGGGGTGCGCCGGTGGTACGGAAGATGGTCGCGGCGAGGATCCCGGTGACCAGCAGGGTGGTCCAGGCGATCGCGATGGCCAGGACCTCGTAGGTGTAGTCCAGGTCGCGGCCGAGGGTGGCGAGCAGGACCGGCAGCAGGAGGGCGCCGACGGTTCCGGCGAGGGCCAGCAGGCGGCGCAGGATCCGTTCGGGGCGGGTGGTCCGCGCCAGGGCGGGCGCCGCGACCGCGAGTGCGGTGAGCATGGTGGCGTAGCCGAGGTCCTCCAGGGCGATGAACACCCCGTGCGGGTTGTACTGCGACAGCAGGGACACCCCGCCGCCTGTCTCGCCGCGCACCAGGCTGGCCTGCACGGTGGTGAACTGGACGTAGTAGTCGACCATGAGCAGCGCCGCCGAGACGGTGGCCAACCGGAGGGAGAGCTGCGTTGCCAGCGGCCGGCGCGGGGCGCCGGTGCCGTGGAGCAGGCCGGTGAGCAGCACGACGAGCAGGGGGCCGAGCAGGAACGCCGGGATCATCCAGAGGAAGTCCCCCGGCACGTAGGCGGCGGCATCGGTGTAGGGGTAGCTCAGGCAGGAGCCGGGGCCGCCGGTGCAGTTGGCGCCGGAGCGCGGCGGCGCGCCGGGCACCACCATGACCAGGGTCCAGGCCGCTGCGGCGGTCAGCGTGATGAAGACTCCGGCCCACCAGTTCAGCCGGGCCTGGGCCGACCGGCGAGGCACTGCCGGTTCCTGCTGGGAGCGATGGTGCGTGACTGGTGTGGTGGTCACCGCGATGGTCTCCCTTCATGACGTGATGGGGGCCGGTCAGTCGGGGTCAGCCGGGACGGCCCCGCTCCTGCGTCAGGTGCTGCCGGGTCCCGGGTTCCCGCACCCCGCCCGTCGATCACGCACGAGATGGCGAACGCCGGTGCAGGTCCGCGGAATAGGGCGGTCCGTACGCGCGCTTCGGCCCCGAGGCGCTGATCACTCGCGACAAGGGCGGCGACGGGGATGCCTCGAGGACTGGGGAACCAGGACCACCGGTCGAACGGTGGCTCATACTTGCCTATCGCGGCCCGGCGGCGGATGAACCGGGTCCTTCGGCCCAGACGTGAGCCGGCACGAGCCAGGGGCAGAACCGTTCCCTGCAACCAGCCGATGAGGTCGCCGAGGCGGGCGTCGGGAGGTGAGCTGATGGTTGCGCGGGCCCATCCGGTGCGGCAGGACGCCAGGTTGGCCCCGGCGATGTCGCGGTGGCTGTGGTTGGGGATCCTGTCCGGCGGGTTCGGGATGAGCAGCGGCAACCTGGTCGGGGGGCGGGGTGATCGGGTACCCCGTCGGCCGTCCAGTTCGCCCTGCGCCATCCGGACCCGGCCACGGCGCTGTTGCTGCTGAGCTCGGCAGAAGGAGACACCGATGAGTGAGCCGCAAACGGCCGCCTGGGCCGACCTCTACTGGCTGCCGTTGGGCGCCGGCGGACGCTGGGTGCGCTGGAACGGACGCCTCTACGAGAGGCTCGTCGCGCTGTGCGAACGCAGGCAGGCACTGGACCTGTACCACTCGGCGCTGTTGCTGCACCGCGATGCCACCACCTACGCGGTGGAGATGGGTCCGGTGTGGAACGTCGCCGAGGCCGACCGCGGGGTGGTCTGTCAGGGTCCGGTGGGCCTGAGCAGGCTGGGCCGGTTCCGGGCGTTCCGGTATGAGGTCCGGTGCTGGCCCGGCGGCCGCATCCCCGACGTCGCCGAGGCCGTGGACAGTCCCCAGCGCCTCAGCGACGATCCCGCCCGGGTCCAGGACCTGCTCCACGTCCTGCGTCAGGCGCCGTCGCTGACCTGGGGGCGGGACGAGATGTGCGCCGGCGAGATGTGGAACTCCAACTCGGTGATCTCCTGGGCGTTGGCGCGCGCCGGGCAGGATATGACCCGGGTCGGGCCCCCCGCGGGTGGGCGGGCACCGGGCTGGAAGGCCGGCCTCGTCCTCGCCGACCGCTTGCCTGTCGTGCCGCGCCTCTGACCGTCCAGGCGCTGGCCCATCCGTCCGTACCGGGGACGCCACAGCCGAACGCAAGCAGCGGACCCGGGCCGACCTCCTGGCGGCGGCGCGGACGGTGATCAGGGCGAAGGGGTTCCCTGCGACCACCGCCCGCGACGTCGCGGCCGAGGCGGGGACCGGTTCCAGGTCGGGGGGACGCGTGAAGTGCTACGAAAGTGCTACGGTTGTCGCATGGCGGAAGTGGCATCTCGGGAACTGCGCAACAACACGGCTGGTGTGCTGGGCAGGGTGCAAGGCGGCGAGGATGTCGTCATCACGGTCAACGGTCGGGGAGTGGCCCGGCTGGTCCCGATTCAGCCGGTGCGCCGTCGGTGGCTGCCACGCGCGGAGCTGGTGCGTCGCCTGCAGGTGGCTCAGGCGGATCCGGGCCTTCGGGGTGAGCTGGCCGAGTTGGTCGGTGACACGACGGACGATCTCGGTCCGATCCGGTGACTGATCGGGGGGTCCTGGACACGAGTGTCTTCATCGCCGGTGAATCGGGTCGCCGCCTGGAGGAGGAGCGGCTGCCGGAGGAGTCGGCCATCTCGGTGGTGACGCTCGCCGAGTTGCAGGCGGGGGTCCTGGCGGCGCCTGACACGGCCACCCGGGCTGTGCGGATGGCTACCGTCGATGCCCTCGGCGACGTGGAGGTGCTCCCGGTCGACGTCGACGTTGCGCGGATCTGGGCCCAGCTGCGGGTGCAACTCGCTGAGGCAGGACGACGCATCAACGTCAATGACCTGTGGATCGCAGCCACCGCTGCCAGTCGTGGAATTCCGGTAGTCACCCAGGACGATGACTTCGCGGCGGTCGAGGGCATGGCCGGACTACGGGTGATCCGGGTCTGATCCATCCACTCGGCTGCTACGACCGCGAGGTACGAGCGCGTAGCGCCAACCGCACCGTAGGGCGGTCCCCCAGCGCGATCGACTCCGCCCGGCGGATCGCGACCTTCACCGGAAGCAGGTATCCACTGTTGCGCGGGAACAACGCCGTCGCGAACGGGGTGGTGCCGATTGCCGCCGCAACCGGCACCTGCCCCCAATAGACCAGATCACGACTCTCGTCGCGGATCTCCTCGCTCACCTCCGGCGGGATCGCGACGAAGAGATACGGTGCCGGGCCGCGCCACTCGATCACCTCGCCGACGAAGAGCCACTCCATGACTCCTGAGGGTAGTGACGCCGCTGGATCGCCCCACGGGCGCCGGGCCGGCCCCGCAGGTCGACGCCTTGCTCGGGGTGCGAGTAGGTGCGGGGTAGGCGCGGACCGACGGACGGGCCCGGGGACTACTCGCAGAAGACGCGGACCTTGGCGTCGGGCTGGTCGACCTCGACGGTCATCTCGTCGAGCGCCTCGATCAGTTCCTCGATGTGCTGTGGCTTCAGCTGGGTCAGGTCGATCGGAACACCGGACTTCTTCAGCTCCTCGTTCACCTGGCCGAGAGCCTGTGGCGGGATCAGGCTGGCGAGCTGGACCCCGGCCCGCAGCAGTTGGAACGGCACCCGGACGTTGACCTTGCCGGGTCCGTCCCCGCCGAAGCTCTCCGGCATGTCGACCATGACCCGCAGGTACTTGACGCGCCGCTGGTTCGGCTCGCGCGCCGGTGAGGACGGTTCGCGCTCGCGCGCCTGGGTGTGCTCGAGCGCGTCGAGCAGTCGTGCGGCCTCGTCCGCGGTGATCTTCCCCTCAGCCAGCATCTGCAGGATCTGCCTGCCCTGCTCGTCCATGGTGGTTCCCTGCCTTCCATTCCGTGAGTGGGTCGTTGGCCTACCGGATGTCGATGAGCACCCGGGCCTCGGGCTGGTCGACGTCTACGTGGGTGCCCTTCAGCGCGCACAGCAGCCGGCCCGCCGCAACCAGCGCCCGGATCGGATTGATCCGGAACACCAGGCAGGCGGCGATCGCGGCGAGCGCCGACAGCAGGAGCAGCGGCGAGAGCAGGATCAGGACCGGCAGCACCGGGATCCAGAGCCGAAGCGTCCGCTGGCTCGGCTGACGCACCTGCAGGCGGACCAGTTGCGGCATCATGACGGCGCTCGCAGCAGCCGGACCGCTTCGTCCGCGGCGATCTCGCCGCGACTCAGGCGTTCGAGCACCTCGCTCCGGGTGTCGCTCCCGGCGTCCGGCCGGTGCGGCTCGGGGTTGGTGTCGACGAAGTCGAGACCCCCGCCGATGCGGTTGAGCCGGGACTTGATCGTCGGGTAACTGACCCCGAAGATTCGCTCCATCTCCTTGATCGATCCATGGCAGCGGACGAAGGCCGTCACGAACACCTGGTCGTCGAGGCTGAGTTGGGCCAACTGGGACAGCTCGAAGCTCCCTTCGATGGCGATGTCCTTGCCGGCCAGCCGTACGCGTTCCACCACGAACGGCTGGCCGCGGGTCAGGTTGGTCAGCTCCTGCCAGTCCATCCCGGTTCCCTCCCGTCTCGATGACACCTCAGTTCTACCTCGTAATGTGTCATTCGACAAGGGTCAATCATGAAGATTATCAAGATTCTCTTCAAGAAAATCAATTACCCGACCCTTTGGCGACGCGGGCACCCGGTAGATCCGGGGCCACCCGGTCGCGCCGGGGACCTCGACCTGGCAACGGCGCCGCGGATCGAACGGAATGCGAGAATCGGACTCCGCACAGTCACGAAGTTCGCCGGGGGAGGCGCTGTCGTCGCTCTTTGTGCGGGTGATCACCCCCCGATCGGCGCTGCATGGTTGCCAAGGCAGGGGTGGCGCGACACCCTGCGGCGATGAACACGCGAGCATGGCAGGACCTCGCTCGCGCCCACCTGCTCGGGAAGCTGCCGGGGATGGTGCTCACCGGCCCGCTGCTGCACCTGCCCGACACGGCCTGGCTGCTGCGCGGGGTGGCGATGGTCGGGTCGGTCTCGGCGGAGAGCTTCCGGCTGTGGGCCTTCGTCCAGCCGCTGTACGTGCCTGCCGACCGGCTGATGTTCCGCTACGGGCGGGAGCTGAGCCGGGTGGGTGACCGGGGGGCGACCTCCTGGCCCGCCCGGCGCAGCCGGGCCGTCGCCGCCGAGATCGTCACCGCGGTGCGGGCGCAGGGGCTGCCGCTGCTGCTCGGGGTGAGGACCCCCGCCGACCTGCTCGCGCTGATCCGGGAGTACTCGCAGGCCAGCACCGACCTGGGGCACCTGGAGGCGACCGCAGGCTCGGCGATCCTGTCCGGCGACGGGGCCCGGGTGCGGCTGGTCGGCCAACAGCTGCGGGAGCTGCCTCCGGCACTGGCCCGCACCGAGGCGGCGCAGCGGATCCGCAACCTGCTCGCGGGCTTCGAGCAGGACGCCGGGGGTGCGGTGTCCACGCTGCGCTGCCGCCGCGACGAGACGGCGCGGGCGTTGCACCTCCCGCTGAGCCGCTGAGCCGCTGAGCCGCTGACCCGCTGACCCGCTGGGCCGCTGGGCCGCTGACCCGCTGACCCGCTGGGCCCGGCACCGGCACCGGCACCGGGGAGCCCGATCCTGGACGAGGACCGCCCCGCGCCGCCGGGCCGGCGAGGTCGGCGACGCAGGGCGTCCGCTTGGTGGGCAGGCGCAATGTAATCGTACGATCACGCGACGCGTCCGGGACGTTCGGCCGGGTGCGTCCCCACCAGGAGGGTTCCGGCGGGCCGTGGGACCATCTCCCCAGTCCCCCGGGTCGGCCGTGCCGGGGCAGGAGGAGGATCCCCGGTGCCGCAGTTGCGCCCGAGCTGGCAGCTGTCCGTCACCACGGCGATCGTGCTGGCCGTGGTGGGCCTGGCCTGCCTGCCGGTGCAGCGCCGCTGGGCTCGTGCCGTGGGGTCCTTCGCCCGCGAGTTCACCCTGGTGATGTTGCTGCTCGCGCTGTGGCAGTGGGTCGGCGGGTACGTACACACCCGGGTGGCCGGGGCGATGGACCGCGGGCTGCAGATCGACCAACTGCAGCACCGGCTGCATCTGCCGAGCGAGGTCACCGTGCAGCACCTCGCGCTGCACGCGCCGTGGCTGGTGCGCCTCGCCGACGACTACTACGGCTACGCCCACCTGAACGGGATGGCCCTGTTCCTGGTCTGGATCTGGTGGCGGCACCGCGGCGCCTACCCCCGGGCCCGGTACACCGTCGTCATGGTCACGCTGGCGTGCCTGCTGATCCAGATCGTCCCGGTGGCCCCGCCGCGGTTGATGCCGCAGCTCGGGTTCGTCGACACCGCCATGCGCTACGGCCAGTCCGTGTACGGGGAGTTCGGCACCGGGATGGCCAACCAGTTGTCCGCGATGCCTTCGGTGCACGTCGGTTGGGCGGTCATCGTCGGCTGGTTCGTCTGGCGGTACGGGCGCGGCGGGTGGCGCTGGCTCGGCCCTGCCCACGCCGCGGCGACCACCCTGGTGGTGGTGGTCACCGCCAATCACTGGTGGATGGACGGCATCGTGGCGGCGGCGCTGGTGGCGCTCGCGGTCCCGGTCTCGGGGGCGATCGACCGGGCGGTGGGTGGGCTGGCGCGCCGGCTGCCCGCCGCTGCCGCTCGGCCGGCGCCGGAACGGGACCCGGAGCCCGCCAACGGTTAGGTCGATTCGTTCAAAGACTTGAGTGATTCAAGAAATGGTGATTCCATGGTGGGTATGTCCGACGACCCTGCGGTGCTGCTCAGGTCGGTCGGGCTGAGGGTGACGGCGGCCCGGGTCGCGGTCCTGGATGCCCTCGCCGAACTGCGGCACGTCGACACCGACACCGTGAACCGGGTGGTGCGGGAGCGGTTGGGGACCGTCTCGACGCAGGCCGTCTATGACGTGCTCGCCGCACTCGTGACCGCCGGGTTGCTGCGGCGGATCGAGCCTGCGGGCTCGCCGGCGCTGTACGAGCGCCGCACGGGGGACAACCACCATCACGTCGTCTGCCGCTCGTGCGGCGCGGTGGAGGACGTGGACTGCGCCGTCGGTGATGCGCCGTGCCTGGAACCCTCTGCGGCGCCCGGCTTCGTCCTCGACGAGGCCGAGGTCACCTGGTGGGGACTGTGCCCGGCGTGCAGCCGCGCCGAGGCGTCGCACCATCCACACGGGCGCTGACCAGGGCGGGGCGGGCGGCACGCGGGACGGCGCGCTTGCGATGAGTGCTCGAACGGACGCACTGCGCTATCTTCATCGGGCATACGGCCGATGTCGGGGGTGCGCCGTATGCGAGATCTGGGCGTGACTGGGGTACTTCCCCGGCTCACGGTCGAGAGGAACTACGGAAAGCAACATTGTCTCTACTCTGCGAGACAGGGGGTCTCATGGCCGGGGCCGAGGTGAACGCCGGGGTCCTCCGCCGGGAGCCGGTCCCGATGGACCGGGTGCGCCGGCTGGTCCGGGTCGGCGACGACCTCGCGCTGGCCCTCGACGACGAGGCCGCGGTGCACGGCGTGCTGCTCGAGGCCCTGCTCAGCCTGCCCGCCGCCGCGGCCGCCGCCGTCTGGAGCGTGGAGCCCGGCAGCGCGCCCGTCGCCGTCGGTGCGCGGCACGCCGATCCCGGCCACGAGCCCGACCTGCGCCGCACCGTCGCCACCTGGACCCGTGAAGACCCCTCGGTGATCGATAACGTGCTGCGCGCCGGGCACCCGTGGTGGGACGGCGCCCCGGCGTCCGTTCCCGGGCAGATCGGGGCCCGCCCGGGGCTGCTCGGGCCCGCGGCCCCCACCATCGTCGCGCCGGTGGGCGGGGCTGCGGCGCCGGTGGCCGTGGTCGCGGTCGGCCGCTACCCGCAGGCGCAGCCCTTCACCCCCGCCGACCTGGAGTTCGTGCTGCTGCTGTGCCGCCGGGGAGGGACGGCCCTGGACACGGTGCGCCGCTTCGTCGACATCCGCGACCGGGCGGCGGTGGTCGACTCGGTCAGCGACGCCGTCGTGGTCGTCGACCGCAGCGACCGGGTGACCACCTGGAACGCCGCCGCCGAGCGGCTCTACGCCCTCGCCCGCGACCAGGCCCTCGGCCGCCTGCTCCCCGAGGTCGTGAGCACGGTCGGCTTCTGCGCCGACGGGCTGTCGCTGCCCCCGCGCGCGCCGACCGGTCACGCCCTCGACCCCGGCACGGGCGGCCCCCGCCTCGCCGCGGCGGTCGACGACCAGGACGAGGCGGCCCCGCTCGCCGCCGCCCGCCGCGCCGGGCAGTGGCGCGGGCGGGTGCTCCAGCGCTCCGCCGCTGGGCGCACCGTCGAGGTCCAGACCACGATCATCGCCCGCTACGACGCCCGCGGCGCATACGACGGGCACGTCGCCGTCAGCCGCGACCTGTCCGAGATGCTCGCCGCGCATGCCGCCGTGGAGGCGCAGGAACGCTTCACCCGCGACCTGCTCGACGCCCTCGACAGCCGGGCGGCGGTGCTGGATGCGCGCGGCCGGGTGCTGTCCGCCAACGCCCGCTGGGTGGCAGGCCAGGTCGAGCGCGACCGCTGCGTGTGCGGGCCGGTGGCTGAGGGCGAGGACTGGCTCGCCCGGTTGCACGGCACCCGGCTGCCCGACGTGGCCCAGTTCGCGACCGAGGTCGCGGACGTGATGCGCGGTGCCCGGCCGCTGGCCCGGCTGGAATGCCGTTGCCTGGACGCGGGGCCGGACCGCGCCACCGCGATCGAGGTGGCCCCCCTGCGCGGGGCGAGCGAGGGCGCGGTGGTGGTGCAGTCCGACGTGAGCTGGCGGCGCCGGCTGGAGGAGGAACTCACCCATCGCGCCACCCACGACGAGCTGACCGGGCTGCCGAACCGGGCGGCCCTGATGGAGCGGCTGCGGGCCAGCGTGCACCGCCTCGACGGCACCCAGATGCTCGCCGTGCTCTTCTGCGACCTCGACGGGTTCAAGGACATCAACGACGGCCTCGGGCACTCGGTGGGTGACCAGGTGCTCGTGGCCGTGGCCCGCAGGCTGCGCCAGCGCTGCCGCTCCGCCGACGTGGTGGCGCGCTTCGGCGGGGACGAGTTCGTGATCGTCCAGCCCGTCCCCGATGTCGCCCGGGCCCGGGCCACCGCCGACCGACTGGTCGAGGCGCTCGCCGAGCCGATCGCGGTGGGCGACGCCGAGGTGGCTCCGGGGGCCAGCATCGGGGTGGCGGTGGTCGACAGCGCGCCCGTGGGTGAGGACCCCGTCGGCACCCTGCTGCGCGACGCCGACACGGCGATGTACCACGCCAAGGAGCGCGGTGGGCACCGGCACGAACTGTTCGACACCCGGCTGCGGGTGGACATCTCCGAGCGCCTGCAGTACGCCTCGGCGCTGCGCAAGGCGGTCGGCAACGACGAGCTCGAGCTGCTCTACCAGACCCGGCGCTACTGCGGGGACCGCCAGGTGGCCGGGGTCGAGGCGCTGATCCGCTGGTCGCCCGCGCACCTCGGCACGGTGCCCCCGTCCACCTTCATCCCGATCGCGGAGCGGACCGGGCGGATCGTGGAGGTCGGAGGCTGGGCGCTGCGCCGGGCGCTGGCCGAGATGGCCGAGCTGGAGGACCGCCGGCTGACCGTGGCGGTCAACGTCTCACCGCGACAGCTGTCCGCGCCGCGGATGGTCGAGATGGTCGACACCGCCCTGGCCAGCTCGGGGCTGGAGCCGTGGCGGGTGGTGCTGGAGATCACCGAGGGTGCGCTGCTGGAGGACCCGAAGGCCGCCCACAGCGTGCTCACCGACCTGCGCCGCCTCGGCGTCACCATCGCGCTGGACGATTTCGGCACCGGCTGGTCGTCGATGTCCTACCTGCGTACGCTTCCCGTCGACGTGCTGAAGATCGACCGCACCTTCGTCGCCGACCTGCCCCGCGACCCTGACGCCTGCGCCGTCGTCGCCGCCGTGCTCGGGCTGGGCCACGGGATGGGGTTGGTGGTCGTCGCCGAGGGGGTTGAGGAGGAGCGCCAGCTCACCGTGCTGCGCGACATGGGATGCGACGAGTACCAGGGCTTCATCGACGGCCTGCCCGGCCCGTTGTCGCGGGTGCTCGCCGTCCAGCCGTGACCGGCACAGGCGCGGCGCGGCGGGCCATGTTCGCGGCCGCCGTCCTCGTCCAGCTGGGCGTGCTCTACGCTCCGCGCGCCGCCGACCCCGCCCCGGGGCTGCCGCTGGACAAGGTGGTGCACGTGGCGCTCTTCGCCGCGGTGGCCTGGACCGGCCTGCGGGCCGGGGTGCCGCGCCGGCCGCTGGTGGCGCTGCTGCTCGCCCACGCGGTGGTCAGCGAGGTGGTGCAGGGCACGCTGCTGCCGCATCGCAGCGGCGACGTGCGCGACGCGCTGGCCGACGCGGTGGGGGTGCTGGTCGGGGTGCTCGTGGCGGCGTTCGACGTCAGGGGACACCGGGCTGACGGCTGAGGGGGGCGCAGGCGATGATGACCCCATGACGGGTCTCGTGGGGCGCCTGCTGGTGGCGACGCCGGTGCTGAAGGACCCGAACTTCCGCCGCTCCGTGGTGCTCCTGCTCGACCACAGCGACCAGGGAGCACTGGGGATCGTCGTGAACCGGCCGCTCGGCGTCGACGTCTCGGCGGTGCTGCCCGCCTGGCAGCCGTACGCCACCGCACCGGGGCGGCTGTTCCAGGGCGGGCCGGTCGCGCTGGACTCCGCGCTCGGCGTGGTGGCGGTGCCCGGCGCGGAGGCCGACCCGATCGGAGTGCGGCGGATCGTCGGCTCGCTCGGGCTGGTCGACCTCGACCTTCCCCCCGAGGAGGTCACCGGGGCCGTGGCCGGGCTGCGGATCTTCGCCGGGTACTCCGGCTGGGGCGAGGGGCAGCTGGAGAGCGAGATCGCCGAGGGCGCCTGGTACATCGTGGACGCCGAGGCCAGGGACGCCTTCTCCGACGCGCCGGAGTCGCTGTGGGGCCAGGTGCTGCGCCGACAGCGCGGGGACCTGGCCCTGGTGTCGACCTTCCCCGACGACCCGACGCTGAACTGACCGCCGGCCCGTGCCTAGACTCGGGCCATGGACAGCACGCAGCCTCCCGGCCCGCCGCTGCAGCCGGCACCCGCCCCGGCGCCTGACCACTCGGGCACCGCGGTGCTGGAGCGCGAGCTGGTGGAACAGCCGGTCGAGCCGGGTGATCATGAGCGGTTCGCGCACTACGTGCGCAAGGAGAAGATCCTCGAGTCGGCGCTCAGCGGCGAGCCCGTGATCGCGTTGTGCGGCAAGGTCTGGGTGCCGGGCCGCGACCCCAACCGCTTCCCCGTCTGCCCGATGTGCAAGGAGATCTACAACGGCCTGCGCCCCGGGAGCGGGGACAAGGGAGGCAAGGGGAAGGACAGCTGATCACCCGGCCGGCGGGCGGCACCGGGTCGCCGCTGGCTGCGCCGTACCGCGGTGCCACCCTCGGGATCGTCTCGATGGTGACACTGATCGCCTTCGAGGCACTGGCCGTCTCCACCGCGATGCCGGTCGCCGCCCGCGCGCTGGGCGGGTTGCGCGCCTACGGCCTGGCGTTCTCGCTGTTCCTGACCACCTCGATGTTCGGCATGGTGCTGGCCGGCGGCTGGAGCGACCGGAGCGGGCCGCGCACCCCCATCCTCGCCGGGCTCGGCCTGTTCGCGGTCGGGCTGGTGGTGTCGGGCACCGCGACGGGGTTCCCGGCGCTGCTGGTCGGTCGCGCGGTGTCCGGGGCCGGCGGCGGGCTGGAGATCGTCTCGCTCTACGTCGTGGTGGCGGCGACGTACCCGGGGGCGATGCAACCCCGGGTGTTCGGTGCGATCTCCGCGGCGTGGGTGCTCCCGGCGGTGATCGGGCCGCCGCTCGCCGGCTGGCTGGCCACCGGTGTCTCGTGGCGGGCGGTCTTCCTCGTGGTGCCTCCGCTGTTGCTGCTGCCGGTGCCCGCGCTGTGGCCCCGGTTGCGGCGCCCCGAGGGGGCCGCGGCGCCCACCCCGTCCCGGGACGGGTCCGGCCGGGTGGTGCGGGGGCTGGGCCTCGCGGTGGGCGCGGCCGTGCTGCAGTGGGGGCTGCAGGGGGCGGGCAGGCTGCCCGGAGTGGTGGTCGCCGTGGCCGGGGGGCTGCTCGCGCTGGCCTGCCTGCCTCCGCTGCTGCCCGCGGGAGCGCTGCGGCTCTCGCGCGGGCTGGGCAGCGTCGTGATGGTGCGGGCGATCTACAGCGGCACCTACTTCGGGGCCGAGGCCTTCCTGCCGCTGATGCTGGTGACGCAGCGCCACCTCGCGCCGGCCGTGGCCGGGCTGGCTCTGACCGCGGGGGCGGTCGGCTGGGCCGCCGGTTCGTGGGTCCAGGGCCGGCCCGGGCTGGCCCTGGACCGGGCGACGTTGCTGCTGCTCGGGGCGCTGGTGATCGGCGCGGGGGTGGCGCTGCTCGCGGTCACGCCGGCCGCGGTCGTGCCGGTATGGGTGGCGCCGCTGGTCTGGGCGGCGGCCGGCCTGGGGATGGGGCTGGCGATGTCGAGCACGAGTGTGCTCACGCTGCGGTTGTCGCGCCCCGGGGAGGAGGGCCGCAACTCCTCGGGGCTGCAGATCGCCGACGCCCTCGGCAGCGTGCTGGGCATCGGCCTGGCCGGGGCGGTCTTCGCCGCCGGCCACGACCCGGCGGGCAGCGACGCGGCGGTCTTCGCCGCGATGTGGATCGGGCTCGGCAGCATCGGGATGCTGGCGGCGCTGGTAGCGCGGCGCACCCGCCTGCCGGTGCCGGTGCCCGTGCCGGGGTGACGGGCGCCCGCTCGGCACCCGCGGCCCGGCAGGTACCCCCTGACACCGTCGGTATCACACCCTGCACCGGCTCGCCCGCAACGGGTGCCCGGTGAGTCCTTCCGGCATCCGCGCTAGCCTCTCGACCTCGTGAGTGCAGGCGGTCGGACGGCGTCTTCGGGGCAGCAGCCGCCCGTGCACGTCAGCAGCGCGGCGGCCTCGAGCCTGTCGCCGGCGTTCCCCGGGCGCGCCGCGTGGGGAACGGCGGCCAAGCTGCGGGCGTGGCAGCAGGAGGCCCTGGACGCCTACCTGCGCTCCACCCCGCGTGACTTCCTGGCCGTCGCCACCCCGGGCGCCGGCAAGACGACCTTCGCCCTGCGGGTGGCCACCGAGCTGCTCCAGCGGGGCACGGTGCAGCGGGTGACCGTGGTCTGCCCGACCGAGCACCTGAAGTCGCAGTGGGCGGACGCCGCCCACCGGGTCGGCGTTGCGGCTCGACCCGACCTTCCGCAACAGCCAGGGCAGCCACGGCCGCTCCTTCGACGGGGTCGCCGTCACCTACGCGCAGGTGGCGACCCGCCCGCTGCTGCACCGGGCCCGCACCGAGGCCGCGCGGACGCTGGTGATCCTCGACGAGGTCCACCATGCGGGCGACGCCCTGTCGTGGGGCGACGCGGTGCGGGAGGCCTTCGAGCCCGCCGCCCGGCGGCTGAGCCTGACCGGCACGCCGTTCCGCTCCGACACCAGCCCGATCCCGTTCGTCGACTACGAGCCGGACGCGGCGGGCGTGCGCCGCTCCCGGGCCGACCACACCTACGGGTACGCCGACGCGCTGCGCGACGGGGTGGTGCGGCCGGTGATCTTCCTGTCCTACTCCGGGCAGATGCGCTGGCGCACCCGGGCCGGCGACGAATTGTCCGCCCGGCTCGGGGAACCGCTGACCAAGGACCTCACCGCCCAGGCCTGGCGCACGGCGCTCGACCCCGCGGGCGAGTGGATGCCGGCCGTGCTGGCGGCCGCCGACAGGCGGCTCACCGAGGTGCGCCGCGGCGTGCCCGACGCCGGCGGGCTGGTCATCGCGACCGACCAGTCCACGGCCCGCGCCTACGCCAAGATCCTGCGCGCCGTCAGCGGCGAGCCGCCGGTGGTGGTGCTGTCCGACGACGCCGCCGCCTCGGGCCGGATCGAGGAGTTCCGCGACGGCGACCAGCGCTGGATGGTCGCGGTGCGGATGGTCTCCGAGGGGGTGGACGTACCGCGGCTCGCGGTCGGCGTCTACGCCACCTCGACGGCCACCCCGCTGTTCTTCGCCCAGGCCGTCGGGCGCTTCGTCCGGGCCCGGCGGCGGGGGGAGACGGCGTCCATCTTCCTCCCCGGCGTCGCGGTGCTGCTCGGGCTCGCCGGTGAGCTGGAGGTCGAGCGTGACCATGCCCTCGACCGGCCCCGCCGCGAGGATGAGGAGTGGAGCCCGGAGCAGGCCCTGGTCGCGCAGGCCAACAGCGAGGACAAGGCCGCCGACGCCCTCGACGGTGCGGCGTTCGAGGCCCTGGACTCCCAGGCCACCTTCGACCGGGTGCTGTTCGACAAGCAGGAATTCGGTACCGAGGCTGCCGTCGGCAGCGACGAGGAGCAGGACTACCTCGGCATTCCCGGCCTGCTCGAGCCCGAGCAGGTGACCACC
This sequence comes from uncultured Actinomycetota bacterium, assembly GCA_963784535.1. Lineage (GTDB taxonomy): Bacteria > Actinomycetota > Actinomycetes > Actinomycetales > Kineosporiaceae > CAWARR01. Next base: position 377,709 of record CAWARR010000002.1, on the reverse strand, counting down.
CTGCTGCGGCAGCGGCAGGCGCAGCAGCTCGCGGCGCGCCGCCGCGGTGGGGCCGAGCCGCGCGGGGTGGAGGAGATCTCGACCCACCGCGAGCTCAACGCGCTGCGCAAGGAACTGCACTCGCTGGTGGGGGCCTGGGCGCGGCGCACCAGCGCGCCGCACGCCACGGTGCACGCGGAGCTGCGCCGCGCCTGCGGCGGCCCGGAGGTGCCGAAGGCCAGCGGCGAGCAGCTCCGCCAGCGGATCGACACGCTGCGCGGCTGGTTCGTCGGCAAGCGCTGACGCCACCGCCCCCGAGTCGCGCCCGGCCCGGCAGCCGGGTTGCGGCTCACCCCAGGCCGAGGGCACTGCGCGCGGCCGCCAGCGTCGGGGCGGCGCTGGCCGACGCCGCGCCGGCCCCCGCGGCGAGCAGCCGGTCGAGCCCGCCCGGGTCGGCGACGATCTCGGCGTAGCGGCGCTGCACCGGGCGGAGTTCCTCCACCAGGGCCTCGGTCACCGCCGCCTTCAACGCCCCGGCCCCGTGCAGGCCGGCCAGCGCCGCGGCCGGCGCGCTGGCGGTCAGGGCGGCGAGGATCTCGGCCAGGTTGGCCACGCCGGGGCGCAGGTCCGGGTCGTATCCGAGCACCGGGTCGAGGTCCGTCACCGCCCGGCGCACTGCGGCGGCGATCCGTACCGGGGAGTCCAGCAGGTGCACCACCCCTGCCCCGTGCCCGGCGGTGGCTGCGGACTTGCCCATCTTCGCGCCCGGGTCGCGCAGGTCGCGCACCCGCGCCGCGGTCGGCGGCGTCATTGCCCGCGGAACGGTGAACACCTCGCCGTAGCGGCCGTTGAAGCGCTGGGCGAGGGTGCGGGTCAGCTCCAGGTGCTGGCGCTGGTCCTCGCCCACCGGCACGGCGTCGCAGCGGTGCACGAGGATGTCCGCCGCCATCAGCGTCGGGTACGTGAGCAGCGACAGGCGCGCCGAGTCGCGGGCCTCCTCGGCACCGGACTTCTCCTTGAACTGGATCATCCGGGCCGCCTCCCCGTACCCGGTCACGCTCTCCAGCAGCTGCGCGAGCTGGGCGTGCTCGGGCACCGCCGACTGGACGAACAGCGGTACCCGCCCGTCCAGCCCGCAGGCCAGCACCGTCGCGGCGAGCTCCCGGCTGCGCTCCCGCACCGCCCCGGGATCGTGCGGCGTGGTGAGCGCGCACAGGTCAGCGACGAACACCAGGCAGTCGTGGGTGGGGTCGGCGGCGAGCGCGGTGAGCGGGCGGAGCGCACCGAGGTAGTTGCCGATGTGCAGCCGCCCCGAGGGCGTCAGCCCGGTGATGACCCGCGTTCGCTGTGGCGTGGCGGTGCCGGCTGCCGCCGCGGACGGGCCCGGCCCGGTCAGGGCGGGTACGGCGTGATCGAGGGTGCTGGCGGTGCCGGTCATGGGAGTCTCCGTCGGGATGCAGGCCGTGGGGTGGTCGCTGCCGGGCGGACGGCGCCGGCGCCTGCGGGGAGACGACAGGACGGCCGCCCGGGGGCGGCCGTCGGGGTGCGACGAGGTGGTGACCGCCCTATCGGGGCTGCCACCAGCTAAACGTGCTGCAGGTCGTCACCTGCCCATCATGCACCACCGCGGTCGCCGTCGTCACGCCACCACCTGGAAGGTCTCCAGCCGCGGATCGGCGGCGTAGGCGATCCGCCCGCCCTCCTCGCGGGCCGCCCGCAGCGTCGCCAGCGCCTCGGCCGTGATCAGCTCGCCCGGGGCGAGCACCGGCACGCCGGGCGGGTACGGCGCGACCAGTTCGGCGCTCACCCGGCCCACCGCGTGCGCCGCCGGGACCGTCTCGTGGGCGGCGAAGAAGGCCTCCCGCGGGGGCAGCGCCGTCACCGCCTCCACCGTCCACGCGGCCGACGGGGCCGGGCGGCGGGGGCGCCCGCGGTGCTCCCGCACCGCCGCGGTGATCGCCAGCACCAGGGCGTCGAGGCTGTCGCGGTCGTCCGCGAGGGTCACGATCGGGATCAGCACGTCGCGGTCGGCCATCTCCACCGGCATCCCGGCGGCGAGCAGCTCGCGCTCCACGGCGTGCCCGTGCGCGCCCGTGCCCGCGAGCAGCACCACGAGCTTCGTCGGATCCACCACCGTGCCGTCGGCGAGCGTGCCCTCGAGCACCTCGAGACCGGCCACCGTGCGCAGCCGGCGGCGGGCCTCCGCCACCAGGTCGAGCAGCCGGTCGCACAGCTGCGCCCCGTGCCGGGCCAGCAGCGCCCGGGCCGCGTCCGTGCTCGCCGTGATCGTGCCGGACGGGCTGGTGGTGTGGGTGGCCTGGAAGCCGCGCTCCAGCCGGTCGGGGTCGAGCAGGCCGGGGCGGGCCAGCACCAGCGCCGCCTGGGTGCACGCCGGCAGCAGCTTGTGCGCGCTGGTGACCAGCGCGTCCGCCCCGGCGGCGAGCGGGTGCGGCGGCAGCCCCGGGTGGAACCCGAAGTGCGCCGCCCACGCGGCGTCCACCAGCAGCGGTACCCCCGCCGCGTGCGCCGCCGCCGCGTGCCCGCGCACGTCGCCGACGGTGCCGACGTAGGAGGGGTCGCCGAGGAAGACCCCGCAGGCCGCGGGGTGCGCGGCGAGCGCCGCCCGCACCTGCTGCACCGGGACGGCGGTCGGCAACCCGCTCGCCGCGTCGATGCCGGGGCGCACCCACACCGGGTGCAGCCCGGCGAGCACCAGCCCGAGCAGCAGCGAGCGGTGCAGCGTGCGCGAGACCACCACCTGGCGCCCGGGAGTGCCCACCGCCAGCGCCAGGGCCTGGTTGCCGTGCGTCGAGCCGCCCACCGAGAAGCGGCACCACCCCGCCCCCCACAGCTGTGCCGCGCGCGACTCGGCGTCCTCGAGCAGCGCGTCGGCCTGCTTGATCGGCGCGACCCCGCCGTACAGCGGGACGTCCAGCCGGACGACCTCGCCGCTGAGCTCCGTCCGCTGTTTGTGGCCCGGCACCGTGAAGGGGTGGACGTCGCCGTCGTCGACGGCGTCGAGGAAGCGCAGCCACCCGTCGAGCAGCGGCGCGTCGGCGCGCAGCCCGAGCGGGTCGCGGGGGTCGGGGGTGCCGGACGGGCCCGCGTCGCTCAGCGCCATCCCGGCAGGGTAGAGGGTGCGCGCCCGGCCCCGGCCGCTCACCCGCCGGAGGGGGAGTGGCGGGCGATCACCTCCGCCAGCTGCGCACCCTCGGGCAGGGTGCCCAGCGTGTGCCCCCAGTCCCCACCCAGTCGTGAGGCGCAGAAGGCGTCCGCCACCGCCGCCGGGGAGTGCTGCACCAGCAGCGCGCCCTGCAGCGCCAGGGCCATCCGCTCCACCAGCCGGCGTGCCCCGCGTTCGGCGGCGGCGAGGCGCTCGGGGCCGGCTCCCCGCGCAGGCAGCGCGCCGAGGTCGCGGCGCAGGGCGGCGATGAAGGCGTCCAGCCGGCGGTCCGCGCCGGCCGCCGGAGCGACCTCCTCGAGCAGCGCCTGGCCCGCCTGCGGGGTGCGCGACAGCGCCCGCAGCACGTCGAGGGCGTTGACGTTGCCCGACCCCTCCCATACCGAGTTCACCGGGGCCTCGCGGTAGAGCCGGGGCATCATCGACTCCTCCACGTACCCGTTGCCGCCGAGGCACTCCAGCGCCTCGGCGACGTGCGTCGGGCCGCGCTTGCACACCCAGTACTTCCCGGCGGCGGTGCCGATCCGGCGGATCATCGCCTCGTGATCGTGATCGTGATCGTGATCGCCGGAGGTGCCTCCGACGCCGCTGCTGCGGTCCACGGCACCGGCCAGCCGCAGTGCCAGCGCGGTGGCCGCCTCCGACTCGATCGCCAGGTCGGCGAGCACGACCTGCATCAGCGGCGCCTCCACCAGCCGGCGGCCGAACGCGCTGCGGTGCTCCGCGTGGTGGATCGCCTGCACGACTGCCTGCCGCATCAGCGCCGCGGTGCCGAGCACGCAGTCGAGCCGGGTCAGCGCGACCATCTCCACGATGGTGCGCACGCCGCGCCCCTCGGGCCCGACCATCCACGCCACAGCGCCGTCCAGTTCGAGCTCGGCCGAGGCGTTGGACCGGTTCCCCAGCTTGTCCTTCAGCCGCTGCAGCCGCACCGCGTTGCGGGTCCCGTCGGGCAGCACCCGGGGAAGCAGGAAGCACGACAGGCCACCCGGGGCGTTGCCCAGCACCAGCAGCGCGTCCGACATCGGCGCGGAACAGAACCACTTGTGCCCGGTGAGCCGGTACTCCCGGGGCTGCCCTCCGGCGTCCGACCCCGCCGGCACGGCGAGCGTGCTGTTGCTGCGCACGTCCGAGCCGCCCTGCTTCTCCGTCATCGCCATCCCGGCGAGCGCCCCCGGCTTGTCGGCCACCGGGCGCAGACCCATCGCGTACCCGCGCGAGCCCAGCGCGGGTACCCAGCGGGCGGCGAGCCCCGGCTCGGCCTGCAGCGCCGCCACGGCCGCGTACGTCATCGACGTCGGGCAGCTGACTCCCGCGTCGACCTGCGTCCAGAGCAGGAATCCGGCGGCGCGGGCGACGTGCCCGCCGGGGGTGGGGTGCGCCCACGGCGCCGCGTGCAGGCCGTGCCGGACGGCCACCTCCATCAGCCGGTGGTAGCTCGGGTGGTATCCGACCTCGTCGATCCGGTGCCCGTAGCGGTCATGGGTGCGCAGCACCGGGGAGTTGGCGTCGGCCTCGAACCCCCAGCCGATCGCCTCCGCCGATCCCGCCAGCCGGCCGAGCTCGTGCAGGGCCGGCCCGGCGTGCTCGCCGCCCTCCCGCCGCACCGCCTCCTGCAGCACGGTGTCGGCCGCGTAGCTGTCGTAGTCCTGCAGCGGGGGCGGCTGGTTCGTCACCTCGTGCGTCGCCATGTTCGGTAGCGAACCACTGCGGTAGCGGGGGGACAAGGCCCGCAGGGGCAGGCTCCGGGCCCCGCGGCGGGCGGCGCGGGCTGGCTGCCGCGGGAGGCGGTTCGTAGGGTGGCGGGATGCAGCCGCAGAGCGACGTGGGGCCCGTCGGAGCAGGCTCCGGGCGCGACGTCGTCGATCGCGCCGTCGCCGATCTGCGGGCGGGCCTGCCCGACGGGATCGTGGTCACCGACCCTGACCGGCTGGCGTCGTTCCGCAACGACCGGGCGATGTTCTGCCCCGCCGGCCTGCCCGCGGCGGTGGTGCTCGCCCGCGAGACCGGGCATGTCGTGCACGCCGTGCGCACCGCCGGCAGGCACGGGCTCCCGGTCGTGCCGCAGGGCGCCCTCACCGGGCTGTCCGGCGCGGCCAACGCGATCGACGGCTGCATCGTGGTCTCGACGGCCCGGATGGACTGGCTGGTCGAGATCGACGTGGCGAACAGGCTGGTGGTCACCCAGCCGGGGGTGCTCAACGCGGACCTGTCCCGCGCCGTCGCCGGGCACGGGCTGTACTACCCCCCCGATCCGTCCAGCTGGGAGATCTGCTCGATCGGCGGGAACCTGTCCACCAACTCCGGCGGGCTGTGCTGCGTCAAGTACGGGGTCACCACCGACTATGTGCTGGGGCTGGAGGTGGTGCTTGCCTCCGGGGAGGTGCTGCGCACCGGGCGGCGCACGGTGAAGGGGGTGGCCGGCTACGACCTGACCCGGCTGTTCGTCGGCAGCGAGGGCACTCTCGGGGTGATCACCGAGGCCACCCTCATGCTGCGGCCGGCCGCCCGCCGGCCGCAGACCGCCGCCGCCCTGTTCGGCTCCGCCCGCGAGGCCGCGGACACGGTGTCCGCGGTGGTGGCGGCCGGGATCGTGCCCAGCCTGCTGGAGGTGATGGACCGCACCTCGATCCGGGCGGCGAACTCCTACCTGCGCTCCGACCTGTCCGACGAGTGCGCCGCGATGCTGATCTGGCAGTCCGACAGCGGGGGAGAGGCGGGCCGGGCCGAGGTGTCGGCGATCTCCGCGATCGCCCGCGCCCACCGGGCCACCGAGGTGGTCGAGGCCGACGACCCCGCCGAGGCGGACCTGCTGCTCGCCGCCCGGCGCTCGGTGCTGATGGCCCTGGACACCCTGGGCACCACGCTGATCGACGACGTCTGCGTTCCCCGCGACCGCCTCGGCGACCTGATCGCCGGGGTGGAGGAGATCGCCGCCCGGCACGGCCTGGTCATCGGGGTGGTGGGGCACGCCGGTGACGGCAACATGCACCCCACGGTGGTCTTCGACGCGGCCGACCAGGGCGCGACCGAGCGCGCCCGGACGTCCTTCGGCGAGGTGATGGCCCTGGGGCTGGCGCTCGGCGGAACGATCACCGGCGAGCACGGCGTGGGCATGCTCAAGCGTGACTGGCTGGCTCGCGAGGTCGGGCCGGTGTCGCTGGCCGTGCACCGCGCCGTGAAGGCGGCCCTCGACCCCGCCGGGCTGCTCAACCCGGGCAAGATCTTCGACCTTCCCGGTGACGCGTGACGGGGCCGGTGCGGCGGCGCGGAACCGGTGGTGCACGCTAGGCGGGTGAGCCCCCCCGCCCCGCAGCCCGGTTGGTACCCGGACGTCACCGACCCTGCCCTGGAACGCTGGTGGGACGGGACCGGGTGGAGCGCGGCGACCCGCCCCGCCGCCCGCGCCGGGGGCGGGGCCGCCCGGCCCACCTCACCGCAGCCGCAGCCGCAGCCCGAACCTCAGCCGCGGCCCGAACTGCAGCCGCAGCCCGAACTGCAGCCGCAGCCCGAACTGCAGCCGCAGCCCGAACTGCAGCCGCAGCCCGAACTGCAGCCGCAGCCCGAACGCTCGCCCTGGGCGCCCCCGCCCTACTCCTTGCCGTCCGAACCTCCCCGCCCCGGCGGCCACCCCGGGCTGTTGCCCGTCGCTCCCGCGCGCCGCGGCCCCACCACCCCCGACGGCCGGCCGCTGGCCGCCCCCGGCTGGCGGCTGCTGGCCCGGATCATCGATTCGATGCTGACCAGCGTGCTGACCGCGCTCGCCGGGCTGCACTGGCTGCTGCAGATCGTCGACGCACTGCGCCCCTCGTTCCGGGCCGCCGCCGCGGGCCAGCCGGGGGAGAGCCCCTTCACCGTGCTCACCGACCCGGTGATGGCCCCGGCGGTGGAGCGGTACGCCTTCGTCGGGTTGCTGGTGGGGATGGTCTACTCGGTCACCCTGACCCATCTGTTCGGGGGCACGCTGGGCAAGCTCGCGGTCGGGGTGCGGGTGCGGCCCTGGGACGGGCCGGGGCGACCCAGCTGGGGTCAGGCCCTCGCCCGCTGGCTGACCCGTGAGCCGGTGCAGTCGATCCCGGTGATCGGCCCCACCATCGGCACCGTGTACTGGCTGCTCGACAGCGTGTGGCTGCTGTGGGACCCGCGCCGGCAGTGCCTGCACGACAAGCTGCCGGGAACGGTCGTGGTGCGCGTCCGCTGACCGGCCGGATCGGGGCGGCCCGGCTAGCCCTCGGCGGTGAGCAGGTCGAGCCGCACCAGCTCCGCGGCGACCGCGCCGACCGCGGCGACCGGGACCCCGGCGAGGAACGCCCGGGTGACCGCCGCGTCGGCCGCGCTCATCCGGCGCAGCGCCGAGACCAGCGGCTGCGGCCGGGTCTCGGCGAGAACCGCGGCGAGCTGCGGCTCGTCGGCACCGTTGAGGGCGGCCCGGACGGCGCACAGAGCGTTCAGGATGCCCACGCCCCGGACCACGTCGGGAGTGTCCGGGCTCCCGCTCAGCACCGCCGCGGGCCGGCCCCCCAACCGCATCGTCAGGTTGAGGTCGACGGCGCGGCGCAGCATCGCCGCCGTCTCCGCCGCGCCCCCGGGCAGCAGGCACAGGTGCTCGGCGCCGTCACCGGCCAGCACCTCCAGCGCGTCCTCCCATCCCGGTACCGGCCCCAGCTCCAGCCAGGCGGGGACGGCGAAGGCCAGCCCGGCGAGCAGGTCCGCAAGTGCGGCCCGCGCCTCGGGGGCGGGTGGCACCGGCACCCGCACCCCGACGATGTCCACCCGGGAGTCGGCGAGGAAGCGGCCACGGGCCGCAGCCAGCGCGGGCAGGGCCTGCTCGGGGGCGCCCGCGCCCACCAGCAGCACCCGAAGCCCGATGTCGGCCGGCCCGCCGTCGGCGGACCCCAGCCCGGCGGCGAACTCCTCGGCGCCCGTGGCGGGCACGAGCAGGGGGCCGACCAGGTCGCCGTGCCCGCCGGCGCGCTGTTCCCGGTGCGCGGGCAGCGACCCGGTGTCGTCGAGCAGGCCGTCGAACAGCACGCCGACGCACGGCCCGGTCCCCGGATCGGCGCTCGACCCCGGAAGCCCGGCGAGCGACCCCGGGGCGCTCACCCGCCGACCGCCGGCGCGCCGACCAGTTCGACCCCGGCGGCGGCGAGCGCCTCCAGCGCCGCGGCGGTGGTCGCCGCCGCGACCCCCGCGGTCAGCTCGAGCAGCACCCTGGTGCGCAGCCCGGCGGCGACGGCGTCCAGTGCGGTCGCCCGCACGCAGTGGTCGGTGGCGATCCCGACCACGTCCACGGCCTCGACGCCGCGCTCCCGCAGCCAGGCCGCGAGCCCGACGCGTTCGCCGGGCCCGCCGGTGGCGCCCTCGAACCCCGAGTAGGCAGCCGCATGCTCGCCCTTGGTGAACCACGCCTGCACCGCGCTCGTGTCCAGCGCGGGATGTGGCTGCGCGCCGGGGGTACCGGCGACGCAGTGGGCGGGCCAGGTGTCCACCCAGTCGGGCTCGGCGGCGAAGTGCGCGCCCGGATCGACGTGCCAGTCCTGGGTGGCGACCACCGCGGGGTAGCCCGCTGCGTGCTCCGCCAGGTGCCGGCTGATCGCCGCCGCCGCCGCCGCCCCGCCGGCCACGGCCAGCGAGCCACCCTCGCAGAAGTCGTTCTGGACGTCGACGATGATCAGCGCGCGCACGCTCATCGCTCCTCCTCGCTCCGGTGCCGGTCCCGCGCCGGCATGGGTCAGGCTTGCATGATCGTCGGGATGGCGGGCTCGCCGCGGGACAGTTGCTGGGCGGTCGGAGGGAGCTCGGCCAGCGACGCCGCGTGCCGCCCGCGGGCCACCTGCAGCGGTTCGATCCCCACCGGCTCACCGCGCTCCACCAGGGGCACCAGCAGCGGCCGCGCGTCCGCCGCGCCGCCCGGCGGCCGCGTGATCGCGACCAGCTCAGCCTGCGCCCGGCCGTCGGGGCCGCGCAGCCGGCTCGCGTACTTGCGGCCCCCGATGCTGCGCTTGTCTTGGCTGCGCTTGGCGACCGCGATCATGCCGCCGTCCGGCGCCTGCCGGGCCACCAGCTTGTAGACCATGCCGGCGGTGGCCGCGCCCGAGCCGGTCACCAGCGAGGTGCCCACCCCGTAGGCGTCCACCGGGGCGGCCGCCAGCGCGGCGATCGCGTGCTCGTCGAGGTCGGAGGTGACCGTGATCCGGGTCCGGGTCGCACCCAGGGCGTCGAGCTGCGCGCGCACCGCGTGGGCCTGCTCCAGCAGGTCGCCGGAGTCGAGCCGGACGGCCCCGAGCCCGGTCCCGGCGACCTCGACCGCCGTGCGCACCCCGGCCTCCACGTCGTAGGTGTCGACCAGCAGCGTGGTGCCGGGACCGAGGCAGTCCACCTGCGCCGCGAAGGCCGCCCGCTCGTCGTCGTGCAGCAGGGTGAAGGCGTGGGCCGCGGTGCCGATGGTGGGGATGCCGTAGCGGCGTCCCGGCCTCCAGGTTGCTCGTGCCGGCGAAGCCGGCGAGGTAGGCGGCGCGGGCCGCCGCCACGGCGGACTCCTCGTGGGTGCGCCGCGAGCCCATCTCCAGGCACGGCCGGCCCGCGGCGTGCGCCGTCATCCGGCTGGCCGCCGCGGCGATCGCACTGTCGTGGTTGAGCACCGACAGCACCAGCGTCTCCAGCACCACCGCCTCGGCGAAGGTGCCCTCCACGACGAGGATCGGCGAGCCGGGCATGAAGCACTCGCCCTCGCCGTAGCCCCAGATGCTGCCACCGAAGCGGTAGCGCGACAGCCAGCGCAGCGTCTCGGCGTCGACCACGCCGGTCTCCTCGAGCGCGACCAGCTCGTCGTCCTCGAAGACGAAGCGGGTGAGCGCCTCCAGCAGCCTGCCCGACCCCGGCGACGACGCCGTAGCGGCGCCCGTCGGGCAGGTTGCGGGCGAACACCTCGAAGACGCACCGGCGGGACGCCGCGCCGCTGCGCAGGGCCGCCTCGACCATGGTCAGCTCGTACTGGTCGGTCAGCAGCGCCGTCGACGGGAGCGCCGCCGAGGTGTGCGCCTGGGCGCGGGTGCCGGTCACGCCCGCGAGCCTAACCGGGGCCGGGTCCGGGGCCGGCCGGCGGTGGGCGGGGCCGGGGCGCAACTACCGGGGCGGGGCGCAACTACAGTGGGAGCCGTGTCGGTCTCGCCGGTGGAGCTCGAGCAGCCTGACCTTCAGCAGGGGCTGCGCACCGACGTCCCCTGGGTGACGATCGTCTGGAACGACCCGGTGAACCTGATGTCCTACGTCACCTACGTGTTCCAGGCCTACTTCGGGTACCCGAAGCAGAAGGCGGAGCGGCTGATGATGGACGTGCACCACAAGGGCCGCGCCGTGGTCGCCGCGGGCAGCCGCGAGGAGATGGAACGCGACACCGAGGCCCTGCACGAGTACGGGCTGTGGGCCACCTTCCAGAAGCAGTCGTGATGTCCGTGCCGGTTCGGGCCGCGGGCACCGGCGCACCGGGGTGGCGCTGATGGGCCGGCCCTTCCGTGCCGAGCGCGGTCGGCTGCGGGTGGATCTCGCGGCCGACGAGCGCGAGCTGCTGGCGGGCCTGTTCGAGCAGGTCGGCCAGCTCCTCGCCGCCGGCCTCGACGACGAGGAGGCGGCGGACCCGCTGGCGTCCCTGCTCGGGCTGGACCCGCACGACCTGCCCGAGCTGCGTCGCTTCAACGCCGCGGGCGGGTCGCCCGGCGCCGGGCCCGGGGCGCAGGCCTTCGCGGGTGAGGGTTCCGGGCAGGACGGGCCAGGTGCCGCCGACGGTGGCGGGGAGCCGGCCGCGGAGCGCGACCCGGCGCTGGCCCGGCTGCTGCCGCTGGCGCACCGCAGCGACCCCGAGCCGCCGCGGAGTTCCGCCGCTTGACCGAGCACGGGCTGCGCTCCCGCAAGCGGGCGGCGCTGTCCATCGCCGGCAGCGCGCTGCGCCGCCAGGCACCGGTGACGTTGGACCAGGAGGAGGCCCGCGCGCTGGCGAAGGGGCTGACCGACCTGCGGCTGGTGCTCGGCGAGCGGCTCGGGCTGCGCACCGACGAGGACGCCGACGTGATCGCCGACGTGCTCCGCCGCGGCGGCGACCCCGACGACCCGCGGCTGGCCACCGCCGCGCTGTACGACGTCCTGACCTGGTGGCAGGAGAACCTCATCGGGGCGCTGGCGACGCTGCGGCCGCGGCGGCGCTGACCGGCCGGCGGGACGGGGCGGCGGGACGCGGCGGCGGGCGGGGCTCTAGGCTCGCCGCGTGACCGACGCACCCATCGGGATCTTCGACAGCGGGGTCGGTGGGCTCACCGTCGCGCGGGCCGTCCTCGACCAGCTGCCGCACGAGTCGGTGCTCTACGTCGGCGACACCGCCCACGGCCCGTACGGCCCCAAGCCCATCGCCGAGGTGCGCGCGCACGCCCTCGAGGTGATGGACGACCTGGTCGACCGCGGGGTGAAGCTGCTCGTCATCGCCTGCAACTCGGCCAGCGCCGCCGTCCTGCGCGACGCCCGCGAGCGCTACGACGTCCCCGTGGTCGAGGTGATCCAGCCCGCCGTGCGCCGGGCGGCCGCGGCCACCCGCAACGGCGGGTCGGCGTCATCGGCACCCGGGCCACCATCGCCTCCCGCTCCTACGAGGACGCGTTCGCGGCCGCCCCGCAGCTGGAGCTCACCACCCAGGCCTGCCCGCGCTTCGTCGAGCTGGTCGAGGCGCGGGGTCACCGGTGGCCCCGAGGTGCTCGCCGTGGCGCACGCGCTACCTCGACCCGGTGCGGGCCGCCGGGGTGGACACGCTCGTCCTCGGCTGCACCCACTACCCGCTGCTGACGGGCGTCATCTCCTACGTCATGGGCGAGCAGGTGACGCCTGGTCACCAGCGCCGAGGAGACCGCCAAGGACGTCTACCGCACCCTGGTCGCGCACGACCTGGTGCGCTCGGCGGACCTGCCCGCGCCCGCCGCACCGCTTCCTCGCCACCGGCGACCCGGAGCCGTTCGCGCGGCTCGCCCGCCGCTTCCTCGGGCCCGAGGTGACGGCAGTCGAGCACGCCGGGGTCTTCGCGTGAAGCTCGTGGTGATCGGGGCTGCTCGGGCTCCTTCCCCGGCCCCGGCTCGCCCGCCTCGTGCTACCTGGTGCAGGCCGAGGACGGGCCGGGCGCACCTGGCAGCGTCGCTGCTGGACCTGGGCAACGGCGCGCTCGGGCCGCTGCAGCGCCACCTGTTCGCGGCCCGGACTGCACGACCTCGACGCCGTGCTGCTCAGCCACCTGCACCCCGACCACTACCTGGACCTGTGCGGGCTCTACGTCGCGCTGCGCTACCACCCCGACCCGGCGGCGGGCCGCGCGGCTGCCGGTGTACGGCCCGACCGGCACCCTGGAGCGCCTGCGGCAGGCCTACGGCAGCGACGGCGAGGACCACCTGGCCGGCGACTACGACTTCCGCGAGTGGACGGCCGGGGAGCCGGTGCAGGTCGGCCCGCTGCGGGTCACGCGCGCTGCGGGTGAACCACCCGGTGGAGTCCTACGGGCTGCGGGTCGAGCACGAGGCGCAGCGGGGCGGACGACCGTGCTCGCCTACACCGGCGACACCGACGCCTGCGCCGGCCTGCTGCCGCTCGCCGCCGGCGCCGACCTGTTGCTCGCGGAGGCCGCCTTCAGCGAGGGCCGCGACGGCGAGCGCGGGCATCCACCTCACCGGGCGCCGGGCCGGCCAGGCGGCCGCGGCGGCCGGGGTGGCGCCGGCTGCTGCTCACCCACCTGCCGGCCTGGAACGACCCGGCCGTCGTGCTCGCCGAGGCGCTCTCGGCCTACCCCGGTCCGGTGGAGCTGGCCCGCCCGGGCGCCGTGCACATCGTCTGAGTGCGCCGCGGGCCCGCCGCGTCGTCGCGGGCCGTCCACCCGTAGGGTTCGGGGCATGGCCTGACCCGACCACCGCCGCCGTGTCCGTGCGCTCCGACGGCCGCGCACCGGACCAGCTGCGCGAGGTCCGCATCACCCGGAACTGGCTCGACCACGCCGAGGGCTCGGTGCTGGTCGAGTTCGGCAGCACCCGGGTGCTGTGCGCGGCCGCTTCACCGAGGGTGTGCCGCGCTGGCGCAAGGGCACGGGCAGGGCTGGGTGACCGCCGAGTACGCGATGCTCCCGCGCGCCACCAACACCCGTTCCGACCGCGAGTCCGTGAAGGGCCGGATCGGCGGGCGCACCCACGAGATCTCCCGGCTGATCGGCCGCAGCCTGCGCGCGGTGATCGACACCAGCCGCTCGGCGAGAACACCATCGTGCTCGACTGCGACGTGCTGCAGGCCGACGGCGGCACCCGCACCGCCGCCATCACCGGCGCCTACGTGGCGCTGGCCGACGCCATCGCTGGGCCCGCGAGCGCAAGCTGCGTCAAGGCCGCCGCCCGGCCGTTGCTGGACTCGGTCGCCGGCGGTCAGCGTGGGCATCATCGACGGCTCGCCGATGCTGGACCTGTGCTACGACGAGGACGTCCGCGCCGACACCGACATGAACGTCGTGGTGACCGGCGACGGGCGGTTCGTCGAGGTGCAGGGCACCGCCGAGGGCGCGCCGTTCGACCGGGCCGAGCTGGACGTGCTGCTCGACCTCGCCCTCGGCGGGTGCACCGAGCTCGCCCGGCTGCAGCAGCAGGCCCTGCAGGGACGAGCGCCGGGCCCCCCGCGGTGGTGCCCGCCCGGCTGGTGCTGGCCACGCACAACCCGCACAAGGTCGCCGAGCTGCGCGGGATCCTCGCCGACGGCCGGGCTCGAGGGCATCGAGATCCTCGGGGTGGAGCAGTTCCCCGACGCTCGCCGGACGTCGCCGAGACCGGTGTGACCTTCGCCGAGAACGCGCTGCTCAAGGCGCAGGCGGTGGCCGTCGCCACCGGGCTGCCCGCCGTCGCCGACGACTCCGGGCTGTGCGTCGACGTGCTCGGCGGGGCGCCCGGGGTCTTCAGCGCGCGCTGGTGCGGCCGGCACGGCGACGACGCGGCGAACCTGGAGCTGCTGCTGGCCCAGCTGCCGGACGTCGCCCCCGAGCACCGCGGCGCCGACTTCGTCTGCGCCGCGGCGCTGGCGCTGCCCGGCGGAGCCGAGCGGGTGGCGCAGGGGCGGCTGGACGGCACCCTCACCAGCGCCCCGCGCGGGAGCAACGGGTTCGGCTACGACCCGATCTTCGTCCCGGACGGCGAGGGGCGGACCACCGCGGAGCTGTCCGCCGCGGAGAAGAACGCGATCAGCCACCGCGGCCGCGCCTTCCGCGCGCTGGCGGTCCACCTGCGGGCCCTGGTCGGCGTCGCACCGCCCGCGGGGTAGCACCCCGCCGGGGGAGTGCAGCCCCGCCGCGGACGTCACCACTTGGTAAGGCCGACCTTCCCCGGGTGTCCCATGCTGGGGAGGTGGACACCGCCACCGGCAGGCAGCCGGCCCCCGACGTCGATGCCGAGGCGGGCCCTGGCCGGATGACCTGGGCGGGCGTCGGGCTGGCCGCCGGGGCTGCCGGGCTCGGCGCCGCGCAGTTGGTCGCCGGCGTCGTGGGGCCCGCCTACGCCCCGGTGGTGGCCCTGGGCGCGGTCTTCGTCGACGCCACCCCCGGCTGGCTGAAGGAGGCGGCGATCTCCGCCTTCGGCACCCACGACAAGCAGGTGCTGCTCGGGGTCGCCGCGCTGGTGGCGGCGCTGGTGTGCGCCCTCGCGGGCGTGCTGGTGCGGACCCGGCCCGGTTCCGCGCCGGCCGTGGTGGTGGGTCTCGGGGCGCTCGCGGCCGCCGCCGCGGCAACCCGGCCGTCCGCCCCGCTCACCGCGGCGCTGCCGAGCGTCGTGGGGGCCCTCGCGGGCGCCGGTGCCCTCGTCGCCGTCGCCCGCCGGGGCCGTCCCGCCGCGATCACCGGGGTGGCGCCCGCCGCCTTGCCCGGTCCTGCCCGCCGGGGGGTGCTGCAGGCGGCCGTGGGGTTCGCCGCCGCGGGCGGGGTCGCCGCCGTGGCGGGCGCCGGCGTGGGCCGCGCGCTGCACGGCGCGGACGCCTCCCGGGCGGCCGTGAAGCTGCCGCCGCCGGCGGCCCCGGATCCGGCGCTGTCGTCCGGCGTCGAGGTGGGTGTCCCCGGGGTGGCGCCGTTCCGGGTGCCCGATGCGCAGTTCTACCGGATCGACACGGCGCTGCTGGCGCCCCGGGTGCGGGCCCAGGACTGGACGCTGCGCCTGCACGGGATGGTCGATCGGGAGGTGCGGCTCGACTTCGCCGACCTGCTCGCCGCGCCCCTGGTCGAGCACGACGTCACCTTGACCTGCGTGTCCAACGAGGTGGGCGGCAACCTGATCGGCAACGCCCGCTGGCTCGGCCTGCCGCTGCGGACCTGCTGCGCCGAGGCCGGGCCGCAGCCGGGCGCGGACATGGTGCTGTCCACCAGCGCGGACGGCTGGACCGCCGGTCCACCCCGCTCGGCGTGCTGCTCGACGGCCGGACGCGCTGCTGGCCGTCGGGATGAACGGGCTACCCGCTCCCGGTCGAGCACGGGTTCCCGGTGCGGATGGTGGTGCCGGGGCTCTACGGCTACGTGTCGGCGACCAAGTGGGTGGTCGACCTGGAGGTGACCCGCTTCGACCGGGCCACGCGCTACTGGACCCGCCGCGGCTGGTCCGCCCTGGGGCCGGTCAAGACCTCCTCGCGCATCGACGTCCCGCGCGACGGCGCCCGGGTCGCCGCCGGCCGGGTCGCGGTGGCCGGGGTCGCCTGGGCCCAGCACCGCGGGCATCCGCAGGGTGCGAGGTCCGGGTCGACGGCGGCGGCTGGCAGCAGGCCCGGCTCGCGGCCGTCCCCGGGCCGGACACCTGGCGGCAGTGGGTGTTCGGCTGGGACGCCACGCCCGGGCGGCACCAGCTGCAGGTGCGCGCCACCGACGGCACGGGTGCGGTGCAGACCGGGTGCAGGCGCCGCCTGCCACCGGACGGGGCGACCGGCTGGCACACCATCAGCGTCGACGTGGCGTGATCGGGGAAGCGCTGTGGACGGCCGACCGCACCGCCCCTGCGGGCGGGGCAGAATGCCCGGGTGATCACCAACCCCACCGACCGGCTGCTCGCCGAGCTGGAGCCGCTCGCCCCTGAGGCGGTGGCGCGGCGGCTGGCGGAACTCGGCCGCCGACTGGAAGCGCCGCAGCGGTCGGCGCTGCTCGCCGGGCTGGCGGCGGGCGGGCCCATGCCCGCCGGCTCGCGGTTCGGCTGGCGCGCGCGGGCGGTGACCTCGTGCACCTGGCCGCCGCCCTGCACGACCCCGATCCGGCGGTGGTGGCGGCGGCGCTGCGCTGCCCCGACCTGCCCGCCGAGCTGGTTGCGGAGCGGCTGTGGACCGCCCCGGCGGTGTTGCGCGGCAGGCTGTACGCCTGGCTGCGCCGCCATGCCGATCCGTCGCTCGCCGAGCGGGTGCTCGAGCAGGTGCGCGAGCTGCGTGGTGACGTCGAGGCGGCAGGGCTGCTGCCTGCCTGCTCGCCCGCGGCCGTGCGGCGTCTGCTGCCGGAACTCGGCTACGCGGTCACGGGCTGGTCGGCCTTCCTGCTGCGACGACCGGAGGCCGTGCTCGAGCACGCCGCCGCCGAGCTCGACGCCCTCGGCCCGGAGGCGCGTGCCGTCTGGTGGGCGCGCTCCTCGCGGCTGGTCGGTGCGCTCGCCCGGCATCGCCCCGGTGCACTGCTGGAACTGTGGGAGCGGGGTGCTCCGGGCGGGCTGCCGCTGCCGCTGCGCGCGGCGCTCACCCGGCTGCTCGGCGTCGACGCGGCCCGGGTGGTCCGGCTGCTGCTCGCCGACCGGGAGGCCTCCCGGTCACTGACCGGCTGGAGGGCGGGCGGCCGGGCCCGGCAGCGGCTGGCGGCCCTGCCCGATGCCGACCTGGGTGACCTGCTGCGGGCGAGCGGGCCCGATCCGGGGCTGCTGCTGCGGGTGCTGCGCGCGGTCCCTCCCGCCCGCCGGGCGGCGGTGTTCGACCTCGCCCACGCCGGGCGCGACCTGTCCGCGGTGCTGCTGGACGAGGACGTGCTGCTGCTGCTGCCGGCGGCCCGCCGGCAGCGGGAGGCGGAGCGGATGCTCGCGCTCCCGGCCCTGGCCGAGGAACCGGTGCAGCGCTGGCGGGTCACCGCGGTGCTGCCCTGGTCGCTGGCCCGCCCGGTGCTGCTCGAGGCGCTGGGCGCCGCTGACGCCGACGAGCGGGCGGCCGGCTACGCGGCGCTGGCCGGTTGCGCGGGCCGCAGCGGGGACCCGGCGGTGGTCGCGGACCTGCTGGGGGTACTGGCGCGGCTGCGGAACGAGCGCGACCCGGTGCGCTCGCGCGCCCTCGCCGCGTTGGTCGCCGGGGTGCGCCCCGCGCTGTACCCGGCCTCCGCCGAGGCGGCGCTGGATGCCCTGGTCAGGGGCGCGATGGATGCCCCCGACTGCTCGTGGCAGACCCGGCGCAGCGTGCACGACCTGGTCTTCGGAGTGCTCGCGTACTCCGCGGCCGAGCAGGGCGGGCAGCCGTTGCTGGGCTGGGCCCTGGACACCGTGGAGCGGCTGGCCGGCTGGCAGGGGGCCGAGCCGATCGGCGGGCGGTGGCAGCTGCTGCCCCGGGGCCGCGAGCGGGAGGTGCTGCGCCGGCTGCAGCCCTATCTGGAGGCGAATCTGGACCGCGGTAGGGCGGGGCCGCTGCTCGCGGTGGCGCGGGCGCTGGGGCGGCGCGGCTGGGTGCTGCCGGACGTGCAGGAGCTGCTCCGGCGGGCGAGCGAGGTGAGCGACGACGGGGTGGTCCGGGCCGCGGTGGAGTTGTGGTTGCAGCCCCCGGCGGGCCGGGCCGAGCGGGCCGCCGAGCTGGTGGCCCGTGACCCCTCGCTGGTGACGCTGCCGCCGGTGCTCGCCGTGGTGGCCGGGCGCCGCCCCGACGTGGTCGACGCGGTGCTGCTGGCCGGCCGCCCGCTGCGGGGGCGCTTCGGCACCGGCCGGGCCCGCTGGGTGCCGGTGCTCGCGCCGGTGCTGGTGGCGCGCTGGACGCCCGCCCGGATCCGCCGCTACGTGGCAGTGCTGGAGCTGGGCATCGGCGACCCGAAGCTGGCGCGGGTCGAGCGCGCCCGGCTGGTGCAGCTGCTGGCCGGCCTGCCGGGCACGCTGCCGGCCGACGTCGCCCGCTTCGTCGACGGCGGTGACGCGCTGGTTGCCGAGGCCGCGCTGGCGGGGTTGGGCCGCGGCGGCGATCCCGCCGCCGCCCTCCCGGTGCTGCTCGGCCACGCCCACGGCGAGCTGGCCCGCACCGCGGTCCCCGCCGTGGCGGGGTGCCTGCGCCGGCTGCCGCCGCAGCGCGCGGCGCGGCCGTGCATCGACCTGCTCGCCACCGGGCCGACGCTACAGGCCCGCAAGGAGGCAGCCCTGCTGCTCGCGGCGGCCCGCCCCGAGGGTGCCCTCGACGCCCTGCTCGCCGCCTGGGACACCCCCGGTGTGCATCGTGATCTGCGCGCCGCCGTGGCGCAGGCGCTGCAGTCCTGGGCGGGTGAGGAGCGGGTCGGGGCGGTGCTGGAGGCGGCGGCCGCCGGCGAGCGGGAGGTCGCCGCCACGTTGCTGCGGCCCGGGCCCTACCGGTTCGCGCCCCGGCACCGTCGCTTCCGCGCGGAACTGGTGACCCGGCTGGCCGGGCATCCCGATCCGCAACTGCGCCGGGCCGCGCTGGCCGCGCTGGCCGAGTGGGCGCCCTGGGCGCCGGACGCGCGGGCCACGCTGGTCGCCCAGCTGGCCGACCTCGGTGCCGGGCAGACCTGGCGGTCGGCGGCTGCGGCGGCCCTCACCCCGGCGGTGTGGACGGGGACGCCCGGGCTGCTGCCCGAGGCGGTCGCCGCCCTGCTGGCCGTGACCGGCGCGGACCCCGACGCGCAGCCGCTGCGCGACCTGCCGGCGCGGCGCAGGGTGGAGCATCTGGTGGCGGGTCTGGGCGCCCGCCCGGCGGTTGCCCGGCGCAACCCCGGCCCGGTGCGAGCGCTGGTGCAGCTGCTGGCCGAGCGACCCTCGTTCGTCCCCGCCGCGGCCCGGCTGGCGGCGACCCTGGCCTGGCCGGGGCCGCAGTTCGCCGACCGGCTGCTCGGCCTGGCCGACCTGCTGCGGGACCGGCCGATCGCGGCTGTCGGGATCGGCCGCACGCTCGGCCGCAGCGGCTGGGACCCCGCCGAGGCGGCCGCCGGGCTGGACGCCCTGGCTGAGCGCGGGGGGCTCGCCGGCGGGCTGCTGGCGGTGCACGTCACCGCGGAGCTGGGGCCCGCCGCGGGCTGGTCGTCGCCGTGGCGGGTGCGGGTGCGCCGCCTCCGCCGCCACCCCGAGCAGGAGGTGGCCGACGCCGCGCTGGCCGTCGCCACCGTCGAGGAGTAGCCGCCGCCGGTCAGCGTGCCGGGTCGGTCTCCGGCCGGGAGGCGCGCCCGGAGCGTTCCCGCTCGTCGATGCCGGCCGTCAGGGTGGCCAGATGTTCGTCGCGTTCGGCCAGCGCCGCCTGCAGCTGGCTGGAGCGCCGGCGCTCGGCGTCGAGCTGCTGGTCCTGGGAGCGGGCGGCTTCCTCGGCCGCGCGCAGCTGGACCTCCAGCGCGGCCACCCGCTCGCCGTGCGCGCTGATCGTCGACTCGAGGGCAGCGATCGCCCCGCTCTCCAGCCGGCCCATCTCGGCCTCCTTCTGGTCGGCGAGCGCCTGGGCCTGGGCGCGCAGCCGCATCACCTCGGCGTCTGCCTGGGCCAGCCGGCGGCGGGTCTCCCCGAGCACCGCTTCTGCCTGCGCCAGCTGCCCGCCGCTGCGGTCGTCGCCCCCCTGCGGCGGGGCCCCCGGCGCCGGGCCGGGGGAGCCCACCGCGGGCGCGTGCGGTGTTCCGGCGCCGCCGGCGACGAAGCTGCCCGCGGCTGCCGGTGCGGATGAGCCGACCGGGTGGGTGGCCGGGGAGGCGGTGCCCGCAGGGCCGGGCGCGGCGGTGTCGTGGGGCCCTCGGGCCGCGCCCGCGCGGGCCGGCCAGACGAACCGGCCGGCCAGGATGCCGAGTCCCAGGGCCACCAGCAGCAGCACGCTGACCTGGCCGAACAGGTAGCTGAGTCCGTCGAGCATCAGGGGGCCTCCTCGATCGCCAGCTCGACCCGGCGGTTGGCCGCGCGACCCTGTGGGGTGTCGTTGGGTGCGACGGGCGTGGTCGCCGCGAACGCCTCGGTGCGCAGCCGGTCCGGCGGCACGCCCCGCGACTGCAGGTACCCGGCCACGGCGGCGGCGCGCTGCTTGGACAGCGCCCAGTTCACCTCGTCGGTGCCGACGTTGTCGGAGTGTCCCTTCACCACCAGCAGGACGCCGGGGTTGGCGACCAGGAAGGAGGCCACCGTGGCGAGGTAGGTCCGCACGCCCGCCGACAGCCTGGCGTCGTTGGTGGCGAAGGTGATGGTGCCGGAAGGCAGCGTCACGCCGGGGGGACCGGCTGCGGGGTCCGTCGCCTCGCCGGAGGTGGTCGGGGCCTCAGGGAAGGCGGTGGTGCCGAAACCCAGCTGCGAGCTGACGTGCCGGGTGCCGGCGACCTCGGCCACCACTCCGATGGCGTCGGCTGCCTCGCGCCCGCCGGTGACGGTGCCGGTGAGGACGGCGTCAAGGCCCTGGTAGTGGACCGTCACGGCGATGCCGGCCGCTGTCAGCGCGGCCTGCGAGCGGGTGGTGAGGTCGTTCTCCGTCCTCCACACCGTCCACAGCGACCCGCCCGCCACGAAGGCGGCCAGCACGACGACCGCGACGACGGTGACGCCCCGACGGGAGCGGGTCGCGCCTGCGCCGGGTGTCCGTTCTACGGCTGTGGCTTGCACTGTCCGTCCCTCGGGCCGGCCGCCAGGTCGCCGGTGGACCACGGCTGCCGGGCGGTGAGTATCTCGACGATCATGAGCGGGGTGTGGCAGCTGCCCGGTGCAGCCTACGGTGTGCCCGCGTGAGCGGAACAGGCTCCGTCCGGGCGGATCGTGCCTGTTCCGGAGCGAGGATCGCGCGGCATGGGCCATTGTCCGGCTGCGGGCGTTTTGTGCGGGGCAGGCTGGCGCCCATCCGGAGCAAAGCCGTTGATCGGCCATTGACAGTCGCGGCCGCTTCATGTCTTGCTGGGGCGGCCCGGTTCGAGGTCATCTCCGTGGGGATGGCCCTGTCAGCCTGGCTCGACCAGCGAAGGTGAGGGAAGGCGGACGCGTGCCGGGTCAACTCGACGATCCGGAACATGGTCGTGCGTTGTCCCGGCTGGTTCGCCCGTACGTACGCAATCCCGGCTGGTTGGGCCGCCGCAGTGCCGTCCCGGCCGCCGACGGGCCGGACTCCGGTCCGCCGGACGGGCCCGACTCCGGTCCGCCGGACGGGCCCGACGGGTCGCACTCCGGTCCGCCGGACGGGCCCGACGGGGCCGACGGGCCGCACGGGCCCGACGGGCCCGAGAAAACAGTGACCGATGAGGACGTGATCGAGCCTGCGCGGAACGTGGCGGCGGATCCCGACCCGACCGAGAAGGGTGACGATGGCGTGTCTGTCTTCGAGTCGACCGCAGGGAGTTTCGGACTTGACCGGGGCTCGGGGCAACCGCCCCAGCCCGAGGCACATGGAGGGTCGGGAATGAGCAAGCAAGAGGAGTTGGCGCGCGTCATCTACGACATGCGGCGCTCGATTCCGGAACTGCACGGCGTGATGATCGCCTCGACGGACGGGCTGTCGATCGCCCACGACTTCCCCGAGGCGGAGTCGGAGAAGATCGCCGCGATGGCGGCGACCGCGCTCGGGCTGGGCAAGCGGATCACCGAGCGGACGAACCTCGGCGGTCTGCACGAAGCCGTCGTCCGCGGTGACTACGGCTACCTGGTGGTGTACTCCGCCGGTGAGAAGGCCGTGCTGGTGCTGTCGGGTCCGGTCAGCTCGAACCTGGGCCTGATGCGCATCGAGGCGCGCACGGCGTCCGCCCTGGTCAGCCAGGTCCTGCGGTAGTGGTGGAGGCAGCAGCAATGGAAAGCATGATCGAGGTCGCCCGCTCGGCGTTTGCCCAGATCCCGCCGGAGTGCCGGTTCCGTGAGTCCGACGCGCGGCTGATCCAGGAGTTCAGGGACCCCCTGCTGGCGCTGGAGCCCGACGTCGTCAAGCGGTTCTACGACACGGTGTTCGCCCACCCGGCCACCAGCGCCGTGTTCGTCGCGGGGGAGCGCGGGGACCGCGAGCTGACGCTGGCCTACTGGTGGCGGCGCACCGTCGGCGGCCCGCTCGACGAGCAGTACTTCGCCTGGATGGCGATGGTCGGCCTGGTGCACGTCGCGCGCAAGGTGAGCAACCCGATGATGCTCGCGATGGCAGGGTTCGTCTCCGCCCTCGTCGCGGAGAAGGTGGCCCAGCTGGACATCGACCGGGCGCGGGGCGAGGCCCTGATCGAGGCGTTCGGCCGGCTCACCTCCACCGTCGGCGCGATCATCAGCTTCGGGTACGACCGCGCCTACGACCGGGCGGTGGTAGCGGCGCTGGACGACATCGCCGGAATGCCCGAGTCGTTGTTCCAGCGGCTGCGCGAGCAGGAGGTGGCCGCCGCGCTGACGCAGGCGCGCGCCGAGGCGTCCCGCGGGTAGAGCGCGCGGGCCCGCAGGTCCCTCAGGCCGACAGTGCCTCGGCCAGCACGGCGTGCGGCTCGCGCGGTGCCCTGCCGAGCAGCCACTCCAGCACCCGCGGGTTCCCGGCCAGCCCGTGCCGGTCGTACCAGTCGAACATGGCGTGCAGCGCCCTGGTGGCCTGATCCGCCGGCTCCGGCGGTGCGGGCAGCGGCCGGCGCCCGGCCTGAAGTCCGAGTCGGGCGGCGACCTCGGCCACCGTCGCGACCGGGCCGGCGAGCTCGTAGCTGGCGCCCGCGTGCACCCCGGGCTCGGTGAGCACCGTTGCGGTCACCTCGGCGACCTCGGCGAGATCCACCAGCGAGAAGGGGACGTCGATCGCGTACGGCACCACGAGTCGGCCGCCCTCGACACAGCCGACCAGGTTCTGGGTGTAGGCGGACGGCTGCAGCACCGTGACCTCGAGCCCGCCGGACCACAGGAGTTCCTCCGCCTCGAGCTTGGCCCAGTGGTGCGGCATCGCGCGCAGGCCGGGGCGCAGCACCGAGTGGTAGACCAGCCGTGGCACGCCCGCGGCCAGCGCGGCCGTCAGCGCCGTGCCGACGATGCCGGGCTCGTCGGGATGCAGGTTGGGCGCCACCACGTGGACCACGCCGGCCCCCGCCACGGCCGCGGTGACGGCCGCGGGATCGCGCAGGTCCACCGGATGGCCACCCGGATCGGCGCCGCCTGGGCGGACCAGGCGCCGGATCCGCTCCGCGCGAACGCCTCGGCGCGCCAGCGCCGAGGCCACCGCGCGCCCGGTCTTGCCCGCCGCTGCGTACAGCACGATGTCGGCCTGCCCCACGCGCGCAGTCAACCCCGCCGCCGCCGGGCCGTCCAGTCGCCCGCCGGCGCCGCCCGCCGGCCCCCCTCGCCGGTGCGGGAGGCGGGAGTCGAACCCGCACGCCCGAAGGCACAGGAACCTAAGTCCTGCGTGGCTGCCATTTACACCACTCCCGCGCGCCGCCAGGGTACGCGACGGGTGCCGGCGGCGGATCAGACCCCGAGCGCCTTGCGCAGCGCGGCGACGTGTCCGGTCGCCCTGACGTTGTACCGGGCCAGCTCCACGCTGCCGTCGGGGGCGATCACGACGGTGGAGCGGATCACGCCGATGAGCTTCCGGCCGTAGAGCGTCTTCTCGCCCCAGGCCCCCCACTGGTGCATCACCACGTGGTCGGGGTCGGACAGCAGCGGGAAGGTCAGCCCGTCGCGGTCGATGAAGCGCTGCAGCTTCGCCGGTTTGTCGGGGGAGATGCCGAGTACTGCGTAGCCGGCCGCCTGCAGGCCGCCGAGGCTGTCGCGGAAGTCGCAGGCCTGCTTCGTGCACCCGGGCGTCATCGCCGCCGGGTAGAAGTAGACGATGACGTGCCGGCCGCGCAGCGCGGACAGGGTCACCGGCGCGCCGTCGGCGGCGGGCAGGGTGAAGTCGGGGGCGGTGTCGCCGGGGGTCAGCTGGGGCACGGGTGCTCCTGGGAGGGACGGGCGCCGGACGATGGGGCTGCGCGGGGCGGGCGCCGTGCGCGCGCACCACCTTAGGACGGGCAGGGCCAGCGGCCCGGGACGGGCTTGCCCACCGGCCCGGGACGGGGCAGGCATCGGGGTGATGCCGGGCGCGCGGTCGACTCGGTGCCCCGCCACGGCCTAGGGTTCCTGGAGAAGGTCCCGGGATCGGGGCCGGGCGGTCGGTCCGTCGTGAGGAGGGGCACCGATGGGCGAGCAACTGCGGGGCCCGGGCGAGCCGGACGCCGTCGCGCTGCCCACCGAGCCCGAGGCCCTGGTCCGCCTGATCGAGGAACGCCGCACCCACCTGGTGGCGACCGTCGAGGAGCTCGCAGCCCGGGCCCGCCCGGGTGAGCTGGCCCGTCGCGGGGCCGGCGGCGCGGCGTCCCGGCTGCGCGCGGCGACCCGTACCGAGGACGGTGGCTGGCGGGTGGAGCGGCTGGTCGCGGTCGGCGTCGCGTTCACCGCAGTGGCCCTGCTGGTGTGGCGCGCACGCCGTCGCTCGCGCTGATCCCCGCCAGGCGGGGTCTACCGCGTCCCCGGTGTGCCGCGCGGTAGCGTTCCGGGCGTGAGCCCGACCCGCACCGACCTGCAGGCCGCCGATCGGCTGCCGATCCGCATGCTCCACGACCGCGTCCTGGTCTCCACCGAGGGCGAGGGCGGCGAGCGTCGCTCCACCGCCGGAATCGTGATACCGGCGACGGCGGAGGTGGGCCGGCGGCTGGCCTGGGCCGGGGTCGTCGCGACCGGCCAGCACGTGCGGCAGGTGCAGGTCGGCGACCGCGTGCTGTACGACCCCGCCGACCGTGCCGAGGTGGAGTTGCACGGGACGCAGTACGTGTTGCTGCGGGAACGGGACATCCACGCCGTCGCCGCCCCCCGGGTGGATGACGGCCAGACCGGCCTCTACCTGTGAGCTGCCCGGCCCCGTGACCGCCCCGCCGTCGGCGGCCGGACCGCGCCGCAACGCCCGTTACACCGTGCTGCCGGTGGACGGACCGCTGCCGGCCGACATGGTGCGGGCCGTCCCGCGGATCCTGTCCGACCCGCTCGGCTTCCTCGCCGCCACCGTGGCGCGCTACGGCGACCTGGTCGCGTTCCCGCTGCCGCGCACCCCCGCGCTGCTGGTCAACGACCCGGCCGGCGCCCGCCGCGTGCTGCAGGACAACCACCGCGGGTACGGCAAGCGCACCGTCCAGTACGGCGCGCTGGCCGCGGTCACCGGGGAGGGCCTGCTCACCAGCGACGGCGAGATCTGGCTGCGGCACCGCCGGATCATGCAGCCGGCCTTCCACCACGACCGGGCCGCTGCGGTGGGGCTGGAGGCGGTGGCCGCGGCCGAGCGGCTGCTGCAGCGGTGGGAGGCCGCGGGGCCCGGCGCCGTGGTCGATGCCGAGGCAGGGATCCTTGCCGCGATGCTCGAGGTGGTGGGGCACACCCTGTTCGACGCTGACCTGGCAGCGGTCGGCGAACGCGTGGTGCACGCGGTCGAGGTGGCCCTGCGCCACGTGATGCGCCAGGCGCGCTCACCACTGCCGGCCGGACTGCCGACCCCGGGCCGGCTGCGGCTGCGCAGGGCCGTGGGCCGGCTCGACGCGCTGGTGGCGGCCGTGGTCGACGAGCGGCGGCGGCGTGGCGTGCGGGGGGATGATCCCGATCTGCTCGCGCTGCTGCTGCGGGCCGGCCTCGGCCCCGCGGAGGTCCGTGACGAGGTGGTGACCTTGGTCATCGCCGGCCACGAGACGGTGGCCTCGGCGCTCAGCTGGACGCTCGCCCTGCTCGCCGCCGACCCGGTGGCACAGGCCCGCGTCCACGACGAGTTGGACGCCGTGCTGGCCGGCCGGTCCCCGGTGGTCGCCGACCTGCCCCGGTTGGTGCGCACCCGCGCGGCGGTCGACGAGGCGCTGCGGCTGTACCCGCCGGCGTGGGTGCTCACCCGGCGGGCCCTGGCCGACGACGTGGTGGCGGGGGTGGCCGTCCCGGCCGGGACGCTGGTGCTGATCAGCCCGTGGCTGCTGCACCGGCGGGCGCAGTCCTGGCCGGAGCCGGCCCGGTTCGAGCCGGCCCGGTTCGAGCCGGCCCGGTTCGAGCCGGCCCGCTTCGAGCCGGCCCGGTTCGAGCCGGCCCATCCTGAACCGGGCAGCTACCTGCCCTTCGGGGCAGGGCCGCGGCTGTGCATCGGGCGGGACTTCGCCCTTGTCGAAGCGGTGCTGGTGCTGGCCGGCCTGCTGCGGGAGCGGCGGGTGGAGCGCCCCCCGGGTGCTGAGCTGCCCCGCGCCAAGGCACTGGTGACGCTGCGGCCGCGCGGCGGCCTGCCCGTCGTGCTGGTCCGGCGCTGACCCGGCCGGCGCCTCACCAGGTCCAGCCGCGGTCGCCGAGGGCGAGCTCCTCCATCTGCCGGCCGAGCTCGCGGTCCATTCCCGGGGTGCGGTAGAGCGGGGCGCCCGCCAGCCGGCAGGCGTCTGCGAGGGCGGCGTCGTAGGCCTGCATCGCGGCCTGCCGGCGGTGCCGGCGGGTCAGCCACCCGGCCTGCTGCTCGAGTTGGCGCAGCTCCGAGGCGAGCCGGGTGAGGTGCAGCTGCACCGACAGCGTCCGGAACGGATCGGCGGTGTACCCCGACAACGCGTCCTCGATACCGCCGGGCAGCCCGGCGTTGAGCATCCGTCCCATCAGTGCGGGGTGGCCCAGCATCGCCGTCGTCCGGTCGCGCAGGTGCCGGGCGGTGCGGTAGCGCCGCCGTCCCGGCGGGCGCAGGAGCCCCCAAAGCATGAGGCAGGCTCCCATTGGGAGTAGGCCGAGCGCCAGCCCACGCGCCGACGTCCAGACCTCCACGTCACCTCCCCGGCGCGGCGCGCAGGCCCGCCCTGTCCGGCAGCGCCCCCGGCCGACTCAGCCAGGTATCGGCAGTTCCTGCACCGGGCCGAAGCGGAAGGCGGCCGCGGGGCGACGGGCCGGCTCGGGCAGGGCGGGCGCCGGTCTTCCGCGGGCCGGCTCCGCCGGTGCCGGGCGGGGCGGGACGACCACGACCGGGCAGCCCGCGTAGCGGGAGCAGACCTCGGCGACGGACGCGGGATGCTCTCCGGGGCGGTCGGGTTGCGAGCCCCCGCCCAGCACCAGCAGCGCCGCCCGGGCGGAGCGCTCGATCAGCCGGCTGGCCGGGTCGCCCTCGGCGAGTTCGACCGTCACGTCGGGGGCCGGGCGCCCGAAGCCGGCCAGGACGCGGGCGACCACCGTCTCCTGCGTCTGCCGGGCCAGCCCGGCGGGCCGGGCAGTGCTCCGGGCGGGGCGCAGCGCCGGGCTCGGTCCGCTCAGCCGCTCGTTCCACGACCACACGGTGACGACCTCGACAGGTGCCTCCCGAACGAGCGCCTCGTGCAGCGCCCATTCGAGCGCCTGCTCGCCGCCCCCCACCTCGTCCAGTCCCACCAGGACCGGACGGGCCGCCGTCCATGCCCATCTGCCACCCCTTCGGGCCGGCGCCCCCACCGGTGATTCTCGCCTGCTGCTGTCCCCAGGGTGCTCCGCCGCGGGGGGGCCTCACCGGGCCCTTCGGCCCGTCTGCCGGCCGTTGCCCGGGGCGTCCGGCGGCTCGCCGCGGGCCGGCGGGATGACTACCGTAAGTAGTTGCACGCTGCAATCAGTGAGGAAGGATCAGCTCGGGACCCGGGAGTGGTCGCCGGCCCAGGCCAGCAGCTGTGGCAGCGGCCAGGTGTTGACCACCCGCGCCGCGTCCACCCCGCACTCCTGTGCGCGGGCGCACCCGTAGGGCTGCCAGTCCAGCTGACCGGGTGCGTGCGCGTCGGTGTCGATGGAGAACAGGCACCCCGCCCCGACCGCCTGCCGCAGCAGGCGGCGTGGTGGGTCGAGCCGTTCCGGGCGGCAGTTGACCTCGACGGCGACCCCGTGGTCGCGGCAGGCGGCGAACACCGCTGCGGCATCGAACTGCGACTCCGGTCGTTGCCTGCCCCGCACGTAGCGTCCGGTGCAGTGACCCAACACGTCGGTGTGCGGATTGCGGATCGCCGCGACCATCCGCGCGGTCATCTGCGCCGCGGGCATCCGCAGCCCCGAATGCACGCTGGCCACCACGACGTCGAGTTCCGCGAGCAGCTCCGGGTCCTGGTCGAGGCCGCCGTCATCGAGGATGTCGACCTCGATCCCGGTGAGCAGCCGGAACGGGGCGAGCCGGGTGTTGATCGCCCGCACCACCTCGAGCTGGTGGCGCAACCGGTCGGCGGTGAGCCCGTGCGCGACCGTCAGCCGCGGGGAGTGGTCGGTCAGCGCGGCGTAATCGTGCCCGAGCTCCAGGGCCGTCACCGCCATCTCGGCGATGGGCGATCCGCCGTCGGACCAGTCCGAGTGGCAATGCAGGTCGCCGCGGAGCAGGGCCCGAAGCCGCTCGCCGCCGGAGGCCGGCGTGCCCGCGCCGGCCTCCAACCGCTGCAGGTACTCCGGCACCCGGCCGGCCAGGGACTCCAGCACGCACCCGGCGGTCACCGCCCCCACTCCCGGCAGCGTGCGCAGGGTGTCGGCCCGGGCGTGCCGGGCCAGGTCGGCGTCGGCCAGCACCGCGAGCGCTGCGGCGGCACCGCGGAAGGCCTTCACCCGGTACGGGGACTCCAGCGCGCGCTCCAACAGGAAGGCGATCCGGCGCAGGTCGGCGACCGGGTCCCGCGGCTGCGGCGCCGACGGCTCGCGCTCGGGCTCGGGCTCGGGCTGAGCCGACGGCTGGGCCGCGGGTGTGCGTTCCACGGGGCAAGCCTGGCGCAGCGTGCGGGGGCACGCGCGGCGACCCGGCCCGGGTGGGCGGGCGAGCGCGCCGCGTTCAGGCACGATAATCGGGCAATGGCTCGAGCAGCGGTGCACCGGGTGACCGAGATCGAGCGCAAGCTGGACGTGGACGGGGGCTTCGCGCTGCCCGACCTGCGGGGCCTGGCGCCGGCTGCGGTCGCCGCGGTGACCCCGGCCAGGACCCTCCAACTCGACGCCACCTACTTCGACACCCCCGACCTGCGCCTGATCCGGCGGGCGATCACGCTGCGCCGCAGGCTCGGCGGGGACGACGAGGGTTGGCACCTGAAGCGGCCGTCGGCGGGCGGGGAGCGCGAGGAGCTGCAGCACCCGGTGGGCCGCTCGGCCCGGGCCGTCCCGCGCGGGCTGCAGCGGGCGGTTGCGGTGTACCTGCGTGGCGCCCCGCTCGGGCCGGTGGTGCGGCTGCGCACCCGGCGCGTGCTGTACGAGCTGCTCGGCGACGACGGCGGCCTGCTGGCGGAGGTTGTCGACGACACCGTCATGGTGACCCGGCCGGGGGAGCCGGACCGGACCTGGCGCGAGCTGGAGGTGGAGCTGTTCGGCGGCGACCGCGGCCTGCTCCGGGCCGTCGTCGAGGGGCTCGTCACCGCCGGTGCCCGCCCGCCCAGCAGCGCTTCGAAGCTGGCCCGCGCGCTCGGAAACCCGCCCCGGCTCGCCGCGCCGGGCCTGCCGCCCGGGGTGCGGCCCGACAGCGCTGCCGCCGTCGTTCTCGCCCACCTCGGCGAGCAGGTCGAGCGGCTGCTCGCCGAGGACCCGCGGGTGCGGGACGGCGCAGCCGATGCGGTGCACCAGATGCGCGTGGCCTGCCGGCGGTTGCGCAGCGCGCTGGCCACCTTCCGGCCGTTGTTCGACGCCGCCGCGGCACGGGCGCTGAGCGAGCAGCTGGGCGGGCTGGCCGGCGTGCTCGGCGCCGCCCGGGACGCCGAGGTGGTCCGCGCCCACCTCGACGCGGCGGTGGCGGCCGAGCCACCCGAGCTGCTGCCGGGCCCGCTCGGACGTCGGGCCTCCACCACCCTGCGCGGGCAGGAGAAGCGGGCCCGGGCGCAGGTGCTGGCCGAGCTCGACAGCGCGCGGTACTTCGCCGTGCTCGACGCCCTGGAAGCGCTGGTGCGGACCCCGCCGCTGACACCGGTCGCGCTGCGCCGGGCCGATGCGGTGCTGCCCGGCCTGCTCCGGCACAGCTGGCGGCAGGCCGCCCGGCTGGCCCGGACGGCGGACGCGGTGCGGGCCCCGCAGCAGCGCGACGCCCTGCTGCACGACGTGCGCAAGGCCGCCAAGCGGGCCCGGTATGCCGGCGAGTCGCTGGCCGGCCGGTACGGGCGCCCGGCCGCGCGGTTCGCCGCCCGGATGGAGGCGGTCCAGGAGGCGCTCGGCGAGCACCACGACAGCGTCGTCGCCCGCACGGTGCTGCTGGAGCTCGCCGCCGAGGCCGAGCGGGCGGGTGAGCCCTGCTTCGGCTACGGCCGCCTGCACGCGCTCGAGCAGCAGCGCGGCGTGGACAGCGAGCGGCGCTACGCCCGGGCCTGGGCGCGGGCGGCGCGCCGCTACCGGAAGGGCCCCGTCCTGGACCCCTCCGCCGCGGCCGCCACCCCGGTGTGATCGCCCCGGCGGCCTCAGGCGGGCGCGAACCCGGGCATCGTCGCGCCCAGCCAGCTCAGGGTCTGCGGCAGCAGCCCGCGCCACAGCCCGATCCGGTGCCCGGCGTGGGTGAGCACCAGCGACTGCACCGACAGCGGCGCGCGCGCGGCCCTGATCAACCCGGCGGAGGACGGGTAGGAGAGCGGGTCGGAGTGTGACGTCTCCAACCACAGCGCCACCGGTGGTGGCCCGTGCCCGGCCAGCGCGATCAGGTCGTAGCGGTGCCATGCCGCCGACCCCTTGCGGAACGGGACGTACCCGGTGCCGAAGTCGGGCTGGAAGTAGCCGCCGAGGACGATCGCGGCGGCGAACCGGTCGGGGTGCAGCATGGCGACCATCGCCGCGCACCAGCCGCCCGCGGACAGCCCTACGGTCGCCCAGGCCGTCCGGTCGGTGCGCACCCGGAAGGTGCGGGCCACCCAGTCCGGCAGGTCGCGGGCCAGCCAGGTCTCCAGCGCGGGCGTGCTCCCCCCACCGTTGACGCACTCGGTGTCGCGGCCCGGCGGAACCTCCGTGGTGGGCGAGACGATCACCGCGTCCGACATCTTCCCGGCGGCGACCTCGGCCTGCACCACGTTCCCCAGCGACATGCTGTCGATCCACTGGCCGGGCCCGCCCGGGTAGCCCTGGAACGCCTCGATCACCGGGTAGCGGCGGGTGGCGTTGGCCGCAGCCGTGTACCCGACCGGGAGCCAGACCTCGACGGCTCCGCTCACCCTGCTCAGCGGGCCGGTCACCGTGAAGTGCAGCACCTGGTCCCCGTTGGCCAGGCTCGGCGGCAGCGTCGTCGGCAGGGCCGCGCCCGGCGACCCGGCGGCGACGGGCACCAGCGTTGCCGGCTGCGGGTTCCCGCCGGTGTGCACGGTGGTGTACTGCGGGGTCGCGCCCATCGCGCCGGCCAGGTCGGTCCAATCGGCGAAGAAGAGGTACTGGTCGTTCAGGGTGACCGCGGCGGTGAGCAGCACCAGGGCGTTGACGCCCAGCAGCGTCGCCGAGCGGGCGACCACGGCACCGGTGCTGCGCCGCGCCCACCGCGGCCACCACCACACCACCGCCGCCGATCCGGCGCCGGTGAGGACGGCGACGAACACCAGGAACGGCACCCCGGTCAGCGACACAGTGACCTCCGCGTACCCGGGCGGATCAGGCGCCGTCCGGGGGCGAACGGGCAACTCCCGGTGCCGGCGCGGGGTTCCGCCCCGGTCCGCCCGCAGCCGCCGGAACCTCCGTGCCCGGTCAGGGCCCGGTCAGGTCACGGTCATCGCCCTGCTCCGGGGCCGTCCCCGGGTCAGTCGGCGGCGACCTCGGTGCGGTCGCCGGACCACAGCGTGTGGAAGCTGCCCTCCCGGTCGATCCGGTGGTAGGTGTGCGCGCCGAAGAAGTCCCGCAGCCCCTGGATCAGCGCCGCAGGCAGTCGCTCGGCGCGCAGCCCGTCGTAGTAGGCCAGCGCGGCGGCGAACCCCGGCGCCGGGATGCCGTGCTCGGCCGCGCCCGCCACCACCCGGCGCCAGGCGTCCTGCGCCTGCGCCGACGGCCTCGGCGAAGTCGTGGCGTCGAGCAGCAGGGTGGGCAGCTGCCGGGCCGGTCGTCGTAGGCCTGCGCGGATGCGGTCCAGGAACGCGGGCCCGGATGATGCAGCCGCCGCGCCAGATCGTCGCCATCGCGCCGAGGTCGACGTCCCAGCCGTACTCCTGCGCGCCGGCCCGGATCATGTCGAAGCCCTGCGCGTAGGCGACGACCTTGGAGGCGTACAGCGCCCTGCCGGACGTCCTCGACGAACCCGTCCGCGGTCCTGGACCTGCCAGCTCGCGGCCGGGCCGGGCAGCGCCGCGGGCCGCGGCCCGCTGGTCGGTGTGGCCGGACAGCGAGCGGGCGAACACCGCCTCGGCGATCCCGCTCACCGGGACGCCCAGGTCCAGGGCGATCTGCACGGTCCAGCGGCCGGTGCCCTTCTGCTCGGCCGCGTCGGCGATCACGTCGACGAGCGGCTTGCCCGGTGGTCGGCGTCCACCTGGCGCGAGCACCTCGGCGGTGATCTCGATCAGGTACGACTCCAGCTCGCCGGTGTTCCACTTCCGGAAGACCGTCGGCGATCTGCGCCGGGGGCAGCCCCAGGCCGCCGCGGAGCAGGTCGTAGGCCTCGGCGATGAGCTGCATGTCGGCGTACTCGATGCCGTTGTGCACCATCTTCACGAAGTGGCCGGCACCGTCGGGGCCGATGTGCGTGCAGCAGGGCACGCCGTCCACCTGCGCCGCGATCGTCTCCAGCAGCGGGCCGAGCGCTGGCGTAGGCCTCCGCCGAGCCGCCGGGCATGATGCTCGGGCCGTTCAGCGCGCCCTCCTCGCCGCCGGAGACCCCGGCGCCGACGAAGTGCAGGCCCCGCTCGCGCAGCGCGGCCTCGCGGCGGCGGGTGTCGGCGAAGTGCGCGTTGCCCGCCGTCGACGATCATGTCGCCCGGCTCCAGTCAGCGCGGCGAGCTCCTCGATCACCGCGTCGGTCGCCGCCCGGCCTTGACCATGATCACCATCCGGCGGGGGCGCTCCAGCGAGGCCACGAACTCCGGCCTCGAGCCGGACGGGACGAAGCTCCCCTCGCCGCCGTGCTCGGCGACCAGGGCGTCGGTGCGGGCCTGGGTGGCCGGTTGTGCAGCGCCACCGACGTGGCCGTGCCGGGCCAGGTTGCGGGCCAGGTTGCGGCCCATCACCGCCAAGTCCGGTGACCCCGATCTGCGCGGTCGCAGCCATGCTTCGCCTCCGTGGGACGGTGGGTGGTCACTCCTCGGGTCTCGTGCAGGTTCACCCTGTCAGGGCGGCGTCCGTGCAACCACTCAGGGCGCGCCGTGGTCGGGGTCCTGCAACAGCCGGTCGAGGACGCCGGCGAACTCGTCCGCGACCTCGATCCGCAGCTCGCCGCCGTCGAGGTGTGACAGCTGGTGCAGGCCGCCGCCGTGGTGCCAGTACAGGTAGGGGCTCACCGGGCCGACCCCGTCGCCGTAGCCGGTGGCCGCCAGCTGTGCCATCGCCTCCATCACCGGCAGCACACTGCGGTCACGCAGCACGTGGAAGGCCAGCTGATGGCGGTTGGGCACGCAGGCCAGCACCCCGAAGGGGGCCTCGGCGTCGCCGGTGGTGCGGCGCAGCACGTCGTCCATGGTGAGCAGGCGGCTGGCGGTGTACACCGAGTCGCCGACCACACGGGTGAAGGACGCAGCCCGGTCCACGGGGACCTGCTCGCAGCCGCCGAAGGGCTCGGCGAGCAGGTTGACCAGGCCGGCATCGCGCAGCCGGCCCACCCCGAAGCGCTCGATGTCGGCGTCCTGGAGCATGGTGACCGAGTCCGCCGAGTCCAGCGCGAGCAGCTCGACGAGGTCGCCGCCGAGGTCGCGGCGGTAGCCGAAGCGCGACAGGTCGGGGAAGGTGGAGGCACCCATCACCCGCACGAACACGTGTCGGAGCACCGTCTCGTCGTCGAGATCGGCCGCCCCGGGTGCGGACACCGCGCGCAGCACGGTCTCCACGTGCCAGCCGACGATGGTGGGCCAGCGCCGCGGGCTGGAGGCGTTGCAGTGTGCCGCGAGGTTGGTCAGCCCGTACTGCCCGCCGGCCGACTCCACCCGGTCGGGGTGGATGGTGACCTCGATGCCGCGTTCCGCGAACGCCTGCCGGACCAGGGCGCGGAGCCGGGCTCCCTGGGCGGCGGTGAGGTAGCCGAACACCGCGTCGGGCTCGTCGGAGCCCGGCGCCCGGCGCCGTCCCCACCCGAACCGCCCCACCGCACCCATCCTTCCGGCCCGACCATCCTCCGCCTCGGCGACCCTGCGGCCCGACCGTGCGGCTACTGCCCGCCGCGCGGTCCCTGCCAGCCTAGGCCGTGTCGGTGCGGTGGTCGCCGGAGCCGGGGTGGGCGGGAGCCTGCGGTACCGGTCTCGGCTGTCGCCGGGGCCCGGAATCGGCTAAGACGTACCGTGCCGGCGTCCACCGCACTGCCGCTCCGCAGCGCCGCCGGTTCGGGAGGTTGACGTGTTGCCATCGACAAGGCGTACCCGGCTCGGCGTGCTCGGCGCGGGCGGGTTGGCCGTGCTGACGCTGGCCGCCACCGGAGGAACCGCGCTGGCCGACGGGGCCGGCGGGGATCACGGGGTCAGGCTCGACCGCGCATTCGTGATCATGCTCGAGAACCACTCCCGGAGCAGTGTGATCGGGGACCCCAACGCGCCGTACCTGACCAAGCTGGCAGGGGAGTACGGCAACGCCACCCAGTACTACGGCGTCACCCACCCCAGCGAGCCGAACTACATCGCGGCGCTCAGCGGCTCCAACTGGTGGGTGAACAACGACAACCCGGCCAACCGGTTCGACCACACCAACCTGGTCGACCTGCTCCAGGCGCGGCACCTCAGCTGGGGTGCGTACATGGAGGCGATGCCCGCCGCCGACCCGCTCGCCGACTACTGGCCGTCCAGCAGCAACGCGCTGTACGCGTCCAAGCACAACCCCTTCGTGCTGTTCACCGACATCCGCAACTCGGCCACCCGCATGTCGCACGTCAAGCCGTACACGTCGCTGGCCGCGGACCTGAACAGCCGGCACGCCCCGGACTTCGTCTTCATCTCCCCGGACCAGTGCAACGACATGCACGGGGGGGTGTACACGGCGGTGGCCGGCCACCCCGAGACGCCCTGCCCCTACGGCAGCACCAACAACGATGCGGCCGACGCGCAACTGAAGCGCAATGCCGACGCGTTCGTGCACAGCGCGGTCACGACGATCATGTCCAGCGCGGCCTGGACCCGGCACAGCGCGATCTTCATCGTCGCCGACGAGGGCGACTACACCGCCAACGCGGTCAACGGTGGTTGGGACTCCCCGGCGGGGTGCTGCGACTCCCCGGTGCTGCCGGCCGGTGACCCGGACGTCAACGCGGCCTGGCCCGGCGGGTTGTACGGCGGCGGGCTGGTCCCGGCCGTCGTGGTGGCCCCTTCGGGCCCCCGGCACTACAGCAGCAGCGTCGCGTTCAACCACTACTCGCTGCTGCGCACCCTGGAGGACGACTGGAACCTCGGCGAGATCGGGTTCACCAGCGACCATGCCCAGGTCAGCACGATGAACTCCTTCCTCACCCGGTAGCGCTGCAGCGCAGCCTGCCGGGTGCCGCTGCCCGCCGGTGGGCACGGTGTCACACCGTGCCCACCGGCGGCCAGCCGTCGGCCGTCGGCCGTTACCAGCCGGCGACCTCGGGGATGACCCGCTCGTGCAGGATCTCCAGCGGTCGCAGCGTGTGCACCCCGTGGACGTGGCCGTGCGCGACGGTGATGCCGAGGTCGGCGAAGGCGCGCAGGTCGCCGAGGATCTGCTCGACGGCAGCGTCCACCCGGGAGGCGTCGAGGGCGCCGGCCGCCGCGTCCCAGCCGAGGTCGAAGCGGTAGATCACGGTCTTCTCGATCGTGTCGTAGTCGCGGCCCTCGGCGCGGCAGTGCTCGCGCAGCACCTCCAGCTTGTGCGCGAGCTCCGGGCCCGGGAACAGGTTGCAGGCGTCGGCATAGCGGGCCACCAGGCGGAGCGTCTTGCGCTCCCCGGAACCGCCGATGAGGATCGGCGGGCGCGGACGGCGCAGCGGCTGCGGCACGTTCAGGGTGCGCTGCAGGGTGTAGTGCTTGCCCTCGTACGGCTCGTCGGTCGGCGCCCACATCTGCAGCATGATCTGCAGCGCTTCCTCCAGCCGTTCGAAGCGTTCGGCGGTGGGCGGGAAGAGCAACCCCAGCCCCTCGGCCTCCTCGGCGTTCCACGCTGCGCCGATGCCGAGCATGGCGCGACCGCCGGAGAGCACGTCGAGGGTGGTCACCGCCTTCGCCAGCAGGCCGGGATCGCGGTACACGACGCCGGTGACCAGGGTGAGCAGTTGCGCGCGTGAGGTGTGCGCGGCGAGGAACCCCAGCGTGGTGTACGCCTCGAGCATGTCGTGCTCGACGGGGCCGACCATCCCGATCTGCCAGAGGTGGTCCATCACGCTGATCCGGTCGAACCCGGCGGCGTCCGCGGTGGCGGCGATGCGGGCCAGGTCCTGGGCCAGGTTCGGGGCGCCGCCGGGATAGGTGAACGAGGGCACGTGGAGTCCGAGTTCCATGGGCACAGCACAACACATCGTGGGTGACCCGGCACGTCGCCGCCGCTCCCTTGACGGCGCCGACGGGGCCCCAGCATGCTGGCCCGAGTGTTCCGCATAGCGATGTACAAGCGCGTATAGCGCAACACCCCAGAGAAGGGCTTTCACCATGGGCGCTCTGCCGAGCCGTGCGCGCGCGGTCGTCGTCGGATCCGGGATCGTCGGTAACAGCCTCGTGTACCACCTGGCCCGGCTGGGGTGGCGGGAGCTCGTCCAGATCGACAAGGGGCCGCTGCCCAATCCCGGCGGCTCGACCGGGCATGCCAGCAACTTCATCTACCCGGTGGACCACTCCCGGGAGATGACCGACCTGACCTTGGACAGCATGCGCCAGTACGAGGAGCTGGGCGTGTTCACCGAGTCGGGCGGCTACGAGGTCGCCCGCAGCGCCGAGCGGATGCAGGAGCTGAACCGGCGCCTGAGCTCGGCCCGGGCCTGGGGGATCGACTCCGAGATCGTCACCCCGGCGCAGGTGCACGAGCGGCTGCCGTTCCTCGACCCGGGCGTGATCGTCGGCGCCTTCTGGACCCCCGGCGTCGGGGTGGTCGAGTCGGTCCGCGCCGGCACGATCATGCGTGAGCGCGCGGTGGAGCAGGGTGCGCTGACCACCGTGGCGAACGTCGAGGTGCTGGGCATCGACGTGGAGAACGGTCGGGTACGCCGGCTGCGCACCAGCGCCGGCGACGTCGAGACCGAGATCGTCGTGGTCGCCTGCGGGGTGTGGAGCCCGAAGATCGCCCGCATGGCCGGCGCGAGCATCCCGCTCACCCCCGCCGTGCACCAGATGATCAGCGTGGGCCCGGTGCCGCAGTTCGCGGACACGGTCGGCGAGATCAGCTTCCCCATCGTCCGGGACATGGACACCTTCTGTTACGAGCGCCAGCACGGCGGCGACATGGAGGTCGGCTCCTACGCCCACCGGCCGATCCTGTACGACCCCGAGCAGATCCCCTCCATCGAGCAGGCCACCCTCTCGCCGACCGAGCTGCCCTTCACCTCCGACGACTTCGACCCGCAGCTGGAGCAGGCGCTGGAGCTGATGCCCGACATCCTCGGCAACCCCGGGGTAGGCATCCGGTACGCGATCAACGGGCTGCTCTCACTCACCCCCGACGGCTACCCGGTGCTCGGGGAGTCCCCCGAGGTGGGCGGGCTGTGGTCGGCCGCAGCCGTCTGGGTGAAGGAGGGGCCCGGGGTGGGCCGACTGGTCGCGGAGTGGATGGTCGAGGGCGAGCCCGAGATCGACCCGCACCACTCCGACATCGCCCGGTTCTACCCCCACCAGCGCACCCGGCAGCACGTGCGCGCGCGCACCAGCGAGGCGTTCAACAAGACCTACGGCATCGTCCACCCCAGCGAGCAGTGGGCGAGCAACCGGGACGTCCGGCTCTCCCCGATGGCTGCCCGCCAGCGCGAGCTCGGCGCGGTCTGCTTCGAGACCGCCGGCTGGGAGCGCCCGATGTGGTACGCCTCCAACGAGGGGCTGCTCGGTGAGTACGGGGACGCGGTGATGCCGCGCGCGGGGGAGTGGGAGGCCCGCTGGTGGTCGCCGATCATCAACGCCGAGCACCTGGCCCTGCGCGAGCGCGCCGGCATCGTCGACCTCACCGCGTTCGCCGTCTTCGACGTCGTCGGGCCGCGGGCGCTGGAGGCGGTGCAACGGATCGCGGTGCAGAACATGGACGTGCGGGTGGGCCGGGTGGTCTACACCCCGATCCTCACCGCGGGCGGAGGGTTCAAGGCCGACCTGACGATCATGCGGCTGGCGCACGACACCTTCCGGGTGGTCACCGGCGGCGTCACCGGCAACATCGACCGCAAGTGGTTCGCCGACCACCTTCCGCCCGGCGGCGGCGCCACCGTCGTCGACCGGACCTCGGCGCTGACCACCGTGGGGCTGTGGGGGCCCCGCGCCCGGGACGTCCTGGGCGCGCTCACCTCGGCGGACATCTCGCACGCCGGTTTCGGGTTCGGCACCTGCCGCACGCTCGAGCTGGACACCCTGCAGGTGCTCGCCTCCCGCATCTCCTACGTGGGCGAGCTCGGCTGGGAGCTGTACGTGCCGATGGAGTCCGGGGCGAAGCTGTGGGACCTGTTGCTCGAGGCCGGCAGTCCGCACGGCGCGGTTCCGGTCGGGATCGGCGTGTACGCAACCACGGGCCGGTTGGAGAAGGGCTACCGGGCGCACGGTGCCGAGCTCGACAGCGAGCACACCATCGTCGAGGCCGGCATGCAGCGCGCGAGTGTCAAGGACGGCGACTTCATCGGCCGCGAGGCGTACCTGAAGCAGCGCTCCGAGGAGCCGGCGGCGGTGCTGTGCACGCTCACCGTCGACGACCACACCTCCTCCACCGGGGTGCGGCGGTACATGCTCGGCACCGAGCCGGTGCTGACCCCGGACGGGGCGGCACTGGTCGACCGGCGCGGGCGGCGCTCCTACGTCACCTCGGCGGGGTCGGCGCCCTCGCTGGGCAAGCACCTGCTGATGAGCTACCTGCCCCCCGAGCAGGCGGTGGTCGGTACGCCGCTGGCGGTGGAGTACCTCGGCGAGCGCTACCCCGTCACGGTGGCGGTGGCCGGGGCGACGCCGCTGTTCGACCCGTCCAACGACCGGATCCGGGCCTGAGGGGAGGCCGCGGCGTGGACGTTCTGGTGTGTATCAAGCGCGTGCCCGGCTCTGCCGGCACGGTGACGCTGACCGCGGACGGGGCCGGGGTGGACACCCGCCATGTCGGCCACACGGTGAGCCCGCACGAGGAGTGCGCCGTGGAGGCGGCGGTGCAGCTGGCGGAGCTGCACGGCGGATCGGCGACGGTGCTCACCCTGGGCCCGGAGGAGGCGATCGAGCAGCTGCGCGAGGCGCTCGCGGTCGGCGTCTCCTCCGCCGTACACGTGCTCGCCGAGACCGAGCGCTACGGGCCCGCCGACGTCGCCGCGCAGGTCGCCGCCGTCATCGAGGCCCACGCCGCCGCGGGCAGGGAGTACGACCTGGTGCTGTTCGGGAACGACTCCGCCGACGCGGGCAACTTCCAGGTGGGGATCAGGGTGGCGTACCTGCTCGGGCGGCCGGTGGTCACCGGGGTGCGCTCGCTCGAGGTCGCCGACGGCGTGGTGCGGGCCCGCGGTGACGGCCCCGAGGGGGCCGAGCTGTATGAGTTGCCGCTGCCCGCGGTGCTGACGGTGAAGGAGGGCGGCATCACGCCGCGCTACCCCTCCATTCCCGGGCGGCTGAAGGCGAAGCGGGCGCCGGTGGAGCGGGTCGAGCCCGGCGTCGATCCCACCGGCACGGGCCGGGTCAGGCTGAGCCTGCCGCCCGAGCAGGCGAGCACGGTGCAGCTGCTCGGTAGCGGGCCGGACGCGGCGGCGGCCGTGGTGGACGTGCTGGTCAAGATCGGGGTGGTGGGCAGGTGATCCTCGTCCTGGTGGAACCGGAGGCCGGCCTCGACGACGCCGGCACGGCGCAGATCTCGCTGGAGGCGCTCGCCTTCGCCCGCACCGCCGCGGCGCAGCTGGGCTCCGCCGCGGGAAGGGCCGCGGACGGTGGCGCGGCGGGGCAGCTGGAGGTCCTCGTGGTGGGGCCGCACCCGGCGTCGATGCTCGCGCAGCTGGGGGCTCACGGGGTGAGCGTCGTGCACCACGCGGACGACGCGCGGCTGGAGCGCTACTCGGCCGCCGCCTGGGCCACCGCGGTGACGGACGTCGTGGCGACCCGCCGGCCGGAGGTCGTGCTGGCCGCGGGCAGCCCCCGGGGCAGCGAGGTGCTGGCCCACGTGGCGGCCCGCCTCGGCGTGGCGATGGCCGCCAACTGCGTCAGCGTCGTGCCGGAGGCGGGCGGCGGGCTGCTCGCCGCCCGGCAGGTGATGGGCGGTGCGGCGCTGGAGCACGTGCTGCTGCACCCCGGGGAGCAGGGGCAGCCGGTCCTGCTCACCATGGCCGGCCATGCGGTGGAACCCGAACCGGCGGCGGAGGCGACCAGCCCGGCCGTGCACGGCTTCGCCCCGGCGCTCACCGGGGCCGACCTGGTGGGGCAGGTGCGCAGCATCGAGCCGGTACCTGCCGGGGGCGCGGACCTGGCCAAGGCGCGGGTCGTCGTGGGCGCCGGCCGCGGCGTGGGCGGTGCGGAGCGTTTCGGCGACCTGCTCGAGCTGACCGAGCTGCTCGGTGGGGCGCTCGGGGTCTCCCGGGTGGTGACCAGCCTCGGCTGGCGCCCGCATCACGAGCAGGTGGGGCAGACCGGCAGCCGGATCACTCCCGAGGTGTACCTCGCCTGCGGGATCAGCGGTGCGATCCAGCACTGGGCGGGGTGTTCGGCGGCGAAGACGATCATCGCGGTCAACACCGATCCCGAGGCGCCGATGGTGGCGAAGGCCGACTACGCGGTGATCGGCGACCTGCACGAGATCGTTCCCGCGATCACCGCCGAGCTGCGTCGACGGCTGGGCTGAGGTCCGCCGGCGGCTGTCTGACGGGGTCTGTCGAAGGCGCGCGCTGCCGTGTCGGGCCGGGTGCCGCCGGCGTCCATCGGGTATCTACTGGTGAGGCCGTGCGCAGGCCGGCTCAGGCCGTTCCGGCCCGTGGTCGTCGCGGGGCACCTGCCGTGCGTTGGCGACCTGCTGATCACGCTTAATACGTGCAGAATTGCTACTGGAGAGCATGAAAACTGTCATTCGTCATCGGCGGTCTCGGCGCTGAAGAGCAGGTCATCCCACGTTCGCCCTGTCCCGTCCTCGCTTCCGCTCTTCAGGGAGTACGGACAGTACTGCTTGCGCACGGTGCTGTATGCGTCGATGATGGTGCTGAGGTCCTTCGAGGTGGAGGGTGAGACGTGCGCGACCAGGGAATCGGCTCGTGGACGGCCCGCAGAGCACGCAAGACCCCCCACCGGGTGGCCGCCTCGGCGGGGGAGCGCACCGTGACCTACGCCGAACTCGAACGGCGCGTGGTCCGGCTCGCCCACGGCCTGGCCGGCCTCGGCGTATCCCGGGGTGACAGGGTCGCCTACCTGGGGCCCAACGACCCGACCTTCCTGGAGACGCTGTTCGCCACCGGCCGGCTGGGCGCGGTCTTCGTCCCGCTCAACACCCGGCTCGCGGCTCCCGAACTGGCCTACTGCCTGCTCGACTCGGGCGCCCGGCTGCTCGTCCACGCCGACCTCGAGGTGATTCCGGCGCTGCGGCGACTCGCCGGCCCGGGCACCTGGGTGAGCCTGTCCGCCGCGGAGGCCGGCGGGCCGGCTGCCGGGGGCGACGCGGGCGGCGGGCGGCGGTACGACGACCTGCTCGCCGCCGGTGGCGACGCGCCGCTGGACGAGCCGGTCACCCTCGAGGACACCGCCATCATCATGTACACCTCGGGGACCACCGGCCGCCCGAAGGGCGCGATGCTCAGCCACGGCAACATCACCTGGAACGCGGTGAACGTCGTCGTCGACGCCGACCTGCGCCCCGACGAGGTCACCCTGGTCACCGCGCCGATGTTCCACACCGCGGCGCTGAACATGAGCGCGCTGCCGACCCTGCTCAAGGGCGGGCGGCTGGTGATCGAAGCGGGTTTCGAGCCCGAGCGCGCCATCGACCTGATCGAGCGCGAGCGGGTGACCTGCCTGTTCGGGGTGCCCGCGATGTACGCGGCGATCTCGCACTCCCCGCGCTGGCAGACCGCCGACCTCAGCAGCGTGCGGAACATGCTCTGCGGCGGGGCTCCGGTTCCCGAGCCGCTGATCCACACCTATCTCGAGCGTGGGCTGAGCTTCATCCAGGGGTACGGGATGACCGAGGCGTCGCCCGGCGCACTGCTGCTCGACCGCGACCGGGTGCACGAGAAGGCCGGGTCGGCGGGCTATCCGCACTTCTTCACCGACGTCCGCGTCGTCCGCCCTGACCTGAGCGACCCTGACCCGAGCGACCCTGACCCGAGCGACCCAGACCCGAGCGACGAGTCCCGGCTGAGCGACGTCGAG
Source organism: uncultured Actinomycetota bacterium (assembly GCA_963784535.1). Classification (GTDB taxonomy): domain Bacteria; phylum Actinomycetota; class Actinomycetes; order Actinomycetales; family Kineosporiaceae; genus CAWARR01. The sequence continues at coordinate 334,858 of CAWARR010000002.1, read as the reverse complement.
GTGGGCGAGAAGGGCGAGATCGTCGTCCAGGGCCCCAATGTCATGCGCGGGTACTGGCAGCGCCCGGTCGAGACGGCCGAGTCGATGTCGGGCGGGTGGTTCCACACCGGCGACGTCGCCGTGGTCGATGCCGATGGCGCGGTGTACGTGGTGGACCGGGTGAAGGACATGATCATCTCCGGCGGGGAGAACATCTACCCTGCCGAGGTGGAGAGCGCCCTGCACGAGCATCCCGCGGTGCGGGACTGCGCCGTGGTGGGCGTGCCGGACCCGCGCTGGGGCGAGGTCGGGCGCGCCGCCGTCGTGCTCGGGCCGGGGGAGTCGCTCACCGTCGAGCAGATGCGGGAGTTCCTCACCGGGCGGCTGGCGCGCTACAAGATCCCGCACTTCCTGGTCGTGCTGGACGAGCTACCCCGCAACGCCAGCGGCAAGATCGTGCGCAGGCAACTGCGGGCCGGTGAAGCTGACGGCGGAGCCCGCTAGCGGAACGCGGCCGGACGGCCGGGAGAGGTGGCCTGGCGATGGCCGGAGGAGCGGGCGAGCCGGGTCGTTCGGTCACCTCGCGGGCGCTGGGCGTGCTCGCGGCCTTCGACGCCGGCCACCGGAGGCTGACGCTCAGCCAGATCGCCCGCCGTGCGGACCTTCCCCCGGCCACCGCGCACCGGCTGGTCGCCGAGCTCACCGCCTGGCAGGCCCTGGCCCGCCGGCCCGACGGCGGCTACGAGATCGGCAGCAGGCTGTGGCAGCTCGGGCTGCTCGCCTCGGTGCACCACGAGCTGCGCGAGCTGGCCTCGCCGTACCTGCACGACGTGCACGCCGCCACCGGCGACGTGGTGCACCTGGCCGTCCGCGACGGGCTGCTCGCGCTGTACGTGGAGTCGGTGGTGGGCAGCGGCTCGGTCGCCGTGGTCAGCCGCACCGGCGCCCGATTGCCGCTGCACTGCACCGGAGTGGGCAAGGTGCTGCTCAGCGAGGCGCCGGCGGCCGTGGTCGAGGTGGTTCTGAGGGGTCTGACCCGGGTCACCCGGCACTCCGTCGCCGAGCCCGGTCGGCTGCAGCGGGAGCTGGCCGAGGTGCGGCGGCGCGGGTACGCCCGCACGGTCGAGGAGATGACGCTGGGGACGTGCTCGGTCGCCGTTCCGGTGCGTGCCGGGGGCAAGGGGTCCGCCGTGGCGGCGCTCGGCATCGTGGTGCACTCGCTGCGCCGCGACCTGTCCCGGCTGGTGCCGACGCTGCAGGTGGCGGCCGCCGGGATCGGGCGGACACTGCCCGAGCAACCCGATGCCGGCTGAGCCGGCTCGCGGCGGCGTTCCCACTGGGCGGAACCGGGTGCTGGCCCGCCAGGCGTGCGTGCAGTTCGCTGGGGTCACCCGGTGACGGTCCCGGGTCACTGCGGCGCGAGGAGTCAGCGCATGAGCGAGGACCGCGAACCCATCCACGACATCGCCCACCTGGGTCGGGTGGAGCTGCTCACCCCGGCGCTCGCGGGCAGCATCGGGTACTTCCGTGACCTGCTCGGCATGGAGGTCGTGCAGGACGACGCCGACGGGGCCTACCTGCGCGGCTACGGTGACCACGCCACCAGCACGCTGCGGCTGACGGCGGCGGCGGAGCCCGGGGTGGCCTGCGTGTCGTGGCGGGCCACCAGCCCGCAGGCACTGGCCCGGCGGGTGGCGGCGCTGGAGGCGTCGGGCCTGGGGCTGGGCTGGGCGGACGGCGGGCTCGGCCGGGGGAAGGCATACCGGTTCACCGACCCCGAGGGCCACCTGATGGACGTCTACTACGAGGAGCAGCGCTATCAGCCGCCGCACGAGCTGCGCTCGACGCTGAAGAACCTGCCGCAGAAGTTCACCGGGCGCGGGGTGAACGTCCGCCGGCTGGACCACCTGGCCCTGCTCACCAAGGACGTCGCCGCGAATCGGGTGTTCGCCGCCGAGGTGATGGGCTTCAGGCTGCGCGAACAGGTGGTGTTCGACGAGGGCCGCACCGAGATCGGCTCCTGGATGAGTACCTCCCCCGTCCATCACGAGGTGGCCTTCGTCGCCGACGTCCGGGGCGGTGACGCCCGGCTGCACCACTGTGCGTTCTGGGTGGACAGCCGGGAGGATGTGCTGCGGGCGGCGGACATCCTCTCCGAGAACGGGGTGTTCATCGAGGCCGGGCCGTCCAAGCACAACAACTCCCAGGCGTTCTACCTGTACTCCTACGAGCCCGGGGGCAACCGGATCGAGGTGTACTCGGGTAGCTTCCTGGTGCTCGCGCCCGACTTCGAGCCGGTCACCTGGAACGAGCAGGAGCGGGGCAGCGGCGTGTACTGGGGCGGGGCGCTGCCGGCCAGCTTCCTCGAGTACGCCACCCCCGACGTGGCGGCCCCACCGCCCGGGCCCGGGCCGCAGGTCCCCGTCTTCGACCCCAGCTGAGGAGATCACCGGATGCTTCCCCCGCGCGTGGACACCGCCGTCGTCGCCGAGCGGATCGGGCCGTACGCCGACCCCGGGGCCACGGCCGAGCAACGCGGCCGCGTCTACCAGGAGCTGCTCGGGTTCGTGCCGCCCCGGATCGAGGCCCGGCTCGCGGTCACCGGCGCGCTCGACCCGACCCTGCTCGACCTGCAGGAGCGCATCCGGGCGCATGCCATGTACCCGAGCTGCTTCGAGGTCAAGACCGCTCAGCTGATGCTGTTCGGGATGCTGTTGATGGACCTCAGCGACGCGGCCCAACTGCACGCCATCGCCGCCCGGCGGGCCGGTGCCAGCTGGGAGGAGTTGCAGGCGACCGTCAGCCTCTGCTTCCTCTTCCGCGGGCTCTCGGCGGCCAACCGGGGCGCGGAGATCCTGGCCCGGGTCGCCGAGCGGGAGGCCGCCGCCGCCGCCCCCTGACCCCCCTCCTCGTGATCGTGCAGGGGGTCAGAGGCAGGGGGTTAGAGGTAGGTCTAGTAGCGGTGCACCATCTGAGCGACGCACACCGGCTTCGGGCCGGCGTCGCAGTGCACCACGGCATCGATGCTCGCCTGCACCCCGTCGGGGCCGACCGGCTCGACGGAGGCCACCACGGCCTCCATCCGGATCGAGGCGCCGGCCGGCACCGGGGCCGGGAAGCGCACCTTGTTCAGCCCGTAGTTGACCGCCATCGACAGGGTCTCGATGACCAGCAGCTGTGACCAGAGCGGGATCAGCAGCGAAAGGGTCAGGTAGCCGTGCGCGATGGTGCCGCCGAACGGCCCGTCCTTCGCGCGCACCGGGTCGGTGTGGATCCACTGCTCGTCGTGGGTGGCCCGGGCGAACAGGTCGATGTCGGTCTGCGGCACGGCGAGCCAGGCACCGGGGCCGAGCGTCGTCCCGACCAGGCCGAGCAGGTCCTTGGGCGTGGGCACGGTGGTAGTCATGGGGGCTTCCCCTCGGGTCGGGTGCGGTGGCGTGGCGCCCCGGCGGCTCAGGCCAGCCGCAGGGCGCGGATCGCGTTGTCCTTGAGGATCATCGGACGGACCTCGTCCTTGATCGCCAGGTCGGCGAAGTCGGCCAGCCAGCGGTCCGGGGCTGATCAGCGGGAAGTCGGAGCCGAACAGCACCTTGTGCTTCAGCAGCGTGTTGGCGTACCGGACGAGCTGCGGCGGGAAGTACTTCGGTGACCAGCCGGACAGGTCGATGTAGACGTTCGGCTTGTGCGTGGCCACCGCGAGCGCCTCGTCCTGCCAGGGGAAGGACGGGTGGGCGATGATGATGGTGAGGTCGGGGAAGTCGGCGGCGACGTCGTCCAGGGCCAGCGGGTTGGAGTACTTCAGCCGGATCCCGCCCCCGCCGGGCATCCCGGCGCCGATGCCGGTCTGGCCGCTGTGGAACAGCGCCGGCACCCCGAGTTCCTGGATCGCCTCGTACAGCGGGTAGACCATCGGGTCGTTGGGGTGGAAGGCCTGGATGCTCGGGTGGAACTTGAAACCGCGCATGCCCACCTCCTGCACCAGCCGGCGGGCCTCGAGCACGGCGGCCCGGCCGCGGGCGGGGTCGAGGCTCGCGAACGGGATGAGCACGTCGGGATGGCGGGCCGCGGCCTCGGCCACGTCGTCGTTGCGGCACCGGCGGGTGCCCGGTGAAGGTCTCGGAGTCCACGGTGAAGATCACCGCCGCCATCGACCGCTCACGGTAGTAGGCGGCCACCTCGTCGACCGAGGGCGCGCGGCCCTCGCCCGCGGTGCCGAAGTACTTCGCCGAGGCGGCCATCAGCTCGGCGGGCAGCGAGGGGTGGCCGGACTGGGAGATCTCGGCGTGGGTGTGCACGTCGATGGCGACGATCGCCCCGAGGTCCAGGCCGTGCCCGGGCACCGGTGGGCCGGTGACCGGCCCGTTCACCGGGCGGCCTGCTCGGTGGCCGGGATCTTCGGCAGCGGGATTCCGTAGCTCTGCGGAACCTCGCCGACCGTGGCGGGGTAGGCGTCGGCGATGGCGTCGGCGTCCCACCCGCCGTCGTGGAAGGCGCTGCTGATCTCGCTCGGGTGCGACCACAGCGAGAGCCGGTCGCCGCCGATCCCGATCGCCTGCCCGGTCACCGCGGCGGAGGCGTCGGAGGCGAGGTAGACGACCAGCCCGGCCACGTCCTCGGGCGGGCCGAAGCGAGGCCGCCCGGCGGACCACGGCGGGGAACGGCTCACCGCGCTCGGCGGCCTCCACGTAGGGCGCGAGGAAGGGGATGGTGCGGGTCATCGCCGTGGCGGCATTGGGGATCACGGCGTTCACGGTGACCCGGGCCTTGGCCAGCTCCATCGCCCAGGTCCGCACGAAGGCGACGATGCCCGCCTTCGCCGCGGCGTAGTTGGTCTGGCCGAAGTTGCCCCGCTGCCCGGCGGGGGACCCGGCGACGATGATCCGCCCGCCCTCGCCCCGCTCGCGGAAGTACCGGGCGGCGGCGCGGGCGCAGGTGAACGTGCCGCGCAGGTGTACATGGACCACGGTGTCGAAGTCGTCGTCGGACATGTTCCACAGCACCCTGTCGCGCAGCACGCCGGCGTTGGTCACCATGGCGTCGAGCCGGCCGAAGCTGGTCACGGCGCGCTCGACGAGGGCCTGCGCGGCCTCGCTGCTGCCGACGCCCACCACCTCGGCGACGGCCCGCCCACCCGCCGCGGTGATCGCCTGCACGGTTGCTTGCGCGGCGTCCGCGTTGACATCGTTGACGACCACGCCCGCCCCCGCGGCGGCCAGCGCCCGCGCGTAGGCGGCGCCGAGGCCCTGGCCGCTGCCGGTCACCACCGCCACCTTGCCGTTCAGGTCCACGCTGATCTCCTGCTCTGGATGGGAGCCTCAATCATGGACTCTGAGCAGTCGTGCGTCAATATTTGTGTCATATATAGATGAGCGGCTGGCCGGGGCGTAGCTGCGCGGCGGCCCCGGGAACGCTCGGTCCGGCCGCCCCTCAGCCGACCGTGGGCAACCCCGCACCGGCCCAGGCGTCCAGGCCGCCCTGCACGTCGTACACGTGCTTGAAGCCGAGGGCGTGCATCAGCGCGGTCGCCTGGCTGCTGCGGTTTCCGGTGTGGCAATAGACGATGTAGCTCTTGTCCTTGTCAGCTTCCCAAGATTTGCGCGAAATTGCGGACTGCTAGAAGTCGAGGTTGGCGCGCGTCCGGCATGTGCCCGGCGGCGAATTCGGCGGGGGTGCGGACGTCGAGTGTCACCCACGCCGGGTCGTTCCGGCGTGGTTGCGAACCAGCTCGAACGCGCCGTGGGGGATGAGCGGGATCACCGGCGCGGTGAGGTTCGCGGCGTCAGTGGCTTTGACGTCGACGCCGAAGTCGGCGTCGAGCCGCTGCTCGAGAGCTCGCCTGCTCGAGCATGCCGCCAGAGAAGTCGATGAGCTTGCCCGAGCGTCGTAGAAGGCCGTGACCGGCAGGCCCTGGGCGCCGAACGTGCCACAGCTGCGACGCAGGCGCGGCCCCGATGTCGCGGGCGAGCGAGAAGCCAGCGCCGGCGAGGTCGAACCGGCGGGCCATCGCGGCGGCGTCGCCGGTGTCGTTGGTGTCGACGCCGATGAAGTCGACCCTGCCGTGCGCGGCCTTCGCGACCTGCACGAACCCGGGCAGCTCCTCGTTGCAATACACGCACCACGAGGCGAAGAAGTTGACGACCACAGGGTGGCCGGCGTGCTCGGCGAGCCGGACGTGTCCGCCGCCGGTCAGCGCCGGCAAGTCGAACGCGGTCTTCACGGCGCTGAAGCCCTTGGTGGACGTGCCGCCGCCCGCGCCACCGGCGAACGCGAACGCGCCGACCGTCGCGAGCACCGCCGCCGCGGCGGTGACGACGCCGGCGAGCGTCCAGCGGCGGCGACGGCGAGCGCGGGCGGTCTCGCGGGCGCGCCGGTTGTTTCCGGGCCGATCTGGGCGCGGGCGCGCCGGGGTGTTGGTGGCCACGTGGTTGGTTCCTTCCTAGCCGAGGCGGAGCATGCCGCCGAGACCGACGCCGGACAGGGTGTTCTGGACGAGCGTGGTGACCAGCTGCATCCGGTTCGAGGGCGAGCAGGACACCGAAGCCGCCAAGCAACGCGGCGGAGGTGGCGGTGAGCGAGGTGAAGTGCCGCTTGATGAAGCCGAAGGCGCCCGAGATCCGGTCGAGCGCGAGCGCGGCGGCGAGGAACGGCACGGCCAGCCCCGCGGAGTAGGCGAGGAGCAGCGCAGCCCCGTGCGCGCTTTGACCGGACGCCGCGGCGAGCGCGAGCACGCTGGTGAGCACCGGACCGATGCACGGCGTCCAACCGAACCCGAACGCGACGCCCGCGACCGGCGCGGCCAGCGGGCCGAACCGCTCAAGAGCCGGGTGCCAGCGCTTCTCTTGATACAGCCAGGGCGCGCGCAGCACGAGCGATCCGAGGAGGAACAGCGCCATCGTGACGACCACGAGGCCGGAGATCCGGGTGATGGTGACCCGGTTGACGGCCAGCGCGTGCCCGACGGCGGTCACGGACAGCCCGAGCATGACGAACACGACGGTGAACCCGGCGACGAACCCGCCTGCGGTGAGGAGCACCCGCCCGGGCCGCGACCGGCCCCCTTCGCGAATGGTCGCGGCGTCGAGCCCGGTGATCACGGACAGGTACGCCGGCACCAGCGGCAGCACGCAAGGTGACGCGAACGACACCACGCCGCCGGTGAAGGCCGCCAGCAGTCCGGTGCCACCGTCCATCGCGAGACCCACCTCCGAGTCGGTCGGGCATTCCCTTCGGTCGAGCCTGGCCAAACATACCCCCATGGGTATACTGCTGCCGCATGGTCGTCGGTGGAAGGTGGCCCAGGTGAGCGTCGAGCCCGTACGGGGCGTGGTCGGCCCCGGGGTGGGCCCCGGCATGGACCCTGCCCGTCCCCGCAGGGGCCGGTGGGGTGGGCCGCTGGGCAGGCTGCTGGAATGGCCGCGGCGGCGCTGGGTGACCGCGGCGGTGGCTCTGCCCGGCCTGACGCTGGCCTTCGGGTTCGCCGGTCACCGGGCGGGTGTCGCCCTGCCTGCCTGGACGTGGCCCGTCGCGGTGGGCCTCGCGGTCGTCGGGGCGCTGATCGTGGCCAGCTACGTGCCCGCTCCCGGCACCGGGGTGCGGCTGGAGGTCGGCTGCACTCCGTGCGCCGTGGTGGCGGCGGGTGCGGTGGTGATGGCCCTGATCTTCCGGTCGGGCGCCCCCGCCGACCCCGCCCGAGCCCTGCTGGGTGCGGCCGTCCTCGCGCTCGGGCTGCACCAGCGCCTCACCGACCCCGATCGCTGCCCGGCGCAGGTCCCCGCGTCGGCCGGCCGCCCGGCGCCGGGCGGGGGTCCGGGTGCGGCGGACCCGCCGGAGCAGTAGCCCGTCGCCGGGCGGTCGCCCGGGACGCAGTAGCCCGTCGCCGGGCGGTCGCCCGGCGAGCAACAGCCCCGTCGCCGGGCGGTCGCCCGGCGAGCAACAGCCCCGTCGCCGGGCGGTCGCCCGGCGAGCAACAGCCCCGTCGCCGGGCGGTCGCCCGGCGAGCAGCACCCAGGGGGGTCACCCCCGGACCAGGAGGAAGCAGTGGTTCCCGAGATCGACCTGTCGGCCTTCGCCGCGGCCCGCGCCGACGGCGCCGTCGTCATCGACGTGCGCGAGCGGCACGAGTACGCCGGGGGTCACGTCCCCGGGGCGCGGCCGGTGCCGCTGGCCCTGGTCGACACCCGGGCCCGTGAGCTGCCCCGCAACCGCCCGGTCTTCGTCATCTGCGAGAGCGGCAACCGCAGCGCGCAGGCCGTCGGCAGGCTGCGCCGAGAGGGCGTGGACGCGATCTCGGTGGCCGGCGGCACCAGCGCCTGGGCGGCGCAGGGCCGGCCGCTGGTGTCCGGCCCGCACGCCACCAGCGTCGCCGTCTGACCCTCGGCCCTGCCACGTGCTGGCAGCATGGGGGCGTGCCGGTGACCTCGGCGCCGGGCGGGCGGGCCCGGCCCCCGCTGCGGTGGCTGCCACCGCAGCACGGCGCGTGGGCGATGCTGCTGGTGCCGTTCGCCGCCGGGATGCTGCACGCGCGCAGTTGGGTGCTGGTGCCGCTGCTGCTCGCATGGCTGGCCGGATACCTCGCGTCCTACTTCGCGCTGCAGGCGGTCAAGACCCGGCGGGTGCGCCGGGTGTTGCCGCAACTGCCGGTGTACGCGGGGGTGGCGGCGGCGTCCGCCGCGGTGGTGGTGGGGGCGCGGCCCGCGGTGCTCGCGTGCGCGCCCGCCTTCGCCGTGCTGATCGCCGTCACCTGGTGGTACGCCCGGCGCCGTCGCGACCGTGCGCTCGGAAGCGATGCCGCCTCGGTGCTGCAGGCCTGCCTCATGGTGCTGGTGGTGCAGACGGCTGCCGGCGCCGCGGTCGGCCCGGCGCTCGGCACGTTCCTGGCCTGCCTGCTCTACTTCGCCGGCACCGTGCTCTACGTCAAGACGGTGATCCGCGAGCGGGGGGACCGCCGCTACCTCGCGGCCTCGCTGGCCTTCCACGCGGTGGCAGTGGTGGCCTCCGCCGCGCTCTCGCCGTGGCTGGTCCCCGTGTTCGGCTGGTTCCTGCTCCGGGCCGCGGTGCTGCCCGGGCGCGGGCCCGCGGTGCGCCGGGTCGGGCTGATCGAGGTCGTGGGGTCGATCGCCCTGCTCCTGTCCCTCGCAGCGGCGCAGGGATGAGCCGGGCATGACCCGGGCCGGCGCGGCTTCTGCCGACCTGCCGCACACGCGTCGCCCTGGTGCACTACCGTCCCGGTCATGCGCCGAACGCTGCTGCTGCTCGCGGCCGTCCTGGTGGCCGCCTTCGGGACGTCCCTGGTCTACCTGTACGTGCACGGTGCCGACACCCGCGCGAGCAACGGCCAGATCAAGCAGGGCGTCCTGGTCGCGGCCAAGCTGATCCCTGCCGATACCCCGGCCGGCTCCCTGACCGGGCAGACGAGGTCCCAGCAGATCGCCGCCGACTCGGTGGTGCCGAACGCGATCTCCGACCTGACGAGCGTCACCGGCAAGGTCCTGAAGTACACCGTCCCCCCGGGCGAGCAGCTGACCACGGACATGTTCGGCGCGGCAGCCTCCGGGGTGGTCCCGGCGGGCGATGCCGCGGTCTCGGTGACGATCCCGGCGCCTGCCGACCGGGTGGCCTCGATGCTCAAGGCCGGCGACTCGGTCAACGTGTACACGGTGGACAAGAAGGGCAAGCTGTCACTGCTGCTGCCCGACGCGGTGAAGGTCCATCTGCTCGGGGGCGGCGCCGGGGTGGACCCGTCGGTGGTCACCTTCGTGCTGCCGAAGGACGAGGCGGTGAGCCTGGCCCAGGCCCAGGCCGGCGGCGCGCACCTGGTGCTGCTGCTGGTGAGGTAGCGCCGCCCGAGGTCACGGCCAGTCAGGTCCCTACCCAGGTCACCACCCGGTCACAGCTCGCGTCGGGGCGTGACTTCGCTGGTCAGACCGATATCCTTGGCGCCGGCACGGCGAGGGTGGCTACTCCGGCACGGTGGCGTCCTCGCAGGGTAGCCGTCCGGGGCGCCTCGGTGACCTCGGTGGCGACCGAGGGTGACGCCACAAATACGCAGACCCCGAGTTGCGCCGCGAAGGCAACGTGCCGGGGACCCCAGGCGTCAGGATGGGGGAAACCAACAGGAGGATGCGTTGAGGTCGCCCGGTCGTTCTCGATTCCGCACCTGGACGGGTGCCCTCGTCGCGGCACCCGTGGTGCTGGTGCTGGTCGGCTGCACGTCCGCCTCCGGGCCGGGGGCGCTCCCGGCAGCCACCAGCGCGCCGGCCGGCCCGGTCGCGGCCACGCTCCCCGAACCCGCCCGCGCGCCCGGGCCGGCGGTGACCACCAACGCCCGCGACAGCATGCCCGCGGCGGACTCGCTGACGATCAGCTCCCCGCACGGAAGGCTCTCCTCCGTGCTCGTCGCCGGGCCCTACGGCTCGGTCCAGGGCAAGCTCAACGCGGCCGGGACGCAGTGGACCTCCAGCGCCGAGCGCACCCCTCTGGTCAGCTACCACCTCACCGCGACGGCCACCGACTCCGCCGGCGGCACCACCACCCTCGACCGCACCTTCAGCACTGCCGCGGCGCCGCGGACGTTGTCGGCCGACGTCGAGCCCTACGGCGGCCAGCAGGTCGGGATCGGCCAGCCCATCACGGTGAGGTTGTCCGCGCCGGTGACGGGCAAGGCCAACCGCGCCGCCGTGGAGCGGGCGCTGGTGGTGAGTGCGAGCAACGAGATCGGCCCGGCCTCGTGGTCGTGGATCAGCAGCACGCAGCTGCACTTCCGGCCGAAGAACTTCTGGCCCGCGCACACTTCGGTTCAGGTGGGGGTGAACCTTGCGGGTGTGCACGCCGGCCCGGGACTGTGGGGCGCCAAGAACCGTGCGGTGAGCTTCGAGGTCGGCCGGTCGTTCGTGATGCGGATCACCAACTCGAAGCACATGATGACCGTCACCGTCGACGGCAAGCTCGTCCGCTCCGTCCCAGTGTCGATGGGGCGTTACGGCTTCGAGACCCGCTCGGGGATCAAGACCATCATGAGCCACGAGCCGAGCGTGCGGATGAGCTCGGCCAGCTACGGGGGCAAGGACTTCTACGACGAGACGGTGTACTACGCCCAGCGCCTGACCTGGTCGGGGGAGTACATCCACTCCGCGCCGTGGAGCGTCGGGTCGCAGGGCCACGCCAACGTCTCGCACGGGTGCGTCAACGTCTCGCCCGGCAATGCCATCTGGCTGTTCCACCAGACCCTGGTCGGCGACCCGGTGATCACCACCGGCACCAGCCGGCAGATGGAGCCCGGCAACGGCACCGGCGGCGACTGGGACGTCAGCTGGGCGAACTGGGTGGCGGGTTCGGCCCTCGGCTGACCGCCCCGCCATCGCCGTCGCGGACAGGGGCCTGCCCGGACGGCGGGGAGGAGCCCGACGCCGGCCGTCCCCGGGAGCGACTCCCCCACCCACCGCCTCCCGCTCCGTGCGGGAGTGGTGATCGTCGGGGGAGTGGATCTGGGTGAGGTCGCGGCGGGAGAATGTCAGCTGACCTGCCTGCCCCTGCGGTTGGACGGCTCCGAGCCGCCCCGGCCGGGTGGTGCTCGGCACCCCCGGTGGCAGGCCGCGGGGACATCCGACGACGGAGAGGGATGACATGCCCGCTGAGACCCGGGACCTGGCCGGCACGGTGGTGGCGGTGACCGGAGCCACCTCAGGCATCGGCCGCGCGGTGGCGCGCCTGCTGGTGGAGGAGGGAGCCAAGGTGGCGATCGGTGCCCGCAACGGCGACCGGCTCGCCGCGCTCGCCGCCGAACTCGGGGGGGCGAACGCGGTCGCCGTCACGATGGACGTGCGCGTGCCGGAGGACAACCACCGGCTCGTCGGCGCCGCCGTGGAGCGCTGGGGGCGCCTGGACAGCGTCGTCGCCAACGCCGGGATCGGGATGTACGGGGGGATCCTCGACCACGACGACGCGGAGCTCGCGCGGATGATCGACACGAACTACACCGGCACGGTGTGGACCGTCCGGGCGGCCGTCCCGCAGTTGCGCCGAGGCGGTGGCGGGGACGTCGTCATCGTGGCCTCGGTGGCGGGTCTGCGCGGGGGCGGCGACGAGGCGGTGTACGCGGGATCGAAGTTCGCGCAGGTGGGGCTCGCCGGGGCGCTGGACCGCGAGTTGCGCGAGGACGGGATCCGGGTCGGTGCGGTCTGCCCGGCCGGGGTGCACACCGAGTTCGCCCTGGGGGCCGGCCGGACTCCCGACATGCCCGTGCTCGAGACGTACCTGCACCCGGAGGACGTCGCGTGGGCGGTGCTCGGCATGCTCCGCCAGCCGCGCCGGGTGCGGACCACGCTCTGGGCGCTGTGGTCGATGGGGCAGCAGAGCTGACGCGGTCCAGGAGGTATCTGCGCGCCCCGTCCGGACTCCTTGCCCGCGAGGTGTGCCGCGGAGGGGACGTTGGTCGAGGAAGTGGGTCGGACGGTGGATGACGTTGGCAGCCCGGTGGGCGGTGCGGCGGCGACGGGCTCGGGCGGGCTCGGGCGAGCCGCGGGCATCGTCGCTACGCCGCTGGACCGCATACCGAGGCAGAGCCCGCGGGCGCCGGCCGAGCCCTCGCCTCTACCGGCGCCGAGGCCCGGGCCGCGGCCGGCACACCTGCCCCGCCAGGGGCACGCCTTCGGATGGCCGGCGCGCACCCGGCGTCCGGAGCGGCGCGGGTCGCGGCGGCTGCAGCAACCGGGTGGCCGCCCGTTCCGGGACGCCTGGGCGAGCGCCGCGACGCGAGGGGTGTCGCTGCTCGTTGCGGGGGAAGGGGCCGGCACCGGCGAAGGTCGGGTGCCGGGGTCCCGGATGCGGTGACCGCGACCGCGCGGGCGGGCCGGGTCGGCTCCAGGCCCACGGGGCCGGCCCGGACCTGCCTGCGTTCCCGGCGGCTGACGGAGGGGAAGCCGCCGCGGAGCCCGGGCAGGCCCGGCTGACCACGGTCTGCCACATCACACCTGGGCGGGTCAGAGGTCCCGGTACCGGGTGGGGGTAGGCGGCCACGCTGAGTGGACTATTCGAGCGCTTCGACGTCCCCGGCAACGCCCCAGTGGGAGGGCGGCGATCGACGTGCGCGAGCGAGGAGGGATCGACGTGCGCGACCATCCCGATCTTCGAACCGGTGACCCTCGAGTGCATGACCTGATCGCTGAGATGGACGAGGCGATCGATGCCGGAGACCTGGTGCGGATGGAGGCACTGAGCCTCCGCCTGCACGACCTCGACCCGGCGGCCGGCGCGGGCGCGGACACCTGATGTGCCGCCGGCTCCGGTCGGGCGGGGTGCCGCCCGGGCCCGACCGGAGCCGGCGGTGGAGTTCTCCCGATGACCACGGTGGGGGACGGGTGCGGCCGCGTGAGCACGTCAAGCGGTTCCACGACTACGTGCAGTAGCGGATAACGGATTCAGTCCATCATCTGAGCGACTTTGTGTAATGACGGGTCCGTTGCGGTGTCAGGACCGGTGAGCGCCACGACTCCCGGCTGGCGCAGCCCGAAAGGACCCGCTCGATGCCCCTGAACATCCCGGTGCCCCGCGACGGTACGAAGCCCATCGCCAACCCCGGCGGCCCGCGACCCTGGCCTTCGGGTCGACGGCTGCTGATGCCGCTGGCCATGGCGGCAGCCCTGGTGCTCGTCCCCAGCGGTGCGGCACTGGCGTGCACCACCCCGACGCTGCCGACCCCGGCCCCGACCTGCGATCACCACGTCGGCTGCCTCCCGAAGCCCGTGCCGACGCACTGGCCCACGCCGACCCGCACCCACACCGCACCGCCGAGCACGCCCGCCCCGACGACGCCCGCGCCGCCGGAGACCACGGCGACGACGCCCGCCCCGAGCGCGCCGACGACCGCGGTCGGTGCCAGCGGCTGCGAGGACACCTCCACGGCGACCGACACCTGCGCGGTGGTGTCGGGCACCCCGAGCTTCACGGGCTGACGGCCGGATCATGGCCGAACTGGCGTGCCCGGCGAACCGCCCCGAGGGCGGTGCCGACCGGGCCTCGGGCCACAGCGGCCGCGCGACCGGCGACATGACCCGCGGCGTGAGGGGACGGCGGGCATGACGGCGCGGGCGGTGCGGGCGGCGGTCCTCGCCCTTGCGGTGATGCTGGTGGGCGCGGCGTGTGGGTCACCCCGCGCGCTGCCCGCCGGCGCTGCCGCGGGAACGGGATCGCCGTCCGCGGCCCCGGCGGCGGCGGGTGCGACGGAGCCGGGTGCCCGCCGCGCGGTGAGCCTCGTGACGGGGGCCCTGGTGGTGCGCGGCGGGCCGTCGGTGTCGGACCGGGTGCTCACCCGGCTCCCGGCCCGCACGCCGCTCGGCTCGGCCCGGGTGCTGCTGGTCGACCGGGTGACCCCGGGCTGGGTGCACGTCGCCCTGCCGGTGCGCCCCAACGGCAGCAGCGGCTGGGTCGCGGCCACCGACGTGCGGGTGGAGCCCGTGCACGACCTGGTGACCGTCGACCTGTCGGCCCGCACGCTGACCCTCACCCTCGGCGGGGTCGAGGTCACCCGGACGCGGGTCGCGGTCGGGTCGGCGGCCGACCCGACGCCGGTGGGCACGTTCTACGTCACCGACCGGGTCCGCCCGCCGGATCAGAACGGCGCCTACGGGGCCTTCGCGCTCGGGCTGTCGGCGCACTCCGACACGCTGTCCGAGTTCGGCTCCGGGGACGGGCAGATCGGCATCCACGGGACGGATCAGCCGAGCAGCATCGGCAGGGCCGTCTCGCACGGGTGCATCCGGGTGCCGCTGCAGGTCGCCGAACTGCTGCCCCGGGTTCCGCTGGGCACACCGGTAGTCATCTCGTGACGGCCAGTGCCGCGGCGACGGCCAGTTCTTGACCAGGTGTACCCGCGCGGACGCACCGCGTGGTAATGATCGACTCGACGTCGGCACAGGCCGACAGGGGTGCAAGGATCCATCGCGATGAACCCGCCCAGGACGATCGAGGCGAGCACCGACGCCGACTTGGTGACCGCCGCGCGAGAGCAGGAACCCGGCGCCTACGGGGAGCTGTTCCGGCGCTGGTACGACCGCTGCTACGACGTCGCGCTCAACATCCTGCGTGACCGCGAGGCCGCGGCCGACGTCGCCCAGGACGTCTTCCTGGTGGGGTGGGAACGGCTGGTGGATCTGCGTGACCCGGACGCTTTCGGGGGGTGGATCCTGCGCACCGCCCGCAACCGGGCGCTGAACCGGCTCAGCCGGGACCGCTCGCGCACCGTGGAACCGATCGAGCACCAGCCGAGCGAGCCGCCGGGAGCTACCGACCACGACGCGGACCCGGCGCTGATGGCTGAGCGGGAGGACCAGCGCCGGCTGGTGTGGACCGCAGTGGCGGCGCTGGGCGAGCGTGACTCCAGCCTCCTGGACCTGCATCTGCGGCACGGGCTGGAGTCGGCCGAGATCGCCGAGGAGCTGGCGATCACCCCCAACCACGCCTCCCAGTTGCTGTTCCGGCTGCGCCGCAAGCTGCGCGAGGTGATCGGTTCGGTGCTGCTGTGGCGTGACGGCCGCCCGACCTGTGATCAGCTGGCCACGCTGGTGGCCCAGGCCGGGCCCTTCACCCCGCAGGTGGCTGCCACCATCCGGCGGCACCGCCGCGGCTGTGAGCGCTGCCTCGCCGAGCTGTCCCGGCAGACCGACCCCGAGCGGTTGTTCGCCGCGCTGCCCCTGGCGCTGGCCCCGGTGCTGCTGCGCCAGCGAGCGGCCGAGGCGCTGGTGCAGGCGGGGATCCCGATGTTCGCGCCCGCTGCCGCAGGTGGTGCGGCGGCCGCACCGGCGGCTGCCGCAGGCGCCCCGCAGGGGGTGCCCGGGAGCTGGCCGGGTCCGCGGATGGCGGCGGTGGGGGGCGCGGTGGCGTTGGCCGTTGCCGCCGCTGTGGCGCTGTGGCCCAGCGGTCCCGGCGAGACGCACGCAGCCCCCCGTCACCCCGCGACGACGGGTGTCGCGTCCCCGCCGGCGGCGGGGCCGACTCCCGCGCCGACCTCCTCGCCCGCCGCGTCCGCCCCGACGCCCGCGACCGCCGGTGGGGGTGCCACCGACCCGCCCGACGGGGACGGGATGGGAATCGGTGGCATCGCCCCCGGCCCCGGTGCCGACGTGCCCGTGGTTCCCGTGGGCAGCACCCGCGACCTCGGCACGACCAGGTCGGCGCCGGCCGGCCCCGCCCCCTCCGTGACCGCCGTGCCCGGGCCAACCGGCGCGCAGCCGTCGCGGTCGACCCCGTCCGCCCCCGGCTCCTCCCCGGTGCCGGGGGCACCGACCTGCCGCCTCCCGCACCACGGCGGGTTCCCCTTCTGGTGGTGGTGGTGTCACTTCCCGCCGCACTGGCCGGCTCCCTGCTGAGAGCCGGCGTCACCGCGGTAGGCCAGGATGGGCGGGTGCGCCACGTCACCGCCGTCCGCAGGCTGCGGACGATCGCCGAGCGATGCCAACGGGTCTGCGGCCTGTGGGAGGAGTCCGCCGGCCTGCTCGCGGTGCACGCCTTCGGCGCGGTGCTCGACCCCCCGCTGGAGGACCGCACGCTGGAGGTGGTGCAGGTCGCCCTCGTCGTCGCGGCGAGCCCCGATCGGGTCACCTGGTGCGCGCGGCCACCGGAGTTCGCCGGGCTGGCCTACGTCCTGGATCTGGAGAAGGCCCCCGTCGACTGGTACTTCCGGCCCGCGGGCGGGCCGCCGGACAACCACGTCATCGTCCGGCCGCTGCTGATCTGGGACCGGGGGAGCGGGGTGCAGGAGCAGGCGCTGACGGCGCTCGCGTCGGGGCGCGCCGGCGAGCTGCGGGCGCCCGCCCCGGGTCCGGTACGGCTGCGCCAGCAGCTCGCAGAGGAACTCGAGGCCAGCCGCACTCACCTGCAGCTGGTGCGTGACGGCTACTGGCAGCGTGGCTGGCGCTCGGACCACCACGGCGCCGGCACCTACCCCGAGCACCATCTGTGGGACGCGGTGCACGGGTACCTCGACCTGTTGGCGGCCGTCGAGGCTCCCGTCCGCGGGGAGGCGACGGCAGCGGTGCGCGGGCGCGACCCGGACGAGGGCGCCGAGCTCAGCGCCGAGTGACTGCGCTCACGCGCTGCGCAGCAGTTGCCGCTGCCGACCCAGGCCCTCGATCTCCAGCTCCACCACGTCGCCCGGACGCAGGTAGGGGAACCTCCCCGACAGCGCCACACCCTGCGGGGTCCCGGTGTTCACCACGTCCCCGGGCTCCAGCACGAGGTACTGGGACAGGTGCCACACCAGCTGCGCGACGTCGAAGATCATGTCCGCCGTGGTGGAGTCCTGGCGCGGCTCGCCGTTGACCCAGGAGCGCAGAGCCAGGTTCGAGGGGTCGACCTCGTCGGCCGGTACCAGCCATGGGCCGAGCGGGTTGAACGTCTCCGCGCTCTTGCCCTTCGACCACTGGCCGCCGGAGTGCTCGAGCTGGAACGCCCGCTCCGACACGTCGTTGGTGACCGCGTAGCCCGCGACGCAGCTCAGCGCGTCGCGCGGGTCGTCGAGGTACCGGGCGGTGCGCCCGATCACGACCGCGAGCTCCACCTCCCAGTCGGTGCGGGTGCTGCCACGGGGGATCAGCACATCGTCGTCAGGGCCGACCACCGTGTTGGGGTGCTTGAAGAAGATGATCGGAGCCGGCGGAGGAGCCGCCCCGGTCTCGGCCGCGTGCGCGGCGTAGTTCTGCCCGATACAGACCACGGCCCCGGGGGTCGCGATCGGTGCACCGATCCGGAGCGGTGCCTGCAGGTCGGGCAGCGCGGGCAGCGCCCCGGCCGCGAGCGCGGCGCGGACCCGGGCGATGCCGTCCTCGGCGAGGAACGCCCCGGTGATGTCGGCGGTGAGGCCGGACAGGTCCCACAGCGTCCCGTCGTCGGTGCGGGCCACGGGCCGTTCCGCCCGCCGGGGCCCGACTCTCATGAGCTGCAGCGGCATGGCTGGTAGACCCCTTCCGAAGGCGGCGTGCCCGGTGCGGACACCCGATCCTGCACCGTCCGGCCGCCGGCCCGCAGCCGGGGGCCCTGCGGCCCCGACGACGCTCGCGTCGGGGCCGCGGATGGTGAGGGCCTCCAGGATGGCCGACTCAACTACTCGGCTGGGAGGGAGCCAGGGTGGCGGTCGGCATGGTGAAGGCGGCGACCAGGGAGACGGTGCCGGTGGGCACGCCGGAGACGCCGCACCCGCCCCCGGAGACCATGTCCGTGCACCCGGTCCAGCCCAGGAAGGTGGCCAGGTTCCCCGGGTGCAGCAGCACCTGGGAGTTCGGCGGGTAGGTCACCGAGCACGAGCGCGAGCAGTTGATCCGGCCGTCGTCGCTGCTCACCGTGCCCTGGCCGTGCACGGTGACCGACACCAGCAGGCCCTGCTCGAACCCGGCGTGCACCTCCAGGGCGGTGCCGAGCCGGGGCAGGTGCAGCACGCACGGGGTCACGTCCGAGCAGGTGCTGCCGCTCCAGGGCGTGAACAGGTACCCCGGCTGGGCCTGCGCGCTGAGGGTGACCGTGGCCGGCAGCTGGTAGGTCAACGTGCAGTCGTGCAGGCAACGGTGGTTGCCCGGCTGCACCATGACGGCCCCGCCGGGGCTGCCGGAGGGCTGGGCGAGCACCACGTGCACCGTTCCGGTCCCCCCCTGGGAGGAGGAGCTCTGCCCGCCACTGGTTCCCGTGCTGGCGGTGGTGCTTCCGGTCGTGCTTGCGGACACGGCCGTCGTGGGTGCCCCGGTGGGGGCCGTGGTGCGGCTGGTCAGGTTCCCGGTCGAGGCGCTGTGGCTGCCCGCGGGCTTCATCAGCAGCGCCCACCCCGTCACCAGCGCGACGGTGAGCAGCACGGCGCCGAAGGCGGCGCCGGCGATCACGCCCCGCGGGCGTCCGCGTCGCGGCCCCTCCCCGTCCCGCAGCGGGGTGGCCGGAGCGGGTGCCGGGCCGCGACCACCGCCCGATCCCGCCGGGAACAGCGCGGCCAGGTGCAGGGTGGGATCACCCGCGGAGGGGCTGCGCGGGGCCCCGGCGGAGGAGCGGTCGGCGACGGTGGCGCCCGACCCCGTGGCGGCGAGGGAGGGGGAGCTCGCGGAGCGCACCGGGGCGGCGGCGGGCAGGGCGATCGTGGGCGTGTGGGTCCTGGCGGCCGGCGCGACCGCCGCGGCCGGCAGGACAGCAGGCGCCGGGGTCGCCGGTGCCGGGGCGGCGGGTGCCGGGGTCGCCGGGGCGGCGACGGCGGGCACAGCGGGGGTGGCGACGGGTGCCGGCGACGGGGTCCGCGTCGACGCCGCGGCGGCGTCCCCGGTGGCCAGCCAGGCGGCCCCGAGCGCGACGGCGTGCTTGGGGTGGGCGTCGACGGCCACCGGACGGGCGAGCTCGGCGCCGACGAGCTGGGCCACCAGCGGGATCCGGGAGGAGCCGCCGACGAGCAGCACCGAATGCAGTTGCTCGGGGGTCACGTCGGCCGAGGCGAGGGCTCGGCGCAGCGCCCCGATGGAGTCGTAGAGCGCGGGCCGGATCAGGGTCTCCAGCTCGGCCCGGGTGAGCCGGATGTCGGTGGTGTGCCCGGGCAGGATCACCGGGATGGTGACGTCGGTGTCGGAGGAGAGGGCCTCCTTCGCGTCGGTGCACTCCTGGCGCAGCCGGGCCACCGCCGCCACGGCGGCCGGGTCCTCGTCGTCGAGGTCGTCGAGGCGACCGCCGAGGGCGCGGGCGACGTGCCCGTACACCGCGGCGTCGATGTCGATCCCGCCGAGGCGCTCGATGCCCTCGGGCCGGCCGAGGACGTCGAAGCCGGTGGCGGTGCGGCGCAGGATCGCGGCGTCGAAGGTGCCGCCACCGAGGTCGTAGACGCCCAGCGTCTCCCCGACCGCGATGCGCTGTTCGTGGGTGTAGAAGACGGCGGCAGCCTCGGGCTCGGTGACCAGGGTGACGGGCAGCGTGAGGTCGGCCAGGCGGACGGCCTGCTGCAGCAGGTCGGTCTTGAACGGGCCCCAGTTGGCCGGGTGGCACAGGCAGACCGTGGACGGCGGCCCGCCCTCGCGGGTGCTGACCTCCTCCACGACCGCGGACAGCAGCCGGGCGGTGAGCGCCTCGGGGGAGTAGGGCGTGCCGCCGAGGATGAGCGGAGTGCTGTCGCCGAAGCGACGCTTGAACTCGCGCGCGACCCGGTCGGGCTCGTGCAGCGCACGCCGGTTGGCGGGTTCCCCGACCAGCGCGGAGCCGTCCTCGCGCAGCAGCACCACGGAGGGGATGGCCGCGGTCCGGCTCCCGAGCGGGCAGATGTCGGCGTGGCCGTCCCGGCACACCGCCGCAGCGGTGAAGGTGGTGCCGAGGTCGATTCCCAGTGTGTACATCGTGGACTCCCCGGGTGGATCGTGCGTGTCTGGGAACGTACCGGCGGCGGGCACCCGCGGTCAGCCGTCGGGGACTGGATTGGGGGTCGGCCGGGGGAAGTCCCCCAGGCATCGGGGGTCCCCGCTTCCTACAGTGGAGCCATGGAACCCGTGCGCCCGTTGCGTGAGGTGTTCGCCGAGCTCTCGGCCGGCCCGCGGGCCGGGTCGGACGAGCCGGCGGACCCGCGCCGGTGGCTCGCCGACCACGGCCACCCCGACCTTCCGGACGGGCTGCTGGCCGAGGCGATCGTCAGCTACGCGGGGTCGGCCCCCGTCGAGGTGGCCGAGCATCTGGAGCCCTTCGTCACCGCGCACGGCCCGTTGCCGTCCACCGCCGGTGAGGGCTGGGCCGCTGCCGGCGAGGGCGACCGCGGGCTGGCGCTGCTCGCCGCCGCCCCGTCCGGGCCGTGGGAGCCTGACGGCGGCGCTCCCCCGGACACCGGTGCCCTCGAGGGCGACCGGGGGTCGGGCGCGGGGCACGACCTCCGGCACCACCTGCCGGCCCACTCGGGGCACGACGTGGCGGCCGACCCCGGGCACGACGTGGCGGCCGACCCCGGGCACGACGTGGCGGCCGACCTCGGGCACGAGCGGGCGGTGGGCGGGCACGGCGGCACCGATCCTGCGGGCCTGGACTTCGGGCACGGCCTGGCTGCGCACCCCGGCGGGGGCGAGCAGCACCCGGCCGCGGCCGGCGCCCCGGAACCGGCCTTCGGCGCGGGGGTGCTGCCCGTGCACGGGGGCGCCACGGTGGGGGAGGGCGGATTCCCCGAGCACGGCTTCGGCCAGGGCGCCGACCTGCCCGGTCACGTCGAGGTGACCCAGCTGGACCCGGCACATCTGGACCCGGCTCACCTGGACCCGGCACATCTGGACCCGGCACATCTGGACCCGGCACATCTGGACCCGGCCCACTTCGAGGGGGCCGGCGGGGACCCGGACCCGGGGGCCGGCCACCTGCCCGCCGCCGCGGACCTCGGGGACGGGCTGCACCCGGATGCGGACCCCCCGCAGGCAACCCATCCCGGCGACGGCGTGGCGCCGCTCGACCACCAGCACGGTGGGTGAGTTCCCGGTCCGCCCGGTCATGACGCCCCCTGCCCGGCGAGGATGCCCTCGCACGAGCGGACGGCGATGCGGGCGGCAACGGCCAGCTCGTAGCCGGTGATCGGGTTCTCGGCCCGGCGCTGCCAGCGGGCGACCGTGTCGAGCGCGACCGAACGGATCCGTTCGGGCCCGGCGTCGGGGTCGAGCCCGAGCCGGAGCGCCGAAGCGGTGCCGGCGCCCCCGATCAGCCGCTCCAGCTCGGCGACGACCTCGGCCCGCCCGGTGACCCACCCGGCCCGCAGCGCGGAGAGCACCCGCAACTCGTTGAAGGGGTGTGCCGAGGCGATCACCTGCTCCACCTCGGCGGCCAGCTGCTCCCCGCCCGGCACGGGGCGGACGCGGGCGAGGGTGGACAGCGCGAGCAGGGCGGAGCGTCCCTTGAGCACTTCGGCGCGTTCGAAGAACAGCGAGCGGAGAACGGCGTTCAGGTCGTCCAGCCCGCTGCGCCCCTGCAGCTCGCGGGCCAGCTCGGTGGCGGTGGTGACCACGCCGCGGCGCAGCAGCGTGGAGGACAGCCGCACGCCGAACATCCCGAAGCGGTCGAGCAACCGCAGCCGGTCGGTGGAGGTGATGCCCAGCTCGGGGCGCCCCTGCAGGAACCGGTCGGCGGACAGCAGCAGCTGCTCCACCTCGGCCGGCTGCAACTCGGCGATCCTGCGCAGCTGCTGCACCTCGGTCTCGGTCAGCGTGGCAGAAGTCTCGGCGAGCAGTCCTGCCACCGGCAGCACCGTCTGCACCAGCCTGCGCACCTTCGCGTCGCGCGCCAGCCGGGCGGCGATCCGGCGTGCCGAGGCCATCGACTCCAGCCGCCCGACGCCGATCTCGTCGGCCCGCGACAGCACTCCGATCGCGTTGATGGGGTTCGGTCGCGACACCTCGGTGTCGTGGAAGGCACGCAGGAACTCCACGTCGTTGCTGTGCAGGTGCTTCATCAGGTAGATCACCGCGTCGGCGGGAGCCTCCTGCTCGTCGAGGGTGAGCAGGTCCCAGGTGCGCCGCGACACGCTCTCCGACAGCGACCCGATGCCTGGGGTGTCGACCAGGGTCGAGCGGCGCAGGGCCTTGGACGGCCAGGTGATGACCAGCTCCTCCACCTGGTCGGGGGCCAGCCCTGCGAGGTCGATCTCGAGCACCCCGTCGTCGCGGGTGAAGCGGGCCTGCCGGGCCGGGCCGTCCACCGGGTGCACGTCCACCCGGTAGGTGTGGCCGTCCTGGAACCAGGTGACGACCCGGGTGCACTCACCGGCGTCGGTGGGGGCGAGCCGCTCCCCGACGAGGGCGTTCAAGAGCGTGGACTTGCCCGACTTCACCCGGCCCGCGATCGCCACCCGCAGCGGTTCGTCGAGCCGCCCGATGATGCGCTGGAGCCCGACCGTCGCGTCGGTGCCGGCGTATACGTGCAGCGCGTGCTGCAACGCAGCGCGGGTCTGGGCGATCACCGACACGGCCCGCTCACCCCCGCTCCTGCATCGCCCGACTGCGCAGCTCGCGCAGCCGGGCGAGCTCGGCACCGACGTCCTTCAACCGGGCGGTGCGCTCGGCCTCGCTGCGCTGCACCGCCTCGGCCGCGGCCTGCAGGGCGGTGACGTTCGAGCGGTTCAGCTCCTCCGCGCGGGCGGTGTAGTGGTCGCGCAGCTGGCGCTGGATGCGGCGCAGGGTGTCGCGGGAGTCCTTGCCGATGCTGAAACTCACGTCGTCGCAGTACTTGCGGACGGCGTTCTTCGCCTGAGCGCGGCGCTGCTGCAGGTGGCGTCGGCGTTCCTCGCGCAGGCCCTGGCGGCCCATCACCAGGCCGATCCCGAGACTGATGGGCCCGAGGGTGAGACCGGCCAGGCTGCCGAGCATGGTGAACATGATCATCCCGCCGTAGGAGCTGCGCAGCATCGTCATCGCCTGCTTGCCCACCCCGAGGCGCTCCTGGTCGCCCTTCGCCTCCAGCCGGGCAGCGCTGAGCACGGCCTCGGGGTTGAAGACCTCGAGCCGGTCGAGCACCTCACCGGAGGCGTCCTGGAAGTGGTCGGCCACCTGGCTGCTGAGCCCCGCGGCGCGGTCGCGCAGCAGGACGTAGTTGGCCAGCACATCCTCGGCGATCCGCGACTGCAACCAGTCGGTGACCTCGGGCCAGGTGTCCGCGGGATCGGCGAGCTCGACGGCCTCGTCGGCCTCCTGGATCACCTCCCGGATCCGGCGGCGCAGGTCGTGGTCGATGTCGGCGGTGAGGTCGGCGATGCCGTCGGCGAGGGTCAGCTGCCAGCGGGACGCGGCGGTGCGCAGGGCCTCGGCGCGCTGCTTGGCGGTCGTGAGCCGGGCCACCAGGGCGGCCGAGGCCTGCGGATCGGACAGTGCCGCCTGCTCGGCCTCGAACTGGGCCTCGATCTGCCGGCAGGCGGCAACCACCTCCGCCGCCGCCGCGGCGGCCACCCGGCTGAGCCCGCCCTCGGTCACCCGCCGGGTGACGAAGTCAACCAGCGCGGGGAAGCCGGACTCGGTGTTGAGCGTCGCGTCGTTGCCCTTGACCGCCAGCAGTCGCAGTGCGGAGGACAGCGGCAGCAGGGGGATCTCGCCGAGCGCGCGCAGGTGTTCCAGGTCGAGGTCGCGGATGACGCGCCAGGCCGGGTAGAAGTCGGTCTTGGTGATGGCGCAGACGACGCTGTCGCACAGCCGGCGGGCCTGGGCGAGGAAGTCGAGCTCGGCGCGGGTGAGTTCCTGCGAGGCGTCCGTGACGAAGATGACGGCATCGGCCATCGAGATCGCCGCCAGGCTCGCCCGCGCGTGCGCCGAGCCCAGACCTCCGACCCCCGGGGTGTCGACGATGACCAGGCCGCCGGCGAGCATGCTGCGGGGGAGCCGGACGAGCACGCCGTCGAGCTGCTGCGGGGAGCCGTCCGCCTCCTCGCGCACCGCGTAGGCGCGCACCTGGTCGAAGGGGATCGGCTCGTAGCTCGCCGGTTCACCGGAGTGGATCAGGGCGGCCTCGACGGACTCGCCGTGGCGGATGTAGGTGGGCAGCGCGGTGGCCGCGTCGTCGTCCACCGGGCAGACGCTCGCCCCGAGCAGGGCGTTGACCAGGGAGCTCTTGCCCTTCTTGAACTCGCCGGCGACGACGATGTGGATCCCGGGGTCGCTCAGCGTGCCGCGCGCCACCTCCAGCCGGGCAGCGAGGTCCTCGCGCTGGTAGGCGGTGCACGCGCGCAGCCCGAGGTCGACCACGGCGGCCGCGCGGGCGATCGCGTCGGCTTCCGCTGCCGTGGTCGGCTCGGACATCGGGGACCTCCTGGGCGGAGCGTGCGGCAGCGGGCCCGGGATCCGGAGCCCGCTGTCGCCTGTCGGTGCATCGGTACCGGCCGGCCGTGGTGGCCGGCCGTCGTCGGTCAGCCGTGGTGGTCGGGCAGCACGGACGGGTCGTGCTGTACCGGCTCCTCCACCGGCGCGGTGGCCGCGTAGTGGCTCTCCGTCCCGAGGTGGCTGGTGTCGGCGAGGTGGCTGGTGTCGGCGAGGTGGCTGTCCGTGGCGTGGTCGAGGTGCAGTTCCCGCACCGGCTCGATGATGGGTTGCGCGCTGAGGTGGATGTTCTCGTGGCCGGTGGCGGTGGACCCGTCGGTGCCCAGGGCCGAGCCGTGGTCGACGGTGTTGCCACTGGTGTTGTGGGCGTCACCACCGGAGGAGACGGCGCCGCCGCCGTAGATGTCGTTGCCGGACGCGTTGGACGCCGAGCCGCTGCCGAAGCTGATGGCGTTGTCGCCGCCGGCGCCCTGGACGGTCTGGTTGTGGTCACCGACCACCGTGTCGTGGACGCCGCCGCCGGCGATCACGCCGCTGTTCGTGCCGGTGTTGACGACTCCGTGCCCGGCCGCGCCGCCGAGTTGCTGGACGGCCCCGTCGCCGGTGTTCGCCTGGCCCAGCACGCTGCCGCCGATGGCCTGGGAGTGGTCGCCGGTCGCGGCGGTGATGTCGCCGCTGCCGGTGCCGGCCACCGCGCCGTCGCCGGTGGCGTTGGCGTTGTGGTTGTCCACGCTGATGTCGCCGGACATCCCGTCGCCCACCGAGACGGTGGTCGAGTTGTCGACGTGGGTGGAGGAGTCGAGGTTCTCGGTGATCGAGTGGTCGTCCTGGTAGCTGACGTAGGTGACGTAGTTGAGGTGCTGCATGACCTGCTCGACCGACTGGTGCTGGTAGCTGCCCGAGGGCGGGGTGTACCCGCCGCTGCCCGAGCTGCCGCCGCCGGTGTAGCTCTGCAGGGCGGCCCGGGTCGCGGGGGAGACGTCGGAGGCGGAGCAGGCCTGGCCGACGACCTGGCGCATGTCCACGCCGTCGAGGCTGTGGTCGGTGAGGCCGTTCGCGGCGAGCGTGCCGCGCGGGTCGCTGGCGTACTGGGCCGCGGTGGTGTGGTCCCCGAGCAGCTTGTGGACGAACTGCTCGACGAGGGTGATGACGTCGGTGGGCATTGGTGGCTCCTTCGCTGGGGGCCCCTGCGGGCCTGTGGACATGCATACGAGTCTCACCAGGGGTGACCAAGCACGCATCGGGGTCTTCCCCCTCTGCAGGAGGTCACGATAGGGGGTGGGGATACCGCAAAGTGAGGGTTGCCTTAGGGGAAATTGTCGCGGTGGGTAACTAGCCCGCGCTACCCCGGCCGTGCTCGCCGGCGGTGCCCAGCGCGGCACGCAGCGCGGCCAGGAACTCGGCCCGGTTGCTCGCCCCGAGCTTGGTCCGGATCCGGGCGACGTGGTGCTCCACGGTCTTCGGTGCGAGGTAGAGCTGGGCGCCGATCTCGCGGTGGGTGCGACCTGCCAGCACCAGCTGCCCGACCTCGACCTCGCGCTCGGACAGCCCGGCCGCCGCCGCGGCCCGCTCGTCGTCGATCGGCGGCTCGGTGCTGGACAGCTCCCGGGCGTGCTCGAGCAGCCGGCGGGCCGTGCTCGCATCGGTGCTGCGGATCGCGGCCTGCCCGGCCAGCCGGGAGGCCTCCCACGGCAGTTCGCCGCCGACCAACTGCGCGGTGGCCTCGTGCACGGCCGCCGCATCGACCTCCCCCAGGAGCACGTCGGCCCAGCAGGTCGCCGCGAGTTGCTGGGCCGCCTGCCGGGCCGTTCCGGGTGGGAGGGTGCGCAGTGCCTCGGCCTGCAGGCGGGCGGCGGCGGCGTCCTCCACGCTGACCGCCAGCTGGAGCCGGAGCCAGTGCAGGGCGGCCTGCCAGGCCGGCGGGCGGCCCAACCGGTCGAGCGAACCCTGCAGGGTGTCCAGCACCGGGCCGGTGTGCTGCCCCCGGCGCAGCCGGGTGGCGGCGACCAGCAGCTCCTCCAGCGCCTCGAGCTGGAACAGGTCGACGGCGTGCCGGGCGAGGGCCTGCTCAGCACCCGACCAGGCGGCGCGCAGCCGGGTGATGTCCCCGCTGCGGCGGGCGACCCCGGCCTCCAGCGCGCTGTACAGCAACCGCTCCCGCCCCGGCAGCGGTGCGCCGGCGTGGCGGGCGAGCTCACCGACGGCGGTGTCGAAGCGCCCCGCCCGCATCCGCACCCAGGCGAGCAGGAGCTGGTGTCGCCGGTCCGCCGCCGGCCCGCCCACCCCGGCGGCGAGCGCGCGTCGCAGCACGTGGTCGGCGGTCGAGGCGTCCCCGGCGGTGACCGCGACGACGGCTGCCAGCGCGTGCGCCGTGTCGGGCAGGACGACCTCGGGCCGGGCGGTCTCGGTCGCCTCGGCGGCTTCGATGAGCCCGGCGACCGCGGCGGCCGGGTCGCCGATCCGCAGCGCGGCCTCGGCCAGCCGCCGCAGCCCGGTCGGTGCGGGCCCGGCGCGGTGCGCCGTCGCCTCCGCCAGCCGCCCCACCGCCACCAGCGAGGGGACGGCGAGCACCGGCCCCGGCTCCGCCGCCGCGAGCAGCACGTCGGCGGCCCGCCCGGCGCGGCCCTGCTGCGCGGCCACCGCCCCCTCCACCAACTGCAGGCGGTGGCGCTGCTCCGCGGCGACCCCGGCGGGCGGGTTCGGGTCGGGCTGGAGCCCGAGCTGGGCCTGCGCCTCGGCCCGGCCGGCCGCGAGCAGCGCAGGGTCGGCCCCGGCGTCGAGGGCATCGTCGAACCAGTCGCCGGCCGCGGCGGGGTCGCTGAAGCGCAGCTGCTCGCCGGCCGCCCGGTAGACCTCAGCGGCGCGCCCCGAACGGGCCCGGGCGGTACGCAACCGGGCCGCGGCGCCGAGCACGTCTCCGCCCACGGCGAGCAGCCCGAGCGCGACCGCGTCGTGGACCCGGCGCAGTTGCGCCGGCGCCAGGTCGGCGACGACCACCTCGGCCACCGCCGGAACCATCCTCTCGCCGGGGGGCGCCAGCAGGCCCTCGTCGCGCAGCGTCCGCAACGCCGCAGCGAGCAGTTCGGGGTCGAGCCCCGCCGCGGCGGCGAGCACCTCGTCGGGCAGGTCGAGCCCGAGGGCGAGGATCCGGGCCACCCGGACCGTGCCGGGGTCGAGCACGGCGACGCGGCGCTGCACCCTGGCCACCAGCGCCGGGGCCACCGTGCCGGCCCGCGTCCCGGCCAGCGCGACCGCGACGGCGGCGAGCCCGCCGGAGTCCCGCAGCAGGGCGGCCACCGCCTCGGGGTCGGGGGCTGACGCGGTGGCTGCGGCGAGCAGCTCCGCCAGCGCCGGCGGGGGGAGCGCGGCCAGCACCTCGACCGGGCCGGTGGCGGCCAGGGCCGCGTCGAGGGCGGCCAGCTCCGCGAGCTCGATGGTGGGGCGCCGGGAGATCGTCATGGTGAGCCCGGTGCGAGCCCCGGAGAGCAGCAGTTGCAGCACCGGCAGGTCGAGCAGGTGGGCGTCGTCGACGAGCACGACGTCGCGCTGCGCGGCGGCCGAGGCGAGCAGTTCGCGCAGCGCGTCCACCGGTGGTCCGGGGGGTGTCACCCAGCGCGCGCCGGGATGGGCCGCGGCCAGGGCGCGCAGCCGGTGGGTGCGGCCGGAGCCGTCGACGCCCACCACCACGGCCACCGTCGGGCGCGGGAGCGGGGCCGTCTCGTTCACGGCCGCCCCGGCGCCGGGCCCGGCCGGCTGCGGGCGGCACGCCACCGGGCGGGGCTTACCCACCTGCGCGCCCACCAGCCCATGACCGTGCCCTCCGCTGCGGTCCGTCGGCGCCGGGTGGCGCCGAGAGCCGTCCACAGCGTATTGCCGATCGGCGCGCCCGACCCGTCGCAGCGTGGGCAGCGCGGCGCGGTCGCTGCCGGGCGGGCTCATCCGGCCCGGGAGGTCGGCGTCGCCACCAGCGTGCGACGGGCGGACGGCAGCGTGCAGGAGCCGTCGGCGCAGATCTCGTAGCCGGGGGCGGGAGCTGCCCACCCCCGGGTGACGAGCAGCCGGTGGACCACGCAGCCCAGGCACAGCCCGAGCACCGCCTCCAGCCACATCAGCGTGAGGCAGACCAGGCAGATGCTCATCGGCAGCCGGCCGGTGACTCTCAGGTTCGTGATCACCGACATCGCCCCCGCCATCACCAGGCCGAGCGTCCAGGCGAACCGTTTCGGCTGCGCGGAGACCCACTCTGCCGGCCGGCCTCGGGTGAGCAGCGCGGAGACCACGCCCACCGGGCTGGAGCGCAGCCCGACGAGCACGCGGAGCAGGAAGTCCACGAAGAAGAACACGGTGACCACCCGGATCGGCAGGTACACCTTCGCCAGTGCCGCGTAGCCGAAGGCGGTCGCGGCGAGCGCCAGGGTGATTCCCGCTGCCGCCCGCACCTGCTGCTCGTCGAACATCCCGCCGGTCACCACCCCGCCGTCGGCGGTGCGCAGCTCGACCCGTTCGCCGTAGGTCCGCAGCGCGCCCGGCGCCCGCGGATGGCGGCGCCCGGCCTGGCGCCCGCCTGCGGCGGTCCGGACGGCGGCGTGGGCGGTGGACCCAGCGGGCGGCTGTTGCGGGCCCAGTCGCAGGCTCGGGTTCACCCCGTGGAGGTGGCACATTCCCAGTACGCGGCTCACGCTGGCCTCCCGCCGACTCGGTCGCCGGGC
The DNA here is from genome assembly GCA_963784535.1 of uncultured Actinomycetota bacterium. Classification (GTDB taxonomy): domain Bacteria; phylum Actinomycetota; class Actinomycetes; order Actinomycetales; family Kineosporiaceae; genus CAWARR01. Next base: position 305,403 of record CAWARR010000002.1, on the reverse strand, counting down.
CTGCAGCCCCGTCGCGATCGCGCCGATCCTCACCCCCGGGTCTCAGCGCGGCGTCACAACGGGATCACAACGGGGCTCAGCCCTGCGCGGGCATGACGGCGACCTGTTCGGCCGCCCACGGGCTGAGCAGCCACGGGGCGGCCGCGGCCGCCGAGCGCAACGCCGCCCAACTGATCCAGCGGTGCTCCATCACCTCCGCCGGGTCAGGCTCCGGCGCCAGGGTGGTGGCGCGGGCCAGGTACACCGGGCACACCTCGTTCTCGACGATGCCGCCGGCGTCCCGGGCCGTGTACCGGTAGTCGGGCAGCAGCGGGCGGACGAGCTCCACCTGCAGCCCCAGCTCCTCGCCCACCCGGCGCACGACGGCTGCACCGACGTCCTCGCCGGGGCGGGGGTGGCCGCAGCAGGAGTTCGTCCACACTCCCGGCCAGGTGGCCTTGCCGAGTGCGCGGCGGGTGAGCAGCACCTCGCCGGTCGGGCCGGTGATGTAGCAGGAGAACGCCAGGTGCAGCGGGGTGTCCGCGTGGTGGACGGTCAGCCGCGGGGCGCTGCCGGAAGGCCGGCCCTGCGCGTCGAGCAGGACGACGAGGTCGTCCCCTGCAGCAGGCACGGGTCCTCCGCGGGCTCGGGGTCGTTCGGGGCGGGACGGTCGCGGCCCAGGATAGGTGATCGGCCCTCCACCAGCTCGGCCACGAGCTCGGTGGCCGCCCGTACCCCCGCGTCGGTCGCCGCGGACAGCTTCCTGCCCAGCCCGAGATCCCGCGCGGGCACGGTGACCAGCAGCGCCGGGGGTGGTTCGATGCCGACGGTCCGGGCCAGCCGCAGCAGCCCGGCGGGGGTGAGGTGGTGGGTCAGGGCGTCGCCGTCCCCACCGGCGAGGACCTCCCGCACCGACACCTGCAGGGCGTCGCGATCGGCGTCGACGAACACCACGCCGCCGGACCCGGCGAGTTCCAGCACGAGTTCCGGCACCAGTTGGGCGATCGAGCGCACCCGCACGCCGCGGGGGGCGAGGCGGCGCACGCCGTCGGCCACCAACCGGCCCGCCGCGTCGTCCCCGCGCAGGTCGTTGCCGAAGCCGATGACGAGGGTGGTGGCGCTCACCCGCGGCGCCGGCGTGACAGTTCGCTGCCGTCGCTGTCACGCACCACGATCTCCAGCGGCATCGACCCGGCGTCGTGGGTGGCGCAGCTGAGGCAGGGGTCGAACGCGCGGATGCCCGCCTCGAGCCGGTTCAGCACCGCGTCGGAGGGGTCCGGTCCGGTGACGAACTCCTGCGCGATCTGGGTGAGCGTGGCGTTCATCGCGAGCGCGTTCTGCCCGGTGGCGATGATGAGGTTCACGTCGGTGACGATGCCGTTCTCGTCCACCTCGTAGTCGTGGAACAGCGTTCCCCGCGGCGCCTCGGAGACCCCCACCCCGCGGTGCCGGCTGACCGAACCCTCCGCACGCACGGTGGAGTCCAGCAGCAGCGGGTCGTCCAGCAGGGCCTCCATCCGCTCCAGGCAGCCCAGCACCTCGATCAGCCGGGCGTGGTGGTAGTGGAACGAGGACAGCACGACGGGCCCGGCGAGGTAGCGCAGGGCGCTCAGCGCGTGGTCGGCGGCCGGGGTTCCCATCCGGGTGCACAGGTTGATCCGGGCGAGCGGGCCGACCCGGTACATGCCCTGTGACAGCGGCTGCCCGTCGGAGACGAACGGCTTGATGTAGGGCGCTTTGAGGTAGGAGTCCGGGACGGCGGCCTCGCCGATCCAGTCGCGGTAGTGGAAGGGGTCGAGATGGTCGGTCACGGTGGCGCCGTGGGCGTCGATGATCTTGAGGTGACCCTTGTGGTGCTGGTGCTCCCAGGTGCCGTCGTTGTTCGCCAGCCCGAGGAACAGGCTCGGGATGTCGCCGAAGGAGCGGATCTCGCGCTCGAACCGCTCGGCGATGGACAGGTACAGCTGCAGGCTCTGCTCCGCGGCCTGGCGGGCCTCCGGCAGCGCCCTGCGGATGCTGTCGCGGGTGGACGGGGACATCGGGCTGGCCACGCCTCCGGCGACGATTCCGGGCGCGTGCACCTTGCGGCCGGCGACGGCCTCGATCACGGACTGGCCGAAGGAGCGCAGCCGGATCCCGCGCCGGGCGACCTCGGGCTCGGCGGCCATCAGCCCGAAGATGTTGCGCGCAGCGGGATCGGACTCCATGCCCAGCAACAGGTCGGGGCCACTGAGGTGGAAGAAGCTCAGCGCGTGGCTCTGCACCAACTGGCCGAGGTTGGCCAGCGTGCGCAGCATCCGGGCGGGCCGCGGCGGGGTGACGCCCATGATGCCGTCGGCGGCGCGGGCCGAGGCGAGCAGGTGGCTGACCGGGCAGATGCCGCACACCCGCGCGGTCAGCGTGGGCATCTCCCAGACCGGGCGGCCGCGGCAGAACTCCTCGAAGCCGCGGAACTCGGTGACGTGCAGCCGGGCGTCCTCGACGCTGCCGTCCTCGCCGAGCCGGACGGTGATCCTGGCGTGGCCCTCGATCCGGCTGACCGGGTCGATCGTGACGGTGTGCCTCATGCTCGTGCTCGCGCTCCTCAGCCGAAACGGGTGGTCCCGGTGCGTTCCTCGCGGACGCCGCGCACCAGGGCCACCAGGGCGGCGGTGATCTGGTCGGCGGTGGGCGGGCAGCCGGGCAGGCAGCGGTCGACGTCGATCACCTGTTGCAGCGGAAGGACCTTGGGCAGCAGGGCCGGCACCACGGCGACGGGTATCCCCGGGTCGCGGTCGACCTTGTCGACGTAGACCCGGTGCAGGATCGCCGCGGGGTCACCGAGCGGGTTGCGCAGCGCGGTGACGTTGCCGGTCACGGCGCAGTCGCCGAACGCGACCACGCTGCGGCTGCGGCTGCGGACGATCCTGGCCAGTTCGAGGTTCTCGACGTTGGCCACGGCGCCCTCGACCAGGGCCACGTCGACGTCGGCGGGGAACTCCTTGATGTCGGCCAGCGGGCTGTAGACGACGTCGACGAGCCCGGCCAGCTCGAGCAGGAACTCGTCCTGGTCGAGGAAGGACATGTGGCACCCGGAGCAGCCCCCGAGCCATACCGTCGCCAGCCGGACCTTGCCGTTCGCCGGGGTCGTCCCGCTCATCTGCGCACTCATCCCTCCTCCAACTGGGGCTGCCATTCGTGGTCGCGCCGGGCGGACACCAGCCAGGAGATCACCTCGGGGCCGCCCTCGGTGTGGTTCACCGGCGCGCCGCGCACCGACAGCGCCCCGGTCGGGCACACCCAGACGCACTTGCCGCACTGCGTGCACGCGGTCGACTCCCCCCAGGGGGAGTCGAGGCCGGTGACGAGCCGGGCGTCGCGGCCCCGGGCCGCGATGTCCCACACGTGCGCGCCCTCGATCTCGTCGCAGGTGCGCAGGCAGCGGGTGCACAGGATGCAGCGGTTGGGGTCGAACACGTAGCGGGGGTGGCTGGCATCGACGCTGCGCTGCGGCGCCTGGTAGTCCAGCCGGACGTGGTCCAGGCCCGCGTCGGCGGCGAGTTGCTGCAGGTCGCAGTGGCCGTTGGCGACGCACACCGCGCACACGTGGTTGCCCTCGGCGAACAGCAGTTCGAGGATGACGCGGCGGTGACCGCGCAGCCGCGCCGTGTCGGTGGCCACCTCCATGTCCTCCTGGACGACGGTGGCGCAGGCGGGGGACAGGCCGCGGGACTCGGAGACCTCGACCATGCACAGTCGGCAGGATCCCCAGTTGGACAGGCCCTCCAGGTAGCACAGCGACGGGATCTCGATCCCGCTGCGGCGCGCCGCCTGCATCACCGTCTCGCCCTCGTAGGCGGGGATCCGGCGCTCGTTGACGGTGATGTTGAACGGCCGTCGGTTACGCATGGACGGCCTCCTCGGTCCCGGTGGGCCGGGGCTCGCCGGCGGCGATCAGGGCCTCGTACTCGTGCCTGAAGTAGTGCAGCGTGCTCGACACCGGGTTCGGCGCGCTCCGCCCGAGCCCGCACAGGCTGGTCTCGCGCACCACCGTGCACAGCTCGGCCAGCAGCAGCAGGTCGCTCTGCCGGCCCTCGCCGCGGCAGATCCGGTCGAGCAGGCCGTGCAGCTGCACCGTGCCCGCCCGGCAGGGCACGCACTTCCCGCAGGACTCGTCCATGCAGAAACGCATGAAGTACCGGGCGACCTCGGGCATGCTCGAGCGCGAGTCCATCACGATGAGGCCGCCGGAACCCATGATCGAGCCCAGCTCCTGCAGGCTCTCGTAGTCCACCGAGGTGTCCAGGTGGCGGGCCGGGATGCAGCCGCCGGAGGGCCCTCCGGTCTGCGCGGCCTTGAACTGCCCGCCGTCGGGCACCCCGCCGCCGATCTCCTCGACGATCTCGCGCAGGGTGATCCCCATCGGTACCTCGATCAGGCCCGTGTTGACCAGGTCACCGGCGACCGCGAACACCTTCGTGCCGGGGCTGGAACCGGTGCCCGTCTCGCGGAACCAGTTCGCGCCGTTGAGCAGCACCGCGGGGATGTTGGCCAGCGTCTCGACGTTGTTGATCATCGAGGGGCGGCCGAACAGCCCACGCTCGGTGGGGTAGGGCGGGCGTAGCCGGGGCATCCCGCGCCGGCCCTCGATCGAGGCGATGAGGGCGGTCTCCTCGCCGCAGACGAACGCCCCGGCGCCGATGCGCACCTCGATCCCGAGGCTGAAGTCGGAGCCGAGCACGCTGCGCCCGATCAGGCGGTGCCGGCGGGCGGCGCGCAGCGCGTGCTCGAGCCGCTCGATCGCCCGCGGGTACTCGGCCCGCACGTACATGTACGCGCGCTGCGCGCCGGTGGCGTACGCGGCGATTGCCAGGCCCTCGATCACCCGGTGCGGGTCGTCCTCCATCACCGTTCTGTCCATGAACGCACCGGGGTCGCCCTCGTCGCCGTTCGCCACGACGTACTTGGTGGCCTCCTCGGAGGCGGCCAGCAGCGACCACTTGCTGCCCACCGGGTAGCCGGCGCCGCCGCGCCCGCGCAGCCCCGAGGCCTTCACCTCGGCGATCACGTCGGCGGGCGTCATCGTCGTGACGGCCTTCTCCAGTGCCCGGTAACCGCCCTCGGCGACGTAGTCCTCGAGCCGGTCCGGGTCGATCCGCCCGGCATTGGCCAGCACCACCCGGTGCTGCCGGGCGAAGAACGGCATCTGCTCGTCGAGCGCGAGCTCGTCCACGGGGTGTCCACCGAGCACGTGTTCGGCGACGATCCGGCTGCCGTCCTGCGGGCTCACCCCGGCGTACAGGGTGCGGGTGGCCCCCCGCGGTTCCACCCGCACCAGGGGTCCGCGGCTGCACAGCCCCAGGCAGCCGGTGGGGACGACCTGGCAGTCGCCGGCGGCGCCGGCCTCGTCCACGGCGGTGCTGATCGCCTCCCGGGTCGCGGCGGCGCCTGCCGACAGGCACCCGGTGGAGGAGCAGACCTTGACCCGCCACGGGTAGCGGCTGCGTCGTTCGCGTTCGGTGTGGGCGACCTGGTGCAGGTCGATCAGGTCGGCCATGTCACACCCGCTCCCGCTCGGCGAGCGCACCGCGGACGGCGGACAGCGCGCCCCCGGGGTCCTGGTGGGAGAGCACCTCGCCGTCGACCACGAGCACCGGGGCGAGGCCGCACGAACCGAGGCAGCGGGCGGTGCGCAGGGTGAAGGAGCCGTCGTCCGCGGTCTGCCCCGGTTCGAGCCCGAGCTCCTGGGTCACGGCGGTGACGATGGCGTCCGCACCCTTGACGAAGCAGGCTGTGCCCGTGCAGATCGTGCAGGTGTGCTCGCCCGGGGGGTCGAAGCTGAACAGGTGGTAGAAGGTCGCCACGCCGTACACCATGCTCGGTGGCAGCCGCAGCGCCTCGGCCACGTGCCGCAGCACCTCGTCGGGCAGGTAGCCGTACACCTCTTGTGCCACGTGCAGCGTCTCGATGAGTTGGTCCTGCTCGTTGCGGACCCGCTTGAGGTATCTGTCCACCACGGCAAGACGGTCGTCACCCGACGTCCTGATCTCACCCACGGCCACTCCCCTGGAGAGTTCGGTCGTCATGCATCGTTGCGCGTGATCGCCGGCTCTCCGGGGCCAAAGGTCACGGGTCCGCAACGGTTGGTGAGCGGCGGCACTCCGCGGGGCGCGGGAGGCGGGCGGGGGGGAGGATCGGGTCATGACCGATGACTGGTCGAGCGGGGATGGGCTGGCCACCTTGCCGAGCGGGGTCACCGTCCGCGGCCGGAGCCTGGGCGCGGCGGCGACGCCGGCGGACTTCGCGCTGGTGCTGGCCGGGGGGCCGCTGCCCCCCTGGGCCAGCCGTCGCGTCCGCTGGCCGGACTTCTGGGTGCCCGTCGATCGGCGTGACGCGCTCGACGCGCTCCATGAGGCGCACGCTCGCGCGCATGCCGGTGAGCGGGTGGAAGTTGCCTGCCGGGGCGGGATCGGCCGCACCGGGACCGCCCTGGCGGCGCTGGCGGTGCTGGACGGCCTCTCGCCGTCGGAGGCGCTGCGCTGGGTACGGGCGAGCTACCACCCGCGGGCCGTGGAGACGCCGTGGCAGCGTCGCTGGCTGCGCAGCGTTCGGTGATCGTCGGGAAACCCACCCATCGTCACATTGCGTGACCGGACAACTACGAAGAACTGGGTCGAGTTCCGCAAGCGGGTGAGCATGCCGACATTGCGGCCGAAGGAGGCTAGCCTGGTCCGGTCCCGAGCCAGGGCCACCTGGTGAACCGCTGCCAGCGTGCGACGACGAAGGGATCGACAGGGCGGAACCGAGTCTGCGACCGGGGAGGAAGTCGACCGCTGCGCGGCGGTGACGAACATGGACATGCCTGAACTTCGTGGCCCGCAGGAGCGGTGAGTTGCCCGTGACCACCGAGTCCTCGCCGTTCGCCCTTCACACTCCGCTCCCGGCGGTCAGCGGTGACCTCACCGCGCTGCATGCTCGGGAAGTTGACCGGCTCGTCGCCTACCTGGGCTGCAGCGACCGGGGCGCGGGCCCGCGCGAGGCGGAGGACATCGCCGCCCTGGCGTTCCTGGAGGTGGCCTCGGCCTGGCCGGGAACCGCCGGCTTCAGCCGCCCCGAGGTCTTCCTGTTCGCCTCGGCCCAACGGATCGCCGTCACCCGCGCCTATGGTGGCCGGTCGGGCCTGCGCGAGGCCTTGGGCGAGTCGGCGTCCGGGTTCTGGGACCGGGGCGACCTGGCTCGGTTGACCATCCTGCAGGACGCACTCGACCAACTCCCCGAGGTGCCGCGCTACGGGGTGCTGCTCCGCGAGATGTGTGGCTTCTCTCCCGCCGAGAGCGCCGAGATCATCGGGGTGTCGGCGGCTGCCGTCGACGACGCCCGGGGGGACGCCCTGCGCTCGCTGGTGCCGGCGGTGGAGGCGCGGACGTCCGGCACCGGGGCCCGGCCGGGGCCGCTGTCCCCGGGTGACTTCGCCGCGCTGAGCCGGGTACTGCAGAACGAGGACCGCGACGTGGTCGCCGCCCGGCGGCAGTTCGCCCACCGACTGGCCGCACCGGCCCGTCCGCAGCCGTTGAGCCCGGTGTCGGCAGCTGGGGGGTGGTCCGGCTCCCCCTCCTGGTCGGCCGGCTCCGAGATCCCGCCGGGCGGCGCGAACGGCTGGTCCTCAGGCTCCGACGCCGGCTGGGCGGGGGCGTCGAGCACCGCCGGCCGGACGCCGCAGACGCCGCTCGACGCGCCGCTGTCGGCCGTCGACCTGTCCTCGAACGTCGGTACGCCGATCTTCGATGCGATCTCCGCCTGGTTCGCCTCGGGGCCGACGGCAGGCTCGGCGAGTTCCTGGTCGGCCCTCGACGACGGCGGCTGGCGCGCGGCCGAGGCGCGGGCCGCGGCTGAACCCCAGGTGGCGGGCCTGTCCGAGAGCGGCCTGCCGCTACGGGCCCGGGGCGCCAACATGGTGCCGTCGGCGACCGAGCTCACCGCCGCGGCCCGGAGCATGTTCGGGGAGCCGCAGCCGGTGGACCCCGGGCAGGTGCGCCGCCGGATCGACAGCTTCCAGCAGGGGGTGAAGGCGGCCCGGCGGATGCGCCGCCAGACCGACCAGCCCCCGCAGCCGCCCGGTGCGGCGGTGTCCGCTCCCGAACCACTGCCCACCCCGCCCGTCCGGCCCGACCCGCCGGACTTCAATGCCTTCTACCGCGAGAACCTGCCGCAGTTGCTGGCTGACCTCATGGTCGGGGGAGCCCTCCCGGCGGTGGCGGCCGAACTGGCCCAGGGCGCGATGGCGGAGGCCTACCGGGTCTGGGCCGACCTCGAGGCGCCCCGCGACTGGGTTCACGCGCGGGCGCTGGCGGCGCTGGCGGCGCGGGACCGGCCCGGCAGCTGATCCTCCGGTCGACGTGGCTAGCGCTCGAGCTGGCGGATCAGGGCTTTGAGGGCGGTCAGTTCTTCGCGCAGGGCCGTGCCGCCCTGCTTGGTGAGGCTGATCCAGGTGCGGGGGCGGCGACCCTCGTAGCCCTTCTCGATGTCGACCAGCCCGGCCCGTTCGAGCACGCCCAGGTGCTGGGAGAGGTTGCCCGCGGTGAGGTCGAGCGTCTCGCGCAGGAAGCCGAACTCGACCCGCTTCGCCTCGTGCGTCACCGCCAGGATCCCGAGCCGCACCCGCTGGTGGACCACCTCGTCCAGGCCGTTGACCGGGTGCTCGCTCACGGCGTACCGGCGGTGGTCGGGCGTTCGAGCACCATGAACACGGCGCTGCCGGCCAGCAGGACCAGGGCGGGGACCAGCACACCGGGCAGGTAGAGCCGGCCGCCGTGGAGCCCGGTGGGGGCGCTGGCCGCGACGGCGACCAGGTACACGACGCTGAACGCGGCCAGGGCGCGGCTGCGCTCCACCCTGGCGAGGACCAGCAGGCCCAGCCCGATCACGCCCAGCGGACCGACCAGCCGGTTCAGCCGCGTCCCCAGGGGGGAGCCCGGCAGCAGGTGCACGACGCCGAGGTCACCCCGGGCGAGTGGATGGTGAAGTTCCCAGACGGTGATCAGGGTGGCCGCGGCGGCCAGCAGGATCCCGCCGATGACGTAGGGCCGCACCCGAGCGCCCACGCCGCGCGAGCGCGCCCGGCGCACGAAGATCGCGCCGATCAGGGCATAGGCCACCACCAGGGCCAGGGGCCAGTACCACAGGGCCATCGTCGGGTAGCGAGAGCAGGCGACGGTGCGGCCGTCGGCGCCGGACTGGCAGTGCGCGGTGACGTAGTGGCCGTACTGGTAGAAGGGGATCGCCAGCAGCACGGTCGCCCCCAGCACGAGCAGGGCGGACCAGGTGCCGCGTTGGGCGTGGCGTACCCGCCGGGCGAGCTCCCGGGTGTCCGCGAGCAGCCGCTGCGGGTCGCCTGCAGGGCCGGAAGTGGTCGACATGCAAATAGGTTTGCATTGCAGACTAGTTTGCGTCAAGCGTGCCTTCGGCGAGAGAGGCGAGCCGGTCGAGCGAGGCACGCAGCTTGTCCGGGGTGGTCGCGCGAGCCCGCGCGAAGCGGTTCTCGTCCGTCAGCTCGCTCCAGTCATAGGTGTGCGTCACCCGGGTGCGGGAGGCGTCGATCGGCTCGAGCTCCCAGCGCCACAGGTGGCCGGGAGGCCGTCGCCCCGGCTCGGCGGGCCTCCAGCCGATGCGGCGCCCCTCATCGAACTCGACCACGTGGTTCTCCCGCACGCTGCCCTGCGTGAGGGTCATGGTGAACGTGTCGCCGACGCGGTGGACACGCTGCCCGGCCGGCGCCTGGGCGAGGTTGTCGTTCCCGTCCCAGCGGGGTTGCTGCGCCGGATCGGCGATGAGCTCGAAGATCGTCACCGCCCCGGCCGCGATCTCGCGGCTGGCAGTGACGACGCGCGGGGCCTCGGCCTGACCTGTCATGCCCCTATCGAAGCAGCTCACCGCCGGAGCGGCCGGAGTAACCGGAGTAGAAACCCTCCAGCCGGTGACGGACGTACGCCTCGAGCTGCCCGCCCTCCCGCGCCGCGCCGAGCAGTTGCCCGGCCAGGTCGGTGAGGGCGTCCGCCGCCCGTTCCGGGGTGATCCCCAGGCCGGTGAGCAGGGCGGTGACCGGTTCGTCCTGGTGGGCCCGGTAGAACCGCTCGACCGCGGCGCCGACCAGCCGGGCGGCCAGGGGGCCGGATCGGGCCGAGGCGGCGGCCTCCCGCCCGGCCGCCATCACCTCGGCGAGCGATTCCTCCTCGACCACGGCGGCGAACTCCCCGAGGGCGCGTGGGCCGTTCACGGTCCAGATCTCCTCGGCGATGGTGTGCAACATCGCGTCGTCCAGCACGTCCTCCATGAACCGGCGGCTGTCGCGGACGGTATCGGCGACGTTCGAGCCGACGAAGGCCATCAGCCGGCGATCGATCCCCGCCTCGAGGTTCGGGGTGGCCGAGCGCACCGCGTTCTGCCCCATCCGCAACAGCGACGACGCCCCGGGGATGCGACGCACCACCGCGTTCTCGGTGAGCAGGTAGTTCTTCAGCCCGTGGTAGAGCACGTGGGAGATCAGCTCCGCGTAGACGGTGCTCGCGGTGATCTGGCCGATCACCTCCCGGCGCAGCCGCTGCAGCCCGACGGCGCTGGAGACCAGCTGCTCGTAGCGCTCGCGTGGCAGCAGTGCCGACAGCGGCTCGGCCTCCGCCAGCAGCGACTCGTGGGCGGCCCGGACCGAGCTGTGCAGCACCTCGGCCAGCCCGTCGGCCAACGGTTGGTCGACCAGGGCGCTGCGGGCCCACGCCTGCGCGCGCTCGCTCGGCACGAGGGCGCCCAGCGAGGTGCCCCGGAGCCAGCCGAAGCCCGCCTCCACCGCGGCGGCGACCGTGTCCCGGACGGCCGCCTCCCCCTGCCAGCGGTCCAGCTCGTAGCGCACGTGCGCCTCGAAGATCCTGGTCAGGTCGTCGTCCATCGGTCCGTCCGGGGTAGGCGGGTCGACCCGGACGGCGGTCCTGCGCCACGGCCGGCCACGGGAGCAGGGTACGGCCGGGTACGGGGTAGGGCCGGGTGCGGGGTAGGGCCGGGTGCGGGGCGGCCCCGCCCCGGCGGGGCGCCGTGGCTCACCCCCCGACGGCCGGCGGCGTCGCTAGGCTCCCGGCCCATGGCGCGTTTCCGGGACCGGGTGGCGATCGTCACCGGCGCGGGCGCGGTGAGCGGGGTGGGTGCCGCCGTCGCCCGCGGACTGGTTGCGGAGGGCGCCCGGGTGGTGCTGGGAGCCACCTCGGACCGGGTGCACCAGCGGGCCGCGGAGCTCGGCGACGCGGCCGTGGGAGTGGTCGCCGACCTCACCATCGATGGGGGAGCGGACGCCGTGGTGCAGGCGGCGCTGAGCCGGTGGGGTCGCCTCGACGTGCTGGTGAACAACGCCGGGATGACCTCGGTCGCCGCCGGCTGGGACGCCGACGGCGACGTCGCCGAGCTGTCCCGGGCCGACTGGGACGCCGCGCTGGCCAGGAACCTCACCACCGCGTTCCTGATGTGCCGGTCCGTCGTCGCAGTGATGCGGTCGGCCGGCTACGGCCGCATCGTGTCGGTCGGGTCCACCACCGGGACGGTCAACGCCATGCCCGGTCAGGCCTCGTACACCGCGGCGAAGGCCGGGCTGGTCGGGTTGTCGAGGGCGCTGGCCCTGGAGGTCGTCGGCGACGGGATCACCGTCAATGTGGTGGCACCGGGCTACGTCGCGACCGGCTCGCAGCTGGAATTCGAGGCGACGGCGGCCACGGCAGGACCCTTCGGGCGCAGCGGCACCCCGGAGGAGGTCGCCGCCTGCGTGCTGTTCCTGGCCCACGAGTCGGCGTCGTTCGTCACCGGGGCGGTGCTCGTCGCCGACGGGGGCCATGGACTCGCGGAGACCTGGCCCCGACCCGGCTGAGGTTGCCCGCAGTTGCAGAACGCGGTCGGGGCCTTCGGCGGCTACGGCGTCGCGTCCGCCGCAGTGCCCGTTCGTCGGCGGGGCGCTGTTCGCTGGCGACGCGCCTCGTACCGGCGACAATGGCAGTCATGAGTGACGCCGTACCGATCATCGACCTCACGCCGTGGGCGACCGGCGGCGAGCAGGCCCGGCGGCAGGTCGCCGCCGCCGTCGACGGCGCGCTGCAGAGCTCGGGCTTCATGTTGGTCACCGGGCACGGCGTGCCCGCCGAGGCGGCCGCGACGACGCGGCGGCTGGCGCGGGAGTTCTTCGCCCTGCCCCGTCAGGTCAAGGCCGCCCGTGCCGTGTCGCCGCTGGGCGGGCGCGGCTGGCTCGGTCCGGAGGCCGAGGCGAACGCCAACAGCGAGGGGGGCCAGGGCCCGCCGGACCTGAAGGAGTCGCTGACCTACGGCGCGGACCGCCCGACCGGCGACCGCGCGGTCGACGAGGTGTGGTTCCGGCCCAACCCGTGGCCCAGCGAAGTGACCGGTCTGGCCGGGGCGCTGTCCGCCCACATCGCGCTCATGCACCGCCTCGCGGACCGGCTGATGTCGGTCTGCGCCGTGGCGCTGGGCCGGGAGGCCGACTTCTTCGCGTCCGCGACGGACCACCCGACATACACGTTCAACGTCAACTGGTACCCGCCGTTGACCCGCGTGGGTCCGCCGGCACCGGGCCAGTTCCGGGTCGGCTCACACACCGACTTCGGCACCGTGACCATCCTGGACCGCGAGCCCGGAGCCGGCGGCCTGCAGGTGTTCACCCGGGACGGCGAGTGGGTCGACGCGCCGTTCCACCCCGAGGCGCTCACCGTCAACGTCGGTGACCTGCTGGCCCGCTGGAGCGGTGACCGCTGGCGCTCGGCACGCCACCGCGTGCTGCCGCCGCAGGCCTCGGCCCCCGAGGAGGACCTGGTGTCCCTGGTCTTCTTCTACGAGACCAACCACGACGCACTCATCGCGTCCATGCCGGCGCCGACCGGGGTCCGTTCCTACCCGGCGGTGAGGGCCGGCGACTACCTCACCGAGAAGTACACGGCGATCAGCGTCGGCTGACGGCTGCGCCCGCCCGGGGGTCGCGGCCGCTCGTCACGGGACCCGACCGAGAGTGGTGCGCGCCTGGGACTCCAGCGCCGCGGTGCTCGGCGGCGCCGTGCCCACGACGACGTCGGAGAACTGTACGAAGGTGGCGCCCTTGAGGAGGAAGATCGCTGAGGCGCCGAACTGGACCCCGGAGATGGCGGCGCTGCCGGTCACCGTCTCCGCCTTGTCCGCCAGCCCGGAGACGCCGGCCTTGTGCAGGGAGACGGTCGCGCCCGATGGCACCTGCTCCTTCAGGGCCGCCTCGGCTTGTGCCTGCTCCGCTACCCACTCGGCGCCCGCCGTGGCGGCGTCCTTGGCCTGCCCCACCACGACCGTGAAGACGTTGTGCGTCTGCGCCCCGTAGACGCACAGCTTCCCGCTCGTACCGCTGCTCTCCGACTTCCCCGGCCCGAACGACACGCCGGCGAGCGCGGACGCCTCGGCGCTGGTCACGAGCTGGCAGGGGTCGAGCGATGTCGCCGGTCCGGCCTGCGGGGCCGCCTTCGTGCTCGCCGCCGCACTGGTCGGCGCCGCCGCCGCCGACGTCGCCGCGCCCGCGGGCGGTTGCGCCGTGGCCACCGAGGCGGTGCCGGAGGAGGTGCTGCAGGCGGTCAGGGCCAACGCCGGCACCACGATCATCAGGGGGACGGCAGCGCGGATCCGGGTCACGATGAGGTCCTTCGCTGAGAGGTCGATCGGACGGGTCGTGACTCGACGTGCACGCAACACCCCGACACCGGTCGAGAGGATTGAACGTCGCTCGCGTGGCCGCCGCATCGGTAGGGACTACGTAGTCCGGCGGCCGGGTCACCACCTGCTGGACTAGGCTCGCCGCCATGGCTGCCGGCTGGCCGTTCGTCGGACGGCACGCCCTGCTCGACAAGCTGACGGCCGTCCTGGCCGCCGACACGTGCGTCCTGCTGGTGGGCGAGCCGGGGATCGGCAAGTCCGCGCTGGCCGCCCAGCTGGCCGCCAGGCTCGCCTCGTCGGGTCGCCCGACCGGCACGGTCTCGGGGCAGGCGCTGTCCGGCCGGGTCCCCTTCGAGGCCTTCGCCGCCTTCCTGTCGCCCGACGAGCCCGGTCCGCACGCCGTTCCTGCGGAGCGGACCCCAGCGGACGTCGCCGAGGACGTCGCGACGGCGCTCGCCGCGGGGCACGGCGACCGCGCCGTCCTGGTCGTCGACGACGTGCAGGGCCTCGACGCCGCATCCACCCAGGTGCTGCAGCACCTCGTGCAGGGTGGCCGTGCCGTCCTGGTGATGACCGGCCCGTCGGTCGGGGAGCTCCCGGCCGCCGTCCCACGGTTGGTCCGCAGCGGCGCCTGCCGCATGGTCGCCGTCCCGGGGCTGGACGACCAGGACCTGGTGTCGGCTCTCGAGCTGGCCCTCGGGGCACCGGTCGACCCGCGCACCGAGCGCGTCTTCCTGCGCCGGGCGGGCGGTAGCCCCCTGCTGCTGCGCGAGCTGCTCGCGGCGGCGCAGGACGCGCAGAGCCTGTCCCTGGCCGAGGGCGTGTGGCGCCTCGACGCCGAGCCGCCGCTGGCACACACGGTGCAGGACCTGGTCCGCGGGCGCATCGCGGGGCTGCCCGAGGACCACCTCGCGGCGTTGGAGCAGGTGGCGGCCACCGAACCGCTGCCGACCGGGGTCGCCGTGCAGCTGGTCGGCTGGGCCACGCTGGAGGATCTCGAGGCGTCGCACCTGATCACGGTGAGCGACGACGCGGCTCGCTCCCAGGTGACGACGGCCCCGCCGGTCCTCGGCGACGTCATCAGGGCCGACCTGCCGGTGCTGCGCCTGCGCCGGCTACGGATGGCGGGGGCCGCAGCGCTCGAGGAGGCGGACCGGCCGTCGCCGCCCGACCTCGTCCGCGCCGCGCTGTGGCGCCTGGACCAGGGTGAGCGCGGGGACCCCCATCGGCTGCTCGAGGCTGCGCGCGTGGCCCGCGGGATCGGCCTGGAGCTGTCGGAGCGGCTGGCCCGGGCCGCCCTGGCCGCCGGAGCGACGGTCCAGGCGACGGTGCTGCTCGCTGAGATCCTCACTCATCGGCGCCGGTCCGAGGAGGCGGCGGAGCTGCTGGCCGCCCTGCCTCCCGAGACGCTGCAGCCCGAGCTGCGCGACGCCGTCGTGTACCTCGATGCGCTGCACCGCGGGCTGCTGGGTGGCGACCTGGAGTCCGCCGCCACGGTGGTGGCCGGTGCCATCGCCGGTGCCATCGCCGGCGAAACCGGTTCCTCGGACCGGCTGCACGCCATCCACTCCTCGTTCCTGGCCCTCGACGCGCGCTACGAGGAGGCCCTGGTGGCCGGGGAACGCGTGGCCGTCGACCCGGCCGCCGAGCCCGAGACGCGTGCCATCGCCGCCATGGGCGTCGTGGGCGCCCATTACTGGCTCGGTCACGGCCGCCGGTCGGTGGGGCTCGCGGACGACCTGCTACCCGTCGCCGACACCGCGCGCGAAGCCCTTCCCTACGCCGGTCCGGCGATCGAGCTGCTGGCCATCTGCGCCCTGATCGACGACGGCGCGCTGGCGGCCGCACACCGGCGCGCGGTGCGGATGAGCGAGGCCGCGGCCGAGCGCGCCGATCCGTTCGCCCTGCCTCGCGCCGAGTACTGCGTGGGTCGGGTCCACCTCGCCCGGGGTCGGACCGGGTCGGCCGCGCGGCTCTTCCGCCGTTGCGTCAGTGCACTGACGCCCTTCGACCGGACGTTCACCAGGCATCTGCAGGCGATGATCGCCCGAAGCGAGGCCCTCGCCGGTGACGTCGCGGCCGCCAGGGCAGCGCTCGACGTCGGGGACGTGCCGAACGACATGCCGCCGTACCAGCCCGACTGGGCGCTGGCCGAAGCGGCGGTCTCGGCCGCCGAGCTCGACCTGGGCCGGGCCGCTGACCATGCCGGGTACGCGGCGGGGGTGGCGGCGTCCCGGTCGCAGTGGACGACGGCCCTGTACGCCTGCCACGACGCTGCCCGGTACGGCGCCGCCCGGGCGATCCTGCCCGCGCTGCGGGTCGCGGCGGCACGCACCGACGCTGCCCAGGCGGGCGAGCTGGTGTCCCACGCCGAGGCGCTGGCGGACGACGACCCCCGGGCGCTGGACGAGTTGGCCGGCAGGTTCGCCGCCGCGGGCTGGCTCGCGCTCGCGGTCGAGGCCTCGATGAGCGCCGCCACCTCGCACGCCCGCCACGGCGACCGCCGCGCCAGCCGGGCCAGCACGCTGACCGCGGACCGGCTGCGCCGTGGCTGCGAGCGCCTGGCGTTCCCCTGGCTGGTCGGCTTCGCGGGTGCGGTACCGCTGACCCCGCGCGAACGCGAGGTCGCGACGCTGGCCCGGGCCGGCTGGTCGGACGCGGCGATGGCTGCACGGCTCGGCATCTCGGTACGGACCATCCAGACCCACCTGGCCCACGTCTACGAGAAGGTGGGCATCCACGCGCGGCGCGAGCTGGCCGGCGCGGTCGTCGAGCCGGGCCCGCCGGTGTGACGTTCACGGCCCGGTTGACGGGGGCCCGGTTGACGGGGCCCGGTTGACGGCGGCCCGGTGCCATGGAGTTACCGATCGTGCCATCACCGTAACCAGGGAAGTTGCTGCCGGGTCACCGCCGGGCCGCGTCCGCGGGGAGCCTGCTGAACGAGACGCCGGGCCAGGTTCGTTGTTGATCATGGCAGGCGGGTCAGGCTGGAAGTTACTCGGAACGGCTCACGGGCGGGGGATCGCCTGCGTCACTCGATGTGCTCCGTTCACGTCCTCGACCACGTCGTGAAAGTAGTCGGGAATCCCGGGGGGCCTTGCGGGCGGTGGGGGGCTAGCAACCCAAGTCCGGACGACCCAGGCGACTGGATCGTCGGGGCGCGACCAACCGCGATCCTTCATGGCGGCGGTCGAGCGCCACGGAACTGTCTCTGGAACGCCGTCGCGACGCATCTGATCCTGAGCCAACGTGATCGCGTCCTCGGCCGACAGTAGCGCCATGAGCGTTGGCCTCCCTTCTCCGGATGTAGTAGATCAGGCCCGGCGCCTTCGGGTGATGCGATGAAGGAGCGGGGCCACGCTCCTGGGTGACCCTCCCGCGGATGCTGGAGGTGCTCATGCCACTCCGACGAAGGAGGCCCCAGTGGAAGCGTACGCAGGACGGCAGTTCGTGGGGATGGACTTGCATCGCCGGCGCAGTTCGGGCGCAGCGGCACCCCGGAGGAGGTCGCCGCCTGCGTGCTGTTCCTGGCCCACGAGTCGGCGTCGTTCGTCACCAGCCTCGATTTTTCGCCGCCGTGACGTGGTGTCCTGACGGGCCGGGCTGACGTCGTGTGGATCTTGGTTTTGGTGGTGGGGCGTGTGGTGGTGCCGG
Source organism: uncultured Actinomycetota bacterium (assembly GCA_963784535.1). GTDB lineage: Bacteria > Actinomycetota > Actinomycetes > Actinomycetales > Kineosporiaceae > CAWARR01. The sequence continues at coordinate 288,078 of CAWARR010000002.1, read as the reverse complement.
CTGTCGTGCCGGGCGCCGGTTCCACGGGCCGGTCGGGGTGTCCTTCCTGGGGTTTGTCGGGGCGGTGAGGCCGTTGGTCAGGTCGGGGCGGGCAGGGCCAGGATGCGGGTGAACGCGTCGTGCAGGTCGTCGGCCCAGGGCCAGTCGGGTGGGATGTTCAGCCAGCGTTGGCGTTGTCCTCTGGTGATGCGTGCGGCGGTGTGCAGCAGCCGGTAGCGCAGGGTTTGGGGTTCGGCGCGGGCGAGGTCGCCGGTCAGGGCCAGGTGGCGGGTCCAGGCGAGTAGGTCGGTGGCCAGGGCCACGACCTGGCACCAGGCTTCGTTGATGTTCCAGGACTTTGAGGGGAGTCGTCGAAGCCCGGTGGCCTTGGCGTTACGGACGCCGTCCTCGACCCTGGCGTGGACCCGGTGACGGGCCTCGAGGCGCTGCAGTTGCCCGCCGACGGTGTTGGTGGCGATGACCTGGTACCGGTAGCCGTCGTGTTGTTCCAGCAGGGAGACCTGCATGCCCTTGGGGATCGGTTCACGGCGCACGATCACTCGCAGGCCGGGCGGCCAGCCGGACAGTTGATCCCCGCCGACCGAGGTGCGCAGCAGGCCGGTCAGTTCGGCGACGGCCGCGTCGGCGCGGGGCGACCCGTCGGGGTCCAGTGCCGGTTCCCACCCGGTCTGCCCGAGGCGGGTGATCGCGGTACGGGTGCGCTGGTCCAGGTCGAACCCGATCGAGTAGGCCACCCGGTGGCCGTGCCGTGCATTGAGCGCGGTGATGTGGTCGATGATCTGATGGCCGGCGCCCGCGCCGTCGATGGTGACCAGCAGGTCCCGCCGGTGCGGCCAGGGGATCGCCGCGATCGCGGCGTCCAGGACCTTCACGTGGTCGGACCCGGTGTTGGACCCCGAATTGCCCGGGCGCAGCAGGACGACCAGCAGCTCCCCGGTGTTGTCACACACGGCCAGGAGCGGATGGTGCCCATACGTCCCCTTGAATGTCCCTTTCGCCCCGATCTTGTCGCTGTGCGCGATCACGATGGAGGCGTCCAGGCGGATCACGACCGTCTTACCCAGGTCGCCGTAACACGTTCGCGCAGAGGGGATCCGCCCGTGCCGGGCCACGATCTGCCGCCACACGTGAGCGCGGGTCTTGGCGCGGGCCCGCTCGATCCGGCCCAGCTGGGTGTCGCTGATCTCGTTCAGGCACCGCCACGCGGTGGTGGTGGAGGCGACCGGCCCGAACAACTCGCCCTGGTCGCGCAGTACCCGGATGTCGTCGATCGCGGTGGCACCGTCGGCGACCGCCACCGCCAGGTCGGCCAGGACCCGGCCTCGATCCAGGTCGGGGTCGAACCCCCGAACGGCCAACGCCTTGCTCAACGCGGCGGTCAACCCGACCCGATCGCCGAGCAGGCGCAGCAGCGCCGACCCCACGTGGGACACCACGCCCTTGCCCGCCACCCGCACCCGCAGATCGCGGGCCCATCCCGTACGCTGTTGCACCGGAAAAGTGCTCCCTCTGCTGCCTCAAACGGACCCTCGATAAGTCCTATTGTTGCAGGTCAGGAGCACTTTTCCTCATTTTCGATCAAGCCCACCCGGCGCCTTCGTGAATTGCCGAAGCCCGGTGGCCTTGGCGTTACGGACGCCGTCCTCGACCCTGGCGTGGACCCGGTGACGGGCCTCGAGGCGCTGCAGTTGCCCGCCGACGGTGTTGGTGGCGATGACCTGGTACCGGTAGCCGTCGTGTTGTTCCAGCAGGGAGACCTGCATGCCCTTGGGGATCGGTTCACGGCGCACGATCACTCGCAGGCCGGGCGGCCAGCCGGACAGTTGATCCCCGCCGACCGAGGTGCGCAGCAGGCCGGTCAGTTCGGCGACGGCCGCGTCGGCGCGGGGCGACCCGTCGGGGTCCAGTGCCGGTTCCCACCCGGTCTGCCCGAGGCGGGTGATCGCGGTACGGGTGCGCTGGTCCAGGTCGAACCCGATCGAGTAGGCCACCCGGTGGCCGTGCCGTGCATTGAGCGCGGTGATGTGGTCGATGATCTGATGGCCGGCGCCCGCGCCGTCGATGGTGACCAGCAGGTCCCGCCGGTGCGGCCAGGGGATCGCCGCGATCGCGGCGTCCAGGACCTTCACGTGGTCGGACCCGGTGTTGGACCCCGAATTGCCCGGGCGCAGCAGGACGACCAGCAGCTCCCCGGTGTTGTCACACACGGCCAGGAGCGGATGGTGCCCATACGTCCCCTTGAATGTCCCTTTCGCCCCGATCTTGTCGCTGTGCGCGATCACGATGGAGGCGTCCAGGCGGATCACGACCGTCTTACCCAGGTCGCCGTAACACGTTCGCGCAGAGGGGATCCGCCCGTGCCGGGCCACGATCTGCCGCCACACGTGAGCGCGGGTCTTGGCGCGGGCCCGCTCGATCCGGCCCAGCTGGGTGTCGCTGATCTCGTTCAGGCACCGCCACGCGGTGGTGGTGGAGGCGACCGGCCCGAACAACTCGCCCTGGTCGCGCAGTACCCGGATGTCGTCGATCGCGGTGGCACCGTCGGCGACCGCCACCGCCAGGTCGGCCAGGACCCGGCCTCGATCCAGGTCGGGGTCGAACCCCCGAACGGCCAACGCCTTGCTCAACGCGGCGGTCAACCCGACCCGATCGCCGAGCAGGCGCAGCAGCGCCGACCCCACGTGGGACACCACGCCCTTGCCCGCCACCCGCACCCGCAGATCGCGGGCCCATCCCGTACGCTGTTGCACCGGAAAAGTGCTCCCTCTGCTGCCTCAAACGGACCCTCGATAAGTCCTATTGTTGCAGGTCAGGAGCACTTTTCCTCATTTTCGATCAAGCCCACCCGGCGCCTTCGTGAATTGCCGAGGCCAGGGCCGTGCTCGTCGCCGACGGGGGCCATGGACTCGCGGGGACCTGGCCCCGACCCTGACCACCACCGGCGAAGGGATGTGGACACGTGGGTAGCGCTCGAACCTCCATCGTCGTGCTGGCCGTAGTCGGACTCGCGATCACCTGGCTGACCGGCTGCGGCGGAAGCAGCGGCGGGAGCAGCGGCGGGGGCGGTGGCGGTGGCGGGGGCGGCACGAGCGCAGCCGGTGCGCCGAGCACACCTTCCCCGGCCGCAGCCGCGGGGGAGGTCACCGGCATCGACCCTTGCAGCCTGCTCACCGATGCTGAGGTGGCCACCATCGCCCCCGGGCTGGGGCACGGCGTGGTGGATCAGGTCGCGGGTGCGAAGATCTGCGACTGGCCCGACGCCCACGGCATCCCCGCGGTCCAACTGCAGGTGACGGCGCCCCAGTCCGCGCTGAAGTCGGAGTTGCAGAACGGGGTCGGGGCCTTCGGTGGCTACGCCGTCGTCTCGGTGAGCGGCTTGGGTGACGAGGCGGCCGCGGCGTTCCAGACGGCGGATCCGGCCAAGGGGCTCACGGCGGGGATGGCCACTCTGATCGCCCGCTCCGGGGACAAGGCCATCGGGCTGTCGACGCCCCGGGTGACCATCGCGCAGGGGTCCGCCGCATTCGCCACCGCCAAGGGCCTGGTCGCGAAGGCGCTCGCCCGGTTGTAGCTCTCGGTCCGGCCGCGATCGTTTTGCCGGAGGCGACCTGCTCCACCGGGCCAGGACTCCGGCTGTGCCGCGGTTGAGCGCCGTCGACGGCGCGCTGCAGAACTCGGGCTTCATGGTGGTCACCGGGCACGGCGTGCCCGCCGAGGCGGCCGCGACGACGCGGCGGCTGGCGCGGGAGTTCTTCGCCCTGCCCCGTCAGGTCAAGGCCGCCCGTGCCGTGTCGCCGCTGGGCGGGCGCGGCTGGCTCGGTCCGGAGGCCGAGGCGAGCGCCAACAGCGAGGGGGCCAGGGCCCGCCGGCAGCGGGCCAGCTCCGGGTCGGCTCACACACCGACTTCGCCACCGTGACCATCCCGGACCGCGAGCCCGGAGCCGGCGGCCTGCAGGTGTTCACCGGGACGGCGAGTGGGTCGACGCGCCGCTCCACCCCGGGGCGCTCACCGTCAACGTCGGTGACCTGCTGGCCCGCTGGAGCGGTGACCGCCGGCGCTCGGCACGCCACCGCGTGCTGCCGCCGCAGGCCCCGGCCCCGATGAGGACCGGGTCCGTTCCTAACCGGCGGTGAGGGCCGGCGACTACCTCACCGAGAAGTACACCGCGATCAGCGTCGGCTGACGGCTGCGCCCGCCCGGGGGTCCCGGCCGCTCGTCACGGGGGTCTACGAGATGTGGGCATCCACGCGCGGCGCGAGCTGGCCGGCGCGGTCGTCGAGCCGGGCCCGCCGGTGTGACCTTCACGGCCCGGTTGACGGGGGCCCGGTTGACGGCGGCCCGGCAAAAAGTTTGCGGCCGGCCCGTGACCAGTAGTGAGACCAGGAAGCCCCAGCACGGTGGCTGGGGCCTCGAACCTGCTGGTCAGGTGGTGCGCCGTCAGGGACTCGAACCCCGAACCCGCTGATTAGGAGAGCTGAGGTAGGGCGTTCAGGGCGATTCGAGTCATGCCGCGCACGCGGTTGAGGTCAAGGCGCCGCGGGCGGCGACCGCCCGCGAACCCCGGTGAATGAGACCAAGAATGAGACCGGACCACGATGTACCGCCCCGCCCGGCCAACTTCGCCCGCAGACGGCGCCGAGCGCGTGGCCCGCAGTCAAGCGCGGTGGGGGTGGCTGCGCTCGGATGGGTTGGGCTCGCATGGCCGCACCGGTGGGCTGATTGGAGTCACCCACAGCGTCACGCGCTCGGTTACGTAATCTTGGAAGAGGAGTCAATGATTCAGTGGGGCACCGTAAGCGAGGCCCTTTCGGGCTTCGCGGCGGCCGGCGCCGCGATGGTGGCACTGCGCATCGCGAAAACCGATAGGCGTCTGGCGCACTTTCAACGATTGGCGGAGGTTGAACGGGAAGACCGGCGTCGCGCCATGGATCGTGTACTGCGGCTTCTCTCTCGAATCGAGCTGGATCGCACGGCAATGGGAGACGCAGACCCGGAAGCCCGAGATCCGGAGGCCATCCTTCTAGCCAGACTGCACAATCAGGGTCTGGTATACGAGTACTACGTCAAGCCTGATGAATTCGCCGCTCACCTCAGCGACCGCGGACTCGGAACAGAGGAGTTGTTCGTCGCGATGAGAGAGGAACTAATCGGCTACTTCGAATCGCTGCGCGTGCCCGACATCGATTCTGCCCGCGAGTTCTATCAGTCTCGTGATCGAACGGCACGGACATTCCCAGAGCGCGTCATGGCCGCTCTGCGAGCGTTCGGCCAACCCGGGTAGCCAGAGCCTGGGCTCTCGCATCGACACAGGTCGAGATGGTGTGGCTGCGCCCCGTTTCGCATCGGGCGTGGCCCTGGGGGCGGTCAATTCCTCCTCTTCTTCTGAGATCGCAGCCACCCGTTGTCGCTGATCTTGAATTCGCAAGGGATTCCGATCTGCAGCGCTGCAGATCGAAGGGCGCTCCGTTGTGCCTTGTTCTCGTCGAGTAGATCAACTGCACGCGCTGCCCAGATCAGCCCACAATTCAGGAGCCACCGCGCGCCGCGCAACTCATTGGGAGGGTCTGGATCGTTGCGCAATCCTACCAGCGCCCCCCGCTCGTTGAAATTGAGGAATACGGCTGCACTGGTTCCCGACGGGTGCGAGTCTTGCACAGCAGGGAGTAGTGAGCGTAGAGGAAATCCGCCCCAGGGGACATGTCTCGGCATATCTGCTCGAACTTCATGGAGAGGCCTTCTGGCTTTTCAATTTCGGGCATCTCCTCCACCAGATGGGCAAAGGATTCCGCGAAGATCATGCCCGCGTTCGTCACTCGCTGCGATAGTTGCTTCATGCTCCGCATGTACTCCGCGCTGAAGGCCTTTTCGCTTTCTGCGTAGACCACAAGCCATTGCGCCGTAACGCCATCCTCGAAGACCAGGCGGATGAGTGGCATGGCCGACATGAGCCGCCCCTGGCCGAGAAGTTGCTGTGCATCGGCAGCAACGTAGTGTGCGTTGGCCGCGATCCCGTAGACAGCCCGAAGCTTGGAGGCATTGGCCGTCCTTGCCCGAACGCTCTCCTGGCTGCGCCAGCCCTCGATGAGTTGGTCCGTGGTACGGGCGAGATCTGCGTCAGTGAGTTCGTCGGCTGCGGACATGAGGTCCAAGCTAGTCAGGAGCTCGTTGCACTGCGACTGCCTTTGTCACGCGCGGCGACCGTCGTAGGCCACCTCCAGGGAGCGCGACTGCAGCTGATCGCTGGGGGCGGCTGCCCGCCTTCAACTGAGACCAGGACTGAGACCACGAAGGCCCGGAGTGATCTCCGGGCCTTCGTTTGCGCTGGTCACACTGTGCGCCGTCAGGGACTCGAACCCCGAACCCGCTGATTAAGAGTCAGCTGCTCTGCCAGTTGAGCTAACGGCGCGAACGGGTCCCGAGGCTAGCAGTCTGCTGCGCCGGCGAGGAAATCGGTTCGCGTGTCGGTGGCACTCGCGCGCCCGCCGCGCCGGGCCGTCGCGGGAGAGGCCTCCCGGGCGAGCAACTCCGCCGAGTGCGGGCCCGCGGGCATCGTGAGGTCCATGATCAGGCAGAGCGGTACATGTTCCGCCAGTTGGGTCATCACGACCCTGGATGCGACCGCCTGCTGGCCCCGGTTCGTCATCCGCTGTCGCTCTCCCTCCCGGGGAACCGGCTCGGTCGGCGCCTCACCGCCGCTGTGGCGGGTGTCGGCCCTGCCGGGAGTGGTCTTGACCTGCGGTCGTTCGGGTCGCTCTCCGGGCGCACGAAGTTCACTCCGGTGGGGGCAGGAGTGCCCCCACCGGAGTGCCCCCCAACGGGGTGACCCGGCCGGCCGGCCGTCAGGTCAGCGGGAGTCGCTCACGGCTGCGTGGTGCCCGAGCGCGCTGGCCCGGCCCGCCTCCAGTCGCGCCACCGGCACCCGGAACGGCGAGCAGGACACGTAGTCGAGCAGGATCGACTCGAAGAAGTGGATCGAGTCGGGGTCGCCGCCGTGCTCACCGCAGACGCCGATCGTCCAGCTCCGGGCCGGGTCTCCTTGCCCTCCCAGGCGGCGATGCTGACGAGCCGGCCGACCCCCGCCGCGTCCAGCGACTCGAACGGGCTGACCGCGAAGCACGCCCTGCTCGAGGTACTGCGGGAAGAACGCCGCCTCGACGTCGTCACGGCTGAAGCCCCACGTCGTCTGGGTCAGGTCGTTGGTGCCGAAGGAGAAGAAGTCCGCCTCCTCGGCGATCCGGCCGGCGGTCATGCACGCCCGCGGCAGCTCGATCATGGTGCCGATCGGGATGTGCAGGGTCACTCCGGTCTCCGCGGCCACCTCCGGCCAGGGTCTGCTCGGTGGCGTCCCTGATGATGACCAGCTCGTCGACCGCCGCTACCAGCGGGACCATGATCTCGGGCCGGGGGTCCCGCCCGGCCTTGCGCAGCTGGGCCGCTGCCTCGGCGACCGCCCGTACCTGGAGCTGGAACAGATCCGGCACGACCAGGCCGAGCCGGACCCCGCGCAGCCCGAGCATCGGGTTCTGCTCGTGCATCCGCTGCACCTTGCGCAGCAGGTCCTGCGCGGCCGGGTCGGGCGTTCCGGCGGCATCCGCCAACGCCACCCGCACCGACAGCTCGGTGAGGTCGGGCAGGAACTCGTGCAGCGGCGGGTCGAGCAGCCGGATCACCACGGGCAAGCCCGTCCATCGCGTCCAGGATCCCGACGAAGTCCTCCCGCTGCAGCGGGAGCAGCTCTTCGAGGGCGGCACGCCGCTGCTCGTCGTCGCGGGCCAGGATCACGCTGCTCGACGATCGAGCGGCGTGGCGCCGAGGAACATGTGCTCCGTCCGGCACAGCCCGATGCCCTGCGGCCCGAACCCGCGGGCCCGCGCGGCGTCCTCGGGCGTGTCGGCGTTGGCACGCACCCCCATCCGGCGGCAGGTGTCGGCGTGCTGCATCAGCCGGGCGACGGCATCGAGCGAGGTCCAGCTCCTGCGCGTCGATGTCGCGGGTCGCCTCCCCGCGCAGGGTCTGCGCCACGGCGCTCGGCACCACCGGTACGGCGCCGAGGAACACCTCGCCGGTGCTGCCGTCGATGGAGATCACGTCGCCCTGGCCGAACTTGGCGCCCGTCCGGCGTGGTCACCTCGCGGTGCTGGGGATCCACCCGCAGCGCCTCGACCCCGACCACGCAGGTGCGGCCCATCCCGCGGGCGACGACCGCGGCGTGGGAGGTCTTGCCGCCGCGGCTGGTGAGGATGCCCGCGGCGGCGACCATGCCGCCGAGGTCGTCGGGGTTGGTCTCGCGCCGGACCAGGATGACGTCCTCGCCGTTCTTCGCCCACTCGATCGCCGTGGCCGAGTCGAACGCGGCCTTCCCGACCGCGGCACCGGGGCTGGCGGCCATGCCCGTCGCCAGCAGCTCGCGGGTGGCGGCGGGGTCGAACTGCGGGAACATCAGCTGCGCGAGCTGCGCGCCGGTGACCCGGGTGAGGGCGTGTCGAGGTCGATCAGCCCCTCGTCGACCAGGTGGACGGCGATCCGGAAGGCCGCCGCGGCGGTGCGCTTGCCCACCCGCGTCTGCAGCATCCACAGCTTGCCGCGCTCGATGGTGAACTCGATGTCGCACAGGTCCTTGTAGTGGTTCTCCAGCACGTGCATGATCCGGAGCAGCTCGGCATGCGAATCCGGGTCGAGTTGCTGCGAGGTCGGCCAGGCTGAGGGTGTTGCGGATGCCCGCCACCACGTCCTCGCCCTGGGCATTGGCCAGGTAGTCGCCGTACTCGCCGGTCAGGCCGGTGGCGGGGTCGCGGGTGAAGGCGACGCCGGTTCCCGAGGTCGCGCCGAGGTTGCCGAAGACCATCTGGACGATGTTGACGGCGGTGCCGAGGTCGTCGGGGATCTTCTCCTGCCGCCGGTACAGCCTGGCCCGGTCGGTGTTCCAGGACCCGAACACGGCCTGTACGGCCATGCCGCAGCTGACGGCGCGGGTCCTGCGGGAAGTCCTCGCCGGTGACGTCCCGGACGATGCGCTTGAACTCGCCGACGAGCTTCTCCAGGTCGGCGGCGTCGAGGTCGAGGTCGCTGCTGGTGCCCTTCGCGGTCTTCGCCTCGTCGAGGGCGTGCTCGAACCGTTCGCCGGGCATGTCGAGCACGGTCCGGCCGAACATCTGCACCAGCCGGCGGTAGGAGTCCCAGGCGAAACGCTCGCTGCCGGCGTGCCTGGCCAGCCCGTGGACCGACTCGTCGTTCAGCCCGACGTTCAGGACCGTCTCCATCATTCCGGGCATCGAGAACTTCGCCCCCGACCGGACCGACACCAGCAGCGGGTCGTCCGGCTGGCCCAGCAGGCGCCCGGCCCGCGCCTCGAGTGCGGTCAGGTGTGCCTCGATCTCCTCGGCGAGCTCGACCGGCTCGGCGCCCGTGGCGAGGAACTCCCGGCAGGCCTCGGTCGTGATGATGAAGCCCGGCGGCACCGGAAGCCCGAGATTGGTCATCTCGGCAAGGTTGGCGCCCTTGCCTCCCAAGAGGTCCTTCTGGTCCTTGTTGCCCTCGGAGAAGTCGCGAACGTACGTCGGCACATTGACCCCCTCGTCATAAAGCACCGGCTACAGCCCGGTTCGATGCCTTACGATGCTCCGCCTCCCCAGGAGCAGGACAGGACCAAGGGCTTTTCGGCCCCCGCTGTGATCACCGCGCCGTGGTCAAGCGGAACGTGCGCCGGCAGGGGCACTACTCGCCGACCGGCACCTGCTCGGTGGTGGGGGAGCCCTGCGGTGCGTGGTGGTGGCCCACCCGACGCGGCAGCAGGGTGATCACGACCGCCTCGGCGAGGAGCACCATCCCGGCGCTGATCAGCGTGGTGATGTGCGAGGCCCGCATGAACGCCGAGAACGCCGCCGACTCCAGCTGCCCGATCAGCGACTCGGGGGCTCCGATCGCGCGCGCCCGCGCGACGACCTCGGGCACGGTGGCGATGGAGGTCGTCAGGGCCGTCCGGGCGGCCGCCGGGACCGTCGGCGGCAGCTGGGCCAGGCGCGGTGCCAGGTCGGCCGCGTAGCGGGTGGCGAGCACCGTACCGATGATCGCCACGCCGAGTGCACCGGCCACCTGCCGGACGGTGTTCTGCACGGCCGACCCCGCCCCGGCCCGGGCCAGCGGCAGCGAGTTCTGCATCACGGTCGATGCGGGCGCGATCACGTTGCCCATCCCGAAGCCGAAGACGAAGAAGTCGACGAGCAGCAGCCACAGCGGGGTGCCCGTGTGGAGCAGCGTCAGCCCGCCGATGGCCACCAGGACCGTGGCCATGCCCGCCGCGATCACCGCGCGTTCGCCGAAGCGGGCGACCATGCGGGCGCTGCGCGGAGCGGCGATCAGCTGAGCGCCGGCGAAGGGCAGGAAGCACAGCCCCGCCGTCAACGTGGAGTAGCCGCGGATCACCTGCAGGTAGAACGGGAGGGTGAAGGTGATCCCGGACATGGCGAAGAAGGCCATGCTGACCGCGGTGAGGCTGACCGTGAAGCCGCGGTTGCTGAACAGGGTGACGTCGAAGCTGCGGTGGGTGCTGCGCCGCTCCAGCATCACGAAGAGGGTCAGCACCGCGACCCCGGCCAGGATCGGGGTGAGCACCGAGGGCGCGAGCCAGTTGCGGGTGTCGTCGGCGTGGATGATCCCGTACACGAGCAGCACCAGGCCGCTCACCGACAGCGCGAGCCCGCGCAGGTCGAGGTGTTGGGGGTGCGGGTTCCGGGTCTCCGGAACCACGCGGATGATGCCGACCATCCCGATCAGGATGATGGGAACGTTGATCAGGAACACCGAACCCCAGTCGTTGCCGATCAACCAGTGGAACCACTGCGGGTTCTGCAGCAGCAGCCCGCCGAGCACCGGCCCGAGGGCGATGGCGCCGCCCACCGCCCCCGCCCAGGTGCCGATGGCACGCCCCCGTTCGGCCGGCGGGAAGACCACCGTGATGATCGCCAGTGTCACCGGCATCACCGCAGCCCCGCCGAGCCCCATCAGTGCCCGGAAGCCGATCAGCAGCGCCGGGCTGGTCGCGATCGAGGACAGCGCCGACCCGATCGCGAAGATGGTGAGCCCGATCAGCAGGATCTTCCGGCGGCCGAAGCGGTCGCCGAGCACGCCCCAGGTGAACAGCAGCGCGGCGAAGGCAAGGATGTAGGAGTCCACGGCCCACACCAGCTGGCTCTGGGATGCGCTCAGGTCACGCTGGATCGTCGGGAGCGCGATGTTGAGCACGGTGTTGTCGAGCACCACGATCAGCAGGCTCACCACGAGCACGCCGAGGATCGCCCAGCGCCGCGGATGGCCGGTCGGGCCGAACGGCGGCGCCTGGGCGGGCGTCGGACCGGTGGGGACGGGACTCTGGTCGGGCACGAGGGCTCCTGCAGCGGGACGGACCGGGCCGGACGAGATGCCCGGCCCGGTCCATCCTGCTCGGGTGCACCGACAATCGCCCAGCGGGACGGCGGCGGCCGGTCGGCCGGCGGCGGTCAGCCGGCTCGCGGTGGACGCGGCCCCGTCGCCCGGGGCGGCTCGTCCTCGCCGTCGCCGTCGCCCTCGTCCCGGGCCGCCGGCCGCTCGCCGCCGGGAGCCTGCGCGTCGGAGGACCGGAACGCCTTGCGCAGCTCGTCGGAGACCTCGGCGAAGGTGACGCCGAGGGCATCGGTGAGGGACTGGCCCACCTGCTTGACGTCCGCCCGGACGGCCGGGTCCTTGACCGCCGACCCCATGGCCTCGAAGGTGTCCTGCACCGCGTCGGCCAGCCGCTTCACGGCTTCCTTCACCTCGGGACGGGGCTCGTCCTCGGCCTCGTCCTCGGCGCGCTGCTGCTCGTAGTGGAGCTTGAGCTTCAGGCCCAGCCCGCTGAGCCGGTCGCCGGCGCTCTGCCATGCTGATCGCACATCTGCCATCCCCAATGCCTACCCGCTCGCAGCCTGATCCGCCAGGCCCCTCGGGCAGGCGATCACGGCCGTCGACCGGGCTCCGGCATACCCACGACCGGCCCGGCCCAGCGCCCGGATCCGGGCCCGGACCAGCGCCCGGACCCGCGCTCGGCAGGAGCGCCCAGGACGGCGTCGGGACGGCGTCTGCATGGGGTGAGTGACGGGGCTCGAACCCGCGACAACCGGGACCACAACCCGGTGCTCTACCAGCTGAGCTACACCCACCATGCGCCGGCAGGAGCCGGCTGCGACGAGAAGTGTACCCGCAGCCGCGGGCGGCCCCGCGCAGCTGTCGTGCTCAGTCGCTCGCCCGGACGTACTTCGCGGCGATCGCCCGGGCGGTCTCGGTGTCCGGGCCCGGTGGCGGCACGAACAGCGCCTCGCGGTAGTACTTGAGCTCCTCGATGCTCTCCAGGATGTCGGCCAGCGCCCGGTGCCCGCCGTGCTTCTCGGGCGAGGCGAAGTAGATCCGCGGGTACCAGCGCCGGGCGAGCTCCTTGATCGACGAGACGTCGATGATCCGGTAGTGCAGGTGCGACTCGACGCTCGGGCATGTCGCGGGCGAGGAACCCCCGGTCGGTGGCCACCGAGTTGCCCGCCAGCGGCGCCTTGCCGGGCTCGGGCACGCAGCTGCGCACGTAGTCCAGGACCGGCGGCCTCGGCGTCGGCGAGGGTGGTGCCGGAGTCCAGCTCGAGCAGGAGCCCGGAGCTGGTGTGCATCTCGCGGACGACGTCCCGCATCTGCTCGAGCGCGGCCGTCGGGCGGCCGGATCACCACGTCGACCCCGTCGCCGAGCACGTTCAGCTCGGAGTCGGTGACCAGCACCGCGACCTCGATGAGCGCATCGGCGACGAGGTCGAGACCGGTCATCTCGCAGTCGATCCAGACGATCCGGTCCGCGGACCGATCACCATTCCCGTTGGCCACGGCGGTCACTCTACGCGTCGAGATCCCCGGCCTCGGGTGAACCGCCGGGTCCGGAGGTGCCGGAGGTGCCGGAGGTGCCGGGGTGGGCAGGTGGGCCGGAGCCCGCGGGGGGCCGGCGTGGTGCCACCGGGCGGCCGGACACCCGCCCCGCCAGCCACAGCAGCAGCGTCGCCGCCGCGCCCAGCCCGAGCACGAGGGCCGCCCGCCGCCACCCGCTCCCGGTGGCCAGCACCAGGCCCCCCGCGAGTACCGACGTGAAGCCGCCCCACCCGAGCACGTCGTCGCCGGTGTGGCCGGCCCTGCCGCCGTGAGTCCCCATCCCGCGCTCCCTGGTCGCCCTCGGGGCCGCACCGCAGCCCGGCGCTCGCGCCGTGACCACCGCCGGCCGCGCCCCCCGCGCCCCCGCGGCCACCGGCGCAGCAGAGGCTAGGCCCGAGCGCGCCGGCGCGCGCGGTGAACGCGCGCGCCGTGCCGCAGGCGGGATCCGGGCGCGCGCCGATAGCCTCCCCGGGTGAGTAACTCCGCCCCGTACCAGCCTGCGGTGCCGGCCGGGCTGCCGCCGGAGCACCCGCTGCCGACGCCGCGCAGGCCGGCCCTGCTCGCGGTGATCACCTGGGTCGCGCTGTCTGTCGCCGTGGTCGGCTGCGGCCTGCTCACCCTGGTGGCGATCACCAGTGAGACCGGGGCGCTCGGATTGCTGACGGGGGCGGTGCTGGCCGCCATCCCGGTGTTCCCGGTGGTCGCCACCCTGCTCTGGCTGGATCGCTACGAGGCCGAGCCGCGCTCGCTGCTCGCGGCCGCCTTCGCCTGGGGTGCAGGGGTCGCGACCTTCGGCGCGCTGGTCATCAACACCGCGTCGGTGGCGGCGATCCGGGCCTCGGGCGGCGACCCCACCGCGGGCGCGGTGCTGGTGGCGCCGGTGGTGGAGGAGACCTTCAAGGGGTTGGCGATCGTGCTGATCCTGCTGCTGCGCCGGCGCGAGTTCGACGGCGTCGTGGACGGGATCGTCCACGCCGGGATGGTCGGCATCGGGTTCGCCTTCGTGGAGAACGTGCTGTACCTCGGCCGGGCGCTGGACTCGGGAGGCACCGGGCTCGCCTTCGTCTTCGTGGTGCGCTGCGTCGCCTCGCCCTTCGCCCACCCGCTGTTCACCGCCGCCACCGGGGTCGGGGTGGGGGTGGCCGTGCGGAGCAGGAAGGTGGTGGTGCGGGTGCTGGCGCCGGTGGCCGGCTGGTGCGTGGCCGTCCTCCTGCACGGGGCGTGGAACCTGTCCGCGTCCTCGGGGCTCGGCGGCTTCGTCACCGCGTACGTGCTGGTCCAGCTCCCGATCTTCGCCGCGGTCGCGGCCCTTGCCGTGCTGGCGCGACGGCGCGAGGGCAGGCTGATCGCCCGGCACCTCGCGGTGTACTGCAGCACGGGGTGGCTGTCCGCGGGGGAGGTGCGGATGCTCGCGTCACTGCGCAGCCGCCGCGACGCCCGCGGGTGGGCGGGGCGCACGGGGGGGCCGACGGCCCGCCGCGCCATGCGTGACTTCCAGGAGCTGGGCAGCGAGCTCGCGTTCCTGCGTGAGCGGATGCAGCGGGGAACTGCGGCCGCGCAGTCCTCGACCGAGGAGTACGCGGTGCTCGCCGCGATGTCGGCGCTGCGCGGGCGGTTCCTGCCGCGCTGGGTGGCCGCCGGCTAGCGGCGGCGAGGCGGGCGACGCCGGTGTCGGCCGGAGTTCAGGGCCGGCGCCGGCAGGTGTCCGACAGTTCGCGCACGGCCTTGACCAGGGTGGTGACCGCGTCCAGGCAGAGGGTCAGCTCGCGGGGCTGGCCGTGCCAGCTCGCATCCGGGCCAGCATCGCCGCCTCGGTCGCGTGCGCGCAGAGGGTGGCGGCACGGGAGACCGCACGTTGCATCACCGGGTCGCGGCAGGTCCGCGGGTCCGCGCCGACGGCGGCGATCTGGTCGAGCGACACGATGAGCCCGGCGCCGAGTTCGCGCAGCTCCACCCGCAGGCGCCGGTCGGGCATCAGTGCGACCTTCTCGTAGTAGCGGTCCACGCCCCGGCGCAGCCGCCCCACCGCGACGTCCCAGCCTCGTGGCGCGTCGAGGGGGTGAAGGGGCTCGCGCCGGGTCCGGAACAGCACGACACCACCTCCTGCCCGCCCGCGGCCTGTCGACCGACCCGGTGTTTGGTGACGCTGAGACAATAGTGATGCGCAAAGAGTGACTTGTTGGGGCCGATGGGTGACTTTCCCCCATTCGTGGGAGACCGCCGTCGACGGACGCCTGACGTGCGGTGGTCCGGCGGGTCCGGTGTGGGGTGGGACCGGGCGGGGGCACCCCCAGGGCGCGGTTGCGGTGCGTGAAAGGCCGGGGGTTGCGCACGGGGGCAGATCAGACAAGAGTCTCCGCGGGCGCCCGTGCGCCCTGGCTGTGCGTGACCATTTCCCGAGAGAGTTCACCTAGGGTAGCGGAGCGCCACCGGACCGTGACAATCCCCGACAACAACCGTCAGAGGACGCACATGGAAGACCAGACCGCCATTCTCGCCAACGCGATGCACCAGGACCCTTTCGGAATGGCCATGCGCGGGTACGACCGCCGCCAGGTGGACGAGTACGTCGCCCGCACCCGCACCCAGCTCCGCGACCTCGAGGGTCGCGTCGCGCACGCCCTGCGCGAGGTGGAGCAGTCACGCCGGGAACTCGCCGCAGCCCGCGATCAGCAGTCCTCCAACCGCCCCGCCCACGAGGAGGTCAGCGAGCGGCTGTCCCAGATCCTCCGGCTGGCAGCGGAGGAGGCCGAGCAGGAGCGGACGAAGGCCGAGGCGGACATCACGCAGATGCGGGAGACGGCCGAGCAGGAGATCGGCACCCTGGTCCAGGACGCGCGGGAAGAGGCCGAGGAGATCCTCGCCGCGGCCCGGCAGGAGGCCGATCGGGTGCGCAACCACGCCGGAGAGGAGTCCCAGCGACTGCTCGACTCCTCCCGCGGGGAGTCCGAGCAGGTGCTGGCCGAGGCCACCGAGCACGCCGAACGGCTGCGCAGGCAGGCCGAGCACCGCGCCAGCGTCGTCAACGGCGTGCTGAACGATCGGCTGGCCGCGCTCACCGACGCCCACGGTCTGGCGGTGCGGCGGCTGGCGGAGATCCAGGACACACTGGCCGACCTGCTCCGCGGCGAGACCGAGGCTGGGCCGCTCGCCAGTGCCGCCTCCTTCGGCGACCAGGCCGAGACGGGCGAGGCGACGGCGGCCGCGCAGCCCGGCCCCGACCCCGCCCTCGCGGCCGCGGACGAGGCCGTCACCGAGCCGGCGGCGGAGGTGGTAGCGGCGGAGGTCGCCGAGGTGACTGCCACCGACCCGATCGCCACCGACCCGACCGGCACCGACCCGACCGGCACCGACCCGACCGGCACCGACCCGACCGCCACGCAGCGGGCGGAGTTGGACGACGCGGACGAGGAGGACCTGCTCGAGGCCGAGCCCGTGGTTGCGGACCAGGCCGAGCGGGTCATCGACCTGCGCACGGTGGAGTCGGCGAACGCGCCGCGGCACTGAGCAGCTGCTCAGGACACGACGAGGCCCGTCACCGCAGCGGTGACGGGCCTCGTCGCGTCCGGCGTCCCCGGCCGCACCCCCCGCGCCCACCTGCCGATGCTCCGCCGGGGCGTCAGCCGGGCACGGTCGCCCGCGGCCGAGGACCTTCGCCCCCGCCGGTCCGACAGCCCGCCGGGCAACGATGGTGGGGCAACTGCGGAGGTGCGCGATGGCAGCTCGCCGGGCCCGCCCGCCGCAGGACGGCTCCAGCGTGGTCATGGACCTCGATGGCCTGGACCAGCTGATTCGCGCCCTGCGTCAGCGGGGGTACGAGGTGTTGGGCCCGACCCTGCGCGACGGCGCCGTGGTCCACGGCCCCGTGCAGGGGGTCGCCGATCTGCCCCGTGGCGTACACGATGTGCAGTCCCCGGGCCGATATCGGTTGGAGGACACCGGCAGCGGTGAGGTCTTCGGCCAGGCGGCCTGCGCGAACGCGTGGAAGGACGTCCTGTTCCCGCCCCGGCTGCTGTTGTGGGAAGGCACCCGGGAGGAGACAGGCCCCGGGTTCAGCATCGATGTGCCCGACCCCGCCGCCGCCGACGTCGCCCTGCTCGGCATCCGCTCCTGCGACCTGGCGGCGCTGGCCATCCATGACCGGGTGCTTGCCGGTCGGGCCCACGCCGACCCGGACTACGCCGCCCGCCGGGCGCGCACCTTCGTGGTGGCGGTGTCCTGCGCCCGCCCCGGGGGCACCTGCTTCTGCGCCTCGACCGGGACCGGACCGCGGCCGCGGAGCGGTTTCGACCTCTGCCTCACCGAACTCGACGACGAGACCGGGCACCGGTTCGTCGTCGAGGTCGCAACCGCCGCCGGCCGCCGGGTCATGTCGGGGCTGACCACGGCGCCGGTCACGCCGGTCGACGCCCGCGCCGCGAGCGCCCAGCAGGCAGCTGCCAGCGCCGCGATGGGGCGCAGCCTCGACACCGAGGGCCTGCGCGAGCTGCTCTACGACAGCGTCGAGCACCCGCACTGGAACGACGTCGCCGGGCGCTGCCTGGCCTGCGGGAACTGCACCCTGGTGTGCCCCACCTGCTTCTGCACCTCGGTGCAGGACGAGGGGGACCTCAGCGGGCGGACCGCCCGGCGGTGGCGGGTGTGGGACTCCTGCTTCACCGAGGGCTTCTCCTACCTGCACGGGGGGAGCGTCAGGGCGTCCACGGGGTCGCGGTACCGGCAGTGGGCCACCCACAAGCTGGCGAGCTGGCAGGACCAGTTCGGCGGGCTGGGGTGTGTGGGCTGCGGCCGCTGCATCACCTGGTGCCCGGTCGGCATCGACCTCACGGCGGAGGTGGCGGCGCTGCGCGCGGCGACGCAGCCCGCCGCGAGGCAGCCCGCCGACCGTGCCGGGCCGCCCGGGCGGCCCCCGACCAGCAGCAGGGGTGAACCATGACCGTTGTCGGCCGACCCCCCCGCCGCCGCGCGGGCCTGCTCGAGCAGGCGGCCGCGGCGGGTACGCCGATGGTGCCGCGCCGCTTCCGGGTGGCGCGGCGCAGGCTCGACACCCGCGACACCGTCACCCTGACCCTGGAGCCCGAGGACGGCGTGCCGATGCCGTTCGAGCCGGGGCAGTTCACCATGATCGGCGCCTTCGGGGTGGGCGAGGTTCCCATCTCCATCAGCGGCGACCCCGCCCGCCCGCACCTGCTGCAGCACACCGTCCGGGACGTCGGCGCCGTCACCCATCGGCTGGCTGCGGCCGGGGCGGGGGACGTGCTGACCGTCCGCGGCCCCTACGGCACGGGGTGGTCGGTGGGCGAGGCGGAGGGCGGCGACGTGGTGATCGTCGCCGGAGGCATCGGCCTGGCCCCGCTGCGGCCGGCGATTCTGCAGGTGCTCGCCAACCGTGACCGGTACGCGCAGGTCGCGCTGCTGTACGGGACCCGCTCGCCGGAGGACGTGTTGTTCTCGCGCGAGCTGGAGTCGTGGCGCGGGCGCTTCGACATCGACGTGGACGTCACCGTCGACTACGGCCCACCCGCGTGGCGGGGCCGGGTCGGGTTGGTCACCTCACTCATCCAGCGGGCCGGCTTCGACGCTCCGCGCAGCACCGCCCTGGTGTGCGGCCCCGAGGTGATGATGCGGCAGGTTGCCGCGGCGCTCACCGACCGGGGAGTGCCGGCGCCGCGGGTGCGACTGTCGCTGGAGCGGAACATGCGCTGCGGGGTCGGCCTGTGCGGGCACTGCCAGTTGCGGCACCTCATCGTGTGCGTCGACGGCCCGGTGATCGGCTACGACCGGGTCGAGCCCCTGCTCGCGCTGCGGGAGGTGTGAGGTGGCCCAGCGGGTACGGACCCACCCCGACCCCACCGCCGGCCCAGCCTGGCGGTGTGGAAGTTCGCCTCCTGCGACGGGTGCCAGCTCACCCTGCTCAACTGCGAACAAGAGCTGCTCGAGCTCGCGGAGGCGGTCCAGATCGGCTACTTCCCCGAGGCGACCCGGGCCACCGTTCGCGGCCCGTACGACCTGTCGCTGGTGGAGGGGTCGATCACCACCCCCGCCGACGCGCGTCGCATCCAGCAGGTGCGCAAGATGTCGCGCACGCTGGTGGCGATCGGGGCGTGCGCCACCAGCGGCGGGCTGCAGGCGTTGCGCGACTTCGCCGACGTCGAGGAGTACCGCTCGATCGTCTACGCCCACCCCGAGTACGTGGCCACCCTCGAGCGCTCCACGTCGGTCGCCTCCCACGTGCGGGTGGACTTCGAGCTGCGCGGGTGCCCGGTCGAGCGCGGCCAGTTGCTCGAGGTGATCGCCGCGTACCTGCAGGACCGCGTGCCGCGCGTCCCCGCGCACAGCGTCTGCGTGGACTGCAAGCTGCGCGGGACGGTGTGCGTGGCGGTCGCGACCGGCGCGCCCTGCCTGGGGCCGGTCACCCAGGGCGGGTGCGGTGGGCTGTGCCCCGCCTACGGGCGCGGCTGTTACGGCTGCTTCGGGCCCGCGGGCGCCGCCCCGAACACCGCGGCGCTGGCCGACCACCTCCGCGCCGACGGTGTCCCCGCCGCGGACGTGGTGCGGTTGTTCCGCTCCGTGACCGCCGGGGCCGAGGCCTTCCGCCGGGAGAGCAGCCGCCAGCAGGCCGGGCAGCAGCAGGCCGGGCAGCAGCAGGCCGGTCAGCAGCAGGCCGGGCAGCAGCAGGTCGGGCAGCAGCAGGTCGGGCAGCACAGCGGTGGAGGTGGGGCGTGATGGCCGGACGCGGGCAGGCGCGGGTGAAGCGGCCGCCGTCCCGCACGGACGGTACCCCGGCCGCCGGTAGTGCCGGCGCCGCGAGGTCGCCCGCCGGGCTGTTCGGCACCCAGGCCCTGGCCCGGGTCGAGGGGGAGGGCGGGATCCGGGTCCGGGTGCGCGGCGACACCGTCACGGACGTCGAGCTGACGATCTTCGAGCCGCCGCGGTTCTTCGAGGCCTTCCTCCGTGGCCGCAGCTGGCAGGAGATCCCCGACCTGACGGCCCGGGTGTGCGGGATCTGCCCGGTCGCCCACCAGGTCAGCGCGGCCCAGGCGATCGAGAGCCTGTGCGGGGTGCGGCTGCCGGAGCCACTGCAGGAGCTGCGCCGGCTGCTGTACTGCGGGGAGTGGATCGAGAGCCACGCGCTGCACATCTACCTGCTGCATGCGCCCGACTACCTGGGCTACGCGGGGGCGCTGGAGCTGGCCGGCGACCACCGGGCGGTGGTGGAGCGTGGGCTGCGGTTGAAGCAGGTCGGGAACGCGATCATGACCGCGGTGGGCGGGCGCAGCGTGCACCCGGTGAACGTGCGGGTCGGCGGCTTCCACCGGATCCCCCCGCGCGAGCAGCTGCTGGCGTTGCGCCCGGCGCTCGTCGAGGCCGTCGAGGACGCGCTCGCGACGGTGCGCCTGGTGGCCGGTTTCGAGTTCCCCGAGTTGCAGCAGGACTGCGAGTACGTGGCCCTGCGCCCGGCCCGGGGCTACCCGATCGAGTCCGGGGACGTCGTCACCAGCAGCGGGGCCGCCTTCCCGGTGGAGCAGTTCGAGCAGCACGTGGTCGAGGAGCACGTGGCCCGCTCCACCGCGCTGCACGCCCGGCTGCACGGCAGCGGTGCCTACCTCGTGGGGCCGCTGGCCCGGTACGCCCTCAACCACGACCGGCTGAGCCCGGCGGCGGCGCAGGCGGCGGCGGAGGCCGGGCTGGGGGAGGTGTGCCGCAACCCGTTCCGGTCGATCGTGGTGCGGGCCGTGGAGCTGGTCGAGGCGTGCGTGGAGGCGCTGCGGATCCTCGACGGCTGGGCCGGGTCGGTGGTGCCCGCGGTCGACGTGCAGCCCCGCGCGGGCGTCGGTCACGGCGCCTCCGAGGCTCCGCGCGGACTGCTCTACCACCGGTACCAGCTCGACGCTGCCGGCACCGTGCTGGATGCCCGGCTGGTTCCGCCCACGGCGCAGAACCAGGCGATGATGGAGGCCGACCTGCGCGCCTTCGTGCAGGCCCGGCTCGCGCTGCCGCGCGCGGAGCTGGAGCTGCGCTGCGAGCAGGCGGTCCGCAACTACGACCCCTGCATCTCCTGCGCCACGCACTTCCTCGACCTGCGGGTGGAGCGGGGGTGAGCACCGCCGCTGCCGGAGGGGGGCCGGCCGGACGGGTCGGCGGCGCCTGCCCGCGGGTCGCCGTGCTCGCCCTCGGCAGCCCCGATCGCGGCGATGACGCGGTGGGTGAGTTGGTCGCCGCCCGGCTCGAACGCCTGCTGCCGGAGGTGGGCACCGGCGCGGTGGCGCTGGTGCGGGGTGGGCCGTGGGCGGTGCTGGACCTCCCGGGGGGCATCGCGACGGTGATCGTCGTCGACGCGGTGCGGGCTCCGCTGGCGTCGGGCAGCGTGCTGGTCCGCGACCTGCGCGGCGACCCGCTGCCGTTTCCGCGGCGGCGCGGCGGCGGGCCCGAGCTGCGTCCCGAGGCCGGGGGCTCGCACGCGCTGCCGTTGGCGGAGTGCCTCGCCCTGGCCGCAGCCCTCGGCCGGCTGCCGGCGAGGGCGTGGTTGGTGGGCGTGGTCGGGGCGGAGTTCACGCCGCTGTCGGCGGCCGGCCCGGCGGTGCGGGCGGGCGCCGCGCGCGCGGCGGAGATCGTCGCGCGGCAGGTCGCAGCGGCGCTCGGTGGCGATCCCAGCGAGCCCCGCCCGGGGCCGCGGCGGTGAGAGCGTTCTCCTTGACCACCAAGGAGAACCAGGAGCTGCCAGGCAATCCCCGGACCCCCCGGACGGTGGTGTGCCGGGCCGGGCGGGGCTACCTTGAGAAGGGTCCGCACCAGCGCGGGCATCTGCACGGCGGGGAGTGGCATGGGTGGTCTTGTGCGTGCCGTGGCCGTTGCCGAGGAAGCGGTGCTCGGCGGCCCGGCGAGCCACGGCACCCGAGCCATCCAGGTGGTGGATGCCGTCCGCCGCCGCGGTACCCACGTCATTCTCGTAACCGGCCGCACGCTCCAGGAACTGGACGAGACGCACGTCACCCTGTTGCCGCATTTCGATGCCGTCGTGGCCGAGTCGGGGGCCGTGCTGCAGGTGGGGCCCGGCCCGGCGCGTACCCTTCCCGGCCGTCCGTCGCGACGGCGTGGGTTCCTCGCCGCGCTCAGCGCGCTCGACGTGGATCCGCACGACACCCTGGCGATCTCCGCGGATTCCCGCGATGCCGGCGTGCTGGACGCCTCCGAGGTGGCGGTGGCGGCCGGTGGTGCCGGTGCGATGTTGCGCCGCAGCGCCGACATCACCCTCACCGAGCCGGACGGCGGTGCGCTCGAGGGCCTGCTGGACGACCTTCTCGCCTCCGGTCCCGCCGGATCGCCGCAGCGCCACGAGGTGCGCCTGGAACTCGGCCCCACCGCTGGCCCCGAGGCGGTTCGGGTGCCGGGGGCGCGCGCGAACGTGGTGATCTGCGCGTCGCGGCTGTCGGAGCCCGACGTGCCCTGGCGGCTGCTGCGCGGCTGGGTGGCGGCCGGATACCGGTGCGTCCTGATCGACCCCCTGGGTCGCCACCGGCGGGGCACGTCCGCCCCGTACCTGCCCGGGGCCGCGGTGGCGCGCCTGGGTGGCACCGGGGAGCCGGAGGCGTTGCGCGAGCGCATCACCGACGAGGTGACCGGACTGCTCGTCGCGGACCATCCCCTGCTCCTGCTCGACCTGTCGGGCGAGCCGCCGCGGCGGCGCAGCCTGGTCGCCTCGGCCGCCCTGCTGGCGGTGCAGGAATTCCGGGCCCGTACCGGGCGCCCGCACTGGCTCGTGATCGACGATGCCGAGGTGGTGCTCGGCGACGCCGACCTGCCGCCGGAGGCGCTGCGGCTGTCGGAGCGGGGCCACTGTCTGATCCTGCGTTCCCAGCCGCGCCCGCCGGCCTCACTGGCCCGCGGCGTGGACCTCGTGCTGCCCGGCTGACCTGCCCGCCGGCGTGGTCAGGGGCCGCCGGGGCGCCGCCGCGGCGATCGCAGCCCGGCAAGGATCAGCCCGGCAAGGGTCAGCCCGGCAAGGATCAGCCCGGCAAGGATCAAGCCGGACAGGATGCCCGCCGATAAGGATCTTCGTCGGCTGCTGTCGAGGGTGGGGGACGTGATCATGGCGGGACGGCGACGGTTGATGGGTCGCGCGTTCGGCAACAGTGCTCCCGAGGTGCCGGTGGGCCGCGGCATGCGCGCCGTCGAGGAGGTGCTGCTGCAGCGGCTGCTGGGCCGCAGCGACGACTTCACCCTCGCCGCGGAGGATCTTGCCGACTCCATCGGGCGCATCTCGGATGCCGCCGACGAGAACGCCGCTGCCGTGGAGATCGTCTCCGCGGCCAGCGAGCGGGTGTCGGGAGAGGCGGCCGCCGTGGCGGGTGCCGCCCGGCAGATGTCCTCGGCGATGGCGGAGGTGGCCAGCTCCGCCGCCGAGGCGACCCAGGTCACCGCGGAGGCCACGGACGTCACCCGTGACGTACTCGCCTCGGTGCAGCGCCTGGTCAGCTCCACGGCCCAGATCGACGGGGTGGTGAAGGCCGTCACCGGGATCTCCGACCAGACCCGGCTGCTCGCCCTGAACGCGACGATCGAGGCCGCCCGGGCCGGGGCGGCCGGCAAGGGGTTCGCCGTGGTCGCCGAGGAGGTCAAGCACCTCGCGGCGCAGACCGGCGGAGCGACCACCACGATCACCCAGCAGCTGGGCGAGCTGGCCGGTGACAGCGGCGCCGTCCGCACGGCGGTGTCGCGGATCGCCGAGGTGCTCGAACGGGTGGACGCGCTTCAGCAGACCATCGCCGCCGCGGTGGAACAGCAGACGGCCGCGATCGCCGAGATCACCCGGTCGGCCGGCGAGGCGGCGGGTGCAGCAGGTGATCTCGATGCCGCCGTGGGTACCTCGGCGCAGGCGGCGCACACCGCGCACGACTCGGTAGCCCGGGCCCGCACCTGGCTGGACCGGCTCGCGATGGCTTCCGCGTCCCAGCGCGACGAGGTCGCCCACCTCGGCGAGGGCCTGGCGGTGCATCCGGTCCGGGCCGCGGTCGCTGCGCACGCGAACTGGAAGAAGCGGCTGCGCACGGCGATCCGGACCGGGACACTCGAGCCGGGTCAGGACGCTGCGAGCGTGGCACGGGACGACGGCTGTGAGTTCGGGGCGTGGCTGGCGGGCGAGGCCCGCGCCGAACCCGACCAGGAACGGGTGCGGGCGGTCGCGGACAGTCACGCATCGTTCCACCGGGCGGCCGCGGACGTGCTGCGTGCCGCTGCGTCCGGGCACCGGGACGAGGCGTCCCGGCTGATGTCGGCGGAGGACGGCTACGGGGGTATTGCGTCGGTGCTCACCGACCAACTGCTGGATTGGGTGCGCGTGGTGGAGGCCGATCATCTCAGCGAGTGGCTCGAGCGGCGGCAGACCCCGCGCCACCGTGCCAGCGGCCCGGTGCGGCTGCTGTCCGGTGGGCGGGCGGTGGCCGCGCAACTGCTGGACCTCAGCACGGGCGGCGCCCGCTGCACGACGGTGTCGGAGGCGGGGATCACCCCCGGCCAACGGGTCGAGGTCGAACTGCAGCTGGGGGGGCGCGGGGTCACCCTCGGCGCCGAGGTCCTCCGGGTCGTGCCGCGGGTGGGCCAGGAGGAGATCGCGGTGCACTTCGTCGGCGTCGCCGCGGAGGCGGCGGAAGCGCTGCGCGCCTACCTGGCCGTGCTGGCAGCCACCGACGAGGGCGCCGCGGGGTGAGCCGGTCGGCCGCCGGCGGCGGTCAGCCGGCGGCGACGCCGCGCGGCTCCAGGTGCGTCTGGACGGAGGTGTCGGGCAGTGCGCGCCCGATCGCGGACTCGACCGCGTCCGCGACCTCATGCCCCTGCTCCACGGTCCACGCCGCGGGAACCAGGACCGTGAGCGTGACGAAGCGGTGGCGTCCTGACTCGCGGGTGCGCAGGTCGTCGAAGTCGACCTCGGCCGAGCGCAGGCCGTCCAGCACCGTGGTGACCACGGCGAGGTCCTCGGCGGGCAGCGAGGCGTCGAGCAGCGAGCGCACCGACTGGCTCACCAGCCGGTAGCCGGTGACCAGGATGTTCAGCCCGACCAGGGCGGCCACCAGGGGATCGAGCCGTTGCCAGCCGGTCAGTCCCACGAGCAGCACGCCGACGATGACCCCGACCGAGGTCCACACGTCGGTGAGCAGGTGGCGGCCGTCGGAGGTGAGCGTCACCGAGCGGTGGGCCCGCCCGACGCGCAGCAGCAGCACCCCGACACCGCCGTTCACGGCCGAGGCCAGGGCGGAGATCCCCAGCCCCAGGCCGAGACTCTCCAGCGCCGCCGGGTGCAGGAAGCGCTGCACCGCCCCGACCAGGATGACCGCCGCGGCGACGAAGATCATCAGGCCTTCGATCCCGGCGGAGAAGTACTCGGCCTTGCCGTGCCCGAAGTGGTGCCCGGCGTCGGCGGGCCGGGCTGCCACCCGGAGCGCGATGAGCGCGACCACCGCCGCGACGAAGTTGACCAGCGACTCGGCCGCATCGGAGAGCAGCCCCACCGACCCCGTCACCAGGTACGCCCCGGACTTCAGCCCGATCGTGACCACGGCGGCGGCGATGGACAGCCAGGCGAACCGGGTGAGGTTGACCGCCGGGCCGCTCTGCCCCTGCCCGCCGCGCGCAGGCTCTGCCCCGACCTGCGGGAAGATGATCTTCTTCACCGACCCAGCATGGCAGGGCGTGGACGCCCCGATCCGCACAGGCTTGCCATACCCGGGCGGAGTGGTGGGTCCGGCTCGGGTCCTAGGCTCGCGGACATGGCGAAGTACTTCGACGTGCACCCGGACAACCCGCAGCCGCGCGCCATCGGGCAGGTGGTGCAGCTGCTGCGGGACGGCGCGCTGATCGCCTACCCCACCGATTCGTGCTTCGCCTTCGGCTGCGTGCTCGGCAACCGGGAGGGGCTGGAGCGGATCCGGGAGATCCGCCGCCTGGACCACCGCCACCACTTCACCCTGGTGTGCCGTGACTTCGCCCAGCTGGGGCAGTTCGTGCAGGTGAGCAACGCGGTGTTCCGGCAGGTGAAGGCGGCGACGCCGGGCAGCTACACGTTCATCCTGCCCGCCACCCGCGAGGTGCCCCGGCGGCTGCTGCACCCGCGGAAGCAGACCGTGGGCGTGCGCATCCCCCGGCACGTGGTCACCCAGGCGTTGCTCAAGGAGCTGGGCGAGCCGCTGC
The DNA here is from genome assembly GCA_963784535.1 of uncultured Actinomycetota bacterium. GTDB lineage: Bacteria > Actinomycetota > Actinomycetes > Actinomycetales > Kineosporiaceae > CAWARR01. The sequence continues at coordinate 261,977 of CAWARR010000002.1, read as the reverse complement.
TGTCGAGCACGCTGCTGCTGCCCGACCAGGAGGAACCGCTGACCCAGGGCTGGGAGATCAAGGAACGGCTCGACCATGTGGTGGATGCGGTCATCGACTCCGGGGACTGCGGGACGGTGCCCACCACCGTCGTCGACCTGTCGCAGGCCGAGCCGGAGGTGCTGCGCCGTGGCGCAGGTGACCCGGCGCGCTTCGAGTGACCCGCACCGCCCGCCCGCCCGCCGGCTCCGTGAGCCCGTGCACTCCCACGAACGCGCTGCGGCGCGCGAAGGGGCGGGTGTGCTGGCACGGTTGATCCTCGGGCCGTATGGTCACAAGTACTCCGCGGCCGTCCACTCCGAGGGAGTCGTTCCCCATGCCCCGCGATTCCGCCCCGCCACCGCGCCGGGCCACCGTCACCTCCCCTCCGCCGCCCGCGGAGGCGCCCGCACCCGCGCCGCCGGCACCGGGTCGGTCCACCCCGAAGAGTCCGCCGCGCAACGGCGGGCTCGGGGGGCTGGCCAGCAGCGTCGACCCGGTCTTCCCCGAAGTCGCCCGGCTGGAGCTGAACGACCTGCTGAGCCAGCTCATCGACCGCGCGCAGGAGGTGATGGGCGCCCAGGACCGGCTCCGCGTACTGCTGCGCGGCACCCGCGCGGTGGCCGCCGACCTGGCGCTGTCCGTGGTGCTCCACCAGATCGTGGAGTCGGCCCGGGAGCTCGCGGACGCCTCGTACGCCGCGCTCGGCGTGATCGGGCCCGACGGGACGCTGACGCAGTTCGTGCACGTGGGGATCGACCCCGGCACGGTGGGGCAGATCGGTGACCTGCCGCAGGGGCGGGGGATCCTCGGCCTGCTCACCCACGATCCGCGCCCGATCCGGCTGCCGGACCTGAACCAGCACGCCGACGCGTCCGGCTTCCCCGCCGGGCACCCGCCGATGAAGTCCTTCCTCGGGGTGCCGATCCGGGTGCGGGAGGAGGTCTACGGGAACCTCTACCTCACCGAGAAGCGGGACGGCGCTCCGTTCACCGGCGAGGACGAGGAACTCGTGGTCGCGCTCGCGACCACGGCGGCGGTGGCGATCCAGAACGCCAGGCTCTACGAGGAGACCCTCCGCCGCCAGCGCTGGCAGCAGGCGAGCACCGAGATCACCGCCGCGCTGCTGTCCGGGGCGGGCCCGGCCGAGGCCCTGGTGATGATCGCGGACCAGGCGCGGATCCTGATGGACGCCGATGACGCGGTGGTGCTCGGCGCCGACGCCGCGCCGCCGGCGGGCGGGGCGGCCGGTGGCACGACCCTGTCGGTGGCGCTGGCCGGCGCCGGCCGGCCGGCCGGCAGCCTGCGGGTGTCGCGGTTGCCGGGCCGGGAGGCCTTCTCCGCCGAGGACCGGGAGCTGGCGCAGACCTTCGCCGAGCAGGCGGCGCTGGTGCTCGAGCTGGCGCGGGTGCGCGCCGACGCCGAGCGGGTGCGGATGCTCGAGGAGCGCGAGCGGATCGCCCGGGACATGCACGACCACGTCATCGGGCGGCTGTTCGGCGCCGGGTTGAGCGTGCAGAGCCTGGCCCGCTGGATCGACGACCCCGAGGGTGAGCGCCGGTTGGCCGCCCACGTCGACGAGCTGGACGGCGTGATCCGCGACATCCGCACCTCGATCTACGCGCTCAGCCGGGGTCGCGACGATGCCTGGACACCGCCGGCGCGTATTCGTCAGGTGGTCTCGGAGTCGGCCGCCCACCTCGGTTTCGACCCGCTGGTGCGGCTCGCCGAGCCGCTCGGGCTGCAGCCCGCCTCGCCGCTGGTCGACCAGCTGCTGGCGGTGCTGCGGGAGGCCCTGACGAACATCGCCCGGCACGCCGGGGCCACCCAGGTCGAAGTGGTCGTGGAGGTGGGTGAGGTGATCCGGTTGCAGGTGCGCGACAACGGCCGTGGACTGCCCGAGGCCGGCGCGGGGCAGCCCGGCCGGCGCGCCGACGGCGGGCACGGGTTGGTGAACATGGCCCACCGGGCGGAGGTGCTCGGCGGCAGCTTCGGTGTCACCGCGCTGCCCTCCGGTGGCACCGCGCTGGTGTGGGAGGTGCCGCGCCGGGCGGGTGGGTGAGCCCGCGCGGGCGGCGGAGGCGCCCGGGGCGGGTCAGCGCCCCTTGACGGGCAGCCGGATCTCGAAGTCGGTGCCGACCCCGACGGTGGAGTCGAGGCGGATGGTGCCGCCGTGCCCCTCGACCACCACGCTGCGGGCCAGCGCCAGCCCCTGGCCGCTGCCGCGGCCGACCTCCTTGGTGGTGAAGAAGGGCTCGTAGACGTGCTCGGCGATGGCGGCGGGGATGCCGCAGCCGTCGTCGCGGACGCTGATCACCGCCTGGTCACCCTCGATCCGGGTGGCCAGCGTGATCATCCCGCGCCCCGGGGCCACCCGCTGCCGGTCGGCGATGGCGTGGGCGGCGTTGACCACGAGGTTGAGGAACACCTGCTTGAGGTCGTGGATCAGGCACACCACGCCGGGCAGCTCACCCAGCTGCAGGTCGACGTCGGCGATGTCCTTGAACTCGTTGCGGGCGACGGTGACGCTGTCACGGATGGCCTGGTTGATGTCCGCGGGGGCGGCCGTGGCGCTGCCCGGGTGGGCGAAGGACTTCATCGCCCGCACGATCGAGGTCACCCGGTCGACGCCCTCCATCGACTGCGCCAGCGCCGCCGGCAGTTCCTCGGTCAGGAAGGCCAGGTCGTCGTCGGCGAGGGTGCGCGGGGCCGCGTCAGCGCCGGTCGGCGCGTCACCGCCCAGGTCGGGTGCAGCCTCCCGGCCGAGGGTGCGAGCCGACGTGCGGGTGGTTTCGACCAGGGCGAGCAGCTCGCCGAGGCTGGAGCGGATGAAGCGCAGGTTGTCGCCGATGAACTGGATCGGGGTGTTCAGCTCGTGCGCGATCCCGGCGGCCAGCCGGCCGACGGCTTCGAGCTTCTGCGCCTGCCGCAGCTCCACCTCCAGCCGGTGCTGGTCGGACAGGTCACGCAGGACGACGACGGCACTGTGCCCCTGGCCGGCATGCTCGACGGGCACGACGCTGGCCGAGACGGGGATGCAGTGACCGTCGCGGTCGCAGATCCGGGCGTCGTGGCAGCTGCCGCGCACGGGGTGCACACCGCCGGCGCCGCGCAGCCCGTCGAGCAGCGCGGTGATGTGCGGGTCGTCGTGCGCGCAGGTCAGCAGGTCGGCGAGGCTCCAGGTGCCCAGCTCCTCCAGGCTCACCCCCAGGATCCGGGCGGACTCCGGGTTGGACAGCTCGACCCGCAGGTCGGAGCCGAGCACGATCAGCCCGACGTCGAGCGAGTCGATCACCGCGCGCAGCCGCTCGCGGTCGCGACGCAACGCGTCGTGCAGCTCGGCCATCTCGGCGGAGGACAGGGCCATCGACCGCTCGAGCAGGTAGCGGTCCTGCTCGTGGCCGTCGTAGGTGCTGCCCACCTTCCGCAGGAAGGCGGCCCAGGCAGCGTCGTCCGGTGCCCGGTCGGCGCTCAGGCCGAGGCGGGCGAGCTGCCGCTGCAGCACCGATTCACTCACGCCGGCAGCTCCGAGAGCGTCGTCAGGGTCATCGTCTGGTTGTGCAGGTCGCAGCGGCCCGACGTCATCGGGGAGATCTCGCCGTAGGAGTAGAAGCCGACCAGCTGGGTGCCGGTGGGTAGCCCGTCCACCGCGGCTTCGAGCTCCTCCTCGATCCGTTCCTTGAGCAGCAGCCGGCGGCCCACGCAGCTGATCGCCACGCCCAGGCAGTCGCCGACCACCTGCGACATCGCCGCGGTCTGCGCGGCGGCGCCGGCCGCGCCCTCGACCAGCCGGTCGAAGTCGGCGCGCATCAGCTGTGCCGTCCATCCCTCCGGGACGTCGCCCGCGAAGGTGATCGAACGGGCCTGGTGGTCCACGGCGAGCATGGTCCGGACCAGGGCCTCGCCGTCCGGGCCCTCGCAGACGGACAGCGGGAAGAGCAGCCCGCTGCCGGGCAGCCCGGGGGCGAGGTCGCCGAGGTAGCGCTCGTACAGGTCGAGGGCCGGCTCGCCGTCGAGTTCGAAGACGACGTTCGCCTCCGAACGGGTGACCCGCCGCGCGGGGCCGAAGTTGTCCCAGCCGCCGCGGGAGCCGTGGCCCATGACGAGGGCGTCGCCGTGCAACCCGATCGCGACCACCTCGTGCTCCACCGGCCTGTCGCCGGCGATCACCCAGGTGGCGGTGAAGCGGTCACCGTCACCGGCGAGCCCACCGGTGACGGTGACCGAGGCGTCGAGTTCGCTGTTCAGGCCGCGCAGCAGCTGCGACCCGTTGACGGCCAGGCCGTCGCTGTAGAGCAGGACGCCGGACAACGACGGCTCGGACAGCCCGCGTGCCAGCGCGACGCCGCCCGCGTAGGAGCCGGCGGCGTCGTCTACCTGCGCCCGAGCGGTGGTCACGGTGGTGCGCTCGAACCTGGCTACGGCCACGCTCACCCCGCCGTCGCGGACCATCCCCCCGACGACCTCGCCGGCGGTGGAGCATCCGGTGATGACCGACTGCGGGAAGGTCCCCCGCAGGGTGGCGACCGCCCCGGCCACCTGCTCTGCGGGCAGCCCGGAGAACAGCAGCACGACGGTGGAGGGGGAGTCCAGTCCGGCGGGCAGCGCCGCGACGTCGAGTTCGGCGGTGGGGAAGTAGCAGGTCTGCACGCGCATGGTCGGGCCGTGACCTTCCTGTGAGGGCCTTCCGGCGCGCCCGCCGGTCTGCTGATCCATATCGGCAGCGGCCGGGGCCGACCTGAACCCCGGCAGGCATCGGCCGGGGTGGCGGGGCGGGATGCGCGCGGAGCGGGCCCATGATTCCCTGGAGGTGATCCGGTGCCGGCGGGCGCCGGTGGTCGCGACCGGACCGCTCAGGAGCGCAGGTGCAGGTATCGGCGGCAGCAGGTCACGCGGCGGCGGCTCCACCCGGGAACGCCGTCGGGCGGGTGGTGGTGTACTCCGCGGGTGGGGCCCTGCCGCCCCCGGCGGGCCTGCCCGCGCAGCGCACGCCCACCTTCCCGGCCCGCCCCGCGGGCCCCGGGGCGGTCGCCCTGATCTGGTTCCGCTCGCTGCGCGGCTGGGAGGGTGCGGCGGGCGGATGCCGCCCGTGCGGGGCCGGCAGGCGCCGGGAGTGGTGCGCCCGGCAGGGCCCGGGGCTGCGCGCGCCGCGGTAGCGCGGCTACGGCCCCGCGGTGCGCGGCGCCGGTTCGGGCCTGCGGTTGGACAGCTTCTGCAGGTACATCAGCCGGTCGGCCTCGCGCAGGAGGTGGTCGAGGTCGCGCGGCGCGGGCGGCGAGGCGATCACCCCGCAGCTGGCGTGCGGGGTGACGACGGCCTCGCTGAGCAGCACGGGGCGTTCGAGCACCTCACTTATCCGCTGGACGTAGCGGTCCGGGTCCCACTCGGGCAGCACGTTGCGCAGCAGCAGCACGAACTCGTCGCCGCCGACCCTGGCAGCCAGGTCGCCGGAGCGGATCACGCCGGACAGGCGGCTGGCGACGGTCTGCAGCACGGTGTCGCCGGCCGTGTGGCCGAGCTCGTCGTTGATCTGCTTGAACCGGTCGAGGTCGACGTAGACGATGACCACCCGCCCGTTGGCGTCGGCCGACCAGAGCGCCTCGGTGAGCTGGTCCGCGAGCAGGGCACGGTTGGCCAGCCCGGTGAGGGCGTCGTGGGTGGCGGCGTGCCAGGCCTTGTCGTTGGCATGGGCCAGCTCGCGCTGGCGTCGCTCATCGGAGCTGACGTCGCGCCACGTCATCACCACCCGGTCGTGGCCGACGGGGGCGATGGTGTTGTCCCACGAGCCGGTCCAGTGCCCGTCGGAGTCATGCTCGTGCAGCCGGAAGGTGCGGGTGGTCCGGGTGCTCACGGCCGCGGAGACGGCCTGCCACAGCCCGGAGGTCTCCGCGGCGGGGTAGATGTCGCGCAGGTCGCGCCCGATGAGGTGCTCGCGGGCGCCCTGCAGGGGTGCGGCACCGGCAGCGTTGATCAGGACCAGCCGGAGCCGGTGTAGCTGCTGCTCGTCGTCGCGCACGACGTCGTAGAGCGCGAGGGCGTCGGTGGTGGCGTCCAGGGCTGCGTGCAGGGCGGTGAGGATGCTCGTCGGCCCGGCGGCGGTGGCGGCCGGCGCCCGGTCGGGGTCCGGGGGGAGCACCGGTCCGTGGCGGCTGACCACGACCCGGTCGCCGGGCAGCGGGGCGGCCGAGGCACCCCCCGCGCCGGTGTCCTCGGCGGTGGGGGCGAGCAGGGGGGCCCGCCGCGCGTGGCCCGACTCGACCACCCCGGCGAGCAGGGCCCACAGCCCGCTCCCGTCGGCACCGGGATGGAAGTCGCGCAGGTCGCGCCCGATGAGCGCCGCGGGGGTTGCGGCGAACTCCGCGGCGGCGGCCTGGTTCAGGAACTCGGCGTGCAGGCGGGCGACGGCACCCGCAGCGTCCCGCTCGGCGCGGTAGACGGCGAAGGGCTCCGGCAGGGCCTCGGCCGCCGCACGCACCAGGTCGGGGACGTCCCCGGACATGGATCACCACCTCACGCTGCTCCCGTTCCCCGCTGGATCGGCCGCAGCCGCCCGGATCTTGATCCCTCGGAGGCCGGTGGTGAGTCCGGTGTCACCGTGGGCGGCCGGTGCTCAAGCCACCCCGTCCGGATTCCGATATCCCATCGGTGGACCGTCGGGAGCGCACCACCATGGCTGAACCCCCCTCCGCTCCCGATGGCGCCCGGCCCGTGGCTGCCCCGACCGGTCCGATCGGATCGGCCCGGCTGCACCTGATCGGCGACCTCGGGCGGGGCGCGCACACCGTCGTCCACCTGGCCCGCCGTGACGACGACGGCGCCCGGTTCGCGGTGAAGGTGCTGGACCAGCTGCCCGACGACGGCGGCGCCACGCTGGCCCGGTTCCGCCGGGAGGCCGCCCTGGTCGCCTCGATCGGGCACCCGGACCTGCCCCGGATCCATGAGGTCGGCACCCTCGACGGGCGGGCCTACCTGGTGATGGACCTGATCGAGGGCTGCCGCCTCGCCGATGTGCTGAGTGCGGGCCCGATGCCGGTGGAGCAGGTCGTCCAGGTGGCGCTCGACCTGGTCGGGCCGCTGTCCGCGCTGCACGGGCACGCCATGGTGCACCGGGACGTCAAGCCGCAGAACATCATGATCACCCCCGATGGCCGGGCCAGGCTGATCGACTTCGGGCTGGCCGCCCGCGGTTCCGGCCCCGCCGGGGAAACCCCGGAGGATGCCGGGCAGGCGGTGGGCACCCTGGCCTACGCCGCACCGGAGCAGACCGGGATGCTGCGTCGCCCGGTGGACGCGCGGGCCGACCTGTACTCCCTCGGCGTGGTGCTGTTCGAGTGCCTGTCCGGGCTGCCGCCCTTCCCGGTGGACGACGTCGGCGAGCTGCTCCGGATGCACGCCGTGGTTCCCGCCCCGGACCTGCGCGGGCTGGTGCCCGGGGTGCCCGAGGCGCTGGCGGCGCTGGTGGCCCGGCTGCTCGCGAAGGACCCCGACGACCGCTACCCGGATGGGGCACACGTCGCCGCAGCCCTGAGCGAAGTGCTGCCCGGCGCGGGGCCAGCACCGCGCCCTGACCGCACCGGCGCGGGGCTGGCCGGGCGACAGCAGGAGTACCGGCAGCTGGCGGAGGCCTGGCGTCGGGCGGTCGCCGGGCACGGCGGGGTGGCCGTGATCCGGGGGCAGGCCGGCGTCGGCAAGACCCGGCTGGCCGCGGCGCTGCTCGAGCAGGCGGGCGCCGAGGGCCGTCGGGTGCTCACCGGGAAGGCGTTCCACCAGGAGCGCATCCCGTTGGCGGTGCTGCGTCGCGCGGCCGACGCAGCGGTGTCCGCCACCCAGCTGCTGCCCGGCCGGACGGCGAGCGTCCGGCTGGCCGAGCTGCGCCGGGTCGCCGGCCCCGCCGCGGGCGTGCTCGCGGGGGCGTTCCCGGGCCTGCGGGAGGTGCTCGGCCATCCCGCGGCCGCCGTACCGGACTCCCAGGACGAGCTCGCGGTGGTGGTCGCCGGGTTCCTGGTCGACCTGGCCCGCTCGGCCGGCGGGCTGGTGCTCCACCTCGACGACGTGCAGTGGCTCGACCCGGTCACCGAGCGGGTTCTGGCCCGCCTCGGCGCCGAGCTCGGCACCGCCCCGCTGTTGCTGCTGTGCACCGCTCGCGACGACGAGGACAGCACCGCACGCACCGACCAGCTCCTCGCCCCGCTGCGGGACGTCGTGCTGGCCGATCTCCGACTCGGACCGCTGCAGCCGGGGCCGGTCCGCGAGCTGCTCGCCGCGGCCCTGCCGGGGGTGGAGCGGGACGACCGCCTGACCCGGTTGCTGGCCGGCCCCGGCGGCGGCAACCCGTTCCTGACCCTGCAGTACGTGCACGCCGTCGTCGACGCGGGCCTGATCACCCCGTCCTGGGGCAGCTGGCTACTGGACGAAGCCGCCCTGGCCGAGCTCGAGCTGCCCGGCGACGTGCTCGGGCTCGTGCTGGCCCGGCTGCGCGGCCTCGGCGAGGAGCACCGCGGCCTGCTGATGACCGCCGCCGCCGTGGGCAGCCGGTTCGCCCCGGCGCTGGTCGCCGACGTGGAGCGCACCCCCGAGTCCGCGGTGCTGGAAGTGCTGGCCGACGCCTGCGCCCGCGGCCTGGTCGAGCCGGCCCCCGGCGGCAGCTTCGGCTTCGTGCACGACCGGATCCGGGAGGCGCTCGCCGACCTCGACCCCGACGCCCTCGCCGACCGGCACCAGCGGATCGCCGCCGCGCTCACCGCCCGGATGCCGGTGCTGGCGGCCGCAGATCCGGACGACCTGCTCGCCCTCGCCGGGCACACCGTGGCCGGGCGCCCCGGTGGGGATCCGGAGCGCGCCCGGGCCGTCTGCGAGGCCGCTGCCCGGGCCGCGCTGTTCCGGCACGACCCGGCCGAGGCGGTTCGCCTGATCGAGTTCACCCACCAGCTCGACGGCACCCGCAGCCCGGAGTCCCTGGTGCTGCTCGGGCGCGGGCTGGTCGCCGACGGCCGGTTCCCCCGCGCGTGCGAGGTCGCCGAGCTGGCCCTGCAGGAGGCCGTCGATCCGCTGCTGCGCGGCGAGGCGCTGAGCGTGCTGGCGCACGCTCACCGCACCATGTGGCGCAGCCTCGAGGGGGCCGAGGACGTCGCCCGCGGGCTGCGCGAGCTCGGCGCCGGGCTGCCCGGCAACCCGTTGCTGCTGATCGCCTCGACGCTCCGGCTGCTCCTGCGGCTGGCGTTCACCCCGGCCTGGCCCCACCCGCGCAGACCGGTCACCGACCCCCGGGAGCTCGCCCGGCTGCACCTGATCATGGACCTGCACGGGGTGGGCGCCTACCTGGGGCTGACCGCGATGGCGCCGGCCCGGATGATGCTGCACACCCTGTGGGGTCGGTACTGGGGCCGCCGACTCGGGCCCGGCCCCGAGTACGCCCTGGTCGAGGCCTGGTACAGCTTCACCACCGGCGGGGGCGGCATGCGCCGGATCGCGGCCCGGGCGCTCGCCCGGGCCTCCCGGGCCGCCGCCGGGCAGACCCCGGCGCTGCTGGCCTTCCTCGGCCACGTCCGCGGTGCCACCGCCTACTTCAGCGGCGCCGACGACGGACAGTCCTGGCGCGAGGCGCTGCGCCGGCACGGCCGCTGGATGGAACCGTGGTGCCAGTCCGACGCGCTGGCCACGCTGGCCATGGACGCCACCTGCACCGGGCACGCCGCGCACGCCACCGAGTGCTGGCAGGTGGCCGGGCGCTGGTTCGCCACCGACGACGCGCAGAACACCTGGTTCATCGTCGGGCCGGCGATGGTGCAGGCGTCCCGGGGCCTGGCCGCCGACGCCGCGGAGCAGGTCCGCCCGGCCACCCCTGACCAGCTCACCCCCGGCAACGCGGCGATGCAGGCCCTGGTGTCCGCCTACCTGTTGCTGGAGCAGCACGAGGTGGGTGAACCGGCGGAGCGGGCCATAGCCCAGTTCGAGGCGCTGCGGCTCAAGCCCTCGATGTTGATCCGCGTCACCCGGTTCGCCCTGGCCCAGCACGCCATGCTCCGGCTGACGCAGTGCCGCCTGGCCGCCGCCGAGGATCGTGAGGCGCTGCTGGAGGCCGCCCGCCTCGCGGTGGGCCGGTTCCGCCGCGTCGCGCTCACCGCGACGATGCGCCGCTACCACGCGATCGCGCGGGCGGACCTGGACGAGTTGGGGGGCCGCCCCGCCCGCGCCCTGTCCCGGCTGGCCGGGTCGGACCGCTGGGCCCGCCAGGACGCCCCGCTGCTGGACTACGAGGCGGCCAGGGTCGCGGCCAGGGCGTCGTTCACGCTCGGCCGCCCGGGCGCGGCTCGGCACCACGTGCTGCTCGCCCGGACCATCGCCCGGGCCCAGGGCTGGCCGCACCGGCAGCGTTGGCTGGACGCCGAGTTCGGCCGGGACGACGGCGAGGACCGGCCCGAGGGGATCGCGACCAGCGGCCCGACCTCCCACGGCGTGGACCGGGTCAGCTCGGAGGTGGACCGGCGCAGGCTGCAGGCCCTGCAGGAGGTCGGTACGGCCGCCTCCCGGGTGCTGGACCCGCTCGGCGTGGCCAGAGTCGCCCTGGACCAGCTGATCCGCATCCTCGGCGCGGAGCGGGCGCTGCTCTTCCTCACCCAGCCCGGCCCGGACGGGGTCGAGGTGCTGCAGCCCCACCTGGGCCGGGACTCCTCCGGCGAGGACCTGGCCGAACTGTCCGGCTACGGCAGGTCGCTGGTGGAGCGGGTGCGCTCCGAGGGTCAGCCGCTGGTGATCACCGGGACCGAGGAGGGCGCGGCGCTCGGCGCGCAGAGCGTCGTGCTGCACGGTCTGCGCAGCATCCTGGTCGCGCCGCTGCTGCTGGACCGGCGCCTGCTCGGCGTGGTGTACCTGGACAGCCGCGTGGCCAAGGGCATCTTCACCGCCGACGACGTCAGCATCCTCACCGCGGTGACCGCCTACGTGGCCTCCTCCCTGGAGACGGCCCGGGCCGCCGAGCTGGAGCGGTCGGTCACCGCAGCCCGGCACGAGCGTGACCTGGCCCGCCAGCTGCAGGACCTGGAGCGCACCCACGCCCAGGCCAGCCGGCTGGAGTCGCTCGGCCGGTTGGCTGCGGGGATCGCCCACGAGATCAACACCCCGGTGCAGTTCGTGGCGCACAACACCCAGTTCCTGGCCGAGACGGTGACCACGCTGACGGCCGCGATGCAGCGGCTCGGCGAGCTGGCCGCCGACCCGGTGCCGACCGGGGAGCTCGCCTCCACCGTGCGCGGCCTGCTGGAGGAGGTGGACCTGGAGTACCTGGTCGAGGAGGCGCCGACGGCGATCCGCGACTCCCGGGACGGCCTGGCCCGGGTCACCGAAATCGTGCGGGCGATGAAGGACTTCGCCCATCCCGGCGCGGAGCAGGCCCAGACCGACCTCAACCAGGCGGTGACCACCACGGTGCAGGTCTGCCGGAACGAGTGGAAGTACGACGCCACCGTCGAGCTGGACCTCGACCCCGACGGCGGCCTGGTGGCCTGCCACGTCGGGGAGCTCAAGCAGGCCGTGCTCAACGTCGTGGTCAACGCCGCCCAGGCCGTCGCCGCGGCCCGCGGCGGGCGGGAGGACGCGCCGCTGGGGCTGATCCAGGTGAGCACCAGGCGGGAGCCCGGCAGCTTCCGGATCACCGTCCGCGACGACGGCGTCGGGATGGACGAGCATGTCCGCCAGCACGCCTTCGACCCCTTCTTCACCACGAGGACGGTGGGTGAGGGCACCGGCCAGGGGCTGTCCCAGGTGCACGCCGTGGTGGTCCAGCACCACCGCGGCGCCGTCGAGCTGACCTCCGCGCCGGGCGCGGGCACCACGGTCGCCCTCGTGCTGCCGTTGCACCGGAGCGAGGAGTCCGGGCAGGGCTGAGCCGCCACGGCGCCCGGCAGAGCCTCGGGGCGCCCCTGCCATCGAGCCAATAGTGCACGCGTCGCGAGCAGCCGGAGGGCGTAGCCGTGGGCCGCCGGTGATCCGGAACGACAGCACCTGGACCACCGACCTGGCGTCGGTCAGGCCCCGGTCGTTCCGCTCGGTCCCCTCGATGGCCCCGCGCAGCCTCGCGTACGGGTCGGCGCCGGACTGCTCGACGGCGCGCAGCAGCCGGGACAGGTGCTCGGTTCCCTGGTCCGCGGCCAGCTGCGCCCGGATTCCGGGAGCGAGGCGCCGTCCGCCGCGGACGAGTACTCCGCCCGCAACCCGGTCCGCTCAGCCAGCTCCCGCAGCAACGCCGTCCCGGCGTGCGACACCACACCCGTCCCGTCCGTGGTCACCACCGGCCACGCACCCCTACGACTACCCTTCACCCCGAAGGTGCCTTTCCCTCGGTCCGAACCCGGGTCCTCAGCAAGCTCAGGATCGACTGGGAGAGAGGCACTTTCGTCGTTCAGGTGGTCACAACACGCCAATGATCATGAACGGCCCGGGTTGGGTACCCGGTGCTCCGGATCGCCACGGTCCAGCTTCGCCCCGGGCAGCGCCGCGAGCCGGTCGAGCAGCATGTCGTAGCCGTGGATGATCGTCCAGCCGGGGACCAGCCGGTAGCTGGACACCAGCCCGGCGGGGGTGAGCTCCGGGTGTTCGGCGACATTGAGCCGGTCTGGTGAGAACCCAAGGCCGAGGAACGCACCGAGACGGGTGTCCCAGACCCTGTCCTTGGTGTGCGGGTCCTGGAGAACGCTGCCTCCGATGCCCGGCAGGACAACGACGAGGTGTTCTCGCCCGGTCATCGCCTGCCTCCCCGTTCAGCTCGGAGTCCAGGGGCGGTGCCCGTGCATGACCGGAGCGCTTGAGAGACCGCGGAACCGTCAGCGCCTGTGGCGCTATCGGGCGACGGGACTCTCGTGATCACCTGCCGCCGGCGTGTCCTCGGGTGCGACGAGCGTGCTGCCGCTCTGCTCGGGGCTGGGCTCGGACGGTCCAGGAGCGGGGCGTCTGTCACTCGGTGGGGGGCCGGCTTGCGCGTGCGTCGCGACGGCGGCGGGCTCAGGTTCGTCTTGGGACGACAGAGCGGTGGAGACGAGCGCGCGGGGGACTCCGGGGGCTTCGGGTTCTTCACGGAGCTTGGGAGGGGGCGCGGTCCAGCTGCGAAGGTGCTGCAGGACGGTGACGTAGAAGGCGTCGACGGCATCGATGACGGAGTCGATGAAGCTGCCGCGGCCGGTGCCCCGCTTGGATCCCATGGACGTGATCTGAGTGAGGCGGAAGCTCTTGAACTCTCGGGCGGGGTCGGCGACCAGGATGTCCGGGTTGGGCCGGACGGTCTTGAGCAGTTCGGCAGCGCCCGGCCCGCGGGAGTGGAGGGTGAAGGCTTCGACCCGGAGCATGTCGGGGGCCTTGTCCAACTGCCGGACGAGCCAGTTGACGCGGGTGCGGGGTCGGCCCTGCTTGGGCGCGTCGATCTCGCACTGACACAGGATCTGGCCCGCGCGCAGATCCGCGACGACCGTGAGCGTAGCCGCTGCATCGGGGATGCGAAGGGCGCCGCTGAGGGTGCCCGAGGCCGAGAGGGATGCCACCAAGGCCTGACTGCGCATCGCCGGCTCGGCCTGTTCCTTGCGGGTGAGCGCCGGTTGGACGTCCGAGCCGAGTCGTTGGCCGAGCTTCAGCCCGACGAAACGCAGCAGGGCGTCGAAGCGGGAGGTGACGTCCTGGATCCCCTTGTCGCCGGGGCGGAGGGTTCCGGCGTGCACAGCGTCCCGGATGGGGACCCAGGCCGGGCCCATGTCCTCGAAGGCCAGCGCACCCGATCGCGGGTGTTCGAGGTAACGGATCAGTTCCCCGAGAATCCACGCCTGATCGGGGTCGGCGACGCCGCGGTACTCCTTCTGCACGACCGCCTCCGCCAGGATTTCGACCCAAGGAACGTGGTACAGGGCCGTCTTGCGGAGTTTCCGCTTGTCTATCTCTGTGGGGTGTTGGCCCCTGACCGCAGGGATCTCGTTGGAGATGGTGATGAGGGCGTCGAAACCGTGTTCGCGGGCGATGTCGAGATAGATCTCCAGCTGCTCCGTCTTGAGTTCGTTGTTTCCTGTCTTCACCTCGACCAGCGCGGTCCATGAACGCTGACCGCGGCTGACCCTGATCAGTCCGTCCGGGTAGAACGTCTTGCCGTCGTGGTCGAAGGGAACCTCGATGTAGGTCTCGACATGGCCAGCGGGCGCGCCGAAGGGCGAGAGCAGGGTCTTCCCGAACTCCCGAACCGCAGGAAGAACCGCCAGCAGCGCCGAGGTGGCCCGACGCTCCTGTTCATCTGCGCCATTGATCCCGGACGTCGGTATCAGGCGCGCCGCATTCCACGATTCCTCAGGCACGATAGCTCCCTCACTCGAACCAGCCATCGCACACTACCGAGCGAGCGGGTGCTCATTCGCGGATTTCGGGAGGAAGTCGCGGACGGCCCTGACTCCCCGCATGAACGAATCGAGGGGTACGTCCGGGTCCCGCCGGTCACCCCGGTCGCCTGGCACTCCCCACCGCGGCCTCGGTGCGCCGCCGGCGCCACGCGAGGACCGCGAAGACTGTCGCCCCGCCGATCGCGATCGCGATCGCGATCGCGAGGATGGTGAGGTAGATCGGCAGGTAGCGGGCGTCGAACATCGACCGGGCCGGGTCGACCTCGCGGGCGTTGACGCCGAGGAAGGCGAACAGCGGGCCGATGGTGCCGACGAGCGTGGTGACGAAGGGCTCGACGGGCGGCGGTCTGGTGCGTTTCTTCAGGTCAGACCCTGTTCCAGGAGAGCGCGCCCGGCAGGGATCGAACCTGCGACCGTCGGATTAGAAGTCCGCTGCTCTGTCCGCTGAGCTACGGGCGCCCGGGGAACCCGTCGCCCTGCGAGCGGAGCCGGACCGGCGAGGAACCCGGCATGAGATTACCGTCCGGGCCGGCTCGGTCGCGGTGCAGTTCCCGACGATCGACCCGGGGTCGGGCGTCAGGACCCATCTCGATCTCGGGTCGCGCAACTCGGCGGACACGGACAGCGACGCCCGGGTTGTCGGAGGTCGTCGAATCGTCACGTCTTGTGCACTCCTATCAGCCCAGCGTCGCATTGCGCGGGCGAGCCGGGGCACAGGCAGCGGAGGAACGCGCTGTAGTGGTTGACTCAGGGCCCCGGGAACTGAGGGTTTGGCAAACGGTGCTGCTCGGGGCAGGCTTTGAGGGCAGGTGACGATGGATGCGGTGACGCCGGGCTCGGGGACTGTGCGTACCGCTTCCTCCGGGGCGGACGGTGACGAGGTGGCGCGCGCCACCGGTGGTCGGGCGCGCCGGAACGCGGAGAGGGGGACGGTGGACGGACAGGTCGGGGCAGCGGCAGCTACCGGGGAGTCGCCGGTAGCGGTGAGCGGGCAGGACCGTACCCCAGCAGCGCCGATACCCGCGACGGCGACCGTTCCGCCGGCACCTGCCGCCGCGGCGCCGCGGCGGCCGAAGCGCCGTGGACCGGCGGCGGCACCCGCCCCCGTGCCGGAGGCTGCGGTCGGCGCCGGGCCCGTCGCGCTCGACGCGCCAGCCGGGGAGGAGGAGCGGCCGGACGTCGACGTGCTCGCCCTCACCCGCCGGGTGCGCAACCTGGTCGCCGGGGTCTCGCTGAACCTGCAGCTGCCCGAGGTGGAAGCGGCGCGGCGGGAGCGCGAACTGCTGCTCGCCCACCTGGACGACTACCTGCTGCCGCGGTTGCGCCGGATGGACGCCCCGCTGCTCGCCGTCATCGGCGGCTCCACCGGGGCGGGCAAGTCCACGTTGACCAACTCCCTTGCCCGCAAGGAGGTCAGCCGGTCCGGCGTGCTGCGGCCGACCACCCGATCGCCGGTCCTGGTCCACCACCCGTACGACTCCGGTGCCTTCCTCACCCAGCGGATCCTGCCGGGGCTGGAACGGATCACGTCCGAGGCGCTCGAGCCCGCCCAGCCCGCCCAGCTCGACGCTCCGCGGATCACGGCGCTCCGGCTCGTGCCGCACGAGGGCATCACCGCGGGGTTGGCCCTGTTGGACGCGCCCGACATCGACTCGGTGGTCGAGGCCAACCGCGAGCTGGCGATCCAGCTGCTCGGGGCCGCGGACCTGTGGCTGTTCGTCACCACCGCCGCCCGCTACGGCGATGCCATGCCGTGGGAGATGCTGCGGACTGCGGCGGAGCGCGGGGTCTCGGTGGCGGTCGTGCTCGACCGGGTGCCGAGGGAGTCGATGCGGGTCGTCCGCGCCGACCTGGCCAGGCTGCTGCGTGACCAGGGGCTCGGCTCCTCGCCCATGTTCACCATCCCCGAGCTGCCGCTGGAGGACGGCCTGCTGCCGCAACAGCAGGTGGCCCCGCTGCTGCGCTGGCTGTACCGGCTTGCCGCCGACACCCGCTCGCGTGAGATGGTCATCCGCCGCACGCTCTTCGGCGCGCTCGACGCGCTCCCCCCGCGGCTGCAGGCGGTGGCCGCCGGCGCTGTCGAGCAGGAGGCCGCGGCGCATCTGCTGCGGACCGAACTCGACGCCCTGGTCGCCGGCGCCCGCTCGCAGCTGGCCCGCCACCTCAGCGACGGCACCCTGCTGCGCGGTGAGGTGCTGGCGCGCTGGCAGCAGCTCGTGGCCGGCGGCGATCTGATGCGGCACGTGGAGCGCAGCGCTGGGCGGCTGACCGACCGGATCGTCGCCACCGTCCGCCGCCCTCCGCCGCTGCACACCGAGGAGCTCGGGGAGGCGATCGTCGCGGCGGCCCGCGCCGTCGTCAGCGCGGAGGTGCTGGCGATGTCCGAGCAGGCTGTGCAGCGCTGGGAGGAACGGCCCGGCGGGGCCGGGCTGGTCTCCGAGCAGGCCGCGGCGGCTGCGGCCGGCGAGCTGGAAGGGCGCGTCGCCCGGCTGGTCGAGGAATGGCGGCAGGCGGTGGCGCAGGACACCTCCGCCCAGGCGGGGCTGCGCAGGCTGCCGCCGTGGGGGATCTCGCTCGGGTCGCAGGGCATGAGCGTGCTGGTCGCCCTCGCCGCGCTCAGCCAGGCGGCGCAGCAGCACGCCGAGCAGTCCGGGGAACCCGCCGGGGAGGCGCTGGCCGCCACTGGAGTTGCCCAGCGGCTGCTCGAGGGGTTGTCCGGCGAGGACACCATCCGTCCGCTACTGCACCGGATCCACGCGCACCTGCTGTCCCTGGTCGACGCGCTGTGCGATGCCGAGCGCGCCAGGCTGCAGGCGGTGGTGGACGCGGCCGAGGTCACGCCGGGCGCCGGGGAGGCTCTGCGGCTGGCCTCCCGGGCCCTCGAGCAGGCTCGCTGACGTGGCCGGACTCGCTGTGGAGCTCGCCCTGCCCGATGTCGTCGGCCGGGTCGCCGCCCTGGAGGAGGCCCTAGTCGTGGGCGGTGACCGGCTCGAACCGGCCGCCGTTGCCCGCGCCCGGGCCGCCCTCGAGCGCGCCGGGCAGCGCCTCCGGCTGGGCGCCGACCTGACCGTGGTGGCGCTCGTCGGGGCCACCGGCGGCGGAAAGTCGAGCCTGTTCAACGCCCTGGCCGCGATGGAGATCTCCGAGGTCGCGGCACGCCGCCCCACCACCAGTGAGGCGATGGCCTGTGTCTGGGAGGCCGAAAGCTCCGACGCCCTGCTGGACTGGCTGGGCGTACCGGCCCGCAACCGGACCCGGCGGGCCTCCGTGCTGGACGCCGACCGGGTGGCTTCCCTGCACGGGCTGGTCCTGCTCGATCTGCCCGACCACGACTCGGCCTTCGTCGCCCACCGGCTCGAGGTCGACCGGCTGGTCGAGCAGGTCGACCTGATGGTCTGGGTCGTCGATCCGCAGAAGTACGCGGACGAGTCGTTGCACACCGGCTACCTCAAGCCGCTCGCCGGTCGCGACGAGGTGATGCTCGTCGTGCTCAACCAGGTCGACAAGCTCGGCCCCGCCGAGACCGAGACCTGCCTGCGTGACCTGCGCCGGCTGCTGGACGCCGACGGGCTGGAGCACGTGCAGGTGCTCGCGACCTCGGCGCTGAACGGTGCGGGGGTCGATGGCCTGCGCGAGGTCATCGCCGGGGTGGTGCAGGGCCGGCAGACTGCCCTCGACCGGGCGCTGGGCGATCTGGCGGCGGCCGCCGCGGACCTGCGCGCCTGCACCGGGCCGGTCGAGCCGGACCCGCGGGTGCTGCCCGGTTCGGCCGAGCTCGTCGCAGCACTCGGCGATGCGGCCGGGCTGCCGGTGGTGCTGGACGCCGTCGAGAGCGACTACCGGCGCCGGGCCGCCCGGCAGCTGGACTGGCCGTTCCTGCGTTGGGGGCGCTGGCTGCGGCCCGACCCCTTGGCGCGGGTGGAGCTCGCCGGTGCCGAGGAGGAGTTGCGCGCGCTCACCCGGGACGCACTGCCCGAGCCGACGCCGTCGCAGAAGGCGCAGGTCGACCTCGCCGTCCGCGGGCTGGCCGCGGCGATGGCCGCGCGGATGCCGCCGCGCTGGGCGAAGGCCGTGCAGTCCGCGGCCTCGCGCCCGGGGGAGGACCTGTCCGGGGCGCTGGACGCCGTCGTGGCCGGGGTGGACCTCCGGCTGGAACGGCCGGGCTGGTGGCGGCCGCTGGAGCTTGCCGAGCTGGCCGCCGCCGGTATCGCGATGTTCGGGTTCATCTGGCTGGTGGTGATCGGGGTGGTCGACTGGGTGCGGGTCTCTGCCTACACCCCTCCCTTCGTGGGCCCGTTGCCGGTTCCCACGGCGATGCTCGTCGTGGGCCTGCTCGTCGGCGCCGGCCTCGCGGTCGTCGCCCGGACGATGACCTTGCGCGGTGCCGTGGCCCGTCGCGAAGCGGTCACCACCCAGACCCAGCAGGCGGTTCAGGACCTGACCTGGTCGCGCGTGCTCGCGCCGGTCGCGGCCGTGCTCGCCGACCATCGCACGGTGCGCGAGTCGCTCGAAGCGATCGGCTGAGCGCGCGCCGGTTTCGTCCACAGCCGGGCCGTGCGCCACACCGTCCACAACCCTGCGCGACGCGGGCCCCGGTCGCGGCGCACCCGGGAAGGCTGCTGGTCGAGCCCGGCACCGGGTCGGGCGCGAGGGAGGCCAGCGTGTACGAGACCTATGTGACGGTGACCGGTGTGGTGGCGACCCAGCCCCGCGTGGTCATCCTCGACGACAGCCTGCGGATCACCAGCTTCCGGTTGGCCTCGACCAGCCGCAGGCGTGACCGCGACGGGAACTGGTCCGACGGCCACACCACCTGGCTGACGGTGACCTGCTGGCGAGCCCTGGCGGCCAACGTCGCCGAGTCGGTGGACAAGAAGGACCGTGTCGTGGTGCACGGCAGGCTGCGCACCCGGGACTGGACCAGCGCCGAGGGCCAGCAGCGGACCACGATCGAGGTGGAGGCCGATGCGGTCGGCCACGACCTGTCCTTCGGCACGGCAGCCTTCACCCGCGCGCACCGGGTCGAGCCCGTCGAGCCGCCCGGCCGCGCGGACGCCGAGGACCTCGTCCGCCAGGTCGAGCTCGACGCGGCCGAGGAGGACCTGGCAGACCTCGTCGACGGCGATCTCGGCGGCGGCGAGCCGGAGCAGCGCGGGCGGGCGCTCCCCGCCATGACCGCGGCGGGCCGCTGAGCGAGGCCGGGGCCGGGCGCGGGGCACCTGCCGGCTGCGGCAGGATCGGAGGGTGCCCCGCCGTCCCGATGTCGCCCGGCCGCTCGATGTCGCCCGGCCGCTCGATGTCGCCCGGCCGCTCGGCATCGCCCTCGGTGTCGCGGCCGACGCGCTGCTGGGCGACCCCCGCCACTGGCATCCGGTCGCCGGGTTCGGCCGGGCGGCGGCGGCGGGCGAGCGGTGGGCCTACGCGGACAGCGTGGCCCGCGGCGCAGCGTTCACCGCGGCGGCCGCGGGAGTGCCGACGCTGCTCGGCCTTCTGCTGGAAAGCTCCACCCGGTCGCACCCGGTGGCCCGCACCCTGCTCACCGCGGCGTCGACCTGGGCCGTCCTCGGCGGAACCAGCCTGGGCCGTGAGGGTCTCGCCATGGCGGACGCGCTGGAGTCCGGCGACCTCGGGGCCGCCCGGGACCGGCTGCGCAACCTGTGTGCCCGAGACCCTGCCGGGCTGACCTCCGCCGAGCTGGCCAGGGCGACGGTCGAGTCGCTCGCCGAGAACACCAGCGACGCGGTGGTGGCGCCCCTGCTGTGGGGGGCGGTGGGCGGGCTTCCGGGGCTCGTCGGCTACCGGGCGGTGAACACGCTCGACGCCATGGTGGGATACCGCTCCCCGCGCTACCTGCGGTTCGGCCGGGCGTCCGCCCGGCTCGACGACGCCGTCAACCTCCTCCCCGCGCGGGTCACCGGGGTGCTCACCGTGCTCGCGGCCCCCGTCGCGGGCGGCTCTCCCGGGCGGGCCTGGCGGGTGCTGCGCCGCGACGGCAGCCGGCACCCCAGCCCCAACGCCGGGCACGCCGAAGCGGCAGCGGCGGGAGCCCTCGGAGTCACCCTCGGGGGGTCGAACAGCTACCACGGCAGCCTGGAGGCTCGCCCGCGGCTCGGTGACGGTCCGCCCCCGGCCGTCGCCGACGTCCGTCGTGCCGTACGGCTCGGGCGCGCTGTGGGGCTGGCGGCGGCCGGCCTGGCTGTCGTCGTCGCGGGGGCAGCGGCCATCCGCGACCGGGACCGGGCCTGAGCGCGGTCAGGCGCCCGTCGCCAGCCAGACCGCGGCGTCGGTGGGCAGTTGCCGATCCGTCCCCACCGGCACGCTGGCCAGCAGGACCCGCCCCGCCGGCAGGGCCAACGGCTGCGGGCCGAGGTTGAGCACGCAGGTCAGTGCCGGACCGCGGGTGAAGGCCACCACGTCCGCGCCCAGTTCCAGCCAGCGCACGGTGGGGGCTATCGCCGCGGCGGGATCGGCCGCCGGGCCCTCGGCCGCGGCGCCGGCGGTGAGCAGGGCACGCCGCAGTCGCAGGGCATCGCGGTACAGCCACAGCATCGAGGAGCGGTCACCCTCCTGCTGCTGCACCGACAGCTGCGCCCAGTGCCGGGGCTGCGGCAGCCAGGGCTCGGCCGCACCGAACCCGAGCGACGGACCGCTGTCGGTCCACGGCAGCGGCACCCGGCAGCCGTCACGGCCCCGTTCGGTGTGCCCCGACCGCTCCCACGTCGGGTCCTGCAACAGCTCCTCCGGGAGGTCCTCCACCTCCTCCAACCCGAGCTCCTCACCCTGGTAGAGGTAGACCCCGCCGGGCAGCGCCAGCTCCAGCAGCAGCGCGGCCCGGGCCCGGCGCCGGCCGAGCTGCGGGTCGGTCGTCCCGTTCCGGCTGCCGTGCAACGGGTCGCGGCTGCGCGCCTGCTGTGGGCGGCCCAGCCTGCTGACGTGCCGCGCGATGTCGTGGTTGGACAGCACCCACATCACCGGAGCCGCCACCTCGCCGTGCGCCCGCAACGACGCGCTCGCGGTCAGGCGCAGGTCGGCGGCGTTCCAGGCCGCGCGGACGAAGTCGAAGTCGAAGGCGGTGTGCAGCTCACCGGGCCGCAGGTAGCGGGCCAGCCGTTCCGCGGAGGTGACCCAGGCCTCGCCGACGAACACCCGGGGCGGGTCGTAGCTGTCGGCGAGCGCGCGCCAGCCCCGGTAGATCTCGTGCACCTCCGGCCGGTCCCAGTGCGGGTGGTCCGCCCGGTCGGGCGGACCGAGGATGGCGTCGTCGGTGATGCCGAGATCGGGGAGCGTGGGATCCTTGGCCAGGCCGTGCGCCACATCGATCCGGAAGCCGTCGGCGCCGGCGTCGAACCAGAACCGGAGGATGTCCAGGAACTCCTCGCGCACCTGCGGGTTGGTCCAGTCCAGGTCGGGCTGCTTGGGGTGGAACAGGTGCAGGTACCACTCGACGCCGCCGCCCTCCGGCTCGCGCACCCGGGTCCAGGCCGGGCCGCCGAACCGTGACTGCCAGTCGTTCGGCGGCTCGTCGCCGCCGGCCCCCCGCCCGGACCGGAAGATGTAGCGCCGGCGCTCGGGCGACCCCGGCCCGGCGGCGAGCGCCGCCGCGAACCACGGGTGCTCGTCGGAGGTGTGGTTGGGCACGATGTCGAGCAGCACCCGCAGCCCGAGCGCGTGCGCCTCGGAGATGACGGCCCGGGCCTCGTCCATGGTCCCGAACGCGGGGTCGATCGCCCGGTAGTCGGACACGTCGTAGCCCGCGTCGGCCTGCGGTGAGGGGTACCAGGGGTTGATCCAGATCGCGTCCACGCCGAGGCTCGCCAGGTACGGCAGCCGGCTGCGGATCCCGGCCAGGTCGCCGAGCCCGTCCCCGTTCCCGTCGGCGAAGCTGCGCACGTACAGCTGGTAGGTCACCGCCGTGCGCCACCAGTCCACGCCGGCAACGCGGTCCGGGAGCCCGTCGGCGGTCCAGGAGGGGCCCGGCGGCGTCGCGGGGGCGGGGGGCTGAGTCACGGCGGTCAAACTACAAGCGTCCTCACCGGGCGGCGAGAGCGCCCCGCTACCGTGCCCCGGGGCCGGAGGCGGGCGTGGTCGGCGGTGCGGACGAGGTCAGGTAGCGTGGCGACCATGCCCGAGTTCATCTACACCATGCGCAAGGCACGCAAGGCGCACGGGGACAAAGTCATCCTCGACGACGTGACGATCATGTTCTACCCGGGCGCGAAGATCGGCGTGGTCGGGCCGAACGGCGCGGGCAAGTCAAGCGTGCTGAAGATCATGGCGGGGCTGGACACACCCTCCAACGGTGACGCCTTCCTCACCCCCGGCTACTCGGTCGGCATCCTCCAGCAGGAGCCCCAGCTGGACGAGAGCAAGTCCGTCCTGGGCAACGTGCAGGAGGGTTTCGGGGAGATCAAGACCAAGGTCGACCGGTACAACGAGATCGCCGAGAAGATGGCGGTCGAGTACACCGACGAGCTGATGGAGGAGATGGGCCGCCTCCAGGAGGACATCGACCACGCCGATGCCTGGGACCTGGACGCCCAGCTCGAGCAGGCGATGGACGCGCTGCGCTGCCCGCCCGGGGACGCCGACGTGAGCGTGCTCTCCGGAGGTGAGCGACGCCGCGTCGCCCTCTGCCGGCTGCTGCTGTCCAAGCCCGACCTGCTGCTGCTCGACGAACCCACCAACCACCTCGACGCCGAGAGCGTGCAGTGGCTCGAGCAGCACCTCGCCGCCTACCACGGCGCCGTGCTCGCCGTCACGCACGACCGGTACTTCCTCGACAACGTCGCCCAGTGGATCCTCGAGCTCGACCGTGGCCGCGCCTACCCCTACGAGGGCAACTACTCCACCTACCTGGAGAAGAAGGGCGAGCGGCTGCAGGTCCAGGGCAAGAAGGACGCCAAGCTCGCCAGGCGGCTGAAGGACGAGCTGGACTGGGTGCGGCAGAACGCCAAGGGGCGGCAGACCAAGAGCAAGGCCCGGCTGCAGCGCTACGAGGAGATGGCCGCCGAGGCCGACCGGATGCGCAAACTCGACTTCGAGGAGATCCAGATCCCGCCGGGCCCGCGGCTGGGCAGCCAGGTGATCGAGGCCTCACACGTGAGCAAGGGGTTCGGGGACCGCACGCTCATCGGCGACCTGTCGTTCTCGTTGCCGCGCAACGGGATCGTCGGGGTCATCGGCCCCAACGGGGTCGGGAAGACCACCCTGTTCAAGGCCGTCGTCGGGCTGGAGGAGGTCGACGCCGGCAACCTCACGGTCGGCGAGACCGTGCGGATCTCCTACGTGGACCAGACCCGTTCCGGGCTCGACCCCGCCCGCACCGTCTGGGAGGTGGTCTCCGACGGGCTCGACTTCATCAAGGTCGGCAACGTCGAGATGCCTTCGCGCGCCTACGTGTCCGCGTTCGGGTTCAAGGGGCCCGACCAGCAGAAGCCGGCCGGGGTGCTGTCGGGCGGTGAGCGCAACCGGCTCAACCTCGCGCTCACCCTCAAGCTCGGCGGCAACCTGCTGCTGCTCGACGAGCCCACCAACGACCTCGACGTGGAGACGCTGGGCTCGCTGGAGAACGCGCTGCTGGAGTTCCCCGGGTGCGCGGTGGTGATCTCCCACGACCGGTGGTTCCTCGACCGTGTCGCCACGCACATCCTCGCCTACGAGGGCACCGAGCAGAACCCGGCCTCCTGGTACTGGTTCGAGGGCAACTTCGCCGCGTACGAGGAGAACAAGGTGACCCGGCTCGGCGCCGATGCGGCCCGCCCGCACCGGGTCACCTACCGGAAGCTGACCCGGGATTGAGCACCGCCGGGGAGGCAGGGCCGGATACCGCGGACGGGGTGGCCGGTGCGGTCGTCCGCACCCGTTCCAGCCGCGTCGTCTATGCCAACCCGTGGATGACCGTGCGCGAGGACGAGGTGGTCTGGCCCGACGGGTCGGGCGGCCTGTACGGGGTGGTGCACAAGCCCGACTTCGCCGTCGTGCTGCCCCGCGAGCGCGGCGGGTTCTGGCTGGTCCAGCAGTACCGGTACCCGACCGGCCGGCGCAGTTGGGAGTTCCCGATGGGGACGTGGCCGCCGGGTCACGGGGGTGACCCCGAGCAGCTTGCCCGGGCCGAACTCGCCGAGGAGACCGGCCTGCGGGCCGGGTCGTTGCGCCTGCTGGGCCGGCTGGACGCGGCGAACGGGTACTCCCCGACGGGCTTCCACGTCTTCCTGGCCACCGACCTGACCCCCGGCACGGCCAGCCCGGAGCCGACGGAGATCGGCATGGTGGAGCGCTTCGTGCCCGACGCCGAGCTGGCGGAGATGATCGCCACCGGTGCCTTCAGCGACGCGCCGTCGCTGGCCGCGCTGATGCTCTACCGCCAGCTCGTCGGCTGAGCGTCCACCGCCGCCGTGCTCGGGCGCAGACGGTGATCAGGCCTCGCCGGGAGGATCCCCGCCCGGCCGCGGCGCCGACGCGGCGTGCGCCGCCCGCGGTCGGGGGATGCGCGGGGCGAAGGCCGGGATCCGGTCGCTCGTGGTCGCGACCCCGAACAGGTAGCCCTGCCCCTCCTCGCAGCCGAGCCCGGTGAGCAGCTCGCGCTGGTACTCCTCCTCCACGCCCTCGGCCACCACGGTGAGCCCCAGCGCATGCCCGAGCGCGACGACGGCCGCCACCAGCGGCGCCTCCGGATCGTCCGGCCGGATGTCCGACACGAACGACTGGTCCACCTTGAGGATGTCCACCGGCAGCCGGTTGAGCCGGCTCAGCGTCGAGAACCCGGTGCCGAAGTCGTCCATGGCGATGCGAATGCCCCGCTCGCGCAACAGTTCCAGGGTGAGCGCGACGTCGGCGGTGTCGGCGTCGAGTGTCGTCTCGGTGATCTCCAGCACCAGGTGTTCCGGCGCCAACCGGGCCCGGCGCAGGACCTCGTCGACCCGCTGGACGTACCCGGGTTCGACCAGCTCCCGACCGCTGACGTTCACGGTGACCTTGTCCAGCACACCGTCCGCGACCCAGCGGGCGGCGTGCCCGCAGGCCTGATCCAGCATGTACAGCCCGATCGGGATGATCAGCCCGCTCTCCTCCGCGACGGGGATGAACTCCACCGGCGGGATCCACCCCCGCTCCGGATCCTGCCACCGGGCCAGCGCCTCCACCCCGGACAGCCGGCCCGTGCGCAGCTCCACGATCGGCTGGTACACCGGGAAGATCTGCCCGATGTCGAAGGCCCGCTGCAGCTCGCTCACCGCCGGGCCGCTGCGGGCATCGGTGGTGGTGCGGCTGCGCCCGCCGCGCTTGGACTGGTAGAGCAGGGCATCGGCGCGGTTGAGCAGCAGCGACGCCGTGTCACCCGACTCCCAGGCGGCGACCCCCGCCGAGCAGGTCCGCTCGACCGGCAGTGCGGCGCGCAGCTGGTCGACCACCTCGGCGGCGCGCTCCACGTCGTGCCCGGGCAGCACCACGGCGAACTCGTCGCCGCCGAGGCGGGCCAGGGTGGCCGACGCGGGCAGCAACCGCGACCAGCCCAGCGCGGTCTCCCGCAGCACGCGGTCGCCCGCGGCGCGGCCGGCGAGCTCGTTGACGGCGGAGAACCCGTCGATGTCGATGAGTGCCAGCGTGAGCGGAGCCGGAGTGCGCCGCACCCGCTCCAGGCAGCAGGCGAGCTTGTGGTCCAGGCCCTGCCGGTTGGACAGCCCGGTGAGCGGGTCGCGGGTGGCGACCGCCGCGGCGCGCACGTGCCAGCCGACCGAGAGCCCGACGGCCACCGTCGTCGCGGCCAGCAGCAACGGCTGCCCGGCGCCGTCGGCATGGACGGCATGCAGCGCGAGCGTGCATCCGGCCAGGGCCAGCACCAGGTGCACGGTGGCGATCCACCACGGGAAGAACAGGAACACGTCGACCACGACGAGCACGACCAACCCGGCCAGCCCGACCGACTCGGTGCCTCCGCCCGCCAGCGCCACGGCGAGGGCGGCGGCGAGCGAGCCGAGACCCACCAGGGCGTGCACCCACGCCGCCCGCGGCCGCCGACCCCAGCGGAGCGAGGCGGAGGCGACCAGGGCGACGGCGACGGCCAGGGCCCGCAGGCCGTCCGGCCGGGCTTCGGCGGGCAGCGGTGCGGCGCTGGCCAGCGCCGTCACCAGGGCGATGGCGAGGCAGAGGATGCCGGTGGTGGCGACCACTGTGTAGGGGAGCCCGATCACCGAGACGGCAGTCGGGCGGAGCCGATCCCAGGGCAGGTCGGCCACCCGCCGAGCCCGGGCCGTGGCACCGGGAGCGGAACCAGTCGTGCGCACAAGCCTCTCCGTCGGCTCCGTATGGGTGGTTCACGGGTACATGCGGTTGTCGACCGGAGGGGCCCCGAACTGAACCCGGCCCGCTGCGGTCCACCCGCTCGAGCCGCTGGGCGGGCGTGCTGGGCCTGTGGCAGGATCCGTACGACGGCTGCGGAGGAACTCCGGTGCGGGCCCACCGGCCCAGGTCCGGGGCGGGCCCGCCACTGTGACCGGGGAGCTGCCCCCAACGATGGCCACTGGCCGCCGGCGCGAGCCGGGAGCCGGGAAGGCCGGGGCGCGGCGCCGCAGCGGGACCGCCCGCTGCGAGAGCCGGGAGCCAGGACATTCCGCCCGTCCCGTGGCCCGGTGGTTCCCGCCGGGCGCGGCCTGGTGCCCGGCGGCGTGGACGACCGCCGACAGCGGAAGGACTCTCCCATGACGGCTGCTCCCGGATCGCCCGCGCCCGGCTCCACCCCCGGCTCCGGCCCCGGCTCCGCACCCGGCGGGCTGCTCGCCCGCACCATCGCCGCGATCGACCCGCTCGACCCGACCGCCCTTGCCGCCGGCCGCGAGCGCCAGCAGCGGCTCACCAAGCCACCGGGGTCACTGGGGGTGCTCGAGGACGTCTCGGTGCAGCTCGCCGGCCTGGCCGCCTGCTGCCCGCCGCCGCTGCCCGAGCCCGCCGCGGTCGCGATCTTCGCGGCCGACCACGGCGTGCACGCCCGCGGGGTGACCCCCTGGCCGCAGGAGGTGACCGGCCAGATGGTGGCGAACTTCCTCGCCGGGGGCGCCGCCGTGAACGCCTTCGCCGCCCAGACCGGCGCTCGGGTGGTGGTGGTGGATGTCGGGGTGGCGCTCCCGCTGCCGGTGGTGGAGGACGAGGTCGACCCGCGGGTGCTGTTCCGCCGCGGCGTCCGCCCCGGCACCGCGGACATGACCGCCGGGCCGGCGATGACCCGCGAGCAGGCCGTCGCGGCACTCGAGGTGGGTATCGGGGTGGCGCAGGACCTTGCCGCAGCCGGGTACCGCTGCCTGCTGACCGGCGACATGGGCATCGCGAACACCACCGCCTCGGCGGCGCTGGTGGCCGCGTTCACCGGCGCCGACGCCGCGGCGACGACGGGGCGTGGCGCCGGGATCGACGCGCCGACGTGGCAGCACAAGGTGGAGGTGGTGCGCGCCGCGCTGGACCTGCACCACCCCGACCCGAGCGACCCGGTGGGGACGTTGGCGGCGGTGGGCGGGCTGGAGCACGCAGCCATCGCGGGGTTCATCCTCGGCGCGGCGGCGCTGCGGTTGCCGGTGATCCTCGACGGGGTGATCGCCGGGGCGAGCGCCCTCGCCGCGCTCGCCCTCGCCCCGCACAGCCTCGGCGCGTGCGTGGCCGGGCACCGCTCCGCCGAACCAGGTCATGCCCTGGCCTTGGACCGGCTCGGGCTGCGCCCGCTGGTGGACCTGGAGCTGCGGCTCGGCGAGGGGACCGGCGCGGTGCTCGCGCTGCCGCTGGTGCAGGCCGCGGTGCGGGCCCTGCGCGAGATGGCCACCTTCGACTCGGCCGGGGTGGCCTCCAAGGAGGGGTGAGCGATGATCGACGCGGCCGACCCGAATGCGGCTGCCCACGATGCGGCGGGTCACCACCCGCCGCCCTACCTGGTCGGGCTGCGCCTGAGCGGGCGCAGGGTGGTCGTGGTGGGCGGGGGAGCGGTGGCGGCCCGCCGCGTCCCGGCACTGCTGCGGGCGGGTTCCCGGGTCACCGTGGTGGCTCCGGCGCTGCAGGGGCCGCTGCACGGGCTCGCGGCCGGTGGGGCCATCGGGCGGGTGGCCCGGGACTACCGCCCGGGTGACCTCCGGGGGGCGTGGTACGTGCTGGCGGCCACCGACGACCCGGAGGTGAACCGGGCGGTGGCCGTCGAGGCGGAGGCCCGGCGGGTGTTCTGCGTGCGGGCGGACGACGCCGCGGGGTCCACCGCCCACACCCCGGCGACCGGCGAGCAGGGCGGGCTGCTGGTGGCCGTGCTCAGCGCCGCGCCGCCACCGCACCCGGCCCGGGTCGCGGCGGCCTGCGACCTCGCCGTGGAGGCACTGCGTCGCGGGCAGCTCCCGGCGCGCCGCCCGGCGGGCCGCGGCTGACCGCGACGCAGGCGGTCCGCCGGCGGGCTCACCCCGGCAGGCGGATCATGCCCTCCTGGGCGACGGTGCAGGCCAGCGTTCCGTCCCGGGTGTAGATCCGGCCCTGGCCGAGCCCGCGGGCGCCCGAGGCCGACGGGCTGTCCTGGGTGTACAGCAGCCACTCGTCGGCGCGGGCGGGGCGGTGCCACCACATGGCGTGGTCGAGGCTGGCCATCTTCAGCCCGGGTTCGGAGTAGGAGCAGCCGTGCTGGCGCAGCACCGGCTCGAGCAGCGTGTAGTCGCTGGCGTAGGCCAGCACGGCGGCGTGCAGCCGCGGGTCGTCGGGCAGCGCCCCGACGGCGCGCATCCACACCGCCTGGTGGTCGGCACGCTCGGCGGACGGCTCGACGAAGATGGGCGGCTCGACGTGGCGCAGGTCTATCGGGCGCTGCCGGGTCCAGTAGCGGGCGGTCGTGGCGTCCACCCCCGCGTAGCGGTCGGCGAGGGAGGGCAGGCCCTCGGGGCCGGGGACGTCGGGCATCGGCCACTGGTGGTCCAGCCCCCCGGCAGGGGCCTGGAAGGAGGCGATCATCGACAGGATCGGGCGCCCGAACTGCAGCGCGTGGGCCCGGCGGGCGGAGAAGGAACGGCCGTCGCGCAGCCGCTCGACGCTGAAGGTGATGGGCTCGCTGGAGTCTCCGGCGCGCAGGAAGTAGCCGTGCAGCGAGTGCACCGGGCGGTCGACGTCCACGGTGCGCTGCGCGGCGACGAGGGCCTGGGACAGCACCTGGCCCCCGAACACCCGCCCCCACGACTGCGGCTGGCTCTGCCCGACGAAGGTGTCGGCGCCGCCGTCGGGGTGCGGTTGCAGGTCGAGGACGGCGAGCAGGTCGGCAAGGGCGTCCTGTTCGGCGGGGCTGCCGGCTGCCTCGGCTCCGAGCCGGTCCGGCGGCGGGATCGGGGCGGTATCGGTGTCGGACACCCCGCCATTGTGGCCCAGCCGCCCGGCGGGGAGGTCACCGCCGAGCGGTGGCCGCACGCTCACTGCCGGGCCGCGACCATGCGCGCGGCGAGCTCGGCGTACAGCGCTCCCAGGGCTGCGGGGGAGTCACTGCCCTGCGGGTCGAACCAGCGGGCCACGTCGATGCACAGCGAGAGCACCGCGCGGGCCACCCGGTGGGGTTCGGCCGCCGCCATCGTCCCGGCGGCGACCCCGGCTACGATCTCCGCCTCCACCAGCCCCTCGATCCGGCGGCGGAGGGCGACGACCTCGGCCCGGGCCTCGTGCTCGAGCGCGGCGAGCTCGTACTGCACGACCCGCGCGACCCGGTGGTGCTCCGCGTGCCAGGCGACGAACTCGGCCACCACCATCCGCAGCCGGGCGACCGGCTCTGCGCCCGCCCGGTCGAGGCAGGCGCGCACCAGGTCGAGCGCGGCGCGGTGGCCGTCGCGGCTGATCTCGGCCAGCAGGGCCGCCTTCGACGGGTAGTGCACGTAGAGCGCAGCCGGCGACAGCCCGGCCCGGGCGGCGATGTCGCGGGTGGTGGTGGCGTGGTATCCGTGCTCGGCGAAGGCGTCGATCGCGGCGAGCACGATCCGCCGGGGGGCGGCGGCTGCCGTGGTGTGCGCTCCGGCGCTCATGCACCCCTCCTGATCGGCGGCAGGTTCCGGTTGACGGGGGGCCGCCTGACCGGGGACGCTAGCCGCACGCCATTCGGTAAGCAAGCGCTTAGTCATGATCCGACAGTGGACGAGAACGGCAGCAGGGAACGAGAACGGCAGCAGGGAACGAGAACGGCGGCAGTGGACGAGCCGGGCCGGCCCGCGTGGGCGGCCCCGGGGAAGCGGGAGGAAGGCATGCAGCGCACGCTCTTCGAGCCGGAGCACGAGGCCCTGCGGGCGTCGGTGCGCGAGTTCCTCGACCGCTCCGTCCGACCGCGCTACGACGAGTTCATCGCGGCCCGGGCGATCCCCCGCGATGTCTGGCTCGAAGCCGGCAAGCAGGGGTTCCTCGGGCTGGAGGTCCCCGAGGAGTACGGCGGCGGCGGGGTGGCCGCCGACTCCGCGCTTCACCGTCGCGCTGGCCGAGGAACTGGCGGCGGTCTCGGCGGCGCTGAGCTCGTGCTTCGGGATCCACTCCAACGTCGTCGCCCCCTACCTGGTGGAGCTGACCACCCCCGAGCAGCGCGAGCGCTGGTTGCCGGGTTTCTGCAGCGGCGAGATCGTCACCGCGATCGCGATGACCGAGCCCTCGGGCGGTTCCGACCTGGCGGCGCTGCGGACCACCGCGGTGCGGGACGGCGACGACTGGGTGCTCAACGGCTCGAAGACGTTCATCACCAACGGGTACAGCGCCGACCTCGTGCTGGTGGCAGCCCGCACCGACCCCTCCCGCGGCGCGAAGGGGATCTCGCTGTTCGCGGTGGAGACCGGCATGCCCGGGTTCACCCGTGGCCGCAAGCTGGACAAGGTGGGCCAGGAGGAGTCCGACACCGCGGAGCTGTTCTTCACCGACGTGCGGGTGCCCGCGGCGAACCTCGTCGGCGAGCCGGGGCTGGGCTTCGTCGCGATGATGCAGCGGCTGCCCGGTGAGCGGCTCGGGGCGGCCGTGAGCAACATCGCCCACGTGCGCGCCATCCTCGCCGAGACGGTCGAGTACGCCAAGGCACGCACGGCGTTCGGGCAGCCGATCGGCGCCTTCCAGCACAACAAGTTCCGGCTCGCGGAGCTCGTCACCACGGTCGAGGTGACACAGGCGTACGTGGACCAGTGCGTGCTCGCCCAGCTCAACGGCACCCTCAGCGCGGTGGACGCGGCGAAGGCGAAGTGGTGGACTGCCCAGGTGCAGAACGACGTCCTCGACGACTGCGTGCAGCTGCACGGCGGCTACGGCTTCATGAACGAGTACCGGGTGGCCCGGGCGTGGCGCGACGCCCGGGTGACGAAGATCTGGGCGGGCTCCAACGAGATCATGAAAGAGCTCATCGGCCGGGATCTCGGGCTGTGAGTGCGCCGGAGCCGCCCGGCCCGGGCGCCGTCACCGGGCGCAGGTTCGAGGGCAGGGTGGCCGTGGTCACCGGCGGGAGCCGGGGGATCGGCCTGGCGGTGGCGCGGCGGCTGGTCGACGAGGGCGCCAGGGTGTGCCTCACCGCCCGCAAGCCCGCTCCGTTGCAGGAGGCGGTCACCGCGCTGGGTGGGCCCGCGCACGCCATCGCCGTAGCCGGTCACGTCGACGACGCGCAGCACCGCGCCGCCGCGCTGGCGGCCACCACGGAAGCGTTCGGCCGCATCGACGTGCTGGTGAACAACACGGGCATCAATCCGGTGGTGGGGCCGGTCACCGGGCGCGAGCACGAGGCCCTGCTCAAACTGTTCGCGGTGAACGTGATCGCGGCCGCCGCCTGGGTGTCCCAGGCGCGCGAGGCCGGGCTGGGTCGCCATCCCGGTGCCTGCGTGGTCAACGTTGCGTCGGTCGCGGGGCTGCATCCCTCACCGCCGCTGGGCGCGTACGGCGCGAGCAAGGCCGCGCTGATCCACCTCACCTCCGAACTGGCGGTGGAGCTCGCGCCCGCGATCCGGGTCAACGCCGTCGCCCCCGCCGTGGTGAAGACCGCCTTCGCGGCGCTGCTCTACGAGGGCCGGGAGGCAGAGGTGTCCGCCGGCTACCCGCTCGGCCGGCTCGGCCGACCCGAGGACGTCGCCGCCGCCGTCGCCTTCCTCGCCGGCGACGACGCGGCGTGGGTCACCGGTCAGACGCTGGTGCTCGACGGCGGGTTGCTGCTCGGTGGCGGCGTCGCGTGAGCCCCCCCGCCTCCGGCCCGGCGCCGGTGCCTGCGCTGATGCCGGCCTGGCAGGTGCTCCGGCTGGGCGAGCCGGAGGCGGTGATGGCGCTCGGCGAGGTTCCGGTGCCCCGGCCCGGCCCCGGCCGGGTGCTGCTCGAGGTGGCCGCGGCGGGCCTGAACTTCCCCGACCTGCTGATGGCCCGCGGCGAGTACCAGGAGCGCCCGCAGTTGCCGTTCACCCCCGGGATCGAGGTCTGCGGCCGGGTGGTCGGGCTCGGCGACGGGGTGTCCGAGAGCCTGCTCGGCACCCGGGTGATGGCGGTCACCGAGCTACCGCACGGCGGGCTCGCCGGCCATGCGGTCGCCGCGGCCACCGATGTGTTCCCGGCGCCCGACGGGCTCGATGACGCCGCGGCGGCGGTGCTGTGCATCAGCTACCAGACGGCGTGGTTCGCGCTGAACCGCAGGGCCGCACTGCGCGTGGGGGAGACGCTGCTGGTGAACGCCGCGGCGGGCGGGGTGGGCGGGGCGGCGGTGCAGCTCGGCCGGGCCGCCGGCGCCCGGGTGATCGCTGTGGTGGGTGGGCCGGCCAAGGTCGCCGCCGCCCGCGACGCCGGGGCCGACACCGTCGTCGACCGGAGTCGCGAGGACGTGGTGGCGGCGGTCAAGGCGGCCACCGGCGGGCGCGGCGTCGACGTGGTGTTCGACCCCGTGGGCGGAGACTCCTTCGTCGCCGCGACGAAGGTGGTCGCCTTCGAGGGCCGGATCGTGGTGATCGGTTTCGCCGGCGGGCGGGTCGCGCCGGCGGCCACCAACCACCTGCTGGTGAAGAACTACTCGGTGCTCGGGCTGCACTGGGGGTTGTACCGGCAGCGCAGCCCTGAGCTGGTGCAGCGGGCCGCGGCGGAGCTCAACGAGCTGGTGGCGGTGGGCGCGGTGCGCCCGCGGGTCGCCGATCGACTGGACTTCACCGCCGCTGCCTCGGGGCTGACCCGGCTGGCCGCCGGGCAGGCCGTGGGGCGGATCGCGGTGCTCGGCCCCGCCGGCTGAGCGCGCCCGGCCGGTTGCTGCGCCGCACCGGGCGCCGGTGCCGCCCTTGCTCAGCGTCCGCGGCCGGCCGCGGCCAGCGCGCCGAGCCCGAGCCCGACCAGGTCGGGCACCAGGGCGGCGATCCGGTCGAACCCCGCTCCGACGGTCTGCCCCTGCACGAACCGGTAGTGGATCCCCTCGAGGATCACCGCGATCTTGAAGAACCCGAACGCCACGTACCAGGGCAGCGCGGTCAGGTCGCTCCCGCTGCGCGCCGCGTAGCGGGCGGCGAGCACCTCCCCGGAGGGGAACCCGGCGCCGGCGCCCAGCGGCGCGACCGCAGGGTCGCTCATCCCGCCGAGGCCGTCCCAGTAGGCCAGCAGCAGCCCGAGGTCGGCGAGCGGGTCGCCGAGGGTGGACATCTCCCAGTCGAGCACCGCCCGCACCGTCGGTGGGCCGGGGTGCGAGGGCCCGGAGACCACGAGGTTGTCCAGCCGGAAGTCACCGTGCACGATCGCCCCCGCAGCCGGGCCGGCCAGGGCCGGCAGCGAGGCGGTGAGCCCGTCGCGCAGCGACTCGATCCCGTCGAGGTCGCGGCTGCGCGAGGCCTCGAGCTGGGTCGACCAGCGGCGCAGCTGGCGGCCGAGAAACCCCTCGGGGCGGCCGAAGTCCGCGAGCCCGACCGTTGCGGGCGCCACCGCGTGCAGGTCGGCGAGGACGTCGATCATCGCCGTCGCCAGCTGCTCGCGGCGGGCGGCGCCGAAGCCCGCGACGTCGGCCGCCACCCGCGGCACCAGGCCGTCGACGTAGGACATCACGTAGAAGGGCGCCCCGGTGACGCCGGCATCGGTGCAGCTGGCCACCGGCTGCGGCACCGGCACGGCGGTGCCCGCCAGCGCCCCGATCACCCGGAACTCCCGGCCCATGTCGTGCGCGGTCTGCAGCACGTGCCCCAGCGGGGGCCGGCGCAGCACCACCCGGCGCCGGCCGTCGTCCAGCAGGTAGGTGAGGTTGGAGCGGCCCCCGGCCACCAGCTGCGCCCGCGGCGGCGCGCGGAACAGGCCGGGCTGCCGCTGCAGCAGCCATGCCGTGACCGCGGGCAGGTCGAGCCCCGGCAGCCCGTCACCGGCGTCCGGGGCGGCCCCGCCGTCCATCGCCATCCGGGCAGGGTAGGCCACATCGTGGGCCGGATCGCAGCCCACCGCCGAGGCAGGCGAAGATGAGGCATGCCTCGCCATCGCGTCCTCACGCCGCTGCGCTGGTCCGACATGGACGCCTACGGCCACGTGAACAACGTGCAGTTCCTGCGCCTGCTCGAGGACGCCCGGGTGATCGCGTTCGCCGCCCGCGGCAGCGACGAGGGCGGCTCGGTGGTCGACACCGGCCTGCTCGTGGCCCGCTCGGAGATCGAGTACCTGCAGCCGCTGGTCTACCGCACCGCCCCGGTCGCCATCGACCTGTGGGTCACCTCGCTGGCAGGGGCGAGCTTCGACATGGGGTATGAGGTGCTCGACGAGAGCGGTCGGGGGGATCACCCGCCCCGGGTGTACGCGCGGGCGGAGACCACGCTGGTGCTCTACGACCTCGAGCGGCACCGCCCGCGGCGGATGACCGGGCACGAACGCACCACCCTGGAGGCGTGGCAGGACGGGCCGGTGACGTGGCGCAGCCACCCGCACCGCAGGTGAGCGGGCCGGCTCCGGTCACCGTGCGGCTGGCCGATCCTCAGGTGCTCGGCGACCTGTCGACCTACCTCGGCAGGGCCGCCCGCCTGGACGCCGGCGGGGTCACCCGGCTGGTCGCCCACTCCGACCGGCTTGCGGTGTACGTCTGCGCGCTGCACGGGGGCGCGGGTCCCACGGTGCTGGGGCTGCGGGTGGTCCCGCTGGCGGGGCCCTGCGAGGTCGACCTCACCCTGCCGCTGGCCGAGGTGGCGGCGGCGCTCGGGCCGGCCCCGGCGGCCCCCGCGGCCGCGCCACCCGCAGCTGCCGGGCAGGTGGCGCTGGTGCTGCCGGGGGCCTCGGCGGTCGGCGCGCCCTGGGCTGGCCTGACCCCGCCCCGGCAGGGGTGGGTGGCCCAGGGCCACCTCGGGGTGGCGGCGATCCGTGACACGGCCCGGGCCGGGGTGGATGCGGTGGTCTCCGGTGCCCCACCCGGTGCCGGTGCCGCGGCGGTGGCGGCGCTGCGGGCGCGGGTGTGGGCCGGCCCGCTCGCCCCGGGGGCGGAGTCCGCCCCCGCCGGGGTCGCGCTGGCCGCCGAGGGGCTCGGCTTCCTGGCCGGCCAGGAGCCCGCGGCCCTGTTCCGCTGCGGTGCGTGGTGGCGGCTGACCACGGGGCGTGGGCATGTGCTGGCCCGAAGTGGGCTGCTGGGCTGATCACTGCCCGTAGGATCTCGCCGTCGCCGTGCGGGGGCACGGGGCGACGGGTCCGGAGGAGGATCGATGGGCGTGGCAGCTGGAAGCAGGGGGATCAGGCGCGGGCGGTTGCGCCCGGCGCAACTGGCGGCCGCCGCCACCCTCGGGGTGGTCGTGCTGGCCGGCTGCTCGCACGCCGGCTCCGCCGGGGGCGGGCCGGAGGTCGGCGGCGCCGGCGGCGCGGCCGGCGTCACCCCGGTGCCGACGACGGCCGCCGTGGCCGGCAGCGGCGGCGCGGCGACCGGCACCCCCACGATGACCTCCGGCGGCGGCTCGGGCTTCTCCGTCAGCCTGCCCGCGATCGCAGGCTCGCCGACGGCGGGCAACTCCTCGGGCAGCACCGCCGCGCCCGCCGCCAGCAGCACCTCGGTGCGCTCGAACGCCTGGTTCGCCACGCCGAGCAAGAACATCGCCTGCTTCCTGGACGCCGGCGGGGCCCGGTGCGACATCGCGCAGCGCTCCTGGACGCCGCCGCCGAAACCGTCCGCGTGCGAGCTCGACTGGGCCAACGGGATCAACCTGTCGGCCCGCGGCGCCTCGCTCACCTGCGCCGGCGACACCGTGCTGGGGCCGACGGAGCTGCTCGGCTACGGCAGGGCCATCAGGGTGGGCGACATCGTCTGCACCAGCCTGCAGAGCGGAATGCGCTGTGACGACACGGCTACCCGGCACGGGTTCATGCTGGCGCGGGAGGCCTTCACGATCTTCTAGCCCGGCTCCTGCCGCTGCGCCCGGTGCGCCGCGCCCGCCGCCAACGCCACCGCGGCCAGCGCGACGGCGACGGCGTACACCAGCCGGCCCGGGGGCAGCGAGGTGCCCGCCCGCCCCAGCCCGAGAGCCAGGGCGGCCAGGCCCAGCCCGCCCCAGGCCAGCGTCCGCGGTCCCCGGGTCACGCCCCACCACAGCAACAGGGCTCCGAGCAGTGCCAGCACCCGCACGGGGTGGTGCGTGCCGGGTATGGAGATCACCCCGCCGCCCGGCGTCGAGACCACCAGCCAGGGCAACCCGAGCGAGACGGCGGCGAGCAGCCCGGCCGCAAGGAACAGTCGCGGCCGGGCAGCGACCAGGCGGTCGGACGGGTCCTGCGCGTCGGCGCCGGGTGGCATCGGAGTCCCCCTCACCCCTCGGGTCTCACCTGTCGGGTCTCACCTGTCGGGTCTCACCCGTCGAGGGTGTTGAGCATGCTCCATGCGGCGCGCTCGAGGTAGTCCCACAGCTGCGCCTCGTGCTCCGCCGCCAGCCCGAGCTCGCTCACCGCGGCCCGCATGTGCCCGAGCCAGTGGTCGCGGGCCTGCGCGTCGACGCGGAAGGGCGCGTGTCGCGCGCGCAGCCGCGGGTGCCCACGCTGGTCGCTGTAGGTGGACGGACCTCCCCAGTACTGCTCGAGGAACAGCCGCAGCCTTTCCCTGGCGGGCCCGAGATCGTCGTCGGGGTACATCGGCCGCAGCACCGGGTCGGACGCGACGCCCTCGTAGAAGCGGTCCACCAGCCGGGTGAAGGCCGCGCTTCCGCCGACCTGCTCGTAGAAGGTCGTCTGCTGTTCCACGGGCACAGTGTCCCAGCACGGTGCGGGGGCGAGGAGGCCGGGCCGGGCGCTCACAGCTCGGAGGACTTGGCGGAGGTGTCCTGCACGAGCACGGCGCCGGTCGTGTAGGCCACCTGCACCCCCGCGGCGTCGAAGCGGTCCTTGATCCGGCGCCGCAGCTCGCGGGCCACGTCCCACTGCTTCAGCGGGCGGGTCTTCACCACCAGGCGGACCACCACTGCCTCGGCCGAGACCGACTCGATCCCCCACACCTGCGGGTCCTCGAGGATCTGCGCGGCGAAGGCCGGGTCGTGCTGGAGACCGGTGGCGAGGTCGAGCAGCAGCTCCTGGACCCGGCCGACGTCCTCGCTGTAGGCGACGCCGACGTCGAGCACCGCGCGCGACCAGCCCTGCGACCGGTTGCCGACCCGCAGTACCTCCCCGTTGCGGATGTACCAGACGGTGCCGTCGATGTCACGCAGCTGCGTGACCCGCAGCCCCACCGCCTCGACCACTCCGGATGCCGCCCCCAGGTCGACCACGTCACCCACGCCGTACTGGTCCTCGGCGATCATGAAGATCCCGGACAGGAAGTCCTTCACCAGGGCCTGCGAACCGAAGCCGACCGCGACCCCGAGGACCCCTGCGCTGGCGATCACGGGAGCGATCGGCAGCGCGAGGAGCTGCATGACCATGAGCGCCACCATCACCGTCACGGTGCCGGTGGTGATGCTCCTCAGCAGCGAGGCGAGGGTGCGGGCGCGCTGCTCGCGGCGCAGCGACAGCAGCGGGCTGACGCCGAGCATCGCGGTGGCGCCGGCCAGCCGGCGGTCCATCTGCCCCAGCCCTGCCCGCCCGGTGGCGATGCCGTCGGCCAGCCGGGTGACTGCGCGGTGCACGGCCAGCCGGATCAGCACCCCGAGCACGACGACGGCGACGATCTTCCCCGGGACGCCGAGCACCACGTCGGTCCAGAACCGCTGCGGCAGCGTGGCGAGGTCGGGAAGCACCGTGGGCGGCAGCGCGTACGGCGGGGATGCCGGCAGCACGGATGACGCTCCTTCGTGGTCGGATCTGCGGTCCGGAGGAGGTTATCCGGCCCCGCTCCCCGACCGGCAGCGGCGCCCCCGTGGCCGCGGGCGCTCAGGCCCGCTGCAGG
Source organism: uncultured Actinomycetota bacterium (assembly GCA_963784535.1). Lineage (GTDB taxonomy): Bacteria > Actinomycetota > Actinomycetes > Actinomycetales > Kineosporiaceae > CAWARR01. Next base: position 223,316 of record CAWARR010000002.1, on the reverse strand, counting down.
GAGTACCCGACGTTGCGGACGGTCTCGATCCGCAGATCCTTGATCTTGGCGCGCAGCCGGGCGATCGTCACGTCGACGACGTTGCTGCCGGGGTCGAAGGCGTACCCCCACACCTCGGAGAGCAGTTCGGCCCGGCTGCACACCGCGCCCGCATTGCGGATCAGGTGCTGCATCAGCGCGAACTCACGCTGCGACAGCTCCACGTGCCGGCTGGGGGAGTGCAGCCGGCGGGTGCGCAGGTCGAGCCGCAGGGGGCCGCAGACGAGCTCCTCGCTGGCCGGGCCGTGATCGTCGGTGCCCTCGCGCAACCGGCTGCGGACCCGGGCCAGCAGCTCGGCGAGGGCGAACGGCTTGGGAAGGTAGTCCACCGCGCCGGTGTCGAGGCCGCGCACCCGGGCCTGCACGTCGCCGACCGCCGAGAGGACGAGCACCCGGGTGTCGGCGCGGTCGGTGAGCAGCGCGGCGAGCACGGCGGTGCCGCTGAGCCCGGGCATGATCAGGTCGAGGATCACCAGCCGGGGCCGTTGCTCCGCGGCCAGCCGCAGGCCCTCGGTGCCGTCGGTGGCCGTGAAGACGGTGTATCCCTCCGCCTCCAGAGCCCTGCGGACGAACCGCAGGATGCCCGGCTCGTCGTCGATCACCAGGATCTTCGTCATCCGCCCTGTCCCTCGCCTACGGGCTGTTGCGCGGGCTCCCGAAAGCCTGCCCGTGCCAGCACTGAGCGTCACTGAACGCGACATGGTTACGCCATCCGCCATTCAGATGACAACCAGGTCAGCCCAAGTCGGGAGCATCTGGGGTGCTGGACGGCGTTGCGCTACAAGGAGTCAGCGCTGCGTGGTCGAGTGCAGTCGACCCTTCGCATCCGGATGAATCACGGCCCGAGCTGCAGCCCCGTGCACGCCGCCGTGAAGGCCATCGTGTCCGCCGACAGTGCCACGCTGCGGGAGATGGCCCGCGCCCCGTGGCCGACGTCCTTCTCCGCCCGCAGCAGCACCGGCCGGGTGGACGTGGTGGCGTGCTGCAGTGCCGCGCACATCTTCCGGGCGTGCAGCGGATCCACCCGGGTGTCGCCGTCGAACACCGTGAACAGCACGGCCGGGTAGTCGATCCCCTCCCGGACGTGGTGGTACGGCGAGTACGACAGCAGCCACTCCAGCTGCTCCGGGTCGGCGGCCGAGCCGTACTCGACGTTCCAGGTGGCGCCGAGCCCGAACAGCTCGTAGCGGACCATGTCGAGCAGCGGCGCCGAGCACACCACCGCCGCATACAGGTCCGGTCGCTGGGTGAGCGCGGCACCGACGAGCAGCCCGCCGTTGGAGCCCCCACTGGCGGCGAGCCGGTCGGTGGTCGTCCACCCGTCGGCGACGAGCCGCTCGGCGGCCGCATGGAAGTCCTCGAACACGTGGTGCTTCGCGGCGAGCATCCCGTCGCGGTGCCACTGCTCGCCCTCCTCCGCGCCACCGCGCAGGTTCGCCACCGCGTACACCCCGCCCGCCTCGACCCAGGCGAGGATGCTCGCCGAGTAGCCAGGGGTCAGCGGCAGGCCGAAGCCGCCGTACCCGTAGAGCACGGTCGGGCGGGGCGAGGTCGGGTTCCCGTCCGTGCCGAGCGCGTCGGCCCGGGCGATGACGAACATCCGCACCGTGGTGCCGTCGGCCGAGGTGTAGGCCACCTGCCGGGTCACCACGTCCGGAACGTCCACCGCGCCCGGAGGGGTGGCGAACAGGCTCACCCGCCCGTCGCGGGCGTCGATCCGGTACACGTGCGGCGCGGTGGTGTGGTCGGTGTAGCTGAACCACGCCTCGTGCCCGCCCTCGGGGCGGGCGACCATCGCCCCCACCGAACCGACGCCGGGCAGCGGGATCCGGTCGCGGCCCCCGGGCAACGGCGCGCCGGTGCGCAGGTCGTGGGCGCTCACCTCGCTCACCGCGTGCCGGGTCCAGGACGCGAGCAGCACGGGCGAGGAGCCGAGCTCCGGCCCGTCGAGGATGGAGAAGTCCTCCAGCACCGCCTCCGCGTCCTGCCCGAGCAGGTCCGTCCAGGTGTGCGGCCCCGGGTCCTGCGGCGTGGTGACGGCGAGCCGCCCCCGCGGAGCGTCCAGATCGGTGGCGACGTACAGCCGCCCGTCGCGCCCGACGTGGGTGCCCACCCGGGCGTCGAGCCCGACGGCCACCGGGAGCAGCTGCGGGGCGGCGAGCCGGTCGCCGGTGCCCTCCGCCTGCAGGTCGGCCAGCCAGACGTCGTTGCGCGGTGCGGTGCCGGTCGCCGCCGAGACGGTGAGCCAGCGCCCGTCTCGGGAGACCGACACCCCGTAGTAGCTGCGCAGGTCGAGCCCGGCGCCGAAGATCTCGACGTCGGCGTCGGCCGCAGTAGCGACCCGGTGCAGGTAGACCCGGCGGTGGTACTGCCGCTCCTCCTCCGGCACGGCGGCCGGGGCGAGCCGGCGCACGTAGTAGAAGGCCTCCCCACCCGGCACCCACGCCACCGGGGAGTAGCGGGCCCGGTCGATGGGGGCTTCCACATCGCTGCCGGTCGCGACGTCCATGACCCGCAGCACGCTCTCCTCGCTGCCGCCGCTCGACAGCTGGTAGGCCAGCCGGCCGCCCTCGATGCTGGGCTGCCACGCGTCGAGGGTGGTCAGCCCGCTGGGGTCGATGAGCATCGGGTCCACCAGCACCCGCTCGGCCTCGGCGCCGTCGTCGCCGGGGGTGGCGACGATGAGCACCGCGTGTTCCTGGGTTCCCTCGCGGCGGACGAAGAACTGGCTCTGCCCGCGCCAGATCGGAACGCCGATCGTCCCCGCGCCGAGCAGCGACCTGATCCGCCCCGCCACCCGGTCACGGCCCGGCCAGCCGGCGCTGTGCCCGGCGAGCACCTCGTCCTGGGCGGCCGACCAGGCGCGGGTCCGCGGGTCGGCCGCGTCCTCCAGCCACCGGTAGGGGTCGGCCACCGGATGGCCGTGCAACACCTCGACCAGGTCGCTGCGCTCGGCTGCCGGGTACGCCGGGCGCCCCTCAGGCCCGGTTGGCGGGTGTTCGCTCATGGCGGGTCAGCCTAGATGCCGCCGCGCCGCCGGGCTCCGGCGACCGCGCCGAGCGCCGTGGCGGGTGGGCGGTCCGCGCGGCGGGTCCGGCCGGCGGGTCCGGGCGGCGCCCGACTCTGGCAGGATGCGGTGGGGGTTCCCGCCCGGCGCCGCCCGCTGGTCGCTCGCCCGGGGCCCCGCAGCGATGTCCGGCACCCCGAGGCGTGGAAGCGAGTCGTGAGCGAGCAGCCGCACACCAACCCCGCCGTGCCCGGTACCGGGGCGGCCACCCTGACTGCCGGCGACCGGGCCGGGGACCCGCCGGCGCCGTCGCCGGAGCTCATCGAGCTGGCCCATGCCTACGGTGTCGCCACCGAGTTCTGGGACTGGAGGGGACGGCACACCACCGTCTCCCGGTACACGGTGCTGGCCGTGCTGGCAGCCCTGGGCGTGGACGCCACCAGCGAGCCCGCGGTGCACTCCGCCCTGGCCGACGTGCGCGAACGCCCCTGGCGGCGGGTGCTGCCCGACGTGCTGGTGATCCGGGAGGGGGCGACCACCCGGGTCCCGGTGCACGTCGACCACGGCAGCCCGGTCGAGGTGTGGGTAGAGCTGGAGGGCGGCGACCGCCGCCCGCTGGCGCAGGAGGACCGCTGGGTCGACCCGCGCCTGGTGGGCGGCCGGTTGGTCGGGGAGGCGAGCTTCCTGCTGCCCGAGCGACCTGCCGCTGGGCTGGCACCGGCTGCACGCCCGGCACAGCGGGGCGAGAGGCCGACCGGCCGCTGGTGGTGACGCCGGTGACGCTGCCGCTGCCGGAGCCGGTGGCCCGGCGGCGGGCGTGGGGGTTCATGACACAGCTGTACTCGGTGCGCTCGCAGCTGTCGTGGGGGCTGGGTGACCTGGCCGACCTGGCCGAGATCGTGGACTGGAGTGCGCGCGCCCACGGCGCCGGCTTCGTGCTGGTCAACCCGCTGCACGCCGCGCAGCCCGTGCCGCCGATGGAACCGTCGCCGTACCTGCCGTCCTCGCGCCGGTTCGTCAACCCGATCTACCTGCGGGTGGAGGACATCCGTGAGGTGGCCTACCTGCCGGCCGCCGACCGGGCCGTGATCGAGTGGCAGGCGGAGGAGGTCCGGGCGCTGAACACCCGACCCGGGGAACTCGACCGGGACCGCGGTGTGGGAGGCGAAGCGGACCGCGCTGGAGACGGTGTTCGCGCAGCCGCGCCCGCCGGCCCGGCAGGCGGCCTTCGAGGCCTACTGCGCGCCGCGAGGGCCAGGGGCTGGTCGACTTCGCCACCTGGTGCGCGCTGGCCGAGCACTTCGGGCTGCCGGCCGAGACCTGGCCCGCGCACGCTGCTCGACCCGCGCTCCGGGGCGGTCGAGCACCTGCGCCACGAGCTGGCCGGACCGGGTCGAGTTCCACCTGTGGCTGCAGTGGTGCCTCGACGAGCAGCTCGCGGCGGCGCAGCGCACCGCCCACGAGGCGCGGGATGCCGATCGGCGTGATGCACGACCTCGCCGTCGGCGTGCACCCCGAGCGGGGCGGACGCCTGGGCCCTGGCGCGAGGTCCTCGGCCGGGGGGTGACGGTCGGCGCACCGCCGGACGCGTTCAACCAGCAGGGGCAGGACTGGTCCCAGCCGCCGTGGCGGCCCGGACCGGCTCGCCGAGCTCGGCTACGCGCCGTTACCGCGACATGCTCCGCACGGTGCTGCGGCACGCGGGTGCGCTGCGCGTCGACCACGTGATCGGCCTGTTCCGGCTGTGGTGGGTGCCGCGGGGGACGGGGCCGGCCGAGGGCACGTACGTGCGGTACGACCATGAGGCGCTGGTCGGCATCCTTGCGCTCGAGGCCGCCCGGGCCGGTGCTTTCGTGGTGGGCGAGGACCTCGGCACCGTCGAGCCCTGGGTGCGCGACTACCTGCGCGAGCGGGGGGTGCTGGGCACCTCGATCCTCTGGTTCGAGAAGGACTCCGACGGTCGGCCGCTGCGCCCGGAGGCCTGGCGCGAGCTGTGCCTGGCGACCGTCACCACCCATGACCTGCCGCCAACCTCCGGGCTACCTGGCCGGGGAGCACATCGAGCTGCGCGATCGGCTCGGGCTGCTCACCCGACCGGTCGCCGAGGAGACGGCGGTGGACGAGGCCGACCGGGCCGCGGTGCTGCGAGCTGCTGCAGGGCGTCGGGCCTGCTCGGCGAGCGTCCGACCGAGCGCGACCGGGTCGAGGCCCTGCACCGGTTCCTCACCTGGACCCCGGCGCGGCTGATCGGGGTGGCGCTGGCCGACGCCGTCGGTGACCGCCGGGCGATGAACCAGCCCGGCACGGACGAGGAGTACCCGAACTGGCGGCTGCCGCTGGCCGACGGCGTGGGCCAGCCGGTACTGCTGGAGGACGTGATGCAGTCGATCCGTGCCAGCTCGCTGGCCCGGGCGGTCGGCGGGCGCTGACCACCCGGGCCGGGCCGGGCCGGGCCGGGCCGAGGCTCGGCCCGGCCCGCCGCGCGATGGCGGTGCTGCGCCTCAGTGCCGGGTGATCCGGGCTGCCGCGGCGCGGAAGGCGTCCCGATGGTGGGCCTCGTCGGCGGCGATCCCGCTCAGCGCCCGGGCGACGCCGAGGTCCCCGGCTGCCGCAGCCTCGGCGGCGTAGCCGGGATACATCGTGGTGGCCTCGTAGTCCTCCCCGGCCGCCGCCGTGGCCAGGTTCGTGACCGTGTCGGCGACGACCCCGGCCAGGCCGGCCTCGGCCGCCCAGTGCTCGGTCAGCTCCACCGCCGAGATGGCCTCGAAGAGCCGGCCCAGTGCGGGCTGCCCCTGCGCCCGCGCGTTCCGGGCGTAGGCCAGGTACTTGGCCGAGGCGAAGGCCTCGCCCCGCATCGCCGTGCGCAGGTTCTCCAGCGTCCGGCCGCTGGAGCGGGCCGGTCCGGCGGGCACCGTGACCGGGTCCACCGCCGGTGGCGCGGGCACCCGGCCCGAGCCGGCCAGGGCCTCCACCGCGAGCTGGAAGGCGTCCCGGTGGTCGGCCTCGTCAGCGGCGATCTCGTGGAACAGCTCGGCCGCCGCGAGGTCGCCGTCGGCCCGTGCCTCGGCCTCGAACAGCGGGTACATCGTCGAGGTCTCGAAGGACTCCCCGGCGATCGCGTCGGTGAGGTTCGCGGCGTCGGAGCCGACCATCCCGACGTACCGTGCCTCGAGGCTGAAGTGGTCGTCGAGCTCCACCGCAGCGGTTCGGGCGAACAGGGAGGCGGTGCCGCGATACCCGGCCCGGGACGCCTCGGCGCCGAAGGCAAGGTAGGAGGCGCGGGCCAGGGCCTCGCCGTGCATGGCGGCGACCAGGTTGGCGCGGGTGCTGTCCGCGATCGACGGCGCCGGCGCCGGTGCGGGGGCCGGGGCGGGGCCGGCGGCGGCAGCCGGAGTGGCCAGTCCTGCACCCAGCAGGGCGGGGACGAGGATGGGCAGGGCGATGGCGGCGACGAGCGCGGGGCGGTGCATGGAACCTCCAGGCAGGCGGGGAATCGGTGATGTCCCGACCCTCCCCCCGCCGGGTAAGACGGTGGGCAGAGCGCGTACAGACCCGGGTAAGAACTGCGGTTCCGCCCGCCGCCGGTGGCTCGCCGCGGCGCCGTGGCAGGCTCCGGCAACTAGGCCCGCGGTGCCGGTGCCGGTGCCGGTGCCGGTGCCTGTGCCGGCGGCGTGTAACCGGGCAGCTCCACGCTCATCCGGGTCCCGCGGCCGGGGCGTGACCAGGCCCGCAACTGCCCGCCGTGGGCCTCGACGAGGGCCTTGGCGATGGACAGCCCCAGCCCGCTTCCGCCGTCGGCACCGGTCCGGGCCCGGTAGAAGCGCTCGAACACGAACGGCAGGTCCTCGGGGGCGATTCCGGTCCCGTCATCTTCGACGGTGATCGTCAACCGGCCGCCCGCCGGGCAGGCGGTCACGCTCACGTGGCCACCCGACGCGGTGTGCTGCACCGCGTTGCGGACGAGGTTGTGCAGCACCTGGGTGAGGCGGTTCGGGTCTGCCTGCAGGGTGCCGCTGCGGTGCTCGACCCGGTAGTCACGGTCCCCGAACAGCGGCAGGTCGCGTTCGAGGTCGGCGAGCAGGTCGGCGACGGGGACCGGTTCGGGGCGGTGCAGCTGCTCCACCCCCGCGCGGGCGAGCGTGAGCAGGTCGCAGACCAGGCCCTCCAGCGCCCCGAGCCGGGAGAGCACGACCCGTACGCCCGCACGGCGGGCGGCGTCGTCCCGTTCCTCGGCGAGCAGCTCCGCCTGCACCCGGGCGACGCTGAGCGGGGTGCGTAGCTCGTGCGAGGCATCCCCGACGAACTGCGCCTGCTGGGCGAACGCGGCCTGCAGGCGATCCAGCATCCGGTCGAAGGCGCGAGCCAGGGCGGCGACCTCGCCACGGCCGGTGGGGCCCGCCCGCCGGTCCAGCTCACCCGCGTCCACCGAGGCGGCCACCGCGGCGAGCCGGCGCAGCGGGCGCAGGGCGAGCGCCGATGCGGCCGCCGCGGCCGGGGCTCCCAGCCCCAGCGCGGCGGCTCCGACCAGCAGGAACGTCCGCTGCAGCCGGGCCTCGGTGCGGGTCACCGGTTGCAGCGAGTCGGCGACCCTGAGCACGCCGACCTGCCGGCCGTCCCAGCGGATCGGTTCGGTGACGACCCGGACCGGCCCGAGGTCCACGGTGTCGGCCGTGGCCAGCCCCTGGGGCGCGTCGAGCAGGCCCCCGACGGGGTCGTCGCCGGCAGCCAGATCGGGGTCTGCCTGCTCGGCCTGCTCGTGCGCGAGCTCCACGCCGAGTACGCCTGGGTGGTTCGTCACCGTCGTGCCGCCGGCGACATCCACGATCTGCAGCTGGGTCGACGGGTGGTCGCGCTGCTGGGCGAGCCAGGACCGGGCGGCACGCTCCACCGCGACAGGGCTGTCCAGTCGGATGCCCGCCACCGACCGGCGCCACTCCCGGACCTGGGTCTGCAGGCCCGCATCCACGCTCGAACGCAGCCCGCCCACCGTGGTGCGTTCGACGGCGACGAAGGCTCCGATGAGGCCCGACAGGAGCACCAGCGCCGTGCCCAGGCCCAGCTGCCAGGCAAGCACGGGCCGGCCCGCCCCTCGGCGTCCGGCCCCGCGGCCCGCCGCGCGCTCAGGCACGCTGCGCCCGCAGCCGGTAGCCGACCTGACGCACGGTCTGGATCGGTGCGGGCCGGCCGGGCAGGGCCAGCTTGCGGCGCAGATAGCCGATGTAGACCTCGAGCACCTTGGTGGCGGGGTCGAAGTTGAACCCCCACACGGCGTGCAGCAACTGCTCCCGCGAGAGCACCTGGTCGGGGTGGCGCACCAGGTGGACCAGCAGCGCGTACTCGCGGGCGGTGAGCTCGACCTCGTGCCCCGCGCGGGTGACCCGGCGGGTGCGCAGGTCGACGGACAGGTCCGCGACCTGGAGCAGGTGCGCAGTGGGCTGGGTCGGGCCGCGCAGTCGGGCGCGGATCCGGGCGAGCAACTCCTCGAGCGAGAAGGGCTTGGTCAGGTAGTCGTCGGCGCCCAGGTCGAGGCCCTCGACCCGGGCGGACACCTCGTCCCGGGCGGACATCAGGATGACCGGCATGACCGGGTCCCGTGCGCGCACGGACCGCAGCACGTCGAGGCCGCTGCGGCCGGGAAGCATCACATCGAGCACGAGCAGGTCGATGCCGCCGCCGAGCGCGTGAGCCAGGCCGGTGGAGCCGTCGTGCGCCGTGGTGACGGTGTGTCCCTCGGCGGACAAGCTGCGTGCGACGAGCCCGGCGAGCGTGGGTTCGTCCTCGACGACCAGGATCCGCATGCGCCACCCCCGTGAGCGGCCCTCGCCGGGTCTGGGGCGCGGCGCCGGGCACGATCATGGTGTCACCCGCCCGGTGGTGGTTCAGCGCGGCGTGGCCGCCCCGGCCCGGTCACGCTCCTGAGCGGCGAGCGCCCGCACCACCCCGTCGCGGCCTTCGAGCACCAGCCGGCGCAGCGCCGGTTCGGCGTCGGTTCCGGCCAGCCACTTGTCGGTGAGCTCCAGCAGCCGCGGGTCGGCGAGCTGCGTCGGGTACAGGCCGGCCACGATCTGGGTGGCCATCTCGTTCGTCCGCTGCTGCCAGACCGGCAGCAACGCGGCGAAGTAGCGCTCCACGAAGGGCTCCAGCAGCGCGCGGTCCCGCGTCCGGGTGAAGCCTCCGATGACGGCTGCCTGCACCGTGTTGGGCAGCTCGGCCCGGACCACCACCGCGTCCCAGGCCTGCTGCTTGGCCAGCGGGCTGGGGATCCCCGCCCGGGCGGCGGCTGCGTGCACCCGGCCTCCGGCGGTGTCGTCGCGTTCGAGCTCCGCGGCGATCTCGGCCTCCCCCGCCGCACCGCCGGCCGCCAGCGCGGCCAGCAGCGACCAGCGCATCTCGGTGTCCACGGCCAGCCCCTCGACCGGCGCCGAGCCGTCGAGCAGGCCGCGCACGGCGGCCAGGTGCTCCGGCGTGTGGGCGTGGGCGGCGAACGACCTGACGAACAGCAACTGCGCGTCGCTGCCGGGGGCGGCCTCCCGGAGCAGCCCGAGCAGCCGCTCGGAGGCACCCTCGACCGCGCTGCCCGCATGTTCGGGAGCCACGTAGAACAGCAGCGCGGAGGCGAGCTGGCGCAGCAGGATCTGCGCGACGCTGGGGTCGTCCACGGAGGCGATGTTGCCCAGCACCAGGTCGACGAACTCGCGGGCGCCCAGCTCGGCGTCGCGGGTCATGTCCCAGGCCGCGCCCCAGACCAGGGTTCGGGGCAGGGACTCCTCGAAGTCGGCCAGATGCGCCGACGGCGGTCGCCAACGATGGCGCGTCCAGCCGGATCTTCGCGTAGGCGAGGTCGTCGTCGTTGACCAGCACCAGGTCCGGCAGCGGGGTACCGACCAGGTCAGGCACCCGCGTGCGTGCGCCCGGTGACGTCGAGCTCGATCCGCCGGGTCGCGCCGCAACTTGGCCGTCGACCAGGTCGTAGCCGCCGACGGCCAGCCGGTGCGGGCGCAGCGTGGGGTGCGTCCGCCGGGCGCCTCCTGGAGCACGGCGGCCGAGGTGATGACCCCGTCCGGGCTCGACCTCGAGCTCGGGGCGCAGCGTGGTGACGCCGGCCTGCTCCAGCCACACCTGCGACCACGCTGCAGGTCGCGCCCGCTGGCGGACTCGAGCTCGGCGAGCAGGTCGGCCAGCTCGGTGTTGCCCCAGGCGTGGCGTGCGGAAGTAGCTGCGCACGCCGGCGTCGAAGCTGTCCTCGGCCGACCCAGGCGACCAGCTGCTTGAGCACCGAGGCGCCCTTGGCGTAGGTGATCCCGTCGAAGTTGACCTCGACGTCCTCCAGGTCGCGGATGTCCGCGACGATCGGGTGGGTCGACGGCAGCTGGTCCTGCCGGTAGGCCCAGGACTTCTCCGAGCGAGCAGAACGTGGTCCACGCCGAGCGTCCAGCGGGTGGCCTCGGCTGGCGGCGAGGTGCTCGCGTACTCGGCGAACGACTCGTTGAGCCACAGGTCGTCCCACCAGCGCATGGTCACCAGGTCGCCGAACCACATGTGCGCGAGCTCGTGCAGGATCGTCAGCGCCCGGCGCTCGACGGTGGCCTCGGGCACCTTGGAGCGGAACACGTAGGTCTCGAGGAAGGTCACCGCGCCGGCGTTCTCCATCGCCCCGGCGTTGAACTCCGGCACGAAGATCTGGTCGTACTTGGCGAACGGGTAGGGCAGGTCGAAGCCTCCTCGAAGAACGCGAACCCGCTCCGGGTGATCTCGAAGATGTCCTCGGCGTCCAGGTACGCGGCCAGGGAGGCGCGGCAGAGACGCCCGAGCGGGATCGTGCGCCCGTCGCGCGTGGTCAGCTCGGCGCGCGACGCGGTGGTACGGGCCGGCGACGATCGCGGTGACGTAGGTGGCCAGCCGCGGGGTCGGCGCGAAGCGCCAGGTCGCCGTCGCCGGCCGTCGAGCCGGCACCGGCTCGGGGGTGGGGGAGTTGGAGACGACCTGTCCAGTGCGACGGGGCGCCGTGACCGTGAAGGCTGAAGGTCGCCTTGAGGTCGGGCTGCTCGAAGACCGCGAACACCCGGCGCGAGTCGGCCACCTCGAACTGGGAGTAGAGGTAGACCTCGTCGTCGACCGGGTCGACGAAGCGGTGCAGGCCCTCGCCGGTGTTCATGTAGGCGCAGTCGGCGACGACGCGCGAGCTCGTTGTCGGTCGGCCAGCTCGGCCAGCGCGATCCGGCGCGTCGGCGACCACGGCGCGCGGGTCGAGCGCGCGGCCGTTGAGGATCGACCTCGTGCACGGTCGGCGCGATCAGGTCGATGAAGGTCGAGCGCCCCGGCTCGGCGCCGGAGAACGCGCGACCGGTGGTCGACGGGAAGGTGCGTCGGTCGCCGCGGTGAGGTCGAGGGCGACGTCGTAGCTGTCGACACGTGAGCACGGCGCGCGGTGCGCGCTTCGTCGCGGGTGAGGTTCTGCCGGGCACGGTGGTCTCCTTGTGAGCGGGGTCGGTGACGTGGTGGGCGCGCGATCCTTCGCACGGAGCCGGGCCGGCGCGCCCTGCCGGGTGGGCGTGGGCGCCGACGGCACGGTGACGGGATGTCCGCGCGGCAGCAGGGCTGTCGACGCCGCGACGAGCCCGACGGCAGGAGCCGACCCGAGCGGCGCTGCCGTGCGCAGCACGCGTCGCCGACTTCTGGTTCGACCCGGTGTGCCCCTGGGCCTGGATGACCACCCGCTGGATGACCGAGGTCGAGCAGGTCGCGACCGTCGAGGTCACGCTGGCAGGTGATGAGCCTGTCGGTGCTCAACGAGGGCCGCGACCTCCCGCCGGACTACCGGGCGCTGATGGACCGCGCCTGGGGCCCGGTCCGGGTGGTCATCGGCCGCCCGCGACGTGCACGGCGAGCAGGACGTCAAGCCGCTCTACGACGCGATCGGCACCCGGATCCACCCCGGCGGGCGCAAGGACTACGACGCGGTCGTCGCCGAGGCGCTCGCGCGAGGTCGGCCTGCCGGCCGGCGCTCGGCGGGCTACGCCGGCTCCGACGAGTTCGACGCCGCGCTGCGGGCCTGCCACCGAGGCGGGCATCGCGCTGGTCGGCCAGGACGTCGGCACGCCCGTCGTCGCGATCGACGGCGTCGGCCTTCTTCGGGCCGGTGGTGACCCCCGCGCCGAAGGGGGAGGCCGCCGGGCGGCTGTGGGACGGCGTCGCTGCTGGTGGCCTCGCACGCCGGGCTTCTACGAGATCAAGCGCACCCGGACCGCCGGCCCGAACTTCGACTGACCGGCCCGCCCCGGCATGCCCGTTCCCGCCCCGGCAACGATCACGCCCGCTTCGGCTGGCAGACTCCCGCCATGAGGGTTCACCTTGGATGCGACCATGCCGGGTTCGAGCTGAAGGAACACCTGGTCCCCCACCTCACCGGGGCGGGGCACGAGGTGGTCGACCACGGGCCGGCCGAGTACGACGGCAGCGACGACTACCCGCCGTTCTGCCTGCGGACGGCGCAGGCCGTGGCGGCCGACCCGGGCAGCCTCGGGGTGGTCATCGGCGGGTCCGGAAACGGCGAGCAGATCGCGGCGAACAAGGTGCGCGGGGTGCGCGCGGCCCTGGCCTGGAGCCGGGAGACGGCCGCTGCTGGCCCGCCAGCACAACGACGCCAACGTGCTGGCGGTCGGTGGCCGGATGCACAGCCTGCAGGAGGCGACGTCCTTCGTCGACGCCTTCCTCGCCGAGCCGTTCAGCGGCGATGCCCGGCACGCCCGGCGGATCGCCATGCTCGCGGACTACGAGCTGAGCGGGACGGTGCCGGCGCAGGGCTGAGCTCAGAACACCCAGCCGCAGTAGGGCGCGACCGGCCAGGTGAACGCTGCGGAGGCTTCCTGCAGCGCGCCGGGCCGCAGCTCGGTGACCAGGCCCGCGGCGGCCAGCGCCGTCAGGGAGCTCCCGCCGAGGTAGGCGGCAGCCAGCTCCCGCACGTCGAGCGCGAGGTCGGCGGGGGCGGAGGTCGCCGTGCAGCCGGCGCCGTCCGCGGAACCCTTGAGCAGCCAGCGACGCTCGTTCCACGGGCAGAGCCCGTCGCTCACCTCGAGCACCACCTCGACGTCGGTGGCGTACCGCCGGCCGGACAGCGCCGCGGGCACGTCCACCAGCCGCACCCACAGCCCGTCGCTGTACCGGGCGGTGGCGGCGCGCAGGTCGGCTCAGCTGGTGCACCAGCGGATCGTCCACGGGCCGCATGTCGGTCTCCACCCGGGTGGTGAGGTCCAGGTCGGTCAGGCCTCCCCACAGCGCCCGGGCCGCGGCGGCGTCGCGGGCGACCAGCTCGCGCACCCGGACGGTGCCGGCGGCGCCGGCGTCGCCCCATTCGGCCTTGCGCCGGAACAGCGCGTACCCGCGCAGCGGAGGATGCCCGCCGACGGGGTCGGGGGCCTCGGCATCGAGCGCGAGCACCACCTTGAGCCGCTCGCCGCCGTTGCGCATGAACGGCTGGTCCTCCAGCGCGAGCCGGCGCAGCGCCGGGGTGGAGCGGGAGACCATGCCCGGGCGCTCACGCCGGGCCGCGTCGTAGCAGTCCCCGATGGGGTCCGCGTGCCGGTCGGCGTCGGCTGCCTCGAACCGCAGCCGGACGTCCGCGCTGCCCGGTACGTCGCGCAGCCCGACCCGGCGGGGCAGGCTCAACCGCAGGCACTGGGTGGCCAACCCGTATCCGAAGCGGCCGTAGATCGCGGGCTCGGCGGCGAACAGCGCAGCGACCGGCTCGCGGCCGCGCTCGTGGACGGCGTGCAGGTGCTGGGCCATCATCGCCCGCAGGATTCCGCGACGGCGGAACTGCGGGTGCACCGCCACCCAGGTCAGCCCCGCGCAGTCCAGCGCGCCCCCGGGCACGGGCAGGTCGAAGGAGTGGGTGACGTTCGAGCCCGCCAGCACGGGGTGGTCCTGCCCGTTCCACATCCCGACCGCGCGGTCCCACTCGAAGGTTGCCAGCAGCGGGCCGGGGTCGATGTCCTGGTCATCGAAGCCGAAGGCCCACTGGTCCAGGGCGAGCAGATCCTCGGCCCGCTCGGGCGGGATGGGGCCCAGCCGCAGGTCGGCGGCGGGCGGGGTGGGGCCCAGCCGCAGGTCGGCGGCGGGTGGGGTGGGGTCGACCATGGGGTGATCCTTGCACCGGGTCCGGCGGCGTTCGACCCATTTGGGCGCGCATGGTGCCGGCCGGTCCGGGCGGCCGAGGTCGCGTCGTGACGGTGGGCGGACGCCGTGGAGCAGAATGGCCGGGTGCTGCTGACCCCGGCCGAGACGGATCGGCTGCTCCTGTTCACCGCGGCCCAGCTCGCCCGCGCCCGGCGCTCGCGCGGGTTGCAGCTGAACGTGCCGGAGGCGATCGCGCTCATTGCCGACACGGTCTGCGAGGTGGCCCGGGACGGCGGGCGGCACGCGGACGCGTTGGCTGCCGGGCGGGGGGTGCTCGGCCCGGGCGACGTGCTGCCCGGGGTCGCCGCGGTGGTGACCGAGGTCGCGGTGGAGGCGGTGTTCGACGACGGCAGCAGGCTGGTGGTCGTCACCGGACCCATCGGCGCGGGGGAGGCCGGTGCGCCGGCCGGCAGCGGGGCTCCCCTTCCCGGGCAGGTGCTGCCGGGGTCCGCCCGCCGGGGCGCTCCCGCGGGCCCGGACGACGATGGGGTGCTGGTCGAGGCGGTGAACACCGCGGCCGTCCCGGTGTCGGTGACCAGCCACTTCCACTTCTTCGAGGCCAACCCGCGGCTGCGCTTCGACCGGGCGGCGAGCTACGGGCGGCATCTGGACGTGCCGCCCGGCACCTCGGTGCGTTTCGACCCCGGGGAGCCGGTGGTGGTGCGGCTGGTGCCGTTCGGCGGTGACCGGGTGGTGGTCGGGTTCTCCGGCCTGGTCGACGGTCCGCTGGACGCCGCGGGGATGCCGGAACGGGCGCTGCGCCGGGCGCGGGCCTTCGGCTATCTCGACACCGGCCCGGCCCCTGATACCGGCCCGGACCCTGACGCCGCCGGGCCGGACCCGCGGTGAGCGGGGAGCGCCGCACGGCCGACGGGGTGCCGCAGCCGGGCGACCGGGTGATGCTCGGCGACACCGGGTTGGCGGTGCGGGTCGAGGACGGCCACGAGCCGGACGACGGCTACGCCCTGCTGGCCGGGTTCGGCAAGACGGCCCGCGACGGCATCGGGCTGCGGGCGGTGCCCACCCACGAGTCGTGCGACGTGGTGGTCTCGAACGTGCTGATCCTCGACCCGCTGCTGGGGGTGCGGGTGGCGAGCATCGGCATCCGTGAGGGCAGGATCACCGGCGTCGGGCGGGCGGGCAATCCCGACACCACCGACCGCGTCGACGTGGTGGTCGGCACCGCCTCGATCATCATCCCCGGGGAGGGGCTGGTGGCCACCGCGGGGGCCGTGGACACGCACGTGCACCTGCTCTCCCCGCGGATCTGCGAGGCCGCGCTGGCGAGCGGTGTCACGACGCTGCTCGGCCAGGAGTTCGGGCCGTTCTGGGGCCCGGGGGTGAACTCGCGCTGGGCGATGCGCGCCGCCTACCGGGCGTTCGACGCCTGGCCGGTGAACATCGGCTTCCTCGGCCGCGGCTCCTCCTCCCGTCCGGCACCGCTGCTGGAGGCGCTGGAGGCGGGGGTGTGCGCCTTCAAGGTCCACGAGGACCTCGGCGCCCACCTGCGCAGTCTCGACACGGCGCTGTCCGTCGCGGAGGAGCACGACGTGCAGGTGTGCCTGCACACCGACGGGCTGAACGAGAACCTCTCCCTGGCCGACACCCTCGCCGTGCTGGACGGGCGCACGGTGCACGCCTACCACGTCGAAGGCTGCGGCGGCGGGCACGTGCCCGACGTGCTGGAGCTCGCCGGGGTCCCCTACGTGATCGGCTCGTCCACCAACCCGACGCTGCCGTACGCGCGCGACGCGGTGGCCGAGCACGAGGCGATGATCGTCGCGGTGCACGGGCTGCGGCCGGCACTGCCCGGGCAGCTGCAGTTGGCCCGTGACCGGGTGCGGGCGGCGACGATGGGTGCCGAGACGGTGCTGCACGACCTCGGGGTCATCCCGATCACCTCCTCGGACGCGCAGGGCATGGGCCGGGTCGGCGAGACGATCCGCAGGACGCTGGCGATGGCGGCGGTGAACAAGGCGGCCCGCGGGCCGCTGGCGGGGGACGAGGCGGCCGACCCTGCCGGCGACCCCGGCAGTGACAACGTGCGGGTGCTGCGTTACCTGTCCAAGCTGGCGCTCAACCCGGCGATCGCCCACGGCATCGACCACGAGGTGGGCTCGCTGGAGGTGGGCAAGCTGGCCGACATCGTGCTGTGGCGCCCGGAGCTGTTCGGGGCCAAACCGTCGCTGGTGTTGAAGTCGGGGCTGCCGGCCTGGGGTGCCGTCGGCGACCCCAACGCCGCGGTCGACCGCGCGGAGCCGCTCGTGCTCGGCCCGCAGTTCGCCGGCTCGGGGTCGGCGCCGCCGGAGGTCGCGGTGGTGTTCGTGAACGCGGCGGCCGCCACGGCCGGGCGGGACCGCATCCCGACCGGGCGGCGGCGCGTCCCGGTGAACGAGACCCGCGGCATCGGGCTCGCGCAGATGGCCGGCGGCAACGGGCGCACGGGCACGGTTCGGGTCCGGCCCGACGGCGGGCGGGTCACCCTGGACGGTGAGCAGTTGCACGCCGAGCCGGTCGAGCGGTTGCCGCTGGGCCGGCTGTACCACCTGTGAGCCCCTCACCGCGCCGTTCCTGCGCCGAACGGGTGGTGCGGCGGTCGTAGACCGTCCGCTGACCCTGGGCTGACCGGCCGTGGACTGGTGGTGTTGCCGCTGCCGCCCCGTACGCGTTCCATGAACGCGTGTGCCCAACTCGGGCATGCCCGTGGGTTCGCCCCGGTTGGTGACGGTCCTGCGGGCCGGCTGGGACGGTGGCAGCGTGCTCGGTGAGCCGATGGCGGTGGTGACGCTGGCGGGGTCGCGGCGGCGCACCTGGCTGCGTGGCGCTGTGCGCCGGCTGCTTGTCGGGCTCCTGGTGGTGGCCGCCTTCCTGCTCTCCTCGGTGGTGGTGCAGGCCGCCACCGCGCCGGGCCGCGCGGGGTTCGACACCCGCCTCGCCGAGGCGGCCCGTGACGACGGGTTCGGCTTCGTGGTCGACGCAGTGCGGGCAGTGGGGCTCGGCTGATCCGGGACTGACCGGCAGGCGGCCCCGGCGCCCGGCCCGGCCGGCGGCGGAAGATGGCAGCGGCACCGGGAGGATTACAGCTGCGGCGAAACTGTCGCCAGCCCGAGTTAGGGTGACCTACTCTTCGGAACGGGGGTTGCCCGGTGCCCCGGCCCAGGCCGGGGCACCGGTGCTCCCCAGGGCCGCCAGGCCGCCGCCGCCGACCCGGGTGCGCCCCGTCGCTGCGCGGGCGGGGTTGTGAGGGGTAGCGTCACCCCCCAACGCCAGAACTCAGCTGGGTTCAAGCCGGGATCCGCCGAAGCCGATCAGGATCGTGCGGTGCATGCCCACCCGTGGGCGCGATCCGAATGATGGGCGGCGGCTCTGGGCGGGAGGCCATGGCGCAGGAACCGGTGACCGGGGCCCTCCCCCCGGTGGCGGGCCTGGACTCCAGCGAGGGGTTCAGGGCCCTGGTCGAGTTGTCCCCGGATGCCGTCTTCGTCATCTGCGACGGCTACCACGTGTTCACCAACGCCCGCGGCCTGGCCCTGTTCGGGGCCAGCGACCTCGGCGAGCTGCGCACCCGGCCGGCGGTGGAGTTCATGGACCCCAGCTGCCGCGGCGACGCCCGCGCCCGGATGAGCACCATGGTCGACGAGCGGACGCCGCTGGGATACGTGGAGGAGCGGATCCTGCGGCTGGACGGCACCCCGGTGGACATCGAGGCCGCGGGCACGCCCATCGAGGTGCAGGGCCGGCCGGCGGCGCTGGTCGTCGTCCGCGACATCACCGCCCGTCGCCGGGCGGACGCCGCTCTGCGGGCCGCCGACCTGCGCTTCCAGGCGGCGTTCCGGCATGCGCCGAGCGCCATCGCCCTGCTCGCCCCCGACGGCCGCATCGTCGCGGCCAACCCGACGCTGGGGCGGCTGGTCGGAATGGAGCCCGAAGCGCTGGTGCGGACGGCCTGCTGGGAACTCGCCGACGACGCCGACCGCGCCCGGGTGCGCGCGTCGTTCCGGCTGCTGGTCGACGGGGTCGGCTCGTTCGTGCGGGGCGACTTCCGCTTCACCCGGCCCGACGGCGACGTCGGCTGGGTGCATGCCCGGGCGAACCGCCTGGCGGGCGAACCGATGCTCATCGTGCACCTGCTGGACGTGACCGAGGCCAAGGTCGCCGAGCACGAACTCCTCGAGCGCGCCGCCCACGACTCGCTGACCGGGCTGGACAACCGCAGCCGGCTGATCGAGCGGTTGTCGCAGGCGCTGCGCACCCGGGGTGCCGAGGTCTCGATCCTCTTCTGCGACCTCGACGGGTTCAAGCAGATCAACGACCGACACGGGCACGCGGTGGGTGACGACGTGCTGGTGGCCATCGCGAGCCGGATGCGCTCGGTGGTTCACCAGGACGACCCGATGGGCCGGATCGGCGGCGACGAGTTCGCCGTGGTGCTCAGCGGGCCGAGATCGGGCGACCTCGCCCCGCGGGTCGCGGACCGGATCAGGTACGTGGTCAGCGAGCCGATCGTCGTCGGGGGACAGCGGCTGGAGGTCGGGATCAGCGTCGGGATCGCCAGCGCCCGCGCCGGTACGATCTCCGCCGAGCGACTGCTGGCCGCCGCGGACGCGGCGATGTACCGGGACAAGTCGATCACCCGGCGGAAGGCCGACGGGGTGGTGCTGAGCCCGCGCTACGGCTGGAACCACTAGCCGGTCCCGAAGTTCGGTGATCAGGTGCGGCAGGCTGGGCCTCGACCTCGACGCCGCCGCCACGGTCACGGCGGCGGGTCCGGGACCGGTGCCATGGGCAGGGTGACGACCATGGTCAGCCCTCCGCCGGGGGTGTCCTCCGGGTCCAGTCGACCGGACATTGCCTCGGTGAGGCCACGGGCGACAGCCAGGCCGAGACCCACGCCCGAGGTGTTGTCGGTGTCGCCGAGGCGCTGGAAGGGGGCGAACACGCGCTCGCGATCCTGCTCGGTGATACCGGGCCCGCGGTCGACGATGCGTAGCTCGACGCGGGTGTCCACGGCGCTGCCGGTGATCCGCGGCGGCGAGCCCGGGTGGGGAGTGCCGGATGGCGTTGGCGGTCACGTTGACCAGCACCCGCTCCAGCAGGGCGGGGTCCACGATCACCTCCGGTAGGTCCTCGGCGACGTCGATGACCACCGCCGCGCCCGGGGCGCCGAGGTGGTCCAGCGCCCGCGGGACGAGCTCGTCCAGGGCGATCCGGCGCGGGAACACCGACAGCGCGCCGGCCTGCAGCCGACTCATGTCGAGCAGGTCGTCCACCAGCCGGGCCAGCCGGTCGAGGGAGATGTCCGCGGCGTGCAGCAGCTCGGCCGTTCGACGTCCCCGAGTCGCAGTCGCGGGCTGCGCAGCGAGGTGACGGACGCCTTGGCCGAGGCCAGTGGGGTGCGCAGGTCGTGGCCCACGGCAGCCAGCAGGGCGGTGCGCATCCGGTCGGCCTCGACGTGCGGGCGGGCCGCGGCCGCCTCTTCGGCGAGTCGTTGTTGCTCCAGCGCGGTGGCGGCCTGCGCGGCGCACCGCGCCGAGCACGCGCCGGTCGTGCGGCCGGCAGCGTCCGGCCGCGCAGCGCGAGCACGAGGTCCTCGCCGACGGGCACCTCGGCGTCGGCGTCCTCCGGCCGGGTGCACGTGGAGCCCGCGGAACCGGCCACCGGGTGCCAGCTTGCCTGGCCCGCCTGGCCCGCCTGGCCGGCCGGGCCCGTGCTGCGCTCGAGCAGGGTCACGTCGGTCAGCCCGAACGCCTCCCGGACACGGTCGAGCAGGGCGGGCAGCACGGTGCTGCCGCGCAGCACCGTGCCGGCCAGGGTGGCCAGCATCTGCGACTCGGCGCAGGCCCGGGCCGCCTCTACCGTGCGCCGCGCCGCGTGGTCGACGAGGCTGCTCACGAGCATCCCGGTGGCTACGAACACGGCGAGCGCGAGGGCGTTGTTCTTCTCCGCGATGGTGAACGTGTGCAGCGGCGCGGTGAAGTAGTAGTTCAGCAGCAGCGAGGCCGCCAGCGCGGCGATCAGGGCGGGCGCGCAAACCGCCCACCAGGGCGGTGACGATCACCGACAGAAGGAACAGCAGCATGTCGCTGGTCAGGTTGAGGGCGTGGCGATCCAGCGCCAGCAGACCGGTCAGGGCGGGCAGCAGCACCACCGCGACGGCCAGTCCGAGCAGCCGGCGGCGCAGCGTGAGCCCCCCGCGCAGGGCAGGCAGGCCACCGCGTCGCGCGGCGTGCGGGTGGGTGACCATGTGCACGTCGATCGACCCGGACAGCCGCACCACCGTGGCGCCGATGCTCCCGGTGGCCAGCACCGACAGCCGCGACCTGGTACTCGCTCCGAGCACCAGCTGGGTGGCGTTCTCGGCCCTGGCGAACTCCAGCAGCGCGGTCGCGATGTCGTCGCCGACCACCTGGTGGTAGCTGCCTCCGAGGGACTCCACCAGCCGGCGCTGGCGGCCGAGCGAGGCCGGGTCGGACCCGACGAGCCCGTCGGAGCGGCTGACGTGCACCGCGAGAAGGTCGCCCCCACCGGTGCGGGCGGCGATCCGGGCGGCGCGCCTGATCAGCGTGTCGCCCTCGGGGCCGCCGGTGAGCGCTACCACCACCCGCTCGCGGGCCTCCCAGGTGTCGTGGATGCCGTGGCGGGCGCGGTAGCGCTGCAGCCCCTCGTCGACCGTGTCGGCGAGCCACAGCAGGGCCAGCTCGCGCAGTGCGGTCAGGTTGCCGACCCGGAAGTAGTTGCCGAGGGCCGCGTCGATCTTCTCCGGGCCGTACACGTTGCCGTGGGCGAGCCGGCGCCGCAGCGCCTCGGGGCTCATGTCCACCAGCTCGACCTGGTCCGCGGCCCGCACCACGGCGTCGGGGACCGTCTCGCGCTGTGGCACCCCGGTGATCGTTCGACGACGTCGTTGAGCGACTCCAGGTGCTGGATGTTCACCGTGGTGATGACGTCGATGCCGGCCGCGAGCAGCTCCTCGACGTCCTGCCAGCGCTTGGCGTTGCGCGAGCCCGGGACGTTGGTGTGCGCGAGCTCGTCGACGAGCGCCACCCGTGGGCTGGCGGGCGAGCACCGCGTCGACGTCCATCTCGGCGAAGCCGGCCCCGCGGTGGGTGAGGGTGCGGCGGGGTACCACCTCCAGGCCGTCGGCCATGGCTGCGGTGCGCGCCCGGCCGTGGGTCTCCACGAAGCCCGACCACCACGTCGGTGCCGCGCTCGTGGCGGCGGTGGCCCTCGCCGAGCATGGCGTAGGTCTTGCCCACACCGGGGGCAGCCCCCAGGTAGACCCGCAGTCGACCGCGCGTCCCGGCGGCGCGATCGGCCGGCGCGCGGACGGGCGTCCGCTCGGGCGGCGGCTGGTCGGGGCCCGTCAGGACAGCCGGGCCAGGGCCAGGTTCAGCTGCAGCACGTTGACGCGCGGGCTCACCCAGGAAGCCGAGCCCCCGGCCTGGGTGTGCGCGTCCACCAGCGCGAGCACGCGCTGGACGGCCAGCCCGCGGGCTCGGGCCACCCGGGCGGCCTGTTCGCGGGCGTAGCCGGGGCTGATGTCCGGGTCCAGGCCCGACGCCGCGGCGGTGACCGCGTCGGCGGGCACCGAGGCAGGGGCGACGCGGTCGGCCGCGGCGACGCTGTCGCAGGCGGCCACCGCGACTCTGCGGGCCTGGATGGTGCGGGACAGTTGGGATTCGAGGGGCCGAGGTTGGAGGCCGCCGGACGCGCGGGGGTCCCAGCCGCTCGCCCCGGCGGCGGAGGGCCTGGCCTGGAACCACTGCGGCAGCGGGTCACGCCTTCGCGTCGAGGAAGCCCTGGCCGATCAGGGACGAGCCGACGACGTTTCCTGCCGGGTCCGCGACCAGTGAGCCGTCGGCCTGCGCCGCGCGACCCCGGCGAGCTGCGCGACCGCGGTGACGGCCAGCGGGTAGCCCAGCCCGAGCAGGACGTCAGCGCCAGCAGGATCCGCAGTCCGGCGAAGTGCTGGCGGAGGCTGCCGCGGGTGCCACCGGCGCCGTGGGAGGTCGCTGCCGGTGCGGGGGCCGGGGCCGGGGTGACCAGGTCAGTGCTCATCGGTCCGTCACCTGATCCCGGGGATGAGACTGACGAGCAGGTCGATGAGCTTGATGCCGATGAAGGGCGCGACCAGCCCGCCCAGGCCGTAGACGGCCAGGTTGCGGCGCAGCATCGGGCGGCGCCGAGGCGGGCGGTAGCGCACCCCGCGCAGGGCGAGCGGGATCAGCGCGACGATGATCAGGGCGTTGAAGATGACGGCGGACAGGATCGCCGACTCCGGCGGTGCCAGCCGCATGACGTTCGAGCGCGTCCAGGCCGCGGGTACACGCGCGGCGAACATCGCCGGGATGATCGCGAAGTACTTGGCGACGTCGTTGGCGATCGAGAAGGTGGTCAGCGCACCCGCGGGTGATGAGCAGCTGCTTGCCGATCTCCACGATCTCGATGAGCTTGGTCGGGTTGGAGTCGAGGTCGACCATGTTGCCGGCCTCCTTGGCGGCCGAGGTGCCGGTGTTCATCGCCACCCCGACGTCGGCCTGCGCGAGCGCGGGGGCGTCGTTGGTGCCGTCGCCGGTCATCGCGACCAGCTTGCCGCCCTCCTGCTCCCGCTTGATCAGCGCCATCTTGTCCTCCGGCGTGGCCTCGGCGAGGAAGTCGTCGACGCCGGCCTCGTCGGCGATCGCCCGGGCGGTCAGCGGGTTGTCGCCGGTGATCATCACCGTGCGGATGCCCATCCGGCGCAGCTCCGTCGAACCGCTCGCGCATGCCCTCCTTGACGACGTCCTTGAGGTGGATCACGCCGAGCACCCGGGCCGCGCCGTCCATGGTCCTCGGCCACCACCAGCGGCGTGCCGCCCGACGCGGCGATCCCGTCGACGACCGTCGCCGACCTCCTCGGGTGGCTCGCCGCCGCTGCTCGCGCACCCAGGCGTGCACGGCCGAGGCGGCGCCCTTGCGGATCGCGCTGCGCGTGCCGTCGTCGCAGGTCGACGCCGCTCATCCGGGTCTGCGCGGTGAACGGCACGAAGCTGGCGTGCGCGAGCTCGCCGGCCGGCCCGCTCGCGCAGGCCGTAGCCGGTCTTGGCCAGCACCACGATCGAGCGGCCCTCGGGCGTCTCGTCGGCGAGGCTGGCCAGCTGCGCGGCGTCGGCCAGCTCGGCAGCGCTCGACCCCGGCGGCCGGGAGGAACTCCGCCGCCTGCCGGTTGCCGAGGGTGATCGTGCCGGTCTTGTCCAGCAGCAGGGTGTTGACGTCGCCGGCCGCCTCCACCGCGCGGCCGGACATCGCCAGCACGTTGCGCTGCACCAGCCGGTCCATGCCGGCGATGCCGATCGCCGACAGCAGCGCCCCGATCGTGGTCGGGATCAGGCAGACCAGCAGCGCGACCAGCACCACGACCGGGACTGTTCGGCGCCGGCAGTACATGCGCGAACGGCTGCAGGGTGACGACCGCGCAGCAGGAAGACGATCGTCAGCGCGGCGAGCAGGATGTTCAGCGCGATCTCGTTCGGCGTCTTCTGCCGGGCGGCGCCCTCGACCAGGGCGATCATCCGGTCGATGAAGGTCTCGCCCGGGCTTGGCGGTGATCCTGACGACGATCCGGTCGGAGAGCACCTTCGTGCCGCCGGTCACCGCCGCGCGGTCGCCGCCGGACTCGCGGATGACCGGCGCCGACTCGCCGGTGATCGCGGACTCGTCGACGCTGGCGACCCCCTCGACGACGTCGCCGTCACCGGGGATCACCTGGCCGGCCTCGACCACGACCACGTCGCCGAGCCGCAAGCTCGGTGCGCGGCGACCGCCTCCTCGGCCGTGGCGACGGCCGCCCGGCCGCCAGCCGACCAGCCGGCGGGCGATGGTCTCCGTCCTGGCCTGCCGCAGCGTCGCGCCTGCGCCTTGCCGCGCCCCTCGGCCACGGCCTCGGCCAGGTTGGCGAAGAGCACGGTCAGCCACAGCCAGACGGCGATCGCCCAGGCGAACACCGACGGGTCGGCGACGGCGAGCGACGGTGGTGAAGACCGCGCCGACCTCGACGACGAACATCACCGGGTTGCGGCACAGGGTCCGCGGGTCGAGCTTGCGGAGCGCGTCCGGCAGGCTGCGCACGCAGCAGCGCCGGGTCGAGCAGGCCCGGCGCCGTCGCGAGTGCCCTGGCGGACCGTTGCGCCGGCACGTGCCCGGGTGGCTGCAGGGGTCGGGGTGGTCATCGAGAGTCCCTCCGCGAGCGGGCCGAGCGCGAAGGCCGGGAAGTAGGTGAGGGCGACGACGAGGACGACGACACCGGCGAGCAGGCCGACGAACAGCGGGCGGTGGGTGGGCAGCGTGCCCCGGTGATCCGGGACGGGCTTCTGCCGGGCGAGGCGACCGGCCAGGGCCAGCACGAACACGATCGGCAGGAACCGGCCGAGCAGCATCGCCAGGCCGAGCGCGGTGTTGTACCAGACGGTGTTCGCGCTGAGCCCGGCGAAGGCGCGAGCCGTTGTTGTTGCCCGCCGAGGTGAAGGCGTAGAGCACCTCGGAGAGCCCGTGCGGGCCGGGGTTGAGGCGGGCGACGCCGGCGCCGGGCGAGCGACCGCCGGCCGCGGTGCCGATCAGCACCAGCGGCCGGCGTGGTGAGGATGTACAGGCGAGGCGAGCTTCATCTCCCGGCCGCCGATCTTCTTGCCCAGGTACTCCGGCGTCCGGCCCGACCATCAGCCCGGCGACGAACACGCGCGATGACCGCGAGCACCAGCATGCCGTACAGGCCGGAGCCGACGCCGCCGGGCGCCACCTCGCCGAGC
Source organism: uncultured Actinomycetota bacterium (assembly GCA_963784535.1). Lineage (GTDB taxonomy): Bacteria > Actinomycetota > Actinomycetes > Actinomycetales > Kineosporiaceae > CAWARR01. The sequence goes on along the minus strand of CAWARR010000002.1, from coordinate 198,311 downwards.
ATCATGTTGACGAGCAGCGACCCGCCGCCGAGCGCGGTGTAACTGTCGTGGAAGGAGTCGACCGCGCCGGTCGAGGTGAGCGTGGTGGAGGCCGCGAAGAGCGCGGAGGCCGCGACGCCGAACCGGGTCTCCTTGCCCTCCATCGCCGCGCCGGCCGCCTGCGGCGCCGGCCGGGGCCTGGAATCGGCCTCGAAGGCCCAGTTGACGGCGCGACGCCGCCCACCCAGAAGATCGCCATCACGGCGACGATCGCGTAGCCCTGCCGGCGGTCGCCCGACCATCCGGCCGAAGCGTGCGGGGCAGGCGAACGGGATCAGCAGCAGCAGGAAGATCTCGAGCCAGTTGGTCAGGCGGTCGGGTTCTCGAAGGGGTGGGCGGAGTTGGCGTTGTAGAAGCCGCCGCCGTTGGTGCCGAGCTCCTTGATCGCCTCCTGGGAGGCGACCGGCCCGCCGGGGATCGTCTGGTGGCCGCCGGCCAGCGTGGTGCACGTCGGTGCCGCCGTGACAGGTTCTGCACGACCCCGCCGGCGATCAGCACGACCGGCGCCGAGGAACGCGATCGGCAGCAGGATGCGCACGGATGCAGCCGGACCAGGTCGACCCAGAAGTTGCCGATCCGGTCGGTGCGCGCGCGGGCGAAGCCGCGCACCAGCGCGATCGCCACCGCGATGCCCACCGCGGCGGAGACGAAGTTCTGCACCGCCAGCCCGGCCATCTGCACCAGGTGGCCCATCGTCGACTCGCCGGAGTAGGACTGCCAGTTCGTGTTCGTCACGAACGCGGCGGCGGTGTTCAACGCCAGCGGCGCCGGCACGACCGCGCGATCCCGAGCGACAGCGGCAGGTGCTGCCTGCACCCGCTGCAGCAGGTAGAGCAGCAGCACCGAGACCGCGGAGAAGGCCAGCACGCTGCGCAGGTACACCGGCCAGCGCTGGTCGGCGTCCGGGTCGACCCCGCCGGCGCGGTAGAGGAGCCTTTCGACCCGCCAGTGCGTGGGCGTGGTGTAGACCCGGGCCATGTAGTCGCCCAGTGGGCGGTGGGCCGCGGCCAGGGCGGCCACCAGGAGCAGGATGAAGATGAGGCCGGCCACGGTGTCGGACATCAGAACTTCTCCGGCCTGACCAGCGCCACCACGAGGTAGCCCGCGAGCAGCACGGAGGCCACGAGCCCGAGCACGTTCTGCCAGCTCACAGTCGCTCGACCCCCCGGGCCACCAGGGTGAGAACGGCGAATACCGCCAGGGTCAACGCGACGAATACGAGGTCAGCCATCACCGGCTCCTGTAGGTGCCCGTCTCCGAGACTGGGCCCGCGCCCCTTGCGCGGTCCCGACACCTGCCATCAGAGCCGCTTCCGGTGGCGGTGGCGTGCGGCCTTGACGGCACCACAACGCCCGCCCTGCGGACGTTAACGCCTTCCTGACACTCCGCCGCCGGCGGGGAACCGGTGCAGCCAGGCGGCGAGGGCGGGTGACGGGATCAGGGCAGCGCCCGGTGGAGGCGGTCCAGGGCCCCCGGTGCCAGGCTGTAGTCCATCCACCGGCTGCGCCGTGCCGCCACGATGAGCTCGGCGTCGCGCAGCACCTTGAGGTGGTAGCTCAGCAGGTTCGCGGCGATGGGGATGCGGCCGTGCAGGTCACCCACGCATCGGGTGCCGGCCTGCAGCGCGTGCAGGATCGTCAGCCGGGTCGGGTCGGCCACCGCGGCGAGCAGCTGGGCGTGCCCGTCGACATCGGTGGGCTGGGCGGGGTCCGGCGTGCCCACGGTGGGGGCGGATACAGGCGCGGTCGATGCAAGCACGGACGAACTGTTCCGGGAGGGCGGGGGCCGGGACGGCAGACGTAGGTCCTGGGTTGAATGTGACCTGGGTCACTCAGAGGTGGTCCGGTTCAGCCGCCTACCGGTGCCACCGAACCTGCCAGCCAGTCGCACCACGCGTCGACCCCCTCGCCGGTCCGCGCGCTGAGGTGGAGGAGCTTCGGCCCGCGGATTGACGGCGTGCAGGTTGCGCTCGAACAGCCTCCAGGTCGAAGTCGAGGTAGGGCAGCAGGTCGATCTTGTTGATCACCACCACGTCGACGCTGCGGAACATCACCGGGTACTTCAGCGGCTTCTCCTCGCCCTCGGTGACCGCGTAGACCATGGCCCTGGCGTCCTCGCCGACGTTGAACTCGGCCGGGCAGACGAGGTTCCCGACGTTCTCGATGACGACGAGGTCCAGTTCGCCGAGCGGCAGCCGGGGCAGCGCGGAACGCACCATCGGGGCGTCGAGGTGGCACTCCCCGCCGAACCCGTTGCCGGTGTTGACCAGAGCCACGGCGGCACCGAACCCCGTCCAGCCGGTCGGCGTCGAGGCTGGTCTCGATGTCGCCCTCGATGATGCCGATCCGTAGGCCGGGGGACAGCCGCTGCAGCGTCTGCCGCAGCAGCGCGGTCTTGCCGGCGCCGGGCGAGGACATCAGGTTGACCACCCGCACGCCCGCGGTGTCGAAGTCCGTCGCGGTTCGCTGCGGCGAGCCTGTCGTTCTCGCCGAAGATCGCCTCGAGCACCTCGATCCGCTGCGTGCCCGTGGCGTACCCGGTGTGGTCGCCGACGTTCGTGGCCCTCGTCGTGCTCGTGCCCGTCGTGCTCGTGCCCGTCGTGCTCGGTCCCGTCGGCGTGGCGGTGGAAGCGGCCCATGCCTGACTATCCCTCCTCGGGGTGGCCCGGGTCTGTCGGCCCGTCCTCGCCCTCGTCCTGCAGCTCGATCGAGGTGATCAGGAACTCCCGTCCGGCAACCACCTCTACCAGTCCGCTGGAGCATCCGGGGCACACCATCAGCGGAGTGTCCAGCTGGGTGCGGCGGCCGCACTCCCCGCATTCGATCACGGCCGGGACGTGGTCGATGTCGAGGGTGGAACCGGCCAGGGCGCCGCCCTCGCTGAGGATGCTCCAGCAGAACTCGAGGCTGGCGGGCACCAGCTGCCGCAGGTGCCCGACCTGCAACTGCACCGACACCACGCGGCGCCCGCCCGCGCGCTCGAGCACGGCGTCGGCGATGGCACCGCACACCGACAGTTCGTGCATCCCGGTCCCTTCCGCGCGGCGCTCTTCCGTCAGTTTAGGCGTCGCCATCCTTGGCGCCGGGGCGGCGCGGTGGGCGGCGCGGTGGGCGGCGCGGTGGGCTCGCCGCGGGGGTGACGCCCGCGACGGGCCGGGCGATCGGCGCCGCTCAGCCGCTGAGGCCCGGCGCGGCGTCGGCGCTGGACTCGGACACGGTCGCGGCCCTCGCCGCGGCCACGCGGACGACGTGGCGCAAGGGGCGGAAGGCCGCCCAGGCGGCGATGGCCCAGAAGACCACGTCGAGCGCGGCGAAGTGGTCGGTGAAGATCTGCCGGGCGAGCGTGGGGTGCGAGGCGGTGAGCTGGAGGGCCTCCCCGAGCGGTACCTGCTCGAAGCGGGCCTGGAAGATCACGTCGCTGAACAGGTCGCCGGCCACGCAGCCGATCACCGCCAGCAGCGCCCCCACCGGCGCCAGCGCAGGCAGGGGGCGTGCCGTGCGGGCCATCACGTAGCCGACCGCCATCCCGATCCCGACGGCGATGATCCCGAGCTGGTACTTCGTGGCGGCCACCACCCCGCCCCAGACGAGGGCCCCGAGGAGGGCGGTGAGCAGGCCCACCAGGGTGCTGACCGCCGGGTGAACGCCGCGGCCGATCGGCGCGGGACCGGCCCCGCCGAGGGTGTCGTGCTCGGACATCCGATCTCCCCGAAATAGAGCCGACCCGTCCGGTCGGCGGGTGAGGTGCGCACGGAGGGTACCCGCAGGCGACGTCCGCGGCAGCCCCACCGGCCGCGGGCGGTTGCGGCCGGTGGCGGGACGACGCCGCGCGCGGGCCTATCGTTTGATCGTGATCACTCCCCTGCCCGGGCCCGCCGACCTGACCTCCCTGCTGGTGCGCGTGGACTACACCGACGACCAGGCGTGGCGGGCGGCGTTGGCGGCGGCCTCGACGCCGGTGTCCGCCTACGGCGACGAGTTCGCCGCCCGCCTCACGGTCGTGGACGACCCGTCCCTGGAGGGGGTGGGCGCTCGGGAACTGGGCGTGATGCCGTGCGACGGCGACGTCGACCACCTGTTCGTCGCCGACGCAGTCACGATGTGTGACCCGGACCGCACTCTCCTGGCCGTCGACCGCGACGGCGGGGACGGCCGGACCTTCCGCGTGCTCCCCGGCCAGCTGTGGGCGGTGCAGAACAACCTCGCGATCGCGAACATGGAGTTCGGCGAGTTCGCCTCGGAGGCGGACAGGACCGCGGGGGTCTTCCGCGGGTTCGAGTAGCGGTCCGGCCGGCGCCGCTGTTCCGGTGGAGCGGGTGACGGGAATCGAACCCGCATGACCAGCTTGGAAGGCTGGAGCTCTGCCATTGAGCTACACCCGCGCGGAGCCGCCCACGGTGGCGACCCCGGCGTCGAATCCTACCGTCCGCGATGATGGGCCGCAGGGGCCGATCAACGCCGGCCGCGCGGGCGATCCTTTCGCGTACTCTGGACCGCGGCGTGCCGGGACGTGCCCGGCCCCGGGGTATGGCGCAGTTTGGTAGCGCGTCCGCTTTGGGAGCGGAAGGCCCCCGGTTCAAATCCGGGTACCCCGACCCGGGCGTAGCTCTGCGGTCGTCCCGGCCGCGGGCGGCCATCGCTTCGCTGCTGGCGGAGCAGGCTACGATGACCGCTGGCGCGGGCGCCGGTGCGGCTGCCGTGCTGAGCCGGTGCGACTGGCCGGCGCGCCCACGTCGGCGCCGTCACGACCCCGCCGACGACCACCCCCAGCACCCCAACCGCAGGAGAGCCCCGCTGTGAAGAGCGCCGTCGAGACCCTGAACCCGACCCGGGTCAAGCTCACCGTGGAGGTTCCCTTCGACGAGCTCAAGCCGAGTCTGGACGCCGCCTACCGGACCATCGCCAGCCAGGTGACGGTGCCGGGGTTCCGCAAGGGCAAGGTGCCGCCGCGGATCATCGACCAGCGCTTCGGGCGTGGTGCGGTGCTGGAGGAGGCCGTCAACGATGCGCTGCCCCGCTTCTACGCCCAGGCCGTGGAGGAGCGTGAGGTGCGCCCCCTCGGGCAGCCCGAGGTCGATGTCACCGAGGTGCCCGACCCGACGTCCGGCGGCGACCTGAAGTTCACCGCCGAGGTGGATGTCCGCCCCGAGATCACGCTCCCCGACCTCGGCGCCCTCGAGGTGACGGTCGATGACGTGGAGGTCACGCAGGAGGACGTCGACACCCGGGTGGAGAGCCTGCGGGCCCGCTTCGGCACCCTGCTCCCGGTGGAGCGGGTGGTGGCGAACGACGACTTCATCACCATCGACCTCGACGCCCGGATCGAGGACGAGGAGATCGACAGCGTGAAGGGCGTGTCCTACCAGGTGGGCACCGGAACGATGCTCGAGGGCATGGACGAGGCCCTGCTCGGGATGGCCGCGGGGGAGACCACGACGTTCGCCGCGCCGCTGGCGGGTGGGGATCGCGCCGGTCAGCAGGCGCAGGTCACGATCACCGTGCAGACGGTCAAGGAGCGCCAACTGCCCGAGCTGGACGACGACTTCGCCCAGCTCGCCAGCGAGTTCGACTCGCTGCAGGAACTGCGCGAGGACCTGCGCGGCCAGGCCGGTCAGGCCCACCGCCTCGAGCAGGCGGTGCAGGCGCGCGAGCGGCTGCTCGACGCGCTCCTGGACAGTGTCGAGATCCCGGTACCCGAGGGGCTGGTCGCCGACGAGGTGCACCGCCACCTCGAGTCCGAGGACCGGCTGGAGGATGACGAGCACCGCGCCGAGGTCGAGGAGCAGGCCCGCAAGGGCTTCCGCACCCAGTTCCTCCTCGACGCCATCGCCGAGGCGGAGCAGGTCTCCGTCGGGCAGCAGGACCTGATCGAGTACCTGGTCGCCAGCGCCCAGCAGTACGGCATGGACCCCAACGAGTTCGCCCAGGCCGTCGACAAGGCCGGTCAGGTCCCGGCGATGGTCGGCGAGGTCGCGCGGCGCAAGGCGCTCAGCGCGGTGATCGGCCGGGCCGTGGTCAAGGACGCGTCGGGCAACCCCGTCGAGCTCGACCTGGGGCCGGACGCCGACGGTGACGCGGCCGAGGCCCCGGAGGAGGCCGTGGCGGGGGTCGCCGCCGCCGACCCCTCCGGGTCGGGTCTCCCGGCCGGTGCCGACCCGACGGCGCTGCCGCTGCTCGATCTCGGGGGTTTCGAGCCCGCCGTGGTGGCGGCGGACGAGGCGCCGGCAGCCGACCGGGACTGAAGGCCCGGAGCGGTCGCGGCGGCGGAAGGGACCGGCGGCGGCGGGAGCCCGCCCGCGGTCCCGCCGCGGGGCAGTCCGCCGGGCCCCGTCCGTTGATCCGGGTGGGCGTTGCGGCCGGGATGTGATGCGCCGAGAGCGAACACGCCTCGATCGGGGAGCATGACGGGGTGTCGTGCGCGTTACTGTCGGCACAGCCGGGTGGCCCTCCACCCACCCCGCGGGAGCGGGGCCCCTCCGAGACCCTCCGGGGAGCGATACCGTGAGCGAGTCGACCGTGCCGGGCGAGTCCGTCGAGAACCCGTCGATGCGCGGGCCACAGCCGCAGATGGGCCTGGACGACCACATCTACAACCGGCTGCTGAAGGAGCGGATCATCTTGCTCGGCTCCGAGGTCCGCGACGAGAACGCCAACGCGATCTGCGCGCAGATGCTGCTGCTGGCCGCCGAGGACCCGGACAAGGACATCTGGCTGTACATCAACTCGCCCGGTGGCTCGGTCACCGCCGGCATGGCGATCTACGACACCATGCAGTGGGTGCAGCCGACGACGTCGCCACCGTGGCGATGGGCATGGCGGCCTCGATGGGGCAGTTCCTGCTCTCCGCCGGCACGCCAAGGGCAAGCGCTACGCCACGCCGCACGCCCGGGTGATGATGCACCAGCCCTCGGGGGGCATCGGCGGCACGGCCAGCGACATCAAGATCCAGGCCGAGCTGATCCTGCACATGAAGCAGCAGATGGCCGAGCTGACCGCCGAGCAGACGGGCCAGCCGCTGGCGACGATCGTGTCCGACTCCGACCGCGACCGCTGGTTCACCGCCGAGGAGGCCCAGGAGTACGGCTTCGTCGACCACGTCGTCCGTCACGCCCGCCGATGGCCGGGGCGGCGGCGGCACCACGCCCGCCTGAGCCGCGCGACGCCAGCCGAGACGTGACCCGTCACGAATGGAGCAGCAGATGACAGCACGAACCCCGTTCGGTCGCGTGCCCGGCGGCCTGCACGTTCGCCAGCAGCCGCTACATCCTGCCGCAGTTCGAGGAGCGCACCGCCTACGGCTTCAAGCGCCAGGACCCGTACACCAAGCTGTTCGAGGACCGCATCATCTTCCTCGGCGTGCAGGTCGACGACGCCTCGGCCGACGACATCATGGCCCAGCTGCTGGTGCTGGAGAGCCAGGACCCCGACCGCGACATCACCCTGTACATCAACTCCCCGGGTGGCTCCTTCACCGCGCATGACGGCGATCTACGACACCATGCAGTACATCAGGCCGGACATCGCAGACGGTCTGCCTCGGGCAGGCGGCCTCCGCGGCCGCGGTGCTGCTCGCCGCCGGGACGCAGGGCAAGCGGCTCGCGCTGCCGAACGCCCGGGTCCTGATCCACCAGCCCGCCCTGATGCGGTGGCGACTACGGCCAGGCCTCCGACATCGAGATCCAGGCCAACGAGGTGCTGCGGATGCGGGAGTGGCTCGAGGAGACGCTCGCCCGCCACTGTGACCGCCCGGTGGAGCAGGTCCGCCACGACATCGAGCGCGACAAGATCCTCACGGCCGAGCAGGCGGTCGAGTACGGCCTGGTCGACCAGGTGCTGGGCCCACGCAAGACCGGGACCCCCGCGTACGGGACGCCTGACGAGTCCTGACACGCCGATCCGGCCCGCCCTTTTCGCTGACAGGCCGGTGCCGGGGTGGCGTGTCAATGGTGAGCGGGACCGATGTCCGGAGCCGACTGGGCGCCGAGCATGCGGTCCCGCGGGAGGAGAGGAGTCACTCGTGGCACGCATCGGTGACGGTGGCGACCTGCTCAAGTGCTCGTTCTGCGGGAAGAGCCAGAAGCAGGTCAAGAAGCTCATCGCCGGTCCCGGTGTCTACATCTGCGACGAATGCATCGACCTGTGCAACGAGATCATCGAAGAAGAGCTCGCCGAGGCCAGCGAGCTCGGCCTGGTCGAGCTGCCCAAGCCGCAGGAGATCTTCGACTTCCTCGAGCAGTACGTGGTCGGCCAGGAGCCGGCGAAGAAGTCGCTGGCGGTGGCCGTCTACAACCACTACAAGCGGATCCAGGCGGGTGAAGCCGGGCCGCCGCGGTGAGGACGCCGTCGAGATCGCCAAGTCCAACATCCTGCTCATCGGCCCCACCGGCTGCGGCAAGACCTACCTCGCGCAGACGCTCGCCAAGATGCTCAACGTGCCGTTCGCGATCGCCGACGCCACCGCGCTCACCGAGGCCGGCTACGTCGGCGAGGACGTCGAGAACATCCTCCTGAAGCTGATCCAGGCCGCCGACTACGACGTCAAGAAGGCCGAGACCGGGATCATCTACATCGACGAGGTCGACAAGATCGCCCGCAAGACCGAGAACCCCTCGATCACCCGTGACGTCTCGGGCGAGGGCGTGCAGCAGGCGCTGCTGAAGATCCTCGAGGGCACCACGGCCTCGGTGCCGCCGCAGGGCGGACGCAAGCACCCGCACCAGGAGTTCATCCAGATCGACACCACCAACGTGCTGTTCATCGTCGGTGGGGCCTTCGCCGGGCTCGAGCAGATCATCCAGTCGCGGGTCGGCAAGCAGCGGCATCGGCTTCGGCGCCCAGTTGCACACTGCGCGCGAGGAGCGCCGACTCAGTTCGCCGACGTGATGCCCGAGGACCTGCTGAAGTTCGGGCTCATCCCCGAGTTCATCGGCCGGCTCCCGGTGATCACCACCGTGACGAACCTCGACCGGGACGCGCTGGTTTCCAGTCCTCACCACGCCGAAGAACGCCCTGGTCAAGCAGTACCAGCGGATGTTCGAGATCGACGGGGTCGAGCTCGAGTTCAGCCCCGAGGCGATGGAGGCCGTCGCCGACCAGGCGATCCTGCGCGGCACCGGCGCGCGCGGCCTGCGCGCCATCATGGAAGAGGTCCTGCTCCCCGTGATGTTCGACGTGCCCAGCCGCGACGACGTCGCCCGGGTCGTGGTCACCCGCGAAGTCGTGCTGAACAACGTCAACCCCACGCTGGTGCCGCGCGAGGCGCCCGCCCGCAAGCCGCGCGAACGGCGCGAGAAGTCGGCCTGAGCCCCGTCGCGAGCCGGCCGGGACTCCAGCCGCCCGTCGCCGGCCCGCGCCGTGCCGGGACCCCCGGCCCGGCCGGGCCCGGGTGCGCCCTCGTAGAGTGTGCCGCGGGGGATCGGCGCGGGGTCCCCGGTCGTTGAACCCGTCGAGCGGTCAACCCGGCCGCCCGAGCGAGTGGGTACGGCCGGCAGTTGCCCGTCGAGTGGCCGGCCGTGACGAGCAGGTGGCCCGGACGAGCAGGTGGACCGGACCGACAGGGAGGGTGCTGTGGTCGAACTGGGGACGGCAACGGTCCAGAGCGGGCACGAGCCCGCCGAATCGGCGGCGGATGCCCGCCCGGAGGCGACGGCGGCGATCGTGCAACTCGCCCGGACCCATGACCTGCTGCAGACAGAGGTCGGCCGGCTGCTACGCCCGGCCGGGCTGTCGGCGGGTTCGTTCGCCGTGCTGGGCGCCCTGGAGCGGGCCGGCGGGTCACTGTCGCCCTCGCGGATCAGCAAGGCCATCGGGGTGACCCGCGCCGGAGTCACCGGGCTGGTCGACTCGCTGGAGCGGCGCGAGTTGGTGGTCCGCCGCGACGATCCCCGCGACCGCAGGCGCACGGACGTGATCCTCACCGACGCCGGGCGCGACATGCTCGCCACCCTCGAGCCGGAGCTGCTCCGGCACGAGGCGGAGCTGATGAGTGGGCTGACCGCCAGGGACCTGACCTCTTTGCGGCGGCTGCTCGCCCGGGTGGCCGAGCACGTGATCGCCCGGGACGCCTCGGCAGCGGGCAACCGACCCGGCGTGCCCGGTATTCGGTTCGGGGCAGGCCGCCGCGCTCCGTAGGATCTGTGCATGCCCGAAACTCCAGCGACCGGTTCCGGCGACGAGCAGCGGACCGCCCCCAGCACCGAGCTCCCGCCCAAGTACACCCCGGCGGAGGTCGAGGGTCCGCTGTACGAGCGCTGGGTGGAGCGCGGCTACTTCACCCCCTCGGCGCAGGGGCAACGCCCTGCGTTCTGCATCGTCATCCCACCGCCGAACGTCACCGGCAGCCTGCACATCGGCCACGCCCTCGATCACACCATCCAGGACTCGGTGATCCGTCGCCGCCGCATGCAGGGCTACGACGCGCTGTGGCTGCCGGGTATGGACCACGCGGGCATCGCGACCCAGAACGTGGTGGAGCGCGAGCTGCGCAAGGACGGGCTGAGCCGGCACGACCTCGGCCGCGAGGCCTTCGTGCAGAAGGTCTGGGAGTGGAAGGAGCGGTCCGGCGGCGAGATCCTCGGCCAGATGCGCCGGCTGGGGGACGGCGTCGACTGGACCCGCGAGCGCTTCACGATGGACGAGGGTCTCTCCCGCGCCGTGCAGACCATCTTCAAGCGGTTGTACGACGACGAGCTGATCTATCGCGCCGAGCGGATCATCAACTGGTGCCCGCGCTGCCACACCGCCCTGTCCGACATCGAGGTGGAGCACCACGACGACGAGGGCGAGCTGGTCGAGCTCGTGTACGGCGACCCCGACGGCGACACCCGGGTGGTGGTGGCGACCACCCGGGTGGAGACGATGCTCGGAGACACCTGCATCGCGGTGCACCCGAGCGACGCCCGCTACGCCCACCTTGTCGGGCGGCAGGTCGAGCTCCCCCTGGTGGGCCGGATGATCCCGGTGGTGGCCGACGAGCACGTCGACCCGGAGTTCGGCACCGGGGCGGTGAAGGTCACTCCGGCGCACGACCCGAACGACTTCGAGATCGCCCAACGCCACGGCGTGGCCGCGCTGAACGTGATGACCCCCGAGGGGCGGATCACGGATACCGGCACCCGCTTCGACGGCATGGACCGGTTCGAGGCCCGCGAGGCGGTGCGCGAGGCGTTGCGCGAGCAGGGCCGGATCGGCGCGGAGCGGCGCCCCTACGCGCATGCGGTGGGCCACTGTTCCCGCTGCGACACGGTGGTCGAGCCGCGGCTGTCGCTGCAGTGGTTCGTCGCGGTGGCCCCGCTGGCACAGGCGGCCGGCGACGCGGTGCGCGAGGGGCAGGTGCGCATCCACCCGGCGGAGATGGAGAGCCGCTGGTTCGGCTGGGTCGACGACATGCACGACTGGTGCATCTCGCGGCAGCTGTGGTGGGGGCACCGGATCCCGGTCTGGTACGGCCCGCAGGGGCAGGTGGTCTGCCTCGGGCCCGGTGAGAGGCTGCCCGGGGCTGGCCCCGACGGCTCCCCGGCTGCCGGGTGGGTGCAGGACCCCGACGTGCTGGACACGTGGTTCTCCAGCGCGTTGTGGCCCATCTCCACCCTCGGCTGGCCCAAGCGCACCCCCGACCTCGAACGCTTCTACCCGACCAGCGTGCTGGTGACCGGCTACGACATCCTCTTCTTCTGGGTCGCCCGGATGATGATGTTCGGGCTGTACGCGATGGGCGGGGAGCGGCCTTTCGAGGTGGTCGCCCTGCACGGCCTGGTGCGTGACCGGTTCGGCAAGAAGATGTCGAAGTCGCGCGGCAACGTCGTCGATCCGCTGGAGTGGATCGACCGCTACGGCGCCGACGCGCTGCGGTTCACGCTGACCCGCGGCGCCAACCCGGGCGCCGACCAGGCGATCAGCGAGGAGTGGGCGGCGGGCAGCCGCAACTTCTGCACCAAGCTCTGGAACGCCGTGCGCTTCGCGCTGCTCAACGGCGCGACGGTGGCCGGCCCGCTGCCGGCGGCGGCGGAGCAGTCCGTGGTCGACCGCTGGGTGCTCTCGCGGCTGCAGACGGTCGCGGCCCAGGCGGACGCGGGGTATGAGGACTTCCAGTTCGCCAAGACCACCGAGGCGCTCTACCACTTCGTCTGGGACGAGGTCTGCGACTGGTACCTCGAGTTGGCCAAGCTGCCGCTCGCGGCCGGGGGTCCGGCCGCGGAGGTGACCCGGCGGGTGCTCGGCGAGGTGTTCGACGTCGTGCTGCGACTGCTGCACCCCGTGGTGCCGTTCGTCACCGAGGCGCTGTGGACGGCGCTGACCGGGGCCGAGTCGCTGGTCGTCGCCGCGTGGCCGGCGGTCGAGGCCGACCGGGCAGGATCCGCGGCCGACCCGTCGGCGGAGGCCGAGGTGGCCGCGCTGCAGCGGTTGGTCACCGAGGTCCGACGCTTCCGCGCCGAGCAGGGGCTGCGCCCGGGGCAGCCGGTGGCCGCCCGCATCGAGGGGCTGGACAGCACCGGCCTGGCCGTGCACGAGAGCGAGATCCGGTCGCTGGCCCGGCTGGCACCTGCGGGGGCGGCGTTCGCGCCGTCGGCCAAGCTCGTTTCGGGCGAGGTCGGCGTGGAGCTCGACCTGTCCGGGGCGATCGACGTGGCGGCCGAGCGGAGGCGGCTGGAGAAGGACCTCGCGGCGGCCGAGCGCGAGCGGGACCAGGCGCTGGCCAAGCTCGGCAACGAGCAGTTCCTGGACCGGGCACCGGGCGAGGTGGTGGCGAGGATCCGGGCGCGGCAGGCCGCCGCGGACGCCGACCTGACCAGGCTGCGTTCCGCGCTGGACGCGCTGGCGTCGGTCTGACCGGCCCGGCCGGGGGGCAACCCCGGCCGGCGGTCGGGCCGTCCGCGCGGCGGCCTCAGGCTGCGGCCGTGCTCGCAGCCTCCGGCGCCGCCGCCCGGCGCACCCGGGTGCCGCCGAGCAGCACCAGCGCCGCGGCCACGCTGCCCGCCGCGGTCGCGAGCAGGCCGACCCCGGCGCCACCCCGGTAGATCGGCAGGAACACCAGCGGCGCCAGCGCCGAGCCGAGGAACTGCCAGGCCAGCGTGATCGACGTGGCGCCGCCGCGATTGGCGGGGGTGCTGGTGACGGCGAGGGTGTTCACCACCACCCGGCACGCGGTGCTCGCCGCCCCGCCGAAGGCGACCAGCGCGACGAGCACGATGATCGTGGTCGCCTGGCCGGTGAGGGCGGTGCCTGCCGACAGCACGAGCAGCGCGCCGATCCCGAAGCGGGTGATGCCCACCCGGTCGGCGAGCCGGCCGAGGAAGGAGCCGCCGACCAGCCCCGCCAGCCCGAAGGCGGCAACCACCAGGCCGCGCCCGTCCGGTCCGAGCCCGAACCGGTCGCCGCCCATCAGGGCGACGAGCAGCAGCAGGCCCGAAGTGGTCAGGTACAGCCCGAACGCGGTCCCGGCCGCCACCGCGAGGCGCGGGTTCAGCAGCACCCGCCACCGGCCGGCAGGCGCGCCCGCCGACTCCCGCCGCTCCGGCACCCGGGTCGACCCGGCGTCCGGGGGCGGCACCAGGGCCAGCGCGGCGGCGGCGAGCATGCTCGCACCGAAGGCCAGCCGGTAGTCCAGGGCCGCAGCGGTCCCGCCGACGAGCGGGGCGAAGGCCTGGCCGGCGGCCTGCATGCTGCTGTAGTGGCCGAGAGAGCGGCCGAGCCGCTCGCGGGCGACGAGGTCGGAGATGGCCGCCACCAGCAGCGGGGAGGTGAAGGCGTTGGCCGCTCCCTGCAACCCGCGGCCGAGCAGGAAGACCGGGGTGGTGGAGGCGAGCGCGCAGACCAGCGACGCGAGGGCGTAGCCGACGTAGGCGAGACGCACGGTGCGGTGGCGCCCCCAGCGCTCCGCGAGCGTGCCGGACACCACCATGATCGCGGCGAAGGGGATCATGTACGCGGTCAGTGCCCAGGCCGCCGTCGCCAGGGTGGTGTGCAGGCCGTCCCGCAGCTCCGGCAGCATCGGGGTGACCATCGCCCCACCGAAGGGCCCGAGGAAGCCGCCGACGTACAGCGGCCACAGCCGCAAGGGCACGCGGCCCGGGACGTCGCTGCTCACCGGCACAGGCTAGGTGGTGGTTGCGGCGGCCGTCCGGGGGGTTCGCCCGGTACCATCGAGCGCACAGGCGTCGACCCGGCCATCACCGGCGAGCCTCCGGAAGAACAGGATGCGCGGGTCTGCCCGGGCGCCCCAGTAGAACCGGACGGGACGGCCCGTCACAGCCGAGAATGAGCGGTCGCCGGCCGTCGCGGGATTCCCGCGCCGGGTTCGGCGGCAAGCGAGGTGGTACCGCGGTGCCCCGGCCGATGCCGGTGACGTCGTCCTCGTGGACCCAGGGCGCTGCCTGCCCGTTGGCGGGTCACGGCACGAGGGCGGACGAGGAGAAGCATCACGGTGACGTACCCCAAGGCCACCACGGGCAAGCCCGACGAGGTCCCTGCCGGCCCGCGCTTCCCCGAGATCGAGGAGCGGGTACGGGCCTACTGGGACGCCGACGGCACGTTCGTGGCCAGCGTGCAAGCGCGGCCCGCGGACGGGGCCGACGGCAGCCCGGCGGCAACGAGTTCGTCTTCTACGACGGCCCGCCGTTCGCCAACGGCCTGCCGCACTACGGCCACCTGCTGACCGGCTACGTCAAGGACGTCGTGCCGCGCTACCAGACCATGCGCGGGCACCGGGTGGAGCGCCGCTTCGGCTGGGACACCCACGGGCTGCCCGCCGAGCTCGAAGCCGTGAAGCAGCTCGGCATCACCGACAAGCAGCAGATCGAGGCGATGGGCATCGCCAAGTTCAACGACGCCTGCCGCGACCTCGGTGCTGCGCTACACCCAGGAGTGGGAGGAGTACGTCACCCGCCAGGCCCGCTGGGTGGACTTCGAGAACGACTACAAGACCCTCGACGTCGACTACATGGAGTCGCGTCATCTGGGCCTTCAAGCAGCTGTACGACAAGGGCCTGGCCTACGAGGGCTTCCGCGTGCTGCCGTACTGCTGGAAGGACGAGACCCCGCTGTCCAACCACGAGACTGCGCATGGACGACGACGTCTACCAGCACCGCCAGGACCAGCCGTCACGGTCGACCTTCCCCCTCGCGGCGGGAGCCCGGCCCGGCACTGCCGGCGTCAGGCGCTCGCCTGGACGACCACCCCGTGGACGCTGCCGACCAACCTGGCGCTCGCCGTCGGGCCCGACATCGAGTACGCTCGCCGGTCGACCGGTCAAGGCCGGTCCGCCGAGCGCGGTCACGGCAGCTTCCTGCTCGCCGCCGACCGGCTGGGCGCTACGCCAAGGACCTCGGCTCGGCGACGCGCGCCGACGCCGCGGCGCACGGGCCGCGGTCACGCCACGCCACACCGGCGCCGAGCTCGCCGGCCTGCGCTACGACCCGCTCGTTCGACTACTTCGCGCGAGAGTACGGCGAGAACGCCTGGCGCTCCTGGTCGCCGACTACGTCACCACCGACGACGGCACCGGCATCGTGCACCAGGCCCCCGCCTACGGCGAGGACGACCAGAAGGTCTGCGACGCCGCCGGCATCCGCCGGTGCTCCCGGTCGACGAGCGGCGCGAAGTTCCCGCCGCTGTTGCCCGGCCCGTGCCGAAATCGCCGGCATGCAGGTCTTCGACGCCAACAAGCCGATCACCCAGGTGCTCGGCGCGCGCCGGGCCGCCTGGTCCGCCAGGCCAGCTACGAGCACTCCTACCCGCACTGCTGGCGCTGCCGCAACCCGCTGATCTACAAGGCGGTGTCCACCTGGTTCGTCGAGGTCACCAAGTTCCGCGACCGCATGGTCGAGCTGAACCAGCAGATCAACTGGGTGCCCGAGCACGTCAAGGACGGCCAGTTCGGCAAGTGGCTGGCCAACGCCCGCGACTGGTCGATCAGCCGCAACCGCTACTGGGGCTCGCCCGATCCCGGTGTGGACAGTCCGACGACCCGGACTACCCGCGCATCGACGTCTACGGCTCGCTCGACGAGCTCGAGCGCGACTTCGGCGGCTGCCGCGAACAGCGGCAGGTCGACCTGCACCGGCCGTTCATCGACGAGCTGACCCGGCCCAACCCGGACGACCCGACCGGGCGCAGTCGACCATGCGCCGCGTCGCCGACGTGCTCGACGTCTGGTTCGACTCCGGGCTCGATGCCGTTCGCCCAGGTGCACTACCCGTTCGAGAACGCGGACTGGTTCGACACCCACAACCCGGCGGACTTCATCGTCGAGTACATCGGCCAGACCCGCGGCTGGTTCTACATGCTGCACGTGCTGTCCACCGCGCTGTTCGACCGGCCGGCCTTCCGCAACGTCATCAGCCACGGCATCGTGCTCGGCGACGACGGCCAGAAGATGTCGAAGAGCCTGCGCAACTACCCGGACGTCACCGAGGTCTTCGACCGCGACGGCTCCGACGCGATGCGCTGGTTCCTGATGTCCTCGCCGGTGCTGCGCGGCGGCAACCTGGTCGTCACCGAGCAGGGCATCCGCGACGGCGTCCGCCAGGTGCTGCTGCCGCTGTGGAACGTCTAGTACTTCTTCACGCTGTACGCCAACGCCGCACGGCGGCGCCGGCTACGACGGCGTCGGCTGGCGCACCGACGCTCCGACGACGTGCTCGACCGCTACCTGCTGGCCAAGCACCACGACCTGGTCGAGCGACGTCACCGCCCAGCTGGACGGCTTCGACATCGCCGGGGCGTGCGACGAGCGTGCGCGACTTCCTCGACGTGCTCACCAACTGGTACGTGCGCCGCAGCCGGCGACCGGTTCTGGTCGACGAGCGACGCGCGACGCGTTCGACACGCTGTACACGGCGCTCGAGACGCTCTGCCGGGTGGCGGCGCCGCTGCTGCCGCTGGTCACCGAGGAGATCTGGCGCGGCCTGACCGGCGGGCGCAGCGTGCACCTGACCGACTGGCCGGACGCCGGACGGCTGCCCGCCGACCCGGCCCTGGTCGCGGCGATGGACCGGGTGCGCGAGGTCGCCTCCACCGCGCTCGCGCTGCGCAAGGCCGCAGCCTGCGGGTGCGCCTGCCGCTGCGCGAGCTCACGGTGGTGGCCGCCGACGCGGCCGCGCTCGAGCCGTTCGCCGCCGTCGTCGCCGACGAGCTCAACGTGCAAGCCGGTGCGCCTGGTCGACCTGGCCGAGGCCGGCCCGGCGGAGTTCGGCATCGAGCAGCGGCTCGTGGTCAACGCCCGCGCCGCCGGCCCGCGCCTGGGCAAGAAGGTGCAGGCCATATCCAGGCGCGCGAAGGCGGGCGACTGGACGGCGGACGACGACGGCGTGGTGGCCGGCGGCGGGACTAGCCCTCGAGCCGGGCGAGTACACGCTCGAGACGGTGGTGGCCGAGGGCGACGCGGCGGCACCACGGCGGTCGGCCGTGCTGCCCGGCGGCGGGCTTCGTGGTGCTCGACACCGGGTGACCCCGGAGCTCGAGGCCGAGGGCCTGGCCCGCGACCTGGTCCGCGCCGTCCAGCAGGCCCGCCGGGACGCCGGGCTGGAGGTCAGCGACCGGATCCGGCTGTCCCTCACACCGGCAGCGCCGACGGGTCGCCGCCGTGGAGACGTCGCCGACCTGATCGCGGGGAGACCCTGGCCGCTGCAGCTGGCGGTGGCCGGCGGCGACGGAGCCGGCGACGGCGTGGGCGCCGGCGTCGGCACGGTGGCGCAGGTGGTGCTCGGTGACGGCTCGCAGGTGACGATCGGGGTCGAGCCGCGGCGTGAGTCGCGCCGCAGGAGGTCTACGCGGAGATCCTCGGCCGGGCCCCGGAGCACGATCTGGTCCCGAGCCTGGCCCGGGTCGCGGCCGTACCCAGCTGATGGGCGACCCGCAGAAGGCGTTCCGGGTCGTGCACCTGACCGGCACCAACGGCAAGACCTCGACCACCCGGATGGTCGAGCGGCTGCTGCGCGAGCACGGGCTGAGCACCGGCCGATTCACCAGCCCGCACCTGCGCGAGGTGACCGAGCGGATCACCATGGACGGGGCGGCCCGGTCCCGGAGCGGCTTCGTCGAGGTCTACGAGGAGGTCCTGCCGTACGTCGACATCGTCGATGCCCGCTCCGCCGAGCAGGGCGAGCCGCGGATGACCTTCTTCGAGGTGCTCGTCGCCATGGCCTTCGCCGCGTTCGCCGACGCTCCGGTCGACGTGGCCGTGGTCGAGGTGGGCCTGGGCGGCAGCTGGGACGCCACCAACGTCGCCGACGGCCAGGTCGCCGTGATCACGCCGATCGCGCTGGACCACCAGCGCTGCCTCGGCCACGACGTGGCCGACATCGCGCGGAGAAGGCCGGGATCATCAAGCCCGGCAGCGTCGTGGTCATCGGTGTACAGCCCGTGGAGGCCGCCGAGGTGCTGCTGCGCAGGGCTGCCGCGGTGGGGGCGAGCGTGGCCCGCGAGGGGCTGGAGTTCGGGGTGGTCCAGCGCGCCGTCGCCGTCGGCGGGCAGCACCTCGTGCCTGCAGGGGCTCGGCGGCAGCTACGACGAGGTGTTCCTGCCCCTGCACGGGGAGCACCAGGCGCACAACGCCGCCTGTGCACTGGCCGCGGTGGAGGCCCTGCTCGGTGGCGAGGGTGGGCTGGACGCCGACACGGTGCGCGCCGCGCTGGCCGACGTGGACTCCCCGGGCAGGCTGGAGCTGGTACGGCGCAGCCCCGCGGTGCTGGTCGATGCGGCCCACAACCCGGCCGGGGCCGCGGTGCTCGCCGACGCGGTGCAGGAGGCGTTCTCGTTCCAGCCGCTGGTGGGCGTGGTGGGGGTGCTGGCGGACAAGGACGCCGCGGGCATCCTGGCAGCGCTCGAACCGGTGCTGGACGCCGTGGTGGTCACCCGTGCCTCCTCGCCGCGTGCGGTGCCGGTGGAGGAGCTGCAGGAGCTGGCCGTCGAGATCTTCGGTGAGGATCGGGTGGACGCGACGGGGCGGCTGGAGGAGGCGCTGGACATGGCGCTGGCCCGGGCCGAGACCGACGGCCGCATGTCCGGCGGGGTGCTCGTCACCGGGTCGGTGACCATGGCGGCACAGGCCCGCGTGCTGCTGGGCAGGCGATGAGCGCGCCGGCGTCGGCGCGGCCACCGGCCCGGTCGGTCCGGCGGATGTTCGCCACCGTCGTGCTGAGCTTCGAGGCCCTGGTGGTGGTCTTCGCGGGCCTGGTCGCGAAGGACCTGTCCGGGCTCACCCCGGGCGTGGCCGTCGGTCTGTTCGGCGGGCTGGCGCTGGCCTGCCTGCTCGCCGCCGGCCTCCAGCGCGGGCCGGTGGGGTCCGTGGTGGGCTCCGTGCTGCAGGTGGCCGTCGTCGGCAGCGGGTTCTGGGTGGGGGCGATGTATCCCCTCGGCGCCCTCTTCGTCCTGCTCTGGGTGGTGGCGCTGCGGGTCGGAGGGCGGATCGACCGGGAGAAGGCCGGCTACGCCGAGCCGGAGGCGGTGCCGGGACCCTCGGCCACGCCCAGCGGTTGAGCGGAGCCGGACTGACCGCTGAGGTTGCGCACCAGTGCCGGCCGGTCGGCGCCCGCCATCGCGGCGGTGAGCACCGAGGCCAGCGCGAGAGTCAGCGGCAGAGCAGGCATGTCCATCCTCCGTCCCGCCCCCCGACGAGGCGTTCGCCGGCAGCATCGGCAGCTCCGGGCGGGGCCTTGAGCGCTCCGGCGCACCGCCGGCCACCCGCCGCCGGCGCCGGGCGTCACCCGGTTAGGCTGCCGCGCAGATCGCGGCGGACGCCGCCGGGCGGATGGGAGGCATGGTGGGCACGGAGCGCACGCTCGTTCTGGTCAAGCCGGACGCGGTACGGCGGGGTCTGGTCGGTGAGGTGCTGCGGCGGATCGAGGCCAAGGGCTACCGGCTGGTCACGCTGGAGCTCCGCGAGGCCTCCGAGCAGCTGCTCGCCGAGCACTACGCCGAGCACGTGGACCGGCCGTTCTACCCTGCCCTGATCTCGTTCATGACCTCCGGTCCGGTGGTGGCCTGCGTCGCCGAGGGGGACCGGGTGGTCGAGGGCTGGCGGTCGTTGATGGGCCCGACCGACCCGACTCTCGCCCCGCCCGGCACGCTGCGTGGTGACCTCGGCCGCGACTGGGGGCCGGGTGTGACGGAGAACCTCGCCCACGGATCGGACTCTCCGGCCGCGGCGGAGCGCGAGATCGCGCTCTGGTTCCCGGGACACTGAGCCCGCCCGGCAGGCAGACTCGGTAGCCGGCCGGCCGGCGGGCAGGCTGGGCGGCGGGCAGGCTGGGCAGGCCCGTCGGCGCGGGGCAGGCTGGGCGGGCCCGTCGGCGCGGGGCAGGGTAGGCAGCGGCGAGGGAGGTGGCCGGGGGTTGGCGGTACGACGGCGCACCCGCGTGCGGCTGCGGGCCGCGCTGGCCCTGCTGGGCCTGACGCTGCCGCTGGCCGCCTGCTCCGGCGCCTCCGGGTCCCAGCTGGTGGTGTCGCAGACGAGCTGTGCCACCGGCTGGAAGCCCGCGGCAGGCGGCACGCAGCAGGTGAGCGTGTACAACTCCGGCGGGATGGGCCTGCGCGTCGAAGTGGTGGCAGCGGGGGGGACCGGGGTGTTCGCCCAGGTCGACACCCTGGCACCGGGGGCAACCCGCACCCTTCAGCTGGACCTGCCGAACGGCTCGTACACCTGGGTGTGCACCCCGCTGGAGGAAGGGTTCGCGCCGGCGACCTCGGCGGCGCGCTCGGTGCGCGGATCGACGTCGACAGCGACCCCGGTGTACCCGCTCACCGCGACCGAGCAGCGGCAGATCTCGCGGGCGTACGCGATGCGCGTGGTGCTGCGGATGGCCGCGCTGCTACCGGCCGCGACAGCCCTGCAGGCTGCGCTGCAGGCCGGTGACCTGGCCGCGGCCCGCACCCAGTGGCTGCGGGCGCACCTGCAGCTGGAGGAACTCGGTGGGTTGTACGGCTCCACCGGGCCGCCGAGCTGGTCGCGCCTGGACGGCCTGCCCGGCGGGCTGCCCGCCGGTGTGCACGACCCGGCGTTCACCGGCTTCCACCGCGTCGAGTATCTGTTGTGGCACCACGGGTCGCGTGCAGACCTGCTCAGCGCCGGGAAGACGCTGCTGGCGGACCTCACCACGTTGCAGGCCCGGGTCGGCGCCGGGCCGCTCCAGGTCGGGGTGCTGGTCGCGCAGGTGCAGGAGATCCTGGAGCGGAGTGCGCGGCAGGAGCTGACCGGTGCCTCCGACGCCGGCAGCGGCAGCGGCCTGGCCACCGTCGCCGCCGATGTCGCCGGCACCCAGCTCCTGCTCGGCGCGCTGGTGCCCGCGCTGCAGCCGCGCGACCCGAAGCTGCTGGGGTCGGTGCAGTCCGCCCTCGCCGCCCTGGCGGCCCAGCTGAGTGGGCTGCGCCGGGCCGACGGGTCCTGGCCGCCGCCGCAGCAGCTCGACCAGACGGCGGGCGAGCACCTGCAGCTCTCGCTCGCCGGGGTGCTGGATCAGCTCGCCGAGATCCCGGCCGTGCTGATGATCCACGAGTCGAGCCCTGACTGAGGGCGCGCCACCGGAGCGAGCCCGTAGGCTGAGCGGTGTCGCGCCGTCCACCGTGGACCACCGTGTACGGGGTCCTCGACCGCCGCCGGAAGGAACCAACCCCATGCCCGTCGAATCCGTGTTCGACCGGCTGGAGCCGCTGCTGCCGCAGGTGAGCAAGCCGATCCAGTACGTCGGGGGCGAGCTCAACGCGAGCGTGAAGCCCTGGGACGTCGCGGGGGAGGCGACCGTGCGCTGGGCGCTGATGTACCCCGACGCCTACGAGGTGGGGCTGCCCAACCAGGGGTTGATGATCCTCTACGAGGTCCTGAACGAGCGCCCTGACGCCCTCGCCGAGCGCACCTACGCGGTCTGGCCCGACCTGGAACGGCTGATGCGCGCCCACGGGGTCCCGCAGT
This sequence comes from uncultured Actinomycetota bacterium, assembly GCA_963784535.1. Taxonomy (GTDB): domain Bacteria; phylum Actinomycetota; class Actinomycetes; order Actinomycetales; family Kineosporiaceae; genus CAWARR01. The sequence goes on along the minus strand of CAWARR010000002.1, from coordinate 176,368 downwards.
TCACCGTCGACGGGCACCGCCCGGTGGGGGCCTTCGACCTGCTCGGGGTGTCGTTCTCCACCGAGCTCGGCTACACCAACCTGCTCACCGCCCTCGACCTGGCCGGCATCCCGCTGCTGGCCGGCGATCGGGGCGAGCAGCACCCGGTGGTGATCGCCGGCGGGCACGCGGCGTTCAACCCGGAGCCGATCGCGGACTTCATCGACGCGGCCGTGCTCGGTGACGGCGAGCAGGCGGTCGGGGCGATCACCGACCTCGTCCGGTCCTGGAAGCAGCAGGGCCGTCCCGGCGGCAGGACCGGCCTGCTGGAGGTGCTGGCCGCCACCGGCGGGGTGTACGTGCCGCGCTTCTACGACGTGGACTACCTGCCGGACGGCCGGATCCGGCGGGTGGCGCCCAACCGTGCGGGCATCCCGTGGCGGGTGAGCAAGCACACCGTGATGGACCTCGACGACTGGCCCTACCCCAAGCAGCCGCTCGTGCCGCTGGCCGAGACCGTGCACGAGCGGATGAGCGTGGAGATCTTCCGCGGCTGCACCCGCGGGTGCCGGTTCTGCCAGGCGGGGATGATCACCCGCCCGGTGCGGGAGCGTTCCATCGACGGCATCGGGGCCATGGTGCAGCGGGGGCTGGCGGCGACCGGGTTCGAGGAGGTGGGCCTGCTCAGCCTCTCCAGCGCGGACCACTCCGAGATCGCCGAGCTCACCCACCAGCTCGCGGACCGCTACGAGGGGACCAACACGGGGCTGTCCCTGCCGAGCACCCGCGTCGACGCCTTCAACATCGACCTGGCCGAGGAGCTGTCGCGCAACGGTCGTCGCTCGGGGCTGACCTTCGCCCCCGAGGGCGGCAGCGAGCGCATCCGCAAGGTGATCAACAAGATGGTCACCGAGGACGACCTCGTCCGCACCGTGGCCGCCGCCTACGGGAGCGGGTGGCGGCAGGTGAAGCTCTACTTCATGTGCGGGTTGCCCACCGAGACCGACGCGGACGTGCTGCAGATCGCGGCGCTGGCCGCCCGGGTGATCGCCACCGGCCGCGAGGTGAGCGGCACCCGCGATATCCGTTGCACGGTGAGCATCGGCGGCTTCGTGCCCAAGCCGCACACCCCGTTCCAGTGGGCGGGCCAGGCCGCGCACGAGACGGTGGACGCCCGGCTGGCCGCGTTGCGCGAGGCGATCCGCGCCGACCGCAGGTTCGGGCGTGCGATCGGGGTGCGGTACCACGACGGTCGACCGGGCATCGTCGAGGGGTTGCTGTCGCGCGGGGACCGGCGGGTGGGCAAGGTCATCCGCGCGGTGTGGGAGGACGGCGGTCGTTTCGACGGGTGGAGCGAGCATTTCTCCTTCGAGCGCTGGATGTCCGCCGCCGGCAGGGCGCTGGCCGCCGAGCCGGTGGACGTGGACTGGTACACCACCCGGGAGCGGGACTTCACCGAGGTGCTGCCCTGGGACCACCTCGACGCGGGCCTGGACAAGGAGTGGCTCTGGGAGGACTGGCAGGCCGCCCACGCCGAGGTCGAGGTCGAGGACTGCCGGTGGACGCCGTGCTTCGACTGCGGGGTCTGCCCGCAGCTCGGCACCCAGATCCAGGTCGGTCCCACCGGGCGCCGCCTGCTGCCGCTGTCGGTATCCGGGGCGTCCGGACGGGTTCGGGTCGAGTGAGCAGTTACCGGGTCGAGCAAGCAGTTACCGGGTCGCCTGCACCAGCACCACGCCGCCGCCCGGCGGGAGCCGGGCCTGCCATGACGTCCCGGCGGGGCTGCCGCACAGCTGGAGGTTCTGCACCGCCTGCGGGCAGGTCATCGCGGTGACCCCGGCGCCGAGGTAACGAAGCTCCACGGGCATCCCGGCGGCGAGTTCCGCCGGCGCGCTGAGGGGGGCGAGCACCACCGTCACCCTGCCCCGCGGGGCCGGCTCCTGCCGGACGAACGCGCCGGTGACGCGGTAGCGCAGCACCACCCGGGCGGGGGTGGCCCCCGCGGGCAGCGTGAGCGTCCAGGCGTTCGCCGGACCGGAGGGCAGCAGCTCGCCGCGCCGCCCGTCCACCTCCGCCTGGAGGTCCTGCACGCTCAGCGCGGCGGTACCCAGCGGAGGCTTGAGCCCGGTGAGCAGTGCCGGCGCCAGCTGCAGCTGCGCCGGCCGGGGCAGCGGGATGACGACCTGCTCGTACACGTCGAGGTGCACCTGGTCGGGGTCGGCCGCCACGGTCACGTCGCTGCCGGGTGCGTCGATGCCGGGCCCCGCGGCGGGAAGGCCGGCCGGGACGCTCACCGCGCCGCCGGGCCAGGGCAGCGGGTCGGGGGTGGCGAGGGGTGCCTGCACGGCGCCGCCACCGGGCGCCGGAGCGCCGCCCGCGGGGCCGCTCGGGGCAGGGCCGGTCGGGGTTGTGCCGGCGCTGCCGTCGTGGCCGGCGACCAGAGCCACCGCCAGGCCGATGGTGGCCAGCCCGGCGACCGCAGCCGCGGTGAGCGCGCGGGTGGCGGTCCTGCGGCGGGGCCCGGCGGGGGCGGCGGGGGCGAGGGACACGCCGGACTCCAGGTCGTGCCGGAGTTGGTCGAGCTCGGCCCGCAACGCGTGGGTCTGCGCCTCGGAGTCGGCGAGGCTGGCCCGCAGCGCGGCCGTCTCCTCCGGCGATCGGCGGATCAACTGGGGCCGGGGTGCGGGCGGAGTCGCACCGCCGGCACCGGCGTTCACGGTGGTCGAGGGTTCGGTGGGTACCTGCTGGTCCGGCACGGACGGCGCGCCCGCGGCGCGGGCAGCCGTGCCCCCGCCGGCGCGCTTGTGGCCGCCGGTGGACGGTGTGGACGCGGTGCGCCTGGCCATGGTCACCTCCTGCCACGTCCTGGTAAGGGTAACCAGGTCAGGTCACCCGGCGTCATCCACAGGCCCGATGATCGACGGTTCTCATCCGAACGGTCACTCTTCGCCGTGTGTCGGCCCGCCGCCGGCCTCCAGTGCCTAGAGTGACGCCACGGAACGCGACGAAGGGATCGGCGATGGCGGGGGCGAGCAGGTGGCGGCGCGCGGGTGTCGCGGCCGGGCTGGCCCTGTGCGCCGCCGGTGCGCTGGCGGCGGCCGAGCCGGCAGCCGCGGCGCAACGTCCCGGTGAGGTCTACGTGCTCAACGCCGTGGTGGGCTCGCCCGCCGACGTGGTCATCGACGGGCAGGACGTGCACCCGGCGCTGGCGCCGAAGGCGTTCCTCGGCCCGCTGCGGGTCACCGCCGGCAAGCACGTGATCACGTTGCTCACCGCTTCCGGGGCGCTCGCGAAGGCGAGCTTCACCGTCGCCGCCGGAGCCAGCGTGGACGTGGTCGCGCACCGGATGGCGGACTCCGCGATGAGCCCCGCGGTCACCGTGTTCCCGAACTCGACCGCCCCGGTGGGCCCCGGCAAGGCACGACTGGTCGTCTCCCACGTGGCGGTGGCGCCTCCGGCGGACATCAGGGTCGACGGCGCTGCGCTGTTCCGGAACGTGGCCAACGGTGAGTCGCTGAGCCTCGTGGTGCCGGCCAAGGCGTACTCGGTGGACATCGTGCCCACGGCGACGACCGGCCCGGAGATCCTCGCCCCGGTCCGGCTGAGCGTGCGCGCCGGGACGCTCACCCGGGTCTTCGCGGTGGGGAACCCGGCCGATGGGTCCGCGGACGCGGTGGTCCAGGTGATCTCGGTGCCGGTGGTCGGATCCGGGACGCCGCGCCTGGTGCGCACCGGGGACGGCGGGCAGGCCGCGACCTCCTTCGTCGGTGGCGGGGCGGGGTGGGCGGGGGCGTTGTCCCTGGCCCTGGGCGGGGTGGCGCTGCTCGTGGCCTCCCGCGGCATGGCGGCCGGCCGGAGCAGCTTCGGGGGCCGGCACACCCGGTGATCCGTCGGCAGCGCCCCCACGGGGCGACGCTCACCCTGCTCGGCATCGGCGGGTACGCCGTGGCGCTCACCGGGCTCGCGGGGCTGCTCGTGGCGCAGGTCGTCCGGCCCACTCCCGCGGTGCAGCCGGCCGGCCGCCCGGTGTCGCTCGCGCCGGTGCTGGCCCCCGACCCGTCCGGCGGTGGGGGCGGGCACGACCCTGCCACGGGCCTGGAGGCGCCACCGGCGGCGCTCGGGCGTACCGCGCCGGACCAGACGGTGTCGTTCCGGCCGCAGCGGCTGGTACTGCCGGACGGCGTGGGGGCTGCGGTGCTCGCCGAGTCGGTGCGTGCCGACGGGTCGCTGGTGATCCCCACCGACCCGCAGCAGGTGGGGTGGTGGACCGGGGGTGCGCTCGCCGGTGATCCCTTCGGCAGCGTGGTGATCGCCGGGCACGTCGACTCCGCCCGGTACGGCCTGGGCGTGCTCGCAGGGCTGCGCAACGTCACCGTCGGGCAGGTGCTGCAGGTCCGGGCAGGCAGCCGCATCCTGCGCTACCGGGTGGTGGGGCGCAGCCAGGTGCGCCAGGCCCGGCTCGCGCAGGACACCGACATCTTCCGCCAGGACGTGGCCCCCCGGCTGGTGGTGGTCACCTGCGGCGGCCCGTTCAACACGATGACCCACCGCTACCAGGACAACCTCATCGTCGTCGCGACACCGCTGGACTGACGGTTACCCTGGCCGCGACGGGCCGTTCCTGCTCGCCGCCCGAACCGCCCGCTCCTGCTCGCCGCTCGTGCTGGACGCCAGCCCGTCCCCCGGAGGTCCGCCCTGGCCGCCCGAACTCCCGACGGTCCGCCGCCGCCGCCCGTGGTGCAGCGGCTGCGGGTGCGCTACGCCAAGCGCGGGCGGTTGCGTTTCTCCAGCCACCGTGACTTCCAGCGGGCCTTCGAGCGGGCCATCCGCCGCGCGCAGGTGCCGATCGCCCATTCGGCCGGCTTCACCCCGCACCCGCGGATCTCCTACGCCAACGCCGCGCCCACCGGGGCCGCGAGCGAGGCCGAGTACCTGGAGATCGGGCTCGAACGGGCCTGCGAACCGGCCGAGATCCGGGCGGCGCTGGACGCCGCACTACCGCCCGGCCTGGACGTGCTCGAGGTGGTGGCGGCGACCGGGGGCGCCCTCGCGGACCGCCTGCAGGCCTCGCGCTGGCAGGTGGAGCTGCCCGGGGTCGACGAGCCCACCCTGGCCACCGCCGTGCAGGCGTTCCTGGCCTGCGAGCGGGTCGAGGTCCAGCGGCTGACGAAGGCGGGGATACGCACCTTCGACGCCCGCGCGGCCGTCCTGTCGGCAAGCGTGCTGAGCGGCACGGACCGTGTCGCTCAAGTTCGGGCAGGCCCCTGTGCGATACTGCAAGTGGTCGTTCGGCACACCACACCAGCCGTCCGACCCGATGACGTCCTGGCTGCTCTCCGGTCGCAGGCCGACCTCGCGCCCCCGTCTCCTCCACGGATGACCCGGCTGGCGCAGGGGCCGCTCGACGGGGCGAGCGGTGCGGTGGCCGATCCACTGGCCGTCGGCACGGGCGCCGTCGGCGCCTGACGCGTGCCGCGCCCATCATGTGGGGAGCGCGATCGCCAGGGGGCACAGGTGACGACTTCCGTCATGCCGGACCCGGCGTGACGACGCTACGAGTACGCCCCGCGCGGTGCTGATGTCGGTGTGGCCGGCACCCGGGGCGGCGGGAGACGCCCGTGACTACCGAAGACGAGACCCCGAGCAGCGACAGCGTGCCGGAGGCCCCCAAGCGGCGGCGCCGCGCGGCCAGCAGGCCGGCAGGGCCACCGGCGGGAGCCGTGGAGGGGGCTGAACAGGACGCCGCCGGGAGCGGCCCGGCCTCGACCGGAACCACTGCCGCGACCGGAACCGCTGCCGTGACCGGAACCGCTGCCGCGGTGACGCAGGAGGCGAGCGGGACGACCGCTCAGGAGCAGGCGGCCCCTGCGGCCCGGACGGCCCGCAAGCGGGCGAGCAGGGCACGGTCGGCCGCGAGCACGACCCCTGCCGCGAGCACGGAGGCCGAGGTGGCTCCGGCCGAGCCGGCAGCCCAGGCCTCCGCAGCCCAGAACCCGGCGGACGGCGAGCCGGGGGATGCCGGCGAGCCCGACGCCGGGCTGCCCGCAGCCACCCGCCGCAGGCGGGCACGCAAGGCACCGACCCCGGCGCGGGCGGCCGCCGAAGCAGACGCGCAGGAGCCCGCGACCGACGTCCCGGCGCCGGCCCGCCGTGGCCGTGGCCGCGGCAAGGCCACCGCCTCGCCGTCCACGAGCGGTCCGTCCGCCGCCGGCCCCGAGGCGGAGGAGCCGCAGGCAGCGCCGGCCCTCAGCGCCGCCACCGGCACCGTCACCGGCACCGAGGACGAGGACGAGGACGACCCGGACCGGCGCCCGGTGCTGGCCATGCCGCTGTTCCAGGCACCTGACCTGAGCGCGCCGGCGACCCGCCGCACCCGGCGGGCGGCCTCACGGCCGGCGGGCCCGCCGCAGCCCGGTGAGGCGGCAGGGGACGCGGCCGAACCGGTGTCCTCCGGAACCGGCTGGCCCGAGCAGGAGGGCCCGGTGCCCGCCGAGCAGGCCGACGAGGACGTGGTCGACGAGGTCGCCGCAGCCGGCGACGAGGACGACGAGGAGGACGAGGGCGGCGACCTCGCCCGCCGCCGCCGGCGCCGCCGCGGCGGTCGCGGACGGCGCGGGCGCAGCCGTGGCGACGGCGAGCCCGAGAGCGGCGAGACCGAACCGGTCGCCGAGGACGGCGCCGAGGACGGCGAGGAGAGCGACGAGGACGGCGAGAGCGAGGGCGGCGAGGCAGGTACCGCGGGCAGCCGCCGCCGGCGTCGGCGCCGTCGCCGCGGCGGCGGCAGTGACGCCGAGCCGGGGCCGGACGACCCGCCGAACACGGTGGTGAAGGTGCGCGAGGCCCGCAGGGGCGCGGGCGGCGGCGGCAGCGACGACGTCACCGGCGTGCGCGGGTCGACCCGGCTGGAGGCGAAGAAGCAGCGCCGCCGGGAGGGCCGCGAGGCCGGTCGCCGCCGGCCGGTGATCACCGAGGCCGAGTTCCTGGCCCGGCGCGAGGCCGTCGACCGGATGATGGTCGTCCGGGAGCGGGAGGGCAGGACCCAGATCGGCGTGCTCGAGGACGGCGTCCTGGTGGAGCACTACGTCGCCCGCCGGACGCAGACCTCGACCGTCGGCAACGTCTACCTGGGCAAGGTCCAGAACGTGCTGCCGAGCATGGAGGCGGCCTTCGTCGACATCGGCAAGGGTCGCAACGCGGTGCTCTACGCGGGCGAGGTGAACTGGGACGCGGCCGGCCTGGAAGGGCAGCCGAAGCGGATCGAGCACGCGCTGAAGTCGGGCGAAGCGGTGCTCGTTCAGGTCACCAAGGACCCGATCGGGCACAAGGGCGCCCGGCTCACCAGCCAGGTGTCCCTGCCGGGCCGCTACCTCGTGTACGTGCCGGACGGCTCGATGACGGGGATCTCCCGCAAGCTGCCCGACACCGAGCGGACCCGGCTGAAGAAGGCGCTGCGGGCGATCGTCCCCGAGGACGCCGGGGTGATCGTCCGTACCGCGGCCGAGGGCGCCAGCGAGGAGGAGCTGGAGCGCGACGTCGCCCGGCTGCGCGCCCAGTGGGAGGACATCGCCCGGAAGGCGACGGCGGTGAACGCCCCGGCGCTGCTGTACGGCGAGCCGGACCTGGCCATCCGCGTGGTGCGCGACATCTTCAACGAGGACTTCGCCCGGCTGGTGGTCTCCGGCGACGAGGCGTGGGACACGCTGCAGTCCTACATCGGGCACGTCGCGCCCGACCTGGTGCCGCGGCTCGAACGGTGGACCGGCCAGGACGACATCTTCGCCGCGAACCGCATCGACGAGCAGCTGGCGAAGGCACTGGACCGGAAGGTCTGGCTGCCCTCCGGCGGCTCGCTGGTCATCGACCGGACCGAGGCGATGACGGTGGTCGACGTGAACACCGGGAAGTTCACCGGCGCGGGCGGCAACCTCGAGGAGACGGTCACCAAGAACAATCTCGAGGCTGCCGAGGAGATCGTCCGCCAGCTGAGGCTGCGGGACATCGGCGGCATCATCGTGGTCGACTTCATCGACATGGTGCTGGAGTCCAACCGTGACCTGGTGCTGCGCCGGCTGCTGGAGTGCCTGGGCCGCGACCGGACCAAGCACCAGGTCGCCGAGGTGACGTCGCTCGGGCTGGTGCAGATGACCCGCAAGCGGGTCGGTCAGGGGCTGCTGGAGGTATTCAGCGAGACCTGCGAGCACTGCGGCGGGCGGGGCATCGTCGTTCACGACGAGCCGGTGGAGAAGCGTCAGCAGCAGCAGCAGCAGGCACCCGCGTCCCAGGAGGGCGGCGGCGGCCGGCAGTCGCGCTCCGGGCGCAGCCGCGGCGGGCGCGGGGGCAAGGCGGCGGACGACGCGGCGGCCTCGGGCACGGGGTCGCACGATGTGACCGCCCCCGCGGGCGGCGCGGACCCCGCGGCGGTTGCCGGCTGAGGGCCGGTCTTGGTGGCGGGCCGGCGCAGGGTGGGCTCCACGGGCCCTGCGACCCGCCACTGGCCACCCGGTTTGACCCTCCGTAGTCCGGCTCCGTACGCTTGACCCCTGGTGCGCCGTAGGCGCGCCTCGTTGTGCGCGCAGCAGGCAACCGCCACCGGCTCATCGCCGGTCGGCGCGGGGGTGGCCGAAGGCGCAGGCACAACCGGACCGATGAGAGAGCGAGTTCCACGTGTACGCGATCGTCCGTGCTGGCGGCCGTCAGGAGAAGGTTTCCGTCGGTGACGTGCTGACCGTCGACCGGCTGGCGGGCGAGCCGGGTACCTCCGTCGAGCTGCGCCCCGTGCTCCTGGTTGACGGCGAGACGGTGACCAGTGCCCCCGACGCGCTGGAGTCCGTGAGCGTCACCGCGGAGATCGTCGAGCCGGTCAAGGGCCCGAAGATCCACATCATGAAGTTCAAGAACAAGACCGGCTACCGCAAGCGCCAGGGTCACCGCCAGCAGCTGACCCGGATCAAGGTCACCGGCATCCAGAAGTGACCCTGGGCGGGCACCTGAGCCCCCCGGTCGGACGGCACGCGCGCGGGTGCGCCCGCCAGGCAGACTGCAGAAGGTAGGCACCGGTCATGGCACACAAGAAGGGCGCCAGTTCCTCCCGGAACGGGCGTGACTCCAACGCCCAGCGGCTGGGGGTCAAGCGCTTCGGCGGTCAGGTCGTCGGCGCCGGCGAGATCCTCGTCCGCCAGCGCGGCACCCACTTCCACCCCGGTGACAACGTCGGGCGTGGTGGCGACGACACGCTGTTCGCGCTGGCGCCGGGGGCGGTCGAGTTCGCGAAGAAGCGGGGCCGCAAGGTCATCAACGTCGTGCCGGCAGGCGAGTGAGGCTCGCCCGGGCACACATCGGACGTGACGAGGGGCGGGCCGGGCATCCGGCCCGCCCCTCGTCGTCCGTGGCCGCGGGTGCGCCGGATGCCGGCACGTCGCCGGTGGCCGTCCGCCCGTCCGCGCCTCAGGAAGGGAGCACCCGGTGACAACCTTCGTCGACCGCGTTGTCCTGCATGCCCACGGCGGGGACGGCGGCCACGGGTGCGCCTCGGTGCACCGGGAGAAGTTCAAGCCGCTGGGGGGTCCCGACGGTGGCAACGGCGGTGACGGCGGCGACGTCGTGCTGCTGGTCGACCCGCAGGTGACGACGCTGCTGGACTTCCATCACGCCCCGCACCGGCGGGCACGCTCCGGCGGGCCGGGCCAGGGGAGCATGCGCAGCGGGGCCTCGGGGGCAGACCTGGTGCTGCCGGTGCCCGACGGCACGGTGGTGAAGTCCGCCGCCGGTGAGGTGCTCTGTGACCTCGTCGGTGCCGGCTCGCGGTACGTGGTGGCACCCGGTGGCAAGGGCGGGCTCGGGAATGCCGCGCTCGCCTCGGCCCGCCGGAAGGCACCGGGGTTCGCCCTGCTCGGCGAGCCCGGCGCGCAGGCCGACCTGGTGCTCGAGCTGAAGACGGTCGCCGACGTGGCCCTGGTGGGCTTTCCCAGCGCGGGCAAGTCCAGCCTGATCGCGGCGCTGTCGGCGGCGCGGCCGAAGATCGCCGACTATCCCTTCACCACGCTGGTGCCCAATCTCGGGGTGGTGGAGGCGGGAGAGGTGCGCTTCACCCTTGCCGACGTCCCCGGGCTGATCCCGGGCGCGAGCGAGGGCCGCGGCCTGGGGCTGGAGTTCCTCCGCCACGTGGAGCGCTGCGCCGCCCTCGTGCACGTGCTCGACTGCGCGACGCTCGAGCCGGGCCGTGATCCGCTGTCCGACCTCGAGGCGATCGAGGCGGAACTGGCCGCCTACCCGGTGGACGACGGCGTGCCGGCCCTGCAGCACCGGCCGCGCATCGTGGTGCTGCACAAGGTGGACGTGCCGGAGGCGCGGGAGCTGGCCGACCTGGTCGAATCCGACCTGCGGGCCCGCGGCTCGGAGGTGTTCCGGGTCTCCTCGGCCACTCACGAGGGCCTGCGCGAGCTGTCCTTCGCCATGGCCCGGCTGGTGGTTGCCGCGCGGGCGGCGGCGGCACCGTCGGCGCCCACCCGGGTGGTGCTGCGGCCGCGGGCCGTGAACGCGGTGGGCTTCACCGTGGCCGCCGAGCGGACGCCGGAAGGGGTGCGCTTCCGGGTGCGGGGGGACAAGCCCGAGCGCTGGGTCCGGCAGACCAACTTCAGCAACGACGAGGCCGTGGGCTACCTGGCGGACCGGTTGGCCCGGCTCGGCGTCGAGGACGCGCTGCTGGCGGCCGGCGCGGTCGCCGGCGCCGAGGTGGTGATCGGGGGCGAGGAGTCGGCGGTCGTGTTCGACTGGGAACCGACGCTGATCGCCGCGGCCGGTGTCGGCGCCGGCCCGCGGGGGAGCGACCCGCGGCTGTCCGGCGCGGAGCGGGCGACCCGGGAGGAGCGCCGCGAGGGGTACGAGGACCGCCGGCAGGCCCGCCGGGACGCCCGCGGCGAACTGGCGGCCGAGCGCGGCGCCGGGCTGTGGACCGACCCGGCGACGGACGGCGGTGCCGGCGAGGAGGGGGAGTGACCCGCCGCGCCGCCCGCGAGCACCTCGCCGGCGCGCACCGCATCGTGGTCAAGGTCGGTTCCTCGTCGCTGACCACCCGGGAGGGCGGCCTGGACGCGGAGCGGATCGACGCGCTCGTGACCGTGCTGGCCAAACGGTGCGCTGACGGCGGGGAGGTGGTGCTGGTGTCCTCGGGGGCCATCGCGGCCGCGCTGGCCCCGCTGTCGCTGCCGCGCCGCCCCCGCGACCTGGCCACTCAGCAGGCGGCGGCGAGCGTCGGCCAGGGCCTGCTGCTGGCCCGCTACACGGCGTCCTTCGGCAGCCGGGGGCTGACCGTGGGGCAGGTGCTGCTCACCGCCGACGACCTGGTCCGCCGGACGCACTACGCCAACGCCCGGCGCACCCTGTACCGGTTGCTCGGCCTCGGGGTCGTCCCGGTGGTGAACGAGAACGACACCGTGGCCACGCACGAGATCCGTTTCGGCGACAACGACCGGCTGGCCGCGCTGGTGGCGCACCTGGTGAACGCCGACGCCCTGGTGTTGCTGTCGGACGTCGACGCCCTGTACGACGGGCCGCCGGGGCGGCCGGGGGTGAGCCGGGTGTCGCTGGTCCGCGGTGCGCACGACCTGGACGGGGTGCGGATCGGGAAGGTCGGGGCGTCCGGGGTCGGCCTGGGGGGCATGGTGACGAAGGTGGACGCGGCGCTCATCGCCACGGCCGCGGGCGTCCCCACGTTGCTCACCGCGGCCGGGCTGGCGGGCCCCGGGCTGGCGGGGGAGGACGTCGGGACCTGGTTCGCGGCGTCGGGCGGCCGTACGACGAGCCGGCTGCTGTGGCTGGCCCACGCCGCCCGGCCCTCGGGGCGCCTCGTCCTCGACGACGGCGCCGTGGCGGCGGTGGTGGACCGCCGGATGTCGCTGCTGCCGGCCGGGGTGACCAGGGTGGAGGGCAGCTTCGCCGCGGGCGACCCGGTGGATCTGGCCGGGCCGTCGGGGCTGACGGTGGCCCGCGGGCTGGTGAACTTCGATTCCGCCGAGCTGCCGGCGCTGCTCGGCCGCTCCACCCGCGACCTGGCCCGCGAGCTGGGGGCCGGCTACGAGCGCGAAGTGGTCCATCGCGATGACCTGGTGCTGGTCCGCCAGCGGCGCAGGCAGGGACGCTGACCCCCGTACCGTCACGGAGAGTGAGCGAAGCGCGGTGAGTCTTCCGCTGCCCGCGAGTCGCGGTGGGTGACATTCCTGATGCCGCACGGTGTGCCACGGGCGGTGACCGAGCAGTCACAAGTTTGTGACCGAATGACATCTGAGAACCCTCGAATTACGCCTCTGACCAGGGCAGATGACCAGACTCACGAAGATCCGGCGGCGAGTTTGTCGGGCGACACGACGGAGGGGTTTCGCGCCAAAGCAGTGACGCCAGGGCCTTCGACCTGCTCCACTGGTCAGGTGCCGAACCGTGACGATGACGCCCTCGCGACGCTCACCCCGCTGCGCGGGATCAGCCTGGGGAAGGCACACCGTCCGGCGCCGGCCGAGCGCTCCGAGGAACCGGCCCTGTGGTTCGTCACCGTCACCGTCAGTGGGACCCGGGTGCCGGCGGACACGGTCCGTGAAGGGCTGGAGCGGCTGAGCCTGGAGCAGCCCTTCCTGGTGTCGGCCGGGTATGCCGGCAGCAAGGCCGAGATCCGCTACTGGGACGAGTCGGTGGACATCGAAGGTGCTCTCGCGCAGGCGATGCGGCTGTGGCAGGACCACGAGGCCAGCGCCGGGCTGCCCCCGTGGCGGGTGGTCGGGCTGGAGGTGGTCGACCGCGACACCGCCCGCCGGCGCTGGAGCCGCGAACCCAACCTCCAGGTCGTGGGCCTCGGCGAGATCCGGCCCATGGACGGTCAGGACCTCTGAGGTCCGCCCACGCGGCGTCGCCGGCCCCCGGCCGCACGCGCCCGGGGCACCGCTACCCCGTAGGCTTCCGCCATGACGATCGCTGACGCCCAACTGCGCGCCGGCGGGGCCGCGCAGCCCGGCGCCGACCCGGGGACCGACGACGTCCGCACCGCCGTGCTCGACGTCTGCCGCCGCGCCCGGGTGGCTGCCCGGGGCCTGGCGACGGCCACCCGGCTGACCAAGGACGCGGCGCTGGCCCGGATCGCGGACGCGCTCGTCGCCGCGACGGAGGCGATCGTGGCGGCCAACGCCGAGGACCTCGAGCGTGGCGAGCGCGAGGGCATGGCCGCGGGGTTGCTGGACCGGTTGCGGCTGGACGCCCCGCGGGTCGCCGCGGTGGCCGCCGCGGTGCGCGAGGTGGCGGCGCTGCCCGACCCGGTGGGGGAGGTCGTCCGCGGCTCGACCCTGCCGAACGGGCTGCGGCTGAAGCAGGTGCGGGTGCCGATGGGCGTCGTCGGGATGGTCTACGAGGCGCGCCCGAACGTGACCGTCGATGCGGCGGCGCTGGCGTTGAAGAGCGGAAACGCGGCCGTGCTGCGCGGCGGCCATGCGGCCGAGTGCACCAACGCCGTGCTGGTCGAGGTGATGCGCGGCGCGCTGCGCGGCTCGGGCCTGCCCGCGGACGCGGTGAGCTCGATCGACACCTGGGGCCGCGAGGGTGTCGGCCACCTGATGCGTGCCCGGGGGCTGGTCGACCTGCTCGTCCCCCGCGGCGGGGCGGGCCTGATCCGGACGGTGGTGGAGAACTCGACCGTGCCCGTGATCGAGACCGGCACGGGTAACTGCCACGTCTATGTCGATGCGGCCGCCGACCTCGACCAGGCGCTCGCGATCGCGGTGAACTCGAAGGTGCAGCGCCCCAGCGTGTGCAACGCGGCGGAGACGCTGCTGGTGCACCGGGACGTGGCGGCCGCCTTCCTGCCGAGGGTGCTGCCGGCACTGGCGGGGGCGGGCGTGCGCCTGCACGCCGACCCGCGGGCGGCGGGAGCGGCGACCGCGGCAGGGGTGGATGCGGTGGCGGCGACGGAGCAGGACTGGGCGACGGAGTACCTCGCCCTGGAGCTCGCGGTGCGGGTGGTCGACAGCCTGGACGACGCCATCGAGCACATCCGGACCTGGTCGAGCGGGCATACCGAGGCCATCTGCACCACCGATCTGCGGGCCGCGGACCGCTTCGTCGCGGAGGTGGACTCGGCGGTGGTGGCGGTGAACGCCTCGACCCGCTTCACCGACGGCGGCGAGTTCGGCCTCGGGGCGGAGGTCGGGATCTCCACCCAGAAGCTGCATGCCCGCGGCCCGATGGGCCTGGCGGAGCTGACCAGCACCAAGTGGGTCGTGGCCGGCGACGGCCACGTGCGCGGCTGAGCCCGGCCGCCCGGATGGAAGGAATCGAGGTCCGCAAGCTCACCGAGCTGGAGGACCGGCACTGGTGGTACCGGGAGCGCCGGCACTTGCTGTCGGCGGCCGTGGCCCCGCTGCCCCGGGGTGACGCGATCGATGTCGGTGCGGCGGGCGGCGGCAACACCCGCGTGCTGCTGGAGCACGGGTGGCGCGCCGCCGCGCTGGAGTTCGGGGCGGAGGGCGCCCAGGTCTGCGCCGAGCGCGGGGTCGCGGTGCTGCGCGGCGATGCCACCCGATTGCCGGTGGCGCCGGCGAGCCTCGACCTCGTGGTGGCCTTCGACGTGCTCGAGCACCTCGAGGACGACAAGGCCGCCGCCGACGGCATCTTCGAGGCGCTGCGCCCGGGCGGGACGTTCCTGGTGGCGGTGCCGGCCGACCCGCGGCTGTGGTCGGCCCACGATGTGGCCGTCGGCCACGTCCGCCGCTACATCCGGCCGGAGCTGCACGACCTGCTCGCCGGCGCGGGGTTCACCGTGGAGGAGCTGCGCAGCTGGATGGTGCTGCTGCGCCCTGCGGTTGCGCTGCGCCGCCGCTCCAGCGCGGGGAGTGATCTGGATGATCCGCCGGGCTGGATGAACGCCGTTCTCGGGGCGGTGGTGGCGCTGGAACGGAAGTTGCCCCTCGGCGGGCTCCCCGGCGTGTCGCTGCTGGCCCGGGCCCGCCGCCCGCGGTGACCGAGACCGGCTACGGCCGCGCGCTCCGTTCCTGGTGCTCGGCCGACGGGGCGTCGTCGAGGGAGTCGTGGGCGATGAAGTACGAGGGCCTGCCCTGCAACTGGGTGTAGAGCCGGCCGACGTACTCCCCGAGCAGGCCCAGGCACAGCAGCTGCACCGCCCCGACGGCGGCGACCGCGACGAACGTGGACGTCCAGCCCGGGACGGTGTGCCCGGTGACGTAGGCCAGCAGGGCGAACGCCAGCAGCAGCCCGGTGGCCGCCGCACCCCCGAGGCCGAACCAGGTGGCCAGCCGCAGCGGTGCCACCGAGAACCCGGTGAGGCTGTCGACCGTCAGCCGGACCATCCGGGACAGCGGGTACTTGGTCACGCCCGCGGCGCGGGCCTCCCGCCGGTAACCGACCTCGGTGCTGGGGAAGCCGAGGGCCGGCACCACCAGCCGAAGGACGCGGTGATGCTCGGGCAGGCTGTTCACCGCGTCGACCGTGGCGCGGCTCATCAGCCGGAAGTCCCCGGCGTCGACGCTGAGGTGCCCGCCCAGCAGCCGGCGCATGAGCTGGTAGTAGGCGCGGGCGGTGAGGCGCTTGAAGGCGGTGTCCGTGCTGCGGTCGGAGCGCACCCCGTAGACGACGTCGACGCCCTCGTCGCGGGCCACCCCGAGCATCTGCGGCAGCAGTTCGGGGGGGTCCTGCAGGTCCGCGTCGAGGCTGGCCACCCACTCACCGCGGGCCAGCGTCAACCCCGCCGACAGGGCCGCCTGGTGGCCCGAGTTGGCCCGCAGCCGCACCACCCTCAGCTGGGGCCAGCCGCGGCGCAGGCGCAGCAGGATCACCGGGGTGGTGTCCCTGCTGCCGTCGTCGACGAACAGCACTTCGTAGGGTTCGTCGAGGCCGTCCAGCACCGGCCGCAGGCGCTCGGCGAGCAGCGGAAGGGTGGCCTCCTCGTCGAAGGCGGGGATGACGACGCTGAGTACTGGTCGTGGCACGGCTGGGCTCGTCCCTCCGGGTCTGACCTCCGGGTGGCCCCCCGGTGCGGAGGCCGTGCGACACTCTCTCATCGGAGCCGTACGCCCCGTCAGCCCGGTGCTCACCGGGGTGGGTGCGGGTGGCGGCGGCCCCGAGCCGGACCACCTGGAGAAGGAGCCGCGAGGACGATGGCAACCACCCTGCTTGTCGCAGCCGCCGAGCAGCCCACGAAGCTGCCCATGCCGCCGGCCGCGTTCGCGCTCGCGGCCGTTGCGGTCTTCGCGGTCCTGCTCGGGGTGACGCTCGCCTTCCGCAATGCGAGCAAGCGGCACTGACGGGCCGGCCCCCGAAGTGCGCCCCTTGCCCGCCCGCCTCGGGGTGATGGGCGGCACCTTCGACCCCGTCCACCACGGTCACCTTGTCGCCGCGAGCGAGGTCGCGAACGCCTTCCAGCTCGATGAGGTGATCTTCGTGCCGACCGGTCAGCCGTGGCAGAAGTCCGGCAACCCGGTCTCGGCGGCGGAGCACCGGTACCTGATGACGGTGATCGCCACAGCCTCGAATCCCCGCTTCACGGTCAGCCGGGTGGACATCGACCGGCACGGGCCGACCTACACCACCGACACGTTGCGGGACCTGAAGGCGGAGTACCCGGCCTCGGACCTGTACTTCATCACCGGGGCCGACGCGCTAGCGCAGATCCTGTCGTGGAAGGAGAGCGACGACCTGTTCGACCTCGCCCACTTCGTGGGAGTGACGCGGCCCGGGCACACCTTGGACGATGCGGGGCTCCCCGCGGACCGGGTCAGCCTCATGGAGGTGCCGGCGATGGCGATCTCGTCGACCGACTGCCGCGCCCGCGTCGCCCGCGGCGAACCGGTCTGGTACCTGGTGCCCGACGGGGTGGTGCAGTACATCGCCAAGTACGGCCTCTACCGGCAGGCGGTGGGAGTGCTTGCCTGAGCGGGCCGCGGGGTGGGGCCGGGCGCGCCGTCGGAGCAGCGCCCCGGACACGCCCTGGGGTCCCAGGCCACCCCGTGACACGGCGTTGACGGCGTTGGCCGTCGTCGTGGCGCTGCTGGTGGCGCTCGGAGTGTCCGGGGGGCTGTGGGTGCTGCGGCGTTCCACCGCTGCCGGGCCCGCGCCGCCGACCGCGGCCGTGGTGCTCACCGAGCTGACCCGGGGGCCGGACTTGCTGGCCGCTGCCGTAGTGGCGCTGGGACCGGCGGGCGCCACCTGCGTGCTGGTGCCGTCGACTCTGCTGGTGCGGACCTCGCTACCCGGGCCGGTGGCGCTGGGCTCGACCCTCGGGTCCGCGGTCGGTGTGACGCAGGGCGCCGTCTCGGGTGCGCTGGGGGTGCGGATCGACGGCAGCTGGCGGCTCAGCGTTGAGGGTCTGGCCCAGCTGGTGGATGCGGCCGGCGGGGTCGTCACCACCGTCGAGCAGGAGGTGCGCTCGGGCGACGTGGTGATCGCCGCGGGCGCCGGGCAACGGTTGTCCGGGGCGCAGGCCGTGGCTTTCGTCGCCGCCGCGGCGGGCGGCGGGACGGTGGGTCTGGAGCGCTTCGCCGTGGTGCTGGGCCAGGTGGTGGCGGGGCTCCCGGCGACCGGGCGGGCGGCCGGCGAGCAGCTCGCGGGGCTCGGCGCGGCGTCCACCTCGACGCTGGCGGCGGAGCAACTCGGGGGCTTCCTGGTGGAGCTGAGGCCGAGCACCCTCCGGGCCGGGCTGCGTGCCACGGTGCTGCCCGTGCAGTCGGCAGGGCCGGGGGAGGCGGCGGGCACGCAGCTCGACCGGACGGCTGCCGAGCTGGTGCTGCGGCGCGAACTGCCGGCAGCGGTGCTGGTCGGACCGCGTCCGGCGGCGACGGCTTCCTGAGCCTGACGCGGGGCCCGGCGTCCAGGGCGTGAGAGGCTGGGAGCACGTCCCACGAGAGGTGCACCCTTTGACCGCATCCGACCGCGCGATCGAGCTGGCCAACGCTGCGGCGCTCGCATCCGCCGACAAGCTCGCCACCGACATCATCGCCCTCGACGTGAGCGACCAGCTGGTGATCACCGATGTCTTCCTGCTGGCCGCCGCGCCGAACGACCGGCAGGTCCGCGCCATCGTCGACGCCGTCGAGGAGCGGCTGCTGACGTTGCACGCCAAGCCCACCCGTCGCGAGGGGGAGCGCGAGGGGCGCTGGGTGCTGCTCGACTTCGGTGAACTGGTGGTCCACGTCCAGCATGCGGAGGAGCGGGAGTACTACGCGCTGGAGCGGTTGTGGCGGGACTGCCCGGTGGTGGAACTGCCCGCCGAGGTGCGCGGGGCGGGCGCCCGAGCGACGTGAGCGCCCGCAGGGTCATCGTCTTGCGGCACGGCCGTACCGGGCACAACCACTCCGGGACGTGGCAGGGCCAGCTCGACGTCCCGCTGGATGAAGTGGGTCGCGCGCAGGCCTCCGCGGCGGCGCGGGCCCTGCACGAGGTCACCGCCGACGGCGGGGCGGTGCGGATCGTCTCCTCCGACCTGTCCCGGGCACAGGAGACGGCCGAGGCGCTGGCGGCGAGGCTCGGGGCCGTGGTCACGCTCGATCCCCGTCTGCGCGAGATCGACGCCGGCCGCTGGCAGGGCCTGACCCGGGCCGAGATCGCGGCCGCCGGGATGGGTGACGAACTGGAGGCCTGGCTGCACGGCGAGGACGTGCGTGTCGGAGGCGGGGAGCGGCGGAGCGAGGCTGCGACGCGTTGCTCGGCGGCCCTGCGCGAGCACGCGCAGGCGCTGGAGTCCGGCACCCTGGTGGCCGTCGCGCACGGCGGCGTGCTCCGCGGCAGCATCGTCGCCCTGCTCGGCCTTCCCCCCGGGCACTGGCACCTGCTCGGCGTGCTGGGCAACGCGCACTGGGGCGAGCTGACCCCCGGCCAGGCCCCTGCAGCTGCGTGGCGGCTGCTCTCGTACAACACCCACGCCGCGCCCGCGAACCGATTTGAAGTGCCACCCCCCGCGCAGGGTAGACTCGCGGAGCCTCAACGGTGACTCCGCAGAGCCGGCCGTCGCAGGCGAGCAAGGGGCTGTGGCGCAGCTGGTAGCGCACCTCCATGGCATGGAGGGGGTCAGGGGTTCGAATCCCCTCAGCTCCACAACAAAACCGCAGGTCAGAGGCTTGCTCTCAAGATCGAGAGTGGGCCTCTAGATCATTTGTAGGCAAGGCGTAGGCAAACTTCGCCGGACTTGGCCGGATTCCGACGGCCGCGAACGTGGCGTATGTCACACGGATCTGCCGTTGGACTCTGCGGTGCAGAAGCGGTCGAACCACGGCGAAAACACCAGGCCCCCGTAGGGGTTGTGACTTTGCGTAGCGCGTAGCTGGATGGGGCGTGGGCGGCCTGGCGTCGCCGCGTGGACTGCGTGGCTTGCCAACGCGCTGTCTCGCCAGTTGCCCTCGACGGTCGCGACCGTCGAGGGCAAGTCGCACGGGGTTGCGGGCTCGCTGATGGGCGCCGAGGGGACGATGATCGTCTGGGACAGTTGGGTGCATGCAGGCGCGTCAGGTACAGGCCGGTCGAACGTTCGTGGTCGTGTTCGAGCACGGGGACGACTTCTTCCCCACCCTGGAGGCTTTCTGCGACGCGGAGCGGGTCTCCAGCGCGTACCTGCCGATGTTCATTGCTGGTTTCGAGTCGGTCGACTTGGTCGGCACCTGCAGGCGCCTGAGTGATCCGGCGGCCCGGTCTGGGACGCCGTTCAGTTGAGCAACGTCGAAGCCGTCGGGGGAGGCACGCTGGCGCGGGACCCGGAAAGCGGCGCCCTGATGCCTCACTTGCACGTCGCCTGCGGGCTGAAGGAACACTCCGCCGTCGGTCACACCAGCCACCTACTCGGCGCCAAGGTCCAATTCCTGGTCGAGATGGTCGTCGTCGAGGTCAGCGACCCTGCCCTGCTGCGTCGCAGGAGTCCGGACCTGTACGACGTGCCTCTGCTCGGCTTCCAGTCTTGATCGAGGTGTGAGCGGGCGCCGGTGGTGACCGGGTGGGCTGGGCGGACGGTGTTCGCCCAGCCCACCATGGCGTGATCTCGCTACCTGTCCCGCATCCTGGGACCCCTGGTCTTGTTCGGTTGCCTGCAGCGAGGTCGTGCTGTGCGCGGGGGTATTCACATGACGCGGGGGGCGGCGATGCCGAGCAGGTCCAGTCCTTGGGCGAGGGTGGCGGCGGTGAGGCGGCACAGGGCGAGCCTGTTGCCGCGGGCGGCGGTGGTGGGGGCCTTGAGGACCGGGCAGGCATCGTAGAAGTCGGAGTAGGCCTTGGCCAGAGCGAAGAGGTAGCCGCACAGGCGGTGTGGTTCGTAGCCGGCCAGGGTCTCGGTCAGGACGGCGCCGAAACGGTCGAGCTCCAGGACCAGTCCGCGCTCCGCAGGGTGCAGGGGAAGGGCCACATCCACATCCGCTGGCCTGCCTGCGGGGATGTCGGCGTCCGCCGCATCGGGTGTGGCGCGGTCGAGGATGGAGCAGATCCGGGTGTGGGCGTACTGCAGGTAGACACCGGTGTCGCCGTTGAACGCGGTCATCCGCACCGGGTCGAAGGTGTAGTCCTTGATCCGGGAGGTGGAGAGGTCGGCGTACTTCACCGCGCCGATCCCGGCCTGTTCGGCGATCTGCTCGACCTGAGCGTCGGGCATCTCGGGGTTCTTCTCCCGCACGGTGGCCCGAGCTGAGGCGACGGCGTCGTCAAGCAGGTCCGACAAACGCACGGTGCCACCGGATCGGGTCTTGAAGGGCCGCCCGTCCGGCCCCAGGACGGTCCCGAACGGGACGTGGCGGGCCTCGACGTCGTCGGTGAGCCAGCCGGCGCGGCGGGCGGCGGAGAAGATCAGCCGGAAGTGCAGGGCTTGGCGGGAATCGACGACGTAGAGGATCCGGTCGGCCTTGAGTTCGTTGGTGCGGTAGCGGATGGTGGCCAGGTCTGTGGTGTCGTAGCCGTAGCCGCCGTCGCTCTTGCGGACCATGAGCGGGATCGGTGACCCGTCCGGGCCGGTGACGTCGGGGTCGAAGACGCACAGGGCGCCCTGGCTGTCCACCGCGATGCCGCGGCGTTCGAGTTCCTCGGCGACCTCGGGGAGCATCGGGTTGTAGAAGGATTCCCCGGCCACGTCGTCGTCGGTGAGCAGTACCCCGAGCCGGGCGTAGAGGGCGTTGAAGGCGCCCTGGGACTCGGCGATGATCGCCTTCCAGGTGTTCACGGTGGCGGCGTCCCCGGCCTGGAGGGCGACCACCCGGGAGCGGGACCGGTCGGCGAAGGCCGGGTCGGCGTCGAAGGCGGCGCGGGCGGCCCGGTACAGGCTGTCGAGGGCGCCGATGGCGTCGGTGCCGGCGTCCAGCTGGTCGGCGTGCCAGGGGGCTTCGGGGTGTTCGTCGAGGTACTGGATCAGCATCCCGAACTGGGTGCCCCAGTCGCCGAGGTGGTTCTGCCGGATCACCTCGCCGCCGAGGAAGGCCAGGATCCGGGCGAGTGCGTCGCCGATGATCGTGGTCCGCAGGTGCCCGACGTGCATCTCCTTGGCGATGTTCGGGGCGGAGTAGTCGATCACGGTGCGCTGGCTGGTCTCGGGGCGGTCGAGGCCCAGCCGGGGAGCCGACAGCCGGTCGCGGACCTGCGCCACACGGCGGCGTCGTTCAGGGTCAGGTTGAGGAAACCCGGGCCGGAGACGGCGGCGTCGGCGATGACCTGCCCGGGGCCGGTGGCCAGCTGGCCGACGAGGTCTTCGGCCAGTTCGGCCGGGCGGCGCCGGGCGGCTTTGGCCAGGCCGAGAGCGGCGTTCGCCTGAAGGTCGGCGTGGTCGGAGGGCCGCACGAGGGGGTCGGCGTGAGCGTGGTCGGGCAGGACCGCGGTGATGCTTCGTCGCAGCGCGTCGGCGACCTGGTCGGTCAACGAGACGACGACGTGCTGCTGGTCCATGTGGTGCTCCAACTCGGGAAGGGCGATCGGGCAGGACCGGACATTGGTAGGGATCACTGCCGCTGTGACGGCAGCCAGTATCCCAGGGCCGTCGTTGCGGTCGCGGTTCCTGCCCAGGACGGTCCGGGCCGCCAGGTGGCTTCGCGGTCGGGTGCGGCGATCCGTGGCGGGATGAGCCGGTGCAGTCCCCGGTTCAGAGTCGCCAGAGCGGACGGTGAGCGGTGGTAGCCGAGGAAGTCCTCCCCGGTGGCTTCGCCTGGCCCGACGAGGATGGCGTCGAGCGCCTGATCCAGGGTGAACGCGGCCAGGCCGGCGGGTTGTCGCTGATCGGCCAGGATCCGCATCGATAGCACGGCCAGGGAGGCCTCCGCTGCGTGGGTGTGTTCGGTGAAGGTGTCCACGTCGCCACCGAGGAAGACATTCGGGCTGGTCAAGGCGTTCAGGATGAGTCGCTGCTTGAACGATGCGGAGTTGAGGTAGACGGCGTCCGAGGGCACCGCCGGGGCCACCGGCTGACCCGGGACGGCCGGGCTGGGAAACGCGGCGTGGGACAGGGCGGCACGCACCTCGGCGTGGGTGGCGACGAGCTTGACCTCGTAGGCGACCTCGGTGTCCAGGTGCAGGCCGTGTTCTTGGTGCAGCTGGATCAGACGGTCCTGCAGGCGCCGGGTCTGGGTCGGGGACGGCGGCGCCGGGGTCACGTGGAGGACATCCAGGTCCGAGGAGGGCCCGTGGTGGTCGCGAGCGTGGGATCCGTAGGCGATGCAGTACCGGCCGGGGCCGAGGAGTTGGGTTGCCAGGCTGCGGGCCGCCGAGGTCAGGGGGTCCGGCAGGGGCAGCGCCGTCCGCCTGTTCACCGTGACGTCGGGGGTGGCAGATGGGCGGCGCCGACGCCGCCGCGGTGGAAGTCGATGAGGTGAACCCCGGAGGGGAGGGTCACTGTGTGGTCCGCGTTCGTCCAGCGATCGACGAAGTCGTGGACAGCGTCCATGACCTCCCGATCGGTCGTCAGCTGGGGCAGATCCTTGAAGTGGGCGTGTTGTGGGCGCGGGTGCTGGCAGTGCGGGGGTTCCCGGCATTCGCCGAGCAGGCGGCCGGGCAGTTCGTGCGCTGGGAGAAGCCGTATGGGTGGACCCGGCGGGGGTTCGGGCGGGTGAGTGAGAAGGAGTCCAGCCTGACCACGGTGCTGGCCGGGATGCTGCCGGTGCCGGACAGCTGGTCGGGCTTCGCCGAGCGCTACCTGGCGGTGCTGGACCAGCCGGACGCCGCCACCTCAGGCCGGCGCGGGTCGTCCTGGCGGACGAGCGACTCGATCCGGGCTGACCGGGCCCAGGCGATGGCCAGGTGGCACCTGCTGCTGCTGGACCGGTTCGCCGGTACCGAGGAGGAGTCGCTGCTGGACCGGATCGCGGGCAGTGCCGGACTGGGCGGGCCGGAGATGACGTTCTTCCGGGCCCGGCTGGCCGAACGCCGTGGGGACCTTGCAGCGGCTCGGGGTCTGGCCCTGCAGGCGCTGCAGACGCTCCCAGGGCATGACGGCTTCCTGCGCTTCGCCCGCGACATCGGTGCCGAGCTACCGCCGCGGGGCCGGCAGATCCTCGATGAGCGAACCCGCGCCCTGAGCTGACCGACCCTCGTCGGGAAGATGGGCCGCTGCTGCGTGCCCGTCCCCGGGCCGAGACGGGTGAGGTGCAAAGGGGCACGGTCCATACGGATATCGGTGACTGGCCCGAGAAGGGCCGACCACCGAGCGGCCCACCGCCCGGGCCTGGGCCTGGTCGCCCGCCTCGATCAGCACACCGGAGGGGTTCCACCGGTGACGGTGGCGGCCAGAACCAGGACGGCGAACCACGCCGACGGCGCCGCTCACGGTGCCCCGGCTCAGCCGTGGTCGGTTCCGGTGTCGGTATCCGGTGGGAGGTGTTGCTGCAGTCGCTGAACTGCCTGTTCCAGTTCGGGCAGGTCGTGATCGACCGTCGCCTGCAGGATCGCGTGGGAGGTGTCGAAGTAGCGGTGGGCCAGGTGGTCTCGCATGCGGGCGACCTGGGTCCAGGGGATGTCTGGCTCGGAGGCGAGCAGATCGGCCGGTAGGGCCTTGACCGCCTCGCCGATCTCGAGCAGCCGGATCCTGACCGCATCGAAGACCGGGCCGTCCGACAGGTCCCCGCGGTGCATGTGTTCGCCGATGGCTTCGATCGCCGCGACGATGTCGGAGAGGCGTTGCTGATCGCGGTAGGTCACAGCGCCACGGCCTCCGCGTCGACGCGCGCGCGTATGTCTGGCTTCAAGTCCTGCGCCGGAATCAGGTCGACCCGGACACCGCCGAGGACGGCCTCCAGCTCAGCCTGCAACCGGCCGAGGCCGAGCAGACCCACGGACACGGGCAGGTCGGCGAGCAGGTCGGCATCGCTGTCCGGACGGTCCGTGCCTCGCGCGACGCTGCCGAACACCCGCAGGTTCACTGCTCCGTGTCGGGCGGCTGTGCTGACCAGTTCCCGCCGCCGCTGCCGCACGATCCGCCCGATCGGACCGGTCAGCGCCCGAGTCCGGTCCGGTGGTCGGCGCACCGTGACGGCCAGGTCGAGGCCCGCAGCTCGGATCAGCGCAGCCAGCGTCGGCAGGGCGGGCTGGCGACGGCCGGACTCGTAGGCGCTGATCACACTCTGGGCCACTCCAGCTCGCCGGGCCAGTTCCACCTGCGTCAACCCGGATCGGCGACGCGCCTCCCGCAGCACCGCCGCCGCTGTCCCGGACGTTGTCTCCATCCTCCTACTATAGCGTTTTGTCGATATCGATCAAGTCCGGATGACGTCGTGCTGTCGGCGGATCCGGGATGTGAGCGAGACCTCTCCTCTGCCGGCCGGATCTTGCCGGGCGGTTCAGGGCTTGGGGCTGCCGTTGGTGGTGAGGAGTCCGTCGAGGATGTCGGCGGCGGTGGTGTCGATGGTGCTCGCGGCGGAGATGTACTGCTGGGTGGTGAGGATGGAGCGGTGGCCCATGCGTTCGCGGAGTGCTGGGGTTGCCGTGGACGCCGCTGGTGATCGCCCGGTTCACGTTGTTGCGGCGGGCGGCCCTGCATCAGGTCAACTCCGGCCGCAGGGTCGGTTCGCAGGCGAACCCGCCCGTCCCCGCGACCGCCGAGCACCTGCTGGGTGAGGTCGCGCGCGTGCGTGACCAGTTGGACTTCGCGGAGTCGGCGACCGCCTGGCGTGGGGTGGGCAGGCCGTCCTTGGCGGGTTCCGCTGTCGACGGCGGGTCGCGGTCATGGCTGCGCCGATGGTGTCCGCTACTGGTGTGGGCGGTGCTGCTGGTTCCGGCACTGGTGTACTACGGGATCGGCTCTACCCCGGCGGCTGCTGGCGTCCAGAAGACCCTCGCTGGCCGTGTGCCGTTCCTGCTGGTCCTGGTCGTTCCCGCTCTGGTCGGTCTCGGGCTGCTGGTCTGGCAGCCGGCCGTCTTGGTGCGGGCTCTGCCAGCAGCGTTGCGCGCACCCGTCGCCGAGAACGCAGCCCGCCTCCAACTGCGGATCGCCACCGCTGTCGGCTCGTTCGTCCTGGCCGCGACCACAGCGTGGGCCTGGTTGCACGGCACCCAGCCTTCGGCCACCCTGCTGTCCGGGCACATGTGCTCGACGCGCTGTCCATGTTGCTGCTGGTTGCCGGGGTTGCCCTGCTCATCGCGGCGTTCGTGTTCTTCCCACCCTCGATCGGGCTGGTCGCCACCACCGCGGGCGTCCTGGTTCCGACGATCGCGGTCAGCAGCGCCTTCGCCACCGCCGCCAGCCTCGGTGCCCTGAGC
Organism: uncultured Actinomycetota bacterium; assembly: GCA_963784535.1. Classification (GTDB taxonomy): domain Bacteria; phylum Actinomycetota; class Actinomycetes; order Actinomycetales; family Kineosporiaceae; genus CAWARR01. The sequence continues at coordinate 150,697 of CAWARR010000002.1, read as the reverse complement.
ATCGTCCTGTCCCAAGCGGCCGGCAACGCCGGCGGACCGGGTGGTACCAGCAGTGGCGGCGGTGGGAGCGCCGTCCCGGACCTGCCCCAACAGCCGCCGCGGCCCCGGCCACAGGCCTCGATTTTTCGCCGCCGTGACGTGGTGTCCTGACGGGCCGGGCTGACGTCGTGTGGATCTTGGTTTTGGTGGTGGGGCGTGTGGTGGTGCCGGCTGTCGTGCCGGGCGCCGGTTCCACGGGCCGGTCGGGGTGTCCTTCCTGGGGTTTGTCGGGGCGGTGAGGCCGTTGGTCAGGTCGGGGCGGGCAGGGCCAGGATGCGGGTGAACGCGTCGTGCAGGTCGTCGGCCCAGGGCCAGTCGGGTGGGATGTTCAGCCAGCGTTGGCGTTGTCCTCTGGTGATGCGTGCGGCGGTGTGCAGCAGCCGGTAGCGCAGGGTTTGGGGTTCGGCGCGGGCGAGGTCGCCGGTCAGGGCCAGGTGGCGGGTCCAGGCGAGTAGGTCGGTGGCCAGGGCCACGACCTGGCACCAGGCTTCGTTGATGTTCCAGGACTTTGAGGGGAGTCGTCGAAGCCCGGTGGCCTTGGCGTTACGGACGCCGTCCTCGACCCTGGCGTGGACCCGGTGACGGGCCTCGAGGCGCTGCAGTTGCCCGCCGACGGTGTTGGTGGCGATGACCTGGTACCGGTAGCCGTCGTGTTGTTCCAGCAGGGAGACCTGCATGCCCTTGGGGATCGGTTCACGGCGCACGATCACTCGCAGGCCGGGCGGCCAGCCGGACAGTTGATCCCCGCCGACCGAGGTGCGCAGCAGGCCGGTCAGTTCGGCGACGGCCGCGTCGGCGCGGGGCGACCCGTCGGGGTCCAGTGCCGGTTCCCACCCGGTCTGCCCGAGGCGGGTGATCGCGGTACGGGTGCGCTGGTCCAGGTCGAACCCGATCGAGTAGGCCACCCGGTGGCCGTGCCGTGCATTGAGCGCGGTGATGTGGTCGATGATCTGATGGCCGGCGCCCGCGCCGTCGATGGTGACCAGCAGGTCCCGCCGGTGCGGCCAGGGGATCGCCGCGATCGCGGCGTCCAGGACCTTCACGTGGTCGGACCCGGTGTTGGACCCCGAATTGCCCGGGCGCAGCAGGACGACCAGCAGCTCCCCGGTGTTGTCACACACGGCCAGGAGCGGATGGTGCCCATACGTCCCCTTGAATGTCCCTTTCGCCCCGATCTTGTCGCTGTGCGCGATCACGATGGAGGCGTCCAGGCGGATCACGACCGTCTTACCCAGGTCGCCGTAACACGTTCGCGCAGAGGGGATCCGCCCGTGCCGGGCCACGATCTGCCGCCACACGTGAGCGCGGGTCTTGGCGCGGGCCCGCTCGATCCGGCCCAGCTGGGTGTCGCTGATCTCGTTCAGGCACCGCCACGCGGTGGTGGTGGAGGCGACCGGCCCGAACAACTCGCCCTGGTCGCGCAGTACCCGGATGTCGTCGATCGCGGTGGCACCGTCGGCGACCGCCACCGCCAGGTCGGCCAGGACCCGGCCTCGATCCAGGTCGGGGTCGAACCCCCGAACGGCCAACGCCTTGCTCAACGCGGCGGTCAACCCGACCCGATCGCCGAGCAGGCGCAGCAGCGCCGACCCCACGTGGGACACCACGCCCTTGCCCGCCACCCGCACCCGCAGATCGCGGGCCCATCCCGTACGCTGTTGCACCGGAAAAGTGCTCCCTCTGCTGCCTCAAACGGACCCTCGATAAGTCCTATTGTTGCAGGTCAGGAGCACTTTTCCTCATTTTCGATCAAGCCCACCCGGCGCCTTCGTGAATTGCCGAGGCAGGTGCGGGACTGGAAGTTGCGCCGCATCGTCGACAATCTGTGGAAGGGCGCCGACAACCCCAACCACGTCGGCGACGGCACCACCATGGACGCCGTCCGCAACGAACTGCTCACCGGACGCCCCACCGAAGGCAAGTTCCACTCCATCAAGGCGCGGGAATCTATGGAGGCGCTGCAGAAGTGGATCGACCGGTATGGCGTCGGGGCGTCTCGCGAGGATGTGAAGTGGGCGTGGCGTTTGAGGAGCGAACTTCAGCAAGCACTGGGAGGCAAGTGATGGCCGAAACGGTCGAGGGATTCGTAGCGCGCGCGCTTGCCGCCTTTCCGCAACTTCGCCCTTACTATGATGCGGCGAGGGATGAGTGCCACGCAACTGGCTTTGACGACATGGTGGTGCAGACGGCCCTCTACGACTACGTCCTTCCCGTGCTCGATCAGGTGCGCGCGCATTCCGCCGAGGCCTTGGCCTCGCTGGCTGAATTAGCTCACATGCTCGAAACTGAGTACGGCTTCGACTCCGAGGTGGATTCGGCCATCGAGTCGGCGTTCCTGGTGCCGATGTTGCACAGGTCCGATCCCGACCCGGCGAGCGCCCTCGGCCCCAAGCTCGGGGCCTGGCTGAACGGGCAGCGTGGTTGGCGACAGGCGCCTGAAAACCAGGCATTCGTCGATCGGATGGTGACGGTCGTGCCGGCACTTGAACCATTGGCCCGCGAGAACACCTTCGGCGATCACGAGGATGTGCTGGTCCACCTGTTCCTGGCGGACGTGGTCCGCCAGGAGGTCGAGAACCTCTTGGCCGGTCATGTGGACGAGGTCCGCACCGTTCTGGAGTTTCTGGAACGGGAGTGGGGCGGGGCCGTGGATGAGCCCATCGCGGTGTCGTTCGTGGAGAACCTGCCCTACCCGCACGAGCCCGCTGCCGCCCTGGTCGGCCTGCTCGGGCCCAACCTTCGCGCCGAACACGACCGCCAACGACACCAACCCGCGCCCCCGCTCTGACCGGAACGACCGCCGGCGACGCCATCCCCCGGAACGGCCCTCAGAAGAGGCTGGAGCACCACGGCCGGGGACCCGCCACCGCTTGACCTGGTGTTCGCTATCGATCACGACCATGGGTGTCCCTGGTCGGGACGCGGCGGGACGCCGTTGCGCTGCAGATGTTGGGTGACCGTGGTGCGGTGGACCCCGAACTCGATCGCCAGGTTCTTCACGGCCGCCCCGGCGCGGTAGCCGCCCACCAGCGACGTCACCTCGGAAGGGGAGAGGGCCCCAGCAGGTCCACTCGAGTACCCAGGTGAGTACCACCTGCGGGGATGAGTTCAAACCCCGGAACGTACTCGTGAGCTGGGCCGTTGCTTCCGTCGTCGGTCGCGACACGCCCGAGATCCGATCGTAGATGACACGCGGATGCTGTGCGACGGTGACGTCGGTCGGTGTCGGCTGGTCTGCTGAGGGGTTCGGTTAGCCGTACTGCGAACTGGTCGGTCAGCTCGATCGAGCGGGCGGCTCGGCGGATCGAGCATGGACACATGCGCAAGAGAATGCTCGGGATCGTTGCAGTGGCGCTTGGCGCCTTTTTCGCGATCCGGGCGGTGGCGGAGCCGTTCGTGATCGATGTCGCCGACCCGCCGAGCTACGCGCGGGATTGGGGTGGTCCTTCGCTGGTCGGTGTGCTGGCCGTGCACTGCGGTCCGGGGGTCTTGGCGCTCGTGGCTGGGGGGCTGTGGGTCCGCCGTCGTCGCGGACCGGGGCGACGGGTTCGATCGGCGGTGCGGCGGTGAGTCGGGTCGGCGTGGCGGCCAACGGTCGTCCTGCTGCCGGGGCGGGCGGGCTGGTCGTGCAGGTCAGCGGTCTGACGAAGCGCTTCGCCGGCGTTCTTGCGGTGGACGACGTGAGCTTCACCGTTCGGCCGGGACGGGTGACGGGCTTTCTCGGCCCGAATGGTGCAGGGAAGTCCACCACGGTGCGGCTGGTGCTTGGGCTGGACCGGCCGACGTCAGGGGCCGCGACGATCGGGGGGTTGCGGTACGGGCAATGGCCGCGCCCGATGCTCGTGGCGGGTGCCCTGTTGGAGGCGCGCAGTTTCCACCCCGGTCGTAGCGCGGCCGATCACCTGTCGTGCTTGGCGCAGACTCAGGGGCTGCCCCGTCGCCGGGTGGGTGAGGTGTTGGAGCTGGTCGGTCTGACGGCGGTGGCAGGGCGGCGCGCGGGCCGGTTGTCGCTGGGCATGGGGCATGAGAGCGGACATGGCAACCTCCTCGTGGGCGGACAGGTGATCTCCCTTCCTGCGGACAGCTGATCTCCCTGTCTGCGGCCCTGGTGACGGGTCGTGTCGGTCCCGATGTAGTGATCCCTCCGGCGGTTGGCTGCGAGGTCTCTGACCACCTCGTGTGAGCCACCGTCCGGAGGGACCGTTGAAGAAGTCTGACAGGGAGATCATGGAGATTCTGGAGGCGTTCGACGCCACGGGCTGCGCGCACTCGGCGGCCCGGTTGGCGGGGGTGGACGCGAAGACGGTCCGGTCGTATGTCGCCGCGCGGGACGCGGGGGCCCCGGTGGGTGGGCCGGGGCGGCGGGAGCGGTTGATCGATCCGTTCCTGGACAAGGTCGAGGAGTGGGTGGACCGCTCGCAGGCGGGGGTTCGGGCGGACAAGGTCCATGAGCGGCTGGTGGTGCTGGGGTTCGCCGGGGACGAGCGGACCACCCGCCGGGCCGTGCACGAGGCGAAGGCGCGGTGGCGGGCTGGGCACCGGCGCACGTATCGGCCGTGGATCAGCGAGCCGGGCCTGTGGCTGCAGTTCGACTGGGGGTACGGGCCGCGGGTGCCCGGGGCGGACGGCGCGCTGAGGGGAACGCTGCTGTTCTGCGCGTGGCTGGCCTGGTCCCGGTTCCGGGTGGTGATCCCGACCTGGGACCGCACCCTGCCGACGCTGATCGCGTGCCTGGACACCACCCTGCGGCGCCTGGGTGGGGCGCCGACGTACGCGTTGACGGACAACGAGAAGACGGTGACCGTCGAGCACGTCGCCGGGATCCCGGTGCGGCACCCGGACATCGTCGCGGCGGGCCGGCACTACGGGATGGCCGTGCACACGTGTGTCCCGTTCGACCCCGAGTCCAAGGGCGGGTCGGAGGCCACCGTCCGGATCGCCAAGGCCGACCTGGTCCCGACCGAGGCGAACCTGCGCCCGGCCTACCGGTCGTTCGCCGAGCTCGCCACGGCGTGCGCGGGGTTCTGCGAGCACGTCAACACCCGGGTGCACCGCGAGACCGCCCGGACCCCGTCGTCATCGCTGGACGTCGAACGCACCCGCCTGCACCCGCTGCCCGCAGACCCGCACACCCTCGCGCTGGGCACGACCCGGTCGGTGGGCACCGATCAGACGGTCCGGTTCGGGTCGGTGCGCTACTCCACCCCACCCGGCCTGGTCGGCGCGGAGGTGTGGGTGCGCGCCGACGGCGACGAACTGGTGGTGGTCGCAGACCTGAACGCCCTGCCCGTCCCGCCGCCCTGGGCAGCCGGACAGGGCGCGGTCGGGCTGGTCGAAGTCGCCCGGCACGCCCTGTCCACCCCGGGTCGGCCCCAGATCGACCTGGGCCACTACCCCGGCCACCCGCAGAACCCCGACGGCGGGCCCCGCACCCCGACCCCGCGGGCGGTCACCCCAGCCGAGAAGGCGTTCCTGGCGTTGGGGTCCGGGGCGCACGCCTGGCTGGTCGAGGCCGCCGCGGTCGGCGCGCAACGCGTGCGCGCCAAGATGGCCGACGCCGTCGAACTGGCCGCCCTGCTCGGCACCACGGTGGTGGATGAGGCCCTCGGAGTCGCCGCAGCCGCGGGCCGGTTCGCCGAGGCCGACCTGCTGTCCATCGTCGAACACCGCGCCACCGGCGCCTCCGGCGCCGACCTGGTCCACGCCGACGAGACCCACTCCGTCCAACCCGGCACCGCCAGCTGGGCCGGGTTCACCACCACAGGTGTGAGCACCGTGCAGGCCGAACTCGACCTCACCCGCCGGCCCGCGGACCCGGAGGAGACGCAGTGAGCCCCGCGGCCACCACCACCCGCCCGGACACCACCCGACCCGCCCGGCGGGTGGGAATCCGTTCAACGGGTCTGGCCACCGAGACTGACCTGCCCCAAGCTGTGGTCCCGGCCGCACCGGCCCCGCCACCACTGACCCCGGACCTGCTGGCGGTGCTGACCCGGATGCGGCTGCCCTACCTACGGGCCGCCGCCCCCGAGATCCTCGCGACCGCCCGGGCCCAACGCTGGGACCCCGCCGAGGTCGTCCGGGTCCTGCTCACCGAGGAGATCACCGGCCGCGACGAAGCCACCCGGCGGATGCGCCGCAAGTCCGCCGGACTGCCCGCCGGGAAGACCTTCGCGTCCTGGCGGGCAGCCGACTCCTCCATCCCACCCGGCACCCAGTCCGGACTGGCCACCCTGGAATGGATCGGCCGGGCGGAGAACCTGGCCGTCGCAGGCCCGTCCGGCACGGGCAAGAGCCACTTCGTCGAAGCGTTGGCGCACAAGGTGATCGACGCCGGGATGCGGGTCGCGTGGTTCACCCTCGAATCCCTCACCGCCACCATCGGGCGGGCCGCGGTCGACGGGACCGTCGCCAAGACCATCGCCCGGATCGCCCGCGCCGAGTTGATCGTGGTCGATGACATCGGGATGCTCCCTGCCGGCCAGGCCGCCGGCGAGGCGTTCTACCGCTTGGTCGACGCCGCCTACGAACGCCGGTCCGTGGCCGTGACCAGCAACATCCACCCCAGCGGCTTCGACACGATCATGCCCAAGACCCTGGCCACCGCCACCGTCGACAGGCTCCTGCACCACGCCCACGTCGTGCTCACCGAAGGCACCAGCCTGCGCCTGGCCGAGGCCACCGCCGGAGCGGGGGTGATCCCCCTGACCTAACCGCCCGGGAGATCAGCTGACCGCGGACAGGGAGATGAACTGTCCGCCAACGCGGAGATCAACTGTCCGCCCACAGGGAAATGATCTTGTCCGTTGACAGGGCAGCGGCTCGGGATCGCGGCCGCGCTGCTGGGCGATCCGGGGGTGTTGCTGCTGGATGAGCCGTTCAACGGTCTCGATCCGGAAGGGATCGCCTGGATCCGCACGCTGATGCGACGCCTTGCAGCTGAGGGCAGGACGGTTCTGGTGTCCAGTCACCTGATGCGGGAGATGGCAGGGACGGCGGACGACCTGGTCGTCCTGGCTGCGGGCCGGTTGGTGGCGGAGTGTCCGGTGCACGAGTTCGTCGGTGGGTACGCGGACTTGGAGGAGGCGTTCCTCGCGGCGACGCGGGGCGCCGCTGTGGAAAGGGCAGGTGGACGGCGTGACCCCGGTAGGAGCTGATCGGCAGGCCGGCGCGGGGTCGTTGCCACCGGTCCGGTTCGTGGAACTGGTGGGGGTCGAGTGGACGAAGCTCCGCTCGGTTCGCTCGACGGTATGGTCGTTGGCAGCGACGGTGGTGGCGGGGGTGGGGGTGAGTGTGCTGGCCACGTCGGTGTACACCGCCCAGTGGTCCACTCTGGCGCCTGCCGACCGTGCCCACATGCAGGCTGATCCGATCGGGCTGATCCTGCAGCCGGGGTTCGTCTGGGCGCAACTGGTGGTGATGGCGCTCGGCGTGCTCACGGTCGCCGGGGAGTTCTCCACCGGCGCGATTCGATCCAGCCTGCTGGCGGTGCCGAGCAGGGCGCGGCTTCTGGCGGCGAAGACGGTGTCGCTGGTGGTGGTGGCGTTCTGCATCGGGGAGTTGGTCGCCGTGGTCGACTTCCTGATCGGACGGGCCGTCATCGAGCGCCGGGTGGCTGTCGCGCTCGGCGATCCGGGTGTTCTGCGGGCCTTGCTGGGGGCGGGGGCGTTCCTGGCATTGATGGGCGTGTTCGGGGTGGCGCTCGGGGCGTTGATCCGGCACGTGGGTGGGGCGGTGAGTGCCGCCCTGGGGGCGCTGGTGGTGGTTCCGACAGTGGCGAACTTCTTGCCTGGCAGGCTCGGGGAGGATCTCGGCACGTTCCTGCCCGGCGGGACGGCGGGTTCGGTGGTGATGTCCGCCGATGGCGCCGGCGAGCTGGTCGGTCCTTGGGCCGGTCTGGGGGTTTGTGCCGCCTGGGCGGTGCTGTTCATCGTGGTCGCCGCCGTCGTGCTGGACCGGCGCGGCGTCTAGCTGGCCGACATCTGAGATGGTGACTGCAATGATCGGCGGGGGCTCTTCCCGAGCCGGGTGGCGACCGGCCGTTGGGCCAGTTCGCCGGGGCCTGGCCGGGTTCCTGCGTGTGCCGTTCACCTTGCGGACCTGGAGGGAGTTCGCCTACCTGTTGGCCTGCGTTCCGGTCGGGGTGGCGGGCCTGGCATACCTGGTCGTGGGGTTTGGCGTCGCGGCGGTGCTGGCGGTCACGTTCCTCGGCGTGCCCGTGCTCGCGGTGGCAGTGGTCGGCGCGCGTGGCTGGGGCACGGTCTACCGGTGGCTGTCGGCCGTGATGCTGCGCGCCCCGGTTCCGGCACCCGCCCCGTTCCGGGCCAGATCCAGCGCCACCGGGTGGTTGCGCGCTGCGCTGTCCGACCGGACCGGGTGGAGGACCTGTGGGTTCCTGGGGTTGAAGCTGCCGCTGACGTTCCTCGGCGCCTACGGGGCGGTGCTGCTGTGGGTCGAGTCGTGGTTCCTGGTGATCTCCCCGCTGCTGTGGTGGCTGACCGGCGCCACGAACGTCGACGCCCACGGGGTGCGCCACCATGCTCTGTTCCAGATCGGGCCGTACTGGATCGACACCTGGCCGCGGTCGCTGCTGGTGGCAGCTGCCGGGGCGGTCACGGTGTTCCTGACCGCATGGCCGATCCGCTGGTTCGCCCAGTTGGACCGTTGGCTGATCGCCACACTCCTCGGCCTGCCCCGGCAGGACAGGCGGGTCCGCCATCTGGAGCGCAGCCGGGCCGTGGCCGTCGAGGATTCGGCGGCGACGCTGCGCAGGGTGGAGCGGGACCTGCACGACGGCACTCAGGCGCGGCTGGTCACCGTCGCGATGAATCTGTCCCGCGCCCGCACCCGGCTGGCCCACAACGACCCCGACGGCGTTGACGAGTTGCTGGACGCGGCGCATTCCACGGCTACCGAGGCGCTGGCGGAGTTGCGGGACATCATCCGCGGCATCCACCCACCCGCGCTGGACATGGGACTGGACGCGGCCCTGGAGACGCTGGCCGCCCGTGCGGGTCTGCCGGTCCGCGTCGCCACGCGGCTGCCTGCCCGACCCGTCGAGCGCGCACACCCGGCGGTGGAGACCATCGCCTACTTCTGCGTCGCCGAACTTCTCACCAACGTCACCCGGCACTCCGGCGCCCGCTCGGCCCGCATCGACGCCGTCCAGGAGGGCGACCGGCTGACCCTTCGCGTCTGGGATGACGGGCACGGCGGCGCCAGGATCGGAGCAGGCTCCGGGCTGCGCGGGTTGCGCGAGCGAGTCGGTGTCGTGGACGGCACCCTCAGCGTCAGCAGTCCGCCGGGAGGTCCGACCGAGGTGGCCGTGGTGTTGCCGGTGACCGGGCCGGACGTGAGTGCCCGCACCCCGCGTACGGGAGCTGAGCCATGACCGAGACCGCGCCGTTGCGTCTGATCCTCGCCGAGGACTCCGCGATCCTGCGGGAGGGCATGGTGGCGATGCTCGGCGAGCGCGGCTACCGGGTCACTGCCGTGGCTGATGCGGACGCGCTGCGTGAGGCGGTTGCTGCCGAACGCCCGGACGTGGCGATCGTGGACATCCGGATGCCCCCAACGTTCACCGATGAGGGGCTCATCGCCGGGCTGGCGCTGCGCCGCACCCACCCTGACCTGGGCATTCTGGTGTTCTCCCAGTGGATCGAGACCCGCTACGCCACCGAGTTGCTCGCCGGTCGGGCCGCGGGCGTCGGCTACCTGCTGAAGGACCGCGTTGCCGACGTCGACGAGTTCTGCCGCGCCCTGGAACGGGTCGCCGCCGGCGGGACGGCGCTCGACCCCGAGGTCGTCACCCAGCTCATGAACGCGGCACGCCGTGGCTCCGACGGCCTCGACCGGCTCACCCCCCGGGAACGCGAAGTCCTAGCCCTGATGGCCGAGGGCCGCTCCAACACGGCCATCGCTCTGGCGCTGGTGATCACCGAACGCGCGGTCGAGAAACACATCACCAACATCTTCACCAGGCTCGACCTGCCCCCCTCCGACAACGATCACCGTCGCGTCCTGGCGGTCGTGCGCTACCTGTCCGCTCCTTGACCCGCCGCCCGGGGCGCCGGCAAGCGCTCCGGGCTTGTCTCGGCCGCGGGCGTTCCGCCCCCCTGCGGGGCGCCCAGCATGGGGTGGGCCGGCCGATCATCGGCTCGCTCCCACGTCTCACCTCCTGGTGTCGGGGAGCATGCGGCCTTCTGACCTGGGACGACGCGCCGAACCGCCAGGGCTCGCCCATTTACGCGAGGGGTGTATGTGGTCTAGGTCACACTTCGAATCTGCGGGCAACTTCGGGGAGCCGGAACCACTCTCCTTCATCGCCGAGCGGTAGAGGGCCCAACGACTCAGCCGCCGCAGACGGGAGGTCAAGGACATGAAGGGTCACGGGGCCGTGCCGCCCGGGTGGGTGGCCGATCAGGGGTGTCGCGGACGCCGTGATCGGGGCCTCATGGGGCGTGCGTGACGCTCGAGGGTCAAGATCGACTCGTTCCGATTCCCGGCAGACCTCGACGTACAGGAGAAGTCAGATGGCGCAGATCCGCCCGCAGATGCCGCCGGCGCCGGCGCCCGGGCAGCGACGGCCCCGGCGTCCCGGCGGGCGGGCGCGTCGACGCTCCGGGGCTCTCACGTGGGCGGGCATCGCGGGGGTGGTGGTGCTGCTGGTGGCCCTGGGCCTGTTCTGGATCAGCAGGTCTGGCGGGTCGGGTGCCGCCGGGGAGCGGGTCGCGCTGACCGGGACGCAGGGCCCCACGGCCACGGCGACGACGGCCACGGGAACTGGCTCGGCCGCCCCGTCGACCGTCGCGTCCCCCTCGGCCGCGGCGTCCAGTCCCACGGCGGCCCGCACGGCGACGAAGGCCGCGGCCACGGAGAAGCCGAAGGCTGGCGGCGCGAGCGGTGCGGGCCAGGCGTTCGGCGCCGTCCACCACGGCAGCTACCACCTTGGGCCGGTGGAGTGGAACGCCGTCTCCTGCGGCCCGTACCCGTCGTCGGTGCAGAGCCTGGAGGGTGAGTACCTCGCCGGCGTCGACCTGTCCCTCAACGGTAACGGCAGCCTGTGCGACGCCAGCGCATTGGTGACCACCCGAATGGGGAAGACGATCCTGGTGCGTATCGTCCAGACGGGCTACTCCAAGGCGCCCGGCGACATGGACCTCAGCCCGGCCGCCTTCAACGCCATCCACCAGGTTGACCCGCAGGGGACCTCGGCGGACCCGCGGCCGATGACCTGGCGGTTGGTGAAGGGCCCGGCCAACGGGCCGATCCGGCTTCAGTACCAGACCGGCGCCAACCCGTGGTGGGCCAGCCTGTGGGTGCGCAATCCGCGGCTGCCGGTGGTGAAGCTTGAGGTCCGCAAGGCCGGCAGCAGCGCGTTCACGCCGCTGACCCGGGGCGGCGACGGGACGCTGACCGACGCCAAGGGGTTCGGGTCCGGTGCCTTCACCCTGCGGATCACGGCGTCCGACGGTCAGGTGGTCAGCCAGACCTTCAGCTCGTTCACCCCGGGCTCCGTCGTCACCACGAGCATGCAGTTCAGGTGAGCGGGCCGGGCGACGGTTCTCCCGTGAGCCGGCGCGCATCGCGCCCCACCGCAGTCGATCAGTCGCCCTGACCCACGACGGGTCGACGTCGTGCTGCACCGCCTCGGCCGTCGATCTGCAGGTGCTGGGTGAGGCTCGCGCGATGGTTTCCGAGCCGGCTCGTCACCGCGTATCAGCGAGCCGGGCGGGCCGGTCGCGGGCACCTTGGTCAGGTGATGTCTCGCTGGGTGAAGAGGGTGGCAGCCAGGGCGTACAGGCCGGTCATGACGGCGAGCAGGACGAGCCCGGCGGCGCCGGGTTGCGGGGTCGTGCCTGATGGGCCGGCCACGTGGATGCCGGGATCGCCGCTGGCCCACGCGATCGAGTCGCTGATCGGGAGCCATCGGCCGGCGGCCGGCAGCGTCGCGAGGATGGTGCGTTCCAGCAGGACGACATAGGCGGCCGCGCCGACGAGGGCGGCGGCCGTGCTGCGGCTGATGGCGGCCAGCGCCACTCCGATGACCGCCAGGGTGGCCGCGAGCAGTGCGCAGCGCAGGCTGAGCCACGCGGTGGCGGGAAGCCATTGCCGCAGCGGCGTGGTGGTCGTGCCGTGGGCCAGCACGGCGGGTGCGAGGGATGCGACGAGCAGGAGCTGCGCAGCCAGTGACGCCACCAGGGTGACGGTGGCGGCGGCCGTGGCCCGTGAGGCCAGGACGCGCAGGCGGCGCGGCTCCCAGGTCAGCAGGGTGGCCAGGGCTCTGCTGTGGTAGTCCGCCCCCAGGCTTGCCGCGCCGATGGTGAGTCCGGTGAGGGCGAGTGGGGCCGCCGCGCTGAGCAAGGCCGTCCGCATCCCAGCGCCGGGGTCGAGGTGGTTGGGGCCTCGGGTCCGGATGAACACGACAGCAGCGGCGGCGACGATGATCAGGACCGTGAAGAGAGCGGCGGCCCGGCTCAGCGGCCGCCAGAGGATCCGTTCAAGGTCGGCCACCAGCAGGTCAGTCATCTGCGTCCCCTTGCTCGCGGCGGGCGACCAGGCCGAGGAAGACGTCCTCCAGGCTGGGCCGGTCATGGCGCAGTTCGGTGACGCGGATCCGCTGCTCGGCCAGCAGGTCCGCGACCCGGCCCGCGTCGGCGTCCCGGGTGGCGACCTGCAGGCCCCCGGCCGTCGCCGTGGTGGGGATCCCGGCGGAGGTGAGGGCGCGTTGGGCGGCACCCGTGTCGTCGACCCTCAGGGTCAGCGTGCCGGCGCCCGCGGTCGCCAGGACCTCCCGCACGGGGCCGACGGCCAGGCAGCGTCCGGCATCGATGATGGCGATCCGGTCGCAGGTGCGTTCCACCTCGTCGAGGATGTGGCTGGACACGACGATGGTCCGGCCCTCGCCCGTCAGCTCGCTCAGTAGCGCGCGGATGTCCGCGATGCCGGCCGGGTCCAGCCCGTTCGCGGGTTCGTCGAGGATGAGCAGCTCGGGATCTCGCAGCAGCGCGGTCGCGATGCCGAGCCGCTGTCGCATTCCCAGCGAGTACGTCGCCACGGGGTCGTCCGCGCGCTCACTCAGCCCCGTGCTCGCCAGAGCCCGTGCGACGTCGGACGGCCCGAGACGGCCGACGCGGGCCAGCGTCGCCAGGTTCTGCCGTCCGGACAGGCCGGCCGCGAGCCCGGGTGTCTCGATCAGGGCGCCCACCCGATGGATGACTCGGTCAAGGTCGCGTGCGCTGTCGGCGCCGAGGACCCGGCAGGTCCCGGCGTCGGGGCGGACCAGCCCGAGGGCACAGCGCAGCGCGGTGGTCTTGCCGGCCCCGTTGCGGCCGACGAGCCCGACCACCGTGCCAGTCGGTACGACAAGGTCGAGGCCGGCCAGGGCGTGCCGTCGCCGGGGGCCGCGTCCGTAGGTCTTCGACAGCCCGATCATGCTGAGCGCGACATCCCCGGTCGGGGGCCCCAGCACCCAGGTGACCGGGACCGGGACCGGGGCCGGGGCCGGGGGAGGAGGGTTGCTCGGCGGCGGCACGTCGGTCCCGGTCTCCCGCCGGGTGGATCGGCGGGATGCGAGCCACCAGGTGAGCCCGGCGAGCAGGGCGAGGGCGAGGAGGATCACGGGGCGGTCGCCTCCTGGTGGCGGGTTGAACCTCGGCGCGCGCCGAGCAGCCCGCCGAGGGTGCCTGACGCGAACCCCAGGAGCGGGAAGACCAGCACCCCAACCATCAACGCGGTGTCGAGGTTCTGGGCAGCCACGAATTCTGTGATGCTCCCGACGTGGGGTGAAGACCCTGTCGCGGGCCGGGACCCAGCCGCGGCGCGGTAGGCGTTGACGGTCATCGGGTCGTGGGCGAACCAGTCGCCGGCCCAGAGCGTGGCGGACAGCAGCCCGAGGGCCAGGATCGCCCCGGCGACCCGCGCTGCCCACCCACCGGCGCGGCGACCCGCGGTCCGATCCCCGGCGGCCCGTGCGGCACCAACGCCGGCAACCAGACAGCCGACCACGCCGACGCCGGGGACCAGCCCGGGCAGTACTGCGGCCGGGACGCCAAGGTCGCCGGTCAGCGGAGTCGCCACGAGCAGGACCGCAATGCCCATCGGGACTCCGGCCGTGACCCCCCAGCGGCGAGCCGTCACGGCCCCGAGGCAGAACATCTGGGTCTGCCGCCCGGCAACCCACCCCTGGCCCGCGAGAACAGCCACGATCACGAGGGTCGCAACGACGTCGACTCCCGTCCGTGAGTCGACCCCGCCGCCCCCCGCGACCGCGCGATGCTGGACGACCCCCGCCAGCGCAAGCACCGCCACAACGACCGCGACGCCCCCCACCCGCTGCGATGTGGCCCGGCGAGACACCCCGGGAGCAGCGATCAGTGCCACCCGGACAGTCCCCAGGGCGAACCGCCATCGGGCGGCACGGCCGTCGATGGACCCCAGTTCCGCCACAAGGGCCTGCGCCCATCCAGGTCTCGCGGACCCCAACAGCTGCGAGGACCCCTCAACCACGAATGTGGCCAGATCGCCGCGCGCAGCCCAAGCCCGGCGCCCGAACCGCACCACCGCCACAACGACGACCGCGACGGCCGCCAGCAGGATCACGAACCGCCATCCAAGGCGGGCCGGAAACCGGCCCGACCCACGGCGGTCCTCGACGCGTCGTCCGCCACCACCGACCGCGCCAGGGCCAGCCCCTCCGGCGTCAACCGGTACAGGTGACGTGGCGGGCGACCCGCCGGCGGGGCGGACTCCCACGAGGCCTCGAGGTAGCCGCGGTCGGCCAGACGCATGAGGATCGGGTAGAGCGAGCCGGACTTCAGGCCAACCTCAACCCCCAACTCGTAGCCGTAGCGCCACGCCCCGGGCCGCACCACCAGGGCGCCGAGCACGACGCACGTCTGAGGTGAGGGAACCCTTCGGCGTCGCGGCACACGGGAACTCTACATAGCTAGAGATTTCCGAGCAAGAACCGACCCCAAGTGGCCGAGATCAGCGACGCGCCCGCGCGCCAAGATCTCTACCGCCCCAGTCCCGCGCGTCACGAGACACGCCTGCCGGGCGGCACCGATGGCCGCCTTGGGCTAGTCCGGGGTGGGCTGGGCG
Organism: uncultured Actinomycetota bacterium; assembly: GCA_963784535.1. Lineage (GTDB taxonomy): Bacteria > Actinomycetota > Actinomycetes > Actinomycetales > Kineosporiaceae > CAWARR01. The sequence continues at coordinate 135,556 of CAWARR010000002.1, read as the reverse complement.
AGACGGGCCTGTAGTGCCCGGACGATGGCGCCGAGTCGGCCCGATGCGAGTAGTCCGGGCCCGAGCGGGCCCGACGGGTTCTGACCGACGGGCGGGAGCGTTCGTAGGGCGTCGCGGACCTGTGCCGGCATGTGGTCGAGCTGCCAGCGAATCTCCTCGTCGACGGCCTCTGGCCGGTCGGGGTCGGCAAGGCCGGCGGCCTTGGCGGCATAGGCAGCGGCACCGAGAGCGTGTGCGCCCATGTGACACACGGCGACGGCTTGGCCTGCGGCTCGGGCAGCCGCGGCTGCCGCAGGAGCGCTCACGTCCCTCGTCCCGACGCCACCGGCGAACCGACGCCGAATCTCCTCGGCGGTCCTCAGCTCGCCCCGCGCGAATGCGCGGGTCCGGGCGATGAGTGCCCGAGGGCGATCATCAGCTGGAGCCTCGGCCTCGAAGAGGGCGATCACATGTTCTGCGCAGTCGGCGGCCCACGCTGCGACGATTCGGCGGTCGGCTTCGCTGAGCGACTGCGGAGATGGCATACCGCCTCCCGTGCGCCTTCGACCACGACCGTCGGGCACCTCGGCCCGACCGCCATCGGGGCATCCTTGCCTCCGCAGTCTCCCAGCTGCGTGTGACCGCGGCCGAGCCACGCGGACGGAACGGATTACCCCACCTCCGGCAAGGACAGGAGGAGGTCGACGAGGCGATCCGGCCCGTCCCGCAGAACGTTATGGCTGGTGGGCCAGTGATGGACCGTCCAGTCCGGGTCCGCCTCGACCCTGTCGACGACATCGGCGAACGGGGAACGGCCAGGCCATCCGTCGGCAGCCACGTAGTGCTTGACCGGCACCGCGCGCCAGGCACCGGTCAGCTTGGAGGCCTGCAGGAGGGTGCCGATCGGATGCGGACGGGCCCGGGACTCGAAGAACGGCAGGGGGGCCACGCCGAGTCCGGTCCCGGCTGCACCGCCGATGTACCACCGTCGTTGTTCGTCATCCGCCATCGAGTAGCACGAGTCGCCGTCCTGCGGGACGAACGCGTCCAGGTACACCAGGCCGGCCACGTCGTCCGCGGCGGCATCGGCCACGCCCGTGATCACGCTGCCGCCGTAGCTGTGCCCGACCAGGACGACCGGTCCGTTGCCGGCCGAAGCCTGCGCCCTGACCGCCGCCAAGGCCTCACCGACGTGCGTGTCGAGATCGATCGGTGCGGGGCCCGACTCCACCTCGGGGTCCAGCCCGGTCAGCGTCAGCGCTCGCGCCTGGTGTCCACGAACCTCCAGCGCGGAAACCACGTCCGCGTACCACCATCCCCCGTGGCACGCGCCGGGGACCATCACGAAGGTCATCACGCCCGCAGTCTGACCGTCAGCACCGACAACTCCGGCAGCATCGGCAACTCCGGCAGGATCGGCAGGATCGGCAGGATCGGCAGGATCGGCCACGTCGCAACGGCCCGACGGGGTCGGAACCTTCACCCCGGCGGCGGTCACGGCGTGGCCGGGTTCCGTGAACCCCGTGCGCGGACGCCGTCCACCTGGAGGGCTCCCACGGGGCCGGGAGGACGAGGAGGACGTGCCGGTCTCGTATCCCGAGAACGGCCTCGACGGCGGCCCTGACCAGGGGTGCACAGTCATGCCGTGGACGACCCCATCGCCGTACGTCATCGATCCCTCGAGGAGATCGAGGCCGGGCTGGACCAGGTGCTGGACTCCCGCGGGGACGTCGGCACCCTGGCCCTGGTCGTCCGCCGCCCTGCCATCGACGTCCGCGAGGTGCTGCCCCTCGCCGTGCTCCAGCAGGATGGCGGGCTGAGGGGCGACAGCTGGAACCAGCGCCCGAGTTCACGAATGCCCGACGGCTCGCCTCACCCCGACATGCAACTGAATGTCATCAACTCCCGATTCATCGAGCTGATCGCCGGCCCCGATCGGGATGCCTGGGCCCTGGCCGGCGACCAGCTGTACGTTGATCTCGACCTCAGCTCTGACGCGCTGCCGGCCGGTTCACGCCTGGCGATCGGGGACCAGGCCATCATCGAGGTGACCGACCAGCCGCATACTGGATGCGCCAAGTTCGCCGCTCGCTTCGGTCGCGACGCCCACAGGGTCGTCTGGACGGACGAAGGCAGGCGGCGTCGACTTCGAGGCCTCAACGCCAGAGTGGTCGTCGGCGGGACGGTTCGTCAGGGCGACGCCGTCCGCCGGCTCCCCGCCCGACCCCGGCCGATCTGACGCCCATCTCCTCCCCGCTACCGCCACGGAGAACGAGGTTGACGCAGCGAGGGCCCGATGCTGCACTTCGCCAGTGCGTGAAACGGCGTGGTCGGCCTTGACGACTCGTGCGGCGCTCCCGGCCGATCTGCCCCAGCTGCAGCAGGTGTACCGGGCGGCCTCCTTGTCCAACGCGGGCGACGCGCCGCACCTTCTCGCCCACCCCGAGTTCCTCGTCTTCACCGGTGAATGGATCGCCGGCGGCCGGACGCGACTCGCGGAGGGCGGGTCGGTGGTGGACCGCGCGATTCTAGGGTTCTCGACCGTGGTGCCGGGCTCGAATCGCGACCTCGAGTTGGAGGACCTGTTCGTCGACCCCCGGTTCCAGCGTCGAGGCGTGGCCCGTGCGCTGATCGCCGACGCGGTGGAGTCGAACAGGTCGGGCGGATACCGGCGATTGTCGGTCACCGCCAATCCTCACGCGTCGGCCTTCTACTCGGCCGTCGGGTTCGTCGGCGGCGACCATGTCACGACACCGCTCGGCGCGGGCCTGCGTATGCACCTGGCGATTGCTTGATCCGGGGCCGGACTCCAGCCCCGCCCACGCCACCCTGCTCGTCCACGCCGTCCAGGTCCCTGATGCCCGACACCCGGCATCAGGGTGGAGTGGGCTCAGTGCCAGGGCAGCGAAATCCGTGTCGCTAGAGTCAGGCGAGTGAGTCAGCGGGCAGCAGGCTTCAACGTCCGGCGGGGTAGCTCAATCGACTTCGACGCGGTTGGCACCCTGTACTCGGCCGTGGCCGCCGAGGGGCTCTGGATCGGCGCTGAGGCGCCGGTTGAGTGGACGCCCGAGCGTCGAGATGCCTGGTGCCGGACCGCCGACGACGAGGGCCGAGGAGCCTGGTTCCTGGCCGAAGACGACGATGCGCGACTGGTCGGCTATCTCTCGGTCACCCGGAGCGGTACCGAGCACGCGAGTTTCGGCATGGCAGTCGCCGCCACCCATCGGGGGCAGGGCGTCGGTGGGGGACTGCTCGACGCGATGATCGCCTGGAGCCGGGCCGCGTCGGTGAGCAAGATCAGCTGCTATGTCTGGCCCCACAACGGTGGAGCACTGGCCCTGTACAGCTCCCGCGGATTCCGCATCGAAGGTCGCCTGCGTCAGCACGTTCGGCGCCGCAATGGACAGCTCTGGGACGTCGTCGTGATGGGCTTGGTCCTCGACGAGCAGTCACCCGGTTCCGGGCTGGCGGACGCCGAGCACGTGCGCTGAGCGGGAGCGCCCGGCCTGACGGCCCGGCCTCACTTCAGGTGCCGGGCGAAGAACCGGTTCCCGTCGTCCCCCTCGAACTGCGGGACGCCGGTGTGCCCGCCCATATTGGCGTGCAGCGTCTTCTCCTTGGAGCCGAAGGCGTCGAACAGGTCCAGGGCCAGCCTGCCGGTCGTTCCCCTCGTCGTCCCACTGCAGCAGGACCTGCAGCGGAATGGTGACCTGCCGGGCCTCCTCGAACACGCGTGCGGGGCACGAAGCTCCCGGCGAACAGCACGGCGGCCGCGATGCGCGGCTCGACCAACGCCAGCCGGATGCCGATGGCGATCACCCCTCCCGCGTACCCGACCGGGCCGCCGATCTCGGGCAGCGACAGGAGGGCGTCCAGGGCGGCCCGCCATTCCGGGACCGCCTCTGCGACCAGCGGGAGGACGAGCCGGTCGACGATTCCGTCGTCGACCGGCTCGCCGGCCTCCAGCGCCCGGCGCAGGTCGGCGCGGGCCTGCTCGGCGGCGGCGGAACGGGGCCGGTCCCCGCTGCCGGGGAGCTCGATGGTGGCCGTGGCGAAGCCCTCCGCCGCGGAGTGCCGGGCCCGGGCCACCAGTCGGGGGTACATCGTGCGCAGTCCGCCGGGGTGGCCGAGCAGGATCAGCGGCGCCGGTGCGGACTCGGATGCGGATGCGGGCGTCCACAGGACGCCGGGGATCTCGCCGAGGGTGAATTCGCGTTCGAGGACGCCGTCGTCGAGGCGCTGTTCGGAAGTGAATCGCATGGTCGTGCCTTTCGGGAGTGCTCGTGAACGGCGCTCCCGGACGACCTATCGCCCGACCGTGACCCCGGAGGGGAGCACCCATGTCGATACGCGTTCACGGGTACCACCTCCTCGTTCTCTCGCACGGCTTCGGGAAAAGTAGCAGTGATCGCCGAGGCCCGCCAACAGGTTCGCGCGGAACCTCCGGGGCCTGCCGGGAGGGTGAACCCACGGACGGCAGCACTCGGCGGCAGAGCCGTGCGTTGTAGGCCATGCGCGCCCAGCGCGCAACGCCACCAGCACCTCACCGCCCGCCGCCGGATCCGCGGGGCGCAGGCACGGTGATCCGCCGGTGGCCGGTCTGCGGTTCCTGTGCCAGATTGGCAGTCGCTCACGGCTGAGCAGGCACTCGCCTGTCGCCGGGCACGATGAAAGGAACCCTGTCCCATGACGGCGTTGGCAACCCTGGCGGCGATCACGCTGGACTGCTCCGACCCCAAGAAGCTGAGCGACTTCTACGCGCAGGCGCTCGACTGGAAGGTGATCTGGAGCGACGAGAACGTCGCCTACCTGCAGGGCGAGGAGGGCATCCGGCTGGGCTTCCAGCGGGTGGACTCCTACAACCCGCCGCGGTGGCCGTCGCAGGACGTCCCGCAGCAGTCGCACCTCGACCTCAGCGTGCCCGACGTGTCCGCCGCCGAGGCGGAGATGGTCAAGCTCGGCGCGACCGTCGCCGAGGAACAGCCCGGGGGTGACCGCTGGCGGGTGCTCCTCGACCCGGAGGGCCACCCGTTCTGCCTGACCGCCCTGGTCTGACCCGCCCGCCACCGCAGTCGACGCGCCCGCCCCGTGCGGCTTGCCACCGGCGGGGCCCGCAGTACGTTCGCTACCTGGCAGCGATCGCCCGAGGGGAGCTGAGTCCACATGGCGGCGAGCGAGCACCCGGCCGAGAAGCAGGGCCTTCCGATCATCGGCTTCCCCTCCCAGGAGGAGTTCGAGCGGTGGCTGGAGGCCACCGGGACGTCCTCGGTCGGGATCTGGCTGAAGATCGCCAAGAAGGGCACCGGGCTGCTCAGCGTGACCTACGACGAAGCCCTCGACTCCGCGCTCTGCTTCGGCTGGATCGACGGTCAGAAAGGCGCCCTCGACGACGCGTACTGGCTGCAGCGGTTCACCCCCCGCAAGGCCCGCAGCAAGTGGTCCCAGGTGAACCGGAAGCGGGCCGGGGAACTCATCGAGCTGGGCCGGATGCGGCCCGCCGGGCTGGCCGAGGTGGAGCGGGCCGGTGCGGACGGCCGCTGGGAGGCTGCCTACGAGCCGCAGGCGACCGTCCAGGTGCCAGCGGACCTCCGGGCCGCCCTGGACCGGGACCCCGAGGCCGCGGCCTACTTCGACACCCTGGACAGCCGCAACCGGTACGCGATCCTCTATCGGATCGGCGACGCGAAGAAGGCGGCCACCCGCGAGGCCAGGATCGAGAAGTACGTGGCCATGTGCCGCGAGCACACGGTGATCTACCCCTAGGCCGAACCCGATCGCGGTGAGCCGGGGCCGGGAGGCTGTCACCGCGGCGAAGCGGCGGCCCTACTCGACGGGGCCGCCCTCGTCCGCGGGGTCCGGCTCCATCGAGCGGCGCAGGACCTGCGTCAGCCACTTGGCGGACGTGTTGACGTGCAGCAGCGCCGCGGCCCGGGCGAGGTCGGCGTCGCCGGCTGCCAGCGCGTCGTAGATCGCCTGGTGCTCGGCCTGCGTGATCGCTGCGGCGTCTGCCTCGATGAGCCCGCGCCAGACCCGCGCTCGGGCGGTGCGTCCGGACAGTCCGTCGAGGACCGACGTGAGGGACTCGTTGCCGTTGGCGGCGATGATCCGATGGTGGAACTCGATGTCGTAGCGGACCATCTGCTCGGCGTCGGAGGCGGTGCGGCGCATCGTGGCCAGCAGGTCGGACAGCGTCGCCAGCTCCGGCACGGTGATGTGGGCCACCGCCGCGGCGGTCGCGGCCGGTTCGAGCATGAGCCGGATCTGCATGACCTCCTGCAGGGTGTCGTCCTGGAGCAGGTCGATGGCGGCGCCGAACCCTTCCAGCAGCAGCCTCGGCGCGAGGCTGGTCACGTAGGTGCCGTCACCCGGCCGGGAGTCCAGTACCCGGACCATCTCCAGCGCCTTGACCGCCTCCCGCATGGAGTTGCGGGACAGCCCGAGCTGCTCGGCGAGCTTCTGCTCCGGCGGCAGCCGCGACCCGGGTGGGAGCTCGCCGGACCTGATCAGGTCACGGATGCGTTCGATGGCTCCGTCTGTCAGCCGCACTCCGTACTCCTTCTCACCGAACGCTCGGATGGTTGAGGCGAATCTACTCCGGCTGCCGTCGCGGGGCGAGAGTCGGACCTAGACATCCATCGGAGTGCTGAGACCAATTCGTTATGTATTTTCGCTACCGTTGCCGCTCAGGCGCTGCAAACATCGGAGGTCTGAACAACCAGTGTGACCGCGATTACATCATCGCATCGAAGGCTTCCTCGCGGATCCCTCCGATGTTCCTACCCAGCACCTGAGTCCGAGTGAGGTTCCCCGTGGCCGTGATCGTCGAGCTGGAGACCCACGACGTCCGGTTCCCGACCTCGCGGCACCTCGACGGCTCGGACGCGATGAACCCCTTCCCGGACTACTCGGCCGCGTACGTCGTGCTTCGGGCCGATGACGGGACCGAAGGTCATGCGCTGGCCTTCACCGTCGGCAGGGGGACCGAGGTTCAGGTGTCAGGCATCCGGGCGCTGGCACCGCTGGTGGTCGGGCTGGACGTCGAGGAGGTGCTCGGGGACCTCGGCGGGTTCGGCCGGCGGCTGACCGGCGACAGCCAACTGCGCTGGCTCGGTCCGCAGAAGGGCGTCATCCAGATGGCGGCCGGTGCCGTGGTGAATGCGGCCTGGGACCTGCGCGCCACCCGGGAGGGCAAGCCGCTGTGGCGGTTGCTGGCGGACCTGCCGGCCGAGGACCTCGTCGACCTGGTCGACTTCCGGTACCTGCGGGACGCGCTCACTCCGGCCGAGGCGCTGGACATTCTCCGGGCCGCCGCGCCCGGCAGGCAGGAGCGGGAGCGGGCGCTGCGCGAGCGGGGATACCCCGCCTACACCACCACGCCCGGCTGGCTGGGGTACGACGACGAGAAGCTGGCCCGGTTGTCGAAGGAGGCGGTCGCCGACGGCTTCGGGATGATCAAGATCAAGGTGGGGGCGGATCTGGACAGCGACGTCCGCCGGCTGTCCGTCGCCCGGGCCGCGGTGGGGCCCACCTTTCCGATCGCGGTGGACGCCAACCAGGTCTGGGGCGTCGAGGAGGCGATCGAGTGGATCCGGGCCCTGGCACCGTTCGACCCGTACTGGATCGAGGAGCCGACCTCGCCGGACGATGTCCTGGGGCACCGGCGGGTTCGGTCCGCGGTGGCACCGATCCGGGTCGCGACCGGCGAGCACGGCCAGAACCCGGTGCTGTTCAAGCAACTGCTCCAGGCGGAGGCGATCGACGTCCTCCAGCTGGACGCCACCCGCGTCTGCGGCGTGAACGACAACGTGGCGAACCTGTTGCTGGCGGCGAAGTTCGGCGTGCGCGTCTGCCCGCACGCCGGCGGGGTGGGCCTGTGCGAGATGGTCCAGCACCTCGCGATGTTCGACTACCTGGCGGTGAGCTGCTCGGTGGACGGGCGGATGGTCGAGTACGTCGACCACCTGCACGAGCACTTCGCCGAACCGGCCCGCATCGTCGCCGGGCACTACGCACCTCCGCGTGAACCAGGGATCGGTGCCCGCATGCGACCCGAATCCCTTGCCCGGTTCAGCTATCCGCACGGCCCGGCCTGGGCCGACGTCCCCACCGGCGTACCCGCCGGGGCACCGCCGGGCGGCGCGCCTCCCGCCGGCTGACCCGGTGCATCCGGCGTCAGGCGGACGCACCGACGCTCCGTCCACCCGCACGAAACCCGGCTCCACGAATCCAATGACGGATCGACAAGGGAGAGACCAGTGCGCAAGAGCATTCTCACGGCGTGTGCCCTGACGGCCGCGGCCACCCTGGCCGCCTGTGGCGGTGGAGGCAGCACCTCCACGAACTCCGGCTCCGCCGGTTCCTCCGGCTCAGCGCTGATCGGCCTGGACTACCCCCGATCCGACACCGACTTCTGGAACGCCTACATCCGGTACGCCCCGCAGAAGGCCAAGGCGCTGGGGATCACGAACCTGAAGACCACGAACTCCGAGAACGACGTGGCCAAGCTCGCCTCGAACGTGCAGACGCTGCTCAGCCAGGGAGCGAAGGGCATCGTGATGGCGCCGCAGGACACCGCCGCGATCGCGCCGACGCTGGCCCAGTTGGAGGCCAAGAAGATTCCCGTCGTGACGATCGACACCCGGCCGGACACCGGGAGCGTCTACATGGTCGTCCGGGCGGACAACCGCGCCTACGGCGAGAAGGCCTGCCAGTTCCTCGGGGCCAAGCTGGGTGGCAAGGGTTCGGTGGTGATGCTCGAGGGCGACGTCGCCTCGATCAACGGCCGTGACCGCACCGATGCGTTCAACGAGTGCATGCAGAAGAACTTCTCCGGGATCACGGTCTACGGCGAGCCCTCGAAGTGGGACGGCGCGCTGGCGGCGTCGCAGCTGCAGACCGCCATGGCTGCGCACCCGGACGTGCGGGGCGTGTACATGGAGTCGAGCTTCGCCCTGGCCGGCACGCTCCAGGTGCTGAACCAGAAGGGATTGCTGGTCGCCCCCACCGACCCCAAGCACGTCTTCGTCGTCTCCAACGACGGCATTCCCGAGGAGTTGAAGGACATCGCGGCCGGCAAGATCGACGCGACGGTCTCCCAGCCCGCGGACCTCTACGCGCAGTACGGCCTCTACTACGTGCAGCAGGCTCTGGCGGGCAAGACCTTCCAGCCGGGGAAGACCGACCACAACAGCACCATCGTGCAGGTTCGGCCCGGGCTCCTGGAGGACCAGCTCAGTGCCCCGCTCGTGACGGCCGACGGCGCGGTCATCAACGGTGAGACGACGCTGAAGTCCACGGACACCTCCCTGTGGGGCAACAACGTCAGCTGACGTGCAGGCCGGTGACGGCCCGGGAGACCGGGCCGTCACCGGCGGTCGCCGTCCTGGCCGACCTGGGAAGGAACAGCACGCATGAGCGACGCGATGACGGCTCCGGAGCCGGCGGTCCCCCTGGTGGAGGCCGTCGGCATCACCAAGCGCTACGGCACCACCGTGGCCCTGGCGGACGCGAGGATCCGGATCAGCCCGGGGCGGACGCACGCCCTGGTCGGGCGTAACGGGGCGGGGAAGTCGACCCTGGTCACCATCCTCACCGGGTTGCAGGTGGCGGACGCCGGGGAGGTCCGGTTCGAGGGCGAGCCGGCTCCGCCGGTGACCGACCGGGATGCCTGGCGGGCGCGGGTCGCCTGCGTCTACCAGAAGTCCACGGTCATCCCGCAGTTGACGGTCGCCGAGAACCTCTACCTCAACCGGCAGACCGGGGTCGGGCGACGGCTGATCAGCTGGGGCCGGATGCGCCGGCAGGCGGCCGAGCTGCTGGCCACCTGGTCCGTCGACGTCGACGTGACCCAGCTCGCCTCTGAACTGTCGGTGGAGCAGCGCCAGCTGGTCGAGATCGCCCGGGCACTGTCGTTCGACGCGCGCTTCATCATCCTCGACGAGCCGACGGCCCAGCTGGACAGCGCGGCCATCAACCGCCTGTTCGAGCGGATGCGGGGCCTGCAGGAGCGGGGGATCACCTTCCTCTACATCAGCCATCACCTCGAGGAGATCTACGAGATCTGCCACGACGTCACCGTCTACCGGGACGCCCGGCACATCGTCACCGGGCCGGTCGCTCAGCTGCCGCCCGGCGAGGTGGTCGCGGCGATGACCGGCGACGCGGTCGGGCTGATCAGCCGGCCGCCGCGGCCGGCACTCCCGCCGAGCACCCCGGTCGTGCTGGAGGTGCAGGAGCTCGAGACCGTCTCCGCCGTCGGGCCCCTCGCCCAGGCGGACGCCGTCTCGTTCGTCGTCCGGGCCGGTGAGGTGGTCGGACTGGCGGGCGGCGGCGGCAGCGGCAAGCGGGAGATCGCCGAGACCGTGGTAGGGCTGCGGGCACCGGCCCGCGGCGAGGTCCGGGTGGCAGGGCGGGTGCTGACCCCCGGGAGCGTCCCGTCCGCGCTCGCGGCCGGGGTCGGGTTCGTCCCGCAGGACCGGCACCACGAGGGCTACGTCCCTGGCCTGTCGATCGGCGAGAACATCACGATGACCGTCCCGGAACGCCTCGGGCCGCGCGGGATCGTCCTGCCCCGGCGCCGGGACGAAGTGGCCCGCCGTCTGATCGAGGGGCTGGCGGTGAAGACCCCGGGGCCCGAACTGCCCGTCTCCGCGCTGTCCGGGGGAAACCAGCAGAAGGTCGTGATGGGGCGGGCGCTGGCGAACGATCCGCGACTCCTCGTCCTGATCCAGCCGACGGCCGGGGTCGACGTGCGGTCCAAGGAGACCCTGCTGGCCGTCGTGGACGAGGTCCGGGGCCGCGGGTCAGCGGTCCTGATCGCCTCCGACGAGCTGGACGACCTGCGCACCTGCGACCGGATCATCGTGATGTTCCAAGGGCGGGTGGTCGGGGAGTTCGCGGCGGGCTGGAGCGACCACGAGGTGATCGCGGCGATGGAAGGAATCACGCAATGAGCGAGGTCCAGGTGCAGCCACCCGTCGACACCGCGGACGCTGGGAGTGCACGGACCAGCGGACGGACGCTGATCATGGCCAGGTTGCGGGACGTGGCCCTGGTCCCGGCGATCGTGGCGATTGCGATCGTCGGCTACGTCGTCAACCCGGTCTTCCTGTCCAGCAGCAACATCGTCAACATCCTGCAGACGATGTCCGAGATCGGGCTGCTCGTCCTCGCCGAGACCCTGGTCCTGGTGGCCGGCCGGATGGACCTGTCCCTGGAGTCGACCTTCGGGCTCGCGCCCGGGGTTGCCGCCTGGCTGATCGTGCCCACCGGCGTGACCCACGGGCTGGGCCTGCTGCCGGCCTGGACCGGCATCCCGGTGACCCTCGCGGTCGGTGTCCTGGTCGGAGCCGTCAACAGCCTGCTCATCATCCGGTTCAAGTTGCACGGATTCGTCGTCACCCTGGGCATGCTGATCGTGCTGCGCGGCCTGCTGACCGGGATCTCCGGGGGGCAGACCTTCTTCGGGCTGCCCGACTCGATGCTCTACATCGGCACCACGCTGTGGCTCGGTGTCCCCGTGTCGGTCTACCTGTGCTTCCTCGTGTTCATCCTGGGCATCCTCGTGCTGGGTTACACGCGGACCGGACGTGCCCTCTACGCAGTCGGCGGGAACGTGGACGCCGCTCGGGCGGCCGGCATCCGCACCGATCGGGTGTTGTCGGGGGTGCTCGTCGCCGCCAGCACCCTGGCGGCCCTGGGCGGTCTCATGCTGTCGGGCCGCCTGGCATCGGTCGCGGCGGCACAGGGGAACGGATACATCTTCACCGTGTTCGCCGCGGCGGTGATCGGCGGGGTGAGCCTGAACGGTGGCAAGGGCACGGTCTTCGGCGCGTTCACCGGGATCCTGCTGCTCTACATGATCCAGAACGTGCTGACCCTTGCCGGGGTCCCGGCTCAGTGGATCGCAGCCCTCAACGGGGCCATCATCCTTATCGCCCTGATCGTCTCGCGGATCACCAGTGGAAGGGCGCAGGAATGACCGGCTCCCCGACGTCCGTGCCGGGCCCACCGCCGCGCCCGGGGCCGCCCGCAGCCGGGCGGCCGGTCCGGCGGGTCGGCAGCGTGATCCGGCTGCGGCCGGACCGGCGCGAGGAGTACCTGCGGCTGCACGCGGCGGTCTGGCCAGAGGTCGAGGCCACCATCAGGGACTGCAACATCGCCAACTACTCCATCTTCCTCAACGGCGACCTGCTGTTCGGCTACTTCGAGTACCACGGGGATGACCTCGACGCGGACCTGGCGCGGATGGCCGCCGACGAGCCGACCCGTCGCTGGTGGGCGCTGACCGATCCCTGCCAGGAGCGGCTGCCGGACGCAGCCCCCGGCCGGCAGTGGTCGGACGCGGTCGAGGTCTGGCACCTGGGGTGACCCGGAACGACGAGAGGACCAGTGGGATCGCCATGCGAGCAGCCGTGTACACCGGCGAGAGGCAGTTCGAGGTCGAGGACCGTCAGGTCGGCGAACCCGGCCCGGGCGAGGTGGAGGTCGAGGTCGCCTACACCGGGATCTGCGGCACGGACCTGCACATCTTCCACGGCGACATGGATGCCCGAGTGGGTCGGCGCAGCGGTGCTCGGGCACGAGATGTCCGGCCGGGTCGCGGTGCTGGGGGCGGGACGTGGACGGCTGGGCGGTCGGTGATCCGGTGACCGTGATGCCGTTGCGGTGGTGCGGCGAGTGCGCCGCCTGCCGGGCCGGCAACCAGCACATCTGCCAGCGACCTGAGCTTCCTGGGGATCGACGCGCCCGGCTCGATGCAGCAGCCGCTGGACGGTGCCCGCCGACCGCCTGGTGCGGCTGCCGGAGGACCTCGCCGCTGCGGGACGCCGCCGCTCGTGGAGCCCGTCGCGGTCGCCGTGCACGACGTTCGCCGCGCCGACGTGAAGGCCGGGGAGAAGGTGCTGGTGGTCGGCGGTGGACCGGTCGGCCTGCTGATCGCCACCGTCGCCCGCGCAGTTCGGCGCCGACGTGGTCGTGGTGGAGCCGAACCCGTTCCGGCGCCGGATGGCCGAGACGTTCGGGCACCGAGCCGTCGACCCGGCCGCGACGGATGTCGAGGAGGTCGTCACCAGCTGGACCTCGGGGGCCGGGGCGCACGTCGCCTTCGAGGTCTCGGGCGCCGCAGGCCGGGATGGACCGCCGCCGTCGCGGCGCTGGCCGCCCGGGACGGCTGGTGCTGGTGGCCATCCACACCGCCCCGCGTATCGTCGACCTGCACCGCTTCTTCTGGCGGGAGCTCAGCCTCGTCGGCGCGCGGCTGTACCGCAGCGGCCGACTTCGAGGACGGCCGTCGAGCTGGTCGCCTCGGCGGCGAGTGCCGGTCGCCGAGCTGGTCTCCGCGGTGGAGCCGCTGGAGCGGGTCGGGGCGGCGTTCGCGACGTTGGAGGCCGGTGACGGCGTGATGAAGGTGCTCATCGACTGCCGCGAGCGGCCCGACGATGCCGAGGAGGCAACGGAATGACAGCGTTCGACCTGACCGGCAGGCAGGCCGTCGTCACCGGCGCCCGGCGCGGGATCGGGCTGGCCATGGCGGTGGCGCTCGCCGCGGCCGGCGCCGACATCGTCGGCGTCAGCGCGCAACCTGGAGGCCGACGGCAGCGAGGTGCAGCGCCGCGTCGAGGCGGCAGGCCGTCGCGCGACGGTTCACCGGCCTGCGTGCGGACCTCGCCGACCGGGAGGCCGTCGACGCGCTGGCCGCCCGGCTGACGGCCTGGACGCGCCCGTCGACATCCTGGTCAACAACGCCGGCACGCATCGCGCGCGCACCGGCCGCGCGAGCACAGCGACGAGGACTGGGACCGGATCATCGCCGTCGACCTGTCGAGCCAGTTCGTGCTGTCCCGGGAGGTCGGACGCGGCATGGTCGAGCGGGGTCGCGGGAAGATCATCTTCACCGCGTCGCTGCTGAGCTTCCAGGGCGGCATCAACGTGCCCGGCTACACGGCCGCCAAGTCCGGCATCGCGGGCCTGACCCGGGCGCTGCCGAACGAGTGGGCGCGCGCACGGCGTGCAACGTCAACGCGATCGCGCCGGGTTACATCGCCACCGACAACACGCAGGCGCTGCGCGCCGACGCCGGCCGCAACGCCGCGATCCTGGACCGCATCCCGGCGGGGCGGTGGGGCTGATGCCGAGGACCTCGGCGGCGTCACCGTGTTCCTCGCGCTCGGCGGCGTCCGACTACGTCACGGCGCGGTGATCCCCGTCGACGGCGGCTGGCTGGCCCGATGAGCGATTCCGGCGACCGCCCTGGAGCTCGATCGGGCGGCTCGGGGTGGTCCCGGTGGTGGTGCTCGACGACCCTGCGCAGGCCGCGCCGCTGGCCGGCGCGCTGGTCGACGGTGGGCTGCCGATCGCCGAGGTCACCTTCCGGACGGCCGCCGCCGCGCAGGCCCTCGCCGTGATCGCGCGCGGATCCCGGCCTGCTGGTCGGCGCGGGGACGGTGATCACCGCCGGGCAGGTCGACGCGCGCGGTGGAGGCCGGGGCCCGGTTCGTCGTCTCGCCCGGGTTCAGCGACGGCCGTGGTCGCCCGCTGCCGGCGAACTCGGCGTCCCGCGTCTTCCCGGCGTGGCCACGGCGAGCGAGATCATGGCGGCGCTCGACGGCCGGGGGTGTCCACGGTCAAGTTCTTCCCGGCCGAGCCAGTTGCGGGGCGTCGCTGCGGTGCGCGCCCTGGCGGCGCCGTTCCCCGGCCTGCGGTTCGTGCCCACCGGCGGGATCACCGCGCAGTCGTCTGCCGGCGTACCTGGCCGTGCCCGCGGTCGACCGCCGTCGGCGGGAGCTGGATGGTGGCCCAGGACCTGCTGCGGCAGAACCGCCTTGACGAGGTGACCCGGCTGGCGGCGGAGGCCGTCGCCCTCGCGGCCGGGGTGCGCGGGCCGTCGGCGGCCGGATCGGAGGGGGGTGAGCGATGACCGTCGGGCTGCAGCTCCGGCCGGAGCAGGACTGCCGGTACGACCTCGTCTCGCTCGGGGAGGTGATGCTGCGGCTGCGATCCCGGCGAGGGACGGATCCGCACCGCCCGCGGCTTCCGGGTCTGGGAGGGCGGCGGGGAGTACAACGTCGCCCGGGGCCTGCGCCGCTGCTTCGGGCTGCGCACCGCCGTCGTCACCGCGTTCGCCGACAACGACATCGGCCGGCTGCTGGAGGACCTGGTCCTGCCGGGCGGAGTGGACACCGAGTTCGATGCGCTGGCTGCCCTACGACGGGGTCGGGCGCACCGTGCGCAACGGCCTGAACTTCACCGAGCGGGGCTTCGGCGTGCGGGGCGCCGTCGGGGTCTCCGACCGGGGCAACACCGCCGCGGGCCAGCTGCGCGCCGCAGGACGTGGACTGGGACGCACCTGTTCGGCGCGGCTCGGCGTCCGCTGGTTCCACACCGGCGGCATCTACGCCGGGCTCTCGCAGGACTCCTCGGACGTCGCGCTGGCCGCGATGCGGGCCGCCCGGCGGCACGGGACGGTGATCTCCTACGACCTCAACTACCGGCCCAGCCTCTGGCAGGCGGTCGGCGGTCCGGCAGCGCGCGCGGGAGGTGAACACCCGCCTGGCCGGACTGGTCGACGTCCTGCTCGGCAACGAGGAGGACTTCACCGCGGCGCTGGGGTTCAGCGTCGAGGGCGCCGGGGCCGGCTACACCTCCCTGGACGCGGCCGACTTCCGGGCCATCATCGACCAGGTCGGCGCAGCGGTTCGCCAACCTGGAGGTGCTCGCCACGACGTTGCGGGAGGTCCGCACCGCGACCGTCAACGACTGGGGCGCCGTGGCGTGGTCCCGCGGGGAGGGGTTCGCGCAGGCCACTCCCCGGCCCCGCCTGGAGATCCTGGACCGGGTCGGCGGCGGCGACTCCTTCGCCTCCGGGCTGATCTACGGCCTGCTCACCGGCCGGGACCTGGCCACCGCCGTGGAGTACGGGGCCGCCCACGGTGCGCTGGCCATGACCACCCCGGGAGACACCTCGACGGCGACCCTCCGGGAGGTCGAGGCGCTGATGCGCGGCGCCGGCGCCCGGGTGCAGCGATGACAGGGGCGCAGCGATGACCGGGGCCGAGATGGCGGGGGCCGAGATGGCGGGGGCCGAGATGGCAGGGGCCGAGATGAGCGGGACCGTGCCGGTGGTCGACGCCCACCAGCACATCTGGGATCCGGCGGTGGCCGACTACCCCTGGCTCACCCCGGACCTGTCCGTCCTGAACCGCCGGTTCACCCCCGCCGACGCGGCCGAGGAGCTGGCCGCGGCGGGGATCACGCGGACGGTGCTGGTGCAGGCCGCCGACAACGTCGAGGACAGCGAGAACATGCTGCGCGCCTGCCGGACCGAACCTGGCGTCGCCGGGGTCGTGGTCTGGCTTCCGCTGCACGACGTCGCAGCCTGCGAGGCGCTGCTCGAGCGCTGGGCGGCTGACCCGGTGGTCGGTGCGCGCCATCTGATCCACCGCGACCCCGACCCGGACTGGCTGCTGCGCGACGACATCCAGCCGGGCCTTCGGCTGCTCGCGCGTCGCGGGCTGGCCTTCGACGTGTGCGCGGAGAGCACGCACCTGCTCGCCCTGGTTCCCGCCCTGGCGCGGGAGCACCCCACGTTGCGGCTCGTCGTGGACCACCTCGCCAAGCCACCGATCCGGGACAGGGGGTGGCAGCCCTGGGCCGGCCTGCTCGCCCGGGCGGCCGAGCCGGCCACCGTGGTCGCCAAGCTGTCGGGCCTGAACACGGCAGCCGGCCCCGGCTGGACGGGGCGCACCTTCCAGCGCTACGTCGATCACGCCCTGGACGTCTTCGGCCCCGATCGCCTGCTGTACGGCGGGGACTGGCCGTTCGCGTTGCTGGCCGCTGATTCCTACACGCAGATCCACTCCGCCCTGGTGGAGACCCTGCAGGGGCTGACGGCGGCCGAGCGCGCGGCCGTGATGGGCGGGACCGCCCGCCGGGTCTACCGGCTGGAGCCGGGCCCGGGGGAGGGGGAGGCAGCATGACCCGCCCGGAGTACGAGGGCCTGACAGCGGCGGTCACCGGGGGCGCCGCGGGGATCGGCCTGGCCATCGCCGAGGAGTTGGCGGCCCGCGGCGCACGGGTCGCCGTCCTCGACCTGCAGGTCGAGGACGTCCCCGATCCCCTGCACGCGATCGCCTGCGACGTCCGGGAGGCGGGTTCGGTCCGGGATGCGGTCGCCCGGGTGGTCGAGCTGTTCGGCGGCCTGGACGTCCTGGTGAACAACGCAGGGATCAGCGCGGTCGGCACCGTCGAGGACAACGACGACGACGAGTGGGCCCGGGTGCTGGACGTCAACGTGACCGGGATGGCGCGGGCCACCCGCGCCG
Organism: uncultured Actinomycetota bacterium; assembly: GCA_963784535.1. Taxonomy (GTDB): domain Bacteria; phylum Actinomycetota; class Actinomycetes; order Actinomycetales; family Kineosporiaceae; genus CAWARR01. The sequence goes on along the minus strand of CAWARR010000002.1, from coordinate 118,256 downwards.
CGCTGCCACACCTGCGCGCCTCGCAGCACGCCGCCGTGGTCAACCTGTGCTCGATCGCCGCGCTCAACGGGCTGCCTCAACGGGCGCTGTACTCGGCGTCCAAGGGTGCCGTGCTGGCACTGACCTACGCGATGGCCACCGACCATGTCGCCGAGGGGATCCGGGTGAACTGCGTCAGCCCGGGAACGGTCCACACCGGCTTCGTCGACCGCATGCTGGCGGGCTTCCCCGATCCCGCGGCGGAGAAGGCAGCACTGGACGCGCGCCAGGCGACCGGCCGGATGGTGACCCCGCGCGAGGTCGCCGGGGCGGTCGCCTACCTCGCCAGTCCGCTGTCCGGATCCACCACGGGCACGGCGCTGGAGGTCGACGGAGGCGTCGGCCACCTGCGCGTGCGCCCTACGGGTCGCCCACAGGAGTAGGGAGAAGCCGATGACCCGCCTCGGGATCTCAGGGGAGCCGTCGTGACCGTTCGACTCACCAGGCTCGCAGTGGGGGGAGCGCAACTGGGCAACCTCTACCGCGAGGTGTCCGATGCCATGGCGGAGGCGACGCTCGCCGCCGCCTGGGACAGCGGGATCCGGTACTTCGACACGGCTCCGCACTACGGCCTCGGGTTGTCCGAGCGTCGGCTCGGTGAGTTCCTGCGCGGGCACCCTCGCGACTCCTACGTCCTGTCCACGAAGGTCGGCCGGCTGCTCGTGCCGAACCCCGACTTCGAGGACCGGCCCGGCACCGAGGGGTACCTGGACACCGAGGGCTTCGCCGTCCCGGCCCGCACCCGCAGGCAGTGGGACTTCAGCCGGGACGGCATCCGCCGTTCGATCGGGGAGAGCCTGGAACGGCTGGGCCTGGACCGGGTCGACGTGGTGTACCTGCACGACCCGGAGGACCACTGGAGGCAGGCCCTCGACGAGGGCGTGCCGGCGTTGCTGGAGCTGCGGGACGAGGGCAGCGTCTCGGCGGTCGGCGCGGGGATGAATCTCGCCGGGCCGATGACCGAGCTGATCCGTGGCTACGACGTCGACCTGGTGATGTGCGCCGGGCGGTACACGTTGCTGGAACAGGCCGACGACCTGATGACCGCCGCCCAGGAGCGAGGCGTCGGCGTGGTCGTCGCCGGGGTGTACAACTCCGGCCTGCTCGCCCGGCAGCGGCCGGGACCGGGAGCGAAGTACAACTACGAACCCGCACCGCAGGCCCTGATCGACCGGGTCCAGGCGCTGGCCGACCTCTGCGAGCGGCACGGCGTGACGCTGCCCGAGGCCGCGCTCGCGTTCCCGCTGCGCCACCCCGCCGTGGTCAGCGTCGTGGTCGGCGTGGGGACCCCCGACCAGGTCACCCAGACCGTCGACCGGCTCGCCGTCCCGGTCCCGGAGGCGCTGTGGGCGGACCTTGCCGGATCCGGCCTGATCGGCGCGCCCTGACGGCCCGGGTCAGTCGATCGCCCACCGCCGGAAGTCGGCCGGTGTCACGTTGCCCCCGCACACGACGGTGGCGACGTGTGCCCCCTCGTAGCGCGCCAGGTTCTCCAGCACAGCGGCCACGCCGAGAGCCGCCGACGGCTCGACGACCAGGCCGGCATGCTCGTACAGAAGGCGCATGCCGGCCCTGATGCTGCCCTCCCCGACCAGGACCACGTCGTCGGCGAGGGCGAGCAGATCATCGAGGACCTCCGCGATCGGGTGGCGCCCCGCCACGCCGTCGGCGATCGTGTCGATGGCCTCGGTCTCGACGACGTGCCCCGCCCGCCATGACAGGGCCATCGCGGGCGCGCCCCGCGGCTGCACCCCGACGACCGCAGTCGAGGGGGCCAGGCTCTTGAAGACACGGCCGACCCCGGTCGCCAGGGCCCCGCCGCCGAGGGCGATGAGCACGGCGTCGAACCGATCGGGTGACTCGAGCAACTCGAGCCCGATGGTCCCGGCGCCCTCACAGGTGTCGAGGTTCTCGCTGTCCTCCACCAGGAACGATCCGTCCCGGTCGGCGAGCTCGCGCGCCGCGCGGCGGGCGACCTCGATGTCACCGTTGACCAGCTGGACGGTCGCCCCGAGCGCGTGCATCCGCGCCAGCTTCAGGGGGTTGACCGTTGCCGAGGCGACGACCGTGCAGGCTGCCCCGCGCCGCCTGGCGCTGTAGGCCAGCGCCTGGCCCAGGTTGCCGGCACTCGCGCAGATCACCGGCGCGGGCCGGTTCGCGCAACTCAGACGCGCCATGACCGTCTCGGTGCCGCGGCCCTTGAAGCAGCGGACCGGATTGAGGCTCTCGACCTTCAGGGTGATCCGGCAGCCCAGGAACCCGCCGAGCTGCTCGCACTCGTACTGCGGCGTCCCGCGGAACACCGGGTCGATCTGCGGCACCGCCGCACGGATCCGCTCCAGATCGAGACGCACCACGAACCCGCTCCACTCCGACGGCGGACGTCGAACAGCCATCGCCGTTCCGACCGGCGTCATCGACAACCGCCACGAGCGTACGGTCCCGCAGCGGCTCGGCGAACGTGCGGACGAACCCCGACGCCCGCGGCCCGGCGGATCGGGACGGACGACCAGAATCACAGGTTCACTGCCTGCCGCTACGCAAGTAGGGCGCGCTGCTCCTGGGCTCGGGATCGTACCTGGTCCAGAACTCCCGCGGCCGTGGCGACGTCTTCCCCCTGGCGCCCGAGGAGCGCCACGTCTTCCTCGACCTCCTGGCGCGACTGCAGCCCCGCGCCGATGACCTCGATACGCCCCGCCGCTCCACCGGCAACTGACTGCTGATCCTCAGAGCTCCGCGCGCGGCTCGCTGACAGCGATCACCCGCGTGGTGTCGCTGACCGCGCGGGGTGCGCGACCTTGCCGGCACTCGTGCCCGGGGTCGAGGCCGGCCTGTCTCCCACTTCCGCCTTCTCCTGCTTCTCCTACTTCCGCGATAGCGGGAGCGGTGGCAGGGTGGAGACGGGCTGGTGATCGAATGCGCGAGCGGGACGGGAGTGGTCGGCCTCTGAACGCCCGGCCGCGCGACGGCCTGGGGCGTCCGCTGCCACGGGGATCCGCGGGGGTCGATCGCGTGCCGGATGGGCTGGTCCTACCACCGGTTCAGGCGCTGGTCGAGGCTCAGCGCCTGCTGGACGAGGGCCTGCCGTTTCACGCCCACGAGATCCTCGAAGGGGTGTGGAAGACGGCGCCCGACGGCGAGCGCGACCTGTGGCAGGGCCTTGCCCAACTCGCGGTGGGGCTGACCCACCTCCTGCGGGGCAATGCGACCGGAGCAGCGACGGTGTTGCGCCGCGGGCAGGCGAAGATCGCCCCCTACGGCATCCACCCGCCGTACGCGATCGATGTCCCAGGTCTTCTTCGGTGGACCACGAAAGCACTGGCGGCCGCTGCGTCGACTCCGGGTACCTCGGTCAGCGAACTGCCGCCGCCGCGGCTACGCCACCGACAATCGAGCGAGTAGGGCGACGAGCGCGCCGCCGCTCGCCGGCCGAATGCCTCAGCGGGAGGGTGCCTGTTCGGTGAGCTCGAACACGGGGTGTCCCTCGGCTTCGGCGGCGAAGGTGCCCGCGGGGTCGTCGGTCGTGGCGTCGAAGAACGGGGCTGTTATCCGGGCATGGTGCAGGTAGCGCTTCAGGATGGGCCCGGCGACGTCCGGCGCGACCTCCTCGGCGTGCAGGATCGCGATGGTCCTGCCGCGTCGTAGCGTGACTTCGGGCGTGGCCCGCACGTTGTGGACCCAGCTCACCTGTCCGTAGGGCGACACGAGCCAGCGTTGCCCGTCGGTCTCCACGAGGACGACGGGGGTGGTTCTGGGCTGGCCGGTCTTGCGGCCGGTGGTGGTGAGCAGGTAGCTCGACCTGGTGCCGATGCCGAGCCGGAGCATCGCGGTGACCAGGCGGTTCACGGCTCGACGCATGGGTCCGAGCTGGTAGGTCCTGGCCACGTCGTCACTGCCTTCGGTCGGTGTTGGTCGTGCCGGGGTCGGCGGTCGAGGCCCGGGGACGCCGATCGCTGCGGGCAGTCTCCCGGATGGCGGGGGTGCCGCACAGGCCTAACCTGCGGGCATGACTTCGCAGCCGCCCCCGTACGGAAGCCCTGAGCCCGCAACACCGCCGTCGCCCCCCGCGGGCCACAGTGACGAGGACCTGCGGAAGCTGGCGATGGCCAGCCTGAAGAGGAAGCAGGCCTTCCGCACGCACCTGTTCTCGTTCGTCGTCATCATCATCATGATGTGGGTCATCTGGCTGGTCACCGGCATGAACGCGGGGGGCGGCGCCTGGTTCCCCTGGCCGATCTTCGCGACCCTCGGGTGGGGCATCGGCCTGGCCTTCAACTGGCGTGCTGCCTACGGCTCCGGCTCGCGGGCGATCAGTGAGAGCGAGGTGGACGCCGAGATGCGGCGCCTGCGCGGGGAGTGACTGCGCCCGCCGCTCACTTCTTGCCCCGCGCCTGCGCCAGCGCTGCTCGCTGGACCTGGTAGGCCTCCACGTCGATCTCGCCGCGGGCGAACCGCCGGTCGAGGATCTCCTCCGGTGATTCCTGCTGCGCGGGCCGGCCGACGCCGCGGACGCCACCCGTGCCGGTGCCCGGGCCGGACCCACCCGTGGGCAGCAGCCGCACCACCAGGTACAGGATCACCCCGAGCAGCAGCAGCCAGAACAAGCCCATGAACAGCCAGCCGCCCCAACCCATCCCGCCGCCGTACCAACCCATCATCGCCGTACTCCCTTCGATCCCGCCGCGCCGAGGCTCCTGTGTTCCGGTATCCAGCCTGCCGGTCGGGTACGAACATCCCCCGGGACGAACGACAAAGATTCAACGAAGATCGCCACTGGATTCACCATGCCGTGCGGGGATCTGACCTTCCCCCGATAGCGGTGACTCGTCGGATGCCCGGGACAGGACGCTCACCGGGTGGGCGGCCATCAGCCGGCGTAGGCTGCGTGATCTCACCCCGGTCCCTGGTGATGGACGTCCTGACCGTGAACGGACGAAGCCGGGCCGGTGGCCTGCTTGGTCGACGGAGGAGTCGTCGACGAGCTCGTCCTCCAAGCCATCGCCCGCCGACGCCTGGCTGCGGGTACCTGCTGCCGTGACGTGCAGCGGCTCCGGACGATTCGTGTATGCGATGTGAGATCGAGGTGTGCGGTGCGGATGCGAGCGGCGATGCGGGGGAGTCTCGGTGCCGTTGTCGTGCTGCACGGCCTGCTCCATCTCCTCGGGGCGGCCAAGGGGCTCGGCTGGGCGAACGTCAGCCAGCTCAGCGAACCCATCAGCGCAGCCATGGGCGCCGCGTGGCTGGTGGGCGCGCTGCTCGTCGTCGGCGCCGGGGTGCTGCTGGCGGTGCCGTCACGATGGTGGTGGGTTCTGGGCGGCAGCGCGGCGGTCGTGTCCCAGGCACTGATCAGCACTTCCTGGAGCGACGCCAGGGCAGGTACCGCGGTGAACGTGCTCCTCCTCACGGCCGCTGTCCACGAGTATGCGGCGCGAGGGCCGCGCAGCTTCCGAGCCGACTACCGGCGGGAAGTCGTCGCCGCGCTGAGCGAGCCGACCGGGCGGGCACTGGTCAGCGATGCCGATCTGGGCAACCTGCCGGTACTTGTTGCGCAGTACGTCCGTCGAGGTGGTGCGGTCGGCCGGCCCGGTGTCGGGAACTTCCGCGCCAGGATCCACGGGCGGATCCGCGGTGGCGCCGCCAAACCGTGGATGGCCTTCACCGGCGAGCAGGTCAACTCCTACGGGGCCAGTCCCCGCCGGCTGTTCTTCATCGACGCCACCATGTTCGGCCTCCCGGTCGACGTGCTGCACACGTACGTCGACCGCGCAGCCAGCATGCGGGTCAAGCTGGGGTCGCTGATCACCATGGTCGATGCCGACGGACCCGAACTCGACCGCGCAGAGACCGTCACGCTGTTCAACGACCTGTGCGTCCTCGCCCCGGCCGCGCTGGTGGGTGCCCCGATCAGCTGGCAGGACGCCGAGGGTCGGCGGGTGCGTGGCCGGTTCACCCGGGGCGCTCACACCGTGACCGCCGAGTTGGTGTTCGACGACGACGGCGACCTCATCGACTTCATCTCCGACGATCGGTCGAGTTCGTCCGCTGACGGCAAGCAGTTCACGCCGCGGCGCTGGTCCACCCCTGTCGGGCAGTACCGGGCCGTCGGCGGCAGGAGGGTAGCGACGTTCGGTGAAGGTCGTTGGCATTCCCCGCCGCCGGAGGGCGAGTTCGCCTACCTCGAGTTCCACGTCGACGACATCGACTACAACGTCCGGTGAGTCACATGACGGGGGGCAGGGGTTCCCCGGTTTCCAGGACGGTCTTGAGGTTGCTGAGGATGTAGGACCATCCCTTGACGCTGGTGGCGGTCCGGGGCGACCGGTCGAGGCGGTCGTGGGTGAGGGTGAGCCGGGACAGTCCTCCCGGCTGGGCCTCGATCTCCCAGGTCACTCGACTTTCCGGTTCCGCGGCCAACGTCGGGTCGTACAGGCTGCGCCAGGTGTGGACGAGGCGGCGAGGTGGGTCGCACTCCAGGATCGTGTTGTCCCCCCAGACCTGGCTCCGGTCCGGGGACAGGCTGCGCAGCTTCGAGCCGACCTGGTAGGTCGATTCGACCTGGGCGCCGTGGAAGAACTTCGCCACGATCTGCGGGTTGGTGATGGCGTCCCACAGGTGCTCCGGGGACGCCTTGATGTACAGCTGGTACACCTGGGTGGTCCTGGCGGGTTCGGTCTGGGTGGTCATTTCTCTCCTTCGATGTCGTCCTTGAGCTCCAGCAGCGCCCCGGTCAGTCGGTCGGTGTACTTGTCCATCCAGCGTTGGTAGATCACGCGGATCGGCACCGGGTTGAGGTAGTGGTACTTGTGGCGTCCTTGCTTGCGGGTAACGACGAGCCCTGCCTGTTCCAGCACGGTCAGGTGGCGCATGACCCCGAACCTGGTCAGCTCGGGAACCTCGGCCTCCAGTTCGCCGAGCGTCCTTCCGTCGTGCTCGAACAGCCGGTCGAGCAGGCGCCGGCGGGTGCGGTCGGCCAGGGCCTTGAACACCGGGTCGTCGTCGTCCACGCCGATGACAATAGGTGAGTCATTAGTCACGTGTCAAGATAAGCACCTATGCGGTGGATGACGATCAAGCCCCGGACCGACCCGGGGTGGAGTGGCATGGCACCCTGACCCGTCCGCTCACGATCAGTGCGATGTCGCCGCAGGTGAGAGCCCAGCCGAGCCTGCTGTGCCGGCGGTGGCGGGTAGCGCGATAGGCGTAGCGTGGACCTTGTCGCTCAGGCCCCCGGCGTCGCTGTTCCGATGCTGTTGACGTGCTCCTCGCCGCGGCCGCCATGACTGAGTGGACCTCACGGGCGCGTGGCCGATCGGTACGTCGGCCGGGAGGCCGGGGAAGCGCGGGCTCTGCCGAGACGGCTCGGCGATGCCCCGCAGCGCTCGGCGCGAATCCAGAGGGAGATGGGTCATGCAGATCCAGGTCAATACGGACATGAACATCGACGCCACTGACGAACTGGTCCGGCGCATCGACGCTGAACTTGAGTCCGCGCTGTCGCGTTTCAGCGATCAGATCACCCGCATCGAGGTCCACGTCGGCGACGAGAACGCGGGCAGGTCTGACGGGGCGGACAAGCGATGCATGCTCGAGGCGCGTCCCGCCGGGCAGCCTCCGGTCGTGGTCACGCACCACGCGAACTCGGTAGCGGAAGCGTGCAGCGGGGCCGTACAGAAGCTTGAGAAGCTGCTCGAGAGCAAGTACGGCAAGTCGGGTCACCGCAAGGGAGCGCAGTCCATCCGCCACCTGGAGGTACGTGAAGGGCTGAGCTGATCGGCGAAAGGCACCTGATGGTAGCTCGAGCGGATCTCGCTGATCCTTCGATCGTGGACGTCCTGGAGGTAGCGCGGGTCCTCGACACGGATGCCGAGCGGGGACTGTCGTCCACCGAGGCCGCACGTCGCCTGCAGCGGGACGGCAGCAATGAGATCGCCTCGGCCCCCAAGGTCGCCGCGTGGCGGAAGGCCATTTCCCAGTTCAACGACCCGTTGATCTATCTGCTGGCGGTAGCGGCAGGCATTTCGTTGGCAGCCTGGGTGCTCGACGGCGCCTCCGGTGTGCCGGTGGACGCGCTGGTGATCACCGTCATCGTGGTCCTGAACGCGGTGATCGGTTATGTCCAGGAGGCGAAGGCCGGTGACGCGGTCGCCGCGTTGCAGGACCTGACCGAGGTCGCCTCCACCGTGGTCCGCGACGGCGTGAGCCTGAGCATCCCGTCCTCGCAGCTGGTGCGCGGCGACGTCCTCCTGCTCGGCGAAGGAGACAGCGTCGGCGCTGACGCCCGGCTCGTGCAGTCCGGGGCGCTTCGGGTCAGCGAGGCATCGTTGACCGGCGAGAGCGCGGCGGTGGAGAAGAACCCCGTCACCCTGGAGACGGCCCAACCCCTGGCCGATCGCACGAACATGGTCTTCAAGGTCACCGCAGTCACGCAGGGCGCCGGACGGGCCATCGTCACGGACACCGGCATGGACACGGCGATGGGCGACATCGCCCGGATGCTGCAGGCCACCGTTCAGCCACCGACGCCGCTGCAGCGGGAGATCTCCCTGGTCGGAAAGGTGCTGGGGGCCGCGGTGGTCGTCATCGCCGTCGTCGTGATGGCGACTGTCTGGCTGATCAGCGGCGTCCGCACCTTCTCCGACGCAGTGACTGTGCTGCTGCTGGGTGTGTCGCTGGCGGTGGCGGCCGTCCCCGAGGGATTGCCGGCCATCCTGTCGGTGGTGCTGTCCATCGGAGTCCAGCAGATGGCACGGCGCCACGCCGTCGTCAAGACCCTCAGCTCGGTCGAGACCCTCGGGTCGGCATCGATCATCTGCTCCGACAAGACCGGCACGCTGACTCGCAACGAGATGACCGTGCGGCGGGTGGCCACCGTCTCCGGCAGGTGTCAGGTCACGGGCGTCGGCTACGCCCCGGACGGCAGAGTCCAGGTCGACGGGTCCGACCTCGTGGGCGGCGACCAGCACGCCGAGGTGCTGACCGTCCTGTCCGGCGGGTCGCTCGCCTCGGACGCCGACCTGCGACAGGTCGGCGAAGAGTGGCAGATCATCGGCGACCCCACCGAGGCCGCGTTTCTCGTCGCCGAACGCAAACTGGGCGTGGCGGAGCGCCGCCGGCGTCGCTTCACCCGCATCGGCGAAGTGCCGTTCACCGCCGAACGCAAGCTCATGTCCACCATTCAGGTGGATCACGAACACGATGACCTGACCATCATCGTCAGCAAGGGCGCTCCCGGGGTGGTGCTGGATCGGTGTACCCACGCTCGCCGAGGCCCCGAGGTCGTCGCCCTTGACGAGGCCCTCCGCGCCGGTGCCGTCGTCGCTGTCGAGGCGATGTCGAGTGACGCGCTGCGGACCCTCTCGGTGGCCTACCGTCCCCTGCAGGTCGGGGAACTCGACGCGCCCACGGCCGGTCACGGGGATTCCGGTGACAGCGAGCCGATCCCGGGCACGCAGCTGGAACATGACCTGATCTTCCTCGGGACGGTCGGCATCATGGACCCGCCCCGTCCCGAAGTCGTTCCCTCCGTCCGCGAGGCCACTCGGGCCGGGATCCGGGTGTTGATGATCACCGGCGACCACCCGTCGACGGCGGTGCGGATCGCCGAGGACCTCGGGATCAGCCAGGTCGGCCAGGAGCCGCTGACCGGCAGCCAGATCGACGCCCTCGATCCGGGCGGCCTGCGTGAGGCGGTCCGCACGACCTCGGTCTACGCCCGCGTCGCTCCGGTTCACAAACTCCGGATCGTCGCGGCCCTTCAAGCAGAGGGAAATATCGTCGCCATGACCGGCGACGGGGTCAATGACGCTCCGGCGCTGAAGTCGGCCGACATCGGGATCGCCATGGGGATCACCGGGACGGAGGTCACCAAGGAAGCGGCGTCCATGATTCTCGCCGACGACAACTTCGCGACCATCGTCTCTGCCGTTCGACAGGGTCGGGTGATCTTCGACAACATCCGCAAGTTCCTCCGCTTCCTGCTGTCCTCCAATCTGGGGGAGGTCCTGACCGTCTTCGGCGGAGTCGTCCTGGCCGACGCCCTCGGCCTCACCCTGGCCTCACATGCGGCCGTGGTCCTCCCGTTGCTGGCAACCCAGATCCTCTGGATCAACCTGATCACGGATTCGGCGCCGGCCCTGGCCATGGGCATGGATCCGGAGACCGACGACGTGATGGCTCGGCCGCCGCGCCGGATGAGTGACCGGATCATCGACACGCGGATGTGGCTCGGATCCCTGTTCATCGGCGTGGTCATCGCCGCAGCCACGCTGCTGTCCCTCGACCTCTTCCTGCCCGGCGGGCTCGTCGAAGGCCATGACTCCCTCACCGTGGCTCGCACCGCGGCCTTCACCACACTGGTCCTCGCCCAGTTGTTCAACGTGTTCAACTGCCGGTCGGAGACCACCAGCGCCTTCCACCGGCTCTTCGTCAACCCCTGGCTCTGGGCCGCCGTCGGGGTCGGTCTGTTCGCCCAGGTCCTCGTCGTGGAGGTGCCGTTCCTTCAGGAGGCCTTCGGCACCGGTTCGCTCGACGTGACCCACTGGCTGGCCTGCGTTGCGCTGGCCAGTGCCGTTGTCTGGTTCGACGAGCTGCGGAAGATAGCTATCCGCTGGTCACGGCGACGCAGCGACCGAGCCTCCGGAGGAGACGGTCACGGACCGTCGACGGCGCAGGCTCAACCGTCATCAGCCGACCTGCCGGTCCCTGCGTGAGGCCGTTCGAGCGGGCAGGTCACCGCGTCGGGTGCCGCCCCTGACCCAGCGGGTTCCGGGCGAGGACGCAGCGAACGTCCGTGCTGACCCCGGTCCAGGGGGTGAGCCGGGGGCGGCGGTCGGTGGGATCGGTGATGGCGATCGACGGGACTGATGAGGTGTGCGTGGATCGCCTGTTTCCCCCGGGTGCGGTTGCGCGGTCTGCTTGGTGGTGGATCTCCACAGCTGAGTGTGACGACCCCGCGATCATCGAGATTCTCCGGACCGAGCACGTGGAGGCAAAGCCATGATCGTTTTCATCGGACTGCTCGTCCTGATCATCGCCGTGGTCATGGCTGTCGCGGGGGTGATGACCAACACCGGCGGTGGGCATTCGGTGGGTGGTGCTTTCAGTCTGTTCGGGCAGCACATGACGGGTCTGTCCACCGGTCAACTGTTCCTGTACGGCGTGCTCGTGGGTGTTGTGGGAATGCTCGGGCTGAGCATCCTGACGGGCGCGTTCACCCGACGCCTGGCGTCATCGGATGCGCGGCGGGAACTGCGCGGGGCGCGGCGCGAGACCGTCGCGGCGCGTGCGGACAGCGACCGGTTCGCCCGCCAACTCGACGACGAGCACGCCGAACGCGCCGAGGCCGGATCGTCGACACCGGCTTCCCCCCAGCCCCAACCCCGGCCGACACCCCAGCCGGCGCCGCTGCCGACCCCCCAACCCCAGCCACTGCCGACGTCCCCGCCGCCCCTGCCGGCACGCCCGGGTCGGGCCGGCGCGGGACAGGACCAGCCACCGGTCCCTGAGCCCGTGCCCGTTCCGGCTGAACGCCTGAGCGTCCGGCAGCGGATGTTCCACCACACGGGGGGCTGAGATGGGGCGGAGGAGTTCCTTCGTGTTTCCGTCGGCGCGCAGGTCAACGTCACGATCCCGTGCGCGGGGAGGTGAACGCATCATGTTCGCTCGCATCGCACCCGTCCTGTACCTGGTGATCGGGTTGTTCGTCGCGGCGCAACACAGCTACTTCGCCCACCTGGACACGGTCGGGCGCGTCCTGTCGGCCGTCCTCGCGGTGGTCCTGTGGCCCCTGGTTCTGCTCGGGGTCCACCTGAACATCGCCTGACCTGGGTGGCCCGCCCGGGCGCACTACCGCCCGGGCGCACCGCCACCACCGGCTATCCCCGGGCCCGCGAACCCCGCAGGCTCAGCAGCGAAAGGGATCACATGATCATCTTCGGCGTTCTCCTGTTCATCGTCGGTGTCCTGGCCGGCATCGCCATCCTGAAGACCCTCGGCCTGCTCGTGCTGGTCATCGGAGCCGTGTTGTTCCTGCTCGGCAGCACCGGCCACGCCGTCGGCGGACGCAGCCACTACTGGTGACCCGACCGGGGCGGCGGCCGGTGATTCGCCGGATCGCCGCCGCAGCGGCCACCCCGGCTCTCCCGGTCGGGCGCACGGGAACCACGGTGGCGGCAGAGCACGACCGCACGACCCGCAAGCACCTCCGCAGAAGGGACCGACCGTCATGGGTATCGGCTTCAGCATCTTCCTGCTGGCCGTCGGGGCGATTCTCGCCTTCGCGGTCCAGGCGACCGTCGCCGGCCTGGACATCCACGTGGTCGGCTGGATCCTGATGGCGGCCGGAGCCCTCGGGCTCGTCCTGACCCTGGTGGTGTTCGCGCCCCGACGCCGGCGCACACTCGTCCAGACCCGACGCATCGCCACCCACCCCGGGGACGGATCGACCGGCCAGCCACAGCAGACCACGCTCGATCGCGAGGTACGCGACGACATCACGTGAGGGCAACACGCGTCGAGCGGCCGCGCCGAGCGGGTAGCCCAGGAACGGCCTGAAGGGTGGGGAGCCGTTGCCGATGAGCGCTCTGCCGCCGAGGCTTCCGGGCGAGGGCCCGGGGGTAGCATGGACGTGTTCTGCGAGCCCTGGACTGCCCGGCCCCCGCAACCCTCGGCCCGTCCCTCCGGAGACGGGTACGGCCACCTTGTCGGAGATCACTGACACGCGCAGCAGCCGTGGCGCCTGGTGTATGCCGCCGGCTGTGAGGTCTCCACGCCGCCGCTTGGCGGCGCGCATTCCCCTGCCGAGCCTCGGCCCGCGGACCCGGGCTTCGGTGCCACGCGCCGGCCGAGGTGCGTCCCCCCTTTTCCCGAGGTCGCCGTTCTTGTGCCCCAATGTTCCGGCTTCTCCTTGACGAAGGTGTATGCATAAATGGATACGCGTACTCTCGACCCAGAATTACTCCATCGGATGGACGCATACTGGCGCGCGGCGAATTATCTGTCCGTCGGCCAGATCTACCTGTACGACAACCCGCTGTTGAAGGTCCCGCTGGAGCTGTCGCATGTGAAGCCGTTGGTGGTGGGGCATTGGGGGACGACGCCGGGGCAGAACTTCATCTACGTCCATCTGAACCGGATTATCGCGAAGTACGACCTGGACATGTTCTACGTGGCCGGCCCCGGGCACGGTGGCCCTGCCCTGGTGGCAAACACCTACCTGGAGGGTTCTTACAGCGAGGTGTACCCGGAGATCACTCAGGACGAGGCCGGGTTGAAGAAGCTGTTCACCCAGTTCTCGTTCCCCGGGGGGATCTCCAGCCATGTCGCGCCGACCACGCCGGGATCGATCCACGAGGGCGGGGAGCTGGGGTACTCCCTGAGCCACGCCTTCGGAGCTGCGTTCGACAACCCCGCCCTGGTGGTGGCGTGCGTGGTCGGGGACGGTGAGGCCGAGACCGGCCCGCTGGCCACGGCCTGGCAGTCGACCAGGTTCCTCGACCCGGTCGGCGACGGGGCGGTGCTGCCGATCCTGCACCTGAACGGCTACAAGATCAGCAACCCGACGGTGCTGGCCCGGATCGAGGCCGAGGAACTCGAGCAGTTCTTCCACGGGTGCGGCTGGGATCCGCTGTTCGTGGAGGGGGACGACCCCGTGGCCATGCACCAGTTGATGGCCGCGACCCTCGACACGGCGATCGGACGGATCCGGGCCATCCAGGCGGACGCCCGAGCGGGCGGCCGCGGGACCCGGCCGCGGTGGCCCATGATCGTCCTGCGGTCCCCGAAGGGCTGGACCGGGCCGAAGGTCGTCGACGGCCTGCAGGTCGAAGGAACCTTCCGCTCCCATCAGGTGCCGCTGCTGGTCGATGCGGACCACCCCGAGCACCTGGCCCAGCTCGAGGCCTGGATGCGCAGCTACAAGCCGGAGGAGCTGTTCGACGACAGCGGCGGGCTGCTGGCAGACCTAGCGATGCTGGCACCACACGGGGACCGCCGGATGGGCACCAACCCCCACACGAACGGGGGCGGGTTGCTGCAGGACCTGGTGATGCCGGACTATCGGGTCCACGCGGTCGACGTTCCGGCCCCGGGCGCGGTCCAGGCCCAGGACACCCTCGTCCTTGGCGGGTTCCTGCGCGACGTGGTCGTGGCGAACCAGGCGCAGCGCAACTTCCGGCTGTTCGGGCCGGACGAGACGCTGTCGAACCTGCTGGGTGCGGTGTTCGAGGTGACTGACCGGCAGTGGGACGCCGACCTGGTGGCGGGGGATGAGTTCCTGGCCACCTCGGGCCGGGTGCTGGACTCGATGCTGAGCGAGCACCAGTCCCAGGGCTGGCTGGAAGGTTACCTGCTGACCGGACGGCACGGGCTGTTCAACTGCTACGAGGCGTTCGTACACATCGTGGACTCGATGTTCAACCAGCACGCCAAGTGGCTGAAGGTCACCACGCAACTGCCATGGCGGCGCGACGTCGCCTCGCTGAACTACGTGCTCGCCTCGCACGTCTGGCAGCAGGACCACAACGGGTTCACCCACCAGGACCCCGGATTCCTGGACCACGTGGTGAACAAGAAGGCCGACGTGGTGCGGGTCTACCTTCCCCCGGACGCGAACTGCCTGCTGTCCGTCGCCGATCACTGCCTACGCAGCCGCAACTACGTCAACGTCGTGGTCGCCGGGAAGCACGCGCTGCCGCAGTGGCTGGGCATGGACGCCGCGGAGGCGCACTGCGCCGAGGGCATCGGGGTCTGGGAATGGGCGAGCAACGACTCCGGCGGCGAGCCGGACGTCGTGCTGGCCTGTTGCGGTGACACCCCGACGCTGGAGGTGATGGGCGCAACGGCCATCCTGCGCGAGCACCTGCCCGAGCTGAAGATCAGGGTGGTGAACGTCGTCGACCTGATGAAGCTGCAGCCGGAGTCCGAGCATCCGCACGGCCTGTCGGACGCCGCTTACGACGCGATGTTCACGCCGGACAAGCACATCATCTTCGCGTTCCACGGCTACCCGTGGCTGATCCACCGGCTGACCTACCGACGGACCAACCGGAACCTGCACGTGCGCGGCTACATCGAGGAGGGCACGATCACCACCCCGTTCGACATACGGGTGCAGAACCGCCTCGACCGCTTCCACCTGGTCCAGGACGTCATCGATCGCCTACCGGAGCTGGCCGTCACCGGGGCTTCGCTGCGGGAGTTGATGGACCAGCGGCTGGCTGCTCACACCGAATACATCAACATCCACGGCATGGACCTGCCCGAGATCCGGAACTGGACCTGGGGGCAGGCCCCGTGACGGGCGCGCCGCTCACCGGCGACCTGAAGTCCCTGCCCGTTGCGGAGGTGCAGAAGCGGCTGGGTTCTTCCCCGGACGGCCTCACCCAGGTCGAGGCCGAGGAACGGCTGGCCCGGTATGGGCCGAACGAGATCGAGGAGAAGAAGTCCAGTGCGTTTCTGAAGTTCCTCACCTACTTCTGGGGGCCCATCCCGTGGATGATCGAGGGTGCGGTGATCCTCTCGGGCGTGGCCCGGCACTGGCCGGACCTCGCGATCATCCTGGTGCTGCTCGTCGCCAACGCGACGGTCGGGTTCTGGGAAGAACGCCAGGCCGGCAACGCCATCGATGCGTTGAAGGCCAACCTGGCGATCAAGGCCCGGGTGCTGCGGGACGGGAAGTGGGTCACGCCCGCGGCGCGGGAGCTGGTGCCGGGCGACGTCATCCGCCTCCGCCTGGGCGACATCGTCCCGGCGGATGCCCGGCTGCTGGCCGGCGACCCGGTCGACGTGGACCAGTCCGCGTTGACGGGGGAATCCCTGCCGGTCACCCGCCAGTCCGGCGAGTCGGTGTTCTCCGGTTCGATCGTCCGCCAGGGTGAGACCGGAGCCCTGGTGTATGCGACCGGCGCCCGCACCTACTTCGGGAAGACGGCGCAGCTGGTGCAGGAGGCGCACACCGTCAGCCACTTCCAGCGCGCCGTGCTGAAGATCGGGAACTACCTGATCATCCTCGCCGTGGTGATGGTCGCGGTGATCGTTACCGTCGCGCTCCTGCGCGGCGACCGGATCCTGACCACCCTGCAGTTCGCCCTGGTCCTGACGGTGGCCGCGATCCCGGTGGCGATGCCGACCGTGCTGTCGGTGACGATGGCGATCGGAGCGCGGCTGCTGGCCGCGAAGCAGGCGATCGTCACCCGCCTGGTGGCTATCGAGGAACTCGCCGGCGTGGACGTGCTCTGCGCGGACAAGACCGGCACCCTGACCCAGAACGCGCTCACCCTGGGCGATCCGTTCACTGTCGGCGGCACCTCCGCGACCGACGTCATCCTCGCGGGGGCGCTGGCCTCACGCGTCGACAACGCCGACCCGATCGACACCGCCGTGCTCGCCGGTCTGGGCGACACCCAGGCACTCGCCGGCTACGACGTGACCCACTTCCAGCCCTTCGACCCGGTACACAAACGCACCGAGGCCACCGTGAGCGCCGGGGACGGGACGACCTTCCGGGTCAGCAAGGGTGCCCCGCAGGTTGTCCAGGCGCTCGTGACCGACTCCGCGCAGGTGCAGCCCGGTGTCGAGAAGGCGGTCAACGACTTCGCGGCACGCGGGTTCCGGTCGCTGGGCGTGGCCCGCGCCGACGGCGACGACGCCTGGCGCCTGCTGGGAGTACTGCCGCTGTTCGACCCGCCCCGCGAGGACGCCAGGTCAACCATCGCCACCGCCCGCGCCATGGGCGTGACGGTCAAGATGGTCACCGGCGACGCCCTGGCCATCGCGAAGGAGACCGCGCAGAAGGTGGGTCTCGGCGCGGGCATCCTGGATGCCGCCGGACTCGGTGAGGTGAAGAAGCACGAGACCGCCGCGACGGCGCGGTCCATCGAGGCCGCTGACGGATTCGCCCAGGTGTTCCCCGAACACAAGTTCCACATCGTGGAGGTCCTGCAGGCAGGCGGCCACATCGTCGGAATGACCGGAGACGGCGTCAACGACGCCCCCGCATTGAAGAAGGCCGACTGCGGCATCGCCGTGTCCGGCGCCACCGACGCCGCCCGCGCAGCGGCCGACATCGTGCTGACCACCCCCGGCCTGGCCGTGATCATCGACGCGATCAAGGAAAGTCGCAAGATCTTCCAACGGATGAACAGCTACGCCATCTACCGCATCGCCGAGACCCTCCGCGTGCTGTTGTTCGTGACCCTGGCCATCCTGGTCTTCAACTTCTACCCCGTGACCGCCGTCATGATCGTGATGCTGGCGTTGCTCAACGACGGCGCGATCCTGTCCATCGCCTACGACACGGTGCACTACAAGAACCAGCCCGAGGCCTGGAACATGCGCCTGGTGCTCGGTATCGCCACCGTCCTGGGCGTCGTCGGCCCGGTGGCCGCGTTCGGCCTGTTCTACCTCGGGGACCGGGTCTTCGGCCTCGGCCACCCGCGGTTGCAGACCCTGATGTACCTGATGCTGTCCGTCGCCGGACACCTGACGATCTTCCTCACCCGCACCCGCGGCCCGTTCTGGTCCATCCGCCCGGCCCGCATCCTGCTGATGGCCGTCGTCGGCACCCAGGCCCTGGCCACGTTGATCGCGGTCTACGGACTGTTCATGACCCCGCTGGGCTGGCGTTGGGCGGGATTCGTGTGGGGATACGCGCTCATCTGGTTCCTGCTCAGCGACCGGGTCAAGCTGCTCGCCTACCGCATCCTCGATCCGGCCCGGGACGACGGCGAGACTTCGTCACGGAGCCAGAGGTGATCTCCGGGTGGGTGGGTTGCCGGCAACCTGCCGCGCGGGCTCAGGGAGCCTTGTGCCGCCGGAAGGGCGAGACGATGATGGAATTCGAACGGAGGCCATGACGGTGACGACAGACCCCACCCCCTCGCGACCGGCGAAGCCGATAGAAGAGCCGCCCGCGTCGGAGCCGAGGGCCACGCCCACAGAGCGTGCCCAACGGCCGACGCGCGCCAGTGCCGCCTGGGTAGCCACCGCTGCCGCCCTCGTGCTCCTGGCCATGCTCATCGTGTTCATCCTGCAGAATTCGAAGCGCGTTCAAGTCCACTACCTCGGCTTCGCGGGCAGCCTCTCGCTGGGAATGGCCCTGCTCATCGCCGCCGTCGGCGGCGGCGTTGTGGTCGCCATTGCCGGGGCCGCCCGTGTCACGCAACTGCGAATCACCGCGCGCCGGGCCCGGCGCGCCCACTCAGGTGTCCGACGCGACGGCTCAGGTGTCTGACGCGACGGCTTCGCTCGGCCGCGGTGTCAGCCCGTCGAGGTGGCTGCGGTGCGACAGGCATCCGTCTGGGTCTGAAGTTGCTGTTGGGCCGCTTGCAGTTGGCTGACGAGGGCGCTCAGCGCCGCGGCGTCCAGGTCGCGGGCGGCCGTGGCGGCCTGGGCGACGAGATCAAGGAGCCGCTGGGAGTCGTCGGTCAGGCGTAGGCACTCTCCGGGCACCGTCAGTACCAGGTCGCTCGGGGTGGTGCCGGTGGTCGGCGAGGAGCTCGTGGCCTGCCCCGAGGCGGACGTGTCCGACGTCTGGCTGGCTCTCGGCCCGGTGACGGCCACCACGGCGCCGCCGAGCAGGAGCCCGACGATGAGTGCGAGTGCGGGCACGAGGACGTGATACCGGTCCAGGGGGCGAGCCGGCGGCGTTCCGGCCGGTGGACCCTGATCGGGTGCGGGTGCGGGTGCGGGTGCGGGTGCGGGTGCGGGTGCGTCGCCGTTGACGCCCTTCTGGGGGGAGGGTCGGGGTTGTCGGTCATCGCAGAGGCCTCCTTCGACGTGCAATCGGACAGTTCGCGGGTGAGTCCTGGGAATGCCTGCCGTAGGCCGGTCGCGCGGCGTCAGCGCACCTGCCGGTCGGGCTGGCTCGACCACCTAGGGTGGAGTAGACCGGGCAGATGAGGAGCACCGCATTGACTGTGGATGAGCGCACGCTCCGCCGGTGGGACTCCCTGGTGGTCTTGTGGGTGACGCTGTGGCTGGTCGTCGGAGCGGCGGTCGGCTTCGAGATCTGGCAGCTGACCGCGATCAGTCGCAGCACGGTGGCGTCCGGCCAGGCCCTGGATCGCGCCGGTCAGGCCCTGACCGGTCTGGCGGACACTCCCGTGATCGGTGGTAGCACCGGCAAGCTCGGCAGCGAGGTCTCGACTACCGCGGCGAGCATTGTCTCCAGCGGACAGCAGGCCGGATCGAGCATCCGCGGGCTGAGCGTCCTGATCGGGTTTGCGGTCGCCGGCATACCGGTGGGGTCGGCGCTGGGGGCCTACCTGCCGATGCGCCGGGCCCGTGGCCGGGACGCGGCGGGGATCCGCGCCGCGTTGGACCGCGACGGCCTGACCGCGCCGCTGCGGGGTTACCTGGCCGGGCGAGCGGTCGCGGGGATGCCGTCGGCGGACCTGCTGGCGGTCAGCGCCGACCCTCACGCCGACCTGGCCGCCGGCCGCCACCACGCTCTGGCCGTCGCGGAGCTGGACCGGTTGGGGATTCGCGTCCCGGTCGGCGTCTAACCGATGGCCGACCCGCTGCCGCGTCGGCGTCCCGGCACGGTGCGCTCGTCCTCCGGGGACAGGGCCCGGCGCTACGCGGGGTGGATCCGGCGCTACCGCTGGCTGGTGATCGCTGCCTGGCTGGTCCTGATCGCCGCGGTGACGGTGGCGGCACCGTTCCTGGGAGCGGGCGGTGACCAGCTGGCCAGCGTCATCCCCCTGGACAGTCCCGCGATCCGGGTCGAGCTGCGGTCGATGAGCGCCTTCGGGTTCCCGCTGTCCAGCCGGACCGTCGTCGTCCAGCGCGACCCCGGGGGGCTGTCCGTCTATACCCAGGCCGAGTCGGTCCTGGATGCCCTGTCCATCGACCAGCACCCGCAGCCCTACCCACTCCTGGGCGCGATCCCGATCACCAATACCCGCCCGCTGTTCCCCGCCACCGGGGAGCAGGGCACCGCGGTACTGACCTACCTGTTCATGGACCCGAGCAGTTCCCTGCCCCGCCAGCACGCCGCCGCCCAGCGCTACATCGACACCTTCCTGAACCAACCAGGCGACCACGTCATCGGCGTCGCCGGGTCCGTCCCGGCCCGCGCTGAGCAGGCCAGGCTGATCACCCGCTGGATGCCCGTCCTCGACCTGGCCACCGTCGCGGCCGTCGTGCTGCTGGTCGCGATGAACTTCCGGTCCGCGGTGGCACCGCTGGTCGCGCTGGCCGGCGCCGGAATGGCGTTCCTGCTCACCCTGCGCATCGCCGGCCTCGTCGGGGTGCTGCTGGGGATCGCCGTACCGGCCGAGCTCGAACCGCTGCTGGTCGCGCTGCTGCTGGGGATCGTCACCGACTACACGATCTTCTACGTCTCCGCGCTCGCCGCCCGCCGCCGTGCCGGTGACGGCTGGGACGAGGCCGTCGTCGAAGCGGTGGGTTCGTTCACCCCCATCATCATCGCTGCAGGGATCACCGTCGCTGCCGGTACGGCCGCGCTGCTCGCCGCCCGTTCGAACTTCTTCCGTGGCTTCGGCCCACCGATGGCACTGTCCGTCCTGATCGGCGTGCTGGTATCGATCACCTTCGTCCCCGCCCTGCTCGCTGTCCTCGGCCGGTGGGTGTTCTGGCCCTCCCGACCTCGACGCGAGGCCACCCCCGACATCGCCCACGGCCGACGCTGGTCCGCCCTGGCCGACCGGGCCACCGGCACGACGACGATCGACTACCTCACCCGTAGGCGGGTTGCCGCCGCCGTACTCGTGGTGTGCGTCGCCGGGCTGGTGATCGCGTCCCTGCCGCTGGTCCACCTGCGTCTGGGGGTCGGCTTCACCCAGTCCCTGCCCTCCGGCGACCCGGTCAGCGTCGCCTCCCGGGACGCCGCCACCGCGTTCGCGCCGGGGATCACCTCCCCCACCACCCTGCTGCTGGAAGGGCGGAACGTGGCCGGCGAGCTCGACGCGCTGATCCGGCTGCAGCACCTTGTCGCGGTCCAGCCCGGTGTTGCAGCCGTCCTCGGGCCCGAGCAGAACCTGGCCCGCCGTCAGCTCGGGGTCGTCATGGCCAAGGACGGCCAGGCCGCCCGCATGCTCATCGTGTTCGACCACGACCCGCTGGAAGCCACCGCCATCACCGACGTCGGCCGGCTCCGGAACGCCCTTCCCGGCCTGCTGCACGCCAGTGGCCTGCACGGCGTCCAGGCCAGCCTCGCGGGCGACACCGCCCTGGCCGACGATCTGGTCAGCCAGACCGGGCGAGACCTGGCCCGGATCGCGCTGGCGGCCCTGATGGTCAACCTGCTGCTGCTGGTCATCTTCCTGCGTGCCCTGATCGCCCCGCTGTACCTGCTCGCCAGCGGAGTCCTGGCCCTGACCGCCTCGCTCGGCGCCGTCACCTGGGTGTTCCAGGACCTGCTCGGCCACGAGGGCCTGACCTTCTACGTCCCGTTCGCCGCGGCCGTCCTGCTCGTCTCTCTCGGCTCGGACTACAACATCTTCGGTGTCGGCTATGTGTGGGAAGAGGCCCGCCACCGGCCCCTGCTGGAGGCGGTCCGCGTCGCGGTCCCGCAGTCCACCCGGGCCATCCTGGCCGCCGGTATCACCCTGGCTGTCAGCTTCGGCCTGCTGGTGGTGATCCCGCTGCGCGCGTTCCAGGAGTTGGCCCTGACGATGACCGTCGGCATCGCCGTGGACGCCTTCGTGGTCCGGTCCCTGCTCATGCCCAGCCTGCTCACCCTCGTCGGCTATGCCAGTGGCTGGCCCGGACCGCACCTGCGCGAAGCCCGTCGCACCGAAATCGAACGGCGACAGGCCCGCCGCCGACCCCGACAACGCCCGGAAGACCTCGTCGCCGCGATGAGACGCCGCTGGCGCCTGCCCGACCGACCCCTCACAGCCGTAACCCGCCGTCCCCTTCGGCGGCGAACCGCCGAACCGTCGGACCCGCCGCCCGAGGAATCCGCGTCCCCACCGGAATCCACGGGCCGGTAGACCCACCCGGAACGGCTCGGCCCGGGGGAGGCCGTCCACGGCGCGGCCCGCGCCACCGACGAGAAGGCGTCCCGCGGATCCAGCCGGTGCGTTGCCGATTCGGGGCACGGCGATTCAGGCCGGACCGACGCGGGACAGGCTTGACGCGCTCGCCGGATCCGGATCGGGGATCTGCCACTCCTGGTGCGTGTACCGAAGCGACGGTGTCGGCCCGCGGAGCGCGGGGGCGAACCGGACGGTCCTCGAAGGATGCTTCAGGTCATAGATCAACCCGAGCCGGTTGAGGAGCTGGATGGCGCGCCAGGTGGCGTCGGGACGCCAACCACGGTCGGGCATCAGGCCCGCCGCGACGGCTTCGGGATCGAGATCGACCTTGCGACCGTGCCGGGGGCAGGTGGGGTCGACGTGGTGCCAGGAGTGGTTGCCCTCACCGCCGGCCAGCACGGCCACCAGGACGTTGTTGCGGCTGTCGTCCCGGCGGTACTGCCGCCCGCGGCTGTCCCGGGCCCGGCTGCCCCACCGGTGGCAGACCGAATTGACGAAACCCGTGGAGGTCATCAGGACGGCCGTGCGCAGCACGCCGGCGATCAGGACGCCGTTCCAGCCGAAGACAGGGTAGAGGGCCAGCAGCAGAGCGTACTGTCCGACGGCGATGACGCCGAACGCCTTGCGTTCCACCTGCACGAGCCGGTTCTCGGCGAGGTCGTGGGGTACCGGCCGGCGGGGCGGCCCGGCGTAGTGGAACATCAGCCAGATGCCCTGCGCCCACAACAGGCCCTTGTAGCCGCGCCAGACGCGGTACTCGTACGGGGAGTGGGGATCCAGACCGACCACATCCGCGAACCGGTGATGCATGCGGTGTGTCATCACCCATTGTTGGATGTCACCTTCGACGGACATGGCGCTGGCGACGGCAAGGACGATCTGCAGCGGAAGCCTGGCCTTGAACCCCCGGTGAGTCCAGTACCGATGGTTGCCCAACGTCACTCCGAGCAGGGTGAAGGCGTACAGGACCGCTGCCAGCGCCCACAGCCCGAGGCCGGTGGGCGTGGTGAAGGCGCGATACACGGCCCACAGGGAGAGCCCGGGGAGCACGACACCGAGGACGGCGATGTTGGTCCACTGCGGCCGCCTTCGGTTCCCGAACCGGTCGAGGTTGAAGCCGAACATCAGCAGCGTCATCAGGTCGCGCGCGCCCGGGCCGCTGGTCCGGGTGTTCCGCATCGAGGGGGCCGACATCCGCAATCTCCGCTTCCACATGAAAGTGACGAGCGGGCAAGGCATCGCGGGGTCCAGGCAGTCCCAGGCGCGCAGGAGGCCCCATTGTCCCACGAATGCGCGGTGTGGGACAGGTGGGTCGTGCCCGGTGGGCGCGCGGTGTGGGACAGGTGGGTCGTGCCCGGTGGGCGCGCGGTGTGGGACAGGTGGGTCGTGCCCGGTGGGCGCGCGGTGGGGGCAGGTGGGTCGTGCCCGGTGGGCGCGCGGCGGGGGACCGTCCGCGACCTGGGTCAGGGTCCCTTCCCCACTCGCCGGAGGATCACGGGGTTCCGCGTCATCCCCGGGCGCGCCGGCTCCCCGACCGGCGTACGGGCAACTGGAGCCCGTTGATGAGGGTCTGGAGGTTGGTGGTGAATCGTTCGTCGCGGTCGGGGACCCAGACGTGTTCGCCGAGACTGGCCAGGGCGGGAAACCGGTCGGGGGGGAGCGAGCGGAGGAAGGCGTGAAGTTGCTGGCGCGTGGCGGCGCTCTGGACGCGCTGCTCGCCGGGGGAGGTGCGGTCGCTGACGGCGAAGCCGAGGATGTAGTCGTAGATCAGGTGGTAGGCCCTGGCGGTCTGGCCTTCCGGCAGCCCGGCAGCGCTGAGCAACGCCAGGAAGGCCTCGCTCAGGACGAGCGAGTGAGGCGTCAGGGGGGCGCGGGTCTTCAGCAGGCCGGCGATGCCCGGGTGGTCCTCCAGGACCGCGCGAAGCCGTTCGGCGAGCGCCACGAGTTGCTCGGTCCACGGCTCGCCGGGGTCGACCCGGCAGTCGACTTCGGCCAGCACGGCGTCGAGGACGAGGTCGTGCAGTTGATCCTTGCTGCGAACGTGCCGGTACAGCGCCCCCGGAACCACGTCCAGGCGGTTGGCGAGGGCGCGCATGCTCAGCGCGTCCACCCCGTCGGCACCGATGACGTCGAGGGCCTCGGCGACAACCCGCTCACGGCTCAGCGTGACCCGGTGCTCGGTCTGCCTGCCGCGCGGCGGAGCGAACCAGAGCGGCGGGCCGTCCTCGCCGGATGTCGGATCGTTGATCACGCTCGCCTCCCGCGGGTCGCCGATTGACGGTGAACAGCGCTCACTATACAGTGAACGGTGTATCCCGTGTGCGAATGGTGTTCACTATCCGGACGTCTCCGGGGCAATCATTGGAGCGACCATGGTCAAGATCATCGCGTTCGACGAGGAGGCCCGGCGCGGTCTCGAGCGGGGTATGAACATCCTCGCCGACGCCGTCAAGGTCACCCTCGGGCCCAGGGGCCGCAACGTCGTCCTGGGGACGAAGTGGGGCGCCCCCACGATCACCAACGACGGCGTCTCCATCGCCAAGGAGATCGAGCTGACCGATCCGTACGCGAACATCGGGGCGCAACTGGTCAAGGAGGTCGCGAAGAAGACCGACGACGTCGCGGGCGACGGCACCACCACCGCCACCGTCCTGGCCCAGGCGCTGGTCCGTGAGGGCCTGCGCAACGTGGCCGCCGGGGCGAACCCGATGGCGCTGAAGCGGGGCATCGAGAAGGCCGTCGAGGCCGTCTCCGGTCAGCTCCTCGAGATGGCCAAGGAGGTCGAGACCAAGGAGCAGATCGCTGCGACGGCCTCGATCTCCGCTGCTGACACCTCCATCGGCGAGATGATCGCCGAGGCGATGGACAAGGTCGGCAAGGAAGGCGTCATCACCGTCGAGGAGTCGAACACCTTCGGGCTGGAACTCGAGCTCACCGAGGGTATGCGTTTCGACAAGGGCTACATCTCGGCCTACTTCGTCACCGACCCGGAGCGGATGGAGGCGGTCCTGGAGGACGCCTACATCCTCATCGCCAACTCCAAGGTGTCGGCGGTCAAGGACCTGCTCCCGCTGCTGGAGAAGGTCATGCAGTCGGGCAAGCCGCTGATGATCATCGCTGAGGACGTCGAGGGCGAGGCCCTGTCCACGCTGGTGGTCAACAAGATCCGTGGCACCTTCAAGTCGGTGGCGGTCAAGGCCCCCGGTTTCGGTGACCGGCGCAAGGCCATGCTGCAGGACATCGCCATCCTCACCGGCGGTCAGGTCATCTCCGAGGAGGTCGGCCTCAAGCTGGAGAACACCGGGCTGGACCTGCTCGGGCGGGCCCGCAAGGTCGTCATCACCAAGGACGAGACGACCATGGTCGAGGGTGCGGGTGACGCCGAGCAGATCGCCGGCCGGGTGAACCAGATCCGGGCCGAGATCGAGAAGTCCGACTCGGACTACGACCGGGAGAAGCTGCAGGAGCGGCTGGCCAAGCTGGCCGGCGGCGTCGCGGTGATCCGGGCCGGCGCGGCGACCGAGGTCGAGCTCAAGGAGCGCAAGCACCGCATCGAGGACGCGGTGCGCAACGCCAAGGCCGCCGTCGAGGAGGGCATCGTCGCCGGTGGCGGGGTGGCCCTCATCCAGGCCTCGGCAGCGGCGTTCGCCAAGCTCGAGCTCGTGGGCGACGAGGCCACCGGCGCCGACATCGTCCGGGCCGCTCTGGATGCACCCCTGCGGCAGATCGCCGTGAACGCCGGCCTCGAGGGCGGCGTCGTGGTTGCCAAGGTCCGCAACCTGGAACCCGGCTACGGCCTGGACGCCGAGACGGGCGAGTACGTCGACCTGATCAAGGCGGGGATCATCGACCCGGCCAAGGTCACCCGGTCGGCGCTGCAGAACGCGGCCAGCATCGCTGCCCTGTTCCTCACCGTCGAGGCCGTCGTCGCCGACAAGGCCGATGGCGCGTTCGACGGGGGAGACAGCCCCGGCTACTGAGCGCGCCACCCGACGCGCCACCTGATCCGGCCACTCGGCCGGACGCCGAGCGGCGTCTGGGCGCCGCCGGCGGAGGTCACGCTTCCCGAGAGGACGGTCATGAAGCCTCATCCCCATGCCAGCCCGCCGCGAGATCCCCCCGACTCCGTGCCGGCGGGTACAAGTGAGGACACCGCGGCGTCGACGGATCCAAACCCGTGGGCCGTCAGCCCATCCCGTCATGCGGAGCGAGCGCGCCTGGCGCTGCACCGGGGCCCGCTCCCCAGCGCGGTAGCAGGGGCCTGGTGGCCCCGCTCGGCGGACCTGGAACGGGAAGTGGTCCCCTTGGTCGCAGCCCTCGCGGATGCCCGGGTCGGGCGCGTGCAACGCATTCTCTACGACCCGAGCGCCTGGCTCCCGGCACCGCTCCACCGTCTGCTGTCCGATGGTGAGATCGAGACGAAGCCATCCCCGATCAGGGGTTCCCGACAGGTCACCGTGACCTTCCGCGGGGGCGACTGCGTCGTCCTGTCCGTTGTCCCAGCGACCACATCGGGTGCGCCGGCCGAGCGCGCCATGCGGCGCGTGACCACCACTCCCGCCGAACACGGCCCCCGCCCGACGCGAGCCCCGGTGGGGCCTGCCGCCATCGTCGTGCGCGCCAGGCCCTGGTTCGGCACGGGAGGACCCGCGGCCAAGCCGCCCGCCCGCGGGTGAGCGTGTACGCGACCGGCGAAGGGGCGGTCCACGGTACCGGCGGCAAGTGTCGCTGAGCGGCGACCGGACTCGCTCCGTGATGCAACCCGTTGTGGACTCTGGCGAAGAAGGCAGCCTCCGGGGGACCGAGGAACGCGTCGAAGCCCACCAGGCAGGTCGATCGTGAGCGGCTGATCCACCGCGGCCGGCGGTCATCGGCCGGGCCGATGGGTTCTGCTCGGACCGCCTGTTTCCACGGCGCCGCTTCCGCGGTGTCCTGGGCTGGTACTCACGACCGTTCTCATGACCACCTGCCCCGTCCCACCGTCCTAAGGAGTCTGCGATGGGCCTCATCGCCTGGATCGTTCTCGGCCTGCTCGCAGGAGTGGTCGCCAAGCGGCTGGTCCCCGGCATGGAGCGTGAGGGGATCCTCGTCACCACGCTCTTGGGTGTTGCCGGAGCCCTGATCGGGGGCTTCCTGGCGACGAGTCTGTTTCACGTCACGGGCATCCAGGGGTTCTTCAACCTCTCGACGTGGATCACGGCAATCGCCGGCGCTGCCCTTCTGCTGTTCGCCTATCACCTGCTGACCGGCCGCAACGGTCGTCGACGGACGAACCGGTGGGCCGGTCACCGCTGAGCCGCCGCCGGGCCGGTAGGGCGGTCGAGCAGGACGGGTCATCGGGCGGCAGGTCGCGGGTGATGGACCAAGGTCCCGCGGGCGGTACCTCCGGGGGTTTATGCTTCACCTGTGGATGAACCATCCGGAAGTGAAATGTTGGTCGCCGGCTCACCGTCGCCGGACGATGAGCTGTCGTTGGATGAGCTGTCGTTGGACGAGGCGGTCGGCCTGCTGATCGCGGCGGCGGACCCGCACCGGCTGGCGCTGTTGCGGGCACTGACGACGGGCCCCACCTGCGTGTGTGAGCTGCAGGTTCAGGTCCCGTTGCCGGGTAACCGGCTGTCCTACCACCTGAAGGTGCTGCGTGAGGCCGGTCTCATCGCCGGCACGAAACGGGGCCGGTGGATCGACTACGCCCTGGTCGACGGGGCGCTGGGCCGGCTGCGGGCAGCCGTACCGCAGTTGCCCGTGCCCGGAGCCGAGCCGATGGCCGGATGCGGTACCCGGACCGGTGCCGTGGGGTGTGCGCGATGACCGCCGAACAGACCCACCCGATCGATCAGACCCACCCGATCGATCAGACCCACCCGATCGATCAGACCCACCGGATCGATCAGACCCACCCCGGCCCCCCTCCGGCGGGCGGCGGCCGGGCGCGGGCGGCGGCGTGGCTGCATTCGCGGCCCGGGCGGACGATAGGCCTGGGTGCCGTTGCCGTGGCGTGGGTGGTCGCGTACGCGGTGAACGGTCCGGCGTGGGACGGCCTGCTGTACGGCCTGGCGGGGATGGACCGGACCGCACGGTTGACCGAGACGGTGCACTTCTTCGGCTACGACACCGTGAAGATCACCTTGTTGCTGGTCGGGATCATCTTCGTGGTCACGGTGCTGCGGTCGTACATGAGCGTGGAACGTACCCGGGCGTTGCTCGGCGGGCGCCGCGAGGGTGTCGGCAACGCGCTGGCCGCCGGGCTGGGCGTCGTCACACCGTTCTGCTCCTGCAGCGCCGTGCCGGCCTTCATCGGGTTCGTCGCCGCCGGGGTGCCGATCGGGGTCACCCTGAGCTTCCTGATCGCCAGCCCGCTGGTGAACGAGATCGCGGTCGGGATGCTGCTGACCCTGTTCGGGTGGAAGATCGCCGCCCTCTACATCACCGCGGGGCTGTCCATCGCAATGGTCGCCGGATGGGTGCTCGGGCGCCTCGGTGTCCAGCGCTGGGTAGAACCGTTCGTGTTCCAGACCCGCCTGGGCGGGCAGGTGATCGACTCCACCGCCGGGCTGACCTTCGAGCAGCGACTGCGCATCGGCGCCGAGGAAGTCGTGACGATCCTGCGGAAGATCTGGCCCTACCTGCTGGTCGGGATCGGTCTGGGCGCGGTGATCCACGGGTGGGCCCCGGCCGACTTCTTCACCCGCTACGCCGGTGCGGGCAACGTCTTCGGGGTACTGGTCGCGGTCGGGATCGGGGTCCCGTTGTACTCCAACGCGGCCGGGATCATGCCGCTGGTGCAGGTGCTGCACGACAAGGGCCTGCCGATGGGCACCCTGCTGGCCTTCATGATGAGCGTCGTCGCACTGTCCCTGCCGGAGCTGATCCTGCTGCGCCGGGTCCTCAAGCCCCGACTTCTGGCCACCTTCGTCGGCGTCGTCGGCGCTGGGATCGTCGCCGTCGGCTACCTGTTCAACGCGGTCCTGGGCTGAGCCCGGTGACTGCGCCCCGATCGAAACCATGTCACCCGAAGGGAAGCCCATCGTGATCATCAAGGTGCTCGGCTCCGGCTGCGCCAACTGCGTCAACCTGGAGAAGGCGACCCGGCAGGCGATCGCCGACCTCGGCATCGACGCCACCATCGAGAAGGTGACCGACTACCCGTCCATCCTCGGTTACGGGGTGATGTCCACCCCGGGGTTGGTGGTCGACGAGCAGGTCGTGCTCTCAGGGCGGGTCCCCAGCGCCGCCCAGGTCTGCGAGCTGCTCGCCCCGCTGGTCGCCTGACCGGAGTCACCCTGCCGCGGTGGGGGACGCGCCAAGGCCGCAGTCCCCGCTCTGACGTCCTCCCTCATGCTGTCCGCGCACGGTGCGGCGCCTCTCGCGAAAGGCCGATACCACCATGACCACCCACCCGGCGGGTTCGATGCCCGCATCCACGCAGCCGGCCCAAGGCCTCCCCGCACCCCCGGCGCAACCGTCGGCGGGCGCCACGGCGCCGATGGGGGTGCTGCAGGGCCTGCACCCGGGCTGGTTCGCAGCGGTAATGGGCACCGCCGCCGTCGGGATGGCCGCCTACGCCAACCCGGGCGACCTGAGCGCCACCCGTGGCGCCGCCCATCTCGTCGGGGTGCTGCTGGTGGCCGTGGCCGCTGCGCTCGCACTGCTGCTCGCCGGGGCCTACCTGGCCCGCTGGGCCCGCCACCCCGGACCTGCTCTGGCCGATCTGCGCCACCCCGTGCTCGGCGCGCTGTACGCCACCGTGCCCGGCGGGCTGCTGGTGCTGGCCGTCGCCGTCAACGCCGTCGCCCCCAGCCTGCCCATCCCCGCGTCGGCCGTCGTCGGCACCGTCACCGTCCTGACCGTCCTGGGCGCCCTGCTCGGTCTGGTGCTCAGCCTGACCTTCGCGTTCGTGCTGTTCACCGGCCTCACCCCGGCACCGATGATCAACGGCGGCTGGTTCATTCCGCCGGTCGTCACGATCATCATCCCGGTGGCACTGGCCGCGCTGGTTCCGCACACCACCCCGGCCACCGCGCGCTTGCTGGTCGCCCTCGGCTACGCCTTCTTCGGCATGGGCCTGCTGCTGTTCCTGCTGGTGATCAGCCTGCTGCACGACCGGCTGGTGTTGCACCCGCTGCCCGCCGCTCCGCTGGCCCCGACCCTGTGGATCGGGCTCGGCCCGGTCGGGGTCGGCGCCCTGACCCTGCTCACCCTGGCCAACGCCGCCACCGGTGTGTTCGGCCCGCAGGCACCCGCCGTGCACACGATCAGCCTGCTCGCGGCCACCGCCCTGTGGGGGTTCGGTGCCTGGTGGCTGGCCACCGCCGCCATCCTGCTGGTGCGCTACCTGCGGCAGGGCCGGCTGCCCTACGGGCCCGGCTGGTGGGCCTTCACCTTCCCGCTGGCGGCCTACACCCTGGCCACCCTGGCCCTGGCCCGGGCCTGGAACACCCCCGCGCTGACCTGGACGGCCGTCATCCTGTTCGCCGCCCTGGTCTGCTTCTGGGCCACCGTCGTCGTCGCCACCGTCCGGGCGGTCGCCTCCGGGCGGGCCTGGGCCCGGTGACCACCGCGCCCGCGGCCGGCCCCGAAGCCCTCGACGGGCACGCCGTCGAGCACTCCACGCCGCTGCCGAACCGGCAACGCCGCAGCGCCCTGGGCTGGGCGCTCGGACTCAACGCGGCGCTGCTGGTCGGCGAGGCTCTCGCCGGGCTGGCCTTCGGGTCACTGGCACTGCTGGCCGACGCCACCCACCTGGTCTCCGACGTCGCCGGGCTGGGGATCGCGCTCGCCGGAACGGTGCTGGCCGCCCGCCCGGTCAGCACCCGGCACAGCTTCGGACTGGCCCGCGCCGAGATCCTCGCCGCCCAGGTCAGCGCCGTCCTGCTGCTGGCCGCCGGGGGCTGGATCGAGGTGGAGAGCCTGCGCCGGTTGCAGCACCCCGCCGGCGTCAACGGCGCCGGACTCGCGGCGGTCGCCGCAGGTGGGCTCCTGGTCAACCTGTTCAGCGCCGTCCTGGTGCACCGCCAGGCCGGCCACAACCTGAACATGCGCGCGTCGTTCCTGCACCTGCTCACCGACGCCGCCGGTTCGCTCGGCGCCGTCACCGCCGGCCTGGTCATCGTGGCCACCGGTTGGACCCGCGCCGACCCTGCCATCTCCGCCGCCACCGCCGCCCTGGTGATCTGGGCCGGGTGGCGGCTGCTCCGCGAAACCACCCACGTGCTGATGGAAGGAACCCCCCGCGACCTGGACCCCGGTACCGTCCGCGACGTCCTGCTGGCCGTGCCCGGGGTCGAGGACGTGCACCACCTGCACCTGTGGACCCTCACCTCCGAGGCACCCGCCCTGTCCGCCCACCTCGTCCTGACCGGCGAACCCACCCTCCGGCAGGCCCAGCACACCGCCGGCCTGGCCCGCGCCACCCTCGTCGAACGCCTCGCCGTCACCCACGTCACCCTCGAACTCGAATGCCCCGGCCCCGGCCCCAGCCCCAGCCCCGGCCCCGGCACCGGCCCCGGCAACCCGAACCTCCCGAACGGAGACCCGTCATGACCAGCCAGACCACTCCCGCTCCCGCCATCGCGCCGACCGCCGGGCCGACCGTCGAGCAGGTGCTCGACTCCATGAGCGCAGGCCTCAACGGCCACGTCCCCGCCGCCGTCGCCCACGCCGCCCGCGTCATCCCCGAACTGGTGGTCCGGCACGCCCAGGACAGCGCCTTCGCGATGCCCAAGCCCACGGGTGCCCTCACCGAGGAGACCCGGACCCTGATCTACCTCGGCATCGCCCTGGCCACCGGCAGCAACGCCTGCATTCAAGCCATGACAGACAAGGCGACCACCCTGCGCATCGAACCGGACAAGCTGCTGGAAACGTTCAAGCTCGCCCGGTTCGCCGAAGCCTCGCGCGTGCTCGGCAACGCCGAACCCCTTCTTGCCGCCCTCGCCGCCCAGGGCTGAGCAGCAGACCCCATCCTGACGCCTGGGCCCGACCCTGCAGGGTGTCCCCGCCGCTCTCGCGGGGGCCGGGCGACGCGGACGCCGGAGCGGGTCATCCGATGAGTCGGGCCCGGACGGTGGTCACCCGGGATCCGCCCCTCGCCGCCGATGCTCAGCGGTAGCCGCGACGCCGACCCAGCAGGATCGTCTTCGGCCGGCCCGTGCGCAGCCCCGACCTGAGCACCGAGCGCCAGCCTGCCGCGTCGTCCCTCACCGGGGCCGACACCCTGGCCGGCTGCGGCTCCTGGCGGGCGATCTGGGCGGCGATCCGGCGCGCCTCGATGCCGATCTCGCGGAGCATCCCGCCCACCACGACCTGCATGCCGCAGAAGTAGAGGCCGGGGAGCCCGGAAGGGCCCCCGGAGACCAGCGGGGTTCCCGCCCCGTCGCAGACCACCTCCCACCCGGTCAGGAAGCCGTCGATCCCGGCCCGGTACCCGGTGGCGAGCACGACCGCGTCCGCCTCCAGCCGCGAGCCGTCCTCGAAGGTGACGCCGTCCTCGGCGAAGCGTTCGATGCCGCCGTGCAGCGTGATCCGCCCGGCCCGGATCTGCGCCATGGTCCCGATGTCCAGCGGCGGGACCACCTGGTCACGGGCCACCTGCGTGTTGGGTCCGTACGGCAGCTTGCGCAGGCCCAGCCGGCGCAGGTCGCCGATGGTGACGCGGACCAGCGGCCAGGACAGCGCGTCGGCGACCCGGGGCGGCAGGTGCTGCATGAATGCGGCCAGTCGGAGGACGGGGACCACGCCGAAGATGTCCCGGGGGATCACGTTGACCGGAGAGCGAACCGACAGGTGCGCCTGCGCGCCCCGCTCAACCAGATCCAGCGCCAGCTCGCAGGCCGAGTTGCCGAACCCGACCACGAGGACCGGCCGGCCGGCCCAGGGATCCCCGTTGCGGTACTCGCCCGAGTGCAGGACGTCCCCCCGGTAGCGGTCCATCCCTGGCCAGCTCGGGCGTACCGGCACCCGGGCCCGCCCGGTCGCGACGACGACGTTCGCGCTGTACCAGGTGCGCTGCGTCGTGGTCGTCCGCCAGGCCCCGTCGGGCTGTTGCCCGATCCGGATGACCTCCTGCCCGAAGTTCGGGTGCAGCCCGAAGTGCTGCTGGTAGCGCTCCAGGTAGGTGACCAACTGGTCCCGGGACGGGTAGCGGCCCCAGGCGCGCGGCATCGGCAGGCCGGGCAGCGCGGAGTTCGTCCGCGGGGTGTGCAGGTGCAGGCGGTCGTAGTGCCGGCGCCAGCGCCCGGCGACGGCGTCCTGCCCGTCGAGGATCTCGAACGGCAGCCCGCGCAGCCCCAGCTGCCCCGCGACGGCCAGCCCCGCGGCGGAGGCGCCGATGACCAGCGTTCGTGTGTCCAGCGTCATCGCACCTCCACAGCCACGCCCGCAGCTCAGCCTCGGGGACCCAGGGGACCCCCCCTACGCCGAGGTGTCAACCCCTCCGGACCCGGCCCGCGTGGTGGCCTCGGTGAGGACGTCGAGGACCTGCTGCCCGTACCGGTCGAGCTTGGTCTGACCGACGCCGTTCACGCCGGCCAGCGCCAGCAGTGATGTCGGCACCGAGGCGGCGACCTGCCGCAAGGTCGCATCGTGGAAGATCACGTACGGCGGGACACCCTGTTCCTTGGCGGTGGCCGTCCGCCAGGCCCGCAGGGCGTCGAACAGGTGCTGCGCCTGCGGCGACAGATCGACCGCAGCGGCCGCAGCTCGCCCCGAGTCGGTGTGGCCGCCGCCGGGGGACGACGGCCGGGCCCGGACGGGGTCGCGGCGCATCGGCACCTCGAGGCGCCGGCCGAGCACGTCCTGGCTGGTGGGCGTCAGGGTCAGCGTGCCGTGGTCGCCCTCGACGGCGAGCAGTCCCCGGGCGAGCAGCTGTCGCACCACCGCTCGCCATTGCGTCTCGGTGAGGTCGGTGCCGATGCCGAACACGCTGAGCTCGTCGTGCCGGAAGCGGGCGACCTTCTCGGTCCGGCGCCCCAGCAGGATGTCGATGCTCTGCCCCGCGCCGAAACCCTGGTTGCGCTCCTGGCGCAGCCGGTACACGGTCGAGAGCAGCTTCTGAGCGACGACCGTGCCGTCCCACGACTCGGGCGGTTGGAGGCAGGTGTCGCAGTTGCCGCACGGCTGCCCGCCCACCTGGCCGAAGTACTCCAGGACGAACTGCCGCCGGCACCCGATGGTCTCGCACAGCGCGAGCATGGCGTCGAGATGGGCGGACTGCACCCGCCGGTGCGCGCGGTCGCCGGACGAGCCCTCGATGAGCTTGCGCTGCTGAACGACGTCGGCCAGGCCGTAGGCCAGCCAGGCCGTCGCGGGGAGGCCGTCACGCCCCGCCCGCCCGGTCTCCTGGTAGTACCCCTCGACCGACTTCGGCAGGTCGACGTGGGCGACGAAGCGGATGTCGGGCTTGTCGATTCCCATCCCGAACGCGATGGTCGCGACCATGACCAGGCCGTCCTCGCGCAGGAACCGGCCCTGGTGCCGGGCGCGTGTCCCGGCATCCAGACCGGCGTGGTAGGGCAGCGCAGGGATCCCGTTGCCCGTCAGGAACTCCGCGATCTTCTCCGTCGAGGCGCGCGAGAGGCAGTAGACGATGCCGGCATCACCGGCGTGCTCGGTCTGCAGCAGGGCGAGCAGTTGCCGGCGGGGCTCGTCCTTGGGGACGATCCGGTACTGGATGTTGGGCCGGTCGAACCCGGCGACGAAATGCCGGGCCGCCGGCTCGGGGAGCTCGAGTCGCTGGGCGATCTCGGCCCGCGTGGCCGGCGTCGCCGTGGCCGTCAGGGCGATCCGCGGGACGTCGGGCCAGCGCTCGTGGAGCACCGACAGGGCGAGGTAGTCCGGCCGGAAGTCGTGCCCCCACTGGGCGACGCAGTGCGCCTCGTCGACGGCGAAGAGCGCGATTCGGCCGCGTTCGAGCAGCCGCAAGGTCCCTTCCCCG
Source organism: uncultured Actinomycetota bacterium (assembly GCA_963784535.1). Taxonomy (GTDB): domain Bacteria; phylum Actinomycetota; class Actinomycetes; order Actinomycetales; family Kineosporiaceae; genus CAWARR01. Next base: position 83,282 of record CAWARR010000002.1, on the reverse strand, counting down.
CGCAGTGCCTCGGGTGCGAGGTAGAGCAGGTCGAGCTCGCCGGTGACGTATGCCGCCTCGACTGCGCGGCGCTCGTCGGGGGCGAGGGTCGAGTTCAGGAACCCGGCGCGGACGCCGGCGGTGCGCAGGGCGTCGACCTGGTCCTGCATGAGGGCGATGAGCGGCGAGATCACCACGCCGACGCCGTCGCGGACCAGCGCCGGGATCTGGTAGCAGAGCGACTTGCCGCCGCCGGTCGGCATCAGCACCAGGGCGTCGCCGCCGCCGATCAGGTGGTCGATGATCTGCCGCTGCTCGGCGCGGAAGTCCTCGTAGCCGAAGACCTTCCGCAGCGCACCCAGCGCATCGTCCACCTCGGCCCCACCGGTGATCACCACTGCCCGAGTCTACGAGGCAGCGGGCGGCAGCGTTCCCCGACCGAGACCGGCCCGGGCGTAGACTGGCGGAGCCGAGAGCTTCTCGTGTGCCGGTGGTCGATGCCGGCGCCGTCCTCGGATGCCCAGACCGGTCGCAGCGCGGCCGGAGACGGGAGGCCGGCATGACGTCGGGCCTACATGTCCGCACCAATCTGTCCCGCTTGGCGCAGTTGCCGTCCCGGCGTGAAGTGCCGGCGGCGACCGAACGGGCGCCCCGGCCGCACGTCCGCGGCGCGCGGGGCGCGCGAGCGGTTCTGAGCACGGACGATTCGTTGGGTCGCTGGGAGGTCGACGGCGGCCGCGTGGTCGTAGAGGGCTGATCGGCCCCGGTGCCTGTCGGCTCGCCCTTCACCAGTCTCGGTCCGGTCCCTGCCCCGGCTGGGGTTCACGGCGCAACCCTTCGGTTGCGCTGACCGATTCGCGTTCTCCGCGGTTGCGGAGTTTGAGGGATGCATGATGACCGTTCTGGGGATCGTTGTCGCTGTCGTCGTCGTTGTCGCGCTGTTCTCGTTGTCGGCCGGTGTCCGCCTGGTGCAGCAGTACCAGCAGGCGATCGTGTTGCGGTTCGGACGGTTGCTGCCGAAGGTGCGTGGACCGGGCCTGCAGGTGATCGTGCCCTTCGTGGACCGGATGACGAAGGTGTCGATGCAGACGGTGGTGATGGGTATCCCGGCCCAGGGCGCGATCACCAAGGACAACGTGACGTTGACGGTGGACGCGGTCGTCTACTTCCGGGTGATCGATCCGGTGAAGGCGATCATCAATGTGCAGAACTACCCGATGGCGGTCCTGCAGGTGTCCCAGACGTCGCTGCGGTCGGTGATCGGCCGGGCCGACCTGGACACCCTGCTGTCTGACCGGGAACGGATCAACGCCGAGTTGAAGGCCGTCATCGACGCTCCGACGGAGGAGCCGTGGGGCCTGCACATCGAGCGGGTGGAGGTCAAGGACGTCACGCTGCCGGAGGGTATGAAGCGTTCGATGTCGCGCCAGGCCGAGGCGGAGCGGGAACGTCGCGCCCGGGTGATCGCCGCGGACGGGGAGTTCCAGGCCTCGACCAAGCTCGCGCAGGCCGCCCAGGCGATGGCGCAGACGCCGGGTGCGCTGCAGTTGCGGCTGTTGCAGACCGTTGTCGATGTGGCCGCGGAGAAGAACAGCACCCTGGTGATGCCGTTCCCGGTGGAGCTGCTGAGGTTCTTCGACCGCGCCTCGTCCGCCGTCAGCCAGGTGGCGTCCGCGACCGACGGGGCCCCGGCCACCGATGCGACGACGCGAACCGACCCGCAGGAACGGATCGCCACCGTTCCGCCGATCGATCCGGGGGCGTTGGACGTCGATCCGATGCCTGCGCCGACCGCTCGGCGGGTACCGGGGGAGCCGCGGCTTCCCGCCGACGCCTGAGGGGCCGGGCGGCCCGTCATCCGGCGGGCCGGGGGAGGGCAGTTCCTCGTGCGCGGCGTCGCACACGCACACCACGAGGTCACCGGGGACGGCGACGTCACCACGACGCGCGGGGCGGGCCCCGGCGATGGGTGGCCCGCGCCGGAGGCCGACCATCGCGGCGCGGGGATGGACCCGGGACGCAGGGTGGGTGTCCCTTCACCGCGCACCTCCGCAGTCCGCCTGCCCGTCTGGTCGTCTGGTCGTCTGGTCGTCTGGTCGAGCCTGCCGGTCGGGTCGAGGTGCCCACCCGCAGCTGAGTGTTCACCTCCGGGAAGATTGAGTCAATATCAATGGAGGCATATGCTGGCGGTGGCCGTCGAGCGCCGCACCCGATGGAAGGTATCCATGACTGAGATCCGCCCCGCCCCGGCGCCCACCGCCCAGCCTGCCGCTGCGCGCGAGGGCAAGCCGTCGGTGCTGTTCGTGTGCATCCACAACGCCGGGCGTTCCCAGATGGCCGCCGGCTGGTTGATCGCTCTGGCCGGTGACCTGATCGAGGTCCGCTCCGCCGGCACGGCCCCCGCGGACCAGGTCAACCCGGTCGCGGTGCAGGCGATGGCCGAGGTGGGCATCGACATCACGGCCGCCACCCCGAAGGTCCTCACCGACCAGAGCGTGCAGGCCAGTGACGTCGTCATCACCATGGGCTGCGGAGATGCGTGCCCGTACTTCCCGGGCACTCGCTACCTGGACTGGCCGCTGGATGACCCGGCTGGGCAGGGGATAGACGCGGTCCGCCCGATCCGCGACGCTATCAGGTCGAACGTCGAGCAACTCCTGGCCGAGTTCCTGCCCGAGCGCACCGACGGCCGCTCGAGCACGGTGCCCGGCAAGCCCGACCCTGCATGAGCCTTCCCCGCCAACCGCTGCGAAGGGCCCCGACATGAGTTCGGACCTGTCCCGCCCGACTGCCCCGGGCGCCACTCCCGCCGAGGCGCCGATCGGTGCCCGGCTGTCCACGCTGGACCGGTTCCTGCCGGTGTGGATCTTGGCTGCCATGGCCGCCGGCCTGGCTCTCGGCCGCTCGGTACACGGTCTGAACGACGCCCTCGACGCGGTCCGGATCGGCGGGGTCTCGCTACCGATCGCCCTGGGGCTACTGATCATGATGTACCCGGTGCTGGCCAAGGTCCGCTACGACCGTCTCGACACCGTCACCCGCGACACCAAGCTGATCGTGCCCTCACTGATCCTCAACTGGCTGATCGGCCCGGCGTTGATGTTCGCACTCGCCTGGATCTTCCTGCCCGACCAGCCCGCGTACCGCACCGGGCTGATCATCGTCGGGCTGGCCCGCTGCATCGCCATGGTCATCATCTGGAACGACCTGGCGGGCGGGGACCGCGAGGCGGCCGCCGTCCTGGTCGCCCTGAACTCCCTGTTCCAGGTGCTGGCCTTCGGGCTGCTCGGCTGGTTCTACGTCAGCGTGCTGCCCGGCTGGCTGCACCTGCCCGGCGCCCGCCTGAACGTCTCCGGCTGGGACATCGCCCGCAACGTGTTGATCTTCCTCGGCATCCCGCTCGCCGCCGGCTACCTGACCCGCACCTACGGCGAACGCGCCAAGGGCCGGGACTGGTACGAGGCGCGGTTCCTGCCCCGGATCGGGCCGGCAGCCCTGTACGGCCTGCTGTTCACCATCATCATCCTGTTCGCCCTGCAGGGTGACGCCATCACCAGGCGCCCCTGGGACGTCGTCCGCATCGCGCTGCCCCTGCTGGCCTACTTCGCGATCATGTGGACCGGCGCGTTCACCCTCGGCCGCAGCCTCGGCCTGACCTACCCGCGCACCGCCACCCTCGCCTTCACCGCCGCCGGCAACAACTTCGAACTGGCCATCGCCGTGGCCATCGCCACCTTCGGCGTCACCTCCGGCCAGGCCCTCGCCGGCGTGGTCGGACCGCTGATCGAAGTACCCGTCCTCGTCGCCCTCGTCTACCTCGCCGTCGCCGCCCGCCGCCGGCTGTTCGCCGGTGAGCGCTGAGGCGAGCCGGAGGCCTGCCACTCCGGGCGTTCTGCGGCCGTGGCGCCCCGGCTGCGGTGCCGGCGGACCCCGGGGTCAGGGGCGTGCGGGGCGGCGTGGCGGGAGCAGGGGGAGGGTGAGGGTGAAGCGGGCTCCGTGGCCGGGGCCGGCGGAGTGCGCCTCGATGCGGCCGTGGTGGGCCTCGACGATGGCGCGGGTGATGGTCAGGCCGATTCCGGAACCGCGGCGTCCGGGGGAGTTACCGGGGGGCTCGTACGGGGTATCGGCGGGGGCGGGCGCGGTGCGGTAGAAGCGTTCGAACAGGTGGGGTGCCTGCTCGGAGGTGAACCCCGTGCCGGTGTCGGTGACGGACAGCCGGGCCTGGGCGGGGTGGTCGCGGCCCGGGCGGGGCGTGTCGACGCTGAGGGTCACGCCGCCGCCGGTGGGGGTGTGGCGCAGGGCGTTGTCGAGCAGGTTGAGCAGGGCTTCGAGCAGCCGGTCGGTGTCGGCGCGGACCGTGGGGCCCGGGGGCTCGGCGTACACGGTGAGGCTCACGCCGCGCGCCTGGTAGCGGGGGCGGACCACCGTGACGGCACGCTCGGCGAGGTCGGTCAGCGGGACGGGCTGCGGGCGCAGGGCGAGTTGACGTTCCTCCGCCCGGGAGACCGATTCCAGGTCGGCCACCAGCCGGCGCAGCCGGGAGGTCTGCTCGGCGAGGGTCGCCAGGCTGGTCCCGTCCACGGGGAGAACTCCGTCGCAGACCGCTTCCACCGTCGCTTCCAGGGACGCCAGCGGGGTGCGCAGTTCGTGGCCGAGGTCGGTCAGCAGCCGCCGGCGGGTCTGCTCGGTGCCGGCCAGCCGGAGTCCGAGTTCGTTGACCGCGGTGGTCAGCGCGGTGAATTCCGCTCCGAGCCGGGGGTCGGGTACGGCGGTGTCGTACTGGCCGTCCGCGAGCCGGGTGGCCGCGGCGGCGAGGTCGGCGACCGGGGCGGCGAGGCGGCGGGCGATCAGCCAGGTGACCAGGCCGGCTGCGGCCACGGCGACCAGGGTCCCGACCCCGAGGGAGATCAGGGTGGCCTCGGTGAAGGCGCGCTCGACGTGCGTCTGCACGATCGGGGTGAGATCGGGCATGCCCGAGCGGCGTAGGTGGGTCAGGAAGATGGCAGGGGCGATCAGCACGGCGACCACCAGCAGGGTGCCCGCGCCGGCTGCGACGACCAAGGCCATCGCGGTGAACAGGCGGGCGCCGAGGCCGAGGTGGCCGAACAGCGTCCGCCGGCCCGTGACTGCGGTGGGCGCGGAATTCATCCCGGGCCCATCCGGTAGCCGACACCGCGGACGGTGAGCAGGTAGCGCGGGTCTGCGGGGTCGTCCCCGAGCTTGCGCCGGACGTGGCCGACATGGATGTCGACCAGGTGCTCGTCTCCGACCCACTCGCTTCCCCAGACCGCCTCGAGCAGCTGGCGGCGGGTGAACGCCTGCCGCGGCCGGGCGCTGAGGGTGTCCAGCACGTCGAACTCGGTCCGGGTCAGCTCCACCGGCCGGTAGTCGAGGCGGACCTCGCGGGCGACCGGGTCCACGGTGAGCGCCCCGAACGTGCGGCTGGGGGGCTGCGTGGACGTGGCGGTCGCGCCGGTGCCGTCGCCGAGTGAGCGGGGGCGACGAAGCATGGTGCGGATGCGGGCGACCAGCTCGCGGGGGCTGAACGGTTTGGTCAGGTAGTCGTCCGCGCCGACCGACAGGCCGATCAGCTTGTCCACCTCGTCGGCCCGGGCGGTCAGCATGATCACGTAGCTGTCGGTGAACGTACGCAGGATCCGGCAGACCTCGATGCCGTCGATCCCGGGCAGCATCAGGTCGAGCACGACCACGTCGGGGACATCCTGGCGGGCCAGCCGCAGCGCGGTCTCCCCGTCAGCGGCGGTGGCCACCGTGAAGCCCTCGCGCTGCAAGTAGCCCGCCACCGCGCGCACGAGGGCCGGCTCGTCGTCGACCACCAGGGCCCGGATCCCGGTCGGGCCGGGGGTGTCGGCGCCGGCGCTCATCTGCTCACGCTCCGATCATGGCTGCCACCCCACCCTCCCTCAACTGCCCGGGGCCATGCCTCAACTGCCCGGGGCCATGCCTCAACTGCCCGGGGCCATGCCTCAACTGCATAGGCCCGCCGTCGGCGGGCCCATGGTGCGCGGCGATCAGCTGGCCCGATGGCTGGCCGGGCTCACCGCTTGCCCCGCGCCTGGGCCAGGGCCGCCCGCTGCACCTGGTAGGCCTCCACGTCGATCTCACCGCGGGCGAACCGCCGGTCCAGGATGTCCTCCGGCGACTCCAGCTGCCCCTGCCCGTCGGCGATGCCGGTGCCCCGGCCGCCGGACCCGCCCGCGGGCAGCAGCCGCACCACCAGATAGAGGATCACTCCGAGCAGCGCCAGCCAGAACAGCCCCATGAACATCCAGCCGCCCCACCCCATCCCACCGCCGTACCAGCCCATCATCGCCGTGCTCCCTTCAAGAACACTTCGCCGAGCTTGTCCGCTGGCCTCCAGTCTGCCGGGCGGGCACGAACGTCAGGGACTTCGACCTGCCCGGGTGATGAGGTCATCAGGATGGCGAACGCCTCCGGCGATCAGTGGTCGCCGTCCCAGAGGGTGACCGCCTTGCCCACGAACTCGTGCACGAAGCCGCAGCCGGCGCAGACCAGGCCCAGCGCGGACTGGTTGGCCCACCCGAGGTCGAGCAGCTCCATTCCCGTGCTGTTGAGCTTGATCTCGCGGTCCCAGAAGCGGTCAGCGCCGCAGACGATGCAGCTCAGTGGCCGGTCGTGCACGGCGGCCAGGCGCGGCCGGCGCTTTCGGAAGAATCCCATGCCCCCATGGACATCGCCGGGGCCCCCGCGGTTCCTGCTGCCGGCCGGTGAATCCGTCGCGGTGCGCAGGACATCGGCCGGGGATCGGCGAGGATCATCGCGGCGCCGTCGGGGGCCCCGTCGGCCTCGAAGCCGTTGTCGGCATCGATGACCAGCTCACCGGGACACAGGGGACCTCGGTGCCCCCCCTCGTGGTGGTGCGCACGCGCACCTGTACCCGGGCCCCCCGCTCGCCGAAGGTGATCAGCAGCTCGAGCGGGGTGAGACCGATGTTCGCGTACCCGTGGGGGACGCGGGTGTCGAACTCGGCCGCCTCACCGGCGGACAGCACGTAGTCGCGCTCGCCCAGCGCGAGCCTGAGCTTCCCGGTGAGGATGTAGACCCACTCGTACCCGTCGTGCATGCGCTGCTCGCGGCGTTCCCCGGCGTGCGGGTCGACCGGCAGGATCTGCTTGAAGGTGTTGAGGCCGCCGGGATTGTGCGCCAGCTGCACCCAGGTGATGCCGTCACGGTGCACGGGGCGGGGGTGGACGCGCGGATCGCCGGTGGTCGGGGCGCCGACCAGTTCGTCGAGGGGGACATGGTGGGCCTGCGCGAGCGGGAGCAGGAGCTCCAGCGTGGGTCGGCGGTTGCCCGACTCCAGCCGAGACAGCGTGCTGGCGGAGATCCCGGTCTCGGCGGCGAGCTGACCCAGGGTCGTTCCGCGCTGCCTGCGCAGGGCGCGCAGGCGCGGCCCGACGGCTGTGAGTACGGCGTGCAGGTCCTCGACCACACCTGATCTTGCCATAGTGGCAAGGAATCTTGCCGCCGGACCGCCCGGCCCACACGCTGGGCCGTGACCCGACCGGGCCCGCGGGGCGTGCCCGGCCAGGGCGCAGGTCATGAACGCTGACGGTGCCGGAACGACTCGGCAGGGAAGGCCAATGGTGGACACGTCGACAGCAGGGGGACGCAGCCGCAAGCACGTGGTCGTGCTGGGCGGTGGCTTCGGCGGGGTGCAGGCAGCGATCGCGCTGCGCAAGCAGGGGGACTTCAGGGTCACCCTGGTCTCCGACCGGGACTTTCTCTACCTGTTCCCGATCTCGATCTGGGTACCCACCCGGGGCATCGCGCCGGAGCGGGCCCGGGTGCCGCTGGCCGCGGTGAGCCGCGTGCACCGCTTCGACGTCGTGACCTCGACGGTGACCTCGATCGACGCCGAGGAGAACACCGTCACCACGGCCGACACGATCCTGGCCTACGACTACCTCGTCATCGCCCTCGGCGCGGAGAAGGTGGGGCATCGCGGCCTGGAGCACACGCTGTCCATCTGCGGTGCGCCCGACGCTGCGCTGGCGATCCGCGACCGGATCGACCAGTTGGTGGCGCAGGGGCACGGCCGCGTCGCCGTCGGGTTCGGCGGCAACCCCAAGGACGGCTCGGCGGTGCGTGGAGGGCCGGCGTTCGAGTTGATGTTCAACCTCCACCAGCTGCTGCGGAAGAAGGGCCTGCGGGAGTCCTTCGAACTCACCTTCTTCGCTCCGATGCCGCACCCGGGGGAGCGGATGGGGGACAAGGCCGCGCCGGCGGTGGGTGAGATGTTCGCCGGCCGTGGGGTGGGCAGGCGCTTCGGGACGAAGATCGCCGCGTTCGACGAGCACGGCGTCGCCTTCGCCGACGGGTCACGGCTCGACGCCGACCTCACCGTCTTCATCCCCGGGGGGAGCGGGCACCGGGTGCTGGCGGCGTCGGGGCTGCCGCTGAACGATGCGGGCTTCGTCAGGATCGACGACCACTGTCTGGTCGCGGGCACCGACAACGTCTACGCCGTCGGCGACGTCGCCGCGCTGGACGGTCCGCAGTGGAGGGCCAAGCAGGGGCACCTCGCCGAAGTCATGGCACGGGTGGCCGTCCACAACATCGTGCGCTCCGAAGTGGGCGACACCCGGCGGCGGGGGTACCAGCAGCACCTGTCGATCGTCTGCCTCATGGACATGGGGTCCGGCGCGGCCCTGATCTACCGGGACGCCAAGCGGAGCTTCATCATCCCGTTGCCGGTGGTGGGCCACTGGCTGAAGCGCGGCTGGGGGGTGTACGCCCGGGCCACGAAGCTCGGGCGCGCTCCGCGCCTGCCCGGGCTGTGACCGCCGCACACGACGGCTGACACGTGCGGGGCGGCCTACTGGTGGGGGAGCGCCGCTGCGGTGGCTCGCCCCGCCCCTGCGGTCGTCGGCGGGAGGCCGTCGAGCGTGTGGCGCAGGTGCTCGCCCTCGACGTCGATGTCGGGCAGCAGCCGGTCGAGCCAGCGCGGCAGCCACCAGGCGGCCCGGCCGAGCAGGGCCATCACGGCGGGCACGATGGTCATCCGTACCACGAGCGCGTCGAACAGGACCGCCGTGGCCAGGGCGAAACCGATCGACTTGATGAAGGACTCCGGGGAGGCGATGAACCCGGCGAACACGCTGATCATGATGACGGCGGCGGCGGTGATGACGCGGGCGCCGTGGCCGAAGCCGGTGACGACCGCCTGGCGGGCCTCAGCGCCGTGGACGTGCTCCTCGCTGCATCCGGCTCACCAGGAACACCTCGTAGTCCATGGCCAGGCCGAAGACGATGCCGATGAGGAAGATCGGCAGCAGGCTGATCAGGGGACCGGTCTGCTCCACCCCGAGCAGGGCGTCCAGCCAACCCCACTGGAAGACGGCCACCACCGCGCCGAAGGTGGCGGCGATGCTCAGCAGGAATCCGGCGGCGGCCTTCAGCGGCACCAGCACCGACCGGAACACCAGCATGAGCAGGACGAAGGCCAGTCCCACGACGACGGTGAGGTAGGGCAGCAACGCCCCGGACAGTTTCGCCGAGATGTCGATGTTGATGGCGGTCAGGCCGGTGACGCCGATCCTCACGCCGGCCGCGGTGCCGTCGAGGCGGCGGACGGCGCGGACGAGGTCCTCGGTGGCCGTGGTGCTGGGGCCGCTGAGCGGAATGACCGTGAGCAGGGCCGTGTCACCGGCGGGGTTGAGCACGGCCGGAGTGACGACGGCGACGTCCTGCAGGCCGCGGACCCGCTGGGCGACCTGGTCGGCGGCAGCCTGCACGCTCCTGGACGCCCCCGTCGCCCCGGCAACGGTGGGCGGCGTGCTCTCGACGAGCACGGTGAGCGGGCCGTTGAAGCCGGGGCCGAAGCCGGAGCTGATCAGGTCGTAGGCCTTGCGCTGGGTGGTGCTGGGGGCGGCGCTGCTGTCATCGGGCATGCCCAGCCTCAGGTCGAGGGCGGGGACGGCGATGACCCCCAGCAGGGCGACGGCGATCAGCAGACCGGTCAGCGGGCGGCGGGCGATGGCGCGGGCCCACCGGGTGCCGAAGTTCGGCGTGACCTGCTGCGCGTCGGGGTCGGCTTCGGGGTCGTGGGGTTTCAGGCCGGGAATGCGCCCCCCGGTGATGTGCCGGCCGGCGATGCCGAGGACGGCCGGGAGCAGGGTGAGCGCGATGAGAACCGCGAGGGCGACCGTTGCGGCCGCGGCCAGGCCCATCTGGGTGATGAAGGGGATGCCGACGACGGACAGCGCGGCAAGGGCGATCACCACGGTGAGGCCGGCGAAGACGACGGCGGAGCCTGCGGTGCCGACGGCCCGCCCGGCGGCCTCCTCGGCGTCGCGGCCGGTGGCCACCTCGTGCCGGTAGCGGGAGACGATGAACAACGCGTAGTCGATGCCGACGGCCAGCCCGATCATCAGCGCCAGGGTCGGCGTGTTGGACGACAGGTCGACGAACCCGGTGAGGGCCGTGATCCCGGCCACCCCGATGGCGATGCCGAGCAGCGCGGTGAACAGCGGGATGCCGGCGGCGATGAGCGAGCCGAAGGTGATCGCCAGCACCAGCGCGGCGACGAGCACGCCGAGCATCTCGGTGGCCCCGGTCGCGGGCGTCGCCTTGACCGCATCACCGCCGACCTCGACCCGCAGACCACCGCTGCGGGCCTGGGCCGCAACCGCGCCGAGGGCGTCGCGGGCGCTCTGGGTGAGCGCGGAGGACTGCACCGTGTAGCTCGCCTGCGCGAACCCGACGGTTCCGGTGGCGTTGAACGCCTTGTTGACGAAGGGGTCGGTCACGGCTGCCACCTGCGGGGCGGCCCGCAGCTGGGTGACGGCGCGCTCGATGACCTTCCGGGAGGCCGGGTCGGTGAGGGTCTTCCCGCTCGGGGCGGCGAACACCACGCGGGCGGTGGCACCGCCCACCGAAGCCTGCGGGAAGCGTTGTCCGAGAGTGTCGATGGCCTTCTGGGCAGGAGTGCCCGGGATGCTGAAGGAGTCGGAGGTCGCTCCGGACAGGGTCGCCGCGGCCACGGCGGCCCCGAGCAGTACGACCAGCCAGCCGGCCAGCACCAGCCGGCGGCGGCGGAAGGCGAAGCGGCCCAGCCGGTACAGCAGCGTTGCCATGCAGACTCCTCGGATCAGGTCCACGGCCGTCGGCCGGGGGAGCGGCGGACCACCACCGCGGGCTTGGCGGGCCCGGTGCCCGGGATCCGCGCGGCGACGGACCCGGCAGAGGTATCGGATCGGGCGTGCCCGGTGTACTCCCGCCGAACGGGTGGCCTCACGGGGGCTGTCGCCAGCGGCGGCTAGTCCCTCGGCCATGTTGAAGTTAGTCGAGCGGCTAGTGCCTGGCAAGCCGATCGGCTAACTTGAGGGCGACGGCCCGCAGGCGCGGGCCAGATTGCGCTCAGCGAGGAGCGGACGCCCACCGAGGAGCGGACATGGCCAGACCGGTTGCGCGCCGGGGCGAAGGGCGCGAGCGCGTTCTCGACGCCGCCGTGCAGCTGTTCGCCGAGCACGGCGTCAGCGGCACCTCGCTGCAGATGATCGCTGCGGCCCTCGGTGTGACCAAGGCCGCCGTCTACTACCAGTTCCAGAGCAAGGAGGACATCGTCCTCGAGGCCGTCCGGTCGGCGACCGAACAGATGTCCGCCTTCATCAGTGCCGCGGAGGCGCAGCCGTCGCGGGCGGCACAGCTCGACGTGACCCTCGAGGGCCTGGTCAGCCTCGTCGTCAGCCACCGCCGCGTCACCGCGGTGCTGTGGGGCGACCCGGGCATGGCCGAGGTCATCGACACTCACGAGGAGCTGCGTGCCCTCGACGAGCGCCTGACCCGCCTGCTCACCGGCCCGAACCCGACGGCCTCCGACCGGGTCGCCGTCGCCGTGCTCGCCGGAGGCCTCACGCTCGCCGGTGCCGACCCGCTGGCCGATCTCGACGACGACACCCTGCGTGAGGAGCTGCTCCGCTGCGCGCGCGCCCTGCTGCGGCCCGGCCGGCGTGGCCGCGGCGGGAGGTCATAGGTCGAGGGACCACAGCTGGATGCGGTGGTGCACCTCATACCCGAGCCCGAGGTAGAGCGCCACCGCCCCGGTCGGGTTGTCGGCGTCGACGTCGAGCCCTGCATACGCCATGCCGGACTCGCTGTAGGCCCGCATCGCCGCGGCCAGCAGCGCCTTTGCCACCCCGCGCCCGCGCCACGGCGCACGCACTCCGAGCTTGTTCGTCCAGCCCTGCCGGTAGCCCAACGCCGCCCAGTGGTCGGGGTGGGCGGCGGACAGCACGTACCCGGCGACGGTGTCGCCGTCGAGGGCGAGGAAGCTCCAGTCGGGGCGGAAACACCGGTGCCCGGTCTCCCACCGGCCCCAGGTCTCGGCCGTCCAGGGCTGGGAGCCCCAGTGGTCGGCGAACGCGTCGTTGTGGGCCATCCGGGTGGCCTCGTCGAGGGCGCCATCGAACGCCACCACCCGCAGCGGCGCCGGCGTCGCGACGGCGGGCAGCGGCGTGGTGAGGTCCCGGCGCATCACCGCGAACCAGCGGACGGTGCGCATCCCGGCGGCGGCGGCCAGCGACGCGGCCCCGTCCACCCCGTCCTGAACGGCGATTACTGCCCGTGCGGCCACGTCCTGCGGGCCGGCGCCGCTGGCGGCCAGCTGCGCCCGGCGGGCGGCGACCAGGTCGCGTGCCCTGCCGACCTGCCAGTCCAGCACCGCCCGCCCGATCCCGCGCTGCCGCCAGCTCGGGTCGACCCCGCCCCAGCAACCGACCCGGAGCACGGCGGCGTCCCCGGGGCGCAGGTCGCACACCCCGTAGGCGCGGGGCGTGCCATCGGTGTCGAGTCCGACCACGCTGTCGTGCACCGGGTCGAGCCACGGCGAGTGCAGCAGGTCGCGGACATCCTCCTGGCTCCAGCGCTCGGCGTCGGCGTCGGCGTCGGCGATCGCGGTGACCAACCGGTGCAGCCCAGGGAGGTCGGCGTCCGCGGGCGAGGACCAGGTCAGCAGCGGGGAGCGGGGAAGCTGGGGGAGGGTGGCCACGGCAGCCGATCCTTGGGCCCGGCCCCGACGGCATGCAACCCGTTTCGGTGCCTCCGGCACGGGCGCCCTTTGCCCCGGCGAGCGGGTGACGGCGGGCTCGGCGATCGCGCTGAGGGCGAGCACGCCGGCTGCGAGTCTGTCAGGCGGGCCAGTACCACCGCCGCTGCCGGCGTGGGGCGGTCGGCCGGTGACCCGCGCGGTAGGGCAGGCTGCTCCCGTGCACTTCGTCGGCGTCGATCTCGCCTGGGGCGAGAACAAGCCCACCGGCCTTGCCGTCCTCGACGGCGACGGCACGCTGGTACACATCAGCGCGGTCCAGTCCGACGAGGACATCCTCGCCGCGCTGGCGCCGTACTTGCAGGGTGGGTGTCTGGTGGCGTTCGACGCCCCGCTGATCGTGAAGAACCCCACCGGCAACCGGCCCGCGGAGGCCGCGTTGAACGTGGACTTCGCGCCCTTCGAGGCCGGCGCGCACCCGGCCAACACGGGCAGAGCGGAGTTCAGCCGCACGCCGCGCGGGGCTGCGCTGAGCGCTCAGCTCGGGCTCGACCTGAACCCGCGCTCGCGCCGGACCCGGCGGGCGATCGAGGTCTACCCGCACCCCGCGACCGTCGCGCTGTTCCGGCTCGGCCGGACGCTGAAGTACAAGAACAAGCCCGGCCGCAGCGTGGAGCTGCTGAAGGAGGAGCTGCTCACCCTGACCCGGCTGGTCGAGGGGCTCGCCGGCGCGCAGCCGGCGTTGCGGGTGGGTGGGGCCGGGTCGCCGTGGTCGCAACTTGTCTCCGCAGCGCGGGCCGGCCGGCGCAAGAGCGAGCTGCGGGTGGTGGAGGACCAGGTCGACGCTGTCGTGTGCGCCTACGTCGCGCTGCTCGCCGCCCGCCACCCCGAGCGGATGACCACCTACGGCGACGGCGACACCGGTTACATCGTCACCCCCACGCTGCCCGCCGACCTGCGCCCCGGCCCGCAGCGGGTGGCGGTGGTCGGGGAGGACCGCGGCCCGCTGCGCGCCGCCGTGCAGGAGTACTCGGCCCAGCAGGAGGCCATCGCCGAGGCGGGGGCCGGGTTCGTCGCCCTCGTGCAGGGGATTCTCGACGAGGCAGGCATCAACTACCTGAGCGTCACGGGGCGGACGAAGTCCGTCGCCTCGTTCGCGGCGAAGGCCGCCCGGCGCCGGGACGGCGGGCTGCTGTACACCGACCCGCTGCACGACATCACCGACCAGATCGGGGTGCGGGTGATCACCTACGTGATCAGCGACGTCGCCGCGGTGGCGGATCTGCTGGCCGACCAGGTGATCGTCAAGGACGACCGGGACATGGGCCGGGAGACCGCGAGCAAGGGTCGCTTCGGCTATGCCAGCCGGCACCTGCTGATCGCGCTGGACCCTGCCCGTGAGGGCCAGGTCGCGCTGGAGCCGCTGCGGGGCCGGCTGGCGTCGGTCCAGATCCGGACCGTGCTGCAGCACGCCTGGGCCGAGTTCGAGCACGACATCCGCTACAAGGGCACTGTTCCCGCCGAGCGCGCGCCCGAGTTCGACCGCCGCTTCACCCTCGCAGCCGGACTGCTGGAGCTCGCCGACCGGGAGTTCTCCACCATTCGCGAGCGGCTGCGCAGTGGGCCCGCAGAGGTCTCCGACATCCAGGACGACGACCCGCGCATCGACCCGCGGGAGCTGGCGGCCTTCCTCGCCGGCCAGTACGCCGACGCCGGCTGGTCGCGCACCGACCACTACGGCTGGATCTCCGGGCTGCTGCTCGAACTCGGCCTCACCTCGCTGCAGGAGCTCAGCGACGTGCTGCGCCCGGTGAACGAGCTCGACCTCACCGCGCGGATGGCCTACCGGTACCCACCGGGCGCGGTACGGCGCCTGGACGACGCGCTGCTCGCGGCCTTCGGCGAGCGGTACATCGGACTGCACGGCAACGCGCACCGGGTGGCGCCCCTGCGCGCCCGGCGGGAGCGGCTGGTCGGTCCCGGAACGATCGCCCCGGACTGAGCCGAGCGGGGCGGCCGGCCACGGGGCGGGCGCGGTGCGCTCGCCGCCGCCGACATCTGCGAGGCTTGGGGGGTGGCGACCCCTCCGCCGTCCCCGTACCCCGCGACGACGCTGCTGTACCTGGTGAAGCAGGTCGAACTCGCGGTGCGCTCGCGGTTGGACGAACTGCTCCGTCCGGGTGGGCTCACGGTGCTGCAGTACACGGCGCTCACCGTGCTCGAGCGGCACCCGGCCGAGCTGACCTCGGCGCAGCTCGCCCGGAACTCGTTCGTCACGGCGCAGACGATGGCTGACATGGTCAGCGGGCTGCTGGCCCGGACGCTGGTCGAACGTCACCGTGACCCGGCGGACCGGCGCCGGCTGGTGCTGGAGCTCACCCCGGACGGCGTGGCGCTGCTGAGCCGGTTCCGCGGACCGGTCGAGGCGCTGGAGGCGGAGATGGTGTCGCGGCTGACGGGTGCCCAGGCGGGGGAGCTGCGGGCGAGCCTGGTGTCGTGCCGCGTCGCCCTGGAGCGGCGCCGGGCGCCGGGCGCGGAGGTGGTCGGCGGCGCGGCTGCCCCGCCGACCACCGGCTCATCGGTTTATCACTGAACAGAAAAGCAATCAGGAAACCTGTACATCTGCGTCTGCGGTGTGACACGCTTCACAACCGTCCGTCCATCCCTGGCGTGGAGCAGGAGACTCGATGACAACCCTCGACCCCACGGTCCGATCCGGTAGATCCGCCACCCAGCCGTACCTGCTGACCCGGGGAACCCTGTTCGCCGCCGGGGTCGCCGTGTGCGTCGCCCAGGTCGCGCTGGCCATCCCCGCGGTGCTCAACGGGCTGTTCCAGCAGGACCTCGGGACCACCTCCACCCAGCTCACCTGGATCTCCGACGCCTTCCTGGTGCCCGTCGCCCTGCTCGAGCTGACCTTCGGGGTGCTCGGCGACCTGTTCGGCCGCAAGCGGCTGCTGGTCACCGGGACCGCCCTGCTCGTCGCGGGGCAGCTCATCGGATTCCTCACTCCCGGCTCGGCCAGCTCGACGGGCACCCGGGTGCTGGTGTTGTGGTCGGGGCAGATCATCTCCGGCATCGGGGCCGCGGCCATCTTCCCGACCACCCTCGCCATGGTGGTCGCCGGGACGCACACGGCTCGCGACCGCTCACGAGCCATCTCGATCTGGGCCGGCGCGCTCGCGTCCGGCGGCTTCGTCTCCCCGGTGCTGGGGGGCTGGCTGGCCCGCTTCCGCTTCGGCAGCGACCCCTACGCGAGCTGGCGCTGGGCGTTCCTCGCGGTTGTGGTGCTGGCGCTCATCGCCACCGCGGTATGCCTCGTCGCCGCAAAGACGTCCTTCGCGCCCGAGG
The DNA here is from genome assembly GCA_963784535.1 of uncultured Actinomycetota bacterium. Classification (GTDB taxonomy): domain Bacteria; phylum Actinomycetota; class Actinomycetes; order Actinomycetales; family Kineosporiaceae; genus CAWARR01. Next base: position 66,922 of record CAWARR010000002.1, on the reverse strand, counting down.
GCCGGTCGCTGGACTGGCCGGGTCAGATCACCATTGCGCTGGCCGTGTTCCTCCTGCTCTACGCGGTCATCCAGGCGGCGACGAGCGGTTGGACGGCGCCCTCGGTGCTCGGCGGCTTCGTCCTGTCCGCGGTGCTGCTGGCGCTGTTCGTGCTGGCCGAGCGGCGGTCGCCGGCGCCGCTGCTGCGCCTGGACCTGTTCGCGAACCGGGCCTTCCTGGTGGCCTCGGTCGCCACCGTGATCGGGATGTTCGCCTACCTGGGCACCGCCTACACGACGAGCATCCGGCTGTCCGCGATCCAGGGCTTCACCCCGCTGCGCACCTCGGTCGCCTTCGTGCTGCTCAACGCCCTGACCCTGCTGATGGTCCCCTTCACCGCCCGCATCCTGGAGCGCTACAACCCGCGCTGGACGCTCGGTGTCGGTTTCGCCCTCGTCGGGGTCGGCGACGTCTGGTTGGCCATGGTGCCCGTGTCCGACCTGTCGCTCACGCCGATCGCGATGCCGCTGGTCATCGTCGGGGTGGGGTTCGCGCTGTCGCTCTCGTCGATCACCGCGGTCACGGTGAACACCGTCCCGAACCAGCTCGCCGGGATGGCGAGCGGGTCCACCAGCCTGCTGCGCGACTTCGGCTTCACTCTCGGCCCCGCAGTGATCGGCGCGATCGCGCTGAGCCGGGCCGCCGCCGACATCTCGGCGAAGGTGGCCGGAAACCCTGCGCTGGCCAAGGCGCTCGCCGCCTTCAACGCGGCACCGGCGCAGGCGCCCGCGGGGCAGAAGGCTGCCCTCGAGGCCGCGGTGGGCGCTGTCAACTCGGGTCCCCTCGGTGCGAACGCCGTACCCGGGTCGATCGTCGTCGACGGCAAGACCATCCCTTTCAACCCGTTGAAGGATGTGGCCTTCCACGCGCTGGGGAGCGCCTACGCGGGCGGCTACCTGATCTGTGGAGCGGCAGCGGTGGTGGCTGCCCTGCTCGCGGCGGTCGTGCTGCGCGGGGCCGCCCACGAGTCGATGATCAGCTCCGAGTCGCTGCAGGCCTAGGTAGCCTGCGCGTCCGCGCCCGCCGCCGTCCTCGTGCCGGGTCCGCCTCCGCCGGTGCGCGGGCGGCCCGGGCGGGGGCGAGTGCGGGATCGCATGGCGGCGGTGGCGGTAGCGGCGTGCTCCGCTGCGGTCTCGAGGAAGGTGATGACGTGTGCCCGCTGCGCGGCGGGGAGGGCACCCGCGGCCGCCGTGATCGACCGGTGGAAGCTGAGCAGCTCCGCAACGTCGGGCAATGGGTCGGCGGCGAGCTCGACGAGCGCGGAGCGACGGTCGGCCGGGTTGGGGCGGCGGGTCGCGAGGCCGCGCAGTTCCAGCCGGTCGACCACCATGGTGACCGCTCCGGAGGTCAGCAGCAGCTTCTCGCCCAGTTCGCGTTGGGTGAGCGGCCCATGCCGTTCGAGGTGGTCCAGCGCATCGAGGTCGGTGCTGGGCAGGGCGAGCAGCCCGGCCAACGCCGAGCGCATCCGGTCCCGTTCCACGCCGAAGACGTGGAGCCGGGCGATCACGTCCGCAGGGCTGGTACGGGCCATTCGCCAAGATTACACAACCGCTGTGTAACTCACGGACTAAGCAACTCTCGGGGCCAGGGAGAGGGGGCCCGCAGCCCCGCCGCCGGGACGGGGACTACCCCGCGTCGGGCGAGGCAGCCGACCCATCGGCGGTACCGCTGCCGGTTCCGCCGGCGCGTGGCCGTCGAGCACGGGTGCCGGTGGTGGGGGCCGACGGTGCGGCTTTGCCTGGTGCGGCCGTGCGTGGTGCGGCCGTGCGTGGTGCGGCCTTGCGTGGGGTGGCCTTGCGGGGTGCGGAGCGTCGGGCGGGACCGCTGGGGGCCGCGGCTGCAGCTGTCGGGGCAGGAACCGCAGGGGTGGCGTCCGGCGCGGGCGCTGCCGTTCCGGACCGGCCCGGTGCGCGGGTGCCGGTGGCGCGGGTGCCGGTGGCGCGGGTGCCGGTGTGGCGGGTGCCGGTGGCGCGGGTGCCGGTGGCGCGCGCCCGGGCCGGGCGCGCGGGTGGGGCGTCGGTGCCGGTAGGCCCGGCAGCGGGTGGGACCCGCGGCGACCTGGCGGGGGCGACCGGTGCCGGCGCTGCGACCGGTGCTGCCGGTGCGACCGGTGCTGCCGGTGCGACCGGTGCTGCCGGTGCAACCGGTGGCTGCGCCGGAGCGGAGGTGCCGCCGAGGGCGGCGAGCCGGTGCTCGGCGCGCAGGGCCTTGCCGTCGGCTGCCCTGGCCACCTCCCGACCCCGCCGGACGGCCTGCCGGGACTTCGCCCGCCGCGCGGTGGCCCGGTCCAGTGCTCGCCGGTGCTCGGCGAGCTGGCGGCGCGCGGCCTTGACCACGGCCCGCAGCTCCTGCACCAGGGCGTCGTCGGCGGCCAGGGCCGCCGCGGCGGACTCCAGTTCCGAGCGCGCCGTCGCCGCGAGGGTGGCCGCCGCCGCCGCCTTGTCCGAGCGTCTCCGGAGCCGGTCCGCCGCGGCAGCCTCGGCGGTGCCGGTCGCTGGTTGCTTGCCTGCCATGACCGATCCTCCACTGCGCGTTGACTTCCGCGGTTGGCCTGCGCGTCGCTGCGTGTTTACCTGGAGTGGCACCCTACGCCGGTCTCCGCGCAGCCCGCGGAGCACGCGCTGCCCGCGGCCGGGGGGGAACGGAAGGAGCCCGGAATGCCGACCAGTCCGGCGACGCCCCCCTACCCGCGAGAGCCCATGCCGCAGCCTCCGGTGTCTCTGGTGCTGGCCGCCTACCCCCATGTGGCCCGGTGCGCCGAGTGCCGTGGCTACGCCGCCGCCCGGCTGCTGCGGCACCCCGGGCACGCGGTGGTCACGGCGACGCTCGCGCATCACGACAGCGGCCACCGGTACGACGCGTTCACCGTTGCGACCCAACACTTCGCGGCTCCCGCCTGAGCCTCGGGACAGTCTGCCCAGGGGGCGTGTCACGGCGGGATCACCGCCCATATGTAAAGACAAAGGATTGACACGTCTTCATCACAGCGAGTTGGATGAAGCGGCGCGGGCCACCGCCCGATCTCCCGTTCCGGCCGGTCTCGGCACGCCGACCCGCCCCGGGGCGGTCCCGACACGCCAGGAGCGCTCGGATGACCCACACCGACCCGACGTCCCGCCCGATAGCTGCCACCCCCCGCCCGGACGGTGCGGCCCCGCCCGACGGGGTGGCCGCCGGCCAGGGCCGCACCGTCCGGCTGACGACGGCCCAGGCCCTGGTGCGGTGGATGCTGGCCCAGCGCTCGGAGCTGCTCGACGGGCGGGAGGTGCCGCTGTTCGCGGGCGTCTTCGCGATCTTCGGTCACGGCAACGTGCTCGGGCTGGGAACGGCGCTGCATGCCGTCCGTGACCGGTTCCCGATCTGGCGCGGGCAGAACGAGCAGGGAATGGCGCTCGCGGCGGCGGCGTACGCGAAGGCGATGGACCGCCGGCAGGTGATGGTGGCGACGACCTCCGTCGGTCCCGGTGCGCTGAACATGGTCACCGCCGCGGGGCTGGCGATGGCCAACCGGCTGCCGGTGTTGCTGTTGCCCGGCGACACGTTCACCGGTCGGGGCCCGGACCCGGTGCTGCAGCAGGTCGAGCACTTCGGTGACCCGATGGCGACGGCCAACGACGCCTTCCGTGCGGTGTCGCGCTACTTCGACCGGATCACCCGGCCCGAACAGCTGCTCGCCACCCTGCCGCAGGTTGCGCGGGTGCTCACCGACCCGGCCGACTGCGGGCCCGTCGTGCTCGCCCTGCCGCAGGACGTCCAGGCCGAGGAGTACGACTTCCCGGTGGAGATGTTCGCCCCGCGGCTGCACAGGGTGCTGCGGCCCAGGCCCGATGAGGCGGCACTGGCCGAGGTGGTCGAGGTCCTGCGCGCGGCGCGCCGTCCGCTGCTCGTCGCCGGCGGTGGCGTCCGGTACTCGGGTGCGGGGCCTGCGGTGCTCGCGTTCGCCGAGGCGCACGGTGTCCCGGTGGTCGATACCCCGGCCGGGCGGACCCTGGTCGCGCACGATCACCCGCTGTACGGCGGTGCGCTCGGGATCATCGGGTCCGCCTCGGCGAACACCCTCGCGGCCGAGGCGGACGTCGTCCTCGCGGTGGGCACCCGGCTGCAGGACTTCACCACCGCCTCCTGGACCGTCTTCGGGTCCGGCGCGCGCCTGGTCAGCGTGAACGCGGCCCGTTTCGACGCCGTCAAGCACGCTGCCCAGGCACTGGTCGGGGACGCCCGCGAGAGCGTCGGTGAACTCGACGTCGCCCTCGCGGGCTGGAGCGCCGACCCGGCGTGGACGGCGGGCGCGGCCGGGCGGCGGGCCGGGTGGGACGCGCACATCGACCGGCTGCGCGCCGGGGTCGCCGCAGACGGCTCGCTGACGTACGCCCAGGTGCTCGGGGTGGTGAACGACGCGAGCACGCCGTCGGACTACGTGCTGGTGTCTTCCGGCGGGTACCCGGGGGAGATTCACGGCGGCTGGCGTGCGGCGGCCGCGGCGTCCGGTTCCTCCGGTACCTCGGGGGCGACGATGGACCTGGAGTACGGGTTCTCCTGCATGGGGTACGAGACGGCGGGGCCGTGGGGAGCGGCGATGGCGCGGGCGCTCACCCACCCCGACGGGGTGGTGACCAGTCTGCTCGGCGACGGCTCGTATCTGATGCTGAACTCCGAGCTGTTCTCGGCGGCCCTGTCCGGGCACCCGTTCGTGGCGTTGGTCTGCGACAACGGCGGCTACGCCGTGATCCACCGGCTGCAGACGGGCCAGGGTGGGGAGGGTTTCAACAACCTGCTCGACGACGTCCGCGGGCCGGGGCGCGGGCGGGCCTGCGGGTGGACTTCGCCGCGCACGCCCGGGCGCTGGGGTGCAGCGCCGAGGACGTGCCCGCCGGGTCGTCGGTGCAGCACCTGCGGGAGGCCTACCTGCGGGCGCGGCGGTCCGCGATGGAGACGGGCCGGCCCGCCGTCGTCACCTGCCGTACCCACCCCGGCGAGTGGACCGAAGCCGGCGCCTGGTGGGAGGTCGGCGTGCCCAGGGGCTTGGCGGGGCGCGCCGACTACGAGCAACACAAGGGCGACCAGAGGCGCTGGCTGGGGTGAGTGCCGGCGGCGGACCGTCACGCCGCGGGAATGCGGGCGCCGTGGGGGCGGGTGCTGAATCGGGCCCGGGCTTTGTGACCCGGGGCTTTGCGACCCCGGGGCTTGTGACCCCGGGCTTTGCGATCGGGTGATGTGCCCGAGCGGGAGGAGGTCGCGGCATGGCAGCGGTGACGGTGTTCGGTGCGCAGTGGTGTGGGGACTGCCGGCGCAGCAAGCGGCTGCTCGACCGGCTCGGTGTGCCCTACACCTGGGTCGACCTGGTCGCCGAGCCGGAGCAGATGCAGGAGGTGCTGCGCCGCAACGAGGGGGCCCAGTCGATCCCGGTGGTCGTGTTCCCCGACGACAGCCATCTCACCGAGCCCTCCGACCCGGCGCTCACCGCCCGGCTCACCAGCCTGGGGCTGCTGCCGGGCTGATCCCCTCCGCGCGCCGGACGGGCGTCGGGGCCCCCTGCGGATGGATGGCCCGGCTACCCTGGCCCGGTGCCTGCAACAGACCAGCGGGTCGGCGGGGATGCTGACCTCCCGAGGTCGGATCGGCGTGCTGAGCTGCAGGGTGACTGCGCGCGCTGCACCGGCCTGTGCTGCGTAGCGCCGGCCTTCGCGGTCTCCGCGGATTTCGCGATGGCCAAGCCCGCCGGGCGGGCGTGCCCGAACCTGGCCGGCGATTTCGGCTGCACCATCCACGCCGAGTTGCGCGAGCGCGGCTTCGCCGGGTGCACCGCCTACGACTGCTTCGGGGCGGGGCAGCTGGTGACCGCGCTCGCCCCCGCAGGGCAGCACTGGCGGGGTCGCCCGGAGCTGGCCGAGCTGCTGTTCGCGGCCTTCGCGACCGCGCGACAGCTGCACGAACTCCTCTGGTACCTGGACGAGGCGCTGGAGCTGGCGGAGGCCCGAGCGTTGCGGTCGCAGCTCGAGCCGGCCCGCGCCGAGACCGCCCGGCTGGCCGGGCTCGGCCGCGAGGCTCTTGCCGACCTCGACCTGAGTGCGCACGGGCAGCTGGTCGGCGCGCTGCTGCGCCGGGCCAGCGAGCTCACCCGCGCGGGGCTCGGCCCCGGTGAGAACCTCGCCCGGGCCGACCTCAGCGGGCGGGGGTTGCGCGGGGCCGACCTGCGCGCGGCCGACCTGCGGGGCGCCTGCCTGATCGGGGTCGACCTGCGCGCCGCGGACCTGCGCGGAGCCGACCTGATCGGCGCGGACCTGCGCGGGGCCGATCTGCGCGGGGCCGACCTGTCCGGTGCCCTGTTCCTCACCCGGCCGCAGCTCGGGGGGCTCGCGGCGACGGGGCCACCCGCCTGCCGTGGGGCTTCGAGCGCCCGGGGCACTGGGGCACGTCAGGCACGCTCGGCAGCCGGGCAGCGCGCGGCGGGCGCTAGCGGCGCATCCGCGGCCGGACGGACTCGGGCCGGGCCGCGAGCGGGCCGATCGGGCGCGGGCGCTCCCGGCTCAGCCGCCCCAGGTGTGGCGCAACCCGAACGTGTGGCTCAGCTGGCGGAGCGCGTCGGTGTGCAGCGGGACGGCGAGCAGCGGGTCTTCCGGCGCGTTGCTCTCCGGCAGGCGGAAGTGGCCGCGAATGTACGGGAAGTCCGGTGGGCCGTGCGCCGCCAGGTGGTCGAGCAACGCGCCGGCGGGAAGTGGAGCGGTCCCGCCGGCGGGCGTCGGCGCGGCGGGTCCTGACCCGTGGCCGTCACCGTTCCCCACCACGTGCACCTGGCGGTGCACGTGGACCAGTTCGGCGGTCGATCCGCTGAGGCCGAGGTGGGCGGCGGTGACCTGTCGCTCCCCGGCGGCGGGCGCGAGCCGCTCGTTGATCTCCTCGATCTGGTCGAGCTCCGGGGTGTGGGTGGTGCGGGCGACGTCGTGGTGTGGCACGGGGACCTCCTCCCGGGCGGCGGCGGCGCCGCGGCGGATGCGGCGTTCACCCCGACCGTAGGCGGTGGCGGCGGGGGAGTGCGGGGTCGAATGTCCCGCTGCCCGGCCCGCGCCACCCTAGCCCGCAGCGTGCTCGTACATACCCTGTGGGGTATAGTCGGTGCGTCGGCACGGAGAGGGCGTCGGCATTCAGACGTCGAGGAGGTTCGCGATGGCCACCGGAGGTGCAGCGGCGGCCCGGCCGCACCGGGTGCTGGTGTTCACCACCCCCAGTTGTTCCTGGTGTACCCGGGCGAAGTCCTACCTCAAGCAGCAGCGGGTGCCCTTCCGGGAGGTTGACGTCAGCCGGGATGCCGCGGCGGCGCGCGATCTCGTGCGGCGGACCGGCCAGATGGGCGTCCCGGTGGTGGAGATCGACGGCCGGCCCATCGTGGGGTTCGACCGTCCGCAGATCGACCGTCTGCTAGGACTGTCCTCGAAATGACCGCTCCCGCTCCGACCGGCCCGTCCGGAGTCGCTCGAACCAGAAGGAGAACACCCTCATGACGTCCGAAGTGGTCCAGCCGCTGGGGTCCCGCGTCCTGATCCGCATCCTCGACGAGGCCAGCGTCACCGCCAGCGGGCTGGTGATCCCGGACACCGCGAAGGAGAAGGGCCAGCGTGGCGAGATCGCCGCAGTCGGCGACGACAAGGAAGTGATCAAGGTTGAGGTCGGCGACACCGTGCTGTTCGCCAAGTACGCCGGGACCGACCTGCGCCTCGGCGGCGCTGACTACCTGATCATGGATGCCACCGACCTGCTCGCCGTCATCCGCCGTGACCAGGCCGCCAGCAGCGCCGCCTGACCCGTTCCGCCCGCGGGAAGGAGCGCCCGAGTGATTCGGGCGCTCCTTCCCGTTTGTCGTGGTCACGAATTGCTCACATCTCGCGACTCTCCGGAGTCGATTGCTGGTTCGACGACGGAGCTCCGGGCAGGATGCAGGCACGCCACCGGGTAACGAGCGGCAGGGTCCACCGCCCCGCCGCCGGCGCAACGGGGTGAACGCCGCCGCAAGGACTTCATGTCGGGCGCCGGGTTGCCGATGATGGGCTAAGGCTTCCTGCGCGTGAGGAGGGGCCACGATGACCGTGTCCGCCGTGTCGACGAGTGCACCGCCGACGATCACCGTCGTCACCTCGTCGCTGGCCACGCTGCGCTCGAACGTGCTCTCCGCCGTGGCCGGCACCATCAACAGCAGCGTCGCCGACCTGCAGGGGCGGTTGCGTTCGGGACAGAGCCTGGCCGATGTCGCCCGCGACGCGGGGGTCTCCCGGGCCGACCTGCTGGCCATGGTGCAGGACGCGCTCAGCTCCACCGGCGGGCTGGTCGCCGACCTGCCGCAGGACAAGGTCGTGCAGCGCATCGCCGACCACCGGCAGAAGCTTGCCCGCGTCCCCACCGGCCGCGAGGAGACCGCCCAGCGCTCCCCGGCGGACGGTAACGGCAGGAACCTGGACCTGCAGCTGTGACCGTGCTCCGGTCAAGGTCGACGTCGCGGCCGCCGAGACACCGACGGTGAGTCTCGATAACCCCGCCCGGCCCCAGCCGGGTACGGCAACCGTCCCGGCGGTTTGGGTGCTCGCCGTGCTGGCCGCGGTGCATGCGGCGGGGCTCGCCGCCTCACCGCTGCTGGTGTCCGGGGCCGGGCTCGTCCTCGTGATGGTCGCGGAGGCGGTGGCAACGCTCGCAGCAGGCACCGGCCTGGCCCTGCGCCGGCAGGGAGCCCTGGTGCTGCGCGACGAGTACCTCGTCGTGGCCCTGGTGCTGGCCGGTGTGGGCACCGGCCTGCGCACGGCCGTCGCCGGGACGGCGTGGGCCGGGATGGACGCCGTGATCACGGTCGTCGCGGTCTCGGCCGTGCGCTCCCCGCGTGCCTTCCGGGCGGCGCAGGTGTGGACGTTGGCCGCCTGGGGAGGCGGCATCGCCGTGACGGCGCGCAGCGGGCAGGAACCCTGGACGGCCTGGGCGCTGTCCGCGGTGGTGGTGCTCTTCGGCCGCCGGGCTGGTGGCGGTGATGCGGGCCGGGGTCCAGGCGTTGGAACGGACCCTGGACGAGGTACGCCGCAGTGCAGCCGACGACTCGGTGCGCGATGGGCTGACCGGCGCGGTGAACCGCCGCGGCCTGGAGATGCTCAGCCTCCCGATGCTGGAGAACGCCCGGCGCAAGGGCGAGGCCGTGCACTGTCTGTTCATCGATGTCGACGACTTCAAGGGGGTGAACGCCTCAGCCGGCGCGGAGTTCGCCGACGAGGTGCTGCTCGCCCTCACCGAGTCGCTGAAGGCCTCCGTGCGCGCCACCGACGCGGTCGCGCGCTGGGGTGGGGACCAGTTCGTCATCGTCGGGCCGGGGACCGGCACCTCCCCGCTGGAACTGGAGCGCCGGGTGCGGGCCAGGCTCGCCCAGCTCACCCCCGGCGCCGGGGTCAACTGGCAGGGGCGGGTCAGCATCGGGTCGGCCACGCTGGTGCCCTGGGACGACGGCAGCGTCGAGACCCTCATCGGCCGCGGCGAGCAGGACATGCGGCTGCGGCGCTCGCTGCGGCGCCAGGGCGCCGAGCGCGGCGGGGGGGCACCGCCGGCCGTGCGCCCGGCGGCCGGGCGGGTGGGGCCGGAACGCCGCCGCGACGAACCCTGAGCCCGGCAGCCACCACGCTGCGCCCCCTGCGGCGCGCCGCGGAGCGGCAGGAATCGGCGCGCACGGTGGGCTACCCTGAGGTCATGCGGATGTCGCTGCTCCTTACCGGGCCGCGCTGACCCTCTGCCCCCCGACCTCGGTCGGGCGGCGAGCCAGCGTGGCGGCCCCTGCGTGCAGGGGCCTTCGTCATGTCCGGCCGGAGTAGGCCCGCTCGGGCCCCGGCCGGCCCGCGATCCCGCACCGTGAGCGGCACCAAGGACGAGGACGCCATGACCCAGACCGACCCGATGACCGATGTCAGCACCGGCACTGCCGCCGCCCCGGACGCGTCGACCGGCGGGCGCCCGACGGACCCGGAGCGCTACGACCCCGAGGCCATCCAGGACCGCTGGCTGCCGGTGTGGGACGAGCTGGCCCCGTTCCGCAGCGGGCGTCCCGACGACCCGCGCCCGCGCAAGTACGTGCTCGACATGTTCCCGTACCCCTCGGGCGACCTGCACATGGGGCACGCCGAGGCGTACGCGATCGGCGACGTCGTCGCGCGCTACTGGCTCCAGCGCGGCTTCAACGTGCTGCACCCGATCGGCTGGGACTCGTTCGGGCTGCCCGCCGAGAACGCCGCGATCAAGCGCGGGCCGGACCCGCGCGAGTGGACCTACGACAACATCGCGCAGCAGAAGGCGTCGATGCGGCGCTACGCGCTGCTCCTTCGACTGGGACCGCGTGCTGCACACCTGCGACCCCGAGTACTACAGGTGGAACCAGTGGCTGTTCCTCCAGCTGTACGAGAAGGGCCTGGCCTACCGCAAGGCCGAGCCGGGTCAACTGGGACCCGATGGACCAGACCGTGCTGGCCAACGAGCAGGTCGTCGGACGGCCGGTGCGAGCGCTGCGGCGCCGTGGTCACCAAGAAGAAGCTGACCCAGTGGTACTTCAAGATCACCGACTACGCCGACCGGCTGCTCGACGACCTGGCGCAGCTCGAGGGCACCTGGCCCGACAAGGTCCTGGCCATGCAGCGCAACTGGATCGGCCGCTCCACGCGGCGCCGACGTCGACTTCGTGATCGAGGGCACGCGACGAGCCGGTCACGGTCTTCACGACCCGACCCGACACGCTGTTCGGCGCGACCTTCTTGGTCGTCGCCGCCGACTCCGACCTGGCCGCCGAGCTGGCGGCGAGGCACCGCCGCACGTGCGGGAGGCGTTCGCGGCCTACCTGGAGCAGGTCGCAGACCAGCAGCGAGATCGAGCGGCTGGCCACCGACCGGCCCAAGACCGGCGTGTTCCTGCAGCGCTACGCGATCAACCCGGTCAACGGCGAGCGGCTGCCGATCTAGGCCGCCGACTACGTGCTGGCCGACTACGGCACGGCGCGATCATGGCCGTGCCCGCGCACGACCAGCGCGACCTGGACTTCGCCCGGGCCTTCGACCTGCCGGTCAGGACCGTCGTCGACGTCCGCGACGAGTCCGGGGACGCGCTGGCTGACCCGGCCGCACTCGGGGGCGGCAACCACCGGCGACGGGATGCTGGTGAACTCCGGTCCGCTGGACGGGCTGCGCAAGGCGGAGGCGATCGCCCGCGATCACCGAGATCGCTGGCCGGCAGGCGCTGGGCCGAGCGGCGACGAACTACCGGCTGCGCGACTGGCTGATCTCGCGCCAGCGCTACTGGGGCACGCCGATCCCGATCGTGCACTGCCCGGACTGCGGCGAGGTCCGGGTCCCGGACGACCAGCTGCCGGTCCGCTGCCGCCCGACCGAGGGGCTCGACCTGAAGCCCGAAGGGCACCTCGCCGCTGGGTGGCGGCGACCGACTGGGTCAACGTCGACTGCCCGCATTGCGGCGGCCCGGCCCGGCGCGACACCGACACGATGGACACCTTCGTCGACTCCTCGTGGTACTTCCTGCGCTTCGTGTCCCCCCAGCGCGAGGACGTCGCCCTTCGACCCGGAGCGAGGCCGCCGACGTGGCTGCCGGTCGACCAGTACGTCGGCGGCGTCACGCACGCGATCCTGCACCTGCTGTACGCGCGCTTCATCACCAAGGTGCTGTTCGACCTGGGCATGGTCGACTTCACCGAGCCGTTCAGCGCGCTGCTGAACCAGGGCATGGTGGTCATGGACGGCTCGGCGATGAGCAAGTCGCGGGGCAACCTGGTCCGGCTGTCCGACGAGCTGGCCGCGCACGGCGTCGACGCCGTCCGCCTGACCATGGCCTTCGCCGGCCCGCCGGAGGACGACATCGACTGGGCGGACGTCTCGCCCGCCGGCTCGGCCAAGTTCCTGGCGCGCGCCTGGCGGCTGGCCGGCGACGTGAGCTCCGCGTCGGGCACCGACCCGGCCGACGGGCGACCAGGCGCTGCGCGGCGACGACCCACCGCACGGTGCACGAGGTCGGCCAGCTGATCGAGTCCTTCAGGTTCAACGTGGCGGTCGCCAGGGTGATGGAGCTGGTCAACGCCACCCGCAAGGCGATCGACTCCGGTCCGGGCGGCGCCGACCCCGCGGTCCGCGAGGCGGTCGAGGCCGTCGCGGTCATGCTGTCGCTGTTCGCGCCGTACACCGCCGAGGACATGTGGGCGCGGCTCGGGCCATCGGCCGGGCGTCGCGCTGGCAGGGTGGCCGGCGGTCGAGGAGGGACTTCTCGCCCGCGAGACGGTGACCTGCGTGGTCCAGGTGGCAGGAAAGGTGCGGGACCGGCTGGACGTCCCACCGGGCATCGGCGAGCCGGAGCTGCGCGAGCTGGCGCTGGCCAGCCCGGCGGTGCAGCGGGCACTGGGCGGCGCGAACGTGCGCACGGTGATCGTGCGGGCACCGAAGCTGGTCAATGTCGTGCCGGGCTGAGCCCGCCGGGTGACCTCGGGGGCGGCGTCGGGCCGGTAGCCTCCCGCGCATGCGGGATCCGTCGCAGGTCGCCGTGGTGACCGACTCCACGGCCTACCTGCCCGCTGCCCTGGTGGCCGAGCAGCAGCTCACCGTCGTACCCCTGCAGGTGGTGCTGGGGGGCCGGTCCCTCGCCGAGGGGACGGAGGTGACCAGTGCCGAGATCGCGGCTGCGCTGCAGGCGACCCGCCAGGTGACCACCTCGCGGCCGGCACCGCAGCTCTTCGCCGAGGTCTACCGCCGGCTCGCGGCCGGGGGAGCGCCGGCGGTGGTGTCGGTGCATCTGTCGGGTGAGCTGTCCGGAACGGTCGAGGCCGCCCGGGCGGGGGCCGCGCTGGTGGCGGCAGAGGGCTGCCCGGTCGAGGTGGTGGACTCGCGGTCGCTCGGAATGGGGCTCGGGTTCGCCGTGCTCGAGGCGGCGGCGGCGGTCGCCCGCGGCGAGGGCGCCGCGTCGGCGGCCCGGTGGGCCCTGCGGCGGGCGCTGGGCAGCTCTGCGTGGCTGTACGTCGACACGTTGGAGTTCCTGCGTCGCGGTGGCCGCATCGGGGCGGCCCAGGCGATGCTCGGGTCGGCACTGGCGGTGAAGCCGCTGCTGGTGCTGCTCGACGGGCGGCTGGAGCCGCTGGACCGGGTGCGCACCACGTCGCGCGCACTCGCACGGCTGGAGGAGGTCGTCGTGGCCGAGGTCGCCCGGGTGGCAGGGACGGCCGGGCCGGCGGGGACGGTGCGCGACGCGGGCGGGGGCGGCGTCGACATCGCCGTGCACCACCTGGCCTCCCTGTCCCGTGCGGAGGACCTGGCCGGGCGGCTGCGGGAGCGGCTGCCCGGGCTGGCGTCGATGACGGTGAGCGAGGTCGGCGCCGTGGTGGGGGCGCACGTCGGCCCGGGGATGCTCGGGGTGGTGGTCGCGCCGCGGCTGCAATGACCCGTCGCGACCGGGGTGACCCGTCGCGACCGGGGTGACCCGTCGCGACCGGGGTGACCCGCCGAACGGTCCACAGCGCGCCGTCCGGTCACGCCGTCCACAGTGGCCCTTCGGGGCCGGTCCGCAGCAGGGGTCGGCCCTTAGCGTCGCCGGGGTGAGAGCGGGTCGCGGGTGGCAGGGCACGAGCGGGGCCCGGGCGGTGGGCGCGGTGGCACGGCTGCAGGCACTGGGTGCGCGCGGCAGGCTCCTGCCCGACCGGGTGGAGCCGCCACCCCGGGGCGAACCGCCCACCTGGGTGGAGCCGCCACCTCGGGTGGAGCCGCCCACCTGGGTGGAGCCGCCACCTCGGGTGGAGCCGCCCACCTGGGTGGAGCCGCCACCTCGGGTGGAGCCGCAGCCTCGGGTGGAGCCGGTCGGCCCGGTCTGGCCCGCAGCCGCCGCCGCGCCGGGCTGGACGTCGTTCCCGCCCCCGGAGCAGGCCCCGGCGGCGGAACCTCCGAGCGGGCCCGATGGTGGCATGCCGCGAGCCGGCGGGGTCGGCGGGGGGTGGGTTCCCGGGCCCGACCCGGGCTGGGGCGATGCCCCGGGCCGTGTGCCCGCAGGCGGAGGCCCGGTCGGGGGGCACCCGCTCGCGCTCCTGCGCGAGCGGATGGCTGACCGGTTGCCGGTGGCGCTGCGACCGGGGCCCCGTGCCGTCCCGGCGCGAGCGGCGGTGGCAGCAGTCGTGGTCGCGCTCGCCGTGGTGGCCGGCGTCGGGGTCCGGGGGCTGGTCGGCCGGCCCGACGTGGTAACCCTGCCGGCGGCTTCGCCCTCGGCCGGACCACGTTCGGCCGGTGCCGCCTCCGCCGCCACGGGCACCACGCCGGCGCCGGGCACCGCCCTCGCCGGGGCGGCCGGTGCCGGTGCAGGCGGGCAGGCGCTCGTCGTCGTCGACGTCGCCGGCCGGGTGCGGCACCCGGGACTCGTACGGCTGCCCGCCGGCGCGCGCGTCGCCGACGCCGTCCGGGCCGCCGGTGGCGCGGCCTCCGGGGCGGCCCTGCAGCGGATCAACCTGGCCCGGCCGCTGGTCGACGGCGAGCAGGTGCTCGTGCCCGGGCCCGACGACCCGCTGCCGGCGGCGGGCGGCAGCGGCGCCGGGGGTGGCAGCGGCGGCGCCGTGGCGGGGCTGGTGGACCTGAACGCGGCGACTCAGGACCAACTCGAGGCGTTGCCCGGGATCGGCCCCGTGCTTGCCGGAAGGATCCTGGAGTGGCGGGCTGCGCACGGCCGCTTCAGCTCGGTCGAGGAGCTCGCCGAGGTCACCGGCATCGGGGACAAGCTGCTCGCGCAACTGCGGTTGCTGGTCCGGGTGTGAGCCTGCCCGCCCGCGGCACGGCCCCCGCCCCGGGGGTCGCGCCGGTGGACCGCCGGTTGGTGCTCCCGGCGGGGCTGAGCTGGGCCGCGGCCTGGTGGGCCACCGGCGCCGGCGCGACCGCGGTGCTGGCGGCAGCCGTGCTGGCCGGCGCGGGTGCCGTCGCGATCGGTGCCGGCCTGCGGGCGACCGCCGGCCTGCGGGCGACCGCCGACCCGGGGGCCGGTTGCCGTGGTGCGACCGCCCGGATGCCCGCCGCTCCCGCATCGCGCACCCACGGCGCGGCGCGCTGGCGTGGCGCCGCGGCGCTGGCGGCGGCTGCGGTGTTCGCGGTGCTCGGCGCCACCGGGGTAGAGCTGGCCCGGCGGGGGGCCGGGCCGGTGCCGGAGTGGGTCGCCGAGCGGGCCGTGGTCGAGCTGGACGGCCGGCTGGTCAGCGACCCGGTCGAACTGCCCGCGGCGACGTTCGATCCGGCTCCGCGGGTGGCCGTGCAGGTGCGCAGCGCCGCGCTGGTCTCCCGGGGCCGGCGGGTGGCAGCCAGCCTGCCCCTGCTCGTCATCGGCGGTACCGGGTGGTCGCCGTTGCGGGCCGGGCAACGGGTCACGGCTGTCGGCCGGCTGTCGGCGGCGGAGCCGGGCGAGGAGGTGGTCGCCCTGGTGTCCGCGAGCGGGCCGCCGCGGCAGGTGCACCCGGGCGCCTGGCCGTGGCGGGCTGCGGACCGGGTCAGGGCGGGGTTGGCGGCGGCCTGCGCGGGATTGCCCGCCGACGCCGGTGGCCTGCTGCCCTCCCTGGTCGTCGGGGACACCTCCGGCTTGCCGCCAGGGCTGCGGGAGGACCTGAAGCAGGCGGGGCTGACCCACCTGACTGCCGTCAGCGGCGCCAACGTGGCGATTGTCGTCGCCGGTGTGGTCTGGCTGGCGGCGGCGGCCGGCGCAGCCCGTGCGCTCCGGCTCGTCCTCGCCGGCGCTGCGGTGGTGGGTTTCGTGGTGTTGGCCCGTCCCGAGCCGAGCGTGCTGCGCGCGGCGGTGATGGGCGGGGTCGGCCTGGCGGGGATGGGGCTGGGGCGGCGGGTCGGCGGCGGCCCCGCGCTGGCCACCGCGGGGATCCTGCTGCTCGTGGCCGACCCGTGGCTGGCCCGCAGCGCCGGGTTCGCGCTGTCGGTCGCGGCAACGGCAGGGTTGCTCTGGCTCGGCCCGCCGTGGGCCGAGCGGTTGGCCCGGTGGATGCCCCGCCCGCTGGCCCTCGCCCTCGCCGCACCGGCGGCGGCCCAGGCGGCGTGCGGCCCGTTGCTGGTGCTGCTCACCCCCTCGATGCCGTTGTTCGCGGTGCCGGCGAACCTGCTCGCCGAGCCCGCCGTCGCCCCGGCGACCGTGCTCGGGGTGGGAGCGGCGGCGCTGTCCCCTGCCTGGCCGGCGGGTGCCCACCTGGTGGCCCGGGTCGGGGCTCTGGCCACGGGCTGGATAGCGCTGGTGGCCCATCGGGTGGCCGCGCTGCCGCTGGCCACCGTGCCGTGGCTTCCGGGGCCACCGGGGGCCGCCGCGCTCGCCGTTCTCACCGCCCTCGTCATTGCGGTGACGCTGCGCCCGCCCCGGGCGGGCCGGCGCGGCGGGGCCGCGCTGGCCGCGGCGACAGCCCTCTGCCTGGCAGCGGGTTGGCTGGCCGCCCCCCTGCTGCCGGTGATCGGATCGCTGCGCCCGGAGTCGGGGTGGGAGGTGGCGATGTGCGACGTCGGCCAGGGTGACGCCCTCGCCGTCCGCAGTGGCAACGATCGCGCCGTACTCATCGACGCCGGTCCCAGCCCGGCGCTGGTGGACGGCTGCCTGCGCCGGCTCGGGGTGCGCCACCTCGACGCCCTGCTGGTCACCCACTTCCACGCCGACCACGTGGAGGGTGTCCCGGGCGCGCTCCACCACCGCGACGTCCGGCAGTTCGTGGTCGGGCCGCTCGACGCGCCGGCGCAGGAGGCGCGGGCCGTGCGCGCCTGGGCCGCCGGGGTCGGCGCGCCGGTGCAGGTGGGCGCGGCGGGGACGGCCGGGGCGAGCGGTGCGGGCGGGTGGTCGGTGCGCTGGCAGGTGCTCGCCCCGGCGGCAGGAGGGGCGGCGGGCCCCGCCGGCCCCTCCGCGGGCGGCGGGTCGGCAGCCGCGGTGGACACGCAGGCAGGGGATGACAACTCAGCGGTGAACGAGGCCAGCCTGGCCTTCCTGGTCGAGGTGCGCGGCCCGCCGGGCAGGCTGCGGCTGCTGGAACTGGGAGACCTGGAGGAGGAGGGGCAGCGCCGGCTGGTCCCGGTTCTGGGCGGCCCGCCGGGCGCGCCCGGCGCGGGCGTCGACGTCGTCAAGGTCGCCCATCACGGGTCGCGCTCGCAGTTCGCCGCCCTGTACCGGGCATGCGGTGCTCGGCTGGGGTTGGTGGGAGTGGGGGCGGGGAATGACTACGGGCATCCCGCGGCGGCCACGCTCCGCCTGCTGGCAGGCCTGGGGATCACCGCCGCCCGCACCGACCTGCACGGCGACCTGCTCGTCCAGCCGTCCGCGGAAGGGGGGCTGCGGCTGGGCACCTCGCGCCGATGAGCCCCCGGCTCCGCCACCCGTGACCGCGCCACCCTGCACCGGTCGGCGCGGTTCCCCCGTGCGGCGGGCGCCGGGGACATGGATCCGGTGACGCTGGCCGGCTTTCGGCTCACGACCAGCGCCACCGCGTCGAGGGTCCGAGAGGCGGGAACGGCGCCCTGCGCGGGAGGCGCGTACCCCCTCTCGGAACCATGAGTAACTCTGCCGCTACTCACCGAAGTGTGGAATCGGATGTTCAGCCCCGTGGCGAAAAGCGGAACGGCCCCGCCTTCACTGGCCTATTGAGCGGAGATTCACCTGAAGTGGTCGATCATGTGCCCTGAGTGTGCAAGCGTCTGCGGCGCCGCGATGGTGCCGACGTGCTGGCGATCGTGGCGCGTGCCGCGGGGCGCCCGCGTGCGTACGATGCGGCCCCGGAGCGGTTCCCGCGGCCCGGGCCCCGCTGAGCGCGTCCCGCGCCCCGGCGGAGGGCGCCCGTCCTGCGAAGGAGCAGCGGTGAAGATCAGCCACGAGTTCCGGGTTTCCCGCCCGATCCAGACCGTGTGGGAGTTCTTCGAGGACATCCCGGAGGTGGCCCAGTGCCTCCCCGGTGCGGAGCTGGTCTCGGACAACGGTGACGGCACGTACACCGGCAAGGTGTCGGTGAAGCTCGGCCCGCTGTCGGCGAACTTCGACGGGCAGGCCAGCGTCAGCTCCGACCACGCAGCCCGCACCGGCACCATCGACGGCAAGGGCTCGGACCGGCGCGGGGGCAGCCGCGGGTCGGTGAAGGTGCGCTACGCGCTGGTCGAGGACGGCGACGGCACGACGGTGAGCGTCGAGGCGGACATCACCCTGTCCGGCGCAGCCGCGCAGTTCGGCCGCTCCGGGATCATCACCGAGATGAACAACCGGATGATCGGGGAGTTCGTCGGCTGCGTGGAGGGCAAGCTCAGCGCCGGGACCGTCCATGAACGGGCGGGGATCCAGGCGGGCGAGGTGCACGGCCTGTCGCTGTTCTGGGTGAGCCTGCTGGCCTGGCTGCGACGGATCATGGGTCGCCGGTCCGCGGCCTGAGCCGTAGCCGCCCTCCGGGATGTGTCGAGGAGATATCGGGCCTAAGCTCACAAATGCACGAGTCGGCGTCGTCCGTGGGTTCGGCACCGGGGCAGATCGCGGTGCGGCCCGGAGGGGCACGGCGCCGCCTGCCCGCGCGTGAGGCATCAGCCCTTCTCGCCTGGAGGCCGGCACATGGAACCGAATGACACCGCCCAAGCCGGAGCGCCAGCCCTCGCGGCCGGTACCGGAATTGCCGACCCAGCACCCCTGGGCCTGGCTGCTTTCGCTCTGACCACCTTCCTGCTCTCCGCGAAGAACGCGGACTGGACCCGGGGCACGGATGCCTGGCTCGGGTTCGCCTTCGGCTACGGAGGGCTGGTCCAGCTGCTGGCCGGGATGTGGGAGTTCCGCAACCGCAACGTGTTCGGAGCCACGGCGTTCGGCACGTACGGGGGCTTCTGGATCGGGCTCGGGCTCTACGTCAAGTTCGTGGCACCCGGCGCCACCGCGGCGCAGGTCAGCAATGACCTCGCCTGGATCCTGCTGGCGTTCGCCATCTTCAACCTCTACATGCTGCTGTGGAGCACTCAGGTGAACGAGGCAGTGATGGCCGTGTTCCTCACCTTGGAGCTCACCGAGATCGTGTACTTCGTCGCCCAGTTCACCAGCAGCAGCGCGACCCTCAAGATCAGTGGGTACATCGGCCTGATCACCGCGCTCACGGCGTGGTACGCCTCTGCGGCCGGGGTGATCAACGGGATGCTGGGCAGGGTGGTGCTGCCTGTCGGCCACCCGCTCGGCCGCCTGACCCGGGCGGGCAGTCCCGCCGCCCAGCCGCTGGCGCACTGATCGGGGCGGCGGCGGGCCCGCCCGCTCGTCGGCGACCTCGCGCCCGAACCGTCACCCGCCCGTGGCAGGGTGGAGCCCGTGGCAGCCCCCTCCCCCCGCAGCGACAACGGCTCCCGCAGCGACAACGGCTCGCGCAGTGGCACCGGCTCGCGCAGTGGCACCGGCGCCCGCAGTGGCACCGGCAAGGGGCGGCAGGTCTCCGCCCGGGCGCTGGCGCCGCACGAGCTGCGGCCCGCTCCGGTGGTGCTCGTGGTGGGCCCCGAGGACCTGCTGGCCGACCGGGCGGTGGCGGCGGTGCTGGCTGCGGCGCGCGAGCAGGACCCGGAGGTCGTGGTCGACCGGCTCGATGCGGTCTCCTACGAACCCGGGAGACTGCAGCTGCTGGCGAGCCCGTCGCTGTTCGGCGGCGGAAGCGTGGTGGTGATCTCCGCGCTGGAGGCAGCCAACGATGCCGTGGTCGCCGACGTGGTCGCCTATCTCAAGGCCCCGGCGGCCGACGTCTGCGTGCTGCTCCGCCACGCCGGGGGGCAACGGGCCCGGGGGCTGCTCGAGGCCGCCCGGGCGTCGGGCGCGCCCGAGGCTGCCTGCCAGCCGATCACCAAGGACGAGGAGAAGGTCGACTTCGCCGCGGCCGAGTTCCGCCGGCTGGGCGGGCGGGCCAGCCCGCAGGCCGTGCGGGCGCTGGTGGACGCCGTCGGTAACGATCTGCGCGAGCTCGCCGCCGCCTGCTCCCAGCTGGCCGAGGACTCTTCCGGCTCCGGGGAGCGACGGGTGGAGGTCGAGGACGTCGAGAGCCGGTTCGGTGGGCGGGTCGAGGTGACGGGGTTCCGGGTGGCGGACGCCGCCGTCGCCGGCAGGGCCGACCAGGCGCTGTCGCTGCTGCGGCACGCGCTGGCCACCGGCGCCGATCCGGTCCCGCTGGTGGCCGCGCTGGCCGCCAAGGTACGGGCGCTGGCGAAGGTGTCCGCCGTGGGCCGGGGCCGCTCCGCCGACCTGGCCGCAGCGCTGGGAATGGCGCCGTGGCAGGTGGACCGCGCCCGCCGCGAACTCAGCGGGTGGCGCGAGGAGGGGATGGCCGCGGCGATCCAGGCGATCGCGGCGGCCGACACCGCGGTGAAGGGCGGCGGCCGGGACCCGGTGTTCGCGGTCGAGCGGGCGGTTCTCGCCATCGCCTCGGCACGCGGGACCTGAGGCCCACCGAGGACGCGCACAGGCGCCGGTCCCGCCGGGACCGGCGCCTGCCTCAGCCGGAAGTGCCGGACGTCAGAGCGTCGCGGCGATGCCCGCCATCGCGGACTTGCGGTTCGCGGCCTGGTTCTTGTGGATCACGCCCTTGCTCACGGCCTTGTCGAGCTTCTTCGACGCCAGCCGCAGCGCGCGGTCGGTAGCCTCGGCGTCGCCGGAGGCAGCGGCCTCGCGGAAGGTGCGGACGAGGGTCTTGAGCTCGCTCTTCACCGCCTTGTTGCGCAGGCGGTGCTTCTCGTTCTGCCCGTTCCGCTTGATCTGGGACTTGATGTTCGCCACGCGTCGTCTCTCTTCGCTACTGGACAGGTCGGTGAGGGCTTCGGCCCGCCCTGGACCGCCGGCGGTGGGTGCGCCGGGTGGCGGAAGGACCTGGACGGCGCGCGACCTGGGCGCCGACCGAAACGTCAGCCTACCAGCGGCCGGGTGGTGGTCGGCTCACGGCCAGCGGTGCAGCTCACGCAACCGGCCGGCGACGGCCTCGAAGGTGGATCGGGGCAAGGTGGCGCCCTCGCGACGCACCGCGGCCGGGTCGAGCCGCAGCACCCGGTCGAGGCGAACTTCGCTGGGCCGGCCACGGTGGTCCCAGCGGCCGCTGCCGACGTCCATCCAGGCCCGCCCCGCGCGGGCCTGCCGGGCGGCGTCGCGGTCGTGGTCCTTGCTGGTGAGCATGAGGGCCAGCAGGTCGCCGCCGTTCCGGCCGATCACCAGCACCGGCCGGTCCTTGCCACGGCGGGGGTCCTCCTCGTAGGGGACCCAGGTCCAGACCACCTCGCCCGGGTCGGCCTGGCCATCGGGGTGGGGGGCGTACTCGATCCGGGTGATGCCGCGGAAGTCATCGATACCCGCGCGAGTGGTGCCCGCGCGGGCGTTGGTCGGGCTCGCGGCGGGCCGGCTTCCGGCGGCGGGTGCCCGCCCACCGGGGCGGCGCCGCAGGCCCCCCACTGCTCTGCGGAGGGCAGCCACCAACCGCGTGCTCACCTGCGGGATCCTATCGGGGCAGCCGGACGGCGCCGGCGCGCGGGACTGCGACGGTGCGTCACGGTGGGTGGTTGCCGGCAAGTAACGCCGACGTGACATCGAGGGGTTACCGTCACGCCATGGCGGATCTGTTCGACGGCTACGGCTACGGCTTCGAGGGTCGAGACCTCGACGCCGCGACGTCGCCCCACGCCGCGACCGCCGGGGCCATCGGCGGTGCTGACGGGCGGGGTATGGCCGCGGGCCCGGTGCCTGCCGCCGTGGCCACGGGCACCACGCTCAGGCCCGCGCCCCGGGCCGCCTGGGACGAGATGATGGCCCCCGGCGGGCAGCCTCGCCGTCCCTACCGGTCCGTGCACGGAACGTTGCGGCGGCTCAGCGGGGGCGAGCTCGGCGCCCGCGCCGACGCGCTCGCCCGCACCTACCTCGACCAGGGGGTGACCTTCGACTTCGCCGGTGAGGAACGGCCGTTCCCGCTCGACGTGGTGCCCCGGGTGATCTCGGCCGAGGAGTGGTCGCAGGTGGAGTCCGGCGTCGTGCAGCGGGTGCGGGCGCTGGAGGCCTTCCTGGCCGACGTGTACGGCGAGCGGGCGGCGGTGGCGGCAGGGGTCATCCCCTGGCGGGTGGTCGCTTCCGCCTCGGGCTTCCATCGCGTGGCGGCGGGCGTCGTGCCCGCCAACGGGGTGCGCGTTCACGTCGCCGGAATCGACCTGATCCGCGACGAACAGGGCCGCTTCCGGGTGCTGGAGGACAACGTCCGGGTGCCCAGCGGGGTCAGCTACGTGATCGCCAACCGAGGGGCGATGACCCAGGTCTTCCCGGAGGCCTTCGCCACCCACCGGATCACCCCGGTGTCGGACTACCCGCAGCGGCTGCTGGCGGCGCTGCGGGCCTCCGCCCCCGCAGGGGCCGCGGATCCCGACCGTGGTCGTGCTCACCCCCGGGATCTACAACAGCGCGTACTTCGAGCACGCCCTACTCGCCCGCACCATGGGGGTGGAGCTGGTCGAGGGCCGCGACCTGCTCTGCGCCGGCGGCCGGGTGACCATGCGCACCACCGAGGGAGAACGGCCCGGTCGACGTCATCTACCGGCGGGTGGACGACGAGTTCCTCGACCCGGTGCAGTTCCGCGCCGACTCCCAGCTCGGCTGCCCGGGTGTGCTCAACGCGGCCCGGGCGGGCCACGTCACCATCGCGAACGCCGTCGGCAACGGGGTGGCCGACGACAAGCTGGTGTACAGCTACGTCCCCGAGCTGATCCGCTTCTACCTCGGCGAGGAGCCGGTGCTGCAGAACGTGCGCACCTACCGGCTGTCCGAGCCGGACGAGCTGGCCGAGGCGCTCGGGCCGGCTGGACGAGCTGGTGCTCAAGCCGGTGGACGGTGCGGGCGGCAAGGGCTTGGTGATCGGCCCCCGGGCCACCCGGGCCGAGCTCGACCGGCTGCGTGCCCAGGTGCTCGCCGAACCCCGCGGGTGGATCGCGCAGCCGATGGTGATGCTCTCGACGGTCCCCACCCTGGTGGACGGCCGGCTGCGCCCGCGGCACGTCGACCTGCGACCGTTCGCGGTCAACGACGGCCGCGACGTGTGGGTGCTTCCCGGTGGCCTGACCCGGGTGGCGCTGCCGGAGGGGCAACTGGTGGTCAACTCCAGCCAGGGCGGCGGATCGAAGGACACCTGGGTGCTGTCGCGGACCTCGACCCGGCTGGCCGACCTGCCCCGGCCGCACGCCGGTGCGGCGCGCCCGGTGCGCTCGCTCCCGGGCCCCGACCTCGGCCCCCAGGACGACGGCGCCCGCCACCAACAACAGCAACAACAACAGCAACAGCAACAGCAACAGCAGCAACAACTGCAGCAACAACTGCAGCAACAACAGCAGCAACAACAACAGCAACAGTCGCACGACTCGGCCGGCCTGCCAGCGCCCGGGGCCCCGACGTGCTGAGCCGGATCGCGGAGTCGCTGTTCTGGATCGGCCGCTACGTGGAGCGGGCCGATGACACCGCGCGCATCCTCGACGTCCACCTGCAGATGCTGCTGGAGGATCCCTACCTGTCCGAGGCGCAGGCCTGCCGCGGGTTGTTGGCGGTGATGGGCGCGCCCACCGACGGCGACGCCGAGGCGGACGTGGACCGCGTGGTCGTGGTGCAGCGACTGGCCTTCGACCTGGCCAACCCGAGCGCCATCGTCGGCGCTCTGGCCGCTGCCCGGGAGAACGCCCGGCGGGCCCGCGAGACGGTGTCCTCGGAGCTGTGGGAGTGCCTGAACACCACCTGGATGGGCATCGGGCCGGCCCGCCACCGCGCGACCACCCCGCACCACTTCTTCGCCTGGGTACGCGAGCGGGCGGCGCTCGTCGACGGCACCGCCGACGCCACCATGAGTCGGGACGACGCGTGGCGCTTCCTGGTGTTGGGCCGCAGCCTGGAGCGGGCGGACATGACGGCCCGGCTGGTGGCCACCTCGACGATCTCGGGCACCGTGCCGTCGTGGACGACGCTGCTGCGCTCGTGCGGGGCGTACGAGAGCTACGTGCGCACCTACCGCGGCGTGGCCACCGACGAGCGCGCTGCCGAGTTCCTGCTGCTGGATCGGCTCTTCCCGCGCTCTGTGCTGCACGCGCTGACGCAGGCGGAGGACTGCCTGGAGGTGCTGGCGCCGGGGGTGGACCGGGTCGGGGTGAGCGACCGCGCCCGGCGGGTGCTCGGCCGGGCCCGCACCGGCCTGGAGTACCGCGCGCTGGCCGAGATCCTGGTGGACCTTCCGGAGGAGATGGAAAGGGTGCAGCGGGCCTGCTCGGCGGCCAGCGACGCCGTGGCCCGCCGGTACTTCCCCAGGCCCGCCACCACCGCCTGGGTGGGTGGTGTCTCGTGACCCATCGGCTGCGGGTGGTGCACCGGACCGGGTTCCACTACGAGGCCCCGGTCCCGGCCTCGTACAACGAGGCCCGGATGACCCCGCTGACGACCGCCGGGCAGGCCCGGCTGGACAGCCGGATCGAGGTCGAGCCGGTGACCTGGACGCACAGCTACCAGGACTACTGGGGCACGCAGGTGACGGCCTTCGACGTGCTCACCCCGCACGCCGATCTCACCGTGGTCTCGAACAGCACGGTGGAGGTGTTCGCGCCGCACCCGCCGCGACAGCAGATCGGGTGGGACGTGCTTGCCCGGGACGACGTCCGCGACGCACAGGTGGAGGCGCTCACGCAGTCGGAGTGGACCCGCCCGCAGGAGCAGGTGCTCGCGCTGGCCCGCGACGCGGCGGGCGACCTGCCGCCGGACGCCGCCGCGCGGGCGGTCTGCGCGCGCATCTTCGAGCAGGTCGACTACGTGCCCGGTTCGACCTCGGTGCACACCAACGCCGCGCAGGTCTGGCAGGCCCGCCAGGGCGTCTGCCAGGACTACGCCCACCTGGTGCTGGGCGCGTTGCGCGGGCTCGGCATCCCGGCCCGTTACGTCTCGGGGTACCTGCACCCGCTGCCCGACGCGGAGGTCGGCGAGCCCGTGGCGGGGCAGAGCCACGCCTGGGTGGAGTGGTGGGCGGGGGAGTGGATCGGGTTCGACCCGACGCACGACGCACCCGTCGGCCAGGATCACGTGGTGGTGGCGCGGGCGCGGGACTACTCGGACGTCACCCCGCTCAAGGGCGTGTATGCGGGCGCCGCCTCCTCGCAGTTGTTCGTCTCCGTCGAGGTGACCCGGCTGGCCTGAGCGCGCGGGTCGAACGGGCGTGACCTCTGCCACCCCGCGTCGGTGGACAGTGTTGCCAGAATGCAATGTGGGGCCCCTCGAAGTATGAGTTCGAGGGGCCCCACGGCGAGTTCGGCTCCGTCCCACCCGCTGCGCTCGCGGTTGCCACGGTCTCGAGGATCGACGGTCCTCGAGAGCTGCGGAGACCCGAAGGCCCCGAGCCGTTGCCTCGTCACCATCCAGATGAGCTGTGGGATCGCGGCGTCGCCCGCGGTACCCCGGGTCGCCCCGCCGGTGTCGACGGCCGGTACCCATCCGGCGCCTCGGATCTCGGAGTCGCCCTCGATCGCGCACAGTGACCATCGGGTTGCCCCGATCATCTCGTTCGCAGATCTCCGACTTCTCGAACCGCTGCCTCACCCGGAGGTTCCGCAGCCACCCGCGGGGCCCCCGGATCTCTCCGGTCTACCCGCCGTTTCCCTTGGCGTGTGGAGATTTCTACTCCCCGTTCGCCTGGTGGCGCAAGGGGTTCCCGGGCATTTCTGCGGGCCGATCCCGGCACATCCCCGAGCGGTTCCGGTACGCGCGACGGGCTTCACGCACGGTGATCGGCGGCGGGTGGGGAGCCGCCCGCGGGCCGTACCCCCGGGGGCCGTCCGGAGCGGGGTGGCGAGGGGCGCGGGTGCGCGCATGGGAGCATGGACCGACCTGTGCCGTGACCCGTCCGCCGTCCGCGAGAACCGAGGTAGTGCTGCGTGTCCCCGATGGCCCGAACGGCCCTGACGCCGTCCGCGACGCCCGCCGACGCGATCCGCAACTTCTCCATCATCGCCCACATCGACCACGGCAAGTCCACGCTGGCCGACCGGATGCTGCAGATCACCGGTGTGGTCGATGCGCGGCAGATGCGCGAGCAGTACCTCGACCGGATGGACATCGAGCGTGAACGCGGGATCACGATCAAGTCGCAGGCGGTTCGGATGCCCTGGGAGTCGGCCGGGGTGACGTACGCGCTGAACATGATCGACACTCCGGGGCACGTCGACTTCACCTACGAGGTGTCCCGCTCACTGGCCGCCTGCGAGGGTGCCGTGCTGCTGGTGGACGCGGCCCAGGGGATCGAGGCGCAGACGCTGGCGAACCTGTACCTGGCGCTGGAGAACGAGCTGACGATCATCCCGGTGCTGAACAAGATCGATCTGCCGGCCGCTCAACCGGACAAGTACGCCGAGGAGCTCGCCCGGCTGATCGGCTGCCTGCCGCAGGACTGCCTGCGGGTGTCGGGCAAGACCGGCGACGGGGTCGAGCGCCTGCTGGAGGAGATCGTCCGCCAGGTGCCCCCGCCGCAGGGCGCCGCCGACGCCCCGGCCCGGGCGATGATCTTCGACTCGGTCTACGACACCTACCGCGGCGTCGTCACCTACGTGCGGGTGACCGACGGGCATCTGTCGGCCCGGGAGCGGATCGTCATGATGTCCACCCGGGCCACCCACGAACTGCTCGAGATCGGCGTGATCTCACCGGAGCCGGTTCCGGCGGCCGGACTGGGGGTCGGCGAGGTCGGCTACCTGATCACCGGAGTCAAGGACGTGCGCCAGTCCAAGGTGGGCGACACGGTGACGAACGCGGCGAAGCCGGCGGCCAGCGCCCTCGGCGGGTACCGGGACCCCAAGCCGATGGTGTTCTCCGGTCTGTACCCGATCGACGGCTCGGACTATCCCGCGCTGCGCGAGGCGCTGGACAAGCTCAAGCTCAACGATGCCGCGCTCGCCTACGAGCCGGAGACGTCGGCGGCGCTCGGGTTCGGGTTCCGCTGCGGCTTCCTCGGCCTGCTGCACCTGGAGATCGTCCGCGAGCGGCTCGAGCGGGAGTTCAACCTCGACCTCATCTCGACGATGCCCAACGTCATCTACGACCTGACCATGGACGACGGCCGGGGGATCACGGTCACCAACCCGTCGGAGTTCCCCACCGGGAAGGTGGCGGAGGTGCGCGAACCGGTGGTGCGGGCCTCGGTCCTCGCCCCCTCGGAGTACATCGGCTCGATCATGGAGCTGTGCCAGCAGCGCCGCGGATCGCTGCGCGGGATGGACTACCTGTCCGAGGAGAGGGTGGAGCTGCGCTACACCCTGCCGCTGGCGGAGATCGTCTTCGACTTCTTCGACCAGCTGAAGTCGCGCACCCGGGGGTACGCCTCACTGGACTACGAGCCTGACGGCGACCAGGTGGCCGAGCTGGTGAAGGTGGACATCCTGCTGCAGGGCGAGACGGTGGACGCCTTCAGCGCCGTGGTGCACCGTGACAAGGCCTACGCCTACGGGGTGGCGATGGCGGGCAAGCTCAAGGACCTCATCCCGCGCCAGCAGTTCGAGGTCCCGATCCAGGCGGCCATCGGCGCCAGGGTGATCGCCCGCGAGACGATCCGGGCGATGCGCAAGGACGTGCTGGCGAAGTGCTACGGCGGTGACATCACCCGCAAGCGGAAGCTGCTGGAGAAGCAGAAGGAGGGCAAGAAGCGGATGAAGATGGTCGGCCGGGTCGAGGTCCCGCAGGAGGCCTTCATCGCCGCGCTGTCCAGGGAAGCGGCCAGCGACAAGCCGAAGAAGTAGCGGGCCGGGGCCGGCTGCCGCCGATCCGCCGGCGGGGCGACGCGGGTGTCCGGGCCGCCGACCGGGTGGGCCGGTGTGAGGATGGTGGCGTGGTCGCACCCGGACCCGGCGGCACGGCCGGCCTGCTGCACGACCTGCCCCTGTTCAGCAGGGTCGGGCCGGAGCAACTGCAGCCGCTCGCCGCCCGCACCCGCAGCCGCCGGCTGGCCCGTGGTGCACTCGTGTTCCGGCAGGGCGACCCCGCCGCGGCGTTCTTCGTGGTGGTCGAGGGCGTGGTCAAGCTGGCTGTGCTGGGCGATGACGGCGCCGAGAAGGTCGTCGAGGTGATCCAGCCGGGGGAGAGCTTCGGCGAGGCGGTGATGCTGCTCGGTCAGCCGTACCCGGTGACGGCCATCGCGCTGGCCCCGACCCGGCTGCTGGCCGTGCCCCTGGATGCGGTGGACGCGCTGCTGGACGGCGATCCGATGTTCGCCCGCCGGATGCTGGCTGGGCTCGCGGTGCGGCTGCACGGCATGGTCCGCGACGTGGAGTCCTACGCGCTGCGCTCGGGCCGGCAGCGGGTGGCGTCCTACCTGGTCGAGCACGCCCGCCCGGAGCCCGGGACGCCCACGCACACCGTGCTGCTCACCACCAGCAAGCAGGTGGTGGCCTCCCGGCTCAGCCTCACCCCGGAGACCTTCTCCCGGGTGCTGCGCGAGCTGACCCGCGCGGGCCTGGTCACGGTGACCGGCCGCCGGATCAGCGTGCCCGACCCGGCCGCCCTCGGCCGGTGGGCGCAGCCCCCGCCGGTCCCGCCCCTGCTTGCCGCCGGCCCCTGACCACCGGCTCCGCCTGAGGTTGTCGAGGCCCGTCCTTGACCTGGATCAAGGACCGTCCGGGGTTCCGCTGGCAGCCTGGGGGATGGTGCCGGGCGCACACCGTGGCCCGGCACGCGGTGGCCCGCCCGGCGGGCTGGCGCCCGATCGCCGCCAGCGAGGAGACCCGAGAAATGTTCTGCGTCCAGTGCGAGCAGACCCGTCGGACCGGTCCGGTCCCCGGCTGCACGACCACCCGCGGCACCTGCGGCAAGCAGCCCGAGACCTCGGACCTGCAGGACCTGCTGCTGCATGCGGTGCAGGGGGTCGCCCAGTACTCCACGCGCTGCCGGGCCCTCGGCGTCGTCGACCAGCAGGCCGCGGACTTCGTCCTGGCGGCGGTGTTCGCCACCCTGACCAACGTCAACTTCGACGACGACCGGCTGGCCGCCATGATCGCCGAGGCCGCGCAGCTGCGCGACCGGCTCCGGGTGGCCTACCAGGAGGCGGCCGTAGCCGCCGGTCGCGAGCCCGAGCTGCTCACCGGGCCCGCTGCCTGGGTGCCGGCGCCGGACCGGGACGGCCTGCTGCTGCAGGCCGCCCAGGCCTCGCTGCTGAGCGGGCAGGACCTGCTCGGTCCCGAGGTGATCGGGCTGCGGATGCTCAACCTGTACGGGCTCAAGGGGGTCTGCGCCTATGCCCACCACGCCCGGGTGCTCGGGGTCCAGGACCCCGAGGTCGGCGCGGGGATCGAGGCCGCGCTGGACTACCTCGCCGGCGGGCCGACCGACATCGAGGAACTGCTGGCCCGCTCGCTGGAGATCGGCCAGCTGAACCTGGTCGTGCTCAAGCAGCTCGACGGGGCACACACCGGCCGCTTCGGGGTTCCGGTTCCCACCCGGGTCACCACCTCCGCGATCGCGGGTCGCGCACTGCTGGTCAGCGGGCACGACCTGGCCGACCTCGAGCTGATCCTGGAGCAGACCCGGGACCTGGGGATCAACGTCTATACCCACGGTGAGCTGCTGCCGGCGCACGCCTACCCCAAGCTGGCCGCCTACCCGCACCTGGTGGGCAACTACGGCGGCGCCTGGCAGGACCAGCGCAGCGAGTTCCTCGACTTCCCCGGCGCCGTGCTGATGACCTCGAACTGCCTGATCGAGCCGCGGGCGGGCTACCGCGACCGGATCTTCACCCTCGGCCCGGTCGGCTGGCCGGGCATCCAGCACCTGGACGTGCACGACATCGGTCCGGCGATCGCGGCGGCGCTCGCCCTGCCGGGCTTCACCGAGGACGCCCCGGCGACCTCGTTGATGACCGGGTTCGCGGCCGATGCCGTGCTCGCGGTCGCCGACGACCGTGGTGGACGCGGTGAAGTCCGGGGACATCCGGCACTTCTTCCTGGTCGGCGGCTGCGACGGGGCGATGCCGGGCCGCAACTACTACACGGAGTTCGCCGAGGCCGCCCCGCAGGACACCGTTCGCTCACCCTGGGCTGCGGTAAGTACCGGTTCAACTACACGACTTCGGCGCGATCGGCGGGATCCCGCGGCTGCTGGACGTCGGCCAGTGCAACGACAGCTACTCCGCGATCCGGATCGCCGGGGCGCTCGCCGAGGCGTTCGACTGCGGGGTCAACGACCTGCCGCTCACGCTGGTGATCTCGTGGTTCGAGCAGAAGGCGGTGGCGGTGTTGCTCAGCCTGCTCGCGCTCGGGCTGCGCAACATCTCGCTCGGCCCGTCGTTGCCCGGCTTCCTCACCCCGGCCCTGGTCGACGTGCTCGTCGAACGGTTCGGGATCGCGGGGATCGGGGACGTGCAGGAGGATCTCGACCGGGCGCTGGCCCGCGTCCCGTCCTGACCGCAGGGTGAGCCGGCGGCGGTCGGGGGGACGCCCGACCGCCGCCGGCCCATCGCCGCTGCCTGCGCCGGCGATGGCAGGATGGCGGCATGCCCGGTGCAGCCCAGGTCCTCGCCATCTGCGTGGTCCACGAGATCCGCCCCGACCCGTTCGGGCAGGTGTCGACGACCGCGATCGACAAGCGCTCGATCCGCGGGCCGGTGCGCCTGTCCGCTCTCGGCGCGGAGGGCGACACCCAGTGCGACACCGCCAACCACGGCGGGCTCGACCAGGCCGTCTACGCCTATGCCGAGGAGGACGCTGCCTGGTGGGCGGCGGAGCTGGGTCGAGAGGCGATTCCGGCGGGCCTGTTCGGGGAGAACCTGCGCACGGCAGGGATCGACGTGAGCGCCGCCGAGATCGGTGAGCGGTGGCGGATCGGTACCGCCGCGGCGGCCGGTGTGCTGGTGGAGGTGACCGCCCCGCGGATTCCCTGCGCCACCTTCCAGCGCCGGATGGCGGAGGAGCACTGGGTGCGCAGGTTCACCGAGCGGGGCGCGCCCGGGGCCTACCTGCGGGTGCTCGAGGAAGGTGTCGTCGACGTCGGCGACCCGATCACGGTGCTCAGCCGGCCGGGGCACGGGATCACCATCGCCGATGCGTTCCTGCGCTCCGACCCGGCCCGCATGCGCAGGCTGCTCGCGGCGGCCGACGCGGGGGCCTTCCAGCTCGGTGCCTGACGATGCGGGCGGCTGCGGTGAAGGCCGCCGCCCGCGGCTGAGGCGCGGCGAGGATGCCGGGAGCGCTCCCGAAGGGTTCCGCCGCACCGGCCGACGGCGCCCTGCCGCCGGAGGCTGCGCGTGGGTGCCGCCGAACGCGCGTTCGGGATCTACGTGCACGTGCCGTTCTGCGCGGCGCGCTGCGGCTACTGCGACTTCAACACCTACACCGCCGCCGAGCTGGGCGGCGGCGCAGCGCGGCGACTACGCCGGCGCCGGCGCTCGCCGAGATCGACCTCGCCGCGCGGCGTGCTCGGCGACGCGGCGCCGGCCGCACGACGGTCTTCTTCGGCGGCGGCACGCCGACGCTGCTGCCGCCGGCCGAGCTGGCCGGCTGCTCGACGCGCGTCCGCGACCGGTTCGGGCTGGCCGCCGACGCCGAGGTGACCACCGAGGCCAACCCCGACTCGGTCGACCGCCGAGTCGCTGCTGACGCCTGCGCGGCAGGCGGGTTCACCCGGGTCTCGCTTCGGCATGCAGTCGGCGCGTGCCGCACGTGCTCGCCACCCTCGACCGCACGCACGACCCCGAGCGCGCGCTGCGCGGTCGTCGGCGTGGGCGCGCGCGGCGCGGCTTCGGCGTGATCAGCCTCGACCTCATCTACGGCACGCCGGGGGAGTCGCTCGCCGACTGGCGCGCGCATCGCTCGACGCGGCGCTGCGCCGCGTGCCCGACCACGTGTCCGCCTACGCGCTGATCGTCGAGGACGGGCACGCGGCTGCGCGCGCCAGGTGCGCCGCGGCGAGGTCCCGGCCGCCCGACGACGACGACGCTGGCCGACATGTACGAGCTCGCCGACGACGCTGCTGGCGGCCGCCGGCCTGACGCTGGTACGAGGTGAGCAACTGGGCGCGGGAGCCGCGCGACGCGCTGCCGGCACAACCTCGGCTACTGGCGCGGCGACGACTGGTGGGGCGTCGGCCCGGGCGCGCACTCCCACGTCGGCGGCGTGCGCTGGTGGAACGTCAAGCACCCGCGCGCCTACGCCGCAGCGGCTCGCCGCGGGGCCAGTCCCGGCCGCGGGCCGCGAGACGCTCGACGCGGAGCGACAGCGCCGCGCCGAGCGGGTGCTGCTGGAGGTCCGGCTGCGCGAGCGGCCTCGCCGATCGCGGGCTCGACCCGGCGTCGCGGCGCGGCGCGCTGCCGGGCTGATCGCGGACGGCCTCGTCGACGGCCGCGGCCGCCGCTGCGGGCCGGTCGCTGCTCACCCGCCGCGGGCGGCTGCTCGCCGACGCCGTGGTGCGGGCGCTGGTCGGACTGACACGCGGCCGGCTGCCGTCGGCCGGGCTTCGCCGTGATGGCGGTCCGGCCCGGGCCGACGTTGCACTTCACCGGTTGCTGCTCACTTCACCAGGCGCAGGGCGAAGGGGTAGCGGTAGCGCTCGCCGCGGTTGGCCGCCAGACCGCCGATGATCGAGAAGACGATGTTGAGCACGACCGTCGCCAGCCAGGTCAGGTAGCCGATGAAGACGGCCATCAGGACCACGCTCACCACCAGCGCGATGGCCAGCGTGATCTGGAAGTTGAGTGCTTCGGTGGACTGGTCCTTGAGGAACTCGTCCCGGTCCTTGTACATGAAGAAGACGATCAGCGGCGCGATGAACCAGAGGATGATCCCGCCGAGGTGGGCGAGCATGGCCCACAGCTTGCGGTCCGCGTCGCTGACCGGGCCGGTTGCGCCGGGCGCGCCGTACTGGGCGGCGGGCTGGGGCGCCCCGTACTGCGGAGGCTGCTGCCCGTACTGCGGCTGAGGCGCCCCGTACTGCGGGGCTGCGGGGGGAACGTTCTGGTCCCCGCCAGGGCCGTTCGGGGGGTTCTCGGTCATGACATTCCTTTCTGTCGAGCGCACACCCTAGACCCGATCACGGCTCGGAGGGGCCCGACGCACTCCCGGCTTCGCCGGGCAGTGGGCACGGCAGTCGGCACGCGCGGCGCGGGACCGCGCTCAGCTGATGAACCTGATGCTCAGCGGATAGGCGTACTCCTGCCCACGGGAGGCGGCGAGCGCGGCGGAGACGACGGTGACCAGGTACAGCACCCCGATCCCGAGCAGCAGCGGGATCCCGACGAGAACCAGTACCAGGACCGCACTGACCACCACGTAGAGGAGGATCGAGAGGTTGAAGTTCAGCGCCTCCACGGCGTGCCTGCGGACGAAGCCCGAACGGCCGCCCGCCACCAGCAGCACGGTCAGCGGGCCGAGGAAGCCGAGCGCAAGGTAGGCGGCGACGAAGCCGGACAGGTGGGCGGCCACGGCCCAGTTGCGCTCCTGCGCGGCATCCAGGGGAGCGGGCTGCGGGGTGGCGGGGTGGAACTCGGGGTGAGTGCCGGCGGCGGGCTCGGACATGGTGACCTCCTTGGCCACCGTCCACGCTAGGCGGCCGGAGCACCGGTCTCGATCCGGCAGCCCGGCCGATGCGACGGGGGATATCCCGACGCCGCCCCGCTCAGGTGTCGACGTCGTCCCCGGTGACGAAGTCGATGAGTTCCTCCACCCTGCCCAGCAGCGCGGGCTCCAGGTCGGCGTAGCTGTGCACGGTCGACAGGATCCGCCGCCAGCCCTGCGCCACCTCCGCCTGGTTGCGGTGCGGCCACCCCAGCGCGTCGAGCACGCCCTCCTTCCACGGCCGGCCGCGGGGGATGTCGGGCCAGGCCGCCAGGCCGACGCGCTGCGGTCTGACCGCGGCCCAGATGTCCACGTACGGGTGGCCCACCACCAGCACGTGCGCGGCGAGGGCCGGCATCCGCGTGACCGCGGCGGCCTCGTGCCACTCCTTGCTGCCGGCGACGAGGTGGTCGACGAGCACCCCGAGCCGGCGGCCGGGCCCCGGCTGCGGTCGCGAACCGCGGCGGCGAGGTCATCGACGCCGTCCAGCATCTCCACGACCACGCCTTCCAGCCGCAGGTCGTCACCCCACACCCGTTCGACGAGCTCGGCGTCGTGGCGGCCCTCGACGAGGATCCGGGACGCCCTGGCGACCCGTGCCCGGGCCCCGTGCACGGCCACCGAGCCGCTCGCCGTCCGGGCCGGTCGGCCCGGGCCGCCGCGGCGGGGCGGGACCAGCCGCACCGGCTCGCCGTCGATCCAGAACCCGGGCCCGAGCGGGAAGGCCCGCACCCTGCGGTGCCGGTCCTCCAGCACCACCAGGTGCATGCCGCCGCTCTTCTCGGTCCGCAGGACGGCGCCGCACCAGCCCGTCTCCACGTCCTCGACCACCAGCCCGGGCACGGCCTCCACCTCGGGCAGGGCGCGGGGCGGGTTCGGGCGCAGGATGTCAGCGCGGTAGCGGTCAGAGGGGGTCGCCACACCCCGGACAGTACCGGGGCGGGCCGCCCTGCGGGCCAGCCACGCCGGGGCGAAGTGGACATATGAGGCATCGACGCAAGACCGGTCCGGCGGCCCGGCCGTCCGAGGGCCTAGAATTGGCACTCGGACGAGAGGAGTGCCAGCCGTGACGGACGACCGCAGGCTCGCAGTCCTGCGCGCCATCGTGGAGGACTACGTCCACACCCGGGAGCCGGTCGGGTCGAAGGCGCTGGCAGAGCGGCACTCCCTCGGCGTGTCGCCGGCCACCATCCGCAACGACATGGCGGCGCTGGAGGAGGAGGGCTACATCGCCCAACCGCACACCAGCGCCGGCCGGGTGCCCACCGACCGGGGCTACCGGATGTTCGTCGACCGGCTGGCCACCGTGAAGCCGCTGTCGGTGGCCGAGCGCCGAGCCATCCACTCGCTGCTCGACGCCGCGGTGGACCTCGACGACGTGATCGACCGCACCGTCCGGCTGCTGGCGCAGCTCACCCACCAGGTCGCGGTCGTGCAGTACCCCTCGCTGTCCCGCTCGACGGTGCGTCACATCGAGCTGGTGCCGATCGGCGGCGGGCGGCTGCTGGTCGTGCTGATCACCAACACCGGGCGGGTGGAGCAGCGGGTGGCCGAGGCCGGCACCGACGCGGGCGAGGTGCTGCTCGGGGACCTGCGGGCCCGGCTGAACGCGCTCGCCGGCGGCAAGCGGCTGACCGAGGCGGGCGCGCGATCGCCGGACTGCCGCAGGCCTTCCTGCCCGACGACCGTGCACTGGTCACCCGCGTGCTCGACGCGCTGAACACCTGCCTCGACATCGACCGCGAGGAACGGATCGTGCTCGCCGGCACGGCCAACCTGGCGCGCTCGGGCCCGGACTTCGCCGGGTCGATCGGCCCCGTGCTGGAGGCGCTGGAGGAGCAGGTGGTGCTGCTCAAGCTGCTCGCCGAGATGGCCAAGGACTCCGGTGACGTCGGGGTGCGGATCGGCCGCGAGACCGCCCACCAGGGCCTCACCGAGACGGCGGTCATCGCCAGCGGATACGGTTCGCGGGCGAGGTCGTCGCTCGGCTCGGCGTGCTCGGGCCGACGCGGATGGACTACCCGACGACGATCGGCGCGGTGAGGGCAGTGGCCCGTGTACCTGTCCCGGATTCTCGCGTCATGACAGATCCACGACGGAGTGTGGTGAGCGACTACTACGAGGTGCTCGGTGTCCCCCGCGATGCGACCACCGAGGACATCAAGAGGGCATACCGCAAGCATGCCCGCCAGATGCACCCCGACGTCAACCCCGACGGTGACGTGGAGGAGCAGTTCAAGGAGATCGGACGCGCGTACGACGTGCTGTCCAACCCCGAGAAGCGGCGGGCCTACGACCTCGGGGGTGACCCGGGTGCCTCCGGCGGGGGTTCGGCCCCGGGTTCGGCTTCAGCGACATCTTCGAGACGTTCTTCGGCGCGGCCTCCGGCGCGCGGGGGCCCGCCTCGCGGCAGCGGCGCGGCCAGGACGCCCTGATCCGGATCGAGGTCGATCTGCAGGAGGCTGTCTTCGGCAGCCAGCGCGAACTGCAGCTGGAGACCGCCGTGATCTGCCCGAGCTGCCAGGGCAGCTGCTGCCAGCCCGGCACCCAGCCGCGCACCTGCGAGGTGTGCCGTGGCCGCGGCCAGGTGCAGCGGGTGGCGCGCTCCTTCCTCGGGCAGGTGATGACCACCGCAGCCGTGCGTGGCCTGCCACGGCTTCGGCACCGTGATCCCCGACCCGTGCCTGGAGTGTTCCGGCGAGGGCCGGGTGCGCACCCGCCGCAGCCTCACCATCAAGGTGCCCGCCGGGGTGGACACCGGAACCCGGATCCAGCTGTCCGGGCAGGCCGAGGTCGGCCCCGGCCGGCGGCCCGCCGGGGACCTGTACGTCGAGATCGTCGAGCGCCCGCACCCGGTGTTCACCCGGCGCGGCGACGACGTGCACTGCACCGTCGAGGTGCCGATGACGGCGGCGGCGCTGGGCACGACGTTGCAGCTGGAGACGCTGGACGGGATCGAGGAGGTGGACGTCCGCCCGGGGATGCAGTCGGGCGAGATCGTCACCCTGCGCTCGATGGGCGTGACCCACCTGCGTGGCGGTGGCCGCGGCGACTTCGTGATCCACCTCGCGGTGATCACGCCGACCCGGCTGGACGAGCAGCAGGAGGACCTGATGCGCCAGCTCGCGGTGCTGCGCGGCGAGGAACGGCCCTCGGGCCGGCTCACCCCCGCCCACCCGGGGGTGTTCTCCAAGCTGCGTGACCGGTTCTCGGGTCGGTGACGGCACCGCTGTTCCTGCTGCCCCCCGGGGGGCTGGACGGGGCGGAACCGGGTGCGCTGGTCACCCTCGACGGCGAGGAGGGCCGGCACGCGGCCACCGTCCGCCGGGTGAGGACCGGAGAGCGGGTCGACCTCGCCGACGGCGCCGGGCTGGTGGCGCGCTGCCGGGTACAGGCGCTCGCGTCACCGTCGGTGCTGCTGCGGGTGGACGCGATCGAGCGCACGGTGCCCCCGGTGCCGCCGCTGGTGCTGGTCCAGGCCCTGGCCAAGGGCGGGCGCGACGAGCAGGCGGTGGAGACCGCGACGGAGCTCGGCGTGGACGCCGTGGTGCCCTGGCAGGCCGGCCGCAGCGTCGTGGTCTGGGCGGGGGAGCGTGCAGAGCGCTCGCGCCGACGCTGGGAGGCCACGGCGCGGGCCGCGACGAAGCAGTCCCGCCGGGCGAGCCTCCCGACGATCCACCCTCCGGTGGACACCCCCGGGCTGGCGCAGTTGGTCGCCGCGAGCGCGCTCACCCTGGTGCTGCACGAGGAGGCGCAGGAGGCGCTGGCCACCGTGGCGCTGCCCGCAGCCGCGCCGGGCGCGGTGCTCGTCGTGGTCGGGCCCGAGGGCGGGATCGCGGCACAGGAGCTGACGGCGCTCGGTGCCGCCGGGGCGCGGGCCGTCAGGTTGGGGCCGCACGTGCTGCGCAGTTCCTCCGCCGGGGCCGCGGCCCTCGCGGTGCTCTCGCTCCGGCTGCACCGCTGGGGCTGACGGCCCGCGGGTGCGGTCAGTTCACCCGGAAGGTCTTGGTGTCCTGCCAGGCCACCGCCGACGGGTCCCCGGTGCTCTCCGCCATCACCAGTTCGTAGCTGCCCGGGGCCGAGACGTCGAGCTGGATACTCCAGCTGCCGCGCTGACCCGGGACCGGCGGCTGCCCGTTCGCCAGCAGCGGTGACGTGTTGCCCCGGGCCACGACGACCCCGTCCTTGCTCAGCGTCCACACCAGCGTGTTCTCGAACTGGTTGACGCCGTCCCCGGTCACGGTCAGGGTGCCCCGGCCGATGGTGGTGTCGTCGGCGAGGCTGGTGATCCACACGGGCGCGCGCGGGTCCGCCCCGGCCGTGCCACGGACGAAGTCGACGTCCAGCGGCAGCAGGCCGAAGAGCTGCTGCGGCCCGCCGAGGACGAGGACGCGGACAGGGGTGGCGGGCAGCGCGGCTGCGGCCGTCGCCGTCCACACCAGCTGCTGCAGCGCCGCCTCGGCCTGCGCGCGGGTGGCCTGCGGGTTCGTGGCCATGGCGGCGGTGATCTGCACGGTGATGAGGTCAGGGCCCACCTGGGCCAGCACCCGGCCGGGCCGGCCACCGCTGAACAGGGTGGTGTAGTCGGGGTCGAGCGGCGGATCGTCGACGGCGTCGGTGAGGGCTTCGGAGACCCGCTGGTCCAGGCTGTTGCTCGCGCTCACCCGGAACTCGCGGAAGAGGGCGTACCGCCCGCCCTGCTCCGCGGCCACGTACACGGGCAGCGCCGCCGGTTGCTGGCCCGGTGCCAGGGACACCGACGTCCGGTCCGCTCCACCGGTCGGGGTGGGCGTCGTCGGGCCAGGGGTGGGCAGGGCCGCGGTGGTGGTGGGCCCGTTCCCGGCGGGTGGCGCCGGGCGCTGCTCCAGCCGGACGACGGCCCCGGCGGCCACGGCGAGCACCCCGGCGGCGGCAGCCGCGGCCAGCAGCGGGGTGACGCGGCGCCAGCTGCCGGCCGGTCGCGGGAGCCTGCGCGGTGGGGTCGCCTTCTCGGCGATCGCGGCGCGGATCCGTTGCAGGCCGTCCGGCGTGGGGATCACCTGGGCGGCCTCGGAGCGCAGCGCGCGGCGCAGCCGGT
Organism: uncultured Actinomycetota bacterium; assembly: GCA_963784535.1. Taxonomy (GTDB): domain Bacteria; phylum Actinomycetota; class Actinomycetes; order Actinomycetales; family Kineosporiaceae; genus CAWARR01. The sequence goes on along the minus strand of CAWARR010000002.1, from coordinate 28,234 downwards.
CGGCAGTCTCGTCACGGTCGGCGCCCGGCGGGTCAGCGCCGGGGCGGGAGTCGAAACGCTCGTCACTCATCGGGTCACCTCCCCGGTCCGGACGAGGGCGCTGCGGAGCGAGGCGATGCCGCGGTGCGCGTGGCTCTTCACCGCGCCCCGGCTCAGGCCGAGCGCCTGGGCGATCTCCTGCTCGGACAGTTCGGAGTAGTAGCGCAGCACGAGCACCTCCTGCTGGCGGCGCGGGAGGGCGTGCAGGGCGGCGAGCACCCGGGCGTCCTCGGCGGCGCGCAGGGCGTGCTCCTCCGGGCCCGTCGGGGAGGGATCGCCGGGTGGCCGGTGGCGCTCGGCGACCTTGCGGTGCCGCAGTGCCGAGCGGGAGCCGTTGACGACGCTCGCCCGCAGGTAGGCGTGCGCCGCGCTGGGGTCGGACAGCCGGTGCCAGCGACGGTGCAGCGCGACGAAGGCGTCCTGCACGATCTCCTCCGCCACCGACGCATCGGTGGTGAGCAGCGTGGCGAGCCGCACCAGTTGGGTCCAGTGCGCGCCGTAGAGGAGGGTGACGGCAGTGTCGGCGTCCCAGCCCGCTGCGTCCGCCGACCGCGCCGCGGCCGTGACGTCGCCCAGATCGGTGGTGCCGGTCTGATCGACGCCCTCGGCGGCACCGGGCAGCCGGCCCGGATCGTCGCCCGGTACCGCACCCGGTGCGGAGCCGGACCCCCGCGGACGCACCCTGGTCCCCCTCCGCCACGCCGTCGCCCCGCAGGCCAGCCCCCCGGTCAGGACCGGGGCGACCGCTTCGCCTGCCGTCACGCTCATGTCGCGTACACGCCGTGCGGCGTGTGCCGGTTGACACCCCCCGCCGGGCACCTTCGTTGTAGCGCGTGGGTGCCCTCCGGGTCCACCCGAACGGCCGATCCGGCGGGCTCAGCCGACGGTGAACGACTTCGTGTCGGGCCACTGCCAGTCTGCCGGCATCCCCTGCTGGCCGGTCCGGCCCGCCTCGACGGCCAGCTCGTAGCTGCCTGCCGGGAGCGCAACGTCGACGGCGAACTGCGACCAGCCGGGCGCCTCGCCCGCGGACGTGCCGGTGACCGTCCCGGAAGCGACCACCCGGGTGCCGGAGGTGACCTTCCAGTGGAAGGCGTTGCCGGCCGCCGAGCCCTGGCCGGTGATGTGCACCGGGCTGGAGACCCGCACCGTCTGCTCGGGGGTGTCGATCCAGACCGCCGCGCGGGCCGCGGCCTGCCGGCGCACCGGCGCCGACAGCGTGATCGCGTTCCAGGCCTGGTAGCCGCTCCTGCCGTCGACGAGGATGGTCACCGGCACGTCCTGGTGCGCGACCGCGGTGACCGTCCACACCAGCTGCTGGATCCCGGCAACGCCGGTCTCGCTGCGCACGCCCGTCGCGGCGAAGGCGTCGGAGGACAGGTCGACGGTGATCCCGGTGGCGGTGGCGTGCACGCCCACCGATGCCGCGGGCCGCCACGGCGAGGTGTAGTCGGGGTCGAGCGGGTGCTGTTCGAGGATCGCGTGCAGCGCGGAGAGCAACGCTCCGCCGCGGTCCGGCAGCTGCAGGTACTCGCGCGCCACCAGCGACCGGGTGCTCGAGGCCGTGACCCAGTACACCGGTGCGAGCACCGTTCCGGGCGCGGCGACCGAGCCGGCCGGGGCCAGCGCGGCGGCGGTGGGCGCGACGGTGCTCGACGGCATGCTCGCGGGCGTGCTCGCCGCCGGGGTTGCCGTGGCTCCGCCCGGGCCGCTGTCCTCGGCGCTGCCCGCCCCCGCCGGGGCTGCCGGCAGCGGGCGTCCCACGGCGCCGTCCCGCAGCGCGGCCAGCCGTTGGCCGCCGGCGGCGCCGCCGTAGATGCCGATCACCACGCCGATGGCCGCGAGCAGGGGCAGCGCCCGGGTGCGGAAGCGGGAACGTCGCCGGGCCGGGGCTGCCGGCCGCCCGGCCGGCTGCGCCGGAACCGGCACCGGGACCGGGGCGGGCACGGGTCGCCGCTCCCGCGGGTGGGGTAGCTGCTCGGGGGTGGCGGGCGCCCGGCGCTGATGGGTCCGGTGCTGCTGCTCGCGCTCGCGACGGCGCAGCTCGCGGCGGCTGACGGCCTCGGGCGCCGGGGGGCCGGCGGGCCATTGCCGCAGCCCCCCGCTGCCCGTCGGGCGTCGGGGGTCGCGGGTCCGATCGAGCTGCACCGGCACGGCAGCCTCCTTGCACCATAACTGTAGGTATCGGGTCACCTACACGCAGTAGTCAGACACCATGCCACGGACGGGGGTGCCGGGGCGAGTACGGAGGTCCCGTGGCCGGATACGCTCGTCCCGCCCCGGCCCCACGCGGCCCGGGCTTTCGGCAGGCGAGCGCGGGAGGCGGCGGTGGCTGTGGATCCGGAGTGCATCTTCTGCAAGATCGTCTCCGCGCAGATCCCCGCCGAGGTGGTGGCGGCGGGGGAGGGGGTGCTCGCCTTCCGCGACCTCAACCCGCAGGCCCCTACCCATGTGCTCGTCGTGCCGCGCGACCACCACCCCGACGTCCCGGCGCTGGCCCGCGCCGACCCCGGTCTGCTCGCCGCCCTGGTGAGGCTCGGTGCGGAGGTGGCCGGGCGGGAGGGGGACGGGCAGTTCCGGCTCGTGTTCAACACCGGCAGCGCGGTCGGCCAGAGCGTCTTCCACGTCCACGGGCACGTGCTCGCCGGGCGCCCCTTCGGCTGGCCCCCCGGCTGACCGGCGGACATGGCCGGGCGGCGGTCCGCGGTGGGGAGCTCAGGCCCCGGCGGCTAGCATGGGCCGGGTTCGTGTCCCCGGACGGAGGGCCGGCTCCCAGCGCCGATGACAGACCAGCCAGGCAGTGAATCGAGGACTCCCGCCACCGGTCCACAGGCGGTGCATCGCATCGTGGTGCCGCCCGACGTGGCGATGGTCTCGCTGCTGGGCGCCCGGGACGAGGTTCTGCGCGCGATCGAGAGGGCCTTTCCGCGGGCGGACATCCACGCCCGCGGCAACGAGTTCACCGTGACCGGCCCGTTCGGCGAGGTTGCCCTGGTCGAGCGGCTGGTCGACGAGTTGATCGCCGTGATCGCCGCCGGGCAACCGCTCACCGCCGACGCGGTGGAGCGCTCGGTGGGGATGCTCCGGCAGCAGAGCGGTGAGCGGCCCGCCGACGTGCTCACGCTGAACATCCTGTCCAGCCGCGGCCGCACCATCCGGCCGAAGACGCTGAACCAGAAGCGCTACGTCGATGCGATCGACTCCCACACCGTGGTGTTCGGGATCGGCCCGGCCGGCACCGGCAAGACGTACCTGGCGATGGCCAAGGCCGTGCAGGCCTGCAGGCCAAGCGGGTCAACCGGATCATCCTGACCCGGCCCGCCGTCGAAGCGGGGGAGCGGCTCGGCTTCCTGCCCGGCACCCTGAACGAGAAGATCGACCCCTACCTGCGGCCGCTGTACGACGCCCTGCACGACATGGTCGACCCCGACTCGATCCCGCGGCTGATGGCCGCCGGCACCATCGAGGTGGCACCGCTGGCGTACATGCGCGGGCGGACCCTGAACGACGCGTTCATCATCCTGGACGAGGCGCAGAACACCTCGCCGGAGCAGATGAAGATGTTCCTCACCCGCCTCGGGTTCGGCTCGAGGATGGTGGTCACCGGCGACGTCACCCAGGTCGACCTGCCGAACGGGACGCTGTCGGGGTTGCGCGTGGTGCGGGACATCCTCGACGGGGTCGACGACGTCCACTTCTCCATGCTGACCAGCAGCGACGTGGTCCGCCACCGGCTGGTCAGCGACATCGTCGACGCCTACGGCCGGTGGGAGGAGGCGCAGCACGCCCCGCACGGGCAGCTGCGGCCCGACCGCGCCGCAGCGCCGCGCACCGGCCCCCCGCAGCCTCCGGCCGCCCAGGCCAGGCGCAACCGCCGGGCCCGCTGACCGGCACCGCGGCCCGGTGGTGCCCGGCACCGTCGGTGGCGCGAGAGGATGACCCCGTGGGTATCGAGGTCAACAACGAGAGCGGGGTCGCCGCCGACGAGGTGGAGATCGCCGCACTGGCCCGGCACGTCCTGACCGCCATGCACGTCCACCCCCAGGCGGAGCTGTCCGTCGTGCTGGTCGACGAGCCCGCGATGGAGCGCCTGCACGTGCAGTGGATGGACGAGCCCGGGCCCACCGACGTGCTCTCCTTCCCCATGGACGAGCTGCGACCGGGCAGCGAGGCCGAGGAGTCCCCGCCGGGCCTGCTCGGCGACGTCGTGCTCTGCCCGCAGGTGGCCCAACGTCAGGCGCGCGACCGCGGGGCACAGCACCCATGAGGAGCTGCTGCTGCTGACCACGCACGGGATCCTGCACCTGCTCGGCTACGACCACGCCGAGCCGGACGGAGGAGAAGGAGATGTTCGGCCTGCAGCGCAGGCTGCTGCTGACCTACCTGGCCGACCGCGGGCGCGGGTGAGCATGGCGTACCCGCAGCTGTCCGTGCTGGCCGCCGTGCTGGTCGCGCTGGCGGGAGCCTTCGCCGCGGCCGAGGCCGCGCTGGCCCGGGTCTCGCGGGCCGGGCCGCGGAACTGCTCGCCCACGGCCGCCGCGGCTCCCGGCAGCTGGCCCGGGTGGCCGCGGACCCCGCGCAGACGCTGTCGGTGACCGCCTTCCTGCGGGTGGCGTGCGAGTCGGCCGCCGCGGTGCTGGTCACGGCCGTGCTGCATCGGACGTGATGCCGGTGTGGTGGCAGGCCGCGCTGGTCGCGGTCGGCATCATGACGGCTGCCTCGTTCGTCGCCGTCGGGGTCGGGCCACGCACGCTGGGGCGCCAGCACGCGGACCGGATCGGGCTGGTGGCAGGACCGGTGATGCTCGCACTGACCCGGGTGCTGGGGCCGCTGGCACGGCTGCTCGTGGTGGTGGGCAACGTGCTCACTCCCGGCCGCGGGTTCCGTGACGGGCCGTTCGCCTCCGAGGCCGAGCTGCGCGAACTGGTCGACATGGCCGGCGAGAGCCAGGTCATCGAGGACGACGAGCGGGAGATGATCCACTCGGTCTTCGAACTCGGCGACACCCTCACCCGGGAGGTGATGGTGCCACGCACGGCGCTGGTCTCGGTGGAGGCGGGCACCACCCTGCGCCCGGCGATGTCGCTGTTCCTGCGCTCGGGCTTCTCCCGGGTTCCGGTGGTGGGCGAGGGGCTGGACGACGTGCTCGGGGTGGTCTACCTCAAGGACGTCGCCCGCCTGCAGCACGAGGACCCGGCCAGCGCCCAGTCCGCCACCGTCGACGACGTCATGCGCGAGCCGCTGTTCGTGCCCGACAGCAAGCCCGTCGACGACCTGCTGCGGGAGATGCAGCGCAGCGGTGGGCACGCCGCCGTGGTGGTCGACGAGTACGGCGGGATCGCCGGGCATGGTCACCCTCGAGGACCTCGTCGAGGAGATCGTCGGCGACATCTCCGACGAGTACGACCGCGACGAGCCGGATGTGGAGAAGGTGACCGACGGGGTGTATCGGGTGCGCTCCCGGCTGCCAGTCGACGAGCTCGGCGACCTGTTCGGCCTGGAGTTCGAGGACGAGGAGGTCGACACCGTCGGCGGGCTGCTCGCCAAGGCGCTCGGCCGGGTGCCGATCGCCGGCGCGAAGGCCCTGGTGGGCGGCCTGCGGCTGACCGCCGACCGTTTCGAGGGCCGGCGCAATCAGCTGGCCACGGTGGTCGTCGAGCGTGACCCCGCAGCTGGCCGACGGAGCAGAGGCGGGACCGTGAGCGGGGTGCCCGCCGGTGCCGACGCGGGTGCATCGCTCCGGGTTCGCCTGTCTGGTCGGGCGGCCGAACGCGGGCAAGTCGACGCTCACCAACGCCCTGGTGGGCGAGAAGGTGGCGATCACCTCGAGCCGCCCGCAGACCACCCGGCGCGCGATCCGCGGGATCGTGCACCGCCCCGGCGCGCAGCTCGTGCTGGTCGACACCCCGGGGCTGCACCGGCCGCGGACCCTGCTGGGCGAGCGGCTGAACGACCTGGTCCGCCAGACACTGCTCGAGGTCGACGTGGTCGGCTTCTGCCTGCCCGCCGACGAGAAGATCGGCCCCGGCGACCGCTTCATCGCCGCCGAGCTCGCCGAGTTGGGGCAGGTCCCGGCGGCACACCCCGGTGGTGCTCGTCGTCACCAAGGCCGACCGCGTCGACCGCGGGCGGCTCGCCGAGCAGCTGCTGGCGGCGTCCCGGCTGCTCGAGCCGGACGACGTGGTCCCGGTGTCGGCGGTGGACGGGTACCAGGTGGGGACGCTCACCGACGTGCTGGTCTCGTACCTGCCGCCGGGCCCTGCGCTGTACCCCGAGGGGGAGCTCACGGACTCCCCGGAGGAGGTGATGGTGGCCGAACTGGTCCGCGAGGCGGCGCTGGAGGGGGTGCGGGACGAGCTGCCGCACAGCCTCGCCGTCGTGGTGGAGGAGATCACCCCGCGGCCCGATCGCTCGCCGGAGGATCCGCTGCTCGACGTGCGGGTGTTCCTCTACGTGGAGCGGGAGAGCCAGAAGGCCATCGTCATCGGTCGCGGTGGCACCCGGTTGCGTGACGTGGGCACCCGCGCCCGGCAGTCGATCCAGGCCCTGCTCGGGGTGCGCATCCACCTCGACCTGCGCGTGAAGGTGGCCAAGGACTGGCAGCGCGATCCGAAGCAGCTGCGCCGGCTCGGCTTCTGAGCGTGGCGTCCCCGCCTGCCGCCGGGGTGGGTCCGTCGGGGTTCCTGCCCGCCGATGCACAGGGTTGTTGAACGGTTCGAAGATCGAAGCCGTATCTGTGGTCGTGGGTGCGGGCCCGCTGCGCCGTGTCCCGCCCGCGCGTTGACGATCCTCCGCCCCAGCCCCGGGACACTACGAAGATGGAATCACGGCGTCGGGAACTGCTGGCCGAGCTCGAGCACGTGGTGCGCGAGCACCGGCGCAGCGTCGATGCCCTGGACGATGCCGTGGCCAGGAGCCTCGGGGTGAACCGCACCGACCTGCGCACCCTCGACCTGCTCTCCGCCGCCGCCGCCAGCCCCGGCGCGCTCGCGGCGGCGATCGGGCTGTCGCCCGCCGCGATGACCGCCGCCCTCGACCGGCTCGAGGCGCGCAGCTACGTCCGCAGGGTCCGCCACCTGGGTGACCGCCGGCGGGTGGTGGTGGAGATGACCGAGCCGACCCGGCGCCGCGTGGCCGAGCTCTACGCGCCGCTGCTCGCCGCGCGCGAGCGGGCCCTCGCCGCCGCCGGCGACGCCCACGTGGCCCTGCTCCGTGACTTCCTCCGCGGCGAGGCCGACCTGCAGGATCGCCACCGTGCCCGGATCGCCACGGACGGCAACGGCGTGGGCGCGACGGGGCAACTGGAGTCGCTGCTCAGACCGGGGTCGTGACCGCGGACCGAACGGGCGGGACCGCCGCCAGCGTGACCGGGATGCCGTTCAGCACCGCGGTGCCGGACAGCGGGTCCACGTCGGGCGGGGTGAGCACGTTCGTGTTCACCCCTGCGTCCGCACTGGCCACCGTGAGCCGTACGCCGTCCACGCCGTGGCCCCAGCCGTGCGGCAGCGACACCACCCCGCGGCTGATCCGGTCGGTGATCTCGATCTCGACCACCAGCTGCCCCGCCGCCGAGGTGAGGGTGGCGGCACCGGCGTCGCGCAGCCCGTGCCGTGCCGCGTCCTCGGGGTGCACCTGCAGGGTGCAGCGGTTGGACCCGCCGACCAGGGTGGCGACGTTGTGCCCCCAGGAGTTGTTCGACCGCAGGTGCCGGCGCCCCACCAACAGCAGCCCCTGCGGGCGCTCGCCGAGAGCCGCCCGCAGCCGGTCGAGGTCGTCCAGCAGCGGTTGCGGCGCCAGCTCCACCTTCCCGCTCGGCGTGCGCAGCACCCCGGGCAGGCGGGGCTGCAGGGGGCCCAGGTCGAGGCCGTGCGGGTGGGCGCGCAGCTGCTCCAGGCTGAGCCGGTAGGGTCCGACCCGGAGCATGAGGTCCAGCAGCCGCTCCTCCCCGGCCGGCTCGTCGAGTGCGGCGAGCACGGCCTGCGGGTCCTGGCCCTCCAGCGCCGAGCCCGCGCCCGCCACCTCGCGGGAGATCAGCGCCGCCGTCAGCTGCTCCGCGACCGGGCCCGGATCGGAGTCCGGCCCGCCACCGGCGAGGATCGCCGCCAGCTGCGACAGCGTCCGCCACTCCGCCGGCAGCCGCGGCGGGAACACCGCCGGGGTGTACCGGGCGGTGTTGCGCACGGCGAGCTGGCCGAAGGTGAGGTCGAAGTGCGGCCGCTCCAGCGGCGAGGGCACCGGCAGCACGATGTCGGCGTGCCGGCTCGTCTCGTTCAGGTACGGGTCGACGCAGATCAGCAGCTCGAGGCCGGCAAGCGCGCGCTCGAGCCGCGCGGCGTCCGGGGCGGACAGCGCCGGATTGCCGCCGACGGTGATCAGGCCGCGCACGTGCCCGCCGAGCATCTCCTCCGCCATGGCCGCGGACGGGAGCTCGCCGAGCACCTCGGGCAGGCCGCGCTGTGCCGTGCGGTACCGGCCGAACCTCGGCGGCCGCGGCCGGGACCACGGCGAGGAGTTGCGCTGCCCCGCGGCCGCGAGCGGGAACATCACCCCGCCGGGGGAGTCGAGATTTCCGCTGAGCACGTTGACGACGTCCACCAGCCACGAGGCGAGCGTCCCGAACCGGGTTGTGGTGGTGCCGACGCGGCCGTAGACGGCGGCGCGGTCGGCGACGGCGAGCTCCGTGGCCAGCGCCCTGATCCGGGCAGCCGGGATCCCCGTCGCCGGCTCGACCGCTTCCGGGGTGAAGGCGGCCAGCGCGGCAGGCAGCTCCTGCAGCCCCTGTACGTGCCCGCCGACGCGTGCCGCGGCGGCCTCGGCCACTCCGCCGCCGGAGGCCAGCAGCTCGTGGGCCAGTGCGGCCAGCAGCAGCGCGTCGGTGCCGGGCCGGATCGGCAGGTGCAGGTCGGCCGCCCTCGCCGTGCGGGAGACACGCGGGTCGAGGACCACCAGCCGCCCTCCGCGGTGGCGCAGCGCCCGCAGCCGGCGCGGCATGTCCGGGGCGGTCATCAGCGACCCGTTGGAGGTGAGCGGGTCGGCCCCCAGCACCACGAACAGGTCGGTGCGGTCCACGTCCGGCACCGGGATGGTGAGCGGGTCGCCGTACATCAGCACCGCGGCGACCTGCTTGGGCATCTGGTCGACGGTCGAGGCGCTGAACACGTACCGGCTGCCCAGCTCCCGGGCGACCACGGGGGCGAACAGCATGCCCGCGAGGTTGTGCACGTTCGGGTTGCCGAGGTAGAGCGCGAGCGCGTCACGCCCGCGGGCACCGTCGAACGCGGCCAGCCGGTCGTGGACGGCCTGCCAGGCCTGCTCCCAGGTCGCCTCCCGGCCGTCGAGGAGTGGCGCTGTCAGCCGGTCCGGGTCGTGGTGCAGCGCCGCCAGCGCGAGCCCCTTGGGGCAGCTGTAGCCGGCGCTGAAGGGGTCCTCGGCGTCACCGCGGACGCGGGTCGCCCGGGCGGCGCCGGCGTCGACGTCCACGCTCAGGCCGCAGGTCGCTTCGCACAGGGGGCAGGTCGTCAGCCGTGTGGTGGACACGCGACCAGTCTGCCCCGCCGCTGTCCGGGCGGAAACCGGTCGCCGGCCCCGGCTATCGGGGCGGGGCGATCGGGTCGGGCGGTCGGGTCAGGGCTTCCGGCCGACCCCGCAGAAGGCGGGGGACAGCGGCCCGGACTCCTCGGTGTCCCCGTCGGGCCGCCACTGGGAGAGCGCGACCACCCCGGGATCGAGGACTTCGAGCCCGGCGAAGAACCGGGAAACCTCCGCGTGCGTGCGCCGGGTCATCCGGGTGGCGACCATCTCGTTGTACCGGGCGGTGGCGCGGTCGCCGGCGACCGCGTCGGCTGCGGGGTGGGAGATCACGAGCAGGCTGCCGGACGGCAGTGCCGACATGAGCGTGGAGACGATGGCGTACGCCTCCTCGGAGTCGGGAAGGAACTGCAGGGTCATCAGCAGCATCAAAGCGACCGGCCGGTCGAGGTCGAGGGTGCGTGCGGCCTCGCGCAGGATGGTCGCCGGGTCGTGGATGTCGCTGTCGACGTAGTCCACCGTGCCGGGGGTGCCGGTGAGCAGGGCATGTGCGTGGACGAGCACGATCGGGTCGTTGTCGACGTAGACGACGCGCGCCTGCGGGTCGACCTGCTGGGCGACCTCGTGCACGTTGTTCGCCGAGGGCAGCCCGGTGCCGAGGTCGAGGTACTGCCGGATCCCCAGCTCGCCGGCCAGGAAGCGCACCACCCGGACCAGGAAGGCGCGGTTGTTGCGCACGCCCGGCACGATCCCCGGATTCAGGGCGATGACCTGCTCGGCGGCGGCCCGGTCGGGGGCGAAGTTGTCCTTGCCGCCGAGCCAGTAGTCATAGACCCGCGCCGGGTGCGCGACCGTGGTGTCGAGCTTCGCCAGCGCCTGCCTGACCATGGTGTCCCGGGAGCCCGGCGCCGAGCCGACCGAACCGCCCTGACCGACCTGTTCGTCCGCCACCGCTACCCCTTGCCCTCACCGCTTGCCCGGTCCACTGCTTGTCTGTTCCCCCGCTTGCCCTGTTCCACTGCACCATCGCCGGAGTGAGCGGGTTCGCCCCGATCCGCCGAGATCATGCAGCCTAGTCCGCACCACCGGAGGCAGCCAGTGTCCGGCCGGGTCGTGTACCGTGGTCGCCGTGCGCGTGGCGTTCCTGCTCCTTCGCCGCCGCGGCGAGGTCCGTTAGGCCGGTCCTCTCGTCGCGGAGTCTCTCGTGCGTGCCGGCCGACGATCGTTGACCCGTTCCGGGTCACCAGGCCTGAACCGGGCATCCACCCCCGCGACACCGTGAGGCGAGCATGAACAGCATCCAGCAGCCGTCCGGCATGCCGATCCACAAGTACCGTCCCGTTCCACGAGCAGTTCACCGTCGACCTGCCCGACCGCACCTGGCCCGACAGCCGGATCACCGCAGGCGCCGCGCTGGTGCGCGGTCGACCTGCGCGACGGCAACCAGGCCCTCATCGACCCGATGAGCCCCGAGCGCAAGCGCCGGATGTTCGAGCTGCTGGTGGCGATGGGCTACAAGGAGATCGAGGTCGGCTTCCCGTCGGCCAGCCAGACCGACTTCGACTTCGTCCGCCAGCTGATCGAGGAGGACCTGATCCCCGACGACGTGACGATCCAGGTGCTGACCCAGGCGCGCGAGCACCTGATCGAGCGCACCTACGAGTCGCATCGCGCGGCGCCAAGCAGGCGATCGTGCACCTGTACAACTCCACGTCCATGCTGCAGCGCCGGGTGGTGTTCGGCGCGGACCAGGACGGCATCGTCGACATCGCCCTGCACGGCGCGCGGCTGTGCATGAAGCTACGCCGAGACCGATGCCCGGCACCGAGATCTTCTACGAGTACTCCCCGGAGTCCTACACCGGCACCGAGCTCGAGTTCGCCGTCGAGATCTGCAACGCGGTGCTCGAGGTGTTCGAGCCCACCGCCGGACCGCAAGGTCGATCATCAACCTGCCGGCGACCGTCGAGATGGCCACGCCGAACGTCTACGCCGACTCGATCGAGTGGATGAGCCGCCACCTGGCCCACCGCGAGAACGTCGTGCTGTCGCTGCACCCGCACAACGACCGCGGCACCGCCGTCGCCGCCGCCGAGCTGGGCTACCTGGCCGGCGCCGACCGGATCGAGGGCTGCCTGTTCGGCAACGGCGAGCGCACCGGCAACGTCGACCTGGTCACGCTCGGGCATGAACCTGTTCAGCCAGGGCATCGACCCGCAGATCGACTTCTCCGACATCGACGAGATCCGCCGCACCGTCGAGTACTGCAACCAGCTGCCGGTGCACGAGCGGCACCCCTACGGCGGCGACCTGGTCTACACCGCCTTCTCCGGCTCCCACCAGGACGCGATCAAGAAGGGCTTCGAGGCGATGGCACGCGACGCCGAGGCCGCCGGCGAGGGCGTCGACGAGCTGGTCGTGGGCGGTGCCCGTACCTGCCGATCGACCCGAAGGACGTCGGCCGCACCTACGAGGCCGTCGATCCGGGTCAACAGCCAGTCCGGCAAGGGCGGCGTCGCCTACCTGCTGAAGACCGAGCACCACCTCGACCTGCCGCGCCGGCTGCAGATCGAGTTCAGCCAGGTCGTCCAGCGGCACACCGACGCCGAGGGCGGCGAGGTCATCGCCGGCGCAGATGTGGCGGCGTCTTCAGCGACGAGTACCTGCCCGACCCGGCCGGCGCCGCTGGGGCCGGTTCGCGCTCCGCGGCATCCGCCAGCAGCAGCGCGGACGACGACCAGGACTCGCAGCTCGGTGGTCGACCTGGTCGACGGCGAGCGAGGTCGACGCTGCGAGGGCAGCGGCAACGGCCCGATCGCCGCGTTCGTCGCAGGCGCTGCGGAGCGTCGGCGTCGACGTCCGGGTGCTGGACTACGACGAGCACGCGATGTGCGCCGGCGGCGACGCCAAGGCCGCCGCCTACGTCGAGTGCGCCGTCGGCGACCGCGTCCTGTGGGGCGTCGGCATCGACCCGAACATCGTCAGGGCCTCGCTGAAGGCCGTCGTCTCGGCGGTGAACCGGTCGATCGGCAGGGCCGCCGCGGCGGGCTGAGGCGGCCGTGTCGGGGCCCGGTCCGCGGCGCGTGCGGGTGCACGCCGGCCCGGCACGCGGGGGGTGAGGTGTCAGCCATCCGCGGCAGCCGGCTTTCGGACCGGGCCGGCACGGGCCAGACTGTCGCCGGAAGGTCGGGACGGACGCGTCCTGACCTGGGCTGGTCGCTCCGGGGAGAGCACCCGAACCTCGGGCGGCCCGCCCGGCCCGGTGCCGGGAGGAGAACGGGGTGACACCTGCCACGAGCCGTGACCTCCTGCCTGCGTTCCCCGACTTCGGCCCCTTCGACCCTGCGGTGGCGCGGGTGCACGAGCTGATGGTCGGCGGTCGGCTGGAGGAGACGCTGCTGGCCTGCGCGCAGGGGCGCGAGGTCGCCCGCGGGCTCGGTGACCCGGTGAGCACCCAGTTCTTCGACTACGTCGCCGGGCAGGCGCTGTTGGAGCTGGACCGGCCCGCCGACGCGGCGGCGGTGGCGCGCGGGCTGCTGGCTCGGATCGGCCCCGACGGGGACCGGTTCTGGCGGGCGAAGGGCCTCGCGCTGCTGGCCGCCGCCGAGGTCGACCAGGGGCAGATCCTCACCGCCCTCGACCCGCTCGCCGAGGCGCTGTCCATCGTGGAAGCGGCCCCGCCGCGCCGCTACCACCACGTCTCTGCCTGCTCCGCCGTGGCGGCCGTGCTGGTCCGGTTGCTGCTGTTCGAGCCGGCCGCCGAACTGACCACCACGGCAACCCGGGAGGCGGCCCGGGGCAGCGGGGCGGACATGCTCGGAGCGGGGACGGCCGTGCTGCTGGTCCGCAGGCTGGCCGAGGTGCACGCGCTGTGGGCGGTGCAGCTCGACCTGCTCGGGCGGACCGCCGAGGCCGCCGAGCACCATCGGGAGACCATTTCCGCGGCCCTCTGGATGGGACTGCTCGCCCGCGAGGCGGGCAGCACGGTGCTGGCCGGCTGCGCCGTCGCCGTGGAGGCCTTCGCCACCGAAAGGTTGCAGGAGCCGGGGCTGGCCCGGGCCCGGGCCCGGGCGGCGCTGGCGGCCACCCGGTCCCCGGACTCCCTGGTCGAGTGGTTGCCTGGCCGGGTGGCGCTGGCCCGGGCCGCCGCGGCGGCGGGCGAGCTGGCCGAGGCCCGGGCGTTGCTCGCCGAGGTCGACGTGGCCTCCGCTCCGCGGCACCGGGACGTCTGGGCGGGGCTGGTGCAGGTGGCGGCGGCCGAGGTGGAGACCCTCGCCGAGGAGCAGGAAGGCAGCGGCGACCACCCGGTGAACGCCCTCTGGCGGGAGGTGGTGGCCTCAGGGCTGGAACGGATCTGGAACGAGCGGGACGTGCGCGCGGCCGACCTGCGGCATCGGATCCTGGGCCGGGAGCTGGTCGAGCGCGGCGCACGTACCCAGCGGGAGCTGCTCGTCGACGCGCTCACCGGCCTGGGCAACCGGCGGCGGCTGGAACGTGAGCTGGACGCGGGCAACGCGCAGGCGGCGCTGTTCCTCGACGTCGACAACTTCAAGCTGGTGAACGACCGGGCCGGGCACGCGGTGGGCGACGAGGTGCTGCGCCGGCTGGCGGACCTGCTGAGCGGCTGCTGCAGGTCCGGGGACGTGGTGGTGCGCTACGGCGGGGACGAGTTCGTCGTGCTGCTGGGGGAGTCCTCGGGCGCGGCCGTGCTCGGTGAGCGGATCCTGGCCCGGGTGCGGGCGGAGGACTGGGAGGCCCTCACCGGCGGGCTCGGGGTCACGGTCTCGGTGGGGGTGGCCCGTGACGGCGGGCTGATGGCCGCGCTGCGCCGCTCCGACGTGGCACTTCGGGTGGCGAAACGGGCGGGCCGCGACGCGCTGGTGCAGCTGTGATGGTCGCCGAGCCCAGGGGTCCGGTGCCGCCGGAGGTGTCGCTGCCGGGGGGTTCGCTGCCCGAGCCGGTGAGTGAGTTCGGGCCCTTCGACATCGTGTCCGACTGGGCCCATGCCTGCTACATCGACGGCCGGGGCGATGAGGCGCTGGCGGCGTGCCGGCAGGGGTTGCTGCTGGTGGAGGCGGCCGGAGACCGGGCGCCGGCAGACACCTGCGCTACATCATCTGCCTGGTGCACGAGATGGAGGGCCGTGGTCGCAGCTGCGCCAGGCCACCGAAGCGCTGCTGGAGGACCTGGGCCCCGATGCCGGCCCGTACTGGCGGGCGAAGGTGCTCGGGCTGCGTTCGCACGCCCTGATCCAGCAACGGTCACCGGCCGCTGCCGTCGACGGACTGGCAGCCGCCTACGGATTGATCATGGACAACCCCGGCAGCGCCTACAACCGCGGGTCCGCCTGTCATGCCGTGAGCACCCCGCTGCACGCGGCGCTGCTGTTCGACCCGGCCGTGCGCTTGCTCCGCACGGCCCAGCGGATCCATGGCTACGCGGGCAGCGGGGCCGGGTACGCGACGGTGGAGGAGACCATGGTGCTGGGCACCTGGGCCCTGCTGCTGGAGCTGCTCGGGGATTCCGACGGCGCGAACGCCCGGTTCGCCGCGTGCGCCTCGGCGGCGGTGCGCGCCCAGCGTGTCTGCCTGGACGCCGGCGACCAGGGGCAGGCCCTGCAGGCCGACGCACTGCTCCAGTTCGCCTATCAGCGGCTGGGCTGCGAGCCGGTCGACGAGCGGGCACTGCACGCCGGCGTGCTGGGTGGCGCCGGGCGGGCGGCGCTGCTGCCGCGGCTGGCCCTGGTGTCGGTGCGTGCCCAGGAGGGCGATCTGGAGGAGAGCCGGGTCGGCCTGCTGCGCATCCGGCAGGACGCCGGAAGGTTGGGCGAGCCCGTCCCGGGCTGGGTGGCGCTCGCCTGGCTGGCCGAGCTCGAGATGGGCACCCGCGGTGGCACCGAGTCCAGCCGGCGCTGGCGCGAGCTGGCGCTGGGGACGTTGGAGCGGCTCTGGCGCGACCGCGAGGGGCGCTTCGAGCACCTGGTCGCCCGGCACGGGGTGGCGGCGCTGTCGCTGCAGGTGGCCAGCGACCACACCCGGCTGTGGGAGGACGCCCTCACCGGGGTGGGGAACCGCCGCATGCTCGACGACCTGCTCACCGCTCCGGGCGCGAGCGCCCTGGCGATCGCCTTCGTCGACGTCGACCGGTTCAAGGCTGTCAACGACGACCACGGGCATGATGTCGGCGATGACGTGCTGCGCCGGCTGGCGGCCGTGCTCCGCTCGCTCTGCCGGGCGGGAGATGCCGTGGTGCGCTACGGGGGGGACGAGTTCGTGATCCTGATGGCCGAGGACGGTGACGTCGAGGCGCTGGCCCGCCGGATCCGGTCCGTCGTCGGGGCGGTGGACTGGGGTGCGTTGGCGCCGGGGCTGCGGATCGCGGTGACGGTGGGTACCGCCGCCGCCGGTCCGGACGCGCTCGGCCGCGCGGACGCGGCGATGCTGGCCCGGCGGGGCGTGGCGGCTGCCGGCCTCGCAGCGGGGAGAATCGGAGAGTGAGCCTGTACCGGGACGAAGCCGTCGTGCTGCGCACCCAGAAGCTCGGCGAGGCCGACCGCATCGTCACCCTGCTCACCCGCGAGCACGGCCGGGTCCGCGCGGTCGCCAAGGGCGTGCGCCGGACCACGTCGCGGTTCGGGGCGCGGGCTGGAGCCGTTCAGCCAGTCGACGTCCAGCTCTACGCCGGGCGCGATCCTCGACATCGTCACCCAGGCCGAGACGCTCGGCCCCGTACGGCGCGGCCGCTGGCCGCCGACTACCCGCGCTACACGGCGGGCACGCGCGATGCTGGAGACCGCCGAGCGGCTGACCGACGAGGAGCGCGAGCCGGCGTGCAGCTGTTCCTGCTGCTGGTCGGGCGGCCTGCGCGCGCTCGCCGAGGGCGAGCACGACCCGGCGCTGGTGCTCGACGCCTTCCTGCTGCGGGCGCTGTCGCGTCGCCGGCTGGGCGCCGCGCTTCGACGACTGCGCGCGCTGCGGCGCCCCCGGCCCGCACCGGGCGTTCGCGGTGCGCGGCGGGCGGGTCGGTCTGCCCGCAGTGCCGCCCGGCCGGGTGCGGCGCGCCCCGCACCCGAGACCCTCGAGCTGCTCGCGGCGCTGCTGTCCGGTGACTGGGGGGTGGCCGACGCCAGCGAGGTCCGCGCCGGCGCCGCGAGGCCAGCGGCCTGGTCGCCGCCTACCTGCAGTGGCACCTGGAGCGCGGTGCGCTCGCTGCGGCTGGTCGAGCGGGACCTGCCGGCCGCCGCCCGGCGGGGAGGCTCCCGCCGACCGCTGAGCAGGGATCCGAGTGCCCGTGCGCCGTAGCCGCGCGGTCGTGCCGCGCCCGGCCGTCGAGCCCCCGCCGCCGCATCCCGGCGGCGCCCGCCCGCCGGCGATCCCGGCCGAGCTCGTGCCGCGGCACGTCGCGATCGTGATGGACGGCAACGGCCGCTGGGCCAACGCCGCGCGGGCTGCCCCGGACGGAGGGGCACGAGGCCGGCGAGGCAGCCCTGCTCGACGTCGTCGCGGGCGCGATCGAGATCGGCGTGAGGCACCTGTCGGCGTACGCGTTCTCGACCGAGAACTGGCGGCGCTCGCCCGACGAGGTGCGCTTCCTGATGGGCTTCAACCGGGACGTGATCCGCCGCCGCCGGGACGAGATGCACGCGCTGGGGCGTGCGGGTGCGCTGGGCCGGCCGGCGGCCGCGGCTGTGGCGCAGCGTGATCCGCGAGCTGGAGATCGCCGAGGAGCTGACCCGGCGGCAACGACGTGCTGACGCTGACCATGTGCGTCAACTACGGCGGCCGGGCCGAGATCGCCGACGCCGCCGGCGGCGATCGCCCGGGACGTCGGCGGCCGGCCGGCTCGACCCGGAGCGGGTGGACGAGCGCACCGTCGCGCGCTTCCTCGACGAGCCGGACGATGCCCGACGTGGACCTGTTCCTGCGCACCTCGGGGGAGCAGCGCACCTCGCAACTTCCTGCTCTGGCAGTCGGCCTACGCCGAACTGGTGTTCCTCGACGTGCTCTGGCCGGACTTCGACCGGCGGGAGCTGTGGCGGGCGATCGAGGAGTATGCGGGCCGGGACCGGCGATACGGCGGTGCGGTGGACGCCGGCCCAGCGGGCCCGCCCGCCCAGCCCTGAGCGGGACCGGCCCGGCCCGGGCCCTGAGCGGGGCCGGTCAGCCGTGGGCGCCGCAATGTGAGCAGGTGCCGAAGACCTCGACCACGTGCTCGACGTCCACGAAGCCGTTCTCCGAGGCGATCTGCTGGGCCCAGCGCTCCACCGCGACGTTGTCGATCTCGACCGAGCGCCGGCAGGAGCGGCAGATCAGGTGGTGGTGGTGGCGGGTGCTGCAGCGGCGGTAGACGGCCTCGCCGTCCCCCGTGTGGAGGACGTCGATCTCGCCGTCCTCGCACAGTTGCTGCAGGGTCCGGTACACGGTGGCGAGCCCGACGCTCTGCCCGCGCTCACGCAACCGGGCGTGCAACTGCTGGGCGCTGAGGAAGCCCTCCGCCTCGTCCAGCACGGCCGCCACCGCTGCGCGCTGGCGGGTCTCGCGGCGGACAGGTCGGCTCTCCACGGTCGGCTCCTCACGGCTCGTGGCCCGCGCTCCGGAGGGCTCCGGCGCGCGGGCGCGGGGTTGCATCCCAGCGTGGCTCATGCGTGCTCGTCGTAGTGACCCTCGTGGACGGCGTGGCGCTGCCCGTCGTGCAGGTAGTCCACGTGGTCGCCGTGCGGAACGGTCTCATGGCCGCATCCGGGGCCGTGTTCGTGGCTGTGGTCATCGTCCCCGGGATGGCGTCGGGCGTGCGCGGCGCGGGAGGCGCTCGCGCCCAGCGTCGCCAGCAAGAACGCGGCGATCGCCATCAGCACGATGGTCCCCCCCGACGGGGTGTCGGCGTAGAACGAGGTCACCGTGCCCGAGAGGCTGACGCCCACCCCCACCACCACGGCGACGAGCATGCTGCCGCGGAAGCTGGTGGCGACCTGCTGGGCCACCGCGTTCGGGACGATCATCAGCGCGCTGATCAGCAGCAGCCCCACCACCCGCATCGAGATCACCACGGTGGCGGCGGTGAGCACGGCGAGCATGAGGTTGACCAGGGTGACGTTCATCCCGCTGGCCCGGGCGTACTCCTCGTCGTTGCTCACCGCGAACAGCCGCGGCGCCAGCCCCACGGCCACCGCCAGCACCACCGCCGAGAGCGCGGCGAAGGTCACGAGGTCGGCCACCGAGGTGGTGGTGATCGAACCGAAGAGGTAGGCGGTGAGATTGGCGGGAGTACCCTGCGGCGACATCCCGATCAGCACCACCCCGCCGGCGATCCCGCCGTAGAACAGCACCGCGAGGATCACGTCGGCGCTGGCCCGCCCGCGGGCGCGGACGACCTCGATGGCCACCGCCCCCGCGACCGCGCAGATGAGGGCGGTGAGCACGGGGGCGGTGCCGGTGAGCACGCCGAGTGCCACCCCGGTGAGTGCGACATGCCCCATGCCGTCGCCGATCAGCGCCAGCCGACGCTGCACGAGGTAGACCCCCACCGTCGGCGCGGTGAACCCGACCAGCAGGGCGGCGAGCAGAGCCCGCTGCATGAAGTCGTACTGCAGGATCTCCATCCCGGCGGCCCTCAGCGCAGCCCGGGCCCGGGCAGCAGCGCTGCCAGCGGCCCGCTGCGCGGCCGGCCGGTGCCGCAGTCCTGGTGGCCGCGGTCGCCGTCGGGGCAGGTGTGCCCGGGGTCGTGCCCCGGGTCGTGGTGGTAGGCCGGGTCGGTCCCGGCCGGGACGTCGCGCACCAGTCGCCCGCCCTCCACGGTCACCACGCGGGTGAGCAGCGCCCGTAGCGGCTCGATCTCGTGGGTGACGACGAGCAGCGTCAGCCCCCGGTCGACCAGGTCGGCGAGGGTGTTGGCCAGGTTCGCCTGGCTCTCGGCGTCGACGCCGGCGGTCGGCTCGTCCATCACCAGCACCTCGGGGTCCCCGGCCAGCGCACGCGCGATGAGCAGGCGACGTTGTTGCCCACCCGACAGCGTGGAGACGGGGGCGCAGGAGCGTTCGGCCAGCCCCACGGTGGCGATGGCGGCGTCCACGGCCCGGCGGTCGGCGGTTCCCATCCGGGCCCACCAGCGCTGGCGGGGCAGCCGGCCGGAGGAGACGACCTCGCGGACGGTGGAGGGAATCGCTCCACCGACGGTGTGCCGCTGCGGCACGTAGCCGATCCGGTGCCGTTTGTGGAAGCGGGCCAGCGGGATGCCGAACAGGTCGACCTCCCCCTCCAGCACCTCGGCGAGGCCGAGCAGCCCGCGCACCAGGGTGGTCTTGCCCGACCCGTTGGGGCCGACCAGGGCCACCACCTCGCCGGCGTCGACCTGGAAGTCCACCCCGCGCAGCACGGCGCGCTCGGCGTAGCCGACGGTGGCGGCGCGCATGGCGATGACCGGCGCCGCGCCGGAGGAGGAGGCACTGTTCATGAGAACCATTTTCAACGACAGGGGGCTCGCCGTCAAAGCCGGCTCAGCGGCTGGCCGGGTCAGGTGGAGGAGCAGAGCGCGTTCCAGGCCGACCGCTTCTGCGCCGCCGAACTCGAGTCGGCAGCCACCAGGGTCCGGGCGGTGCGGGCGACCACCCGGGTCGCCTCGTCGGTGCCGGCCTCGTAGTGGGCGATCACCTTCTCCACCGCGGGGCGCAGCAGCTCCTTGGTGGCGCTGTCCGCGCGCAACCAGTAGTCGGTGACGGTGCACAGTGCCCGGCGGGCGCTGGCCGGGTCCGTCCTGCTGAGGTCGACCGCGGGCAGCTTCGGCACGGAGGGAACGCTCACCGAGGGGACGCCGATGGTGTGGCCCCCCGGCAGCGAGGTCGAACTGCCGCACGCTGTTGCGGTGACCAGGCTGAGGCCCACCGTCACGGCCATCAGGCCGCCGCGCCGACCCCGGCGCGCCGGGTACCCGCTGCCGCCGGCCCGGCGGCTGGGGACGGCGGGGACCGTCGTGGCGGATATCCGCATCGGTGCACCTCCCTGCCCGGCCAGGCTAGTACCCGGGCAGGCTAGTACTCGGGCACGCCAGCCCGGGGACCGCCACGGCGGGCGCCCAGGGCCCGGGGCGGCCGTGGGTGCCCGTTTCGGCAGCCCGGGGCAGTGCAGCCGGGGCGGTGCAGCCGGGGCGGTGGGGGGTGCGCGGGCAGCCGGGTAGTGTTCGACCCCGATGATCACCGGCGCGGCTGGATCGCCGGGTGCGGGCGGAGGTGAACCGTGGGGTGGGCAGACGCGGGGGCGCAGGCCGTGCCCGTCCGCTCCCGCGCCGCCCTCGCCCGGGTGGTCCCGGCGCTGCTCGCCCTGCTCGTGCTGCCGGTCACCGGATGTTCCGGCGCCGGTGCCGGTGCCGGCGGGGGCAGCCGGCCCGCCGCGACCTCGACCCCGGCTTCGACCTCGACCTCCGCTTCGACCTCGACCTCTGCTTCGACCTCGGCTTCGACCTCGACCCCGGGGGCAGGCGGCGGGTCCGGTCCGGCGATGGCCGGGCCCACCCCGGCACCGGCGGCACCCGCTCCGGGGCAGTCCTCCGGCCCGGGGTCGGCGGCCGGCGCGTCGTGGGCGACGGTGGGCGTGGGCAGGTTCGGGGCGGACCCCGAGGTGCGCGCGTTGGTCCGGTTCGCCCGCGCCCGCACGGAGGCGGCCGTCAGCTACCGGCCCGACCTGCTCGCCTTCGTCGACCTGGCGAGCCCGCGCTACGTCGCGGCGGAGGCCGGGATCATCGCCACGATGCGCACCGAGCGGCTCACCCTGCCCCGGCCGACCCGCTGGGCGGTGGTCGGGGTGGCCCGCAAGACCAGCACGGCGACCCGGGTGCGGGCCTGCATCTGGGGCCCCTCCGGAGGGCTGGTCGACACCCGCACCGGCACGTGGGCGCAGCCGGTGGCCGAGCGCTGGTACCCGCAGGACGTGCGGATGGTGCGCACGGGTGGGGTGTGGACGGTCGACTGGGTCTACGACGCCGCGTTCTCCTGCGCCGGCGCACAGTGAGCGCCGCACGTCGGCACGGCCCGGGCGCCCCGGCTCGTCGAGCCCTCGTCCCCGGGGTGCCGACGGAGGGGCGCGTGAGAGGCTGACCTCGGTGGACGTCTAAGATCCCCGGGGTGGCTGTGCCGACGGGGGACCACGAGGTTTTGCACCGGGACGTCAGGGACGGAATCCCGGTGTTCTGGGTCGACGTGCCCGGAGCGTTCACCGGCGGGCTGCTGCTCGGCATGGGGGTCGCCGACGAGGAGTACCGCGAGAGCGGGATCGGGCACGCCGTGGAGCACCTGGCGATGTCGGCGATCCCGCGCACCCACCTGGACTGCAACGCCTCCATCGGGCTGACCGAGACCGAGTTCAGCGCCACCGGCCCGGTGGGCGCGGTGGTCGAGTTCCTCGAGCAGATCTGCACGGCCCTCGGCGACCTGCCGCTCGCCCGGCTGGAGCGCGAGGCCGGGGTGCTGGACGCCGAGGGAGGGCTGTCCGCCGGGCCCGCCCACGGTGCGGCGCTGGCCCTGCGGTACGGGTACTCCGGGGTCGGCCTGGCGGCTGCCGGGGCGGTGCCGGCGCGGGCTCTGGACCCCGCGCGGGTGGCCGCCCACGCCGCCCGGCACGCCGTGCGCGGCAACGCCGCGGTGTTCCTCAGCGGCCCGCCTCCGGCCGGGCTCCGGCTGCCGCTGGCCGAGGGACCGGGCCACCGAGGTGGCCGCCCGGAACCGGCTACCGAAGGCCCGCCCGTCCCCGGCTGGACCGCCTGGAACACGCCGTGGCCCGCGCTGTCGTTCGTCGGTCCGGACGACCCGGCGCTGCGACGGGCGGGGAGGGTGCTGGCGGAGCGGCTGCTGCGCCAACTGCGGCACGACCAGGGTCTGGTCTACGAGATCCACCCCGATGTGGTGGCGTTCGGCGACGACGTCCGGGTGGCAACGCTCACCGCGGAGTGCAAGGAGGAGGACGCCGGCCGCGTCGCCGAGCTGATGTGGGCGGCGGCCAAGGAACTGGTCGCCTGCGGTCCCACCGACGCGGAGTTGGAGCACGACCTGGAGGGGGTCCGCGCCTACCTCGATGACCCCCGCTCCGTGCTCGCCGAGGCGGCCATCGCAGCGGCCGAGCAGGTGAACGGCAGGGGCCTGCGTACCCGGCAGGACATGCTGCGCCAGGTCGAGGCGGCCGGGGCGGAGCAGATCCGCACCGCGCTGGGCGCAGCCCTGGAGACCGCCTACCTGCTCGTGCCGTGGGGCCAGCGGGTCGGCAACGGGCTGCCCCGGGTCGATCCGTGCGCGCAGCTCGCCGCGCCGCCGGTCGGCAGCTCGCTGCTGCGGCGGCGGCTGCGCTCGCACGCCCC
The DNA here is from genome assembly GCA_963784535.1 of uncultured Actinomycetota bacterium. Taxonomy (GTDB): domain Bacteria; phylum Actinomycetota; class Actinomycetes; order Actinomycetales; family Kineosporiaceae; genus CAWARR01. The sequence goes on along the minus strand of CAWARR010000002.1, from coordinate 5,330 downwards.
CCGCGGATCGGCGCTGATCCTCGCGCCCGACGGGATCGGCTTCCGGGACGAGGACGGCGACCACCACCTGATCCGTTGGAAGGACTGCGTGGGTGTCGGCGTCGACGGGGACCTGCGCCTGGTCACCGGCCGGCACCGCTGCCATGTGCCGGTCGACCCCTCCGACTGGCGCGGCGGTCATCGCGCGCTGGCGGCGCTGCAGAGCAACCTGCCGCCCGAGCTGTTCTATCCGGCGGGTGGCTGACAGCTGCCGATCCGGCAGCCGGGCCGCTAGCGTGGCCGGGTGATCGTCGTCACCCGCTACCGAGTTCCGGCCGCGGAGTCGCCCGAATTCCTGCAGGCCGCCGCCCAGGCCCTGGAGGCGTTCGTCGCGCGCCCGGGTGCACCGGTGGGCAGCTCGGGCGCGCGGTCGACGAGCCGACGCTGTGGCTGCTGTCCACCAGCTGGGAGTCGGTGGGCAGCTATCGCCGGGCGCTGTCCTGCACCGAGGTCAAGCTCGCCGCGCTGCCCGTGATGTACCGCGCGCTGGATGAGCCCTCCGCCTTCGAGGAACTGCGCACCTGGTCGCCGCAGGCGGGCGTGGTCTCCCATGAGACCCTCCTCGCCGCCGCGCCCAGCCTGGTGGCCGAGCCCCCGGCGCCCGACCGGTAACCTGGTCGTTCCGATGCCGTCGCGCCGTCGTGGCCCAGGGCCGCCGCCGACGCCGAACCCGCCGACACCCAGCCGGATGGAGTGACCCGTGGCCACCAAGCCGTCGTCCGAGGCCCGCATCGACGCCGTCGTATCCCTCGCCAAACGACGGGGTTTCGTCTACCCCTGCGGCGAGATCTACGGCGGGACCAAATCGGCGTGGGACTACGGTCCGCTCGGCGTCGAACTGAAGGACAACATCAAGCGGCAGTGGTGGAACGCGATGGTCCGCTCCCGGGAGGACATCGTCGGCCTGGACTCCTCGGTGATTCTGCCGCGCCAGGTGTGGGTGGCCTCCGGTCACGTCTCGGCCTTCGTCGACCCGCTGGTGGAGTGCACGTCGTGCCACAAGCGCTACCGCGCCGACCACCTGGAGGAGGAGTTCACCGAGAAGAAGGGACGGGCCCCGGCGAACGGGCTGGCCGACATCGCCTGCCCGAACTGCGGCACCCGCGGGGCCTGGACCGAGCCCAAGGAGTTCAACGGTCTGCTCAAGACCTTCCTGGGTCCGGTGGAGGACGAATCCGGCCTGCATTACCTCCGGCCGGAGACCGCGCAGGGCATCTTCATCAACTTCAACAACGTGTCCAGCTCCTCCCGCAAGAAGCCGCCGTTCGGGATCGCGCAAATCGGGCAAGTCCTTCCGCAACGAGATCACCCCCGGCAACTTCATCTTCCGCACCCGTGAGTTCGAACAGATGGAGATGGAGTTCTTCGTCAAGCCGGGAACCGACGAGGAATGGCACCAGTACTGGATCGACACCCGAACCGCCTGGTACGTGGACCTGGGCATCGACCGGGAGAACCTGCGCCAGTTCGAGCATCCCAAGGAGAAGCTGTCCCACTACTCCAAGCGGACCGTGGATATCGAGTACAGATTCCACTTTCAGGGCAGCGAATGGGGTGAGCTCGAAGGCATCGCCAACCGCACCGATTTCGACCTGAAGACCCATTCCGAGCACTCCGGCGCCGGAGCTAACGCCTTCGATAACTGCAACGGCCTGACTAACGTCATGATCGGCAACAGCGTCACCAATATCGGAGACGCAGCATTCTCTTACTGCGGCAGCAGACTAACCAGCCTCACGATCCCCGACAGCGTGATCAATATCGGCAACTCTGCATTCGCCTACTCCACTGGCCTGACCAACGTTACGATCGGCAACAGCGTCACGAATATCGGAGACGCCGCGTTCTCTTACGCCGGCAGACTGACCAGCCTCACGATCCCCGACAGCGTGATCAATATCGGCAACGCTGCGTTCTACAACTGCAAAAGTCTGACCAATGTTACGATCGGCAACAGAGTTGCCCGTATCGGGTATTACGCTTTTCGTGCCTGCACCAGCCTGACCAGTGTCGCAATTCCCGCAAGCGTCACCATCCTCGGGACCATCGATGGCTCCCCTTTCTCCGGCTGTAGCGGGTTGACTGTGATATCGGTGGCGGAACTCAACTCCTCCTTCAGCAGCGTGGATGGAGTGCTGTTCAACAAGAGTCGATTAACGCTGATTCACTACCCTGAGGGTAAAGCAGGCAGTTATCTCGTCCCCAACAGCGTCGCCAGCATCGGGAACTATGCTTTTTTTTCTTGCACCAGACTAACCAAAGTCACAATCCCTAACAGCGTTGTTAACATCGGGGACTGGGCCTTCGCTTACTGTAGCGGTCTGACCAACATCACGATCGGCAACAAAGTCAGCAACCTTGGAAACGATGTGTTCTTTTACTGCGGCAGCCTGACCGGAGCCTATTTTCTCGGCAACGCCCCCGGCGCTGGTTCGGATGTATTCGGCGGTGTTTACACGACGGTTTATTACTTGCCGGGAACCACGGGTTGGGTCCGGAACTTGGCGGTCTTCCGACCGTCTTATGGAACCCTCAGGTGCCGACCAGCGATGCCAGCTTTGGCGTGCGGACAAATCAATTCGGGTTCACCATCACCGGCACCAGCGGCTTGGTCATCGTGGTGGAAGTCTGCACGAACCTGGCCAGTCCAGTGTGGCTGCCGCTGCAAACCTGCACCCTCACCTATGGCTCGTTCTATTTCAGCGATCCGAAGTGGACGAATTATTCCTCTCGCTTCTACCGCCTCCGCTCGCCATGAACTTATCACGAACCAGACCGCAAACGGGGACTGACAGCGCCCCGCCAAACAAATGAAAGCCGATGGCCGCATCAAGGAAATCTTCGCGCAGGCGCTGGAGCGGAAATCGCCAGCGGAACGTGAGAAATATCTGGCCGATGTCTGCCAAGGCGACCCGGATTCGCGTCGGGAAGTCGAATCCCTTCTGCGTGCGGCTGAGCAAGCCGGGGATTTTCTCCGCCAGACAATCAAAGTCCCCGAGTCCAACTTCGTATTGGAAGAAGCCGGCACGCGGATCGGGCGTTACAAGCTGCTGGAACAGATCGGCGAGGGCGGCTTCGGCGTGGTGTACATGGCGGAGCAGGAGGAACCGGTGCGGCGCCAGGTCGCGCTCAAGATCATCAAGCTGGGGATGGACACCAAGGAGGTCATCGCGCGGTTCGAGGCCGAACGCCAGGCGCTGGCGATGATGGACCATCCCAACATCGCCCGCGTCTTCGATGCGCGGTGCCACGGCACGCGGGCGGCCTTATTTCGTGATGGAACTGGTCAATGGCATCCCCATCACGGACTACTGCGACGTGAACCAACTCTCCACGCGCGAGCGGCTGGAGCTGTTCATGCAGGTCTGCCACGCGGTCCAGCACGCGCACCAGAAAGGCATCATTCATCGCGACCTGAAGCCGTCCAACGTTTTGGTCACTGTGCACGACGGCGACCCGGTCCCGAAAGTGATCGATTTCGGCGTCGCCAAGGCGACCCAGGCAGCGCCTTACGGAGAAAACGCTCTTCACTCGCTTCCAGCAATGGATCGGCACGCCCGCCTACATGAGTCCGGAACAGGCGGAGTTGAGCGGTCTGGACATGGACACGCGGAGCGACATCTACTCGCTGGGCGTATTGCTCTATGAATTGTTGACCGGGCGCACGCCCTTTGACACCGAGAAGCTGCTGGCAAAAGGCTCCACGACGATGATCCGCGGTGATCCGCGAGGACGGAACCGCCGAAACCTCGCACGCGGCTGCAGCACCATGGCCAGGGAGGAAATCGCCGAGGTGGCGAACCGGCGCCATGCCGAACCCGCCAGCCTGGAGCGGGCTCTGCGCGGCGACCTGGATTGGATTGTGATGAAGGCGCTGGAGAAGGACCGGCGGCGGCGTTACGAAACCCCCGATGCGTTCGCGAGCGACGTGGCGCGGCATTTGAGCAATGAGCCGGTGCTGGCCAGGCCTCCCAGCGTGCCTTACCTCGTTGGAAAATTTACGCGACGGCACAAAGCCGGCCTGGCCGTGGCGAGCGTCGCTGCTGTTGCTGTTGCTCGCCGGGGCGGCGGTGAGCGCCTGGCAGGCGGTGCGGGCCACGCGCGCCGAACGCGCGCAGAGCCTGCTGCGCCAGCAAGCCGAACAAGCCCGGGCGAACGAAAGACAATTGCGTCTGCAGGCCGAAGCGCGGGAAAAAATCATGCAAGCAGAGGCTTTCGTCCGCAACGGTTCGCCCGAGGAAGCGGACAAGGTGATGCGAACGATCTCGCCATTGCTGGACGAGCTGAACGCCTCGAACGCTGCGGCGATTTATTTTGCTCTTGGCGACTGGCATGCCCGCCACGCGCAATGGAAGGAGGCAGCCACGAATTACTTCAAGTCCATCGCCGGGCAACCGGCGAATTTTGACGCTCATGACCGGCTCGCGCCGGTGCTGGTGCAAAGCGGAGACCTGGCAGCTTTCGAACAGCTTCGCCGAGAGATGCTCTCCCGCTTTGGTGAAACGACCGACCCGGTCATCGCCGAGCGCCTCGTCACCGATTGCCTGATTTTGCCGTGGTCTGGCCCGGGACTTGAACGGGTCGGAAAATCGCGAATGCCGCTTCGCAGGCGCATTCGAATCACTGGGCATGGAACGACATTCAATTTGCGAAAGCTCTCGCCGCATATCGCCACGGTAACTTCGCGAGCGCGGTGGACTCGCTGCAAAGTCCGCTTCGAGATCAGGGAAAGGACATTGCTCGCGACGTGAAAGTTTACATGACGCTGGCCATGGCGCAGCACCGGCAGGGTTATCCAGGCTACGCGCACGACGCACTCACGACGGGCCTTGGCCTTGCCGCCCGCCTTCCCAGCAGCGACAGCGATTTGCAGGACTGGAAGGACTGGAACGATTGGGTCATTGCGCAGGTCCTGATGCGGGAAGCCAGCTCGCTGCTTGATCCTCCGCATTCCCTCCCGTCAGCCGATGTTGAGCGTCAAGCAAATCAATGAAAACAACCGAACTCCAAAAAACACATGAAAACAGAAAACCCCATTTTAACGATGCCCGCCGGAAACGAGGTGTTTGCGACAAGAACGGATGCCAATTTCCTGGCAAACCCCGCCGGACACATCCGAGCCCTTCTTCTGTGGATCATTTTGTCAGCCCTGTGCTGCGGAACGGCTTTCGCCGCCGACATCCCGTCCGCTTCTTCGCCAGTGTCCCCTGTGTCGCCGGAACAACAAAAACGGCTTGATGCCATGAAAGTCAGGGGAGCGGAAGCTTCACTTGCCATTCTCCCGGTCATGA
>CAWARR010000001.1:0-148756 GCA_963784535.1 uncultured Actinomycetota bacterium | reverse complement strand
TCGGCTATTCATGAGGCGGCCGGAGTAGCTTGATCGACAATGAGGAAAGGTGCCCTGACCTGCGATAATAGGACTTGCTGAGGGTCCAAAACCGCGGGAAGAGGAGCACCTTTCCGGTGTCACAGCGTACGGGATGGGCCCGCGATCTGCGGGTGCGGGTGGCGGGCAAGGGCGTGGTCTCGCACGTGGGGTCGGCGCTGCTGCGTCTGCTCGGCGACCAGGTCGGGCTGACCACCGCGTTATCGAAGGCGTTGACGGTGCGCGGGTTCCACCCGGACATCGACCGTGGCCGGCTGCTGGCCGATCTGGCGGTGGCGGTCGCCGACGGCGCGACCACGATCGATGATCTGAAGGCGCTGCGCGACCAGGGCGACCTGTTCGGGCGGGTGGCCTCCACCCCGACCGCGTGGCGGAGCCTGGGCGAGATCGGCGCCGTGCAGTTGGCCCGGATCGACCGGGCACGCGCCAAGACCCGTGCTCACGTCTGGAAGCAGGTCGCAGCCCGGCACGGGGGAATCCCTTCCGCGCGAACGTGTTACGGCGATCTCGGCAAGACCATCGTGATCCGCCTGGACGCCTCGATCGTGATCGCCCATTCCGACAAGGTCGGCGCCCGGGGCACTTTCAAGGGGACGTACGGGCACCACCCGCTCCTGGCCGTGTGTGACAACACCGGTGAGCTGCTCGTGGTCATGCTCCGGGAGGGCAACGCCGGCTCGAACACCGGCAGCGACCACGTGAAGGTCCTGGACACCGCGATCGCCCAGATCCCCGCCCAGTACCGGCGGGACCTACTGGTCACCATCGACGGCGCCGGCGCCGGCCACCAGATCGTGGACCACCTGTCCGCGTTGAACGCCCGCCGCGGTCACAAGGTGCACTACTCGATCGGGTTCGACCTGGACGAACGCGCCCGCCAAGCGATCAGCCGTCTGCCCGCCAAGGTCTGGGAACCGGCGCTGGACGCCGACGGCAAACCCCGCGCCGACGCGCACGTCGCCGAGCTGACCGGCCTGCTGCGTGAGTCGGTCGACGGGGACAAGCTGGCCGACTGGCCACCCGATCTGCGGGTCATCGTGCGCCGTGAACCGATTCCCGCCGGGATGCAGGTCTCCTTGTTCGAACAGCACGACGGCTACCGCTACCAGGTCACCGCCACCAACACCCCGGGCGGGCAGTTGCAGCGGCTGGAGGCCCGCCACCGTGTCCACGCCCGCGTCGAGGATGGTGTCCGCACCGCCAAGGCCACCGGGCTTCGTAGGCTCCCGAGCAAGTCCTGGGGGATCAACGAGGCCTGGTGCCAGGTCGTCGCCCTGGCCACCGACCTGCTCGCCTGGCTACGCCACCTCACCCTGGACGGCGACCTCGCCCGCGCCGAACCCAAGACCCTGCGCTACCGGCTCCTGCACACCGCCGCCCGGATCACCCACGGCCAACGCCTGCGCTGGCTGAACATCCCACCCACCTGGCCCTGGGCCGACCAACTGGCCACCGCGTTCACCCGGGTCCAAGCCCTCCCGGCGCCGACCTGACCTGCAGCGCCACCACCCCCTCAACCCCAGGAAGGAGACACCGAACCGGCCCGTGGAACCGGCGCCCGGCGCGACCGCCGGCACTACCGGCTACCCACCCGCCGAAACCAAGATCCACACGGCCGTCAGCCGACCCCGTCAGCCAACGACGTCACGCCCGCGAAAAATCGAGGCAAGCGCGAAACCGGATGCACCCAGCCGTACTACGACGTTGAGGCCACCGAGCTGGAGATTGAGCGGTTCTGGCGGACTGTCCGACTGCCCGAGGGCGTCAAGCAGACGATCCAGGAGGGCCTGAAGGTCGAGCTCGATCGTCAGAACGAGCGGGCCCGCCCCGAGATCCGGCGGGCGCGGGACCGAGTGGAGCAACTCGCCGAGGAGCGTCGTCGTCTGGCTCGCGCTGTCGTCACGGGGGCTGTCCCCGAGGACCTCGCCCGGGAGGAGCAAGCCCGGATCGCTGGCGACCTGCGCCAGGCCGAGCGCATCCTCGAAACGTCCGAGATGGTCTACGAGCACATCCAGGCCACCCTCGAACGAGCCCTCGGCCTACTCGAAGACGTCGATGAGGTCTACCGGCTCGCCAGCCCGCGTCTGCGCCGCCTGGCCAACCAGTTCATGTTCACCCAGCTACTGGTCGACGTCACCGACGACGGGCCGCGCGTCAGCCGCGCCGTCCTGCAGGAGCCCTGGGCGACCGTGCTGTCCGAGGACTTCCAAGCCCACATGGCCGACAACACAAAGAACCCCGACCATGATCTTTTGGGTCGAGGTTCGATTATGAGAATTTTTGGTGCCCCCGAGAGGGATCGAACCTCCGACACACGGTTTAGGAAACCGTTGCTCTATCCACTGAGCTACGAGGGCGGGGCGCTGGGCTCGCAGGAGCCGCGCTGCACGGAAGGGTACCTGACGCCCGCTCAGCGCACCCGGGTCACGAACGAGTGGCTGGCCGCGGCAGCCAGGCCGCCGCCGTGGACGGTCACCACGCGCAGGTGCACGCTGTGGGTGCCCGTGCGCACCCGGAGGCTGAACTGCCCGCGAGCGGTGGCGCGGGTGCGCGCGATGGTCCGCCAGGCCCGGCCCCGGGGGTCGTACCGCTGCAGGGACACGTTGAGGGCCTTCGCGGGCAGCGTTCTCCCGCTGACGACGAGGTAGCCGCGGCTGTGCCTCGTGCGCAGACGCAGCGCCGGCGCCAGTTGCACGGTGCGGGTCGGGCTGACTCCGGCGCCGAGCACCCGGGTCCCGGTGCTGACGGCGCGCAGCAGCAGCGTGCGGGTCGCGGTGAACCGCAGCACCGCCGTCCCGTCGGCGCCGACCCTGCCGGTGGTGAGTGTGCGCCACGGCGACCGGGCGCCGGCGGACCACTGGAGGGCCACGCCCACTCCCGGCAGCGCGACCCCAGCTGAGCTGATCCGCACGCGCACCGCCACCCGTGCCCCGTAGCTCGCCGCCGCGGGGGAGTCAAGCGCGACGGCCGGGGTGGTGCGCGCCTGGGCCGGGTGCAGCGCGGCCCCGGCCACCTGCACCAGGCCGGCGCCGAAGGTGGCGTCCGTCCCCGGCGTGCCGAGGTCACGGGCGGTGGCGAGCAGTTGCGCGCGCACCTGCGCCGCCGTCCAGGTCGGGTGGGCGCTCCACACGTCGGCCGCGGCGGCGGCGACCTGCGGCGAGGCCATCGACGTGCCGTCGGCGTACCCGAGCTGGCCGCCGGGAACGTCGGAGAGGATGCCGACGCCGGGGGCGGCGATGTCGACGTAGCCACCGGTGGTGCTGAAGGGCGCGTGCGTGCCGGTGGAGGTGGTCGCGGCCACCGCGAGCACCTCCGGGTAGGCCGCGGGGTAGGAGGGCGCGTCGCCGCTGCCGTACTCGTTGCCGGCGGCCGCGACCACCAGCACCCCCTTCGTGGTGGCGGTGGCGATGGCCGCGTGCAGGGCGCTGTCGTCGTCGGGCCCGCCGAGGGACAGGTTGATCACCCGAGCCCCGTGAGCGACCGCCCAGGCGATTCCGGCGGCCACGGACGCGGTGTCGCCGGAGCCGGTGCTGTCGAGCACCCGGACGTCGAGCAGCCGGGCGTTCGGCGCGACGCCGGTGAGGTCGACGCCGTTGCGGGCCGCCGCGACGATGCCCGCGACGTGGGTGCCGTGCCAGAAGATGCTCCCCGACAGGGCGCCTGCGACGCAGTTCCCGCTGGTGCAGTCGGCCGTGCCGGTGATCTGGTGCACCAGGTCGGGGTGCTGTTCGTCGATGCCGCTGTCGACGATCGCGACCACCATCCCCTGCCCGCTCGCCCCGCCGGCCCAGGCCACGGGCGCGGTGATCGAGGACAGGAAGTACTCCTCCGACTCGTACGGGTCGGTGAACGCGCTGACCTGGCCGGTCACCCCGGCCGCCACCACGCCCGGGTCGGTGCGGGCCAGCTGACTTGCGAGCGCCGAGGCTCCCGCCGCGGAGGAGGCGCGGACGCGGGTGACGCGCCCGTCCGATCGCAGCACGGTGACGGCGGGCGGCTGCCGCGGCGTGCGGCGGGCGGACACCTGCCGGGGGGCGCGCCGGGACAGTGCCGTGACGTTCGGATCCACGCCGCGGCCGGCGGTACCCGCCGCGGGCCCGGTCAGCGCCGACGCTGCCGTCGCTGGTGCCGTCGCCGCGGCGGGGGGCGACCAGGCGCACAGCGGCAGCGCGGCCGCGGCCACGCCGGCGGCGACCCGGGCGAGGCCTCGCCCCCTGCGTTTGGGGCCCAGGGCTGGTCTCACCGGCGATGGATCGGCACCGCGGCGGACGTCCTTGATCGCCCGTTCGGGGTGGGCCGCGGCGCGGGCGGGGTGTCTGTTCGACCACGCCCGCGTGGGACACGCCCGGGAGTGCGTTGCGGCGGGCCGGACGGCGTAGCGTGCCCCCTCGGGTACCCGGAACGGACCGCTGCTGCGGCCCGTGGGGTGCCCACCCGTCCGCGGGACCCGGGTGCAGAGCCCGGGCGGGGCCCGGAACGGGACGCCGGCAGGCATCTGAACGAAAGGCGGGCCCATGGGCGCGACATCGGCCGGGCGAGCGGGTCGTCCAGGGGGGCTCCGGGCCCTGACGGTGGCTGCGGCCGCGGGGCTGCTCGCTCTGGCGGCGGCTGCGGTGGCCGGGCTGCTCGCTGTGCTGGCCACTCCGGCTGCGGCGGCGGGCGGTGGCCCCCCCGCAGCTCCTGCCCCGCCGCCCGCCACCGCTCCCGCCGCGGTGGCGGTGGGTGGGGCAGCGGTGGATGGCGCCGCGGCCGGGGTGAACGGCGCGCAGGCCGAGCAGGAGCTCGACGCCGTCCCGCTGTCGCTCGACGGGGATCCGGTCCGGGCCGGCAGCGTGGTGCTGCCCTGGCTCGTCGGGGTGCTGCTCGTCGCGGTGGTAGCCGGCGCCGTGCGCGCCTACTCCCACTCGCCGCAGCGGGAGGCCCTGCTCGCGGCCCGGGCGGCCGGGGCCGGCGCGGGCGCATCGGACCGCGGCGACGAGCCCGCCGGGGGCCCGCCGGAGGGCCGCCTGGTCAGCTCGCGGTCGGCGCCCGGCGCGGCCCGGACGGGGGCCTGACCCGCACCGTCACCGCGGGACCCGCGGCGGGCCGGAAGACCGCCCGCACCGGCCGGTCCAGCGCCACGGCCCGGGTCAGCCCGCCGGTGATCACCACATCCCCCGCGCGCAGCCGGGCGCCTCGGGAGTGCAGTTGTGCGGCGAGCCAGCCCAGCGCGTTGAGCGGGTGGCCGTCCGCGTCGGCGCCGCTGCCGGTGAGCACCGGCGAGCCCTCCGCTTCGAGGCTGACGGCTACCTGGTCGAGCGCGGCCGCCGGCACCGGCAGCACGGGCCCGAGCACCACCCAGGCTGCCGAGGAGGAGTCGGCCGTGTTGTCCTCGAGCGTGAACCGGTAGCCGGTCCACACCGAGTCGACCACCTCGATCGCGGCCCGGGCCTCGGCGACGGCAGCGGCGACGGCGCCCAACGGCGGCCGCCCGCCCGCCTCCGCGCTGAGCGCGGCGAGATCGTCGGCCGCCGGGCCGAGCACGAGCGCCACCTCCGGCTCGACCCGAGGCTGCAGCGCGGAGCCGGGCACGGCCGCGTCGTCCGCGAGCAGCATCGCGTCGGTGAGGGGGCCGTAGTTGGGGGCATCGACCCCCATCTGCGCCCGCATCACCCGGCTCGTGTAGCCCAGCTTCCAGCCCGCCGGGTGCTCCCCGGCCGCGAGCCGGGCCGCGGACATCCGGGCCTGGACCCGGTAGGCGTCCTCCAGCCGCAGCGGTCGCGTCGCGCTGGCCGCGGGCAGGGTGCGGCCCTCCCGGCGGGCCGCGAGGATGCGCTCGGCCAGCTCCGCCACCTCCCCGGCGCTCAGGGCCACCGGCTGCTGCGTGTCGTCGCTGCTCACGAGGCCATCCTCTCCTGCCCGCCGCGACGGCCCGGGGCCGGCCGGGCGATCCGCGCTCCGGGTGGCCCGCCACCCGGAGGGTTCAGCGAATTCCCAGGATGGACACAGCCCGTCCGCACGTGAGCAGGGCAGCGTGCGAGGTATGAGCGACGAGCAACTCCCCCAGGCGCCGGGCGGCGAGCCCGGCAACGGTCCGCTGCACGGCGACCCTGGCGACCAGGGCGCTCCCGCCACCCCTTCGTGGGCACTTCCACCCGGCGCCGGCGCGCCCGGTGCGCCCGGCGCGCCCGGCGCGCCCGGTGCGCCCGGCGCGCCCGGCGCCGCCCCCACGGCGGCGCTGCCCGTCGGTGGCCCCACCGTCCCCGCGCCGCCCGGGGGCGTGCCCCCCACGGCCGCCCACGGACCGGTGCTCCCCCCCGGCGCATCGGCAGCCGGGTCGCTGCCCGGCGATTCCGGTCCGCCCGCAGCGGACATCAGCTACTGGCCCCCCCAGCCCGTGGGGCCGCCGGGTGCCCCCGGCGCCTCCCGGCGGGCGCCCATCATCGCGGCGGCCGTCGGCGCCGCGCTGCTGCTCGGCTCGGCCGGGTTCGTCGCCGGCCGGGTGTATGCCAACCACCGCACCGACCTGGTCTCCGCGACCGGCCAGCAGCTCCCGGGCTCCGTCGGGGGGCAGGGCCTGCCCGGGGCGGGCGAGGGTGACGGCGGTCGTGGTCTCGGAGGTCGCTTCAACAGCGCAACCATGGCGGTCGGCCGGGTGGCTTCGGTGCAGGGTTCGACGCTGACCCTGCAGTCCGTGCGCGGGGCAGCCCTGACGGTGAAGACCTCGAAGTCCACGACGGTCGACGGGGCTGCAGGTGGGAGCCTGTCGGCGCTGACCGCGGGGCAGGTCGTCCTGGTCCAGGGCACCCTGAACAGCGACGGGACGTTCACCGCGACCGCTGTCTACACCCGGGTCGCGCTGCGCGGGGGCGACGACGGCGGCTTCGGCGGTTCTGGTCCGGGCGGTTCTGGTCAGGGCGGTGCGGGCACCTCCGGGACGACCGGCACCACCGGGACGACCGGCACCACCGGGACGACCACCTGACCTGTCCCGCCCGACCTGCCTGTCCCGCCCGACCCGCGTGACCTGCCCGGCGGTCAGTTCCCGGCACGCAGCGCGGCCCACCCCGCGGCCAGCAACGTCCGGGCGATGAGCGCGTGCCCGTCCGCATCCGGGTGATCGCCGTCGCTCGCCAGCAGTGGAGTCGGATCGCGGTCGCCGCCGCCCTTGAAGGGGGCGTAAAGGTCGACGCAGGTGGCGGACACCGCGGTCGCCGCCCGGCAGATGGCGGCGTTGACGGCCCTCGTGAGGGCGTCGCTGGCCTGCTGGTAGGCGGTGCTGAACGAAGCCCGCGCCACCTCGCCGTCCTCGACCACGTTCCAGTACGTGGTGACGAGGATCTCGGTCGGCGATCCGGTCCGCAGCGCGCGCACCCGGGCCAGCGCCTGCTGCACGCCCGGCTCCACCTGCGCCGCCGCCGCCATCAGGCACCCGCTGCCGCAGCTGCCCTGCGACCACGCCTGCAGCGCCGGCACCACGTCGTTCGCGCCGATGGTGACCAGCACGATGTTCGCCGCGGCCACCGCCCGGGCGGCGGTGGGGGTGGCGAGCTGGCCGAGCAGCCCCGCCGTGGTCAGCCCCGCCCGTCCGAGGTTGGTCGAGCTGACCTCTCGCCCGGTCGCGCGCGCGGTCAGCTCCGCGTACTGCTCGACGAACGGTGTGCAGCCGCAGTGGTACCCCGAGGTCACCGAGTCGCCCAGCCCCAGCACCGACCAGCCACCCCGAGCGCCACCGGGAGCAGCGCTGGCGGCGGCGACGGGGCTCCCCGCGCCCGCCGCCGGCAGCGGGCCCCGCGCCGCGGAGGTGAGACCGCCGGCGACGAGCACTGCGAGGGCGAGCGCCAGGCCGAGCAGTGCCGCGCCGCCGGAACCGCGGGTGGCCGAGCGCAGCAGGCCGCGCCGCGACGGCGCCACCCGATGCTGTGCCCGTCCCATCCCGGCAGCGTCGCACGCTTGGCTGGGAACGGCTCGGCCGACCTCTGCGCACCTGATTCACCCGCGGCGAGCGTGTCCGCGGGCCGCACCCCTTGCGTGCCGGCGCCGGAGAGGTCGCACCCTGCACCCATGGGCCCGGCCGAAGTCGTCCGGTCACCGCCGCGATCGAAGGGGGCCGTCATGACGCAACCTCGGGTCGAGGTCTCGCCCTTCCACGGGCGTGACCGCAGGCTGTCCGGCTTCGTCGTGTCCGGCCGCTGGCCGGCCTCCACCCGGGAGTGGGCGCAGTTCCTGGCGCTGGCGGTCCGGCTCGCGGCGGTACCCGGGCTGGTTCCCACCACCACCGTCTACCTGGCCGTGGAGGACGTCCCCGACGACCCGCAGCCGGGGACCGTCGGGCTGGTCACCTCGGCGGGGCCGGTGCTGGGCCACGGTGCGCCCCGCCCGGGGCAGTTCTTCCTGGACGCACCGCCGGCACTGATCCTGCTCCACCCGCCCGCGGAGAGCCGACCGTCCTCGCCCGAGGTGGTGGGGGCGGCGTCGGGTTGCGTGCTGCTCCCCGGGCTGCCGCACCTCGGCCTGGAGCATCGGGCCGCCTGGGTCGAGGCCGAGGTCGACGGAACCGTCACCCGGCTGATCAGCCAGGTGGGGGTGGACCCGGCCCTCGACCCGGACACCGCGGTGCTGGCGATGCTGCTCGCCGCCTGAGTGTTCGTGAGGCGTGTCACAGCCGCCGTCCTCGAGTGCCGCGGGTGGGCGGGTAGCGTGGCATGCCTTCGGTCGGGGCGTCGGCGGCGGGTGCCTCCGGCCCGCGACGGCGTCACACGTGGAGGTGGACGTGGCCGGGCGGATGACGGTGGCCGGGACCCGACGGGCGGTGGCCCCGGGCAGCGGTCCGGTGGTGGCGCGCACCCGGGCGGAGCTGGCTGCGGCCAGGCAGGCGCTCACCGGGACCGTCTCGGTGGTGATGACGATGGGTGCCCTGCACGAGGGACACGCGGCGCTGGTCCGGCAGGCCCGCCTCGAGTCCGACGGGGTCATCGTCACCATCTTCCTCAACCCGTTGCAGTTCGGGCCGAACGAGGACCTCGCCAAGTACCCCCGCACCTTCGACGCCGACCTCGCGCTGTGTACCCGGGAGGGTGTGGACGTCGTCTTCGCCCCCGGACCGGACGTGGTCTACCCCGACGGTGACCCCGGGATCCGGGTCAGCGCCGGCCGGCTCGGGGAGGTGCTGGAGGGGCACAGCCGCGGCGGTCACTTCGACGGCGTGCTCACCGTGGTCGCCAAGCTGCTCAACCTGACCAGCGCGCAGCGGGCGTACTTCGGCCAGAAGGACGCCCAGCAGTTGCTCATCATCCGGCAGATGGTCCGCGATCTGGACATCGCCTGTGAGGTGGTGGCGGTGCCGACCGTCCGCGAACCCGACGGGCTGGCGATGAGCAGTCGCAACAGCTATCTCACCGCGCTGGACCGCGAGGTGGCGCTCACCCTGTCCCGGGCACTCGCCGCGGGGGAGCGGGCCGCGCCCGAGGGCGCCAGCGCGATCCGGCGGGCCGCCCGTGACGTGCTCGTGCGCGAGCCACTGTGCCTGGTCGACTACCTGGCGCTGGCGCACCCGGAGACGCTGGAGGACGTCCCGGAGTGGTACCGCGGCGAGGGCCTGCTCGCCGTCGCCGCACGGGTCGGCGCCACCCGGTTGATCGACAACGTGCTGCTGAACGTCGGTCATCGGCCCGATTCCCCCCGCCCCGCCCGCTGACCGGCACGACGGCGTCCACCGGCGCGGCTCACCGCCCGTCGAGCCCCAGCAGCCGCTCGTAGATCACCCGCAGCGACTCGGCCACCGCGACCCGCTCCACCCAGCGCCGGCGGGGGTCGGCGCGCTCGGCGGCCCCCTGGTCCCGGGCCGCAAGCAGGGCTGCAGCCAGCGACTCGGCCAGCCGGTCGGCGTCGGCCCCGTCGTCGAACACCAGGCAGGGCCGCTGCGCCGCGGCGTGGCTGGTGGCCGGCAGCACCGCCCGCGTGCCGAGGTCCGCGCAGGCCTCGGGCCACACCGAGTGCGAGCCGTGCAGCCCCGGCACCACCGAGACATCCACCGAGAACAGGTGGTCCCACAACTGGGACTCGGTGAACGGGCGGTGCACCCGGACCTGGGCGCCGCGGGCGCGCGCCAGCCGTTGGATCTCCTGCGCGGCGCGCGGCCGGTAGGAGGTGGAGCCGGGGTCGAGCACGGCCTCGTGCAGGTGCAGCACCAGCCGGGTCCGGCCCAGTGCGGCCACCGCGCGGGTGAGGGCCTCGACCATGACGACCGGGTCGATCGGCAGGTTCAACCCGGCCAGGTGGGTGCCGACCACGAGGTCGCCGGACTGCGCGGCGGGGCGCTCCTGGCGCATCCGGACGAAGTCGACGGCGTGCGGGTGCGGCAGGACGCTCGCCTCCACCCCCCAGCGGCGGCGCATCTCGGCCGCCGCCGGCGCGGTCAGGGTGACCACCGCGTCGGCCCGCGGCAGCAGGGCGTCGAGCTGCTCGGAATGCCTGCCGCTGCCGCGCCCGGCGGGGTCGCTCAGGTGATACCCGGTGACCACGAGCGGCTTGCCCGCGGCGCGCACGGCGTCGGCGCAGCGGGCGACCTCCGCCGGCGCCAGCGCCGGCGGCAGGCCGTGCACGTGGACGACGTCGACCTCGACATCGACGAAGTGGCGCGACAGCCAGCCGGGGGTGAACGTCGGCCCCGGGAGCGTCCGGGGCGCGGCATGGCTGGTGGTGCGGTGCACCGCATCGATCCCCTCGGGGTGGCCGAGATGGCGCGTGTACAGGTCGTTCCCGGGGAGGGTGGCGACGGCGATCGGGCGGCGACCGGCCCAGGCAGGGCTCGCGGGGCGTCGACGGCGGATCGTGGGCACGCGGACCGCCTCTCGTCGGCGGGTCGCCACAGGCG
Organism: uncultured Actinomycetota bacterium; assembly: GCA_963784535.1. GTDB lineage: Bacteria > Actinomycetota > Actinomycetes > Actinomycetales > Kineosporiaceae > CAWARR01. The sequence goes on along the minus strand of CAWARR010000001.1, from coordinate 137,862 downwards.
CCGGGCGTGGCCTTCGTCGCCGGAGCACCGGGTGGACCGGGGTGGGCAGGGTGGCGGACAGGGTGCGCCTCGCGGCGACAACGACAGGTGGTGGTCACCCAAGTTATCGGGGTGGCCTTCAAATCGCCACATATCGGGATGGGGAGTTGACTGGTGGGGAGCCTGTCGACGGCGCCGGGAGACACCGCGGCGGCTCGCGCCGGGTCCCCGTACCTGCCGCGAAGGGGGTGGCGTCGATGCAGGACCGCGTCGCGCAGGCCGGGCTGCCGGCCGATCGGACGGAGATCGCGCTGCAGCAGCTGCTCCACGAGCTCGCCGCCGGGGTGCCGGGTTGCCTCGGCGTCGGGGTGAGCGTCCGCGACCGCCGCGGAGGGCGCGTGGTGTCCGCGGCCGGGGTGGCCGCGGTGCTCGACCCGGCGCAGTGGGCCGGGGGCGCGGGGCCGCTGGTGGACGCGGTCAGCACCGCCGCCGACGTGCTGGCGCCCGCGCCCGGAGATGAGCCCGTGCTGAGCCGTTGGCCCGCGCTGGCAGCGGCCGTGGCGGCGGGCAGCGCGGCCCCGGTGGGGGGCGTGGTGGTCGGCGTGGCGGCGCCGGCCGTGAGCGGCGACGGTCGGCCGGACTCCGGCGCGCACGTGCTGTGCAGCCTGTACCTGCTCGCCCCGCCGCCGGCCGAGGCGACGGTGGAGCTCGGCGGGCTGGCCCGCACGCTGGCGCGGGTCGGCGAGGTGGTGGCCGAGGCGGCCTCCCAGCGCCGGCGCACCGAGCAGCTGCGCGAGATGGTGGAGTACCGGCGCGTGATCGAGCAGGCGAAGGGGCTGGTCATGGGCGTGCTCGCGGTGGATGCCGGGGGGGCGTTCGCCACCTTGACCCGGGCCAGCCAGCACTTCAACGTGCGGCTGCGCAACCTGTCGATCGCCCTCGTCGAGCATGTGGGCGGCGGCCGGGCCGAGGTTCCGGACGAGCCGGGGGCCGACAACCCGCCCTCCGAGGGCGACCGCCGGGCCGCCGCGCAGGTCTGGGCGGCACTGCTGGCGCCCGGGGCCGCGGGCGGCGCGGCAGGGGGCGGGCGGCACGACGGCGGCCGAGGACGGGGGGTGGGAGTCTCCGGGCCGGGCGACAGCTGGCCCGGACCGGGTGCCGCCCCCTCGGGGCCGCGCACCCGCTGAACGCCGCACGCGGCGGAGCCGGTCGCCGGCCCGGGCCGGGCGTCGTGGGCAGGGCGGATAGCCTGACCGGGTGAGCCAGTCACCCACCGCCGACGCACCCGAGTCCCGCCGCCGGCCCGCAGCCGCGGGCCCTCCCGGAACGGTCGAGCCCGGTGCCGCCGAGCCGGATGCGGCCGAGCCGGACGACCTGCCGGAGCAGTTGCGGGTGCGGCGGGAGAAGCGGCAGCGGCTGCTCGACTCGGGCACCGAGCCGTACCCGGTGGCGGTGGACCGCACGCACACCCTGCGGGCGGTGCGGGAGGCCTTCGGTGCGCTGGAGCCCGGCGCCGCCACCGGGACGACGGTGGGCGTCGCCGGCCGGATCGTGTTCGTGCGCAACACCGGCAAGCTCTGCTTCGCCACCCTGCAGGAGGGCGACGGCACCCGGCTGCAGGCGATGATCTCGCTGGCCGGGGTGGGCGAGAGCGCGCTCGCGGCGTGGAAGGCCGACGTCGACCTCGGCGACCACGTGTTCGTGCACGGCCGAGGTGATCTCCTCGCGCAGCGGCGAGCTGTCGGTGCTGGCCGGCGACTGGCAGATGGCCGCCAAGGCGCTGCGCCCGCTGCCGGTGCTGCACCAGCGAGCTGTCGGAGGAGACCCGGGTCCGCCAGCGCTACGTCGACCTGATCGTCCGCCCGGAGGCCCGCGACGATGGTGCGCACGCGCGCCGCGGTGGTTCGCGCGCTGCGCGACACCGTTCCAGCGCCGCGAGCTATCTCGAGGTCGAGACCCCGATGCTGCAGACGCTGCACGGCGGGGCGGCGGCGCGGCCGTTCGTCACGCACATGAACGCCTTCGACATCGACCTGTACCTGCGCATCGCGCCCGAGCTGTTCCTGAAGCGGGGCGTGGTCGGCGGCATCGACCGGGTCTTCGAGATCAACCGGAACTTCCGCAACGAGGGCGCCGACTCCTCGCACTCCCCGGAGTTCGCGATGCTCGAGGCCTACGAGGCGTACGGCGACTACGAGACGATGGCCGTGCTCACCCGGGAGCTGGTGCAGGAGGCCGCCGTCGCGGTGCACGGCACTCCGCTGGTCACGCTGGCCGACGGCGAGCGAGTACGACCTCGGCGGGGAATGGCGCCGGATCACCCTGTACGGCGCGCTGTCCGAGGCGCTCGGCGAACCGGTGGATGTCACCACCGAGATGCAGACGCTGGTCGCGTTCGCCGAGAAGTGCGACGTCCCGGTGCTCGCCCACTTCGGGCCGGGAAAGCTTGCCGAAGAGCTGTTCGAGGCGCTCGTGGTGCCCACGTTGCACGCCCCCACCTTCGTGCTGGACTACCCGGAGGAGACCGCTCCGCTGACCCGGGCCCACCGCGAGATCGCGGGCCTGACCGAGAAGTGGGACCTGTACGTCCGCGGGTTGGAGCTGGCCACCGCCTACTCCGAGCTGGTCGACCCGGTGGTGCAGCGGGAGCGGTTCGTCAGGCAGGCCCTGCTCGCGGCCAAGGGCGATGTCGAGGCGATGCGGATGGACGAGGACTTCCTGCGCGCGATGGAGTACGGCATGCCGCCTTCGGGCGGCATGGGCATGGGTATCGACCGGCTGCTCATGGCGCTCACCGGGCTGGGAATCCGCGAGACGATCCTCTTCCCGCTGGTCAAGCCGGAATAGCCGGCCACCGACCGGCACCCGGGGCGTCGTATGCTCCTGGGGTGGTGAAGTTCGCGCTCGCTCTCGTGCCATCGGCCGGAGTCCTGTTCGTGTTCTGGATCGGCATCAAGGCGCTGGTCGAGGGCGACCGCCGGGAGCGCACTGCGCAGGCCCGGTCGGAGGTGTCGCAACGGCCGGCGGAGCCGTCGTCCGCCTCCGCCCCCGCCGCGTCCGCGGCCGGTGAGCCCGCAGCGGCGCGGCCTTCGGGCGACGGCGACGTCCCGTCGTCGACCGACCCACGCTGAGCCGGGCACCCTCGCCGGCCGCCGGGGCCACAGGTATACCGGCGCAGTCAATCCCCAGTGACCGGCGGTCATTTCTGAATGACTTTGCTGGTCACCGCCGAGAAGGCGGCGCGAAAGCGCGGCGGAAACCTGATGGTTGCATGACATGAAGTTTCCCGGATGCCCGGGGCGGGCCACCGGTAATGCTTCCGTATCCCGCGACACTACTCACCGTGAATCACTCGGCCGGGTGATCGACTGTGCCCGCCGGCGAAGTGGCCCTTTGATTTCCTGGTTCCCGATCGATACTGTATGCGCACCATTCGGTCGGCCATTCAGGAGAAAATCATGGCGCAGAAGGTTCAGGTGATCCTCGTCGACGATCTCGACGGCGGTGACGCCGAAGAGACGGTCACTTTCGCCCTCGACGGGGTGAGCTATGAGATCGACCTCTCCGAAGGCAATGCGGAGAACCTGCGGGAAAGCCTGTCCGAGTGGATCGGGCACGCCCGGCGGGTGGGCGGGCGCTCCTCGGCGCGCTCGCGCGGCTCCCGCTCGCGCGCATCGAGCGCGGCTCCGGCGGCGAAGGCGGACCTGTTCGCGGTGCGGGCCTGGGCACGCGAGAGTGGCTACCAGGTCAGTGACCGCGGCCGGGTTTCGGCGGAGATCCTCGCCGCGTACGACTCGGCACACTGACCCGCAGCCCGTGCGGCGCGCGGGGTCGGCACTCGCGACCGGTGCGCGCCGAGGGGCGGAATGCGGAGAGCTGTCCTCACGCCTCGGCGGTGAGGCGGGCGACCGGGTACGGGGAGAATGCCGGTGGTGCAGCGGCGTCACGCCGCAGCACCACCGGCATCCGTCGTTCCGCCTGCGGCACCTGCCGGCGTGGGCCTCAGCGCGCGTCCGCCGGTTCCGGTTCGCGGGACCGGGCCGCCGGCGCGCCCGGGCTCGATCCGGGCGCGAGGGTGACGACGAGCACGGCGACCACCGCGACGGTGGCCAGCCCGGCCACGACGTCAAGCACGTAGTGGTTCGCGGTCGCCAGCACCACCAGGGTGGTGAGGGCGGGGTAGACCCAGGTCAGCAGCCGCCAGCGCGAGCGCAGCGCCGAGGCAACCGCCCAGGCGCACCAGGCCGCCCAGGCGACGTGCAACGAGGGCATGGCGGCGTACAGGTTCACCAGACCGTGGGCGTTGCTGCCGTCCTGGGCGCCGAAGATGTGCTGCCGCACGAGGGTGTCCACCGCGCCGGGAACGCTGAGCCGCGGGGGAGCCACCGGGTAGATCCAGAACACCACGAGCGCGCTGACGGTCACCACGGCCAGCGCGGTGCGGGCCCGGGCGTAGACGGCAGGGTGGCGCAGCCACAGCCAGACCAGGGTGGTCGCCGCCACGGTGAGGTGCAGGGTGGTGTAGTAGTACCCGGCCGCCTCGGCGAGCAGGGGATGGGCGGACAGGCCGAGGTTGAGCCCGTGCTCCAGCGACCGCAGCGCATCGGGCTCGAGCCTTTCGATCTGCCGGGCGTGCCGGAAGGCGGCCTCCGGAGAGGCCTGGACGAGCGCACTCACCGCCTCGTAGAGCGCGTTGCCGAGCACACAGGCCGCGATCTCCAGCGGCCACGGCATGCGTGGCCACACCAGCCGCGGCCGCGGGGTGGACCGCAGCCAGCCGGCACCGGGTCCGCCGGCCCGCCACCCGGCGTGGGCCCGGCCGAGCAGCCACCGGGCCCGCTCCCGGGCGCCCCGGTGCGCAGCCTGCAGCCGCTCGGCCGGCTGCCCGCCCGCCGACCCCGGCAGTTCGGTCAGGGCGAGGTCGTCCTGGCCCGGTAGTTCGGTCAGGGCGAGGTCGTCCTGGCCCGGTAGTTCGGTCAGGGCGAGGTCGTCCTGGCCCGGTAGTTCGGTCAGGACGAGGAGGTCGGGGTCCGTCGCCACGCCGGGCAGCGCCCGGCCGGCGGAGGCGGTGAGTCGCGGGCTGCCGTCGGCCGTGGGGCGGATGCAGGTCACGAACGCAACTCCTCGATCGGTCAGGCTGGCCCGGCAGGCGAGGGCACGCGGTCCCCCGTCTGCCGCCACGCTGGCGGCACGCACGTCCCTCGTAGCACGAGCGCGTAGGCCGACCGACCCCCGGCCGGTGGTGCCGTAGCCCGTCCCCGGGGACCCGGAGCGCGGATCCCCGCACGATCATGCGGGCGCCGACGGTCTGGCTCAGCCTCGAGGGATCCTAGCCTCCGGGTGCGACAGCCGTCGGAGCGGAGTCCTCGCCGGGCTCCGCGAGCTCGGCGAGGGTCTGCCGCGCCACCGCGAACGCGGCGTTGGCAGCGGGCACCCCGGCGTAGACCGCCGTGTGCAGCAGAACCTCCGCGATCTCCGCCGGGCTCAGGCCGTTGTTCAGGGCGCCGCGCACGTGCAGTGGCAGCTCCTCCGTGCAGCGCAGCGCGGTAAGCACCGCGAGCGTGACGCAACTGCGGGTGCGCCGGTCCAGCCCCTCGCGGGTCCACACCCCGCCCCAGGCGTAGCGGGTGATGAACTCCTGGAAGTCGGCCGTGAACGCGTCGGCGGAGGCGAGTGAGCGATCCACGTGCGCGTCGCCGAGCACCGCCCGGCGCACGGCCAGTCCGGCGGGGTCGAGCCCGCCCGGGTCGAGCCCGCCCGGGTCGAGTCCGCCCGCAGTGGCGTTCACGCTGCGCTCCCGAGCAGGTGCTCCACCATCAGCCGGGCGCACTCATCCGGCCGCTGCACGGCGGCCAGGTGGGCGGCGTCCTCGACCACCGCCAGCCGGGCCCCGCGGACCGCAGCCCGGATCCGCTCGGCATGTTCCGGGGGAGTTGCCAGGTCCTCACCCCCCGCGATCACCAGCGTCGGGGCCTGCACGCGGGTCAGATCCGGGCGCAGGTCCATGGTCGCGATCGCCTCGCAGCAGCCGGCGTAGCCCTCGGCGGGCGTCGCCACCAGCATGTCGCGCAGCCGGGCGAGCACCTCGGGCCGCTCACGGGCGAAGTCGGGGGTCAGCCAGCGCGCCACCACGGCGTCCGCCACCGCCGCCGTGCCTTCCGCGCGCACCCGCGCGGCGCGCTCGACCCAGCCCTGCTCGGGAGGCATATGGGCGGAGGTGCAGCACAGTGCGAGCCGGTCCACCCGGTCGGGGTGGTTGGCCGCCAGCCACATCGCCACCATCCCGCCCAGCGAGAGCCCGCCGGCGTGGAAGCGGCGCACGCCGAGCGCGTCGAGCAGGGCGAGCACGTCGGCGCCGAGCGCGGGCAGCCGGTAGGGCCCCGCAGGCACGTCGGACCCACCGTGACCCCGGTGGTCGTAGCGGACCACCCGCAGCGCGGAGGACAGCATCGGCAGGGCCTCGTCCCACACCGACCGGGTGGTCCCCAGCGACGGGCCGAGCACCAGCACGGGGGCGTCCTGCGCGCCGTGTACGTCGAACCCCAGCCGGACCGCGTTCATCGGCCGCTCCTCCTGCTCGTGTCGCCGGTGCCGTCGCTCTCGTCGCTGCCGGCGGGGCGGGGCTCGGTCGCGGGTCCGTAGGCAGCAAGGGCCCGGTCGACGAACGCCCCGGCCGACCCGGTGGAGCCCGCCGAAGGCACGGCCGAGCGGAACTGCTGCACGTGTTCGTCCATGCGCGCTACGTCAACCTCCAGCCCGTCGAGGGCGGTGCGGGTGTGGTGGGCGGTGGCCGCCAGCAGCCGGAGCAGGTCGTTCAGCGTCCCCCACTCCGCCTGCCAGCGTCCGGGGGAGCGCTGCAGTTCCTGCGGCATCGCGGCGAGCACGGTGGCGACCAGGCCGGGGATCCGATGGGCGCACGCCACCGCCAGCACCGCCGCGGAGGGGTTGCGCTTGTGCGGCATCGCGGAGGACCCCCCGGGCGCAGCCACCGCCACCTCGCCGAGCTCGGTCGCCGACAGCAGCACCACGTCCTGGGCCGCGGCGGCGAGCTCCCCCGAGAGGATCCCGATGGCGCAGGCCAGCTCGGCCACCCGGCCCCGGCTGGTGTGCCACGGCAGCACCGGCTCGGCCAGCCCCAGCTCGGCCGCCACCGCGGTGACCAGGGCCTCGCCGTGGCCGCCCGCGGAGGCCAGCGTGCCGACCGCCCCGCCGAGCTGGACGGCGAGCCGGTGCCCGCGCACCGCGGCGAGCCGCTCGGCGGCCTCGGCGACCCCGGCCAAGCGGGCAGCGCAGGCGGCGCCGAAGGTGGTCAGCTCGCCGTGCTGCAGCAGCGAGCGCCCCACCTGCGGCGTGTCGCGGTGACGCCGCGCGAGCCCCGCGAGCAGCGCGGCGGCGCCGGCCGCGTCCGCCAGGGCGGGGCCCAGGGCCCGGCGGGCGACCAGGGCGGCCGCGGTGTCGAGAATGTCCTGGCTGGTGGCGGCGACGTGGACGGCCGGCGCGGCGGAGGCGGGCAGTCGTGACCGCAGCGCGGCCACCAGCGCGATCACGGGGGTGGCGTTCGTGGCCGCGCTGCGCCCGATCGTCGCGGCGTCGAACCCCTCGGCGGTGCAGGCCGCGGCGACCTGGGCCGCCTGCCGGGCGTCGACCAGCCCCACCCGGGCCGCGCCGAGGGCCAGCGCCCGCTCGGTGTCGAGCATCGCCTGCAGCCAGCCGAGGTCGCCGGTGGCGGCGTCGGCCGCCGGGGTGCTGTAGATCCCGCCGAACAGCCCCGCGGCGGGATCAGAGGTCGAAGAAGACAGTCTCATCCTCTCCCTGCAGTCGGATGTCGAACCGGTAGCCACCGTCGACCGCCCGGGCCACGAGGGTATGCCTGCGTGCGGGATCCACCCCGGCGAGGACCGGGTCGGCGGCGTGGCCCCCCGCCCCCGGGTGCCCGCCGTCCTCGGGGAAGTAGATCCGGGTCACCACCCGGTCCAGCAGTCCGCGGGCGAAGACCGACACGGTCAGGTGCGGCGCCTCCGTCCCGCCCCCGGGCACGGGCAGTGCCCCGGGCCTGAGCGTGACCACCTGCCAGCTGCCGTCGGGGCGGGTGCGCGAGCGGCCGAAGCCGCGGAACCCGGCGACGGCGCAGGCGAGGGCCCCGCGCGGGTCGTCGGGGTGGTCGAAGCGGCCGTCGGGGTCGGCCTGCCAGGTCTCCACCAGGCCGTCCGGCACCGGCTCGCCCGCGCCGTCGTAGACCACACCGGCGATCCGCACCGCTCCCGGCGTCCCGGCCGGCACGACCTGCTCGCCGTCGTCCCAGCTCAGCCCGATGGCGAGGTAGGGGCCGACGGTCTGCGACGCGGTCAGCGGCAACCGCCGCGGCTGCTGCTCGGCGTCCGGCCGGTCGGTCACGGCGGGATCGGTCACGGCGGGCTCACTCATCGTCCGGGTCCTCGGTCTCGAAGAAGGTGGCGGCGCTGCCGCGCAGGACGAGGTCGAAGCGGAATCCCAGCGCCCACTCCGGGCGGGTGGTCCCGTGGTCGTAGTGGGAGATCAGGTGCTCGCGGGCAGCCTCGGGCACCGCCGCGAAGATGGGGTCCTGGAAGAACAGCGGGTCGTCCGGGAAGTACATCTGCGTCACCAGTCGCTGGGTGAACGCCCGTCCGAACAGGGAGAAGTGGATGTGCGCGGGCCGCCAGGCGTTGAGGTGGTTCTTCCACGGGTAGGCGCCCGGCTTGATCGTGGTGAAGGAGTAGTGGCCGGTGCTGTCGGTCAGCGCCCTGCCCACCCCGTCGAAGTTGGGGTCCAGCGGGGCCGGCCAGTTGTCCCGCTCGTGCCGGTAGCGGCCGGCGGCGTTCGCCTGCCAGATCTCGACCAGCGTGTCCGGGACGGCCCTGCCGTCGCTGTCCAGGACCCGGCCCTGGACGATGATCCGCTGGCCCTGCGGTTCCTGCGGGTGGCCGCCGGTGAGGTCGGCGTCCGCCGGGGTGACGCGCTCGCTGCCCAGCAGCGGTCCGGTGACCTCGGTGAGGTGCTGCGGGAGCAGTACCAGCGGCCGGTGCGGGTGGCGCAGCCCGGTGCTGCGGTAGCCGGGGGAGTCCAGCGCGGGGTGCACCCCGCGCGGCCGCTCGTACTGGGGGAGCGCCAGCGTGGCGTCGCTGCCGGTCCCGGTCTGCGTGTCGGTCATTGCCGGGCCTCCTTGCCATGGACGAAGGGGTTGCTGCTGCTGCGTTGGGGACGCGGCGCGGGGTGGGGGATCAGGCTTCGAGCACGACCGCCAGCCCCTGGCCGACGCCGATGCAGATGGCGGCCAACCCCCAGCCACCGCCGCGGCGGTGCAACTGATGGGCGAGGGAGCCGAGGATGCGGGCCCCGGAGCACCCCAGCGGGTGCCCGATGGCGATCGCCCCGCCCTGCGGGTTGACGATGGCGGGGTCGAGCTCGGTCCACTCCGCCAGGCAGGCCAGCGACTGCGCCGCGAAGGCCTCGTTGAGCTCGACCACCGCCAGGTCCGACCAGGTGATGCCGGCCCGTTTCAACGCCGTCCGGGCGGCCTCCACCGGGCCGATCCCGAACAGCTGCGGCTCCACCGCGGCCACCCCGCGGCCGGCGATGCGCGCCAGCGGGGTGGCGCCGACGGCCGCCGCCGACTCCGCGTCTCCGAGCAGCATCGCGGCCGCGCCGTCGTTCAGCGGCGAGGAGTTCCCGGCGGTGACCGTGCCGTCGGGGCGGAACGCGGGCCGGAGCGTGGCGAGCTTGTCGATCCCGGTGTCGGGCCGGATCGACTCGTCCCGGTCGAGGCCGGCCCCCGGCACCGCGACCACCTCGGCGGCGAACAGGCCCGCCTCCCAGGCCGCCGCGGCCTTGTGGTGGCTGGCGGCGGCGAAGGCGTCCTGGGCGGGGCGATCGATGCCGTAGCGATCGGCGAGCACCTCGGTGCACTCGCCGAGGGAGGACGTCCACTCCGCGGGCAGCTGCGGGTTGACCATCCGCCAGCCGAGGGTGGTGGAGTGCAGCGTCTCGTGCCCGCGGGGGTAGGGCTGGGTGGGCTTGGGCAGCACCCAGGGGGCCCGGCTCATGGATTCGACCCCGCCGGCCACCACCAGCGAGGCGTCGCCCAGGGCGATCGCCCGGGAGGCCTCCACCGCGGCCTCCAGCCCGGAGCCGCAGAGCCGGTTCACCGTCGCCCCGGGGACGCTCGGCGGCAGCCCGGCGAGCAGCCAGGCCATCCGGGCGACGTCCCGGTTGTCCTCCCCGGCGCCGTTGGCGTCGCCGAGCAGCACGTCGTCCACCCGCGCGGGGTCGAGGCCGGGGGTGCGCCCGAGGAGGGCGCGCAGGGTGACCGCCGCGAGGTCGTCCGGGCGGACGTGGGCCAACCCGCCGCCGTGCCTGCCGATCGGGGTGCGCACGGAGTCGAGCACGAACACGTCCCGGATCATGGGTGTCCCCTCCTGGCGGGCCGGCCCGGCCGGGCCGGTCGGGCGGTCATGACCGGCCCTTGGTGGCCTCGAGCCGGCGGAGCACGGCCAGCTCGTCGGCGCCGGGCGGGAGGGTGGTGGCCAGCTGCGGGCTGACCGCCAGCGGCCAGCCGGTGGCCGCCAGCACCTGCTCCACCTCGACCCCCGGGTGCACCGCGGTGAGCGTGAGCTCGCAGCTGTCGGGGTCGGGCTCGAGCACTCCGAGGTCGGTGATCACGCGGCGCGGGCCGCGCCCGCGCAGGCCGTGCCGTTCCCGGTCGCCGGGGCCGCGGCCGAAGCCCAGCGAGGTGACGAAGCCGACCCGGTCGACGAATGCGCGCCGGCTCTGCCGGACGATGACGATCACCTCGCCGCACGAAGCGGCGATCTCCGGTGCGCCACCGGCCCCGGGCAACCGGACGGTCGGTGCGGCGTAGTCCCCGATCACGGTGGTGTTGATGTTGGCGTAGCGGTCGAGCTGCGCCGCGCCGAGGAAGCCGACGTCGATGCGGCCCGGCTGGAGCCAGTAGTTGAACACCTCGGGGACGCTCACCACGGCGTCCGCGGTGTCGGCGAGCATGCCGTCGCCGATGGACAGCGGCAGGGTCGGCGGTTTGGCGCCGAGTGCCCCCGACTCGTAGATCAGCACCGTGCCGGGGGCGTGGGTGCGCCGGGCCAGGTTCGCGGCGGTGCTGGGCAGGCCGATACCCACGAAGCAGACCGCGCCGTCGCGCAGCGCCCTGGCTGCCTCGACGGTCATCATCTCGTCGGTGCTCCAGCCGGTCGCGCTCATGGCCTGCCTCCGCCGGGCGTCGGCGTGGGGGTGGGCGTCGCCGGGCGTGCGCCGAGAGCACCCAGCCAGGCGGTGAACCGCTCCCGGTCCCGGCTGACGGCGTCCCACTGCAGGTAGTGGGCGTTGTCGCGGGTGGAGTATCCCTGCGCGTAGGAGGGGTGGGCACCGCCCGGAACCGGGCAGACGTAGTCCACCGCCCAGGCCGGCAGCACCACCGCTCCGGGCACCGGGTCGAGCGTGTCCACGACCTCCTCGACCGTCACCAGCGACCGGCGGGAGGCGAGCACGGCCTCCTTCTGCACCCCGAGCAGGCCCCAGAGCTGGACGTTGCCGGCCCGGTCGGCGCGCTGTGCGTGGATCACCCCGACGTCGGGGTTGAGTGCCGCCACCGCGCTCAGCGTCTCGCCGGTGAACGGGCAGACGATCGGTCGGACGGTCGGGGTGTGCGCGGCGAGGTCGGTGCCGACGTAGCCGCGCAGGACCGCGAAGGGGAGCCCCGAAGCACCGGCCACATACCGGTTGGCCATGCCGGCGTGGCTGTGCTCCTCCAGCTCCAGCGGCCGCGGCCAGCCGTGTTCCACGGCGTCCCGGAAGCGGTGCAGCGAGCCGACGCCGGGGTTGCCACCCCAGGAGAAGACCAGCTTGCGGGCGCAGCCGGCGCCGATGAGCTGGTCGTAGACGATGTCGGGGGTCATCCGGACGAGGGTCAGGTCGCGCCGGCCCTGGCGGATGATCTCCTGCCCGGCGGCGACCGGGATCAGGTGGGTGAACCCCTCGAGGGCCACCGTGTCGCCGTCGTGGATCGAGGCGGCGACGGCCTCCGACAACGGGGCGAGGGTGGCCATCGGCCCCCTTCCGGATCGGCGGGAGTGTTCGCATGTCGAACGAGTGTTACGAGAACGAGCGTAGAAGGGTGTCCGGTGAGGGTCAAAGCCTGCCTTCCGCCCAGAGGAATCGCGCGCCGGAGCGCGGGAGTTCCCCCGCCCGGGGCATCCCCGGGCGAGCTGGGCGGCGGCGCCGATCGGGTGTGACGCAGACCACACTTGTGGGTGGCGCGCGGCCCGGGTGACGCGGCGCACGCCGCCCGGCGGGCTGCCGACACTTCAGCCAGGAGCGAACAGGGCCCCGGCGGCGGGCCTGACCGGAACACGAAAGTCGTGCCTTCCGTTGGCCGATGCACGGGTGCCGGCGGAATCTCACCTCGGCGTGGGGTGATTGCGCCGGTACCGACAGATAGCATCGACAAGGTCAGCCGGAGTGTCCCTCCGCCGCACGACCGCACGAGGAGCGCAGATGTTCGAGAGATTTACCGACCGCGCCCGCCGTGTCGTCGTCCTGGCCCAAGAAGAAGCCAGGATGCTCAACCACAACTACATCGGGACCGAGCACATCCTGCTCGGCCTGATCCACGAGGGTGAGGGCGTCGCGGCGAAGGCCCTCGAGTCGCTCGGCATCTCCCTCGACGCCGTCCGCGAGCAGGTCCAGGAGATCATCGGCCAGGGCCAGCAGGCGCCCTCCGGGCACATCCCCTTCACCCCTCGCGCCAAGAAGGTGCTCGAGCTGTCGCTGCGCGAGGCGCTGCAGCTGGGGCACAACTACATCGGGACCGAGCACATCCTGCTCGGCCTGATCCGCGAGGGCGAGGGCGTCGCCGCGCAGGTCCTGGTCAAGCTCGGCGCTGACCTCAACCGGGTCCGGCAGCAGGTCATCCAGCTGCTGTCCGGCTACCAGGGCAAGGAGCCGGCCAGCGCGGGCGGCGCCCAGGAGGGGACGCCGTCCGGCTCGCTGGTGCTCGACCAGTTCGGCCGCAACCTCACCCAGGCTGCCCGCGAAGGCAAGCTCGACCCGGTCATCGGGCGCGAGAAGGAGATCGAGCGGGTCATGCAGGTGCTGTCCCGCCGGACCAAGAACAACCCGGTGCTGATCGGGGAACCCGGCGTCGGCAAGACCGCCGTGGTCGAGGGCCTGGCGCAGGCCATCGTCAAGGGCGAGGTTCCGGAGACGCTGAAGGACAAGCAGCTGTACACCCTCGACCTCGGCGCCCTCGTCGCCGGGTCCCGCTACCGCGGTGACTTCGAAGAGCGGCTGAAGAAGGTGCTCAAGGAGATCCGCACCCGCGGCGACATCATCCTGTTCATCGACGAGCTGCACACCCTCGTCGGGGCCGGCGCCGCCGAGGGCGCGATCGACGCCGCCAGCATCCTCAAGCCGATGCTGGCCCGCGGCGAGCTGCAGACCATCGGCGCCACCACGCTCGACGAGTACCGCAAGCACCTGGAGAAGGACCCGGCGCTGGAGCGCCGGTTCCAGCCGATCCAGGTGCAGGAGCCGACGCTGTCGCACACCATCGAGATCCTGAAGGGGCTGCGCGACCGCTACGAGGCCCACCACCGGGTGTCGATCACCGACTCGGCACTGGTCGCGGCCGCCACCCTGGCCGACCGCTACGTCAACGACCGCTACCTGCCGGACAAGGCGATCGACCTGATCGACGAGGCCGGCGCCCGGCTGCGGATCCGGCGCATGACCGCGCCGCCGGACCTGCGCGAGTTCGACGAGAAGATCGCCCAGACCCGGCGCGAGAAGGAGTCCGCGATCGACGCGCAGGACTTCGAGAAGGCCGCTGCGCTGCGCGACACCGAGAAGAAGCTGCTGGCGGCCAAGGCCGAACGCGAGAAGCAGTGGAAGGCCGGCGACATGGACGTCGTCGCCGAGGTCGACGAGGAGCTCATCGCCGAGGTGCTCGCCACGGCGACCGGCATCCCGGTGTTCAAGCTCACCGAGGAGGAGTCCTCGCGCCTGCTGCGCATGGAGGACGAGCTCCACAAGCGGATCATCGGCCAGAACGACGCGGTCAAGGCGCTGTCCCAGGCCATCCGGCGCACCCGGGCCGGGCTGAAGGACCCCAAGCGCCCCGGCGGCTCGTTCATCTTCGCCGGCCCCACCGGCGTCGGGAAGACCGAGCTGGCCAAGGCGCTGGCCGAGTTCCTGTTCGGCGACGAGGACTCGCTGATCCAGCTCGACATGAGCGAGTTCAGCGAGAAGCACACCGTCTCGCGGCTGTTCGGCTCGCCGCCCGGCTACGTCGGCTACGAGGAGGGCGGGCAGCTCACCGAGAAGGTGCGCCGCAGGCCGTTCTCGGTGGTCCTGTTCGACGAGGTCGAGAAGGCCCACCCGGACATCTTCAACTCGCTGCTGCAGATCCTGGAGGACGGCCGACTCACCGACAGCCAGGGCCGCATGGTGGACTTCAAGAACACCGTGATCATCATGACGACCAACCTCGGCACCCGCGACATCGCCAAGGGCGTCACGGTGGGCTTCCAGGCCGGCAACGATGCCAAGTCCGGCTACGAGCGGATGAAGAACAAGGTCACGGACGAGCTGAAGCAGCACTTCCGGCCCGAGTTCCTCAACCGCGTCGACGACACCATCGTCTTCCCGCAGCTGCTGCAGGAGGAGATCGTCCAGATCGTCGACCTGATGATCGCCAAGGTCGACGAGCGGCTGCGCGACAAGGACATGGGCATCGAGCTCACCCCGGCCGCCAAGGTCAAGCTCGCCACCACCGGCTACGACCCCGTGCTCGGGGCCCGGCCGCTGCGGCGGACCATCCAGCGCGAGATCGAGGACGCGCTGAGCGAGAAGATCCTCTACTCCGAGCTGCGGCCGGGAGAGATCGTGCTGGTGGGCGTCGAGGGCGAGGGCGAGAACTCGAAGTTCACCTTCTCCGGGACGACCAAGTCGCCACTGCCGGACGTCCCCCCGGTAGAGGCCGCGGCCGGGCTCGAGCCGGCAGCGGGCGGCGAGGAGCTCACCGGCCAGGGCTGAGCGCAGGCGCGCATCGGCGGACGACGCAGGGGTGGCCCGGTCTCAGGACCGGGCCACCCCTGCGTCCCGGCCCGCACCGGCGGCCGGGGGCGGCTACCAGGGGATGGCAGGATCGCAGCGTGACCGAGCAGCCACACACCGGGGTGAGCGTTCGCCGCGCCCGCACCTCCGACGTGCCATCGATCGTCCGGCTCGTGGACGGATACGCCCGCGAACGCATCCTGCTCGGCAAGGAGCGGGTGACCCTGTACGAGGACGTGCAGGAGTTCCGGGTGGCGCAGGCGCCCGACGGTTCCGTGGTCGGTTGCGGCGCGCTGCACGTGATGTGGGAGGACCTCGCCGAGGTCCGCACCCTCGCCGTCGACCCGGCCTGGCGCGGGCACGGGGTGGGGCACCAGGTGCTCGACGCGCTGGTGGTGCAGGCCGGCGAGGTCGGCGTGCGGCGGCTGTTCTGCCTCACCTTCGAGGTGGACTTCTTCCTCCGCCACGGCTTCCACCCGATCGACGGGACGCCGGTGGAGCCGCAGGTGTACACCGAACTGCTGCGATCCATGGACGAGGGCGTCGCGGAGTTCCTCGACCTCGCCCGGGTGAAGCCCAACACCCTGGGCAACAGCCGGATGCTGCGACTGCTCTAGCGCGTCAACCCGGGGGCGGCTGCCGGTGCTCCTCGCTGCCGCCGTCGGGACGGGGCCGGGCGGAGCGGGACAGGTAGAGCCGGCGCACGACGTCTTCGATATCGGGCTCGACGATGCCCAGGTCGCGGACCGGCGCCCGCTCGCTGACCGCCGCGAACACCGCCGCCGCCGTCGTCCGCTCGGGGGAGAAGGCCAGCCGCTGGCGCAGCCCGCCGGCCTCCCACCCGATCAGCTCGGTGCCGACCACCCCCTCCAGCGGGTCGCACGGCTCGGCCAGGTCCACCACCATCACCCGGCGGGCGCCCACCCGCTGCACCAGCCCCGGCAGGTCGCCGTCGTAGGCCAGCCGGCCGCGGTCGACGACCAGCAGCCGGTCGCACAACCGCTCGACGTCGTCCATGTCGTGCGTGGTCAGCAGCAGGGTGCGCCCGTGGCTGACGCGCTCGGCACGCAGGAACACCCGCAGCCGCTCCTTGCTCAGCACGTCCAGCCCCACCGTCGGCTCGTCCAGCACCAGCAGGTCGGGGGAATGCAGCAGCGCGGCGGCCACCTCCCCGCGCATCCGCTGACCCAGCGACAGCTGCCGCACCGGGGTGGCGAGGAACTCGCCGAGGTCGAGCCGGGCGACCAGCTCGTCACGCCTGTCGTGCCAGCGCTGCGGCGGCAACCGGTGGACGGCGGCGAGGATGCGCAACGACTCCGCCAGCGGCAGGTCCCACCACAGCTGCGAGCGCTGCCCGAACACCACGCCGATGCGGCGGGCCAGCCGCCGCCGCTCCCGCACCGGGTCCAGGCCGAAGGTGCGCACCTCGCCCGACGTGGGGGTGAGGATGCCGGTGAGCATCTTGATCGTGGTGGACTTCCCGGCGCCGTTGGCCCCGATGTACCCGACGGCCTCCCCGCGCCCGAGCGTGAAGCTCAGCCCGGCCACCGCGTGCACCAGCTGCCGCTCGCGGCGCAGCCTGCCCCCCGCGCGGTGCACGACGAAGTCGCGGCACAGGTCCCGCACCCTGACCGCGGCCGGGTCACTCCCGGGCTCCGGCATCTCGCCTCCTCCCGCCTCAGCCGCCCGCACCGGTGTAATGCCGCACCCCGAGCCGCCACACCGCCAGCACGGGCGCCCAGGCCGCGGCCCCGACCACCGGGGCCACCCATCCCAGCCAGGCCGGCAGGCCGGCCGGCCCGGGTCGGCCGAGCAGGGCCAGGGTCGGCAGGTAGCCGGTGAAGGCGGCGGGGACGACGAAGGTGAACAGCACCCGCAGCGGCAGTGGCAGCACCGCGGCCGGGTACATCGCGGCGTAGGAGCCGCCATAGGTGAAGGCGCTGGTGACCTCGGCCGCGTCCACCAGCCAGAACTGCACCGCCCCGGCGGCGACGAACAGCGCCGCGAACACCGCGGCGCCGGCAGCCGGAGTGACCACCACCAGTGCCACCCGCTGCGGCGTCCACCGGATCGGGGCCTGAACCAGCGCGAACCCGAGGATCGCCA
Source organism: uncultured Actinomycetota bacterium (assembly GCA_963784535.1). Taxonomy (GTDB): domain Bacteria; phylum Actinomycetota; class Actinomycetes; order Actinomycetales; family Kineosporiaceae; genus CAWARR01. The sequence continues at coordinate 120,693 of CAWARR010000001.1, read as the reverse complement.
GCGCGAGCAGTGCCCGCCCGAAACGGCGCAGCGTGACGTCGCCGGTGATCAGCTGCGCCAGCAGCGGCAACGGGCGCAGCAACAGCACCTCCAGCGTTCCCGCGCGCACCAGCCGGGGCATCTCGTCCAGACTGCCGACGGCGCCGTCGGCGAGGGCGAACCCGAGGTGGGAGAAGGCGAAGATGAGCAGCGCCCCGTGCACGTCGAGCCCGCCCAGCACGGTGATGTTGTGGAAGATGATGTACACCTCGGCGAGCTCCACCGCAGCGGCGGCGAGGTTCCCGAGCAGTTCCACGGCGAAGGATGTGCGGTAGCTCGTCTGCGCCCGCAGCCTGGCCCCGAGCACCGCCCGGTAGGCCTGCCAGGTCGCCGGAGCCCGCTCAGCCACCCTGCACCACCACCCTGCGGGTGGCCCGGGCGAGCACGCCGCGCCCGGCCAGCAGCGCCAGCAGCAGCCAGCCCGCCGCCAGCGCGACGGCGTGCACGGCGGCGAACCCCGAGATCCGGCCGGACAGGATGTCGACCGGCGTCTGCACCATCGACGGGAAGGGCGTCGCGGCTGCCACCGCCGCCAGCCACGGTGGGAACCAGTGCACGGGTACCACCAGGCCGCACAGCAGGTTGCTCACGATGACGTAGACCGTCAGCGGCCCGCGCAGGTCCAGCAGCCAGAAGGCGGCCAGGTTGAGCAGGAACCGGCCGGCGAACGAGATCGCCACCGCCAGCAGCAGGGCGAGGAACCCGAGGGCGTACGAGGCCGGTGCGCCGGGCAGCCGCAGCCCGAAGGTGAGCGCGCCGACCAGCAGCGGCGGCAACGCCCGCGGCACCAGCACGTACGCCGCCCGGCCGAGGTCGGCGGCGAGCAGTTGCCATTGCAGGTCAACCGGGCGGGCCAGGTCGACCGCGACGTCTCCGGTGCGCACCCGGTCGGCCAGCTCGGTCCAGGCGAAGACATGGACGGTGGCCAGGACCGCCTGGGTGAGCCAGGCATAGGTGGCCACCCCGGCGGAGTCGTACCCTCCCAGCCGGCCGCCGGCCGAGGCGACCGCGGCGGTCAGGATGCTCGCCCGCAGCAGGCCGAACACCGCGTTGGTGAAGGCTCCGGCAGCCGTCGCCGCCCGGTACTGCGCGTAGCGACGGAATCCGGCCGCGGCGAAGGCCCACGCAGCGCGCACGAACCCGGGAGCATACCCGCGACCCGGCACCGACCAGGGGGGAAATTCCGGCGTGGAGGGCGGGGCCGGGTGGGTGCGGGGCGGGACGGGCCGCGGCGCAGGGCGGGCCGCAACGCAGCGGCGGTCAGTGCCCCGGCAGTTGAAACCTGTTGCGGGGCAGCGGTTCTACCAGCCCGTCGGCCACCAGGCTGTCGAGGCAGCGGTCGCGCTGGCGGGAGTCGGGAAGGCCCGCGTCGGGAACCGCGGCGGCGAGCGCGGATCGGCCCAGCGGGCCCGGCGCCTCCCGGAGGGCGGCGAGCAGCCGGCCGCGGACCTGCCGGTCGGTGCCGGCGTAGGCCTGCCCGCGCGGCCGTGGCCCGTGCGCCGCGGGCCGTCCCGCAGCCTGCCACGCGCAGTGGTCCGCGACCGGGCACACCGGGCAGCGCGGTGCCCGCGCGGTGCAGACCAGGGCGCCGAGCTCCATCGTCGCCACCGCCCAGCGAGCCGCCCTCGGCGCGGAGTCGGGCACCAGCGTGGCCGCCAGTCGCCACTGGGCGGCGGTCGGTGCGGCCGGTGGCCGGGCGGCACCGCCGACGGCCCGCGCCAGCACGCGGCGGACGTTGGTGTCGACCACCGGGTGGCGCTGGCCGAAGGCGAACGAGGCGACCGCGGCGGCCGTGTAGGCGCCGACGCCGGGCAGCGCCAGCAGCTCCGCGTGATCGCTGGGCACCTGGCCACCGTGCTGTGCGGTGATCGCCGCGGCCGCCTCGTGCAGCCGCAGCGCCCGGCGCGGATACCCGAGCCGGCCCCACTGCCGGATCGCCTCACCCGCGGGGGCGGCGGCGAGCGCTGCGGCGGTGGGCCAGCGATCGAGCCAGGCCTGCCAGGCGGGGAGCACCCGGGCCACCGGGGTCTGTTGCAGCATCACCTCGCTGACCAGCACTCCCCAGGCGGAGCAGGCAGCGTCGCGCCACGGCAGGTCACGACCGGCGCGGGTGTACCAGGCCAGCACGGGCTGGTGCAGGGGGTGGCTGGGCATCAGCGGAATCGTCGCACCGCACCCGCCGGGCCGCACCGCGGGGCGGGGTCATCGAGAGGCGGAGCCGCAGTGCCGGGCAGTCAGACGTAACGCTCGAGGATGCTCGACTCGGCCAGACGCGACAGGCCCTCGCGGACGGCCCGGGCCCGCTGCTCGCCGACCCCGTCGACGGTCATCAGGTCGTCGAGGTTGGCGGCGAGCAGTTTCTGCAGGTCTCCGAAGTGGTCGACCAGGCGCTCGACGATGGCACCGGGCAGGCGGGGCACCTTGTTGAGCAACCGGTACCCCTTCGGGCTGACCGCGACGTCGAGCGCGTCGCCCCCGGTGCTGAAGCCCAGCATCCGCGCCACCGTCGACAGGTCGACCAGCTCGGGGGAGGGGATCGCGGCGATGTCCACCAGCACGTCGACCATGCTGCGCTCGCGACGCGCGCTGTCGAGGTAGTCGCGGATCACCAGTTCGCGGTCGGGGCTGACCCCGCCGATCAGCTCGTCGAGCTGCAGCGACAGCAGCCGGCCGTCGGTGCCGAGCTCGACCACGTAGTCGGCGATCTCCTCGGAGATCCGGCGCACCATCTCCAGCCGCTGCACCACGATCGAGACGTCGCGGACGGTCACCAGGTCCTCGATCTCCAGCGCCGACAGGGTGCCGGTGACCTCGTCGAGCCGGGCCTTGTACCGCTCCAGCGTCGCCAGTGCCTGGTTCGCCTTCGCCAGGATCGCATCGGAACCCTCGAGCACGTACCGCAGCCCGCCGACGTACAGGGCGACGATCCGCATCGACTGGCTGACCGAGATCACCGGGAAGCCGGCCTGCTTGGCGACCCGCTCGGCGGTGCGGTGCCGGGTGCCCGACTCGCTCGTCTCGATGGTCGCGTCGGGCAGCAACTGCACGGCGGCCCGCAGCAGTTCGGTCACGTCGCGATCGGTGACGATGGCTCCGTCCATCTTCGCCAGCTCCCGCAGCCGGGTGGCGGAGAACTCGACGTCGAGGGAGAAGCCGCCGGTGCAGATGTCCTCGACCGTCTTGTCGAAGCCGAGCACGATCAGCGCCCCGGTGCGGCCGCGCAGGATGCGCTCCAGACCGTCGCGCAGTTCCGTTCCCGGCGCGACCGCGGCGAGCGTGGCACGCAGCTGTTCCTCCGCGGACCGCTCGTGTGCCACCTTCACCCCCTGAACGTTGTTGGGCCGCACCTGCGTGCGCACCTGCCGGGTCGACCGCAGCGGGCTGTGGTCCCTGGCACCCGGGTGCCGACGATGTCCGAGAAGAGTGTACGCAGGACCGGCGGTCCGCCGGCGCACCACGCTGCGCGGGCGCGCCGCCTCACCACCGCGCCGCTCCGCCCGCGTCCTCGCCCGCGGCGCCGGGAGAACCGGCGCGGGGAGAACCGGGGCCGGAGGGCGCGCCGGGCCACCGGGGAGCAGGGTGGCGTGCCGCAGCGCGGAGTGGATGTCGCCAGCCTCGAGCACGACCATCCCCTCCGGCGCGGGGTCGTCGCTGCCCGCCGGGATGATCGCCCGCCGGTAACCGAGCCGGGCGGCCTCCGCCAGCCGCCGGCCGATGCCCGTCACCGGGCGCACCTCGCCCGCGAGACCCACCTCGCCGATGGCGATCACTCCCTGCGGCATCGGCCGGTCGAGCGCCGCCCCGGCCACCGCCAGCGCGATCGCCAGGTCCGTCGACGGCTCCGCCAGCCGCGCACCGCCCACGGTGGCCACGTAGGTGTCGCGGCCCGCCAGGGCCGTCCCCGCCCGCCGCTCCAGCACGGCCAGCACCATCGCGACGCGGCTGGCCTCCAGCCCCGAGGTGGCCCGCCGCGGGTTGCTCAGCGCGCTCGGCGCGACCAGCGCCTGCACCTCGGCCAGCAGCGGCCGGCGCCCCTCCAGGGTGACCGTGACGCAGGTGCCGGGCACCGGCTCGGCGTGCCGGGACAGGAACAACCCACTCGGGTCGGCGAGCCCGGCGATCCCCGTGTCGGACAGGTCGAAGCAGCCCACCTCGTCGGTCGGCCCGTACCTGTTCTTCACCGCCCGCACCATCCGCAGCCGGGAGTGGCGGTCACCCTCGAACTGGCAGACCACGTCGACGAGGTGCTCCAGCACCCGCGGGCCGGCGATCGAGCCGTCCTTGGTGACGTGCCCCACCAGCACGGTGGCCATCGACCGGGACTTGGCCACCCGGATCAGGCTGGCGGCCACCTCGCGGACCTGCCCCACGTTCCCGGCGGACCCCTCGACGGCGTCGCTGACGATCGTCTGCACCGAGTCGACCACGAGCAGGTCGGGAGCGGTGGCCTCGACATGCCCGAGCACGGTGGACAGATCGGTCTCGGCGGCGAGCAGCAACCGGGGGCGCAGCGCACCGATCCGCTCGGCCCGTAGCCGCACCTGGGCCGCCGACTCCTCGCCGGTCACGTAGAGCACGGTGCGTGAACCGGCGGCGGCCCGGGAGGCGACATCGAGCAGCAGGGTGGACTTGCCCACCCCGGGCTCACCGGCCAGCAGCACCACGGCACCACTGACGATCCCCCCGCCGAGTACCCGGTCGAGCTCGTCCACACCGGTCTGCCACATGGCCGCCGACTCGGCGTCCACCTCGGCGATCGGGCAGGCCGGGGTGGACACCGAACGGATCCGGGTCACCCCGACGGGGGCCTCGTCGACCTGGGCGATGCTGCCCCAGGCCTGGCACTCCCCGCAGCGGCCGACCCACTTCGCCGCCGTCCAGCCGCACTCCGCGCACCGGTAGGCGGGCCGGTCGGGCCGGGCCGGCCTGCTCTTCGCTCCTGTGGCCACGGGAGCACCGTAGGGCAGCCCGGCGACAGTCCCCGCCCGGCACCGGCCGGGGACCGCAGCGGGGCTCAGCCGGTTGCTAGCCAGCCACCCCGGTGGTGTCGACCGGACCGGAGATTCCGGCAGCGGAGACCCCGGCAGCGGAGACCCCGGCAGCGGAGGGCGGGGCGCGGTGCGGCATCCCGGAGGCGAGCGGTTCGAGGTAGCGGCGGATGGCCAGCGCGGCGGTGGCGCCCTCGCCCGCGGCGCTCGCCGCCTGCTTGGTCGACCCTGCGCGCACGTCCCCGGCGGCGAACACCCCGGGCAGGCTGGTGGCGAGCATCCCATCGGTGACGGCGAACCCGGCGGCGTCCAACTCGACCAGCCCGCGCAGCAGCGCGGAGTTCGGGGAGAGCCCGATGAACACGAAGGCCGCGTCGAACGCCTCCGCGCGCTCCCCGTCGGGGCCCGCCAGCACCACGGTCGCGAGCTTCCCGCCGGCCCCCGGCGCGGTGGCGGCGCGGAAGGCGATCGGTACGGTGTTCGGGCGCACCTGCATCGCGGGGTGGGCGAGCACGTTGTCGACCACGGTGCGCGAGGCGGTCAGCGCCGGGCCGCGGGTGGCGACCACCACCTCGCGGGCGAAGCGGGTGAGGAACAGCCCCTCCTCGGCCGCCGAGTTCCCGCCCCCGATCACCAGCACCCTGCCGCCGCGGTAGAAGGGGCCGTCGCAGGTGGCGCAGAAGTGCACGCCCGCACCGATGAAGTCCTCCTCGCCCTCGATCCCCAGCCGCCGGTACGTCGACCCGGTGGCCAGCAGCAGCGCGTAGCAGCGGTACTCCTGCCCGGCGGCGGTGGACACGACGCGGTAGCGGCCGTCGACGCCCACCCGGCTCACCTCGACCGCCGTCACCACCTCGACCCCGAAGCGCTCGGCCTGGCGCCGCAGCCGGTCGGCGAACTCGCCGCCGCCGATCCCGTCGGGGAAGCCGGGCAGGTTGTCCAGCCGCTCGGTGATCCCGGCCTGCCCCCCGGCCGCGGCGCGCTCCAGCACCAGCACGTCCATCCCCTCGCGGGCGGCGTACAGCGCGGCGGTCAGCCCCGCCGGGCCGCTGCCCACGATCACCAGGTCGTAGAAGCTGCGGCTGCCGCTGGTGCGGATCCCCAGCGCCGCGGCCAGTTCGGCGTTGCTCGGCTCGACCAGCACGGCCCCGCCCGGGAGCAGGATCGTCGGGATGATGCGCTTGCCGTCGTTGTGCTGCTCGACCAGGCGCAGGCCGTCGGCGTCGGCGTCCACGTCGACGAAGGTGTACGGGACGCGCTGCTCACCGAGGAACTGCTTGCTGCGGCGGCAGTCGGTGCACCAGGAGGTGCCGTAGACCAGCAGCTCGCCGCCGTCGGCCCCGGCCACGCTCAGCGGCCCCCGTAGATCTTGGCGGTGGCCAGGATGATGCCGCCCACGAGCACGGTGACCGCGGGGACGGCTCCCAGCACCAGCGACTCGGCCTGCCCCCGACGGCGCCAGTGCACCGCGGCCGCCCCGATCATGAGCACGGCACCCAGCACGGAGAAGCTGAACGCCGTCCAGACCCTGCCCGCGGGGGCGAACTTCCGGTTCGGGGACACGATGGCGGCGGGGATGGCCAGGCCGATGAGCAGGCCGAGCACCCAGGTGGTGACCGCGCTCACGGTCAGGCGGTCGGGGTGCGGCCAGCGGATCGGGGCCTGGGCCCGCGGGCCCGCCGGTGCGCCGTCGGGCGGTGCGGATGCTCCCGTGGATGCTCCCGTGGATGCCATGACTCACGATCCCGCGGACGGTGACGCGGCGCGACCCGACGCCGGCCCCGCCCCGCACCCCACCTGCGCCGCAGGTGGCCCCGCCCGCGCCCCACCTGCGCCGGAGGCGGCCCCGCCCGCGCTCAGCCTGCGCCGGAGCGGTGTTGACCGGGCGTGGAGGTGTCCCGGAACACCGCGACCCCGCGGGACGTCTCTTGCGATGGCCGCCCCCGGACAGCGGGGGCAGGGACGCGGTGGAGAGTCATGCGTGCCAGCAGGATCTTCGGGGTGGTCGCGGCCGGGCTCGCCGCCCTGTCCGGGGTGGGTGCCGGGGTGGCGTACGTCGCCGGCGACTTCGGGAGCGCCGGCGCTCCCGCGGCCCGGCCGGGCAGCCGCGCGGGCGCCGCCACCGCGGCTGCGGCCCGCGGCGCCGCGATCGGCGCGAACGCGGCGATGGTTGCCACGACGCCGGCGGGCTGGGCGGAGGCGATCCGGGCCGAGGACGCCCGAGCCGGGTCCCCGGGGTGGAAGGTCGGTGCCGCACGGGGGAACCGGCCGGGGCTGGAGGCCTACGCCGACCGGGTGTCGGTGCTGCCGGGTCAGCCGGTCGGGCTCTACGTCAACGTCAAGGTCGCCGGCCCGGTCACCGTGCGCGCCTTCCGGATGGGGTGGTACGGCGGCAGCGGGGCACGGCTGGTCTGGTCGGGTACGGCCGCCGCCCACCCGCAGCCGAGGGCGGCAACGCTGAACGCGGCACTCGCCGACGCGGGCGGGATGCGTGCCACCGGCGCGGCGCTGGCGCCCTGGCACCTCACCACGTTGGTGTCCACCGCGGGCTGGCCCGAGGGCGACTACCTCTTCCGCCTCGACACGGCCCTGGCCAGCCGCTACGTGCCGGTCACCGTGCGCAGCGCCGACGCCCACGGCCGGGTGCTGCTGGTCGCCGGGACGATGACCTGGCAGGCGTACAACCTGTGGGGCGGGCGGTCGCTGTACAAGAGCGCGCCGGGCTCCTCGGCCGGGCGCAGCTTCGCGGTGTCCTACGACCGGCCGTACGCGGGGGAGTTCGGGGCGGGGCACTTCCTGCGCTTCGACCTGGGGCTGGCCCAGGTCGGCGAGCGCTCGGCGCTGCCGCTGGCCTGGACCACCGACTACGACCTCGCCCGCGATCCGGGCCTGCTCGCGGGGGCCGCCGCGGTGGTCTTCGGCGGGCACGCCGAGTACTGGACCGGTGCCCTGCACGACGCGGTGATCGCCGCCGTGGGCCGCGGCACCAACCTCGCCGTCTTCGGCGCGAACACCTCCTACTGGCGGGTGCGGCTGGCCGGCCGGGCGATCGGGGTACCCGGGCAGCCGTCCCGGCGCGACGGGGCGCCCCGGATCGTGGTGGGTGCGAAGGACGCGTCGATGGATCCGCTGGCGCGCTCCGATCCCGGGGGAGCGACCGCCCGGTTCCGCGACCCGCCGGGGGCCAGGCCGGAGGAACTGCTCACCGGGATGCGCTACGACTGCTTCCCCGCCTCCGCGCCGTGGACGGTCTCCGACCCGACCTGGTGGGGGTACGCCGGGGCGGGGCTGCACGCCGGGGAGGCCTTCCCGGGGGTGGTCGCGCCGGAGTCCGACCGGGTGTACCCGGCCGCCGACCGCCCGAAGCCGATGAGCGTGGTGGCCTACTCCCGGTTCAGCTGCCGTGGCCACCTCACCGCGCAGACCAGCGTCTACTGGGTGGCCCCCTCAGGGGCCGGGGTGTTCGACGCGGGGACGATGAACTGGGTGTGTGCGGCGGCGCTGGAGTGCACCGTGCCGCAGCCGCAGCGGGCCGGTGCGGTGCTCGCCAGGGTGACGCAGACCATCCTCGCGGGCTTCGACGTGGCCCGGGCGGGGGTCCGACACCCGGCCCGCGACACCGTCTCCCGGTACTGGCTGCCGGCGGGCAACACCACCGGGGCCGCCTGAGCCGCGCCCGGGCCCGCGGCCGCCCGGCGGGTTCAGCCGAAGGTGCGCCAGAACAGGTTGACCGCGTAGTCGACGCTGCTGCCGGGGTGTTCGGACAGGATCAGCGCGGCCTGCGCGGGGGTGAACTCGATGCCCACCACTGCCTCGAAGTCGGCCCGGGTGGGCTGCTCCCAGCGGATGTCCAGCGGGGTGCGGTTCCAGCCGTGCAGCGCCCAGAAGCGCTCCACCGCGACCTGATCGTGTTCGGGCAGGGCGCGCCGGAACCATCGCCCGAAGGTCGAGCGGGTGGAGTCGTTGTCGATGACGAAGGCGGCCCCCCCGCGGCGCGCCACCCGGCTGATCTCGCCCAGCCCTGGTTCGCACCCCGGCCCGAAGAAGTAGGCCCAGCGGGCGTGCACGACGTCGACCGACGCATCGGGCACGGGCAGCTGCTGGGCGGTTCCGGCCAGCACCTGCACCGTCGCCAGCCCGGCCACCCGGCGGCGGGCGAGGGCCAGCAGCGGAGGGTGCGGCTCCACCCCGACCACCCGGGCCGCCTCGCGGGCGAAACGGGGCAGGTGGAACCCGCTGCCGCAGCCGATGTCCAGCACGGTGGCGCCCGCCCAGGGGCGGATGCCCGCCATCGCGGCCTCGAGCACCCCGTCGGGATCGACGCCCCGGTTCTCCAGTTCGTAGGTCTGCGGGGAGTTCCAGATGTTGGGGCTCGGGATCGCCCCGGCCGTCACCGGCCCGTGGCTGCTGCCGCCGAGGCCGCCGCGACGGCGGACCGGGCGTCGCCGGTGACCCCGAGCTGCACCTGCACGCCCATGGTGTCGAGCATGCGGCGTTGCCCGCCGCCCATCCCGCCGGTGAGCACCAGCTCGATCCCCTGCTCGCGCAGGAAGCGCGCCACCCGGGCGTGGTGGGCGCCCTCGGTGCCCTCGTCGTGCAGCACGCCCCAGCGCACGTCGTGCTCCTGCCACGAGGAGATCGCCCCGCCGTCCACGTCTGCCACCGCGATCTTGTCCGCGCGTCCCCAGCCGTGCTGGACCTCGCCGTCGTCGGTCACCGGGATGCACACCTTCATGCCCTCGCCCCTCGCATGTCCTCAGCCTTTCGTGTGCCTCAGCCTTTCGCGTGCCTCAGCCCTTCGTGTGCCTCAGCCCTTCGCGTGCCCCTGAGGCTACCCGCGCCCCCTGCGGGCGGCGGACGTGGCCGGGTGGACGCTCAGCGGCAGCCGGCGCCGGGCGGCCAGCACCTGCTCGCAGTGCTCGGCGAGCACTGCGTACGCAGGCGCCCCGATCAGCTCCACGATCTCGGCGCGCAGCGACCGGAACACCGGCTCGCGCCCGACGTGCGCCTGGGCGTTCCCGGAGCAGTACCAGTCGAGGTCGTGGCCCCCGGCCCCCCAGCCGCGGCGGTCGTACTCGGCGAGCGTCACCTGCTGGTACTCGGTGCCGTCGGGTCGCTCGACGGTGTCGTAGGAGCGGCGCAGCGGCAGCTGCCAGCACACGTCGGGCTTGGTGTGCAGCGGCTGGTCGCCGTCCTGGAGGGCGAGCAGGTGCAGCGCGCAGCCGGCTCCGGCGGGCCAGCCCGGCCGGTTGAGGAAGATGCAGGCGCCGTCGACCACCCGGGTCTTGCGGGCCCCGTCGGGGTCGGTCTCGGTCCAGCTCCGCCTGCCCTCGGCGCGGTGCTGCCACTGGTGGGGGGTGAGCCGCTTCATCGCCGCCCGCACCCGGCGCTCGTCCTGCCGGTCGGCGAAGTGGGCCCCCAGCGTGCAGCAGCCGTCGTCGGGGCGTTCGGTGTAGATCCCGGCACAGCCGGACCCGTAGATGCAGGTCCAGGACGAGGTGAGCCAACTCAGGTCGCAGCGGAACGCCCGGGTGGGGGGCTGCCCGGCGGGGGTCTCGGGGTCGGGGAACTCCAGCCACGTCCGGGCGCTGTCGAGCGGGGACTCCTGCGGGGTGAGCGGCACCCGGCAAGGGTAGGGCCGGTGTGCCGGTTGCTGTCCGCGGAGCGGCCACCGGGTACGGTCGCGGCATGCGGCTGGGGGTTCTCGACGTCGGCTCGAACACGGTGCACCTGCTCGTGGTCGACGCCCACCCGGGGGCGCGGCCGTGGCCGGCCAGCTCGCACAAGGTCGAGCTGCAGCTCGCCCAGCACCTGGAGCCGGACGGGCGGATCGCCGCCGACGGCCGGGACGCGCTGGTGCGCTTCGTGCACTCCTGCCTGGAGGTCGCCGAGGACCAGGGCGTGGAGGAGATGCTGGCCTTCGCGACCTCCGCGCTGCGCGACGCACCCAACGGCGAGGACGTGCTGGCCCGGGTCCGCCGCGAGACCGGCGTCGACCTGCGGGTGCTGCCGGGCGGTGACGAGGCGGGGTTGACCTTCCTCGCCGTCCGGCGCTGGTTCGGCTGGTCGGCGGGCCGGCTGCTGGTCCTCGACATCGGCGGTGGCTCGCTGGAGCTGGCCGGCGGCGTGGACGAGCTGCCCGACGTCGCGGTGTCGCTGCCGCTGGGCGCGGGCCGGCTCACCCGCAACCTGCTGGCCGGGGATCCGCCGCCGCCCGAGCAGATCAGGTCGGCCCGCAAGTTCGTCCGCGCCGAGGTGGCGCGGGTGGTGCGGGAGGTCTCCAAGGCGGGCGCGGCGGACCTCGTCGTGGGCACCAGCAAGACCTTCCGATCCCTTGCCCGCGTCTGCGGTGCGGCCCCGAGCGGCGAGGGGCCGTACGTCGCCCGCACCCTGCGCCGGGAGGCGCTCGCCGACCAGCTGCCGCGGCTGGCCGCGATGAGCGCCCATGACCGGGCGGGCCTGCCCGGGGTTTCCGCCGCCCGGGCCGGGCAGCTGCTGGCCGGTGCGCTGGTCGCGGATGCGGCGATGGACCTGCTCGGCGCCGCGGAGCTGGTGATCTGCCCGTGGGCGCTGCGCGAGGGGATCATCCTGCGCCGCCTCGACACCATCGCGAGCGTGGGCGAGGGTGCCGGCTGAGACCGGCTCGCCCCCGCCGCCCGCCGACTAGCCTGAGGGCATGTCCGGTCCCGTCGGTGCTGAGCGGCCCGCGGCGGTGCGGGTGCCGTCCGCCCGGATCGCCCTGTCCACCGCCTCGGCGTACCCGCAGACCTGCGTCGACGGCTTCGCGTTCGCGGCCGAGCTCGGCTACGACGGTGTCGAGGTGATGGTCTGGACGGACCGGGTGAGCCAGGACGCCGCCGCGCTGGCGGCGCTGTCGCAGCACTACGCCGTCCCCGTGCTCGCCGTGCACGCACCCACCCTGCTGGTCACGCAGCGGGTCTGGGGCCGCGAGCCGTGGGACAAGGTCGACCGGTCGTGCGAGCTGGCCGTCGCGCTGGGCGCCTCGACCGTCGTCGTGCACCCGCCGTTCCGCTGGCAGCGCGAGTACGCCGCGGGCTTCGTCGAGGGCATCGCCGAGCGCGCCGCCCGCCACGGCGTCCAGCTGGCGGTGGAGAACATGTACCCGTGGCGGGCGCGCAACCGCGAGATCCTCGCCTACCTGCCGGGCTGGGACCCGGTGCCACAGCCCTACCGGCACGTGACGCTCGACCTGTCGCACACCGCCACCTCCGGGTCGGACGCGATGCGGATGGCCGCCGATCTCGGGGACCGGCTGGCCCACGTGCACCTCGCCGACGGGCTGGGCTCGGCCCGGGACGAGCACCTGGTGCCGGGTCGGGGCGACCAGCCGTGCGCACCGTTGCTCGGGATGCTGGCCGAGCGGGGTTGGTCGGGCACGGTGGTGGTGGAGGTGAGTACGCGACGCTGCCACTCCCGCCAGGAGCGGGAGGCAGACCTGGCCGAGTCGCTGGCCTTCGCCCGGCTGAACCTCGCCGCACCCGTGGGTGACGGTGGGGAACCGGCCTTGGCCGAGCGGCACCGGTGAGCGCTGCGGCGGGCCCGAGCGCCCCGGCACCGCGGCGCCGAGGCCGGCGCCCGGCCGGTGAGGACCTGCGGGCGGCCATCCTCGACGCTGCCCGGACGGAGTTCGCCGCCCGCGGCTACGACGCGGTGACGCTGCGCGGGGTGGCGCGCGCGGCCGGGGTGGACGCCCGGCTGGTGCACCACTACTTCGACGGCAAGGAGGACATCTTCGTCGCCGCGATGGACTTCCCGATCCGGCCGTCAGAGGTGATCGGGCCGATGCTCAGCGGGGGGCCGGAGGGCATCGGCGAGCGGGTGGTGCGGACGTTCTTCCAGGCCTGGGACGGTCCGGAGCAGCGCGCGCGGATCATCGCGCTGCTCCGCGCGGTGCTGTCCAGCCCCGAGGCGGCCCGGGTGCTGCGCGAGTTCGTCACCCGTGAGCTGCTCGCCCGGATCGCCGAGGGCCTCGGCTCGCCCGACGCCGAGCTGCGGGCGACGCTGGCCGCGGCGCAGATGATCGGGATGGCGGTGGTGCGTTACGTGGTCCGGGCCGAGCCGCTCGCCTCTGCGGACGTCGAGCAGTTGGTGGCCCTGCTGGCCCCCACCCTCCAGCGCTACCTGGTCGGCTGAGGCGCCCGCGTCGACGCTTGCCCGGAGGGCTCCCCGCCGCTATTTTCATCACATGATGAATAACTCGCCGGGTGTCGACCCGGCCATCCGGGTGGAGGGCCTGCGGGTCGTCCGCGGAGGCCGTCCGGTGATCCCCGGGCTTTCCCTGCAGATCCCTCGCGGACAGGTGGTCGGCCTGCTCGGCCCCAGCGGCTGCGGCAAGTCCACCCTGATGCGCAGCATCGTCGGGGTGCAGCGGGTCGCCGGCGGGACCGTGAGCGTGCTCGGCCGGCCCGCGGGCAGCCGCGAGCTGCGTGACCGGGTCGGCTACCTCACCCAGGCGCCCAGCATCTACCCCGACCTGACCATCGAGGAGAACATCCGCTACTTCGCCGCGGTGGTGGGCACCCCTCGTTCGGGGCTCGCCGCCGAGGTCGCCAGGGTGCTCGACCTGGTGGCGCTGAGCGAGCACGCCAAGGACCGGGCGGGCTCGCTGTCCGGGGGGCAGGAGTCGCGCGTCTCGCTGGCCGCCGCGCTGGTCGGCACCCCCGAGGTGCTGGTGCTCGACGAACCCACCGTCGGGCTCGACCCGGTGCTGCGCCGCGACCTGTGGGCCATCTTCCGCCGGCTCGCCGGCACCGGGGTGACGCTGCTGGTGTCCAGCCACGTGATGGACGAGGCGGTGCGCTGTGACCGGCTGCTGCTGATGCGAGCGGGCATGATGCTCGCCGACGACACCCTCGCCGGCGTGCTCGCCGCGACCGGCGCCCCCGACGCCGAACAGGCGTTCCTCGCCCTCGTCGACCGGGCCGAGGCGCAGGCCGCGGCGGCCGCCGACGGCACGTCCCGCCCCACCGGACCGCAGGAGCTGACGGCATGAGCGCCGCGTTGACCATGGCCACCGCAGCCCGGGTGCTGCGCCAGATCCGGCACGACCGGCGCACCGTGGCGCTGTTGCTGGTGGTGCCCTGCGTGCTGCTCGGGCTGGGGGCGTGGATCTTCCAGAACACCCCCGTCTTCGACCACATCGGTGCCCCCCTGCTGGGCATCTTCCCGTTCGTGATCATGTTCCTGCTCACCAGCATCACCACCCTGCGCGAGCGGCAGACCGGCACCCTGGAGCGGCTGCTGACGATGCCGCTGGCCAAGGCCGACTTCGTTGCCGGCTACGCGCTGGCCTTCGGGATCCTCGCCGCGGTGCAGGCCGTCATCGCCACCGCCTTCGCGGTGTGGGTGTGCGGGCTGAGCGTCGCCGGTCCGCTCTGGCAGCTGCTCGTGATGGCGGTGGCGGACGCCCTGCTCGGCTCCGCCCTCGGGCTGTTCGTGAGCGCGTTCGCCTCCACCGAGTTCCAGGCGGTGCAGTTCATGCCCGCCTTCGTGCTCCCGCAGTTCTTCCTCTGCGGCCTGCTGGTGGCCCGCGACCAGTTGCCGGACGCGCTGCGCATCCTGTCGGACGTGCTGCCGCTGTCGTACGCCGTCGATGCGATGGCCACCATCACCACCGACCCGGGCGGCACCGGTGCCGTGTTCAAGGACGTGCTGATCGTGCTGGCGTTCGTGGTCGCCTCGGTGGGGGCGGGGGCGGCGACGCTGCGCCGGCGCACGGCCTGAAACCCTCCGGCCCGAACCCTACGGCCCGAACCCTACGGCCCGAACCCTACGGCCCGAACCCCGTGGCCCGGCCCGGTGCGGGGACGGTCGGCCTTCCGGCGTTCACTCCCGCCGGAAGGCCAGCCGGATGAACGTGTAGTCCAATCCCGTCCGCTGCCAGTGCACCGGGCGCTCGGCGTGCTCGAGTGCGAGCTCCCCGAGCAGCCGCAGGCCGTGGCCCGCGGCGAGCGCCACCAGGTCACGGATCTGCGCGGGCGAGAAGATGTGCACCTGCTGGCCGTACATCGTGATCCCGGTGGTGTCCGGCGGGTCGGCGTCGTAGTCGGTCGACACCACGAGCACCCCGCCGGGCCGCAGGATCCGCGCCGACTCGGCGAGGAAGGCCTCCAGCGGCACGCCGTGCTCGACCACGCTCATGCAGGTGACCGCGTCGAAGCGGGCGGCGGGGAAGTCGGTGGAGGTGATGTCCCCGTAGCGGAACAGCACGCCGTCGCGGCGCACGTCGGCACCGAACTCCAGGTTGTTCCCGACCAGGTCCTCCAGCCCGTACAGGCGCAGCCACGGCAGCACCGGGGAGTAGCGCGCGCTGCCGGCGTCCAGCACCCGGGCGCCGGCGCCGCACTCCGCGAGCACGGTGGCGACGGCGCCGAGGGCGTCCCAGTTCTTCGGCCGGTCGTGGTGCAGGGGCAGCCGCAGCCGGCGGCACTCGGCGGCGGCCGCCGCCCAGTCCGCGCGGCTGCGCAGCACGTCGGTGGGGGGCACCGGGGCGGGGCGGGGGCGCTCGGTGCCGGCCCGCCGGGAGCGGGACTCCACCCTGCGCTGCACGGCGACCCGTGCCCACAGTGCGTACTCCGCGCCACGCTTGGCCAGCGCGAGCCCCGCGCCCCCGGGGGGCGCGGCGGGGGTCGGGCTGGCGGTCTCGTCAGGTCCGGGCACGGAGCGCCACTGTACCGGGCGTACCCTTCGACCCGGACCGGCGAGCCGCCGCGCGAGGTGGCGGAGTGAGGGAGGACTCGTGGTACGGCAGGTCCTGCTGCAGGCCGCCCGGAGCACCCGGGTGCGTCACCTGGTCGAGACCGCGCCCGTCTCCCGCGCCGTGGTCGCCCGCTACGTCGCCGGGACGCAGCCGCAGGACGCGGTCGCCGCCTGCACCCGGCTGGCCGCCGCCGGGCTCAGCGCCACCCTTGACCATCTCGGCGAGGACACCGGCGACCTGGCCCAGGCCCGCGCCGTCCGCGACGCCTACCGCACCGTGCTGCGACAGCTGGCGGACGCCGGGCTCACCGCGGCCGCGGGTGCGGCGCAGGTCGAGGTGTCGGTCAAGCTGTCGGCGGTCGGGCAGGCGCTCGGGCGCGACGGGGAGAAGATCGCCCTCGAGCACGCCCACGACATCTGCGTGGCGGCGGCCGAGTGCGGCACCACGGTGACCCTCGACATGGAGGACCACACCACCACCGACTCCACCCTGGCGGTGCTGCGCGAGCTGCGGCAGGACTTCGGCTGGGTCGGCGCGGTGCTGCAGGCCTACCTGCGCCGGACCGAGGCGGACTGCGCCGATCTGGCCGGCGCCGGTTCGCGGGTGCGGCTGTGCAAGGGGGCGTACAGCGAGCCCGCCACGATCGCCTACACCGACCAGCGCGACGTGGACCTGTCGTACGTGCGCTGCCTCAAGGTCCTGATGGCGGGCGACGGCTACCCCATGGTCGCCACCCACGACCCGAGGTTGGTGGACATCGCCGGGGCGCTCGCGGTGGCCCGGCACCGGGCCCCGGGAAGCTACGAGTACCAGTTCCTCTACGGGATCAGGCCCGGCGAGCAGCTCCGGCTCGCGGCCCAGGGGGAGACGGTGCGGGTGTACGTGCCCTACGGCACGGAGTGGTACGGGTACCTGATGCGCCGGCTGGCGGAGCGACCGGCGAACCTCGCCTTCTTCCTCCGATCCCTGCTGTCCCGCGGCTGAGCGCGCGGGCCCGATCCGCCGAAGGGCATGTGAGCTGGTGATGGGCGAGACGATCGCGATTCTCGGTGCGGGTGTGATGGGCGAGACCCTGCTGTCCGGGCTGCTGCGCGCGGGGCGCGAGCCCTCCGACGTCGTCATCACCGAGCGCCGCCCGGAACGGGCGGCCGAGCTGTCGGAACGCTACGGCGTGCGGGTGCTGGCGAACCCGCAGGCGGTGGCCAGCGCCGACACGGTGGTGCTGGTGGTCAAGCCGCAGGACCTCGCGGGCCTGCTCGAGGAGGTGCACGACCACGTCCGGCCGGGCGCGCTGGTGGTGTGCATCGCGGCGGGCATCACCACCGCCTTCGTCGAGCAGCGGCTGCCGGCGGGGGCCGCGGTGGTGCGGGTGATGCCGAACACGCCGGCGCTGGTGGACCAGGGGATGGCGGCGATCAGCCCGGGGAGCCACTGCGACGAGGCGCACCTCGCCCGCGCCGAGGCACTGCTGTCGGCGACCGGAAAGGTGCTGCAGGTGCCGGAGTACCACCAGGACGCGGTGACGGCCATCAGCGGCTCGGGGCCCGCGTACATCTTCTACGTCGTCGAGGCGATGATCGAGGCGGGCGTGCTGCTCGGGTTGCCCCGCTCGACGTCCACCGAGCTGGTGGTGCAGACCCTGTACGGCGCGGCCACCATGCTCAAGGAGACCCGCGAGCACCCCACCGTGCTGCGCGAGCAGGTGTCCAGCCCGGCCGGCACCACGATGGCCGCGCTGCGGCAGCTGGACGACCACAAGGTGCGGGCGGCGTTCCTGACCGCGATGGAGGCTGCCCGCGACCGGTCCCGCGAGCTGTCCGCCGGCTCGGTCTGACCCTCAGCCGAGGATCGGGCGGGACTCCGGGTTGCGGAAGGCCTGCCGGGTCGGGCGCAGCGCCAGCGCCGTCGCGACGGCGATCGGCCCGATCCGGCCCGCCACCACCAGTGCCCCGAGCAGCAGCTGCCCCAGCGGCGCCAGCTGGTCGGTCACGCCGGTGCTCAGCCCCACCGTGCCGAAGGCCGAGGCGACGTCGAACAGCACCCGGTCCAGGCTCTCCCCGGTCAGCTCCAGCAGGGTGAAGGCCACCCCCACCACCACCGCGAAGGCGACCCCGCACACGGCGACCGCCTGCCGGATCGTCCCCGGGGCCATCCGGCGGTCGAACGCGTCGATGTCGGCGTGACCGCGGACCTCGGCGATCACGGCCAGCACGAGCACGCCCACCGTGGTCACCTTGACCCCACCGGCGGTGCCTCCGCTGGCCCCCCCGATCACCATCAGCAGGTCCATCACCAGCAGCGTCGAGGAGTCGGCGTGCGCGTAGTCGAAGGTGTGGAAGGCGGAGGTGCGTCCCACGATCCCGTCGAAGGTGCCGGACAGCGCCCGCGCCGCCGGGTGCAGCGAGCCGAGGGTGCCGGGGTTGTGCCACTCCCCGATCACCACCACGGCCGGGCCCACCAGCAGCAGCACGGCGGTGACGACGAGCGTGAGTCGGGTGTGCACCGACCACAGCCGCACCGGGCGCACCCGCAACGCCTCCAGCAGCACGGGATAGCCGAGCCCGCCGGCGAGCACGGCCAGCGCCACCGGGACCAGCACCAGCGGGTCGGCGGAGAAGCGGGCCATGCTGTCCGGCGCCAGCGAGAATCCCGCGTTGCAGAACGCCGACACGGCGTCGAACAGCCCGGTGTACAGCGCTCTGGGCAGGCCGTAGCCGTGGCCCAGCCACAGCCGCAGGGTGAGCACCCCCAGCACCGCCCCCTGCACGGCGAGCGCGATCATGACGCTGCCCGAGACCACCCTGCGCACCGTGGTCAGGTCCACCCTGGCGTCGGCGGACTGCCGGGCCAGCCGCGAGTGCAGCCCCAGCCGGGTGGCGGCGAGCAGGCCGAGCAGCGATGCGGAGATCATCAGCCCGAGCCCGCCGATCTCCACCAGCGCGAGGATCACGCCCTGGCCGAAGCCGCTCCAGTACGAGCCGGTGTCGACCAGGGTGATGCCGGCGGCGCAGGCCGCCGAGGTGGCGGTGAACAGTGCCGTGCGCAGGCCGGCGCTTCCGGGCCCGCGGGACGCGGCCGGCAGCAGCAGCAGCAGGGTGCCGACGCCGATGGTGGCGGCCAGCCCGATCACCGCCCAGCGCACCGGGTGCCGCCACGGGCCGCCGCCGCTGAGGTGCGGCCGGCCGAGCAGGGCGAGCAGTCGCCGGGTCACGGCCGCGCGGCGAACTTCTCGATCAGCTGGCTGCTGCCGCTGACGATGAGCACGTCGTGCGGGAGCACCCGGGTCGTGGCCACGGCGTAGGTGAAGTCCTGCCCGGGTGGCTTCACCCCGACCACGGTCACCCCGTACTTCCTGCGTACCTGCGCCTCGGCCAGGGTGAAGCCCTGGGTCTCCTGCGGCGGGCGCATCTTCACGATCGCGAAGCCGTCGTCGAACTCGATGTAGTCCATCAGCTTGCCGGTGACCAGGTGCGCGACCCGCTGCCCCGCGTCCTTCTCGGGGTAGACGACGTGGTGCACGCCGATCCGCTCGAGGATCTTGCCGTGCGGCGGCGACAGCGCCTTGCCCCAGATCTGCGGGACCCCGAGGTCGACGAGGTTCGCGCAGGTGAGCACGCTGGACTCGACCGACGTGCCGATCCCGACCACGGCGATCCCGGCGTCCCGGGCGCCGATCTGCTCCATCACCTCGAGGCTGGTCGAGTCCGCCTCGACGGCGTGGGTGACGAGGTTCGCGTGGTCGCCGACGATCTTCGCGTCCCGGTCCACGGCCAGCACGTCGTGACCCATCCGGGTGAGCGTGATGGCGGTCGCGGACCCGAAGCGGCCGAGCCCGCAGACGAGCACGTGGTTGTCCCGGGGAGCCTTGCTGGCGTTCACGGCGGTCGTCTCCTCGCTTCGGCGCACCTGGGCGCGGCCGGAACACCGTACCGAGCCGGGGTGGGGAGCGTTCACCCGGCGCACCAGGCCGCGCGTCCGGCGGGTGCGCCTGGCCCGGGCCGGGCCCGGCGCTGCCATATCTGGGTACGGTGGGTGGTATGGAGGCGGTGCGGATCGCGTGGGACGAGTCGTTCATGGCCTACGACTTCGGGCCCGAGCACCCGATGTCGCCGGTGCGCCTGGAGCTGACGGTACGGCTGGCGCGTGACCTGGGGGTGCTGCACCACGCCGGGGTGGCGCTCTGCGGCGCCGATCCTGCCGGCGACGACCTCCTGCTCAGCGTGCACACCGCCGAGTACGTCGAGGCGGTGAAGGCCGCCTCGCTCGAGCACCCGCCGACGACGGAGGCGTTCGGGCTGGGCACCGACGACGTCCCGGCCTTCCCCGGCATGCACACCGCCAGCGCCCGGGTGGTTGCCGCCACCACCGACCTGGCGCTGGCGGTGTGGAACGGCGAGACGCAGCACGGGGTCAACATCGGCGGCGGCCTGCACCACGCGATGCCCGACCGGGCCAGCGGGTTCTGCGTCTACAACGACATCGCCGTCGCGATCCGGGCGCTGCTGGCCGCGGGGGCCCAGCGGGTGGCCTATGTCGACGTCGACGTCCACCACGGAGACGGGGTGGAACGGATCTTCTGGGACGACCCCCGGGTGATGACGATCTCGCTGCACGAGACCGGGCGGGTGCTGTTCCCCGGCTCGGGTGCGCCGCAGGACATCGGTGGTTCCGCGGCGGAGGGCTGCGCGGTCAACGTCGCGCTGCCGCCGGGGACGGGCGACGCCGCCTGGATGCGGGCCTTCGACGCGGTGGTGCCACCACTGCTGCGGGCGTTCGAGCCGCAGATCCTGATCACCCAGCACGGCTGCGACTCCCACGTACAGGATCCGCTCGCCCACCTTGCCCTGTCGCTGGACTGCCAGCGGACCTCGTACGCGGCGCTGCACGACCTGGCGCACGAGTACTGCGAGGGGCGCTGGGTGGCGGTGGGCGGTGGCGGGTACGAGGTCGTCGACGTCGTGCCGCGGGCGTGGGCGCACCTGCTCGGCATCGCCGCCCACCACCCGGTGGACCCCGAGGTCGAGGTGCCGCAGGCGTGGCGGGAGTACGTGCTGGAGCGCTACGGCCGGACGGCGCCGCTGCGGATGACCGACGGCATGCAGGTGTGGTGGCGATCGTGGGCCACCGGGCACGACCCGGAGGACGCGGCGGACCGGGCGGTGATGGCGACCCGCAAGGCCGTCTTCCCGCTGCACGGCCTCAACGCCTGGTTCGACTGAGCGCGCCCCGCCTGGGGGCCCATACCGGGACAAGCGCGGCGGAACGGCCCGGCAATGGTGGCGCTGCGTTCACCCTTGGACACGCCCGGCCTTCCCCACCAGTCACATCTGCCCCTAAGGTGACACTCGTGCGGATGGAGCGCGCCGGACGCCGCGCCGGTGCCGCAGGCTTCGAGGGATGTGCTGCAATGCCAGCTGAGTTCGCCGACGTGCGCTTCCTCACCGTGGCCGAGGTGGCCACGATCATGCGGGTGTCGAAGATGACCGTCTACCGGCTGGTGCACTCCGGCGAGCTGCCCGCGGTCCGGGTCGGGCGCTCCTTCCGGGTACCCGAGCAGGCCGTGCACGACTACCTGCGCCAGTCCTTCGTCGACACCGCCTGAGCGGCAGGCACCGCCGAGGCTGCCCGCACGCAGGGTGCCGTCACCCGCCCCCGCCACGGGTAGGCTGTCGTCCGGAGTTGCGTCGGCCCGTGCCGTGCGCAGCACACGGCACCGATGGTCACGGTCGATGTGACCACCCCGAGACTCTGCGAGGACCTGTGGGCTCCGTCATCAAGAAGCGCCGCAAGCGCATGGCGAAGAAGAAGCACCGCAAGCTGCTGCGCAAGACGCGCCACCAGCGCCGCAACAAGAAGTAGCGCGAGGGTCGGCCGTCGCGCCGGCGGCCGACCCTTCGAGGCATCAGGGGGTTGCGATGGGCCGGACCGTCCTGGTGACCGGGGTCTCCCGCTACCTCGGTGGCCGGTTCGCACGGCTGCTGACCGCCGATCCGGCCGTCAGCCGGGTGATCGGCGTCGACGTCGTGCCACCGCCGCACGACATCGGGGCGGCGGACTTCGTCCGGGCCGACATCCGCAACCCCATGATCGCCAAGGTGATCGCGCAGGCGGGCGTCGACACCGTCGTGCACATGAACGTGATCGCCACCCCCACGGGTGCCGGCGGGCGGGTCTCCATGAAGGAGATCAACGTCATCGGCACGATGCAGCTGCTCGCCGCCTGCCAGAAGGCGACCTCCGTGCGCCGGCTGGTGGTGAAGTCCACCGCGGCGGTCTACGGCTCCAGCCACCGCGACCCGGCCCTGTTCACCGAGGACACCGGGGCGAAGGTGCTGCCCCGCTCCGGCTGGGGCAAGGACTCCGTCGAGGTCGAGGGCTACGTGCGCGGGTTCTCCCGGCGACGCCCCGACGTCGAGGTGGCGACGCTGCGGCTGGCGAACTTCATCGGGCCGGGCGTGCACACCGCACTCACCGACTACTTCAGCCTGCCGGTGATCCCCACCGTGCTCGGCTTCGACGCGCGGCTGCAGTTCGTGCACGAGGACGACGGGCTGGAGGCACTGCGGGTTGCGACGGTCGGGCCGGCCACCGGCGTGATCAACGTCGCCGGGGACGGGGTGATCATGCTCAGCCAGGCCGCCCGGCTGGCCGGGCGGCCGACCGCGCCGATCCCGCCGGCGCTGAGCGGGGTGATCGGGCAGCTGATCCGCCGCTCCGGGCTCGCGGACTTCTCCCCCGAGCAGATGCGCTTCCTCAGCTACGGCCGCGGTCTGGACACCACCCGGATGCGGGCGGTGCTCGGATTCGAGCCGCGGCACACCACCCGACAGGCGTTCCTCGACTTCGTCCGCGGCCACGGGTTGGGCGGGCCGCTGTCGCCGGAGCTCATCGGCCGCGCCGAACGGGGCCTGGCCGGCCTCGCGCACCGGCTCGAGCCCGCGGGCAGGGCCTGGTGATGGCGGACCCGCCGGGGCACCAACGGGGCGGTGCAGCAGCCCGGAGCGAGGCATCGGCCACCGTGGCGGCCGGAGCCCGGCGGGCCTCGGGGGAGCGGGCCCGCCGCCGGGGCCGCCCCAACCCACTGCTCGGCGGGGCGGAGCCGCAGGGGGAGGCGCCGGCCCCGGAGCTGCCGGGCCAGGACAGGCCGGGCCAGGAGCTGCCGGGCCAGGACAGGCCGGCCGAGCCGGCTGCGGTCGAGACCGGGCTCCGCCGCCCCGCCCGCAGTGCTGCCCGGGCCGGCGTTCCGGTCCGCTCCGTGGCTGCCGGGCCGGCGCCCGGCAGGCGCCCGTCCGGATCACCTCGGCTCCCGTCGCCTCCGGCCCGACCGGAACCGGCCGGCCGCGCCGCGCCCCCGTACGGCGGGAGCGGCTGGTGGCCCTGGCGGCGGTGGTGGAGCAGGCCGGCGAGGATCTCGCCGACGTCCTGGGCGAGGCAGCGTCGCCGGGCGAGCTCGACGACCGCATCACCCGTGCCCTCGGCTTCCTCCGTCGCCGGCTCAGCGGCGAGTACGAGATCGACGACTTCGGCTTCGACCCCGAGCTCACCGACACGGTGGTGTTCGGCCTGCTCCGCCCGGTGTACCGGCGCTGGTTCCGGGTCGAGGTCCGCGGGATCGACAACATCCCCTCCACCGGCGGTGCGCTGGTGGTCGCGAACCACTCCGGCACCATCGCCCTGGACGCGATCATGACCCAGTTGGCGGTGCGTGACGAGCACCCCGAGCACCGCTTCCTGCGCGCACTGGGTGCCGACCTGGTGTTCCGCACCCCGGTGATCGGCGAACTCGCCCGCAAGTCAGGGGTCACCCTGGCCTCCAACGCCGACGCCGAGCGGCTGCTGTCCTCGGGGGAGGTGGTCGGGGTCTGGCCCGAGGGGTTCAAGGGCGTCGGGAAGCCGTTCAGCGAGCGGTACAAGCTGCAGCGCTTCGGCCGGGGCGGGTTCGTCTCCGCCGCCCTGCGCACCCGCACCCCGATCGTGCCCTGCTCGATCGTCGGTGCCGAGGAGACCTACCCGATCATCGGGAACCTGCCCACGCTCGCCCGGCTGCTGGGGCTGCCCTACATGCCGGTCACCCCGACCTGGCCGCTGCTCGGCCCGCTCGGGTTGCTGCCGCTGCCGAGCAAGTGGCTGATCGAGTTCGGCGTGCCGGTGCCGACCGACGAGTTCGGGGCCGGGGCAGCGGAGGACCCGATGCTCGTGTTCGACCTCACCGACAGGGTGCGCCAGACCATCCAACAGACGCTGTACTCGTTGCTGGTGCAGCGGCGCTCGGTGTTCTTCTGACCGGGTGCTCTTCTGCGCGGTGTTTCGGGTCAGGCACGCGTGCGGCGGTGCCGGTCGGCGGCCAGCGCTCCCACCACCGCGCCCGCCACGGCGCCGGCGATTCCGGCCGCGGGCAGGCCGACCCGGGCGGCCTTGCGGCCGGTGCGGTAGTCGCGCACCCGCCAGCCGCGGGCATGGGCGTAGCTGCGTAACCGGTGGTCCGGGTTCACCGCACACGGGTGCCCCACCAGGCTGAGCAGCGGGATGTCGTTGGCCGAGTCGCTGTAGGCCGCGCAGCGGGCCAGCTCGAGCCCCTCCCGGTCGGCGAGCGCGCGCACCGCGTCGGCCTTCGCCGTGCCGTGCAGGGGCGGGCCGACCAGTTGGCCGGTGTAGATCCCGTCGACGTGCTCGGCGACCGTGCCGAGGGCCCCGGTCAGCCCCAGCCGGCGGGCGATCACCTCGGCGACCTCGACCGGTGAGGCGGTGACCAGCCAGACCCGCTGGCCGGCATCGAGGTGCATCCGGGCGAGGGCGTGCGTGCCCGGCCAGATCTTGCGGGCCATGACCTCGTCGAAGACCTCCTCGCCGATGGCCCGCAACTCCGACACGGCGTGCCCGGCCACGAAGCCGAGCGCCCGCTGCTGGATGTCGGCGACGTCGTCGAGGTTCTCCCCGAGCAGCCGGAAGCGCAGCTGCTGGACCCCGAACCGGGCGATGTCCCGGACTGTGAAGAACCTGCGTGCGTACATCCCCCGGGCGAGGTGGAAGATCGACGCCCCGCGCATGATGGTGTTGTCGACGTCGAAGAAGGCGGCCGCGACCGGGTCGAGCGGGACGACGAGGGCCGCCTCCACCTCGGGCGCCGCGGTGCCCGGCTGGACCTCGGGCTCCGGGGTTGTGGGTGGGCGCGGCGCACGGCCTGCGGACATATCGCCACTGTAACGGCGCAGCCACCCTGCCGGGACACTGCCGGGCGGGCGACCCTGCCTGCGTCGGCCGGCGCTGGCTACCCTGGCGGGGTGGCGCGGATCACCCTGATCGGGAAGCCGGGATGTCATCTCTGCGACGAGGCCCGGGTGGTGGTGGCGAGGGTTGCGGCGCAAGCCGGTGCCGACTGGCAGGAGCTGTCGATCCTGGACGACCCGGGGCTGGCCGCGCAGTACGCGGAGAGCATCCCGGTGGTCCTGGTGGACGGCAGGCAGCACGCCTACTGGCGGGTCGAGGAGTCCCGGCTGCGGGACGCCCTCGCCGGCCGTCGGCCCTGGTCGCTGCGCCGCTGACCCCGAAAGGGCGCACCCGGTACGACCTGCGTGGCCATTCGGTCACGGTCGGCGTTCGCCGTTCGTCCAGCATCTGGGAGTGCCCGCCGTCAACTTTGTGCACACGTTCACAAGTGCCTACCCTGGAGCGGTCCCCGACAGGTCCCGAAGGAGCAGGCCCCGCCGTGTCCACCCAGCGCCCGGCCCATCTGGTGCGCCAGGCCCGCCCGCTGCGGCAGGGGATCCCCGACGCCACGGTCGCCCGGCTCCCGGTCTACCTGCGCGCGCTCACCGCCCTCGCCGAGCGCGGGGTCGAGACTGTGTCCTCCGAGGAGCTCGCGGCAGCGGTCGGCGTGGGGTCGGCCAAGCTCCGCAAGGACCTGTCCCACCTGGGCTCCTACGGCACCCGGGGGGTCGGCTACGAGGTGGACTACCTCGTGTACCAGATCTCCCGCGAGCTCGGGCTCACCCAGGACTGGCGGGTGGCCATCGTCGGGGTCGGCAACCTCGGGCACGCGCTGGCCAACTACGGCGGCTTCGTCTCCCGCGGGTTCACCGTCGCCGCCCTGCTCGACGCCGACACCCGCGTGATCGGGGAGACGGTGGGCGGGCTGATCGTCCGCTCGGTGGCCGACCTCGAGCGGGTGGTGCAGGAGGAGGACATCCACATCGGCGTCGTGGCCACTCCGGCCGCTGCCGCGCAGGCGGTGTGCGACCGGCTGGTCGACGCCGGGGTGACCAGCGTGCTCAACTTCGCCCCCGTGGTGCTGGCCGTGCCCGACCCGGTGATGGTCCGCAAGGTGGACCTGTCCACCGAACTGCAGATCCTCGCCTTCCACGAGCAGCGCCGGTTGGCCACCCGGCTGGCGATGGACGTCGCCCCCGGCGGTGTCGACGGCGATCCCGGCGCGGCGCCGGCGGAGGTGGCGCGATGAGTGTTCTCGCCGTCGGGCTCTCCTACCGCACCGCGCCGATCGCCCTGCTCGAGCGCGCCGCCCTCGACGCGGCCGCCTGCCGCCGGCTGGAGGCCGTGCTCTGCGCGTCCGACCACGTCGCCGAGGCGATGGTGCTGTCCACCTGCAACCGGCTCGAGGTCTACGCCGAGGTGAGCAAGTTCCACGGAGGGGTGGCGGAGGTCAGTTCCCGGCTGGCTGCGGCCACCGGGGTGGGCCTGCACGAGCTCACCGACCACCTCTACGTCCACTACGACGCAGCCGCCGTGGCCCACCTGTTCACGGTGGCCTGCGGGCTGGACTCGATGGCCCTGGGCGAGCAGCAGATCCTCGGCCAGGTCAGGCTGGCGCTGCGGGCGGCCTCCGACGCCGGATCGGCCGGCCGCGCCCTCGGCGGGCTGCTCCAGCAGGCGCTGCGGGTGGGCAAGCGCGCGCACGCCGAGACCGGGCTGGACCGCGCCGGGCACTCCCTGCTCGAGGCCGGGCTGGAGCGGGCCGAGGGCGCGGTCGGGCCGCTCGGCGCCCTGCACGCCGTCGTCGTCGGGGCCGGCGCGATGAGCGGCCTCGCCGTGGCCAGCCTGTCCCGGGCCGGGGTGGGCCGGCTCACCGTCGTCAACCGCACTCCCGAGCGGGCGGAGCGGCTGGCCCGCAGCTGGGGCGGGACGGCGGTGCCGCTGGCCCTGCTCCCGGAGGTGCTGGCCGCGGCCGACGTGGTCGTCTCGTGCACCGGCGCGGTGGGGCACGTGGTCGGCGTGGACGCCGTCCGTGCCGCGCTGGTGGCCCGCTCCGGCCGTCCCCAGGCGTACATCGACCTGGCCTTGCCGCGGGACGTCGACCCTCAGGTCGACGACCTGGTCGGCGCCATCGTGATCGACCTCGAGCGCCTCGGCCAGCACCTGGCCACGCACGCGATCGGGGCCGATCTCGCCCTGGTCCGCGAGCTGGTGGCGGCCGAGGTCGCCGAGTACCTGTCGACGCAGCGGGCGCAGGCCGTGGCCCCCACGGTGGTGGCGCTGCGCGCGCTGGCCCGCTCCGTGGTCGACACCGAGTTGGCCCGGCTGGAGTCGAGGCTCGGCCCGGTGGACGAGCGGATCCGCAGCGAGGTCCGCCAGAGCGTGCACCGGGTGGTGGAGAAGCTGCTGCACACCCCGACCGTGCGGGTGAAGGAGCTCGCCGCCGAGCCGGGCGGCACGGCGTACGCCGAGGCGCTGAGCCAGCTGTTCGGGCTCGACCCGGAGCGGCTGGCGGCGGTCTCGGGGGCGCTGGCCGAGGTGAGCGTGCCCGGGAACCAGCCGGGCTCCCCCGCGGGGGAGTTCGCCGGGAACTCCGCGGCGGCCCCCGGAGGTTCTCCCGCCGGGGCCGCCGCGGCGGCGGCGCCCGGGTTCGTCGCCGAGGTCCGAGGAGGCGCGGCATGACCACCACCACCCCGCAGTCGGCGGTCTCCGGGGCGACCACCACGCTGCGGCTGGGCACCCGGCGCAGCGCGCTCGCCGTGACGCAGTCGCGGATGGTGGCGCGCGGCATCGAGGCGGCGTCGGCGCTCACCGGCCGGCCGGTGCGCGTCGAGCTGGTCGAGGTGACCACGGCGGGCGACGTCTCGCGCGCCCCGCTGACCTCCTTCGGCGGGGTCGGGGTGTTCGTCTCGGCGCTGCGTGAGGCGTTGCTGTCCGGGGCCGTCGACCTGGCCGTGCATTCGCTGAAGGACCTGCCCACCGCCCCCGCCGCCGGGCTGGCGCTGGCGGCGGTACCGGCCCGCGAGGACCCCTCCGACGCGCTGGTGGCGCGCGACGGCCTGACCCTCGACGCGCTGCCGCCCGGCGCCCGGGTCGGTACCGGGTCGCCGCGGCGCGCCTCCCAGCTGCGCGCGCTGCGCCCCGACCTGCACGTGGTGGACATCCGCGGCAACGTCGACACCCGGCTGGGGCTGGTCGCCGACGGCCGGCTCGATGCGGTGCTGCTGGCCCTGTCCGGGCTGCGCCGGCTGGGGCGGGCCGAGCAGGTGAGCGAGATCATCGACCCGAGTCGGATGCTCCCGGCGCCCGGGCAGGGGGCGCTGGCGGTGGAGTGCCGCGAGGACGACGGCGCCGTGCTCGCCGCCCTGGCCCCGCTGCACGACCTGCGCACGCACGCCGCCGTGACCGCCGAGCGAGCACTGCTGGCGGCGCTCGAGGCCGGGTGCGCCGCCCCGCTCGGGGCGCTGGCCGAGGTGGTCGCTCCGGCCGGGCCTCAGGTGCTTCAGCTGCGCTGCGTGGTCGGTGCGGTCGACGGTTCGGTGCAGCTCCGCCGCGCTGCGGCCGCCCCCCTGGGGGGCGACCCCGCGGCGTTGGGCCGGCAGCTGGCCGCGGAGCTCATCGGTGCCGGTGCCGCGGAGCTGGTGGCCGCGGCGCCGCGCGCCCCGGCCGGCGACCCTCCCGACGGGTGGCGCGGCCCCGGCACCCCGGACAGCCAGAACATCAGCCGAGCAGGAGAGGGTGACCAGTGAGTTCCCCCCGCACGCGCAAGTCCTCCCCCGGCCAGGTCTCCTTCGTCGGGGCCGGTCCCGGGGACGAGGGGCTGTTGACCCTGCGCGGCGCCGAGCGCCTGGCCGAGGCCGACGTCGTGATCGTCGACCAGATCGACCGGCAGTCCCTGATCGAGGCGCACTGCCGGCCCGAGGTCGAGGTGCTCGACGCCGGGTTCGGCGAGGACGGCCAGCCGATGACCCGGGCCGCCCGGGCGAAGCTCGTGGTGCGTGCCGCCCGCCGCGGCGCCCGGGTGGTGCGGATGATGGACGGCGACCCGGCGACCTTCACCGGGCTGGCCGAGGAGATCGCCGCCCTGCGCAAGGACGGGCTGCCCTTCGAGGTGGTCCCGGGAGTCTCCGCGGTGACCGCGGTGCCGGCCTACGCGGGCGTCCCGCTCACCCCCGCGGGCACCGTCGGGCTGCACGTGCTGCACCCGCACGGCGAGGCCGTGGACTGGGCGGCGCACGCGTCCGCCGCGACCACGGTGGTGGTGCTGGGCCACGTCGATGACGCGGTGAGCGCTGCGGCCGGACTGCTCGCGGCCGGCCGCGGCCCGGCCACTCCGGTGGCGGTGACCTCGCACGGCACCACCGTGCGGCAGCGGACGGTGAGCTGCACCCTGGCGGAGGTGGCGGCGGCGGTCCCGGCGGCCCGGCTGGAGGGCCCGGTGACGGTCGTCGTCGGTGCCGCCGCGGGGCTGCGCGACACCGCTTCGTGGTTCGAGACCAAGGCGCTGTTCGGCTGGCGGGTGCTGGTGCCGCGCACCAAGCAGCAGGCCGGCTCGATGGCTGGCCCGGCTCGCCGAGCACGGTGCCGTCGCCCAGGTGGTGCCGACGATCTCGGTGGAGCCGCCACGCACCCCGCACCAGATGGAGAAGGCCGTCAAGGGCCTGGTCACCGGGCGCTATGAGTGGATCGGGTTCACCTCGGTGAACGCGGTGCGCGCGATCCGGGAGAAGTTCGAGGCCTTCGGGCTGGACGCGCGGGCGTTCGCCGGGCTGAAGGTGGCCGCCGTCGGCGGGGTGACCGCGGCGGCGCTGCGGCACTGGGGGATCGAGCCCGACCTGGTGCCGACCGGCGAGCACGAGCAGTCGGCCGGGGGGCTGCTCGACGCGTGGCCGCCGTTCGACGACGTGCTCGACCCGATCAACCGGGTGTTCCTGCCGCGCGCGGACATCGCCACCGACACCCTGGTCGCCGGGCTGCAGAAGATCGGCTGGGAGGTCGACGACGTCACCGCCTACCGCACGGTGCGGGCCGCGCCGCCGCCGCGCCGAGGTGCGCGAGGCGATCAAGTCCGGGCAGTTCGACGCGGTGGTGTTCACCTCCAGCTCGACGGTGCGCAACCTGGTCGGGATCGCCGGGAAGCCGCACGCCACCACGGTGGTGGCCTGCATCGGCCCGGCCACCGCGAAGACGGCCCAGGAGCACGGGTTGCGGGTCGACGTGCTGGCGCCGGAGCCGAGCTCGGAGGCGCTGGTGCAGGCCCTGGCCGAGTACGGGGCCGGGCTGCGGCTGTCGGCCGCGGAGGCCGGCGAGCCGGTGCTGCGGCCCAGCCAGCGCAAGGGTGCGACCCGCAGGACGGCCAAGTGAGCGGGGCGTTCCCGGCGGTGCGCCCGCGCCGGCTGCGGGGCAGCGCCGCGTTGCGCCGGCTGGTGGCCGAGACCCGCCTGCACCCGGCCGAGCTGGTGCTGCCGGTGTTCGTCAAGGAGGGCGCCGCCGAGCCGGTCCCGATCTCCTCGATGCCGGGCGTCGTGCAGCACACCCGCGACATCGCTGCGGGCGGCGGCCGGCGAGGCGGCCGAGCTCGGCGTCGGCGGGATCATGCTGTTCGGCGTCCCGCAGCGCAAGGACGCGGTCGGCTCGGGCGCCGACCGACCCGGACGGCATCCTCAACGTCGGCGCTGCGGGACGTGCGTCGCCGAGGTCGGCGACGCAGCTCGTCGTGATGGCCGACCTGTGCCTCGACGAGTTCACCGACCACGGGCACTGCGGGGTGCTGACCGCCGCGGGCAGGTCGACAACGACGCCACCCTGCTGCGGTACGCGGACATGGCGCTGGCGCTGGCCGAGGCCGGGGCGCACGTGGTCGGGCCGAGCGGGATGATGGACGGCCAGGTCGGCCGCGGTCCGGGCCGCGCTGGACGGCGCCGGCCGCACCGACGTCGCGGTGCTGGCCTACGCGGCGAAGTACGCCTCGGCGTTCTACGGGCCGTTCCGGGAGGCGGTGGAGTCGAGCCTGCAGGGCGACCGGCGGACCTACCAGCAGGACCCGGCCAACGGCCGGGAGGCGCTGCGCGAGGTGGCGCTCGACGTCGCCGAGGGCGCCGACATCGTGATGGTCAAGCCGGCGATGTCCTACCTCGACGTGGTCGCCGCGGGTGGCCGATCGGGTGCGACGTCCCGGTCGCCGCCTACCAGGTGTCGGGCGAGTACGCGATGATCGAGGCGGCCGCCGCGGCGGGGCTGGATCGACCGGGAGCGGGCGGTCGCTGGAGGCGCTGACCTCGATCCGCCGGGCCGGGGCGGCGGTCATCCTCACCTACTGGGCGGCCGAGGCCGCGACCTGGCTCGCCTAGACTTCGACCATGGCGGACGTGCGCTGGCTCAGTGACCACGAGCAAGGCGTTTGGCGCGCCTACCTCGACGTCATGCGGTTGCTCATGGACCGGATGCAGCGGCAGCTGGTCGAGGACAGCGGGCTGACGTCCGGGGAGTACGAGGTGCTCGTGCAGCTGTCCGAGGCCCCGGAGCGGCAGCTGCGGATGTCGGAGCTGGCGGACCGGATCGTGAATTCGCGCAGCCGGCTCACGCATACCGTCGGGCGGATGGAGGCCCGCGGGATGGTGCTGCGCCAGCCCTGCGCGGACGACGGCCGCGGGGTGATGTGCATCCTCACCGACGACGGGTACGAGGCGCTGGTCAAGGCGGCGCCGGGCCACGTCGAGTCGGTACGCGCCGCGCTGTTCGACCCGCTCACCGACGACGACGTGGTCGCCCTCGGAGCCGTCATGGAGAAGGTGCGCGCCACCCTGCGCCCGAGCTGACCCGCACCCGGTGCGCTGAGGGCAGCCTTGCCTCCCGGTGAGGCCCGTCGGCGGCGGGCTTGCGACACTGGTCCGGTGACGCAGCCCAACTCCCTGCCGACGCCCTACCCCCCGTCCTCCGCCCAGCCCTACCCCGAGCGCGCGCCGGCGTCCGAGGCGCTGTTCGAGCGGGCCCGGGCGGTCACCCCGGGAGGGGTGAACTCCCCGGTCAGCGCCTTCGGCGCGGTCGGCGGGACGCCCCGGTTCATGGTCCGCGGCGCCGGCCCGTACCTCTACGACGCCGACGGCAGGCAGTACGTCGACCTGGTCTGCTCCTGGGGGCCGATGATCCTCGGCCACGCCCACCCCGAGGTGCTCGCCGCGGTGACGGCCGCCGCCGCCGCGGGCTTCTCCTTCGGGACGCCCACCGAGGGCGAGGTGCTGCTCGCCGAGGAACTCGTCGCCCGGGTGGCGCCGCTGCGAGCAGGTGCGGCTGGTGTCCTCGGGGACCGAGGCGACCATGAGCGCCGTCCGGCTGGCCCGCGGCTTCACCGGCCGGCCCCTGGTGGTGAAGTTCGCCGGCCACTACCACGGGCACGTCGACGCGCTGCTCGCCTCCGCCGGCTCCGGGCTGGCCACCTTCGCGCTGCCCGACACCCCCGGCGTCACCGGTGCGAGCGCCGCCGACACCATCGTGCTGCCCTACAACGACGTGGACGCCCTCGAGGCCGCCTTCGCCGCCCACGGTGACGAGATCGCCTGCGTGATCACCGAGGCCGCTGCCGGCAACATGGGCGTCGTCCCGCCCGCTGCCCGGCTTCACCGCGGCGCTGCGCCGGATCACCCGCCGGCACGGCGGCGCTGCTGGTCTCCGACGAGGTGATGACGGGCTTCCGGGTCTCGGCCGCGGGCTGGTACGGCCTCGAGGGCGCCGTGGACGACGGCACGGCGCTCTGCCGCCCCGACCTGTTCACCTTCGGCAAGGTCATGGGCGGTGGCTTCCCCGCCGCGGCGTTCGGCGGCCGGGCCGACGTGATGGGCCAGCTCGCCCCGGCCGGCCCCGTCTACCAGGCCGGCACGCTGTCCGGGAACCCCGTGGCCACCGCGGCCGGGCTGGCCACGCTACGGGCCTGCACGCCGGGGGTGTACGAGCGGTTGCTCGCCTCCGCGGCGACGCTCACCGCGGCCGCGGACGCGGCGCTCGACGCCGCGGGCGTGCCGCACGTGATCCAGACCGCGGGCAGCATGTTCAGCGTCTTCTTCACCCGTGCCGAGGATCCGGCCCGATCCGCGACTACGACGCGGCCAGGGCCCAGGACCTCGCCGCCTTCCGCGCTTTCTTCCACGCCATGCTCAGCCGCGGGGTGTACCTGCCGCCGAGTGCCTTCGAGGCCTGGTTCCTGTCGGCGGCGCACGACGATGCCGCCCTGGACCGCGTCCTGGACGCCCTGCCCGCCGCCGCCCGGGCGGCTGCGGCGGCCCGCGGCGGGAGGGTCGAGGCATGAGCGAGCGCACTGTCGTGCACCTGCTGCGCCACGGTGAGGTGGACAACCCCGCCAAGGTGCTCTACGGCCGGCTCCCCGGCTACCACCTGTCCGAGCTCGGCGCGAAGATGGCCGAGCTGGCGGCGCAGTACCTCGCCGGGCGCGACGTCCGTGCGGTGATCGCCTCCCCGCTGGAGCGGGCGCAGGAGACCGCCGCGCCGATCGCCGCCCGGTTCGGGCTCGAGGTCGGCTCCGACGACCGGCTGATCGAGGCCGGCGAACGTGTTCGAGGGGCTGACGGTCGGCGTCGGCGACGGCAGCCTGCGCCACCCGCGGTACTGGTGGCACCTGCGCAACCCGCTGCGGCCGTCGTGGGGCGAGCCGTACATCCAGGTCGCCGCCCGGATGCACGCCGCCGCCGAGGCCGCCCGGGACGCGGCACCCGGCCACGAGGTGGTGCTCGTCAGCCACCAGCTGCCGATCTGGATCGCCCGGCTGTCGGCCGAAGGGCCGTCGGCTCTGGCACGATCCCGCGCCGCAGGCAGTGCTCGCTGGCCTCCGTCACCGCGCTGGAGTACGACGACGAGCGGCTCGTCGCCGTGGTCTACAGCGAGCCCGCCGCCCACCTGCTCCCCGGCGCGAGCACAGGCGGTGGGGGCGTGAGCCGTCCGGTCGGCCGGGTGGAACGCGGGCGGCGGGCCAGGGCCGTGGCCGGGCTGTCCGCGGTGGCCCTGTCGAGCCTGCTGCTGGCCGGGTGCTCCTCCGGGGGCGGGTCCGCCGCCGGCTCGGGGATCTCCTTCGTCTCCGGGGACGGCACCATCACCTACGTCGCGGTGAAGGACCGCCCGCAGCCGGTCGACCTGTCCGGTACCACCCTGGACGGTGCCCACCTCGACGTGGCCAGCTACCGGGGCAAGCTGGTCGTGGTGAACGTCTGGGGCTCCTGGTGCAGCCCGTGCCGGGCGGAGGCGCCCGCCCTGCAGGCGGCCTACCAGCAGCTCGGGCCCACCGGGGTGGCCTTCGTCGGCATCGACACCGCCGACGACGACCCGGCGCAGGCGAAGGCGTTCGTGCAGCGCTTCGGCGTGAGCTACCCGAGCATCGTGGACGAGGGCGGGGCGGTGCTGCTGTCGCTGCGCGGCGCGGCCTCACCGAAGAGCGTGCCGACCACGCTCATCCTCGACCGCGCAGGGACGGGTGGCTGCCCGGGTCAACGGTGCCGTCGACCGCACCACCCTGCTCGGGCTGGTCGACGACGTGCGCACCGGTCGGACGCCGAAGGCGGGCACGTGATCGGCGGCGTCCAGGCGACGATCCTCGACGGCTCGCTGCTGGCCGCGCTCCCGATCGCCGTGGCTGCCGGGGCCGTGTCGTTCCTGTCCCCCTGCGTGCTCCCGCTGGTCCCCGGCTACCTCGGCTACGTGACCGGCCTCACCGGCGTCGACCTGGCGAACCAGCGGCGCGGCCGGATGCTGGCCGGGATCGGCCTGTTCGTGCTCGGCTTCACCGCCGTGTACGTGACGATCGGGGCGACCGCGGGAGCTGTCGGGGGCGCGTTGCAGCGGCACCAGGCCGGGCTCACCCAGGTGCTCGGCGTGGTCACCATCGTGCTCGGGCTGGTCTACCTCGGGGCGCTGCCGGTGCTGCAGAGCGCGGCCCGCCCCGACGTGAGACCCGTCGCCGGGCTGGCCGGGGCACCGCTGCTCGGGGCAGTGTTCGCGCTCGGATGGACCGCCTGCACCGGCCCCACCCTCGGGGCGATCCTGGCGCTCGCCGGGGTCGGCGGCAGCGCGCTGCGGGGGGCCCTGCTCGCCACCGCGTACTGCTTCGGGCTCGGGCTGCCCTTCCTGTTCGCGGGGCTGGCCTACCGCCGGGCGATGGGTGCCTTCGCGGCGGTGCGCCGGCACAGCGTCATCGTGAGCCGGATCGGCGGGGTGATGCTGGTGCTCGTCGGCGTGCTGCTCGTGACGGGCGTGTGGACCCAGCTCATGAACGACCTGCGCGGGTCGATCAGCGGCTTCGAGACGGTGATCTGAGTGGACGACCTCGACGTCGGGGCAGGGGAGCAGGCCGTCGACCTGTTGCCCGAGCCCGCCCGTGACGACAGCCTCACGCTGCCCCGGTTGGGGGCGCTCGGCTGGGCCCGCTGGGCGTGGCGGCAGCTGACCAGCATGCGCACCGCGCTGCTGCTCCTGCTGCTGCTCGCGGTGGCGGCGGTCCCCGGCTCGGTGCTGCCGCAGAACCGGGTGGACCCCTCCCGGGTGCAGCAGTACCTCAGCGACCATCCGGCGGCCGGCCCGGTGCTGCAGCGGCTGGGCATGTTCGACGTGTACGCCTCGCCGTGGTTCTCCGCGGTCTACCTGCTGCTGTTCGTCTCGCTGGTGGGCTGCGTGCTGCCCCGGACCCGGCAGCACTGGAAGGCGCTGCGGGCGGCGCCACCGCGCACCCCGCGCCGGTTGGAACGGATGCCGGTGCACCTGCGGCGCAGTGTCGCGGCCGACCCGCAGGTGGTGCTGGCCGCCGCCCGGACGGCGCTGTCCCGTCGCCGCTACCGCACCGCGCTCGGCCAGGACAGTGTCGCGGCCGAGCGCGGCTACCTCGCCGAGACCGGGAACCTGCTGTTCCACCTCGCCCTGCTCGCGCTGCTCGTCGCCGTTGCCGCCGGGTCGTTCTTCGCCTACTCCGGCCAGGCGATCGTGGTGGAGGGGCAGCAGTTCGCCGACACCCTGCCCAGCTACGACACCTTCTCGGCGGGCACCCGGGTCGACACCGGCAACCTGCCTCCGTTCTCCTTCCGGCTCGACAAGCTCACGGTGAGGTTCGACGACCAGGCCGGTGACGGCCAGTTCGGTGCCCCGCGGGCGTTCGCGGCGAGCCTGAGCGTGAAGGACACCCCGACCTCCGCCCCCCGCCCGGTCACCGTGGAGGTGAACGCCCCGCTCGACATCAGGGCGACCCGGGTGTTCCTCACCGGGAACGGGTACGCCCCGCTGATCACCGTTCGCGACGGGCGCGGCACGGTGGTGTCGTCCGGGCCGGTGGTGTTCCTGCCCCGCGACGGCAACTACACCTCCCTCGGGGTGGTCAAGGTGCCCGACGCGCAGCCCCGGCAGATCGCGCTGCGCGGGTTCTTCCTGCCCACCGCCGTGTTCGACCCCCAGCTGGGGCCCATCTCCGTCTTCCCCGATGCCCGCGACCCCCGGCTGGCGCTCACCGCGTATGCGGCCGCGCCCGGGCAGGACGGGCTCGGGGCGAACTCGGGGATTCCGCAGTCGGTCTACGTCCTCGACACCAGCAGGCTCACCCAGCTGAAGAACGCCCAGGGCGTGCCGCTGACGGTGCTGCTCGCCCCCGGCCAGACCGCGACCCTGCCCGACGGGCTCGGGACGGTCACCTTCGCGGGCTACCGGCGCTACGCGTCGTTCGACATCCGCTACGACCCGTCGAAGCCGTGGGCGCTCGGCGCGGCGCTCGCGGCGCTCGGCGGCGTCACCACGTCGCTGTTCGTGCGCCGCCGCCGGTTGTGGGTGCGCGCGACCGCGACGCCCGAAGGGCTTACCGTGGTCGAGGTCGCGGGCCTGGCCCGTGGCGAGGACGTCGGGCTGGCAGCCGAGGTGAACGGTGTGCTCGACCTGGTCGTGGCGGCCGGTGCCGCGCAGAAGGAGGACTGACGGTGGCCGTGGATCAGACCCTGGCGAGCCTGAGCAACACGCTCGTCTACTCGGCGATGGTGGCCTACACCGGCGCCCTCGGGGCCTTCGCGATCGACCTGTCGGGTCGCGGCGGCCGCGGGGCGCACGAACTCGCCCGGGCCGCCGCCGAACGCGCCGCCGAGCCGGTGGCCGTCGGGGCCGCCGCGGGCGCGCGCGCGGGCAGCACGACCGTCACCGGCGGCGCCGGGGTGGGCCCGGGGTCCGCCCCGCCCGCCGACCGGGCCCCGGCGGGCCGCTCGAAGGCCGGCGGAATCGCCGTCTCGCTCACCGCGCTGGCGCTGCTGCTGCACGTCGGCGGGGTGGTCTCGCGCGGGCTGTCGGTCAGCCGCGCGCCGTGGGGCAACATGTACGAGTTCGCGATCACCGGTTCGGTGGTCGTCATCGCCGTCTTCCTCACCGTGCTGCTGCGCCGCGACGTCCGCTACCTCGGGACGTTCGTGGTCGGCCCGGTGCTGCTCACCCTCGGGCTGGCCGTCACGGTGTTCTACACCCAGGCCGCGCAGCTGGTGCCCGCGCTGCACTCGTTCTGGCTGCTGATCCATGTCTCGGTGGCGTTCGTCGCCTCGGCGCTGTTCACCCTCGGCTTCTCCACCTCGGTGCTGCAGCTGGTGCAGCAGCGCCGGGAGGACGCCCGAGCCGTGGGCCGCGGCCCGGTGGGCGGCCGGTTCATGGACGCCCTTCCCCCCGCGGCCGAACTCGAGCGCTCCGCCTACCGGCTGCACGTGGTGGCGTTCCCGCTGTGGACCTTCACCGTCATCGCCGGGGCCATCTGGGCGGAGGCCGCCTGGGGGAAGTACTGGAACTGGGACCCGAAGGAGGTCTGGTCCTTCGTCATCTGGGTGGTCTACGCCGGCTACCTGCACGCCCGGGTGACCCGCGGCTGGGACGGGCGGCGCGCCGCCTACCTGGCCCTGGCCGGATACGCGTGCGTGCTGTTCAACTTCCTCGTGGTGAACGTCTTCTTCGTCGGCATGCACTCCTACGCCGGCGTCTGAGCCGCCCGCGGGGGGCAGCTCGCTACCGCCTCAGCGCTCCTCGCCCTCCACGCCGTTCGGGTTCGTCTCGCCGGGCCGGTCCCCACCGGAGCGGCTGCCGCGCGGCCGGTCCTGGCCGTTCTGCCCCTGCGCTGCCCGGCGGCGGGCCTCCTCGTCCTGGCGGCGGGCCTCTTCGTCCTGGCGGCGCCTGCGGGCGTCCTCGGCGGCCCGTCGGCGGCGCTCGCGGAAGCCCTGGTCGAGCGTGCGCAGGAATTCCGGGTCGTCATCGGGGGCGAGCGCGCGCGGCGCAGCGCGGTCCGGCCGGCCCGGCGCCGGGCGGCCGTAGACCAGCCAGGCGAGCCCGCCGACGAGGGGCACCAGCACGACCAGGCACCAGATCTGCCGGGGCAGGGTGCGGACCTCGTCGTCGCCGCAGCGCAGGCAGTCGACGAGGGCGTAGATGGTCACACCCACCGTGAGCAGGAGGAGCACGACGCGGGGCATGGCTCCACTGTAGGTCGTCGCGGACG
Organism: uncultured Actinomycetota bacterium; assembly: GCA_963784535.1. Taxonomy (GTDB): domain Bacteria; phylum Actinomycetota; class Actinomycetes; order Actinomycetales; family Kineosporiaceae; genus CAWARR01. Next base: position 82,241 of record CAWARR010000001.1, on the reverse strand, counting down.
ATCAGGCGCCTGCCCGCATTCGGGCTCAGGCGCGCACGCCCTGCGTCACCGCCCGCAGGCCGGCCAGCGCGTCGGCCTCGGCGGCGGGGCGGCCGAGCAGGAAGCCCTGCGCGGCGTGCACCCCGAGCGAGCGGGCCGCCTCCAGCTGGGCACGGGTCTCGACCCCTTCGGCAACACAGCGCAGCCCGAGCGCGGTGCACGCCGCGACCATGGATGCGACCAGCGGCCGGCCGGTCGACGGCCCGGCGGTGAGGGCCCGGTCGAGCTTGACCTCGGTGAGCGGGAGCTGGCTGAGCGCCGTCAGCGACATGCCCGAGCGGCCGAAGTCGTCCACGGCCACCCCGGCGCCGAGCGAGCGGAGCATCGCCAGCGTGCTGCGTGCCTGGTCGGTGTCGACGAAGCCGGCGGCGGGAACATCGACGATCAGGTCCTCCGCCGGGACGCCGTGCGCGCCCACCCGGTCGGCGAGCGCCTTGGCCAGCCCGGGGTCCTCCAGCTGTGCCGGGCTGAGGTTCACCGACAGCGTCCGCACCGGCACCCCCGCCGAGCGCCAGCGGGACAGCGTGGCCAGTCCCAGGTCGAGCACCTGCATCCCCAGCGCGGGTCCGAGGCCCAGCTGGTCGGCCACCGGGATGAAGCGCTGCGGGGGCACCACCGCGCCGTCCGGGCGGGTCCAGCGGGCCAGCACCTCGATGCCGTCGAGCCGGTCGCGGCCGTCGCGGCCGAGCGCGAACAGCGGCTGGAAGGCCGCCGTGATCGCGCCCGCCCGGACGGCCCGGTGCAGGTCCGCCTCGAGCGCTCCCTGCGAGCGCGCGTGCGCCCGCAGCGCCGGCCCGTAGACGCTCCAGCGCCCGTGACCACCGCCCCGGCGGGTCGCGTGCAGGGCCGCGGTCGCCGCCGCCACCACCGCGGGGGCGGTCTGCGCCCCGGGTCCTCCGGCGAGCGCGACCCCGATCGCGCAGGCGAGGGACAGCGACCCTCCCCCGGCCTCGACCGGTTCCTCCACCAGGGCCGTCAGCCGCCGTGCCATGGCGGTGCTGCCGTCGGCATCGATCCCGCCGACCAGCAGGGCGAAGGTGCTCGCCCCCACCCTGGCGACGAGGTCCTGCGCGGGCAGCGCGGCGCGCAACCGGCGGGCGATCTGGCGCAGGGCCTCGGCCGAGGCGGCCTCGTCGAGCCCGTCGCGGGGTGGCTCCAGTTCGAGCATGAGCACGGCCACCGACCCGCCCAGCACCTCCGCCGCGCTCAGGGCTCGGGCGGTGCGTTCCAGCAGGGTGTCACGGCCCGGAAGGCCGGTGAGCCCGTCAGGCACCCCGCCGCGCAGCCCCCGCGCGGGCCTGGCCCCCGCTGCGCCCTCGGGTAGCCGGGCGGTGGGCAGCCGGAAGACGCCGGGCAGGCCGGCGGGCAGGCGCTGCCCGGTGATGGCAGCCGTGGCGGCCGGGTCGCTCGTGGCGGCCGGCTCGGGCGGCCCGGCGCCGGCAGCGGGATCGGGCCCGGGCGTCGGCCCCGCGCCCGGGTGGGCAGGGCGAGCGGCCGCGACCAGCTCGCGCAGGCCACGGCGGGTGAGCCGGGCCGCGCCGGCGAGCCCGACCGCGACCACCGTGACCACGACGCGCCCCGCCAGCTGGGCCAGTTCGTCGGCCGCGGTGGGGCCGGTCTGCAGCAGCCGCAGCGCGACCGGGGCGCTGAGGGCCAGCAACGCGGCCGAGGTGACCAGCAGCGCGTGCGAGCGGTGCAGCAGCATCGGGTACAGCGCGCAGGTGGCGAGCACCCAGGCGACCGACAGGCTCGACAGGCCCGGGTCGGCCACAGCGACGGCCGCCGCGGCGACGAGCACCGCGAACCCCCGCAGCACCCGGCCCGCCCCGGCCTGCGTGCCCGGCCGCAGCGCGGCGGACCCGGCGGCCGCGAGCACCGTCAGGACGGCCAGCCACGGCCAGGCGGTGGGGTGGGTGACCCACACGTCGAGGCCCCCGGCGAGCGCGAGGGTCGCCAGCAGCAGCGGTTCGCCCCGCTGCACCCGGCGCGGCAGCTCGTCCGCGCAGGGTGCGGGCCGGGGGGCGGCGAGCATCTCGGCGCGGGAACGGAGGGTGCCGGCAGCGTTCATGGAGGAGTCCCTCGTCGGGGCAGTCGGCGCCGTGGCGCCGGTGACGGTGCGTCGAGATGCTTCTCGGCCCGCCCCTGCGACGCCTTGAGGCCGCCCGGCGCGGCAGCGGGGGCGGCGGGCGGGGCGGCTAGGCTGGCGACGTGCTGCCCCTGCTCAAGTACACCGTCCTGCGCCTCGCCCTGTTCGTGGCCGCGATCGGGGTGCTGTACCTCCTCGGCGCCCGCGGGGTGCTGAACCTCGCGCTCGCCGCCGTGGTGTCGCTGCTGTTGTCCTACCTGCTGTTGCGGGGCCCGCGCGACGAACTTGCCCGGGCGGTGCAGGGCCGGGTGGAGCACCGGCTGGCCTCCGAGCGGCACTCGAGCGGGATGCTCGGGCTCGACGACGACGCCGGTGCCGAGGACGCGGCGCTCGACGGCCCCGCCGCCGCGGACAGCTCCGCGGGGACCGCCGCGCAGGCCGGGACCGCCGCGCCGGAGGGGGGCGCCGAGCAGGCCGGTAGCGCCGCGCCGGAGCAGAGCGCCGCGGGCGCCACCCGCGAGGAACCCGGGCGCGGCTGAGCCGCCCGGCGCCTGCTCAGCGCCTGCCCGGCGCCTGCTCAGCGCCTGCGCAGCGCCGCGTGGCCGGGGGGTGGCGTCACAGCGCCAGCCCCACCGCGAGCAGCAGCGCGTAGCCGAGCTCCAACCGCCCGGTGTCGCGCAGCACCGGCAGCAGCGCCCGCCCCTGCGCCCCGCGGAGCACCGCCTTCAGCGGGCTCAGCGCGAGAGCCCCGGCGCCCAGCGCCAGCAGCGCCCATGGCCTGCCCAGGGCGGCAGGTGCCACCGCCAGCCCCGCAGCCGCGACCAGCCCGGCGTACAGCAGGCGGGTACGGCCGGCCCCGATCCGCACGGCCAGGGTGCGCTTGCCCGAGCGCTCGTCCCCGGGGATGTCCCGCAGGTTGTTGGCCACCAGGAGCGCGCAGGCCAGCGCGCCGATCCCGGTGGCGGCCGCCCAGGCGGCCGGGCTCAGCCGCCCCGCCTGGGTGAAGGTCGTCCCGAGCACGGCGACCAGCCCGAAGAAGACGAAGACGAACACCTCGCCGAGCCCCGCATAGCCGTAGGGCCGCCGCCCGCCGGTGTAGTACCAGGCGGCGAGGATGCTCGCCGCGCCGACGGCCAGCAGCCACCAGGCCTGAGCCAGCGCCACCAGCACCAGCCCGGCCGATGCGGCCACCCCGAAGGCGGCGAAGGCCGCCGCCTTGACGCTGCCTGCCGAGGCGGCCAGCGAGCCGGTCAGCCGGAACGGGCCGACCCGTTCGTCGTCGGTGCCCCGCACCCCGTCGGAGTAGTCGTTGGCGTAGTTCACCCCGATCTGGAGGGCGAGCGCGACGGCCAGTGCGAGCAGGGCGCGCGGGGCGTCGGCGCGGCCGAGCGCGGCGGCGGCCCCGGTACCGGCGAGCACGGGGGAGACCGCGGCGGGCAGGGTGCGTGGCCGGGCACCGGAGATCCACTGCGCGGGGGTGGCCATCGTGCTCCTCCTCGGCGGGCGCCCGGGCCCTGCGGCGGATCCGGCCGGGCCGGGCTGGACGCTACCGCGAACTCAGGGCCGGGCCGCCCGCCGGGCCAGCTCGGCGCGGTCCGGCTTGCCCGGGCCCCGCAGCGGGAGCCGGTCCAGCACGAGCAACTGGCGGGGGGCGGCGTGCGGGGCGACGTCGGAGCGCACCGCGGCCCGGACGTCCTCCAGGGTGGGGGCCGCGACCCCGTCCGCGGGCACGATCGCAGCCACCACCCGCTGCCCCCAGTCGGGGTCGTCGGCCCCGACGACGACGGCCTCGGCGACCCCCGGCATCCGCAGCAGGGCCGCCTCGACCACCGCGGGGGCCACCTTGAGGCCCCCGGTCACCACGACGTCGTCCAGCCTCCCGCCGACCACGAGCCGCCCGCCGTCGAGGTGGCCGACATCGTCGGTGCGGAACCAGCGCCGCGCGGCGGCGTCGGTGGTGAAGCTGCCGTCGCTGGGACGTGCGCGGTACCCGCGGGCCACCACCGGGCCGCCGAGGCTGATCCGGCCGGCGTCCTCGCCGTCGACGTCCGCCTCGACGCCGTCGAGGGGGACGCCGTCGTAGACGCAGCCGCCGCAGGTCTCGCTCATCCCGTAGCTCGTCACCACCCGGACGCCGGCGGCCTCGGCGCGCCGGCGCAGCGGCAGCGGGGTGGCCGCACCACCGACCAGCACGGCGTCGAAGCCGACGAGGGCCTCCAGCCCCGCGCCGCCGGCAACCAGCAGCCGGGTGAGCTGGGTGGGCACGAGGGCGGTGTACCGCCGCGGGCCCCGCACCCGGGTGGCGGCGAGCGCGAAGGCCTCGGGCTCGAAGCCGGCGCCGAGCTGCAGCGGGACGGGGGTGGTGCCGGTGACCAGGCAGCGCAGCAGCACCTGCAGCCCGGCAATGTGGTGCGCGGGCAGCGCCAGCAGCCACCGGCCGGGGCCGCCGAGCCGGTCGTGGGTCGCGCTGACCGAGGCGAGCAGGGCGGACGCCTGCAGCAGCGCTCCCTTGGGCTCCCCGGTGGAGCCGGAGGTGGACAGCACCGCGACGGTCGGGTCGTCCGGGTCGTCCTCGCCGGGGGCCAGCGCAGCCCCGGGGAGCAGCGCGGGCGGGGCGGTTGCCCCCGGGGGCAGCGGGAGCAGTGCGGGCCCGGCGCCGGACAGTGCGGCCCGCAGCGCGGGCAGCACGGCGAGCACCGCCTCGCCGTCCGCGGCAACCACCGGCTGCAGGGCGCGGCTCACCCACCCAGCGTACGGGTCGGCCCCGCCGCGGCGGCGCGGTCCCCCCGCGGTCCCCCCGCGGGCCGCCGCCGCGGCGCCGCGCCGGCCTTCCGGCCGCGGACGGTGCGAACCCGGCCGCGCTGCCGGGTTGGAGCGGATAAGGGGGCATTGCACAGGGTGACGTAGAGCGCGGCGCGTTACCTTGGCGGGCGCGCAAGTGGCAGGCTGGCCGCGTGCAGTCCGTCGAGCAGGCTCTCGCCGCTCTCGGCCGGGTCGAGCCGGACCTGGCCGAGGACGCCCGCGCGGCCTGGGACCGACTCACGGCCGGCCGCGGCCCCTCGGTGGTCACCCAGTGGCGGCTGCAGCGGTTCTGCTGGTCGGAGCTGGCCGGGTCGTGGCCGGACGACGGGCAGGGCCGTTGGCGGGTGGCGCAGGCATTGGCCGCGCTGCTCGACGCGCTGGGGATGCCGCGCTATGCCGCCATCGCCCGCAGCGACACCACCCGGCAGGTGCTGCTGGCGCGCGACCAGACGCCGGGGCGCGGGCGCACGCTGGCCCGGCGGGCGGCCCAGCGTTCCGGGATCGACCCGCCCGACACCGAGCTGCTCACCTGGGGATCGGTGATGGGCCCGGCCGAGGCCCACGCCCTGGAGCTGGTGGCCGACCGGCTCGAGCTGTCCGTCGCCGTGGGCGCGCTGCAGCCGGCTGCCCGCGGCTGGCGCGACCAGCAGGCCGAGCTCACCATGGCCGTGCTGACCACCCCCCATCCCGATCTGGCCGGAGCCACCCCCTACGACCTGGTGCTGGCCGAGCGGCTGAACGCCTGGGTGCGGGCGCCGGGCTCGACCACCCGGCGGGGTTTGCTGTCGCCGTTGCAGGCACGGTTGCTCGACCCGGTCGACCCGGGGATGGCGGCCCCGGCGCGGGCCCTGCTCCGCCCGCTGGACTGGCTGCTGACCGAGATCGGGGAGGGCCTTCCGCTCACCGCGGCCGGGTACCTGCCGCCGCGGACCGTCGCCCGGGCGCTGGACGAGCTGGGCTGGCGGGACGAGCTGCTCGGCCCGGCCAGCCGCGAGGTCGACGCCTACCCGGTACTGGTGCTGCGCGAGACGTCGACCCGGCTCGGCCTGGTCCGCCGTCGGGGCGGGCGGCTGGTGGCGACGCCGAGCGGCCGGACGGCGCTGTCCGACGGTCGGATGCTGTGGCTCGAGGTGTCCGCGGGCCTGGTCGGTCCGGAGTCCTCGGCGCTGGCGGACACCTGGGAGATCGTGCTGGCCGTGCTGGAGCCCGGCGACGCGGTCCCCGAGGAGGACGTGCGGGTGCTGGTCCAGTCGGTGATCACCGAGTCGGGCTGGCGGTTCGCGGGGCGCCGGGAGCCGTCTGACTCCGACACCTCCCCGTTGTTCTTCTCCGTGCTGCGCGAGCTGCGCTGGCTGGAGCTGGTGGAGGAGTCGGGGGCGTTGTTGGACCGCCAGCTGCGGGCCAGGCAGGGCGCGGGTGACCTCTTCCGGGCCGCGTTGCGGCACCGGGTGTTGCACCGCGACATCGTTCCCTGACCGGGCGGGTCACGTCCCGCCCTGCAGTTCCAGCTCGCGCCTGCGCAGCTCGGCCTCGCGCCGCAGCAGGTCGTCCTCCCAGCGGCGCAGGGTGCGCTCGTGCTCGGCGTTGACGACCGACAGCTGCACCGCGAGGTCCGCCTCCGGTGAGGGGGCGTGCGCGGGCGGCCAGGCCGCCACCGACCACGCCGGAGCCGAACCGCCCTGACCCGAACCGCCCTGACCCGAACCGCCCTGACCCGAACCGCCCCGACCGCGTCGGGACTGGCCCGCCCCGGGCGGGGTGGCCGGCCCGGGCCCGGTCCGGCCGGCGCGCCCGGGTGCGGGCGTCCCCCGCTCGTCGCGGTGTCCGCGCCACTGCCGGCCGGCGCTGATCCAGCCGATCACCCCCACCATCGGGAAGGCCAGCAGCACCAGTGCCCAGCCCCAACGCGGCAGCCAGCGGGAGTGGCGCTCGGGGATGAGCAGGACGTCGACGAAGCAGAACGCGGCGAGACCGACCTCGATGACGGTCGCCGGCCAGGGCATGAGGCGGATCACTGGAGGCACTCCGGGAGAGGCGAAGTTGCTTTGCCGTTGATCGTGCGGCTTGCGGCGGCGAAGCGCATCCCGGGGCCGGGCGGGGCGGCGGCGCCGCCAGCCGGGTCGGTCACCGGTGGGTTACTTGAGGTAACGCACTAAGAGCGGGGGGTTACCGATCATTAGGGGATAGTCTGGACTCAGCGATCCTGGGAGGCGGATGTGTCCTACCTGGACTCCGGGCGGGAGATGGTGGCCGGGACCGTCGAAGAGGCGGTGCGGGCGGCGGAGGAATCGCACGCCCACACCCTCGACCTGTCCGGTCGGGGGCTGACCAGCCTGCCGCCGGCGATCGGGGTGCTGTCCTGGCTGGACGCGTTGTACCTGCAGGGCAACGCCCTCAGCGAGCTTCCGCCCGAGATCGGCGACCTGTGGGAGTTGTCCTGGCTGGCGTTGGACGGCAACCGGCTGCGCGCGCTGCCACCGGCCCTGGGGCGGCTGCAGGCGCTGGAGGTGCTCGACCTGCGGGGCAACGCCCTGGTCGAGCTGCCCGACGAGATCTGTGAGCTGCATTCCCTGCGCGAGTTGAACCTGTCGGACAACCGGCTGGTGCGCCTGCCCGAGCAGTTCGGCCGGCTGGGTCAACTCGAGGTGCTCACCCTCGACGGCAACCTGATGGAGGCGCTGCCCGCCTCCATCTGCGACCTCGCGGCGTTGCGGGAGCTGTCCGTGGAGGGCAACCGGCTGACCCGCCTGCCCGCCGGGCTGAACCGGCTCGCCGGGCTCACCCGGTTGTGCCTGGACGGCAACCGCCTGGACGGCGACCGGCTGATCGAGGCCGAGCCGGTCGGGGCCGGCCCGGCCGGCCGGCACCCGCTGTAGCCGTTGCCGGCAGCGGTTGCCCGGCGGCCTCGATGCCGCCGTGGCGCCGCCGCTCGCGCACCTACCTGCTCACCCGCAGGTTGGAGCGGGCCGCGGCGCTGCTGCGCCACACCGACCGGACGGTGACGGAGATCTGCTTCGCCGTCGGCCTGACCAGCGTCGGGTCGTTCACCACCAGCTTGTCCCGCACCTTCGGCAGGTCACCCACCGCCTACCGGGGCGCCTACCCGCCGGCGGCGGCGCTGGCCCTCGTCCCCGCCTGCGTGCAACGGGTCTACGGCCGCCCGCAACACCGGACGTTTCGAGAAGCCCCCGCTGGAGGGCCGATCCTAGAGTCGTCGGCGTCCGCAAGGTGGGGTTCGAGGTGCGCGCCGACGTCACCCTCCCCGAGATGGGCGGCTTCCGCTGGCTCACCGTGGGGCCGGTCGGCCAGCCCGAGGTGTCCATCGTGCTGATGGCCGTCCCCGGGCCCCCGGTGATGGACCCGCAGACCGCCCAGCAGGTGAACGACCTGATGGGCAAGGGCTTCGCGGGCACGATCTTCCTCACCACCGAGGACTGCCAGGCCGCCTACGAGGAGCTCGGCGAACGGGGGGTGGAGTTCGTCGACAAGCCCGAGCCGCGCCCGTACGGGATCGACGCCGCCTTCCGTGACCCGTCCGGCAACAACATCCGGATCGGTCAGCTGGCCGACACCTTCCCGGCCTGAGCGCGCCGAGCGCCCGCGGCCGGCGGTGCGCTCGGGCGTCAGTCGTAGTGCTGGAACTGCGGCCACAGTTGCGGCCAGGGGGCTCGTGGGTCCCGGCAGACCTGGACGCTGCGGCCCTGCTCCTCGTTGTCCACCCCGACCCCGTTGTCGAGCACCGCGGCCGGCAGGCAGCTGCCGAACTGCCCGCTCAGGTTGCCCAGCCCGACGGCCACGACGACGCTCGCGCCGGCCGGGGGCGGCCCGAAGCGGTACAGCTCGTTCTGGCCGCTGAACACCGCCGGCAGGTGGTAGCCCGGGCCGTACCGGTCCAGCGCGCCGGCCTCCCCGTAGTTGCCCGCGATCAGTACTGCCCGCCCCCGGTCGGCGGCGGGCAGTGCCGCGTAGACCGCGGCCACCTGCCGGACGTACTCCGGCCAGCCGACGGAGTCGCGGGCGGTCTGGTTCACCGCCGCCACGGCGGCCGGCAGGGCGCGCACGGGAAAGACGGGCAGGGCCACGACGACGCCGATCACCAGGTTCAGCACCAGCGTGGAGGCCAGCCCGAGCGCCGGGTGCCGCCGGGTGCCGCGCCACCTGCGCCGCGCCCGGTGCTCGCCGTTCCGGCGCTCGCTCAGCCGCTGGGCGACGCCGACGCAGCCCGCCGCGTACAGGAACGCCAGCAGCGCGAACGGGTAGTAGGTCTGCCCCCCGGTGACCAGCACGATCACCAGCACCACCGGGTAGGCCCAGCCGAGCGCGCGCACGGCCCGCCAGCCGGGGTCGCGCAGCAGCCGCCCGAGCCCGGCCAGCCAGATCTGGGTGACCGGTAGCCCGATCAGCAGCAGCTGGAAGGGCAGCAGCAGGATCCGGTCGTCGTGACCCTTGTGGGCGGCGATGGCCCGCGCCATGGTGACCTGCGGCCAGCCGTTCGTGGCCTGGTAGAGCAGGTTGGGCAGGCCGACGAGCACCGCGAGCAGGGCGCCCGCCCACAGCCGGCCGTCGACCAGCGCGCGCCGCGGCCCGGCCGCCAGCAGCCCGGCGAGCAGGCCGGCCAGCAGCAGCACGACCAACGGCTTGTCGTACAGGCCGATCCCCACCGTTAACCCCGCACCGAGCCACCAGCGGGGCCGGTCCCGCAGCAGTGCGCGGGTGGCGAAGAGGATCACCAGCAGCCACACCACCAGATCGGGGCCGGCGGTGAGCAGCACGTGCCCCACGACCAGCAGGAACGGCCCGCTCACCCCGAGGGCCGCGATCGCCTGCGCGCCGGCGCCGCCACCGAGCTCGCGGGCCAGCGCGGCGGTGACGGCGACGGCCACCAGCGCGCACAGCAGGGCCGGGATGCGCAACGCCCAGACGCTGTCGCCGAAGACGGCGATCCCGGCCCGGGCGAGCATCGGGGTCAGTGGCGGCTGGTCGACGTACCCCCAGGCGGGGTGGTGCGACAGCAGCCGGAAGTACAGCTCGTCGCGGTGGTAGCCGTAGCGGGTGATGGTGGACCCGAGCAGCGCGGCGTCGAGAGCGAGCACCGCCCCGACCGGGATCACCGCGATCGGGGGTAGCGCGACCGCCTCCGCGGCCCCGCCGCCGGTCGCGGGGGCCTGCGATCGTGCCTCCGCCACGCGGCCACCCTAGGGCGTGACGGCTTCGCCGTCCCCGGTCTCCGCCGGCCCCGCCGCCGGCCCGGCGGGCGTGGCTAGGCTGCTCCGATGGCGGCGGCGGGCAGCGGCGTGGTGATCGTGCTGGACGCCGACTCACCGCTGCCGCCGTTCGAGCAGGTCAGGGCGCAGCTGGCCGGGCAGATCGGTGCCGGCGGGCTGGTGGCGGGGACCAGGCTGCCGACGGTGCGCCGGCTGGCCGAGGAGCTCGGCCTCGCGGCGAACACGGTGGCCCGCGCCTACCGCGAGCTGGAGGCCGCCGGCCTGGTGGACACCCGGGGACGCCGCGGGACGGTGGTCTCCGCGGCCGGTGACCGGGTCCGCGCCCGGATGCAGGCGGCCGCCGAGCGCTACGCGGGGCTGTCGCGCGAGCTCGGGGTCGGTGCCGAGGAGGCGGTGCGCTTCGTCCGCGCCGCGCTGGACGGCCCCGCAGCCGCGGGGGCAGCGGGGCCCGAGCCGCCCTCGGCCCGCACCGGGGCCGGGCTGGGGTAGCCCGCGGCGTCCGCGATCCGGCGCCCGTGCGGGGTCGCTGCTGCTGGCACGATTGCGGCGTGAATCCCTCGACGGCGCTCGCCACCGTGCTGGTGGCGGCCCTGCGCGAGCTCGGCGTCCGGCACGCGGTGCGCTTCGTCCGCGCCGCGCTGGACGGCCCCGCAGCCGCGGGGGCAGCGGGGCCCGAGCCGCCCTCGGCCCGCACCGGGGCCGGGCTGGGGTAGCCCGCGGCGTCCGCGATCCGGCGCCCGTGCGGGGTCGCTGCTGCTGGCACGATTGCGGCGTGAATCCCTCGACGGCGCTCGCCACGGTGCTGGTGGCGGCCCTGCGCGAGCTCGGCGTCCGGCACGCGGTGCTCTGCCCGGGGTCGCGCTCCTCTGCCCTGGCCTACGCGCTGGCCGCCGCGGACGCCGGTGCCGGGCCCGACCGGCTGCGCCTGCATGTCCGCGTCGACGAGCGGGCGGCCGGCTTCTTGGCGCTGGGGCTGGGAAAGGAGAGCGGGTTCCCGGCGGTGGTGGTGACCACGTCCGGGACGGCCGTGGCCAACCTGCACCCGGCGGTGCTCGAAGCCGCTCATGCGGGCGTCCCGCTGCTGGTGCTGTCCGCCGACCGGCCGCACGAACTGCGCGGCACCGGAGCCAACCAGACCACCGACCAGGTGAAGCTCTTCGGCACCGCGGTGCGGCTGTTCGCCGAGATCCCCGCCCCCGCGGACCCGCCGACGGGGTCCCCGCTGTCCTCGGCGGCGGCGGTGGGCTGGCGCAACACCATGGCCCGGGCCGTGGCCGCCGCCCTCGGCCGCCCGGCTGGGCAGCCGGGGCCCGCGCATGTCAACGTGGCCTTCCGCGAGCCGCTGGTGCCGGGCGACATGCCCGCCGCGCCCATCGCCGTGCCCGCTCGGGAGGGCCTGACCCGGGAGGGCCTGACCCGGGTGGAGGCCCGCGGGCCGGCCGCCCCGGTGGTGCTGCAGCCCGGGCCCCGCACGGTGGTCCTGGCGGGCGACGGCGCCGGGCCGGCGGCCGTCGAACTGGCCCTGGCGGGGGGATGGCCGCTGCTGGCGGAGCCGTCCTCGGGGGCGCGCCGCGGCGGGCAGGCGATCGGCCCGTACCGGCTGCTGCTCGACGTGCCCGGGCTGGGGGCGGCCGTCGAGCGGGTGGTGGTCTACGGCCACCCCACGCTGTCGCGCCCGGTGACCCGGCTGCTGGCCCGGCAGGACGTCGAGGTCGTGGTGGTGTCCGCTCGGGCGGACTGGCCGGACGCGCCGGCCCGCGCCGCGCGGGTCATCCCCTCCGCCACCGTCGACGGCCCGGCGGGCGGGTCGGCCGCCACCGTCAGCTGGTTGCGGCGCTGGCAGCAGGCGGACCGCGCCGCCCGCAGCGCGATCGACGCGGTGCTCGACGCGGAGCTCGCGGCCGGCCGGTTCAGCGGCGCGGTGCTGGCCCGCGAGCTGGCCGCGGCGCTGCGCCCCGGCGAGGCCCTGGTGGTGGGGGCGAGCAACGCGGTGCGCGACCTCGACCTCGCCGCCGCCGCCTTCGAGGGCGGGGTCGACCCGTTCGACGTGGCCGCCGCCCCGGTCGTGCTCGCCAACCGCGGCCTGGCCGGGATCGACGGCACGCTGTCCACCGCGGCGGGGGTGGCGCTGGCCCGGGCGCAGGCCGGGGGAGCGCTGCCGGTCCGGGCTCTCGTCGGCGACCTGACCTTCCTGCACGACAGCAACGCCCTGCTGATAGGCCCGCACGAGCAGCGGCCGCAGCTGCAGGTGGTGCTGCTCGACGACGCCGGAGGCGGGATCTTCGGCCTGCTCGAGCCGGGGGAGCGCGCCGCGCTCGGCGCCGCCGAGGCCGCCGTGTTCGAGCGGGTGTTCACCACCCCGGTGGCGGTGGACGTGCAGGCGTTGTGCGCCGCCCACGGCGTCGGCTACGACCGGCCCGCGGTCGGCGGTGTCGGCGGTGTCGGCGCGGAAGGAGCGGGCGGCGGGGTCGGCGGGGGTGACCCCGTTGCGGCGCTCCGGGCGGCCCTGGCCCGGCCCCGTCCGGGGATCTCGGTGCTGCACCTGCACACCGATCGCCGCTGGCAGCGCCCGCTGGCTGCCCGCATCGCCACCGCCGTCGCCGCCGTGCAGACCGGCTGAGGGAGCACTCCGCGCCGCGCAGCCGCACCACGCCCGGCCCGCCCGCGCGGGGCGGCGGCGGGCCCCTCGGATGCCGGAGGGGGCGGGGCACCGGCACCTGCCGGCGGTTCCGGCTGGGAGGATGCCGGGTGTGAGGAGCAGGCGGATGAGGAATTCCCGGCTGGACACCACCGACGAGAGAATCCTCCGGCTGCTGGTCCGGGACGCCCGCGCCACGTACACCCAGCTGGGGACGGCGGTGGGGCTGTCCGCGAACGCGGTGGCGCAGCGGATGCGCCGGCTGGAGGCCCACGGCCTGATCCGTGGCTACCAGGCGGTGCTCGATCCCGGGCTGTCGGAGCCTGGGGTGAGCGCCGTGGTGCAGGTCCAGACGTCGGTCGGCGCGGACCGTGCGGCGATCGAGACCGCGCTCGAGGCGATGCCGGCCGTCGCGGAGGTGCTCGACCTGGCCGGGTCGGTGGACTACGAGTTGCGGCTGCGCTGCACCGACTCCGACGACCTGTACCGGGTGGTGCAGTCGGTGCGGGCGCTGCCCGGGGTCACCGCCACCCGGACCCGCCCCGTGCTGCGGCTGGTGCTGCGGCGCTGAACTGGTCTTGCGGCGCCGAACTGGTCTTGCGGCGCTGAACCTGACCCCGCCGGGGGCGGCGGTACGGCCGGCGTCAGCCGTCGGCGGCGAGCGCGTCCCGCATCGGCACCAGCTTGGCCGTCGACTCCGCCAGCTCGGTCTCGGGATCGGAGCCGGCGACGATGCCGCACCCGGCGAACAGCCGCAGCCGGCGGGGGTCGCTGTCGTCGAGCCGGCCGCAGCGCAGCGCGATCCCCCATTCCCCGTCGCCGGAGGCGTCCATCCACCCCACGGGGCCGGCGTAGCGGTCGCGGTCCATCGCCTCGACCTCGGTGATGAGGTCGGCCGCCGAGCCGGTGGGGGTGCCGCACACCGCGGCGGAGGGGTGCAGCGCCGCGGCCAGCCCGAGCGAGCTGGTCTCGTCGGTGAGGACCCCGGTGACGTCGGTGGCCAGGTGCATCACGTTGGCCAGGTGCAGCACGAACGGCGACTCGGGAACGTTCGTCGAGGTGCAGTGCGGGGTGAGTGCGTCGGCAACCGAGCGCACCGCGTACTCATGCTCCTCAAGATCCTTGCTGGAGCGGGCCAGCGATGCGGCCAGGGCCAGGTCGCGTGCGTCGTCGCCGCTGCGCCGGATGGTCCCGGCCAGCACCCGCGAGGTGACCAGGCCCTTGTTCCGCCGGACGAGCATCTCGGGGGTGGCCCCGACCAACCCCTCGACGCTGAACGTCCAGCACCCCGGGTAGCGATCCGCCAGCCGCCCGAGCAGCCAACGGGCATCCACGGGGTGGCTGGTGCGGGCCTCCAGGTCGCGGGCGAGCACGACCTTGTCGACCTCGCCGCGCCCGATCCGGCGGATCGCCTCGGCCACCGCCGCCTGCCACTCCAGCGCCGACAGCGCCCCGTCGGCGTAGGCGGTGTCGCCGGGACCGGTGACGGGTTCGGGGGTGGTGAGCTGTGCGGGCGGCCGCACGGCGCCGGTGCTGACGGTGGTCAGCCACCACTGTCCGGCGCGGTGGCCGACGACGACCTCGGGGACCACCAGCACGCCACCCGCGGGCGAGGAGGGGGAGAAGGCGAACGAACCGAAGGCCACCGGACCGGTGCCCGGCAGCCCCACCTCGTCGCGGATCACGGCCCGCCGCAGCAGCTCCTGCCAGGTGTCCTCCGCATCGCGGAACCGGTCCTCGCCGCGCTGGCCGCGCTCGGCCCGGCCGGTCGCGATCCGTGCCACCGCGCCCCAGCCCACCAGGCCCTCGCCGCGGCGCACCCAGGCCAGCGGCCCGGCGGCGGGGAGCAGGCCGAGCAGCGGCCCGGGGTCGGGCAGGCGGAGGGTGCGCGCCACCAGCGGCGCGGCAGCAGGCAGGGCAGTCATCGGGGCAACTGTAGGTCCGCCCGCGGGGGCCGATCGCGCCACCCCCGGGGCGGGCGTGGGAGGATCACCCGGCGGGAATGCCGGGGAGGTGCGCCTGATGGGGCGTGGTGCGCGCTGGGGCCTCGGCCTCTCGGTGGCGGCGATGCTGCTGCTCACGGGGGTGGTGGCGGCAGCCATCGCGGCGGGGCAGGCGATGGGTGGGCCGGGGCTGGAAGGGCCGGGCTTCACCTCCTCGGCCGGCAACGGCCCGTGCCTGGTCTACGACGACTCCGGAAACTGCGCCGATCACCAGCTCACCGCCCGCGTCACGGCCGACGTGCTCGACAGCGCCGGGGACTCCTCGTACGGCGAGATCGCGGTCGGGTTCGACTACGCGGGCGAGCACTACATCAGCATCCTGACGTGGGAGGACACCGCGGGGGTGATGCCGGCCAAGGGCGGCACCGTGCTGCTCGCGTTCGACCCGCAGGACCCCGAATACCTGGTCACCGAGGCCCTGGCCCTCGACGCCGAGCGGGGCGGGGCGCCGGCGGGCAGCTCCGGGGGACCGACTGCCGGATCCGGGGGACCGACTGCCGGCTCCGGGGCCCGCGCGAGCGCGTCGCCGGTGGCCCTCGGGGTGGGGCTCGCCGGCACGGTCGGCGCCCCCGTGGTGGTACTGCTGACGTGGCTGTGGGCCAGGCGGGCGCCCGCGACCGAGCTGCGCTCTGCCGCCGGCTACGGGGGCTACCAGGGCTACGGGGGCTACCAGGGCTACGGGGGCTACCCGGGCCACGGGCCCTACCCGGGGCACGGCGGGGCCGGCTCGCCCCCGCCCGCAGCGCCGCAGCCCCTGCCCCAGCCGCAGCCGCAGCCCCAGCCGCAGCCCCAGCCGCAGCCGCAGCCCCAGCCGCAGCCCCAGCCCCAGCCGCAGCCCCAGCCTCCGCCGAGGTCGGCCGACCCCGGCGCGGGGCCGGGCTCGGTCTGGAACCCGCCGCGCTGAACCCGGGCGCGGGTCTGGGACGATGCGGGAATGCCCCGCGCGAGCCTGGACAAGCAACCTCACGATGTGGCGGCCATGTTCGATCATGTGGCCGAGCGCTACGACCGGACCAACGACGTGCTCTCGATGCGCCAGGACCGCCGCTGGCGTGAGGCGGTCACCCAGGCGCTGGACCTGCGCCCCGGTGAGCTGGTGCTCGACCTGGCCGCCGGCACCGGAACCTCGAGCGAGCCGTTCGCGGCGGCGGGGGCCCGCACGGTGCCCTGTGACTTCTCCCAGGGGATGCTCCAGGTCGGCCGCTCCCGCCGGCCCGACCTCGGCTTCGTCGCCGGGGACGCCACCCGGTTGCCGTTCGCCGACGGCGCCTTCGACGTGGTCACGATCTCCTTCGGGCTGCGCAACGTCGCCGACCCGAGGGCGGCGCTGGCCGAGCTGCTGCGCGTCACCCGGCACGGTGGGCGCCTGCTGATCTGCGAGTTCTCCCAACCGTCCTGGCGCCCCTGGCGGGCGGTGTACTCCGGGTACCTGATGCGGGCGCTGCCGGTGGTGGCCCGGCGGGTGGCCTCCAACCCGGAGGCGTACGTCTACCTCGCCGAGTCGATCCGGGCCTGGCCCGACCAGCGCGGGCTCGGCGAGTGGGTGCGCTCGGCCGGCTGGTCGGAGGTCGCCTTCCGCAACCTCAGCGGCGGCATCGTCGCCCTGCACCGGGCCGTGCGGTCCTGACCCCGGCGGGCGCGGTGGCGGGCGGGGTGGCTGCGTCCGGGGCGGGGCCCCGACGTAGACTCCCGGACGACATCTCGTGAAGCCCTTCACAAGGGCACGAGCCCGGCCCTCCACCCGAGGCCGGGGCGCCCGGACGACCGGCGAGGGGCAGCCGTGAACCCGACCACCCGTACCCCGGCCCGCACGGCCGGCGATGACGCGGATGTGATCGTCGTCGGTGCGGGGCCCGGCGGTTCGGCGGTGGCCACCTATCTCGCCCGCTGCGGGCACGACGTGCTGCTGCTGGACAAGACCGCCTTCCCGCGCGAGAAGGTCTGCGGGGACGGGCTCACCCCGCGGGCCGTCCGCGAGCTCGCCGGCCTCGGCATCGCCACCCGTGAGGAGGACGGCTGGATCCGCAACCGGGGGCTGCGGATCAAGGGCGGCGGGCTGCAGCTCGAGCTGCCCTGGCCCGACCTGGCCGCCTTCCCCGACTACGGGCTGGTCCGCCCGCGCCATGACTTCGACGCCACCCTGGCCCGCAACGCGCAGGCCGCCGGGGCCAAGCTCTTCGAGCGCACGGCGGTGACCGGGCCGGTGCTCGACCCGCGCAGCGGGCGCATCGTCGGCGTGAGCGCCCGACCGGTCGACGGCCGGGGCCGCGGGGCCGGGGACGAGCTCACCTACCGGGCCCCGCTGGTGGTGGCCGCCGACGGGGTGTCCGGCCGGTTGGCGTTGTCGATGGGGGTGCGCAAGCGGGACGACCGCCCGATGGGCGTGGCCGTGCGCACGTACTACCGGTCGCCCCGTCACGACGACGACTGGCTGGAGAGCTGGCTGGAGCTGTGGGAGGGCCGGCCGGGCCGGTCCCGGCTGTTGCCCGGGTACGGCTGGGTGTTCGGCGTCGGTGACGGAACGAGCAACGTCGGGCTGGGCATCCTCAACTCCTCCGCGGCGTTCGGCAACGTCGACTACCGCGACCTGCTGCGCCGTTGGGTGGCGACGATGCCGGCGGAGTGGGGGTTCGGCGCGGACACCATGACCGGCCCGATCCGGGGAGCGGCGCTGCCGATGGGGTTCAACCGGACGCCGCACTACACCCGGGGTCTCCTCCTGGTGGGGGATGCCGGGGGCATGGTGAACCCCTTCAATGGGGAGGGCATCGCGTACGCGATGCAGTCCGGCAGGCTGGCCGCCGAGGTGATCGCCCAGGCTCTCACCCGCGGCTCGGACGCGGCCCGCGAGCGGGCGCTGCAGGCCTACCCGCAACTGCTGCGCGATCAGCTGGGCGGCTACTACACGCTCGGGCGGGTGTTCGTCCGGCTGATCGGGAACCCGCACGTGATGAGGATGGCGACGAAGTACGGCCTGCCCAGGCCGACGCTGATGAGGTTCACGCTGAAGCTGCTGGCGAACCTCACCGAGACCAGGGGAGGCGATGCCATGGACCGCGTGATCCACGGCCTGTCCCGGTTGGCGCCGGCCGCTTGAGCGCGGGCCCGGTGATCGTGCCCGCGGCGCCGGTCCTCGCCGGTGCCGCCCGGCCCGGGACACCCGGTCAGGGCCTGCGGCAGCGTGACCCTAGGATGGGGCCGACCTGGGGCCCCGGCCCCCTGCGGCCGGGCTCGCCCCGGGTGGCAGGCCCGGTGCGGCAGGGCGACGGGCGACGTGCGCGAGCCGGGCGGAACCGGCGCCCCACGAGTGGAAAGGTGAGGTCGTGAGCCCCTATGTGCCGATCCTGGTGCTGATGGCGTTGGGTGGCGGCTTCGCCGTCATCTCCATCGTGGCGGGCGCGCTCGCCGGGCCGCGCCGCTACAACAGGGCCAAGCTGGAGGCCTACGAGTGCGGCATCGAACCGACCCCGCACGCGGCGGGCGGCGGCCGCTTCCCGGTCAAGTACTACCTGGTGGCGATGCTCTTCATCGTCTTCGACATCGAGAGCGTCTTCCTCATCCCGTACGCGGTGGGCTTCGACCAGATGGGCATGTTCGCCCTGGTCGAGATGGTTCTCTTCATCCTCACCGTGTTCGTCGCGTACGCCTACGTCTGGCGGCGCGGCGGCCTGGAGTGGGACTGAGACCGGCGGCGAGGAGCTGAGAGGGAAGCGATGGGTATCGAGGAGAAGCTGCCGGCCGGCTTCGCACTGACCTCGGTGGAGAAGCTCGCCGGGTACTTCCGCAAGGGGTCGCTGTGGCCGGCCACCTTCGGGCTGGCCTGCTGTGCCATCGAGATGATGAGCGCCGGCGCACCGCGGTTCGACCTGGCCCGCTTCGGGATGGAGGTCTTCCGCGCCTCGCCGCGGCAGGCCGACCTGATGATCGTGGCCGGACGGGTGAGCCAGAAGATGGCCCCCGTGCTGCGCCAGGTCTACGACCAGATGGTCGAGCCCAAATGGGTGCTGTCGATGGGGGTCTGCGCCTCCTCCGGCGGCATGTTCAACAACTACGCGATCGTTCAGGGCGTCGACCACGTGGTGCCGGTCGACATCTACCTGCCCGGCTGCCCGCCCCGCCCCGAGATGCTCATCAACGCGATTCTCAAGCTGCACGAGGAGATCGCGGCGATGCCGCTCGGCGTGAACCGGGTCGAGGCGGCCCGGGCGGCGGAGGAGGCCGCGATGCAGGTCACCCCGACCCTGCAGATGAAGGGCCTGCTGCGGTGAGCGAGAACAGCAACGACGGGCTGCCCGCCGGAACGCAGCCCGAGGCCGAGGTGGTCGAGGTCCGGCGCGGCATGTTCGGCCAGCGCGGCAGTGGCGACACCTCCGGGTACGGCGGGCTGGTGCGCTCGGTGACCCTTCCGGCGCCGGCGCAGCCGCCGTACGGCCCGGAGTTCGACCCGGTGGCCGAGGCGCTGGTGGCTGCGCTGGAGGCGTCCGGTGACAGCTTCGCCACCGCTGTCGAGCGGGTGGTCGTCGACCGCGGCGAGCTCACCCTCGGGGTGCGGCGCGAGCACGTCCTCGCCGTCTGCCGGGCCCTGCGCGACGACCCCGACCTGCGCTACGAGCTGTGCCTGGGCGTCAGCGGGGTGCACTACCCGGCGGAGGCCGGGCGGGAGCTGCACGCCGTGTACCACCTGCTGTCCATCACCCACAACCGCCGGGTGCGGTTGGAGGTCACCTGCCCCGACGCCGACCCGCACATCCCGTCGGTGGTCGAGGTGTACCCGACCGCGGACTGGCACGAGCGCGAGACCTGGGACTTCTTCGGCATCCAGTTCGACGGTCACCCCGCGCTCACGCGGATCGAGATGCCGGACGACTGGCCCGGCCACCCGCAGCGCAAGGACTACCCGCTGGGCGGGATCCCCGTGGAGTACAAGGGCGCGACGATCCCGCCGCCGGACACCCGGAGGGCGTACAGCTGATGAGCGAGCAGACCATCCCCGGCGGCGTCGACGACGGCGACGGGGCCGCGGACCCGTACGAGCTGCCCGACTCCGAGGACGGCCCGGCGCGGGTGTTCACCGCCTCGGGCGGCGACTGGAGCGACATCGCCGAGGAGGCCTCGAGCCTCGGCGAGGAGCGCATCGTCGTCAACATGGGCCCGCAGCACCCCTCCACGCACGGCGTGCTGCGGCTGATCCTGGAGATCGACGGCGAGACGGTCACCGAGGCCCGGTGCGGGATCGGCTACCTGCACACCGGCATCGAGAAGAACATGGAGTTCCGGAGCTGGACGCAGGGCGTCACCTTCTGCACCCGGATGGACTACCTCAGCCCGCTCTACCAGGAGGCCGCGTACTGCCTCGGGCGTGGAGCAGCTGCTCGGCATCACCGACGGACGTCCCCGAGCGGGCGAGCGTGATCCGGGTGCTGATGATGGAGCTCAACCGGGTCGGCTCGCACCTGGTGGCGCTCGCCACCGGCGGGATGGAGATCGGCGCGCTGACGGTCATGACCGTCGGCTTCCGCGAGCGCGAGGAGATCCTCCGGCTGCTGCGAGCTGATCACCGGGCTGCGGATGAACCACGCCTACATCCGGCCGGGCGGCCTGGCGCAGGACCTCCCGCCGGGGGCGCTCGAGGACGTGCGCGGCAAGCTGCCGACGATCCGCCGGGGCATCTCCGACATCGAGAAGCTGTCCAACGAGAACCCGGTGGTGAAGGCGCGGCTGGAAGGGGTCGGCTACCTCGACCTGTCCGGGTGCATGGCGCTGGGCGTCACCGGGCCGGTGCTGCGTTCGGCCGGGCTGCCGCACGACCTGCGCAGGTCGCAGCCGTACTGCGGGTACGCGACTACGACTTCGACGTCATCACCTGGGACACCTGCGACGCCTACGGACGGCTGCGGGTGCGGATCGAGGAGATGCAAGCAGTCGCTGCGGATCGTCGAGCAGTGCCTCGACCGGCTGCAGGCGATGGGCCCGGGTCCGGTGATGGTCGCGCGACAAGAAGATCGCCTGGCCGGCCCAGCTGGCCATCGGCAGCGACGGCATGGGCAACTGCCTCGACCACATCCGCGAGATCATGGGCACCTCGATGGAGGCCCTGATCCACCACTTCAAGCTGGTCACCGAGGGCTTCCGGGTGCCGGCCGGGCCAGGTCTACTCCGCGGTCGAGTCGCCCCGCGGCGAGCTCGGCGTCCACCTCGTCTCCGACGGCGGGACCCGCCCGTACCGGGCGCACTTCCGGGACCCGTCCTTCAACAACCTGCAGGCCGTGGCGGCGATGTGCGAGGGCGGCCAGGTCGCCGACGTCGATCGTCGCGGTCGCCTCCCTCGACCCCGTGATGGGAGGAGTGGACCGCTGATGGCATCGCTCCGACAGCCGATGACCGCGCAGCGTCTGCGCCGGCGAGCGCCGCACGCAGATCATCGCCCGCTACCCGCAGGCCGCGCTCGGCGCTGCTGCCGATGCTGCACCTGGTGCAGAGCGAGGACGGGCTACGTCAGCCCCGACGGCATCGCCTTCTGCGCCGAGCAGCTCGACCTGACCGACGGCCGAGGTCTCGGCGGTGGCGACCTTCTACACCCAGTACAAGCGGCACCCGAACGGCAAGTACACCGTCGGGGTGTGCACCAACACGCTGTGCGCGGTGATGGGTGGCGACGCGATCTTCGACGCGCTCACCGACCACCTGGGGATCGGTCACGACGAGACCACCGAGGACGGCGCGATCACGCTGGAACGGATCGAGTGCAACGCCGCCTGCGACTACGCGCCGGTGGTGATGGTCAACTGGGAGTTCTTCGACAACCAGACCCCCGCCAGCGCCGAGGAACTCGTCGACGCGCTGCGTGCCGGCAAGCCGGTCGCGCCGACCCGGGGCGCGGCCACGGTGGCCACCTTCAAGGAGGTCTCCCGGGTGCTGGCCGGCTTCCCCGACGGGCGGGCCGACGAGGGCGTGGGGGCCGGGCCCGGCCTCCCTGCAGGGCACCGCTGCTGGCCCGGCGAGACGCGGCTGGACGGCCCCCGCGGCAGAGGGCGGGCGGGCCCGACGGTTCAGCGCGACACCCGCGCGCGCAAGCGGCGGCCAAGGGCTGAGAATGCGATGGCGACGACCTTGACCCCGATCCTGTCCGAGCACTGGGACGAGGCCCGCTCCTGGACGCTGGACAGCTACGAGCGGCACGGCGGCTATCAGGCCCTGCGCAGGGCGCTGGCGATGCCGCCGGAGGACGTCGTCGGCGCGGTCAAGGACTCCGGGCTGCGCGGGCGCGGCGGCGCGGGCTTCCCGACCGGGCTGAAGTGGGGCTTCCTGCCCAAGCCCGACGGCGAGCCGCGCTACCTGGTGGTCAACGCCGACGAGTCCGAGCCGGGCACCTGCAAGGACATCCCGCTGATGATGGCCTCGCCGCAGCACCTGATCGAGGGCGTCATCATCACCAGCTTCGCGATCGGGTGCAGCAAGGCGTTCATCTACCTGCGCGGCGAGGTGGTGCACGTCTACCGCCGGCTGCTGCGCGCGGTCGAGGAGGCCAAGGACAAGGGCTACCTCGGGCGGAACATCCTCGGCTCGGGCTTCGACCTCGACGTGATCGGTGCACGCCGGGGCCGGCGCGTACATCTGCGGCGAGGAGACCGCGCTGCTCGACTCGCTCGAGGGTCGTCGCGGCCAGCCCCGGCTGAAGCCGCCGTTCCCCGCGGTCGCCGGCCTGTACGCGCGGCCGACGGTGGTCAACAACGTCGAGTCGATCGCGTCGGTGCCGGCGATCGTCGCCAACGGTCGCCGACTGGTTCAAGCACGATGGGCACCGAGCGGTCCACCGGGCTTCGGGTTCTTCTCGCTGTCGGGGCACGTCACCCGGCCGGGCCAGTACGAGGCCCCGCTCGGCATCACCCTGCGCGAGCTGCTCGACATGGCCGGCGGGGTGCGACGAGGGCCAGGCGCTGAAGTTCTGGACCCCGGGCGGCTCCTCGACGCCGCTGTTCACCGCCGAGCACCTCGACGTCCCGCTGGACTTCGAGTCCGTCGGCGCGGCCGGCTCGATGCTCGGCACCCGGGCGCTGCAGATCTTCGACGACACCACCTGCGTGGTGCGCGCGGTGCTGCGCTGGACGGAGTTCTACAAGCACGAGTCGTGCGGCAAGTGCACCCCCTGCCGCGAGGGCACCTACTGGATGACCCAGATCCTGCGCCGGCTCGAGCAGGGCAGGGCACCGAGGCCGACCTGGACAAGCTGCTCGACATCTGCGACAACATCCTCGGCCGCTCGTTCTGCGCGCTCGGGGACGGCGCCACCAGCCGTGTCACCTCGTCCATCAAGTACTTCCGGGACGAGTTCATCCGCCACTTCACCGAGGGCGGGTGCCCGTTCGACCCGCGCGCGCCGTCCACCCTCTTCGCCGGAGCCAACGCCTGATGACCGTCACCGCGAACCCCTCCGCCGCCGCTCGCCGGCCCGCAGCGCGCCGGCCGCGCCGCCCGACCTGGTCACCTGCACCATCGACGGCATCGAGCTGAGCGTCCCCAAGGGCACCCTGGTGATCCGGGCCGCCGAGCAGCTCGGGATCGCAGATCCCGCGGTTCTGCGACCACCCGCTGCTCTAGCCCGGCCGGTGCCTGCCGGCAGTGCCTGGTCGAGGTCGCCACCCCGGGCCCGGACGGGAGCCTGCGGGCGATGCCCAAGCCGCAGGCCTCGTGCACCATCGAGTGCACCGCCGGGCATGGCGGTGCAAGACCCAGCTCACCTCGCCGGTAGCGGACAAGGCGCAGCACGGCGTGATGGAGCTGCTGCTCATCAACCACCCGCTGGACTGCCCGGTCTGCGACAAGGGCGGCGAGTGCCCGCTGCAGAACCAGGCGATGGCCAACGGGCAGGCGAGCACCCGCTTCGCCGAGGCGTCAAGCGGACCTTCCCCAAGCCGATCCGCGATCTCCACCCAGGTGCTGCTCGACCGCGAGCGCTGCGTGCTCTGCCAGCGCTGCACCCGCTTCTCCGCCGAGATCGCCGGTGACCCGTTCATCGACCTGCAGATGCGCGGCGCGCAGCAGCAGGTGGGCACCTTCTCCCCGCAGGTGCTCGGGTTCCACGAGGGACCCGCGGCGGCGGAGGGACTGCTCGACGAGAGCGGTCAGCCGTTCGCGACCTACTTCTCCGGCAACACCGTGCAGATCTGCCCGGTCGGCGCGCTCACCGGTGCCGCCTACCGGTTCCGCTCCCGCCCGTTCGACCTGGTGTCCACGCCGGGGGTGTGCGAGCACTGCGCCTCGGGCTGCGCGCTGCGGGTGGACCACCGGCGCGGGATGGTGCTGCGCCGGCTGGCCGGCGACGACCCGGCGGTCAACGAGGAGTGGAACTGCGACAAGGGCCGCTGGGCGTTCGCCTGGACGACCGCCGCCGACCGGCTGACCTCGCCGATGGTGCGCGACGAGGCGTCCGGCGAGCTGCGGGTGGCGTCGTGGCCGGAGGCGCTGGACGCGGCGGCCGCGGGCTCGCCGCGGCCCGCGACGCCCGCGGGGTCGGCGTCCTGGTCGGCGGGCGGGCCACCGTTGAGGACGCCTACGCGTACGCCAAGTTCGCCCGGGTCGCCCTGCGCACCAACGACGTCGACTTCCGGGCCCGGCCGCACTCCGCGGAGGAGGCCGACTTCCTCGCCGCCGCCGTCGCCGGCCGCGGCCTGGAGGTCACGTTACGCCGATCTGCAGGCCGCGCCTGCGGTGCTGCTGGTCGGCCTGGAGCCGGAGGAGGAGTCGCCGATCGTCTTCCTCCGGCTGCGCAAGGCGGTCGCGCGCGGCCAGTCCGTCCATCGCCGTCGCGCCGTGGCGCACCCGCGGCCTCGACAAGCTGCGCGGGGCCCTCATCCAGGCCGCTCCGGGCACCGAGGCCGAGGTGCTGCAGGCTCTCGCCGAGTCGGCCGCCGAGGCCGCCGCGGAGGTGTCCGGCGGCGCCGAGGCGGTACGCCTGCCCGGCGCGGTGATCCTGGTCGGCGAGCGCGCCGCGACGTCGCCGGGGACGCTGTCCGCGGTGCTGCGGCTGGCCGAGCGCAGCGGGGCCCGGCTGGCCTGGGTGCCACGGCGGGCGGGTGAGCGCGGCGCGGTCGAGGCGGGCGCGCTGCCCGGGCTGCTGCCCGGCGGCCGGCCGGTCGCCGACGCGGCCGCGCGGGTGGACGTTGCAGCGGCCTGGGATGTCGAGGGGCTGCCGGTACGGCCCGGGCTCGACACCGGCGGCATCATCGCCGCGGCCGCCGCCGGCGACCTCGACGGGCTGGTCGTCGGCGGGGTGGACCCGGCCGACCTGCCCGACCCCGAGGCCGCGGTGCGGGCGCTGGAGGCGGCCGGCTTCGTGGTCAGCCTCGAGGTGCGGGCGAGCGCCGTGACCAGCAGGGCCGACGTCGTGCTTCCGGTGGCCCCGGCGGCCGAGAAGGACGGGACGTTCGTGGACTGGGAGGGGCGCTGGCGTGACTTCCCCGCGGCGCTGACCAGCAGCGCGCTGGCGGACTACCGCGTCCTCGATGCGATCGCCGCGGCGATGGACGCCCCGCTCGGGCTGCGCTCGTCGGAGCACGTCCGCGGCGAGCTGGCGATGCTGGACGCCTGGGAGGGTGCCCGCGCGGGGGCGCCGCAGCTGGCGGCTCCCGAACCGGCCCGGCCGGGCCCGGGGCGGGCGGTGCTGGCGAGCTGGCACCTGCTGCTGGACGCCGGCCGGTTGCAGGACGGCGAGCCCTACCTGGCCGGGACGGCGCGGCGGGCGGTGGCGCGGATCTCCGCCGCCACCGCCGCCGAGATCGGGCTGGCCCCCGGCGGCCGGGTACGGGTGGCCGGCGGGAGGGGCGCGATCACGCTGCCCGCCGTGCTCACCGCGATGCCCGACCGGGTGGTCTGGGTGCCGACCAACTCCGCCGGCAGCGCCGTGCGCGCCGTGCTCGGCGTGGACGCGGGTGCCGAGGTGAGCATCGCGGCCGTCGGGCCCGCCGATGAGGAAGCGGGTGAGAGCTGATGGTCACCGCAGCGCTGGTCGCCGCGGAGAACCCGGCCGCCGACTTCAGCCAGGACAACGGCTGGGTGGTGGTCGGGAAGGCGCTGTTCATCTTCGTGTTCCTGATGGTGAGCACGCTGTTCGCGATCTGGGCCGAGCGGCGCGATCGTCGCCCGGATGCAGTCGCGCCCCGGACCGAACCTGGTCGGCCCGTTCGGCCTGCTGCAGTCCCTCGCCGACGGGATGAAGCTGGCGCTGAAGGAAGACATCATCCCGAGCTCCGCCGACAGGGTGGTCTTCATCCTCGCCCCGGTGATCTCGGCGACCACGGCCTTCACGGCGTTCGCGGTGATCCCCTTCGGGCCGACGGCCCGGCTGCCGTTCACGAACCTGCGCACCCCGCTGCAGCTGACCGACCTCCCGGTCGCGGTGCTCTTCGTGCTCGCCGTGGCCGCTGTCGGCATCTACGGGATCGTGCTCGCGCGGCTGGTCCACCGGGTCGACCTACCCGCTGCTGGGCGCGCTGCGCTCCTCGGCCCAGATGATCTCCTACGAGATCGCGATGGGGTTGTCGCTGGTCAGCGTCTTCCTCTACGCGGGGTCGATGTCCACCTCGCAGATCGTCGCCGCGCAGGCGGACGCCAATCACGTCCACCTGCTCGGGCACAGCCTCGCGCTGCCGTCGTGGTTCGCGATCCAGTTGCTGCCCGCATTCCTCATCTACATGATCGCGATGGTCGGGGAGACCAACCGGCCGCCGTTCGACCTGCCCGAGGCCGAGGGCGAGCTGGTCGGCGGCTTCCACACCGAGTACTCCTCGCTGAAGTTCGCGATGTTCTTCCTCGCCGAGTACGTCAACATGATCACCGTGTCGGCGATCGCCACCACGCTGTTCCTCGGCGGGTGGCGGGCGCCGTTCCCGCTGTCGGCGATCGGCCACGGCGTGCTGAACACCGGCTGGTGGCCGGTGCTGTGGTTCGTCGGCAAGCTGTTCGGCTTCCTGTTCTTCTTCATCTGGCTGCGGGGCACGCTGCCCCGGCTGCGGTACGACCAGTTCATGCGCTTCGGCTGGAAGCTGCTGATCCCGGCCGGGCTGGTCTGGATCGTCGCGGTGTCAGCGCTGCGCGAGCTTCGCTCCGGCCGCCTCACTGGCTCCTCCCGCACCGCGGTGGTGGTGCTGCTGCTGGTGCTGTTCGCCCTGGTCTACCTCGCCGCGGAGCAGGCGCTGCGGCGGCGTGACGCCTCCCGGGAGGCCATGCACCTGCAGGTGCCGGACGAGGTCGATCCCTTCGCCGGCGGCTTCCCGGTGCCGCCGCTGCCCGGGCAGCGGCTGATCCGCACCTCCGGCCCGGTCGCCGTCGCCCAGCCGGCAGTCGTGGCCGCCTCGGCAGGATCCGGTGGGGCGTGGGCGCTCAGTGCGGGCGCCGACGAGGCGGCCGGGGCCGGCGCCGACCAGGACGACGCAGACTCCGAGACCACAGGGGAGGACGAGCGTGGCTGAGACCGGCAGGGCCGCGGGCGGTTCCGGATCCGGCAGCAGCGGATCGGGCAGCTGGCTGAGCGACCTGTTCGCGCCGATCGCGGGGTTCGGTGTCACCTTCCACACCATGTTCACGCAGATGGTGACCGAGCAGTACCCGCGGGAGAAGGTGGCGCCGCAGCCGCGGTACCACGGCCGCCACCAGCTGAACCGGTACCCGGACGGCCTGGAGAAGTGCATCGGCTGCGAGTTGTGCGCCTGGGCCTGCCCCGCCGACGCGATCTACGTCGAGGGCGCCGACAACACCGAGGAGGAGCGCTTCTCCCCGGGCGAGCGGTACGGCCGCGTCTACCAGATCAACTACCTGCGCTGCATCTTCTGCGGGCTGTGCATCGAGGCCTGCCCCACCCGGGCGCTGACCATGACCAACGCCTACGAGCTGGCCGGCAAGAGCCGGGCCGGGCTGATCTACGAGAAGCAGGACCTGCTGGCCCCGATGGAGGCGGCCATGCTTCCGGCGCCGCACCCGATGGTGGCGGGGGCCACGGACAGGGCCTACTACCGCGGCGAGGTCACCGGCCCGACGCGCGAGCAGCGGGAGTGGGTGCAGACCCGGGCGGTGCACGTCGACGGTGGGGCCGCGCCGGCGGACGGGGCCCGCGTCGAGGAAGAGGTCCAGGGGTGAACGCGTTGTCCGGTGCCCTGCTCGCCGCGACCCAGCACGACATGGGCGGCGGCGAGGCAGCGCTGTTCTGGGTGCTCGCGCCGATCATGGTGATCGGCGGCTCTCGGCCTGCTGTTCGCCCGCAAGGCGGTGCACGCCGCGCTGAGCATGGCGCTGGTGATGATCTCGCTCGGCGTGGTCTACCTGGCCGAGCAGGCGCCCTTCCTCGGGGTGGTGCAGGTGTTCGTCTACACCGGCGCCGTGATGATGCTGTTCCTGTTCGTGCTGATGCTGATCGGGGTCGACTCCTCCGACTCGCTGGTCGAGACGATCAAGGGTCAGCGGGCGCTGGCCACGGTCTTCGGGCTGGGGCTGGTCCTGCTGCTGGTCGGCGTGCTGCGGCAGGTCACCTTCCCCCCGGCGGTCGGCCTGGCCGACGCGAACAGCGCCGGCAACGTCTCCGCGCTCGCGGCGAAGATCTTCGGCCCCTACGTGTGGGCCTTCGAGGTCACCGGCGCGCTGCTGATCACGGCCGCGCTGGGAGCGATGGTGCTGGCGCACCGCGAGCGGCTCACCCCGCGCCCGACCCAGCGCGAGCTGTCCCAGCAGCGGGTGGCGTTCGGCGCGGTGCAAGGCCCCGCTGCCCGCGCCCGGGGTGTTCGCCCGGCACAACGCCGTGGACACCCCCGCGCTGCTGCCCGACGGCACTCCCAGCGAGCTGTCGGTCTCGCGGGTGCTGCGCGCCCGCGGGCAGCAGCACGCGGCGGCCGGGGAGGTTCGGGCGCTGGCGACGATCCGGGCGGAGATCGTCCACCCGCTCGAGCAGGCGCCCCCCGACGACGGCGGCGAGCACACGGAGGATGAGTCCCGGTGACCCTGCAGTGGTGGCTGTACCTGTCGGCGGTGCTGTTCGCGATCGGCGCCACGACGGTGCTGGTGCGGCGCAACGCGATCATCGTGTTCATGGGCATCGAGCTGATGCTCAACGCGACCAACCTCGCGTTCGTGACCTTCGCCCGGATCAACGGCGACCTCGACGGCCAGGTGATCGCGCTGTTCGTCATGCTGGTCGCCGCCGCCGAGGTGGTCGTCGGCCTGGCGATCATCATGACCATCTTCCGCACCCGCAGCTCGGCCTCGGTCGACGACGCCAACCTGCTGAAGTACTGAGAGGCGGACCGTGTCTTCTCTGCTGTCGGTGACCCCCGCCCTGGCCGAGGGTGCCCGGGCGGCGTTCGTGCCCGCCTCCGGCGGCCTGCAGGCCGGCGCCTGGCTGCTCGTCGCCCTGCCGCTGCTGGGCGCCGCGGTGCTGCTGCTCGGCGGTCGGCGCGACCGACCGCTGGGGCCACTGCTCGCCGTCGGGCTGTCCTGGGCGGCGTTCGTCTACGCCGCGCTGCTGTTCGTCAATCTGCGCGGCTACGCGGCCGACCAGCGCGCCCGCGACCTGCACCTGTTCTCCTGGGTCCCGGCGGGCTCGTTCCGGGTCGACGCCGGGCTGCGGCTCGACCCGCTGTCGCTGACGTTCGTGCTGCTGGTGACGTTCGTCGGCATCGCTGATCCACGTGTACTCGATCGCCTACATGGAGCACGACGCCGACCGCCGGCGGTTCTTCGCCTACCTCAACCTGTTCGTCGCCTCGATGCTGCTGCTGGTGCTCGCCGACACCTACCTGCTGCTGTACGTCGGCTGGGAGGGCGTGGGGCTGGCGTCCTACCTGCTGATCGGCTTCTGGAACCACAACCCGTCCTACGCCACGGCGGCGAAGAAGGCGTTCGTCGTCAACCGGGTCGGCGACTTCGGGCTGTCCATCGCGATCATGCTGATGTTCGCCGCGTTCGGCACGGTGTCCTTCTCCGGGGTGCTCGGCAACACCGGCAAGGCCTCCGAGGGCGCTGCTCACCGCCATCGGCCTGATGCTGCTGCTCGGCGCCACCGGCAAGTCCGCGCAGTTCCCGCTGCAGTCCTGGCTCGGCGACGCGATGGCCGGCCCGACGCCGGTCTCCGCGCTGATCCACGCGGCGACGATGGTCACCGCCGGGGTGTACCTGGTGGTGCGCTGCGGCCCGATCTACGACGGGGCGCCCACCGCGCAGCTCGTCGTGGTCATCGTCGGCGCGATCACGCTGCTGTTCGGGGCGATCGTCGGCTGCGCGAAGGACGACATCAAGAAGGCGCTGGCGGCCTCGACCATGTCCCAGATCGGCTACATGATGCTGGCCGCGGGCCTCGGCCCGGTCGGCTACGCGTTCGCGATCTTCCACCTGCTCACCCACGGCTTCTTCAAGGCCGGGATGTTCCTCGGCGCGGGCTCGGTCATGCACGGCATGGACGACTCGGTGAACATGCGCCGCTTCGGCGACCTGTCCGGGGCGATGAAGGTCACCTGGGTGACCTTCGGCTGCGGCTGGCTGGCGATCCTCGGGGTGCCGCCGTTCTCCGGGCTTCTTCAGCAAGGACAAGATCATCGAGGCGGCGTTCGCCACCGGGCGAGGGCTGGCGGCCGTGGGTGTTCGGCGTCGCGGCGCTCCTCGGCGCCGGGATCACCGCGTTCTACATGTCCCGGCTGTTCTTCATGACCTTCCACGGCGCCAAGCGCTGGCCCGCCGAGGCTCACCCGCACGAGTCGCCGCGCGCTGATGACGGTGCCGATGATCATCCTCGCCGTCGGTTCGCTCGGGCTCGGCGGCCTGCTCACCGTGGGCCACGCCTTCAAGAACTGGCTCGAGCCGGTCACCGGCCCGGCGGCAGGAGGCGGCCCCGGTGATCTCCGCGACCCTGCTGCCCTACCGTGACCCTGCTGCTGGTGATCGCCGGGGTGGCGCTGGCCTGGCGGCATGTACTGGGCCGCCGCGGTTCCCGAGGCGGCACCGCGCGGCTCGCTGCTCACCCGGGCCGCCCGGCGGGACCTGTACCAGGACGACGTCAACGAGGCCGTGTTCATGCGGCCCGGCCAGTACCTCACCCGCAGCCTGGTCTTCGTCGACGAGCGCGGGGTCGACGGCGCCGTCAGCGGGCTGGCCGCTCTCGTCGGCGGCCTGGCCGGTCGGCTGCGGCGCTGGCAGACCGGGTACGTCCGCTCCTACGCGATGTCCATGCTGGCCGGCGTGATCGTCGTCGTGCGTCGGCATGCTCGCCGTCCGGATCTGAGGACGGAGTCATGTCGACTGCCCTGGCTGACCACGATCGGCCTGATCCCGCTGGCTGGGCGCCGCCGTCATCTGGATCTGGCTGTGGCTGCGCTCGAGCAGCGCCGGCTCGGCGCGCACCGTCGCGCTGGTGACGTCCCTGCTGACCCTCGCCGTGACCGTGGCGATGGCCTTCCGGTTCGACGTCTCCAAGGCCCGGACGTACCAGTTCTCCGAGACAGTGCACTGGATCCCGCAGTTCGGCGTGAGCTACGCCCTCGGCGTCGACGGCATCGCGCTGGTCCTGGTCGCGCTGTCCGTCGTCCTCGTCCCGGTGTGCGTCCTCGCCGCCTGGAACGAGGTCGAGGGCACCCGGGCCGCGAGCTTCTTCGGGCTGGTGCTGGTGCTGGAGACGTTCATGGTCGGCGTGTTCGCCGCCCGCGACGTGTTCCTGTTCTACGTGTTCTTCGAGGCCATGCTCATCCCGGTCTACTTCCTGATCGGCTCGTTCGGCGGGCTCGCAGCGCCGCTACGCGGCGGTGAAGTTCCTGCTCTACTCCCTGCTCGGCGGCCTGGTCATGCTGGTCGCCGTGATCGCGCTGTACTTCCAGGGCCAGGGCGGGCAGGACGGCTTCCTGATCGACAACCTCGCCGGGCCTGCGACTTCTCCGCCACGCCACCGAGCGGCTGCTGTTCCTCGGCTTCTTCTTCGCCTTCGCGATCAAGGCGCCGATGTGGCCGGTGCACACCTGGCTGCCGGACGCCGCCGCCGAGGCCCCGGCCGGGGTCGCCGTGCTGCTGGTCGGAGTGCTGGACAAGGTCGGCACCTTCGGCATGATCACTCTGTGCCTGCCGCTGTTCCCCGCGGCGTCGCCGCTGGGCGGCGCCGGTGGTCATCGTGCTGGCGGTGATCTCGATCCTCTACGGGGCGCTGCTGGCCATCGGGCAGCAGGACCTGATGCGGCTGATCGCCTACACCTCGATCTCGCACTTCGGGTTCATCGTGCTGGGCATCTTCGCGATGACCTCCAGCGGTCAGTGCCGGCTCGACGCTCTACATGGTCAACCACGGCTTCTCCACCGGCGGCGCTGTTCCTGGTCGCGGGCTTGCTGATCGCGCGCCGCGGGTCGGCACGGATCGCCGACTACGGCGGGCTGCAACGCAGCACGCCGCTGCTCGCCGGCGCCTTCCTGGTCGCCGGCCTGTCCGCCTGGCGCTGCCGGGGCTGTCGAGCTTCGTCAGCGAGTTCCTGGTGCTGGTGGGCACGTTCGTCCGCTACCCGGCCGCCGCCGTGGTCGCGACGCTCGGGGATCATGCTCGCCGCGCTGTACATCCTGCTGACCTACCAGCGGATGTTCACCGGGCCGGTGCAGGAGTTCGCCGCGGGCTGGAAGGACATGGACGTGCGCGAGGCGTGGGTGGTCGGGCCGCTGCTCGCGATCATCATCGCGCTCGGCTTCTACCCGGAGCCGGTGCTGGACGTCATCGAACCCGGCGATCGGCCGGACGATGCAGCAGGTGCACATGACCGACCCCGGTCCGAGCGTGGCGGGATCCCCGCCGCTGAAGGGACGAACCCGTGAGCACCTTCGTGACCGCTCTGCACTGGGTGCGACCGGGCTGGGACTGGCCGGACCAGTGCGCGCGGCGACCTTCACCGCGCCCACGGTGGACTACGGCGCCGTCGTCGCCGCTGCTCATCGTGCTCGGCGCCGCGTTGCTCGGCGTCCTGGTCGAGGCCTTCGTGCCGCGGGCGCGCCGGTTCACGGCGCAGGTCGGGCTGGCGGCGGTGGCGCTGGCCGGGGCCCTGGCGGCCGTGATCACCCTCGCCGTGCACGGCACCCGGCTGGAGACCGCCGGCGTCGCCCAGGCGGGCGGTGGCGCCCTGGCGGGGGCGGTGGTGGTCGACGGGCCGGCGCTGTTCCTGCAGGGCACGGTGCTGCTGCTGGCCCTGCTCGCGGTGCTGACCATGGCCGAGCGCGGCAGCCGAGTCGGGCGGACGCCTTCGCCCCGCAGGCCTCGGCCGTTCCCGGCTCGGCCGCCGAGGAGCAGGCGGTGCGCGCCGGGCTGGTGCAGACCGAGGTGTTCCCGCTGCTGCTGTTCTCGGTCGGCGGCATGCTGCTGTTCCCCGCGGCCAACGACCTGCTGACGATGTTCGTGGCGCTCGAGGTGCTCTCGCTGCCGCTGTACCTGATGAGCGGCCTGGCCCGCCGCCGCCGGCTGCTGTCGCAGGAGGCCTCGCTGAAGTACTTCCTGCTGGGCGCCTTCTCCTCGGCGTTCTTCCTGTACGGCGCGGCGCTGCTGTACGGCTTCGCCGGCTCGGTCCGGCTGCCCGGCATCGCCGACGGCGATCGCCGGCGGCGACGGGGTCTCGCCCGGTGCTGCACCGTGACGGGCTGCTGCTGCTCGGCATGGCACTGCTGGCGGTCGGCCTGCTGTTCAAGGTCGGCGCGGCGCCGTTCCACGCCTGGACCCCCGACGTCTACCAGGGCGCGCCGACGCCGGTCACCGGGTTCATGGCCGCGTGCACCAAGGTCGCGGCGTTCGGCGCGCTGCTGCGGGTGGTCTACGTGGCGCTGCCCGCGGCGCGCTGGGACTGGCGCCCGCGGCTGTGGGGCGTCGCGATCCTCACCATGGTCGTCGGCTCGGTGATCGCGATCGTGCAGACCGACGTCAAGCGGATGCTCGCCTACTCCTCGATCGCCCACGCCGGCTTCCTGCTCGACCGGGATCGTGGCGATGGACAGGCCGGGCGTCTCGGCGTGCATGTTCTACCTGCTGGCCTACGGCTTCACCACGTCGGCGCGTTCGCCATGGTCACCCTGGTGCGCGACGCCGGGCCGGACGGCGCGGTGGGCGGCGAGGCCACCCACCTGTCCCAGTGGGCCGGGCTCGGCCGGCGCCACCCGCTGGTGGCCGGGACGTTCACGCTGTTCCTGCTGGCCTTCGCGGGCATCCCGCTGACCAGCGGTTTCATCGGGCAAGTTCGCGGTGTTCTCGGCGGCGGTGGCCGGCGGCGCCTGGCGTGCTGGCCCTGGTCGGCGTGCTGGCCAGCGCGGTGGCGGCGTTCTTCTACGTGCGGGTGATCGTGCTGATGTTCTTCAGCGAGCCGACCGGTGGCGCAGCGACCGTCGTGCGTCGGTGCCGCACCGGTTGGCCGTGCACGCAGCCGTCGGCGATCGTGGCGTCGGCGGCGGTGCGGTCACCGTGGTCGCTGCGGCGTGCTGCCCGGCCATGAGCTGCTCGACCTGCTCGGCGACCGCAGCCGTCGGTCGTTCGCTACCGGTGAGCCCGCGACGGTCGCTGCTCCGGCGTGACCGAGACGCCGCGCGGCCGCCGCTCGGCGAGCTCGCCGCTGGACGCGCGGTCAGCGCGACGGCCTGCGCGCGGGTGCGAGCGAGCGCGCTGCACGAGGCGGTGCAGCAGGCCGACCCGCTCGCCGACGACGTCGTCCCGGCACCTGGTCGCGGCCGGCGGCAAGCGGGTGCGGCCGCTGCTGACCCTGCTCGCCGCGCAGCTTCGGCGAC
Organism: uncultured Actinomycetota bacterium; assembly: GCA_963784535.1. GTDB lineage: Bacteria > Actinomycetota > Actinomycetes > Actinomycetales > Kineosporiaceae > CAWARR01. The sequence goes on along the minus strand of CAWARR010000001.1, from coordinate 47,684 downwards.
CCCGACCCGGGCGAGGTCGTCGACGCGGCGGTCGTGGTCGAGCTGACCCACCTGGCCACGCTGTACCACGACGACGTGATGGACTCGGCGCCGGTGCGGCGCGGGGCGCCCGTCGGCGCACGAGGTGTGGGGCAACACGGTGGCGATCCTCACCGGCGACCTGCTGTTCGCCCGGGCGTCCGGCATGGTGGCCGGCCTCGGGCCCGAGGCGGTGCGGATCCAGGCCGCGCACGTTCGAGCGGCTCGTGCCTCGGGCAGCTGCACGAGACCGTCGGGCCCGGCCGACGGGGACGACCCGGTCGAGCACTACCTGCAGGTGCTGGCGGACAAGACCGGCTCGCTGATCGCCACCTCGGCGCGGTTCGGGGCGATGTTCGCGGGCTGCGCGCACGAGGTGCGTCGAGCACGCTGACCGACTACGGCGAGCGGATCGGGCTGGCGTTCCAGCTCGCCGACGACGTGCATCGACCTCACCAGCGACGGCGGCCGAGTCCGGCAAGACGCCCGGGCACCGACCTGCGCGAGGGCGTGCCGACCCTGCCGGTGCTGCTGCGCGCGGCGGCACGCCGCCGAGCACGGCGACGCCGCCGCCGCGGCGCTGGTGGACCTGCTCGACGGCGACCTGGCGGACGACGCCGGCTCGCCGAGGCGGTCCGGATGCTGCGCGAGCACCCCGCGATGGAGCAGGCCCGGCAGGCGGCGGCGCGCTGGGCGCGGGACGCCGTCGAGGGCCTGAACCCGTTGCCGGCCGGCCCGGTCAAGGACGCCCTCAGCGCGTTCGCCGGCGCCGTCGTCGCCCGCACCGGCTGATCGGTCCGCGCCGCCCCCTGCGGGCGGGCCGCCACCCCACCCGCAGGTCGCCGCGGCTCAGCGGCTGCAGGTCACCCCGACGCACTGCGGCTCGGTGCGGTTACCCGCGGCGCGGGTCCCGCCCCCGTCGCTGACCCCGGTGACGGAGATGCCGTGCCCGCCGTTGCGGGCCGCCAGCGTGTCGCTGACCACCACCCCGCTGCCACCGTTGCCGGCGATCCCGTCGGCGCCGTTGCCGATCGCGCGGTTGGCGCTGACCTCGAGGTCGAAGGCGGGTCCGGTGGTGAAGCTGAACCCGGTGCCGGTGTTGTGGACGAACGTGTTGCCGCGCACCGTGGCGTTGCCGCCGTAGGCGTTCAGCGTGATCCCGGTGACGCATCCGTTGAACATGTTGTCCTCGATCACGGTCGGCGCGGCGATCCACACGTCAGGGGCGAGGATGCCCGTCCCGCAGTCCCGGAACGTGTTGCCGACGGCGGTGACGTTGGCGGCCCCGCCGTGGCTGAAGCCGGACCGGACGAACAGGTTCCGGTGCAGGCTCGCGGCGGTCTCGCTGAGGTTGTGGACGTCAGAGCCGACGAAGGTGCTGTCCTGCACCGACAGGCTTCCGCCGGTGACGATCCCGCCGCTGCCGGAGTCGACCACGCGCGAGCGCACCACGGTCGCCGACCGGTTCACCACGTACCCGAGCCAGTGGCCGTTCGACCGCAGCGTCAGCCCGGTGAGCCTCAGCTGGGCGACGCTGCTCGGGTAGTAGCCCGGCCCGGCCAGGGCGTACTCGAAGCCACGGATGGTGCCGTTGGTGATCTCCACCGCACCGTCGGTCGACCCGGTAGCCGCCGGCAGGGCGACGCCGGTGCCGGTCCCGTCACCGCTGATCCGGTGACCGTCGAGGTCGATGTGGACGACGCCCGCCGGCGTCGGGGAGGCCGTCAGGGCGGTGCCGGTGCAGTTCAGGTCGTGGTCGAGCACGACGTCGGCGCTGATGGTGTCGCCGCAGGAGAGCGTGGCGGCCTGCGCGGGTGCGGCGGACAGGCCCACCCCGGCGAGGGCCGTGGCGGTGGCGAGGATGGTGGCGGTGGTTCGTCGCATGCTGATCGTCCCCCGAGGATTGTCCGCCGCTGCGGCGCCGGAATGCTGTGATCACCTCACCCTGCCGCATCCTTTCGCCCGATGTGGGCGAAACGCCCGAATACCTGCTCTTGCCGGGCGGCCGGCCCTACCTCAGCCGTCTCGCCCCTCCGGGCCCTCAGCCGTCTTGCCCGTCTCGGGCCGGGCGCGGCTGGGCTGCCCCCGTTATCGGGCGAGATTCAGCCCAGCCCGAGGCGGCGCAGGTCGTTCAGGCTGACGGGAGCCGCAGCCTCGCCACGTCCGCGGGGTCGGCGTCGGCCAGGAGCCGCAGCAGCGGGACGTCGAGCGCGTCGCACAGCAGCGGCAGGTCGTCGAGGCGGACCTGCCGCCGGCCGCCCTCCAGGTCGGCCAGGGTCGATGCCGACCAGCCCAGCCGTTCGGCGAGGGCGGCCTGACTGAGCCTGCGTCGGGCCCGCTCCGCGCGCACCGCGGCGGCTACGTGGTCCCCGAGCGTCGGCATACCCGAAGCATCGGCAGGTTCCCCGCACGTTCGTAGTCGTGACCTCGGCGTTCACCGGAATCTCCGCGAATTGCCCGGAAGATCCGTCTACTCCGATCTATTTCCGGTAGCCTCACGGGTAGCGGTCCGGGCTGTGGCCGGAGGGAACCCCCCGCGGGAACCCCCGCAGCCCGGCCGCCACCAGGACGCCCGGTGCGTCGCGTCGATCGGTGGGGATCGGCGGGACGCCAGCCGGGGCCGCCGCTGCCTCTCGGAGGCCCACCCCCTCACTGAAGGGGCAGCGGTGCGCCCCGAACCGAGAGGGAGACAGCGTGAGCGACCCGGTGGCGAAGCGCTGGCACTGCACCGGGTGCCACGGCGAATCCGACGACCCGGCGGCCGGCACGCGGTGTGGCGACCCGGACGAGGCACCCTGGTCCGCGAAGAGGGTCGTCTGCCCGGCGGGTCCGTGAGGTGCGGCCCACACGCATGGGTCCGGCGGGACGGTCCCGACCAGCCCCCGCGGACCGGCTCCGGCGCCCTGTGCGGCTGCGGACCCTGGCCGGCGCAGTTGCGCGCGCTGGCCGCGCGGGTCCGGGCGGTAGCTGACGAGGCCGCGAGCAGGTAACGGGCGGAGCACACCGAAGGGCCCCGGACCAGCCACGGTCCGGGGCCATCGTGCTGCTCGGGGCTCAGGAGGCGAAGCCCTCCAGGTCCTGCCCGGGACGCGGCGCCCGGGTGGCCTTCGCGATGCGCGCCCAGTCGAGGTCACCGTTCTCCTCGTCCTGCCGGTCGGCCTCGGCGAACTCGGCGCGGGCGGTCGCCCGGTCGCGGTGCTGCTCGGACGGGTTGCCCTCGGCGCGGGTCGGCTTGCAGGTAGAGGACGACGGTGCGCTCCGCCTTCTGCTCGGCGCGCAGGTGCCGGCCGAAGGACTATGCGTGCGGCTCGCTACGATTCGCCCGTGACGTTTCTCCTGGTCAAGTCCCTATCGCGGCTGGGCTGCACCCGCTTCGGCTCGCCCGGCATCTTCGGATAGTTCGGCGGGTAGGGAAGGTCGCCGAGCCCGGCCGCCTCGTCCCTGTCGGCCAGCTCCAGCAACGGGCGGAGGTCGTCGGCGCGGGCGTCGAGGTCGGCCATCGGATCACCGCGCCGGGCGAGCAGGCCGGGCACCGTGGCCAGGGTGAGGTCCTCGGGCTCGGCGTCGGCCAGTTCCGCCCAGGTCAGCGGCGTCGACACCGTGGCCCGCGGGGTCCGGCGGACCGAATACGCGGAGGCGATGGTGCGGTCGCGGGCGTTCTGGTTGTAGTCGATGAACACCTGCTCGCCGCGCTCCTCCTTCCACCACGCCGTGGTCACCCGCCCGCCGGCACGCCGCTCGACCTCCCGGGCCAGCGCGATCCCCGCGCGGCGCACGTCGGTGAACCCCCAGCGCGGCTCGATCCGCACGTACACGTGCAGGCCGCGCCCACCGCTGGTCTTGGCCGCTGCGCTGTAGCCGAGCTCGTCCAGCAGCGGCCCGAGCACCTCGAGCGCGACCGCCCGGGCGTGGCCGAAGCCGGTGCCCGGCTGCGGGTCGAGGTCGACCCGCAACTCGTCCGGGTGCTCGGGGTCCGCGCAGCGCGCCGGCCAGGGGTGGAAGGTGACGCAGCCGAGGTTGGCCGCCCACACCACATCGGCGGGGTGGGACACCCGCAGCGCGTCGGCCTGCCGGCCGGACGGGAAGGTCACCCGGCAGGGTCGGACGTGCTCCGGCGGGCGGGGCGGCAGCCGCTTCTGGTAGATCTCCTCGCCCTCGATGCCCTCCGGGAAGCGCTGCAGGTAGGTCGGCCGGTCGCGCAGCGCCGCCATGATCGGGGAGGGCTCCAGCAGGGCCAGGCCGCGGTAGTACTCCACCAGGTGCCGCTTGGTTCCCCCCGCACCGCCGAGGGCGGGGAAGTAGATCTTGTCCGGGTTGGACAGCCGCACCGCGACCCCGGCCACGTCGAGCTGCTCGGCACTGCCGCTCACCGCGCCAGCACGTCCTTCAGGTCATAGCGGGCCGGCACCTCGAGCTGGTCGTAGCCGCACCCGGCCTGGTCCTTGTCGGGGCGCCAGCGCAGCACCCGGCCCGCGTGCCGCAACCGGTCCCCCTCCATCTGGTCGTACTCGACCTCGACCACCAGTTCGGGGCGCAGCGGGACGAACGAGTGGTCCGTGCGGGCGTTCCAGCGGTTCGGCTCGCCGGCGAAGGTGACGTCGGGGCCGAGGCGGTAGCTCTGCAGCCGCTCCAGCAGCTCGCGGCGAACGGCCGCGGTGAAGGCAGAGGCCCCGCCCACCAGGTGCATCCGGTCGCCGTCGTGCAGGCCGAGCAGCAGCGAGCCCACGCCGTCGATGCTCTTGTGCCGGCGGTAGCCGATCACCACGAAGTCGGCCGTCCGGTGGTGCTTGACCTTGACCATGTCGCGCTGGTCGGGCCGGTAGCTACCGGCCAGCCGCTTGGCGACCACACCGTCCAGCCCCGCCCCCTCGAAGCTGTCGAACCAGCGGCGGGCCTGCCCGGCATCGGTGGTGCTGATCGACAGGTGCACGCCCCGCCCGGCCGCACCCGGCCCGGCTGCCGTGCCGCCGAGCTCGAACACCGACTCCAGCGCGGCCCGGCGCGCGCTCAGCGGGCGGGCGAGCAGGCTCTCCTCGGCCAGCGCCAGGCAGTCGAAGGCGATCACCTGCGCGGGAGTGCGCTCGGCGAGCATCGCCACGCGCGAGGCCGCGGGGTGGATCCGCTGCGACAGCGACTCCCAGTCCAGCCGGGTGCTGCCGTCGCGCTCCCGCGGGACCACGAGTTCGGCGTCGAGCACCACCCGTGGCGGCAGCTCGGCGCGGACCGCGGCGACCACCTCGGGGAAGTACCGGGTGAGCGGCTTCTCGTTGCGCGACCCGAGCACGACCTCGTCCCCGTCGCGGAAGACGACGCAGCGGAAGCCGTCCCACTTCGGTTCGTACAGCCACTCCGGGCCGCCCTCACCGGGCTGGTCGGGGACGCCGCCGGCAGCCTTCGCCAGCATCGGCCGCAGCGGGGGCATCACGGGCAGGTCCACCCGGCTCATCCTGGCACGCGGGGGTCGGGTGCGCCCCGTGGCCCGGGCCGCTCAGGCGGGTACGGCCTCCACCGTGACGACGCTGCGGGCCCGGCGCCGGGCGGCCTGCAGGCCGTCCATGGACAGGATCGCCAGCGCCGCCCAGACCAGGGCGAAGCCGACCCAGCGCGAGGCCGGCATCCGCTCCCCGAGGATGGTCACCCCGCACAGCAGTTGCAGCACCGGGGTGAGGTACTGCAGCAGCCCCAGCGTCGACAGCGGCACCCGGCGGGCGGATGCGGCGAACAGCAGCAGCGGGGCGACCGTGACGAACCCCGCGGAGACCAGCAGCAGCCCCTGCCACGGGGCGTGCGCGGTGAAGTGCCCGCCGCCGGTGAGCTGGAGCCAGCCGATCGTGGCCAGCGCCAGCGGCCCGAGCAGCAGCGTCTCGGTGGTCAACCCGGCGAGCGCCCCGACGGTCGCGCCGACCTGCTTCTTGATCAGACCGTAACTGCCGAACGAGGCCGCCAGCACGAGCGCGATCACGGGCAGCCGCCCGTGCGCCGTGGTGAGCACGAGGACGGCGACGCCGCCGACGCCGACCGCCAGCCACTGCACCCGCCGCAGCCGCTCGTGCAGCACCACCACCCCGAGCAGGACCGTCACCAGCGGGTTGATGAAGTAGCCCAGCGACGCCTCGACCACCTGCCCGGAGTTCACCGCGTAGATGTACACGCCCCAGTTGACGGCGATGAGGACGGCGGCGGCGGCCAGCCTGCCGGCCCGGCGCGGGGAGCGCAGCGCCGAGGACACCTGCGACCAGTGCCGCGTAAGGCTCACCGTCACGGCGCACACGATGAGCGACCAGAACACCCGGTGGGCGAGGATCTCCACCGCGCCGGACCGCTCGAGCAGGCGGAAGTACAGCGGGAAGACGCCCCACAGGAGGTAGGCCGCGAAGCCGTACCAGGCCCCGCGGCGTGCCTCCGAATTCATGGGACGATCCTACCGGTGGCCGTTCGCCGGCCGCGCCGTCCAATCCGCACCCGGTGGCTCCGCGCTGGGTGGCTCCGCACCCGCCGGCTCCGCGCTGGGTGGCTCCGCACCCGGTGGGCGGGCCACCGGCTCCGGCAGCCTCAGCCGACGGTCCAGGTGTCGCTTCCGGCGAGCACGGCGAACAGGTCGTCGTCGCCGGCCGGGCCGCCGGCCGCCCGCACGGCGCCGCTGACCTGGGCACGGACCTCGTCGTCGTAGCTGGGCCGCTGCACCGAGCGGAACACCCCCACCGGCACGTGCGAGAACGCCACGTCGTCCAGCCGGGAGAGGGCGAACTGCACCGAAGGGTCCTCGGCGTGCGCGTCGTGCACCAGCAGCGCCTCGACCCCGACCGCGGCCACGTCCACCACCGAGAGCCTGCCGTCCGCCGCCCGCGCCACTCCCCGGGCGGGCAGGCCGTCAGGGCCGGCCGGGCCGAACCGGATCGGCCGGCCGTGCTCCAGCCGCAGCAGCCGGGCGGTAGCCGCGTCGGGGTCCTTGAGCAGGTCGAAGGCGCCGTCGTTGAAGATCGGGCAGTTCTGGTAGATCTCCACCAGCGCTGCCCCGCGGTGCTCGGCGGCCGCCCGCAGCACCGGCACGAGGTGCTTGCGGTCGGAGTCCAGGGTGCGGGCCACGAAGGTGGCCTCGGCCCCGAGGGCGAGGGACACCGGGTTGAACGGGTGGTCGACCGAGCCGAGCGGGGTCGACTTGGTGACCTTGCCGGCCTCCGAGGTGGGGGAGTACTGGCCCTTGGTGAGTCCGTAGATCCGGTTGTTGAACAGCAGGATGGTGATGTTGACGTTGCGGCGCAGCGCATGGATGAGGTGGTTGCCGCCGATCGACAGCGCGTCGCCGTCCCCGGTGACCACCCAGACCGACAGGTCGGGGCGGGAGGTCGCCAGCCCGGTGGCGATGGCGGGGGCACGGCCGTGGATCGAATGCATCCCGTAGGTGTCGAGGTAGTACGGGAAGCGCGAGGAGCAGCCGATGCCGGAGATGAACGCGATGTTCTCCCGGCGCAGGCCCAGGTCGGGCAGGAAGGACTGCACCGCGGCGAGGATCGCGTAGTCGCCGCACCCCGGGCACCAGCGCACCTCGGAGTCGGAGGTGTAGTCGCGCTTGGTGGCGGGCGCGGCGCCCGCCGCGAGGAGCGGAACGTCCCGCACCCCGGAACGCTGGGTGGGCGTGCCGAGCTCGACACTCACAGCTGTCCCTCCTGGGCGAGCTTGACGGCCGCATCGGCGATCTCCGCGGCGCTGAACGGCAGTCCCCGGACCCGGTTGTAGCCCACCGCGTCGACGAGATAGCGGGCCCGCAGCAGCAGCGCGAGCTGCCCCAGGTTCATCTCCGGCACCAGCACCCGGCGGTAGCGGCGCAGCACCTCGCCGAGGTTGGCCGGGAACGGGTTGAGGTGGCGCAGGTTCGCGGTGGCCACCGGCGTGCCGCCGGCGCGGGCCAGCTGGGCCCCCGCCGCGATCGGGCCGTAGGTCGACCCCCAGCCGAGCACCAGCACCTCGGCCTGGCCGTCCGGGTCGTCCACCTCGACGGGAGCGACGTCGACCCCGGCCACCTTCGCGGCCCGCAGCCGGACCATCCGGTCATGGTTGTCCGGGTCGTAGGAGATCTCGCCGGTCCCGTCGGCCTTCTCGATCCCGCCGATGCGATGCTCGAGACCTGGCGTGCCGGGCACCGCCCACGGGCGGGCCAGCGTGATCGGGTCGCGGTCGAAGGGGCGGAAGACCTGCCGGCCGTCGTCGGTGACGGCGTTGGGGGTGGTGGCGAACTCCACCTCGGGTGCGGGCAGGTCCGCCGGGTGGGGCACCCGCCACGGCTCCGACCCGTTCGCGAGGTAGCCGTCGGACAGCAGCAGCACCGGGGTGCGGAAGGTGGTCGCGATCCGCACCGCCTCCATCGCGGAGGCGAAGCAGTCGGCGGGGGAGCGGCGGGGCGATGACGGGCACCGGGGCCTCGCCGTTGCGGCCGAACATCGCCTGCAGCAGGTCGGCCTGCTCGGTCTTGGTGGGCAGGCCGGTGCTCGGGCCGCCGCGCTGGACGTCGACGACCACCAGCGGGAGCTCGAGCGAGACGGCCAGGCCGATCGTCTCGCTCTTCAGCGCCAGGCCGGGCCCGGAGGTGGTGGTGACCCCGATGGCCCCGCCGTAGGCGGCCCCGAGGGCGGCGCCGATGCCGGCGATCTCGTCCTCGGCCTGGATCGTGGTCACGTCGAACCGCTTCAGCCGCGACAGCGCGTGCAGGATGTCCGAGGCGGGGGTGATCGGGTACGAGCCCAGCACCAGCGGGATCCCGGCCCGGTGTGCCGCGGTGACCAGGCCGTATGCCAGCGCCACGTTGCCGGTGATGTTGCGGTACAGCCCGGGGGCCGAAGGGGCGGGGGCGATCTCGTAGCTGACCGCGAACGCCTCCGTCGTCTCCCCGAAGGCCCAGCCCGCCCGGAAGGCGGTGCGGTTGGCCTCCATCAGCGCCGGGGTGCGGGCGAACCTGGCCCGCAGGAAGCGCTCGGTGGGCTCGGTCGGGCGGGTGTACAGCCACGACACCAGGCCGAGGGCGAACATGTTCTTCGCCCGCTCGGCCTCCTTCCGGGTGATGTCGAAGGCCCGCAGGCTCTCCACCGTCATCGAGGTCAGCGGCAGCGCATGGACGCGGAAGGAGTCGAGCGTGCCGTCGTGCAGCGGGTCGCCGCCGTACCCGACGCGGTGCAGGTTGCGCGCGGTGAACTCGTCGGCGTCGGCGATGATCACGGCGCCGCGCGGCAGATCGGCCAGGTTCGCGCGCAGGGCGGCGGGGTTCATCGCGACCAGCACGTCGGGCTGGTCGCCGGGGGTCATCACGTCGTGGTCGGCGAACTGCAGCTGGAAGCTCGACACCCCCGGCAGCGTCCCCCGCGGCGCGCGGATCTCCGCCGGGAAGTTGGGCAGCGTGGCGAGATCGTTGCCGAGGTTTGCGGTCTGGGCGGTGAACCGGTCTCCGGTGAGTTGCATGCCGTCACCTGAGTCGCCGGCGAAGCGGATGACCACCCGGTCGACCCGTTCGACGGATTTTGCGCTCATGGGTCCGGGGTGTCCTGTCCTCGAGTTCGCGTCATCGCGCTGTCCTGGCCCCCGCCGGCGAGGTACTTGAAGGCTTGAGTCTTTGTCATCCTAGGCCGGGTCGCCCCCGCTCGGCCTGCTGGACGCCGGACCGCCCGCCGGGCTCCGGGCCGGGCTGTGGGCGGCGTTCGGGGTGGCGCTCGGGGTGGCGCTCGCGCGATCGGGTGACGACCGGCCACGGGCCCGCGGGAATCCTCACGCCGCGCGGCCCGCTGCCGACGGTACGGGGGACGGCGTACCTGGCCGGGCAGCCACGGATGGCGAGCACCCACGGAAGGGGGCCCCCGATGACCACACAGTGCACCGGCGCCCGCCTGTCCGCCGGGCGAAACCGCCCTGATTTCCCGCTGCCGACGGTGGGGCACGCCACGGGACCGCTGGTCGGTGTGGCGGATCGCGGCGTCGGGGTGATCCGCGCGGCCAGCGCCGGGAGGCCCAGCACCCTGGTGACGGGAGCCAGGGTGTCGGGCCTCCCCGGTGGCCCGAGGGGCCGGGTGACCTAGAGCCGCCCGGCCTCGATGATGCGGCGGAGGAAGTGCCGGGTGCGCTCCTGCGCCGGTTCCGCGAGGACCTGCTCGGGATGCCCGCGCTCCAGCACCCGGCCGCCGTCGAGGAAGCAGACCTCGTCGGCCGCCTGCCGGGCGAAACCCATCTCGTGGGTGGCGACGATCATCGTCATGCCCTCGGACTTCAGCTCCCGCAGCATCCCCAGCACCTCGCCCACCAGTTCGGGGTCCAGCGCCGAGGTCACCTCGTCGAAGAGCATCAGCACCGGGTCGTTCACCAGCGAGCGGGCGATGGCCACCCGCTGCTGCTGCCCCCCGGACAGCTCGTCCGGGTGGGCGCCGGCCTTCTCGCGCAGGCCGACCCGGTCGAGCATGTCCATCGCCCGCGCCTCGGCCTCCTCCCGCGGCAGGCCGTGCACCTTCCGCGGCGCGAGGGCGATGTTGTCGAGCACGCTCAGGTGCGGGAAGAGGTTGAAGGACTGGAAGACGATGCCCATCCGGGCCCGCACCGCGTCGGCGTCCACCCGGGGGTCGGCGATGTCGCGACCCTCCAGCTCGATCACCCCGTCGTCCACCGTCTCGAGCAGGTCGATGCACCGCAGCAGGGTGGACTTGCCCGAGCCGGAGGCACCGATCAGCACCACGGCCGTGTGTGCCCGGACCTCCAGGTCGAGGCCCGCCAGCACCACCGTGCGGCCGAAGGACTTGCGCAGGTCGCGCACCGCCAGCAACGGGGCGGAGGTGGCGGGGGTCACAGGTGCCCGCCCCCCGAGACGTACCCGTAGCGCCGCGACACCGCGTCGGTGAACCGCGTCATCGGGATGGTCAGCAGCATGAACAGCAGCCCTGCCACCACGTACGGGGTGTAGTTCGCCAGCTCGTACTGCCGGATCTGCGCGTACCGGATGGCGTCGAGCGGGATGCCGAGCACCGAGATCAGGCCCGAGTCCTTGATCAGGCTGGCCAGGTCGTTCAGCAGCGGCGGGATCACCCGGCGCACCGCCTGCGGCAGCACCACCAGGCGCAACGTCTGCCCCGCGCTCAGGCCCAGCGAGCGGGCGGCCGCGCGCTGGCTGGGGTGCACCGACTCGATGCCCGCGCGGAACACCTCGGCCACGTACGCCGAGTACGACAGCGTCAGGGCCACACCGCCGAGCACCGTCGCGCTGGACGGCACCCCCTGCAGCCGCAACCCGGGCACCCCGTAGCCGACCAGATACAGCAGCACCAGCAGCGGCAGCCCGCGGAAGACGTCCACGTACCCGGTGGCCAGCGCCCGCACCGGCCAGCAGCACCGGGCCCGGAAGGGTGCGCAGCACGGCCAGCAGCAGGCCGATGAGGAGCATCAGCACCGCGACGACGGCGAACACCCGGACGTTGAGCCACAGTCCCAGCGCCACGTCGGGCAGCGCCTTGCGGGCGACCGACAGGTCGAAGAAGGACGCCCGCACCCGCGGCCACCCCGGCGCCAGCAGCAGGACGACCGCCAGCACCAGTGCCACCACGGCGGTGCTCACCGTCGCGAGCGCCGCCGAGCGCCGCGACCGCCTGCGCCGGTAGGCGTCGCGTTCCTGCTGCCGTGGGCTGGGCAGCCACTCCGGCGGGGCGGGGGTGGTGGTCATCGCCGCTGCGCGGACGTCACTGCAGCACGGGGGCGCCCGCGCTGGCGGTCAGCCAGGTCTGCTCCAGCTGCTTCAGCGTCCCGTCGGCGCGCAGCGCGTCGACGGCCTTGGACAGGCACGGGGTGAGCTTGCTGCCCAGGTCCAGCACCAGCCCGAACTGCTCCGGGGTCGCTCCGGTGCCGGCGAACTGCCCTACCAGAACCCCGTTCTTCAGGTCCGCGTTCGCCTCGTACAGCGCGGTGGGGAGGTCGAGCACCAGGCCGTCGATCTGGCCGTTGGTGAGGGCGAGCTTGGCGTCGTCGTTGGTGTTGAACACCGCCGGCTTCTGGGTGGGCTTGATCACATCGGTGATGGTCGTGTACGAGGTCGTGCCGACCTCGGCACCGAGCTTGGCGCCGGCGAGATCGGCGATCGACGTCGCGGCGGCGATCTTGCTGCCCTTGACCGTCACCACGGCCTGCGCCACGTCGTAGTACCCGGAGGAGAAGTCCACCGCCTTCTTCCGGTCGGCGGTGATCGACACCTCGTTGATGTCGAAGTCGAAGGCCTTCGGCCCCGGTGCGATCACCGAGTTGAACGAGGCCGTCGTCCAGGTCACCTCGCTGGGCGCGAACCCGAGCTGCTTGGCCACCGCGTAGGCCGTCGCGGACTCGAACCCCTTGCCGTTGGACGGCTTGTTGTCGACGAACCACGGCTCGTAGGCGGGGTTGTCCGTGGCCACCGTGAGCCTGCCGGCGGACTTCAGCGCCAGCGAGCCCTTGGCGCAGGGGTCCGCGGCGGCGGTGCTGCTCGCGGCGCCTGCCCCGGTGGAGGCGGTGCCGCTGCTGGCCGGCGCGCAGGCGGCGAGCGCCAGCAGGGCGACCGCGGGCAGGGCGGCCACCGCGAGGCGGCGGGACGGCATGGACATCGGGACCTCCGGGTGGGGACATGCGGACGGCGCATAGGCTAGTTGCTCCTGAGGGCCGGCGACGCGGCCCGCCCCGGGGCCGCGCGGGGCCGCCCACGGCGCCCGGTGCGCACTAGAGTCGCCGTGTGGTCGGATCGCCCCCCGGTGCCCTGCCCGGGTTGTCAGCACATGCCCTCTCGGCAGCCGCCTCCTCCGGGCCGGGCGCCGCCCAGCCGTGGGCGGTCGTGCTCGCCGTCACCGCGGGCGGCGCGCTGTTCTTCGCGGTGGCCATGGTGGCCAACCGGCTGATGCGCCCCCGGGTCCCGAGGGCCGAGAAGCTCACCACGTACGAGAGCGGGGTCGACCCGGTCGGGCAGGGCTGGGCCCAGGCCCAGGTGCGGTATTACCTATACGCCTATATCTATGTCATCTTCGCCGTCGATGCCGTGTACCTGTTCCCGTGGGCGACGGTGGTGAAGGTGTTCGGCTGGGCGACCCTGGCCGAGATGGGCGTCTTCCTGGGCGTGCTGGCCGTCGGCCTGCTGCACGCCTGGCGGCGAGGAGCGTTGAGATGGTCGTGAACGGATGAGCCAGCAGCACACCACCGATCTGGGGATGCCGGGGGTCGGTCCGCTGCAGGCGGCGCCCTACCCGCTGCGGGTCGTGCTCAACTGGGGTCGCCGGTACAGCCTGTGGGTGTTCAACTTCGGCCTTGCCTGCTGCGCGATCGAGTTCATCGCGGCCAGCATGGCCCGCCACGACTTCATCCGGCTCGGCGTGATCCCCTTCGCCCAGGGGCCGCGGCAGGCAGACCTGATGATCATCTCCGGGACGGTCACCGACAAGATGGCCCCCGCGGTGCGCCGGCTCTACGAGCAGATGGCCGAGCCGAAGTACGTGATCTCGTTCGGCGCCTGCGCCAACTCGGGCGGCCCGTACTGGGACTCCTACTGCGTCACCAAGGGCGTCGACCAGATCATCCCGGTCGACGTCTACGTCCCCGGTTGCCCGCCGCGCCCGGAGGCGTTGCTGCAGGGCATCGTCAAGCTGCAGGAGAAGATCGCCGAGGAGAACCTGCGCGAGCGCTACCGCGGCCCCGCGCGCTCCCGGCGGGCCCTCGCGGCCGCGGCCACCCGGCCGCTGGTGACGCCCCCGGTCCGTACCGCACCCGCGGGTCGCCCCGCGGCGCCCGTCGTGCACGACCACCGGCCGCGCCCGCTGCCGTTCCGCGCCGCGGGGCCGCAGCAGCCCGAGCAGCCGCAGACGGACCAGCCCGCCCCGACCGGGAGCACGCGGTGAGCCCGGAGGAGGTGCCCGCGGCGGAACCGGGCGACAGCGGGCTGGCGGCCGCGGTCACCGCGGTGCTGGGCGACCTGGAGGGTGTCAGCACCACCGCCGACGGTGCCGGCGTCACCTGCATCGAGACCCCCCGGGAGCTGTGGTCGGCGGTCGCCACCCAGGTCAGGGGCGCGCTGGGGATGGACTTCCTGGACTGGCTGTCGGCGGCCGACGAGCCGGACGGCGACCCGGCGGGGGTCGACGTCGTGCTGCACGTGGCCGACTCCTCCGCCCCCTCGCGCCGGGTGCTGCTGCGCACCCGCGTGCCCGACGCCGACCTGCGGCTCGACAGCCTGACCGGGGTGTGGGCCGGCGTTGCCTGGCACGAGCGCGAGACCTACGAGATGTTCGGGGTGGAGTTCACCGGGTTCGACGACGGCACCGGCTACGGCCTGCGCCCGCTGCTGCTGCCCGAGGGCTTCCAGGGCACCCCGCTGCGCAAGTCCTTCATGCTGGCGGCGCGGGCGGTGAAGCCGTGGCCCGGGGGCAAGGAGCCCGGTGAATCGCACTCCGCCAACGCCCCCAGCCGGCGCAAGGTGCAGCCACCGGGAGTGCCCGACCCGCAGACGTGGGGGCCGCGCGAACCGGCCCCGCCGGACGGGCCCCCCGAGGCCGGGCCGCAGGGTGAGCAGGAGGGGTCGGCGGATGCTTGACCTGGGGATGGACGCCGGCACAGTCGCCGACGTGGTGATCCGCGCGGTGGCCGTGGTGGTGGCCTTCCTGGTGCTGCCGCTGGTGGTCGGCCAGACCGAGCACAAGGTGATGGCGCACATGCAGGGCCGGCTCGGGCCGATGTACGCGGGCGGCTTCCACGGCTGGGCGCAACTGGTGGCCGACGGCGTGAAGTTCGCCCAGAAGGAGGAGATCGTCCCGGCGGCGGTCGACCGGCCCGTGTTCAGGCTCGCCCCGGCGGTCGCCCTGGTGCCCTACATCGTGGCGCTGGCGGCGATCCCGCTGTCGCCGAGCTGGGTGGCGGCCGACCTCGACGGCGGCCTGCTGTTCGTGCTCGCCGCCAGCGCGGTGGGCGTGCTCGGCACGCTGATGGCCGGCTGGTCGAGCGCCAACAAGTACGCGCTGCTCGGCGCCATGCGTTCGGCCGCTCAGCTGCTCGCCTACGAGCTCCCCGTCGTGCTGGCCGCCAGCAGCGTCGCCATGGCGGCCGGAACCCTGTCGCTGACCGGCATCCCGCAGGCCTGGCACCCGTGGTGGTTGCTCTGGCAGGCCCCCGCCCTCTTCGTGTTCCTCGCCGCCGGTTTGGCCGAGCTGCAGCGGCCCCCGTTCGACATGCCGCTGGCCGACTCCGAGATCGTCGTCGGCCCGTACACCGAGTACGCGGGGCTGCGGTTCGCGCTCTTCCTGCTCGCCGAGTACGCCGGGATCGTCGTGCTCGCCGGCCTGACCACGGTGTTGTTCCTCGGCGGCTGGCGGGGGCCGTTCTCCGCCACCCTCGGCCCGCTCTGGACGCTGCTCAAGGTCGGCGTGGTCTCCGTGCTGGTGATCTGGGTGCGGGTCTCGTGGCCGCGCCTGCGCGAGGACCAGCTGCAGCGCTTCGCCTGGGGGGTGCTGGTGCCGGTGGCGCTGGCCCAGCTGGCGCTGACCGCCGTCGTCGTCGTCGCCGGCTGACCTGTCGTCGGATCAGAAGGCCGCCGGGTCAGAAGGCCGCCGGGTCAGAAGGCCGCCGGGTCAGAAGGCCGCCGGGTCAGAAGGCCGCCGGGTCAGAAGGGCGCCGGATCAGAAGGGCGCCGGGTCAGAAGGGCGCCAGGCAGGCGGCGGCGAGGTCGCCGATGGTGTCCAGGTGGTAGCCGCCCTCCTGGACGAGCACCGTGGGCAGGTCGAGCGCGGCCAGCAGCGCCGCCGACATGGCGTAGCCGTCGCGGCTGACCTGTACGGGCTCTCCGGGTCGGCCGCGGTCGCGTCGAGCCCGAGGGAGACCACCAGCGCCTGCGCGTCGAAGCGGATGGCGGCATCGACCAGCCGGTGCACCCCGGCCAGCCATCGCTCGTCGCCGCTGCCCGGCGGCAGCGGGACGTTGAGGTTCGTCCCCGCTGCCTGCGCTCCGCCGGTCTCCTCGGCGAACCCGTGGACGTGCGGGAACCAGCCCGCGCCCGGGTCGACGTGCACCGACCCGTAGAGCACGTCGGGGCGCTGCCAGAACACCGCCTGGGTGCCGTTCCCGTGGTGGGCGTCCACGTCCAGCACCGCGCGCGCAGCCCCCGCCGGGTGATCGCCTCCGCCGCGACGGCGGCGTTGTTCAGGTAGCACGACCCTCCGAAGCCCGCGGGGGTGGCGTGATGGCCGGGCGGGCGGCTGAGCGCGTAGGCCGCGCGGTGGCCGGAGTCGAAGACCAGGTCCACGGCGGTCAGCGCGACGTCCACGGCGGCCCTGGCGGCCTCCCAGGTGCCCGGCCCGATCAGGGTCATGGTGTCGTAGCACCACACCCCGGCCTGGGCGTGCGCGGCGGTCGGGTACTGCCACGGCACGCCGGAGGTCATCATCGGGGTGGGGAACACGTAGGGCACCACCCGGTCGGCGCCGACGGCCCGCTCGTACGGCCCCTTCGCCCAGGCCTGCGCCGCCGTGGCCAGCCACGCCGTCATGGCGGGCTCGTGCACCGCGTCGAGCACGTCGTCGGGGTGGCCGATGGCCGCGGTCTCGGGGTGGCCCGCCCGGGCCAGCGCGGCCCGGATCACCTCGGCACGCTGCGGAACCTCGGTGCCCGGGGTGCGGGCCCCCACCCAGATCTCGTGCCGGGGGTCGTGCAGCAGCACGAGATCGGACCACACGGAGGGGATCACGCCGCACATCCTCGCACCGGGCGGGTGCGCGCGGGCGTCGCCGTGAGCGCGTCACCTGGTGCACCTGGGCAAGCGGCCGTAGCTCGGTGGCCGTGCGATGCTGGCCCGCGTGCCCGTGCGCCCGCGTGCTGCTGACCTGCCGATCCGGATCGGGACGCTGCCGAGCGGCCCCACCGCCTCGGTCCACGACGTGCCCGGTGTCGGGCTCGGGCACGCCACCCTGTGGCTGGACGAGCCCGATCCGCCCGCGGGTCGCGGCACCGTGCGCACCGGGGTGAGCGTGCTGCACGTCGACGGCGACGGGTTCGGATCGCCGCTCCCGGCCGGGGGGGCGGTGCTCAACGGCATGGGGGAGTGCACCGGGTTCCTCGCCGTCCGGGAGTGGGGGCGCTGCGAGACCCCGGTCTTCCTCACCTCGACGTTGCAGGTGGGGCGGGTGTACGACGCGGCCACGCTGCTGCTCGCGCGGGAGGATCCGCGCATCGGGGTGGACGACGTGGTGATCCCGGTGGTGGCGGAGTGCGACGACTCCGGGCTGTCCGACCCCCGGGTGGCCCGGCTGCAGGACGGCGAGGTCCGGCACGCCTGGGAGCAGGCCCGGGCGGCGGTGGGATCGGGCGGCCCTCCCGCCGAGGGCGCGGTGGGCGCCGGCACCGGGATGGAGTGTCTGGGCCGCAAGGGCGGCATCGGGACGGCGTCGCGGCTGCTGCCCGACGGGCACGTGCTCGGCGCCGTGGTGCTGACCAACTTCGGCGAGGCCGAGCGGCTGACCGTGGCCGGGGTGCCGGCCGGGCGGCTGCTGGGCGGGCCGGGCCCGGCCGGTGGGGCCGCTGCCGGTCCGCGCCCGGGGGACGGGCGCGGGGCGCGCGGGTCGTGCATCGTGCTGCTGGTGACCGACGGGCCACTGGATGCCCACGGCTGCGAGCGGCTGGCCCGCCGGGCAGGGCTGGGTCTGGCCCGCACCGGATCGGTGGCCCACCACGGGTCGGGCGAGATCTTCCTCGCCCTGGCCTCGGGCCTGCGCGGCGACCGCACCCGGGCGGCCGCCGGCGTCCGGGTCGAGGGTCGCGACCTCGACCCGTACTTCGCCGCGGCGGTGGAGGCCACCGAGGAGGCCGTGATCACCTCGCTGCTGGCGGCGACCACGACCGCCGGGCGCGGCGGGCGCGTGGTGCCCGCGCTGGAGCTGGACGAGCTGCTGCCGCTGCTACCCGCCGGCTGAGCGGGCTCCGGGCGAGGTACAGCCCGGGGACGCGGATGCCGATCCTCCAGGTGCGGACGAGGACTCCAGGAGGCACCGGGTGGCCAGGACGTGGCCGGCGCGCACCGGCCTGCGCCCGGCGATCGCGGTCAGAGCAGATCGCGTCGGCCGGATCGCCGCGTTCGCCGCGGTCACCGCGGCGGGCGTGGTGGGCTCTGCCGCGCTTGCCGTGGCGGGGCTGCCCGGGCTGCCGTCCGCCCGGCCCGAGGGCAGCATCCGGCTGGTCTCGACCTCGACCTCGGGCGGGGCCCGGATGTCCGATGACACCGGGGGGCTGGCCCTGTTCGACGGGGGCGACCCGTTGGTCCCCGGCCAGGCCCGGCAGGCCTGCGTGGTGGTGGGCGCCTCAGGTGCCGGGCCGCGGGACGCCGTGTACCTGCAGGCCCTCGACGTCGGTGGGTCGCTCGCCGCCGATCTCGGGCTGACCGTAGAGATGGGCAGCGGCGGCGGCCACGGCAGCTGCGTCGGGTTCAGCGGCCGGCAGGTCTACACCGGCACGCTGGCCGGGCTGGCCGCGACCTCCGGCGACGGGGTTCCCACCGGGTGGGAACCGGCCACTGCGGCCGCCCGGACCTTCCGGTTCACCGTCGAGGTCGCCGACCGGCAGGCGGTGATGGGCGCGATCGCCCGCGCCGACTTCAGTTGGGGGCTCGTCGCCGGGGCACAACCCCCGCCGTCCGTGCCCGCCACCGGGCCCGCCACCGTGCCCGCCACCGCCGCTCCCGCGCCCTCCGCCGACCAACCCCCTGCCGCCGTCACCGTCCCGGCACAGGCCGGCACGCAGTCCCCGACCGCCCCGCCGACCTCGGCACCGACCTCCACGACCGCCGTGGGCGGCGGGCAGCCGCCGGAGGGGCCCCGAGGGGGCGCACCCTCCGCCGCGAGCAGCGCGGGCGCGACCCGGCCGGAGGTCTCCCTCGTCGCACCGGTGCTGACCCGGATCGCCGGGACCGCCGCGGTGGTGCTCCGCAACCCAGCCCCGCTGCTCGCCGCGGGCGTGCTCGGCGTGCTCTTCCTGCTGATCCAGAGGCTGGTCGACCGCGCCGACCCGCGGCTGGCGCGGGCTGCCCGCACGGTGCGCGAGCTCGAGCTCGTCTTCCCCGAGCCGGAGCTGTCCCTGCCCCGGCGCGGGCTGCAGCCGGCGCTCCCCGCCGCCGAGCGGGTCTGGTGGCAGCCGTGAGCGCCGCAGTGACCCTCAGCGTCGCCCCGCGTCGAGGGGGCCGCGGTGCGGGCAGGGACGTCGGGGCGGTCGCCGCCGCCGGTGGTGAGGTGGTCCCGCTCACCCGCAGGGTCGCCGGAACGGTCGCCGGCCGGCTGACCGGCGCGGCCGCGCTGGTGGGCGTCGCGGTGGCCGGGCAGGCCGTCCGGCTCCCGTCGGACGCCTGGCTGCTGGCCGGGTACCTGCTGCTGACCGGTGCCCTGTCCGCGCTGGTGCTCACCCCGAGCCGGCGGGCCGGGCTGGCCGGGCTCGACCTTGCGCTGCTCGTCGACGCGGTGGCGGCGCAGGCCGCCTACTACCGGCTCGGCCCCGCCCTCGGCACCGGGCTGGCCATCGCCGCCCTGCTCGGATCGGTCTGCCTGCTGGCCTCCTTCCGGGCCGGGGTGCGGCTGGCGTTGTGGCAGACCCTGCTGTTCGTGCTGCAGGACGCCGCGATCAGTTCCGGCTCCCTGGCCGTGCCGCAGTGGTATGACGACGCCCATCACACCGTCCAGCTCGCCTCCCAGCTGGGCCTGCTGTGGGCGGGCGTGATCGCCACCGCGTCGGCCGCCGCGATCAGCGAGCGCGAACTGCGCCGGCGCAGACATGACGCCGAGGCAGTCCGGCACTACGCGGCCGACCTGCACCGCGACGAGACCGAGGACGAGGTGGTGCAGCGGCTGCTCGGGTTCGCCGTCGAGGCGATGGACGTGCGGCGGGCCGTGGTCGTGCGCGGGCGTCCGGGCCGGCTGCGGCTGGTCGCCAGTGCCGGGGAGGGGGTCGCGGTGCCGCCAGGTCCGGGCCGGTCGACGCTGCTCGAGGGCACCGCCCCCGGCAGCCTGGCCCTGGCCCGCCGGCTCGACCCGGGCACGGAGGCGTGGCTCGCCGCGATGTTGCCGCGGGCCTGGCGGCTGGTCGTGCTCGCGCTCGAGGTGGGTGCGCAGGGCAGCTCCGCCGCGGGCACGCAGCAGCGCCGCCCCGTCGATCCGGCCGAGGACGCGACTGCCGGCCCGGACCCCGACGAGCAGGGGGTGTGGCTGCTGTTCGAGCATCGGGGCAGGGGCACCCGGGTGGAGCGCCGGGTGGTGGCGACGGCGGCGCAGGTGGCGGCGACCACCGGGCTGGCGTTGTCCCGGGCCCGGCTGCTGCGCCGCGTCCGCGACGCCGCGCTGCGCGACGGGCTCACCGGACTGGCGAACCGGCGCCGGCTCGACCAGGTGCTGGGGCGCCTCGGCGCCGGGGCGTTCGCGGTGGTGCTCGTCGACATCGACCACTTCAAGCAGGTCAACGACACCCACGGCCACCAGGTGGGCGACGAGGTCCTGCACCGCGTGGGCGCGCTGCTCGCCGAGCCGATCCGGGAGGGCACCATGGTCGCGCGGTACGGCGGGGAGGAGTTCCTCGTGCTGCTGACCGGCTGCGACCTGGACGGCGCGGTGGCCGTCGCGCAGCGGCTGCGGGCCAGCGTCGAGACGCGTTCGGGCCCGGTGCCGGTCACCGCCAGCCTCGGCGTGGCCGCCGGAGTCCTCGGTGCGGGTGCCGGCGCGGACCCCGACCGGCGGGTCGTCGCCACGATCGCCGCGGCCGACGCGGCCCTGTACCGGGCGAAGGCCGGTGGTCGCAACCGGGTGGAGGTGGCCGAACTGCCCGACCCTCAGCCCGCTTCCGAGCGCTGACCCCGGCTCCGGCGCGCGGGCACCCGGGGCCGGCGGGCGCCGAGGGCCGCCAGCAGCAGCCCGGCGCCCCAGGCGACGGCGCGCCGGTCGGGGTGCCCGGCCACCAGCAGCGCAGGGTCGCCGGCGAGCGGGACCACCAGCCGCACCACCCCGCGCACCGCTGCGGGCGGCAGGTGCTGGGTGTCCTCCACGGCGTTGGCGTCGCCCCGGGTGACGAGCAGCCCGTCCGCGTCGATCCGGCTCACCCGGTGGGTGAGCAGCCTGCCGCCGCGGCCGGGGTCGGCCACCAGCACGATCTGGCCCGCCCGGACGGCGGGGACGGCTCGCGGATCGGCGAGCACGACGTCGCCCGGATGCACCGCGGGCGCCATGCTCCCGCCCGTCACGACGGCGGCCCGCCAGCCGCCGAGAGCCGCCACGGTCGCCGGGAAGGCCGCCAGGCACGCCGCGGTGCCCAGCCACAGCACGGACAGCGTGCGGGCGACCGATCGCGCCCGCTCCCTCACGGGGTCCGGGCCTCCCAGCTGAAGTCGGCGGTGGCGCTGAGCCCTTGCGCCGCGTTGTCGTCCTGCACGGTGTAGCTGATCCGATAGGTACGGGTGTCCTGGCCGGTCGGTGACCAGGCGACGAGCCCGCCGGCGTAGTCACCGTGGCTGCTGCCCAGACCCGACAGCGTCCCGCTGTAGAGCACGCTCGCCACCGCGAACCCGGTGCAGGAGCTCTGGCTGCCCCCGCTGCCCTGCTCGACGGTGAGGTCGAGGTAGGCGCCGAGGCCTCCGCTGACGCTGGCGTAGAGCCGCACGTCGACGGTGACGTCACCGGTGTACCGCACCGTGATGCACCGCGTGTCGGTGTCGCCGGGCACCAGCCCGGTGGCGGAGAACCGGGCGGTGGCGGGCAGGTCGGTACTCAGCGCCACCGTCCCCGCCTGCCAGTCGTTGTTCGCGTTGGTCGTGGCGGCGGTGAAGGCGGCGGAGGAGGCGTGGTAGATCAGGCCGGCGCTGAGCAGCAGCACCGGGGCCAGCAGGAACGCCGGGAGGCGGCGGTGCGGGGGCTGCGCGTGCCTGCCGCCGCCCATGAGCCACCCTCCCGATTCGTTTCCTCGGGATGATGTCGACCGCTGCCGCACCGCCCTTGAGGACCGAGCAGGAGGGGACTCGCCCGCGGCGGTGCCCCGCGTGGTCGGTGGCGGGCGTGGTCAGTGGCGGGCGTGGTCAGTGCCGGGCGTGGTCAGTGCCGGGCGCGGTCGGTGCCGGCGGCGTCCAGCCAGCAGGCGACCTCGTGCCGTTCCGGGCCCGCGGCCAGCACCGGCAGCGCCCGCCCGGCGCAGTCGGCCGCCACGGCGGCATCCACCCCGGCGTCCGCGCCGGCGGCGAGCGCCGGGCAGCGCGGGTGGAAGCGGCAGCCCGGCGGGCATCCGGGTCGGGTCCGGCGGCTCGCCGCGCGAGCACCACCGGCTCGAGGTGCTCGATCTCCGGGACCACCGACAGCAGCGCCTGCGTGTACGGGTGCTGCGGCGCGGCCAGCACCTCCTCGGTCGGCGCCGACCTCGACGATGCGGCCGAGGTACATCACCGCCACCCGGTCGGCGATGTTCCACGCCAGCCCGAGGTCGTGGGTGACGACGAGCACGCGTGAGCCCGAGCTCGTCGCGCAGCCGCAGCAGCAGGGCGAGGATCTCGCCGCGCACCGAGGCGTCGAGGCTGGACACCGGCTCGTCGGCGACGATGACCTCCGGCTCCGAGCGCGAGCGCCCCGGCGATCACCACCCGCTGGCGCTGCCCGCCGGACAGCTCGTGCGGGTAGCGCAGGAAGAACCGCTCGGGCGGGCGCAGGCCGGCGCGCGACAGGGCGCCGGCGACCAGCTGCTCCTCGGCCGCTCGCCGCTCGGCGAGCCGGTGGATCCGCAGCCCCTCGGCCACCGCCTCGTAGACGGTGTGCCGGGGGTTCAGCGCGCCGGTCGGGTCCTGCAGGACCAGCTGCACCCGCCGCCGGTAGGCCTCGCAGCGCCCGGCCGCGAGTAGCCGCAGCGGCTCGCCGTCGACGCGACCTCGCCCGACGGTCGGCCGCTCCAGCCCGAGCAGGGTGCGCGCCAGCGTCGTCTTGCCCGCAGCCGGACTCCCCGACCAGGGCGAGGATCTCGCCGCGGCGCACCGCCAGCTCGACGCCGTCCACGGCGCGGGCGCCGGTCCGCCCCGGCCGCGGAACTCGACCCGCAGGTCGCGCACGCGCAGCGGCGGCACCCCGGGTCGGCGCCCGCTACCGGCCGGGATCGGTGCCGGCGGTGCCGCTCACGTGCTCCACCTCCGCTGCGGACAGGTGCCGGCCGTCCCCCGCCACCCGCAGGCAGGCCACCGACCGGTCCGGGCCGGCCGGGTGCAGCGGCGGGTCCAGGCGGGCAGCACGCCGGCACGGCGAGCGGGCAGCGTGGGCGGAACGTGCACCCGTCCGGCAGCTCGCCGGGTAGGGCGGGTCGCCGGCCAGCCCGGCGGGGCGCACGCCGCGAGGCGGGGTCACCGATGCGTGGGGAAGGCCGCGGCGAGTGCCTGGGCGTAGGGGTGCAGCGGCCGCCGCAGGCCTCCCGCGCCGCCGGCCGTGCTCCACGATCCGCCCCGCGTACATCACCGCCACCCGGTCGCAGGTGGTCGCCAGCACGGACAGGTCGTGGCTGATCAGCAGCAGGCCGAGGCCGAGGTCGCGGACCAGCCCCGCCAGCAGGTCGAGCACCTGGGCCTGGACCATCACGTCGAGCGCGGTCGTGGGCTCGTCGGCGACCACCAGCTTCGGCCCGCAGGCCAGCGCCATCGCGATCATCACCCGCTGCTTCTGGCCGCCGGACAGCTGGTGGGGGTAGGCGGCGGCCCGCCGGGCCGGCAGCCCGACCCGCTCGAGCAGTTCCGCCGCCCGCGCGCCGGCCTCCCGCGCGGTGGTGGTGCGGGAGTGCACCAGGATCGGTTCCGCGATCTGCGCCGCCCATCCGCTGCACCGGGTTGAGCGAGTGCAGCGCCCCCTGGAACACCACCGAGGCCTCGCCCCAGCGCACCGCCCGCATCCGCCCCCAGCGCATCCGCAGGACGTCCTCGCCCTCGAGCAGCACCCGGCCGCCGACCCGGGCGGTGGTCGGCTGCAGCCGCAGGATGGTCGCGGCGACGCGTCGACTTGCCGCAGCCGGACTCCCCGGCGAGGCCGACGACGGTCCCGGCGGCCACGTCGAGGTCGATCCCGCGCACGGCGGGCACCTCACCCGCGCCGGTGGCGTAGGTGACCTCGAGGTCGCGGATCTCCAGCAGGGCCACCGCTCAGCGCTCCCGCAGCCGCGGGTTGAGCACCGTCTCCAGCGCCCGGCCGACGAAGGTGAAGGCCAGCACCACCGTGACCACGCAGATGCCCGGCGGCAGCAGGTACCACCACGCCCCGCGGCTGACCGCCCCGTGCTGGAACGCCCCGTCGATGAGGGAGCCCCACGAGATCGCGGAAGGAACCCCCGAGCCCCAGGAACGACAGCGTGGTCTCGGACAGGATCGCCACCGCCACCGTGAGCACCGTGTTCGCCATCACCAGCGGCATCACGTTCGGCAGCACGTGCCGGGTCATCTGCGTGCCAGTCGCCGCCGCCGAGCGCCTTGGCCCGCTCGAGGTAGGGCCGGGCCTCCACGGACAGCGTCTGCGCCCGGATCAGGCGCGCGGTGCCGGGCCACGAGGTGACGCCGATGACGATGATCATGGTGAGCAGGCTGCGGCCGAGCACCGTGGCCAGGACGATCGCCAGCGGCAGGAACGGGATCACCAGGAACCAGTCGGTGAGCCGTTCGAGCACCGCCCCGAACCAGCCCGCGGAAGTGCCCGGAGGCGATGCCGACGAGGGTTCCGATGACCATCGACACCACGGTGGCGGCGAAGCCCACCAGCAGCGAGATCCGTGCGCCCCACACGATCAGCGCCAGGATCGACAGGCCGTTCTCGTCGGTGCCGAGCGGGTAGTGCAGGCTCGGCGGCGGGCCAGGCTGGGCGCGGTCGCGCGGGTCACGTCGAAGGCGTGCGGCCCGATGAACAGGACGGCGCCGAGCAGCGCCAGCACGACGAAGACCGAGCAGCACGCCGAGGCCGACCATGCCGCCGCGCTGGGCGCGGAACAGCCGCCAGGCGCGGGCCAGGGCTGCGCGGGTGCGGGCGCGGGCCAGCGCGCGGGCGTCGGGCACGCCCGCGCCGACCGAGCTGCCGGCCCGGGTCGCCGGCGGGCGCGCTCACGTCCGCACCCGCGGGTCGAGCACGGCGTAGAGCACGTCGGCGATCAGGTTGAACGAGCACGACCGCCAGCGAGAAGAGCAGGAACAGCGCCTGCAGCAGCGGCACGTCGGGGCCGCTGAGGGCGTCGTAGGACAGCAGTCCCAGCCCCGGCCAGCGAGTACACCGTCTCGACCGTGATCGCGCCGGAGACGATGAACCCGAGGTTGAGGAACACCAGGGTGATGGTGGGCAGCAGCGCGTTGGGGACGGCGTGCCGGCGTCGCACCTGGCGGTCCATCAGGCCCTTCGCGCGGGCGGTCGTGCAGGTAGTCCTCGCCGATCTCGTCGAGCAGCGAGGCGCGCATCACCAGCTGGTACTCGGCCAGGTAGACCAGCGTCAGGGTGGTCGACCGGCAGCACCAGGTGCCAGCCCGACGTCGAGCCAGCCCGCGGGGCTGGCGCTGTCGACGCCGGGGGTGCTCATCCCGCTCGACCGGGAAGCATGCGCGGGGATGAAGCACGACGCCCGCCGGCGAACACGCAGCAGCAGGATCATCCCGAGCCAGAACTCGGGCATGGCGTAGAGGGTGAGGGTGGTGGCCGTGACCGACCGGTCGAACCGGGTGCCCCGGCTCCACCCGGTGCGGATCCCGAGCCAGATGCCGATCACCGTGGACAGCGCCGTCGAGATCCCGAGCAGCAGCAGCGTCGGCCCCACCCGCGGGCCGATCACGTCCCACACCGGCTGGTTGTACTTCGTCGAGTTCAGGGTCGGAGCTGAACGGGTTGCTGACGTAGTGCAGGAACTGCTGCAGCCAGCGGCTGGTTGTACTGCTCGCGGAGGCGTTGCAGCTGCGCCGCGGCGACGTTGCGGCCGCGGGTGTACAGGCCGATCGGGTCGCCCGGCAGCAGCCGGAAGAGGAAGAAGTTGAACACGACGACGAACACCACCGTGCCCAGCGCGGTCCCGGTGCGCCGCAGCGCGTACCGCAGCACGCCGCTCGACTCCCGCGCGGCGGCGGCGGTGCGGCCGGCCGCCGCCGCGGTATCGGCGATCGGCACCGCTACTCGACGTCCATCTGGTCACCGCTGCGCCGCCGCCGCAGCAGCAGCGCGCCGCCGCCCGCCAGCACGAGCAGCACCGCGATCCCGCCGCCGATCAGCGGGGCGCGCGATCCGGAGGACCCGGTCGAGGAGGCCGCCCGGGCGGCGTTCACCGCGGGAGGTCAGGTCGATGTGGGTGTAGCTCCAGGTGCCGTACTGGAACAGCAGCACGCCGTCCGGCGGTGGCTGCGGCACGAACCCGGTGAACCGGTCGGAGTAGGCCTGCAGGTCGTCGTAGTAGTACAGCAGGGCGTAGGGCTGCGTCGTCGTAGAGCAGCTGCTGCATCTGCTTGACCGTCCGCGCCCGCTGCGCCGGGTCGGTCTGGGTGGCCTGCTGGGCGTAGAGCTCGTCGTAGGCGGGGTTGCAGTAGAAGGAGTCGGACAGGTTCGCGTACACCTGCCCGGCGTCCTTGTACGAGCGCTTCTCGCAGGTCATCACCGACAGCTGGTAGTCCGGGTCGGGCTCGACCACCCAGCCCCACTCGAACAGGTCGAAGTTGCCCTGGCCGATGAGCTCGGTGAGGTTGTCCTCGGCCAACACCTTGACGTCGGTGGGGACGCCCACCTGCGCGAACCAGCCCTGGATCAGCCGCACCTCCTGCTGGGAGTTCTGCGAGCTCTGCCGCGCGAACAGCCGCAGCCGCAGCTGCTTGGTGCTGCCGGGCAGCCGCCGGACGCCGTCCGGGCCCTTGGTGTAGCCGGCCGCGTCGAGCAGCTGGTCGGCCTTGGCGAGGTCGAAGGTGTACGGGGAGGCGGGGTCGAGGTGGTCGGCCGCGTAGATCGGCGGGATCACCGTGGTGGCCTCGGTGCCGTGCCCGTTCAGCACCTCGGCTGACGATGGTCTTCCGGTCGATGGCGTAGCTGAGCGCGACCCTGACCCGCTTGTCCTTCAGCGCCGGGTTGCCGTCACCGATCGGGGTGCCGTCGGCCAGGGCGGCGCCGGCGTTGAAGGCCAGCTCGTCGAAGCCGCTGTAGCGGCCGGCGTAGGCGGTGATCCCCGGGACGTTCTTCAGCGAGTCCCACACGCCGGCGTCGAGATTGTCGGCGAAGTCCACCTCGCCGCTCTTCAGCGCCTGGGCGAGGGCGTCAGGGCTGCGGTACACGCGGTAGACGAGCTCGTCGATCTTCGGTGCGCCGCCCCAGTAGTGCTTGTTGGCGACCAGCCGGATGTACTGCCCGGTCTTGCGCTCGGCGAGCACGAACGGCCCGGAGCCCACCGCGCCGACCTCGTTGGGGAAGGTCTTCACCGCCGACTCGCTGATCTTCGACCAGATGTGCTCGGGCAGGATCGACAGCGGCAGATGGGTCATCACCGGGCTCGGGCCCTTGGTGGTCATCACCACGGTGGTGTCGTCGGGGGCGGTGACGCTGGTGATGTTCGCGACGTAGTTGCCCCAGTTCGTCTGCTCGTACGTCCCCCGCATCACCCGGTTGTAGGTGTAGGCGACGTCCCTGGCGGTGAGCGGGACGCCGTCGGACCAGGTCACCCCGGAGCGGATGGTGTACGTCCAGGTCTTGCCGTCGGTCGACTCCTTGGCCGCGCTGGCCAGCGACGGGAGGGGGAGAAGTCCTTCGCCGAGTACGTCGACAGGGTGTCGTACATCGCCTGCCACACCTCGTAGTCGGTGGCCACGATGCCGGTGAAGGGGTTCAGCGAGTCGACGTCGTCGAGGATGCCGACGGTGAACGTGACGGGTGCGCCGGTGGTCGCGGCGGAGGCGGACGCCACGGGCGCGCTCGCGGCGGGCGAGGGGGTGGTGGTGTCCGCGGCGGCGGCGCCCAGCCCGGCGACCAGGGCGAGTCCGGCGGTGCCCGCCACGGCCACGGCGCGGGTCCGCCACCCGGTGGTGCGGCGTGTACGGCTGCTCAGCGTGGTCATCGTGGTCCCCTCGGCGTTACGGTGCGGCCATGTTCACCGGCTCCGGGCCTACCGGCTCCAGCACGTTCACCGGCTCCGGGGCGCTGCCGCCACAGGCGCCCCGCCGTCCCGCCGTGCATGAGGCCCACGGCGTGCGGCGCGAGGACGACTACGCATGGTTGCGTAACGCTGACGATCCGCAGACGCGCGCCTATCTGACGGCCGAGCGGGAGTACTACGAGGCGGCGGTTGCGCATCTGCAGACCCTCCGGTTGTCCCTTGCCGAGGAGATGCAACGGCGGACGCCGGCTGCTGAGTCGTCAGTCAGATGGCGGCGAGGAGGCAAGTTCTACTACACAAATACCCGCGAGGGGGAGGAGTACGAGCGGCTTTTCTCCGTCGAGCACGGCACTGGACGCGAGAATCTGTTGCTCGATCCGCAAGAAATCGCCCCTGGTGCGACGTATCTCGAACTTGGGCTGCTGATCCCGAGCCCCGACGGGCGGCTGCTGGCCTACTCCGTGGACACCAGCGGTGAGGAGGTGTACGAACTGCGCTTCCGCGATGTCGACAGCGGTCGCGACCTGCCCGACCGCATCCCCCGCAGCTACTACGGGGGAGCCTGGAGCGCCGATTCGTCCACGTTCTTCTACACCGTGCCGGACGCCACCTACCGCCCCGACCGGGTGCTGCGCCACCGCCTCGGCACCCCCGTCGAGGCCGATGTGCTCGTGCTGGAGGAACCCGACCGGAGCTTCGAGCTGACCGTGGAGGCCTCTCGGGACGGGGCCTGGGTGGTGCTGGCCGCAACCTCCCGGGACACCTCCGAGGTGCACCTGGTGCCGGCCGCGGAGCCTGCCGCGCAACCGCGGCTGGTCGCCCCGCGCCGACCCGGGATCGAGTACACGGTCGAGCTCATGCCCGGCGGCTGGGACGGGTGTGGGGAGGACCTGCTGCTCATCGTCACCAATGCCGGCGCGACGGAGTTCCGCCTGGTCAGCGCCGAGATTCCGGCGGCCGGGCGGGCCGGTTCGGCCGAGGGCTGGCAGCCGGTGGCCCGGGCGGTGGCCTCCGACGGCAGCGAGCGGCTGGAGTCGGCGTGCGTGCTGGTCCGGCACGTGGTGCTCTCGCTGCGCCGGGATGCCGAGCCGTTCCTGCGGGTGCTGGGCCGCGGTGCCGGCACCCCCCACGGCGATCGCACCACCCGCGAGGTGCACCCCGGGCTGCCCTGCGGCCAGGTGCGGCTGTGGCGGGCCGAGGACCC
This sequence comes from uncultured Actinomycetota bacterium, assembly GCA_963784535.1. Taxonomy (GTDB): domain Bacteria; phylum Actinomycetota; class Actinomycetes; order Actinomycetales; family Kineosporiaceae; genus CAWARR01. The sequence continues at coordinate 18,373 of CAWARR010000001.1, read as the reverse complement.
CACCGCCACGCACGTGGTGGTGGTGGAGGAGAACCTCGTCACGCCGCCGCGGTGGGTGCAGATCGACCTGCACACCGGCGAGCGCCAGGTGCTCAAACGGCGCGAGGCCCCCGGGGTCGACCCCACCCGGTACGTCACCGAGCGGCTGTGGGCCACCGCGCCCGACGGCACGCGGGTGCCGGTGACGATCGCCCGGCTGCGCGAGCTGGAACCCGGGGCTTCGACGGGGTGCCTGCTGTACGGGTACGGGGCGTACGAGGACTGCTCGTGGCCGCAGTTCTCGGTCGCCACGCTGGCCCTGCTGGACCGCGGCGCGGTCTACGCGGTGGCCCACGTCCGCGGTGGCGGTGAGCTCGGCCGGCGCTGGTGGCTGGACGGGCGGCTGCAGGCCAAGCAGCACACCTTCACCGACTTCATCGCGGCACGCGACGCCGTGGTCGCCGCCGGGTGGGCGGCGCAGGACGGCGTGGTCTCGCGCGGGCTGTCCGCCGGCGGGCTGTTGCAGGGCGCGGTCTACTCCCAGGCGCCGCAGCACTGGCGCGCGGTGGTCGCCGAGGTGCCTTTCGTCGACGTGGTCACCTCGATGTCCGACCCGCAGATCCCGCTCACCGTCGCGGAGTGGCAGGAGTGGGGCGACCCCGTCCACGACGCCGACGCCTTCGCGGCGATGCTCGCCTACTCGCCCTACGACAACCCTCCCCCCGCGCAGCAGCGGCCCGCGCTGCTGGTCACCGGCAGCCTGCACGACCCGCGGGTGCTGGTGCACGAGCCGGCCAAGTGGGTGGCCCGGCTGCGGGCGACGCAGGGCGACGACGACGCCGCCCCGGTGCTGCTGCGGGTCGAGCTCGGGGCCGGGGCGCACACCGGCCCGAGCGGGCGGACGGCCGGGCTGCGGTACGAGGCCGAGATCCTCTCCTGGGTGCTGGACCGGCTCGGGCTCGGCTGAGCGCCGGCCGGAGGGTGTGACGCTCGCCACTGTCCCCGGTCGCGGCACTTCAGGGTGTCGCGGTGGCCGCCGAAGCCGGGCGCCGGACCACGCCAGGGCCATCAGTCCTTGGTAGCCCCCTCCGGTTCAGGGTTGGATCGTCCCGATCGGCGCGGACGGTCGCGCGCGGGGCGGAGAGAGCGGCAGGATGCAGGCGTGAATGTCGGCTTGGTGCGCGGGCTCGCGACGACCGCACGGACTCTGCTGCGACCCACGCACACCGCGGAGTACCCGGACGTGCTCCCGGCGCTGCCGCCGCGCACCCGCGGGGTGATCGCGCTGGTGCAGGAGAACTGCACCGTGTGCATGCTCTGCTCGCGCGAGTGCCCGGACTGGTGCATCTACATCGACTCCCACAAGGAGACGCTGCCCGCCGTGGGCGGCGGCCGGGAGCGGCAGCGCAACGTCCTCGACCGGTTCGCCATCGACTTCTCGCTGTGCATGTACTGCGGGATCTGCATCGAGGCCTGCCCCTTCGACGCGCTGGAGTGGTCCTCGGAGTTCGAGTACGCCGAGCTGGACATCCGCGACCTGCTGCACGAGAAGGAGCGGCTGTCGCAGTGGGCCGCGACGGTGCCGCCGCCGCAGCAGCCCGACCCGGCCGCGCCGGAGCCCAAGGAGGTCCAGACCGCCCGGAAGGCCGCCGAGAGGGTCGCCAAGGCCGGCGAGCCGCGCGGGACGGACGCCGGCTCGTGAGCGGCGTCGAGGTCATCTTCGCGGCCTTCGCGCTGCTCGCCTGGGTGTCCGGGCTGCTCGCGGTGACCAGCCGGCAGGTGGTGCACGCCGCGCTGTGGCTGGTGGTGGCGCTGGGCAGCCTGGCCGGGGTGTACCTCACCCTGGGCGCGCAGGTGGTGGCGCTGGTGCAGCTGCTGGTCTACGTCGGCGCGGTGGTCGTGCTGGTGATCTTCGCCCTGATGCTCACCCGCGCGCCGCTCGGCGTCCACCGTGACCTGGACGCCCCGGTCGGCCAGCGGCTCGCCGCCGCGGGCGCGGGGATCGCGGTCGCGGGCCTGGTCGGCGGCACCCTCTACGCCGCCGTGCAGGACACCACGGTGCGCCCGGATCTCGCGAACGGCTCGGCCCGGCTGCTCGGCGGGGCGATCTTCGGCGGCTGGCTGCTGCCGTTCGAGCTGCTGTCCGTCCTGCTGCTGGCGGCCCTGATCGCCGCGCTCGCGGTGTCGCGGCGGGAAGGGCGCCGGTGACGACCACCGTCGCGCGGCTGCCCCGAGGGGAGTACCGGTGATCCACCTGGTCGGTCCTGTGGTGCTCGCGGCCGCCCTGGCCGGCACCGGCGTCTACGGCCTGCTCGCACGCCGCAATGCGGTGCTGGTGCTGATCGGCGCCGAGCTCGTCCTCAACGCGGCCAACGTGCTGCTGGTGACGGCGAACGCGTTGCCCGCGGGCGGGCTCGCCGCGGCCGGCCGGCCCGCGGGCGCCGACCCGCTGCTGCCGGGTCAGGCGATGGCGGTGTTCGTGGTCACCATCGCGGCCGCGGAGATCGGGCTCGCGCTGGCGGTCGTGCTGCTGGTGTACCGCCGCCGGGCCAGCTCCGACCTGGGCGAGCTGCGCGAACTCGGGGAGGCGTCGGCGACGTACACCGAGCTACCGGGGGCCGGGGAGTGGCCACTGCCCGCGGCCGGCGGCAGCGACGGCAGCGACGGCAGCACGAGCGTCAGCGCGAACGGGCGGGCGCCGTCCGCCGCCCCGGTCGGGGTCCGCGAGCAGGAGGTCAAGCCGTGAACGACGGGCGCGAGGAGGCGGCGGCGTGAACGGTGCCGGTGCACTGCTGACGGTGGTGCTGCCCGCCACCGCGGCGGTCCTGGGGCTGCCGTTGGGCGGCCGGTCACGCCCGTGGGCGCGGGAGTGGGCGGTGCTCGGCTCCCTCGGGTGCTTCGCCGCCGCGGTGGTCGAGGTCATCGGGGTGTTCGGCGGAGGTGCCCTCGACCGCATCTCCTTCCTCGGCCGGGTCGACACCGGGGTGGCGGTGCTGCACCTCGACCTGCGCTCCGACCAGCTCTCCGCGCTGGTGTCGCTGGCGGTCGGGCTGGTCGCCTTCTGCGTCCAGGTGTACTCCACCGCCTACCTGCACGGGGAGGGCACGCCCGACGCTCCGGTGCGCTACCCGGCCTTCGCGGCCACCGTCTCGCTGTTCACCGCCGCGATGATGCTCGTGGTGCACGCCGACGACCTGGTGCTGCTGGTGATCGGGTGGGAGGGCATGGGCATCTGCTCCTACCTGCTCATCGGCCACCACTCCGAGCGCGACAGTGCGCGCGCCGCGGCGGTGAAGGCCTTCCTGGTCACCCGGGTGGGCGACCTCGGCGTGATGATCGCCGTGGTGGTGCTGATCGCCGGCGCCGGGACGACGTCGGTGCACACGCTGCTCGCCCGGGCCTCCACCCTGCCCGGGCCCACCGTCACGGCGGCGGCGGTGCTCCTGCTGGCCGGGGTCGCGGGCAAGTCGGCCCAGTTCCCGCTGCACACCTGGCTGCCCGACGCGATGGAGGGCCCCACCCCGGTCTCGGCCCTCATCCACGCCGCGACGATGGTGGCGGCAGGGGTGTACCTGGTCGCCCGGCTGCTGCCGCTGTTCCTGGCCGCCCGCGGCGCGCTCACGGTGGCCGCGGTGATGGCGTCGATCACGATGCTCGGGGCGGCGCTGGCGGCGGTGGCCCAGGACGACCTGAAGCGGCTGCTGGCCTGGTCGACGATCAGCCAGGTCGCGTACATGCTCGCCGGGGTCGCGGTGGCGCGCACCGCGGCCGGCGCCGGCCCGGGGATCTTCCACCTGCTGTCCCACGCGGCGTTCAAGGCGCTGCTGTTCCTGCTCGCAGGCTGCGTGATCCACCTCGTCGGATCGAACTCGATGCGCGCGATGGGCGGGCTGGTGCGCACCCACCCCCGGCTGGCGCTGCTGTTCGGCCTGGGGTTGTTCTCCCTCGCCGGGCTCCCGCCGCTGAGCGGGTTCTGGTCCAAGGAGGCGGTGCTCACCGCTGCCGAGCACGCCACCTCCGAGGGCGGGGGGTGGCCGGCCTGGACGGTGCTGATCAGCGGCCTGCTCACCACCCTGGTCACCGGGGTCTACGTGGGCCGCGCCTTCGCCCTGGTCGCCCTCGGGGAACCTCCCGAGGGACAGGCGGGGCACACCGTTCCGCGAGCGATGACCTGGGTGCTGTGGCTGCTCGCCGCCCCGACCGTGCTGCTCGGCCTGGTGCTGATCCACCCGCCGGAGTTGCTCGCCGGCGTCCGGATCGCCGTGTTCACCGGCTTCCTCGGCACGGTGCTGTCGCTGGCCGGCATCGGCTGGGCGCTGTCGGCGTCCCGGCTCGGCGACGCGGACATCGCGGACGCCCTGCCGGCCGGGGTGCGTGAGTTCCTGCGCTCCGGCTACCGCCTCGACGACGTTCAGGACGTGCTCGTGGTCAGGCCGGTGAAGGTGCTGGCCCGGGTGGTCGGCAGTGGGGACCGGGACGTCGTCGACGCCTACGTGCGCGGGACGGTGGTGGGCAGCCGCTGGGCCGGGATCGCGCTGCGCCGGGCGCAGACGGGCCTGGCCACCGGATATGTCGCCTGGTTGATCCTCGGAGCGGTCGCGGTCGGGGTCGCGGGAGTGGTGCTGGCATGAGCGTGGACCTGGCTGGCCTCGACCCGCTGGTGCGGGGATGGCTGCTGCCGACGATGGTGCTGCTGCCGCTGGTCGCCGCCGTCCTGCTGCTGCTGGTGCCCCGCATCGCCGAGACCGCGGCGGCCTGGCTGGCGACGGGGGTGGCGACGGTCACCCTCGCGCTGGCAGTGCTCGCCGCGCTGGCCGCGTGGCCGTTCGACGTCGCGGGCCCGGGCATCTCGGTGGACGCGGTCTGGATCCGCTCGCTCGGCGTGCACGCCCATTTCGGCATGGACGGGGTGTCGACGCCGCTGGTGCTGCTGACCGCGCTGCTCGGCCTGCTGGTCACCGCACATGCGGTGCGGGTGCGCCCGGCCAGCGGCCGGGTGAACGGCCTGGTGGCCTGCTACCTGGCCGTCGAGGGCGGCGCCCTGGGCACGTTCACCGCGCTCGACCTGCTGATGTTCTTCGTCGCCTTCGAGGTCGTGCTGGTACCGATGTGGTTCACGGTGGCGTTCTGGGGCGACGACACCCAGGTCGCCCGGCACGTCGGGATGTCCGCCCCGCTGCCCTCGGGTGAGGACGCCCGCCGCGATGCCGCCAACCGGTTCGTGCTGTTCACGGCGCTGGGGTCGGCGGTGATGCTGCTGGGGCTGCTGCTGGTCGCACTGCGCACCGGCACCACCGACCTGGTGCTGCTCAGCCAGCGGTCCGGATCCGGCCTGTCGGTCACGGTACAGACCATCGCCGCCGCGCTGATCATCTCCGGGCTCGCGGTGAAGGCTCCGATGTTCCCGCTGCACACCTGGCTGCCCCCGGCGCACACCATCGCGCCCACCGGTGGCTCGGTGCTGCTCGCCGGGGTGTTGCTGAAGATGGGCACCTACGGCCTGATCCGGGTCGCCGTGCCGGTGCTGCCCGACGGGGTGCGGGCCCTGGCCCCGGTGCTCGGGGCGCTGGGGGTCGCGGGCGTGTTCTGGGGCGGGCTGGCCTGCCTGGTCGAGCGGGACCTGAAGCGGTTGGTGGCCTTCTCCTCGGTGGCACACATGGGTTTCGTGCTGCTCGGAGTTGCCTCGATGACCCCCGAGGGGCTGCAGGGTGCGCTGTTCGCCAACGTCGCCCACGGGCTCATCACCGGGCTGCTCTTCCTCACCGTCGGCGGCCTGAAGGACCGCCACCACAGCGGCGACCTGGGAGTACTCGGCTCGGGGCTGCGTGACCGCCTGCCCCGGCTGGGCTGGCTGCTCGCCTTCGGGTCGATCGCCGGGCTCGGTCTGCCCGGGCTGGCGGGGTTCTGGGGCGAGTTGCTGGCCATCCTCGGTGCCTGGCGCTCCAACGCCCTCGGCTCGCTGGCCCGGCCGCTGGCGGTGCTCGCGGTGATCGGTACCGTGATCGCCGCGGCCTACCTGCTGCGGGTGTTGCGGCTGCTGTGGCACGGACCGCGCGAGCAGCGCTGGCTGACCGGGCCGCACCCGGTGACCGCCGATGCGTCGCGGCTGGAACTGACCGTGGCGGCCCCGCTGGTGGTGGCGACCGTCGCCGTCGGCCTGCTGCCGTGGGTGTTGCTCGATGTGACCGGGGCTGCGGTCCGCCTGCTGGTGGGCGCAGCCGGAGGAGGCGAGGTGCCGTGACAGGCGTTCAGGCGCTGGACTGGGCGGCGCTGGCGCCGGTGGCGGCACCGGTGGTGGCGCTGCTCGTGGTGCTGCTGGTCGACGCCCTGGCGCCGGAACGGCCGGGGCTGCGCAGGGTGCACGACGCCGTCGCCCTGCTGGGGTTGCTCGGGTCCGGGGTGGCGGTGGCCTGGCTCGCCGCCGACGGGGCCACCCGCGGGACGCTCTGCGTCCCCGGTGCCTCGCCGGTGCAGTCGTGCTCGTTCGTGGTCTCCCCGCTCACCCTGACGTTGCAGGCGCTGGTGGTGCTGGGTGCGCTGGTGTGCGTGCTGCTGGCGGTCGACGGCCCGGCGGCCGCCGACCGCACCCCGCACCACGTGTTGCTGCTCGCCGCGGTGGTCGGGGCACTGGCGCTCGCCGGGGCCCGCGACCTCGCGTCGCTGGTGGTGGCGCTGGAGACGGCGTCGCTGCCGGCGGTCGGGCTGGTCGCCCTGCGCCGCGACGCGCAGGGTGCCCAGGCGGCCCTCACCCTGCTGCTCACGGCGGTGGGGTCGCTGGGCATGCTGCTGCTCGGCGTCGCGCTGCTGCTGCTGTCGACCGGGTCGCTGCACCTGGCCCGCATCGCCGCCACCCTGTCCGACCCGGGCCTGCCCGCGGCGGTGAAGACGGTGGCCGTGCTCGGGGTGCTGCTGGCCGCCGCGGGGATCGCGTTCAAGCTGTCCGCGGTCCCGTTCCACCTGTGGACGCCCGACACCTACGCGGGCGCCCCGCTGCCGATCGCCGCCTTCCTCGCGGTGGTGTCGAAGACGGCCGGGCTGTCCGCCCTCGTCGTGCTGCTGCTGGTCGGCGTCCCCGCGCTCGCCGGCACCTGGGCTCCGGTGCTCGGCGTCGTGGCGGCGGTGACCGTGACCGTGGGCAACCTGGTCGCCCTGCGGCAGCGGGTGGCCATCCGGCTGCTCGCCTGGTCGACGGTCGCCCAGGCCGGGTGGGTGCTGCTGCCGCTGGCCGGGGCCGTTCAGGCCACTCCGGCGGCCGCCCGCGCCGCGGCCGCCGCGTCGGTCGGCTACCTGGCCGCCTACGTCGCCGCGAGCCTCGCCGCGTTCAGCGTGGTGGTGGTGCTCGCCCGGCGTCACCCCGCCGGGCAGGAGCACACCCTGGAGGCCTACCGGGGCCTGGCCCGGCGCGAGCCGGTGGCCGCGTTCGTGCTCGGCTTCGCCCTGCTCTGCCTGGCGGGGCTGCCTCCGGGGGTGGTCGGACTGGTGGCCAAGGTGGTGGCGGTGCGGCCGCTGGTGGACGCCGGGGTCTGGCCGCTGGCCCTGATCGCGGCGGCGAACGTGGCGCTCGGAGTGGCGTACTACCTGCGCTGGGCCGCGCTGCTGGTCACCCGCACCGAGGCACCCACCCCGAGCTGGCGGGTCCGGCCGGCCGAGGGGATCGCCCTCGGTGGCGCCGGGGCTGCGGTGGTGGTGCTGTCGGTGGCCCCGCAGGCGATCGCGGGGCTGTTGCCCGGCCTGCTGCACTGAGCCGGCGGCGGCAGGCTCACAGCGGGCTCCCAGCTCCGGGGAACGAGGGACCCTGCGGCGGCGTTGATCCTGGCGTCGGGCCCGGTCGGGTCCCGGTACCCTGATCCAGGGGTCGGCCAGGAGAGGAGTCGCAGGTCAGCGATGGTTCACCGGCACTTCAACGGTCTGAAGACCACGCTGCTGTTCGGCGGGATCTGGGCGTTGTTGCTGGCCGTGGGCGCCCTGATCGGCGGCGGGCGGTTCATCTGGCTGTTCGCGCTGATCGGGTTGGGCAGCACCGCCTACGGCTACTGGAACAGCGACAAGCTGGCGATCCGTGCGATGCGCGCACGCCCGGTGAGCGAGGCCGAGCAGCCGGGGATGTACCGGATCGTGCGCGAGCTGTCGACCGCCGCGCAGCAGCCGATGCCCCGGCTGTACATCTCCCCGACCATGGCGCCGAACGCCTTCGCCACCGGCCGCAACCCGCGCAACGCGGCGGTCTGCTGCACGGCGGGCATCCTCCAGCTGCTCGACGAGCGCGAGCTGCGCGGGGTGCTCGGGCACGAGCTCATGCACGTGTACAACCGCGACATCCTCACCTCGTCGGTGGCGGCGGCGATCGCCGGCGTCATCACCTCGCTCGCCCAGCTGGCGGTGTTCTTCACCTACTTCGGCGGGGGCAACGACGAGGACCGGCCCAACCCCTTCGCGCTGCTGCTGATGTCACTGGTGGCGCCGTTCGCCGCGGTGCTGATCCAGCTGGCGATCAGCAGGACCCGCGAGTACGACGCCGACGAGGACGGTGCCCGGCTCACCGGCGACCCGCTCGCGCTGGCGTCGGCGCTGCGCAAGCTGGAGTACGGTACCCGCCAGCTGCCGCTCCCACCGGAGCGCGAGCTCGTCAACGCCAGCCACATGATGATCGCGAACCCGTTCCGGGCGGAGGGCATGGCCAGGATGTTCAGCACCCACCCCCCGATGGCGGAGCGGGTCTCCCGGCTCGAGTCCATGGCGGGGTACCGCCGGTGAGCCGCGGCGGTGCTGCCGGAGCGATGCCGCGGGGCGGGCAGCCGCCGCTTCCGCTGGAGCGGGGCCGGGCGGGCTGGGTGCTCGCCGGGCTGGGCCTGTTCGTGCTGGCCTTCGCCGTGGCGGCCGCGCTGCTGCTGGCCGGGGCGGGCGGGGGGCCGCTGTACCTGACCTGCGTGGCGCTCGGCTTCGCCGGGCTCGGTGTGGTGGGGGCCTTCCTCAACCGGGGTACGGTCCCGCTCCCTGCCGGGCCGATCTGGGCGCCGGACGGCCTGCGGGAACTTGCCCGGGCGCTCGGTTGGCCGGCTGCGCCGGTGCTCGTGGGGGTGTACGGGCTGGCCGCGGCCGGGGTGCTCGGCAACATCGTGCTACCGGTGCTGCTGCGCCGCTGATTCCCGTCCGCCGGGCGACCCGCTCCGGCCGTCCGCCGGGCGACCCGCTCCGGCCGTCCGGGGTGCGGCGGTTGTGCGGCCCGGGCGGCGGCGGTTGGGCGGTGTCCGCGCGTCGACCGTTCCCCGGGGGATCGGACCGCCCGCGCACCGCTGGTCGCAGCATCGGTCCACTCGTCCGTCGCACCGGGGTCGGATCTTGGGCCGGGCGGGTGCCGCGGGTGTCGAATGGTGATGACGACCGGTAACCGAAGGAGCCAGCCGTGCAGCGCATGGCCGGGTGCGCCCGCACGCCGTCGCGAGCCGCCGGGCACCCTTGATGATCAACGGATCCGGCCGCTCTTCCGACCGCCGGGGGGAAGCAGGGCCTTGGTCCTGTGCGGGGGGATCCGGGCGGTGGGTACGTTCCCGATGGCCCTGAGTTACTGCAGGGTTGATCGAGGCGTGCTCGATGCGCGCGATTCATTCGGCCCCAAAGGGGTTTTCAGGCCCGTGGCGGCGGCCCGGTGGCGGCAGCAGAGCAACCGCAGTGCAGTAGCCGGTCGCAGCGACCGGCCCCGATCAGGAGGTACGGGCTCGCCATGGTGAAACAGATCCAGCATCTCGATCAGGTGGTGATCCGGTTCGCCGGTGACTCCGGAGACGGCATGCAGCTGACGGGCGACAGGTTCACTCAAGAGACGGCGGCGCTCGGCAACAATCTGTCGACGCTGCCCAACTACCCCTCGGAGATCCGCGCCCCGTCCGGAACGGTCGCCGGAGTGTCGTCCTACCAGGTGAAGTTCGCCGACCACGACGTGCTCACCGCCGGCGACCCGCCCGACGTGCTGGTGGCCATGAACCCGGCGGCGCTGCGGGCGAACCTGTCCGACCTGCGCCCGGGCGCCATCGTGATCGTCAATGTCGACGAGTTCACCAAGCGCGGGCTGGGCAAGGCCGGCTACGCCGAGAACCCGCTGGCCGACGGCTCGCTGGCGTCCTACGACCTGCATGCGGTGCCGATCACCTCGCTCACCGTGGGAAGCATCAAGGGCATGGACGTCTCCCGCAAGGAGGGGGAGCGGGCCAAGAACATGTTCGCGCTCGGCCTACTCAGCTGGCTGTTCCAGCGGCCCACCGGGTCGACCTTCGAGTACCTGGAGCAGAAGTTCGCGAGCAAGCCACCCATCGCGCAGGCCAACTCGGCGGCGTTCCGGGCCGGCTACAACTACGGCGAGACCACCGAGGCGTTCGCGGTCGCCTACGAGGTGGCCCCCGCGCACCTGCCGGAGGGCCGCTACCGCAGCCTTTCCGGCAACGTCGCCACCTCGTACGGGCTGCTCGCCGGGGCGCGCAAGGCCGGGCTGCAGCTGTTCGTCGGCTCCTACCCGATCACGCCGGCCACCGACATCCTCCAAGATCTGGTGCGGCACAAGCGGTTCGGGGTGAAGACCTTCCAGGCCGAGGACGAGATCGCCGGGGTGTGCTCCGCGATCGGCGCATCCTTCGGCGGCTCGATGGGCGTCACCACCACCTCGGGGCCCGGGCTGTCGCTGAAGTCGGAGGCCCTCGGGCTGGCGGTCTCCCTCGAGCTTCCGCTGGTGGTCGTGAACGTGCAGCGTGGTGGCCCCAGCACCGGGCTGCCGACCAAGACCGAGCAGGCCGACCTGATGCAGGCGATGTTCGGGCGCAACGGTGAGGCGCCGCTGGCCGTGATCGCGGCCCGCTCGCCGTCGGACTGCTTCGACACGGCGGTCGAGGCCGTCCGGATCGCCACCACCTACCGGACCCCGGTGATCATGCTCACCGACGGCAACCTGGCCAACGGGTCGGAACCGTGGCGGGTGCCAGACCTCGACGAGCTGCCGGACATGACCGTCCACTTCGCCACCGAGCCGAACGGCGAGAACGGGCAGTTCCTGCCGTTCCTGCGTGACCCCGAGACGCTGGCCCGGGCGTGGGCGGTGCCGGGCACGCCCGGGCTGGAGCACCGGATCGGCGGGCTGGAGAAGCTCGACAAGGTCGGAACCGTCTCGCACGACCCGGACAACCACGACCTCATGGTGCGCACCCGGGCGGCGAAGATCGCGGCGATCGAACGCACGATCCCGGCGCTGAACGTGGACGACCCGCCCGGCCCGGACGGCGGGACGGCCCGCACCCTGATCCTCGGCTGGGGGTCCAGCTACGGCCCGGTCGCGGCCGCGTGCCGGCGGCTGCGCCGTTCCGGCGTGCAGGTGGCCCACGCCCACCTGCGCCACCTCAACCCGATGCCCGCCAACACCGGTGAGGTGTTGCGCAGCTACGACCGCGTGATCGTGCCGGAACTCAACCTCGGGCAGCTCGCGCACCTGCTGCGGGCCCAGTTCCTGGTCGACGTAGTCAGCTACACGCAGGTGCGTGGGCTGCCGTTCCGCGCCGACGAGCTCGTCGACGCCCTGAAGGAGGTGATCGCCCGATGAACGGCAACGGCGTGCACGAGGGTGGCCTGGCACTGACCGCGAAGGACCTGAAGACCGATCAGGAGGTGCGCTGGTGCCCCGGTTGCGGGGACTACGCGATCCTCGCCGCGGTCCAGCAGTTCCTTCCCGAGCTGGGGATCCCGCGCGAGCGGCTCGCCTTCGTCTCCGGGATCGGGTGCTCCTCCCGCTTCCCTTACTACATGAACACCTACGGGATCCACGGCATCCACGGCCGGGCCCCGGCCATTGCCACCGGGCTGGCGGTCAGCCGCCCCGACCTGTCGGTGTGGGTCGTCACCGGTGACGGCGACGGGCTGTCGATCGGTGGCAACCACCTGATCCATGCTCTGCGACGGAACGTGAACCTGAAGATCCTGCTGTTCAACAACAGGATCTACGGCCTGACGAAGGGCCAGTACTCGCCGACGTCGGAGTTCGGGAAGATCACCAAGACCTCACCGCTGGGGTCGGTGGACTACCCGTTCAACCCGCTGTCGCTGGCGGTCGGGGCCGGGGCGACGTTCGCGGCCCGCACGATCGCCTCCGACCGCGCGCACATGACCGAGGTGTTGCGGGCGGCCGCGGCGCACCAGGGCACGGCCTTCATCGAGATCTACCAGAACTGCGAGATCTTCAACGACAGGGCGTTCGAGCTGTTCACCAAGCCCGAGGCCCGCCAGGACTGGACGATCCCGTTGGCCTCCGGGCAGCCGCTGCGGTTCGGCAAGGACGGCGACTCCGCGGTGGTGCGGCGGCCCGACGGGCTGGGGCTCGCCGTCTCCCGCAACGAGCCGCACGACTCGGCCGACGTGGTGGTCCACGACCCGAGCCGGGAGGACCCGACGTACGCGTTCGCGCTGAGCAGGCTCGGCGACGAGGACGCCCGGTACACGCCGATCGGGGTGTTCCGCGACGTCACCATGCCGACGTACGAGGAGCTGATGACCGAGCAGGTCGCCACCCCCGAGGACGCCGCGCACGCCGACCTGGCGCGGCTGTTCGCCGGCCGGGACTCGTGGCTGGTCGGCGCGGACGGCCAGCGGACCGTCGGCGGCTGAGGGCGCCGGGAGGGCCCGGGTCGGCGAGGACCGCATCGACCTCAGCCCGGGCCCGCTCGTCGAGGGCGGTGCGTAACTCGTCGATGAGTTCCGCACCGCCGGTGACGGAGTACGGGTAGCAGCGGTCCAGGGCTTGGCGGAGGTGCTTCACGCCGAGACCGAGGTCGCGGGGCAGCCCCGAGCCCCCGGTGAGGGAGGCGGCGGCCAACTCCAGGTGGCCCGACTGGGGTCTCCTACCGGTAGTTGACGAACTGCAGGGCGACGTCCAGGTCGGCACCCTTCAGCAGCGCGATGACCTGCTGAAGGTCGTCCCTGCTCTTGCTGGTGACCCGCAGCTCGTCCCCGGTGATCTGCGTCTTGACGCCCTTGGGGCCCTCGTCGCGGATGGTCTTCGCGATCTTCTTCGCGTTCTCCTGGCTGAGGCCCTCCTCCAGATCGGCCTCGATCCGGTACTCCTTGCCCGAGGGCTTCGGATCGCCGGTGTCGAGGGCCTTCAGCGAGACGCCGCGCTTCACCAGCTTCGTCTGGAACACGTCCAGCACCGCCTTGACCCGCTCCTCGCTGCTGGCCCGCAGCAGGATGCGCTCGCCGGTCCAGGCGATCGACGCGTCGGTCCCCTTGAAGTCGTACCGCTGCGCCACCTCCTTGGCGGCCTGGTTGAGGGCGTTGTCCACCTCCTGGCGGTCGATCTTGCTCACGATGTCGAACGACGAGTCGCCGGCCACGCTGCTGCCCCTCTTCTCCTGCGCTGTGACGATTGCCCGCCTGCCGCCCGCTGAGCGGGAGGGTCCCGTGCACGGGCACCTGCAAGACTTGCTATCCTCGCATCCGCGAACAGGGCCGCACGTGCGGCCCCGCTCGCATGGCGGGTTGCCCGAGTGGCCAAAGGGAGCGGTCTGTAAAACCGTCGGCGTAGTCCTACGTTGGTTCGAATCCATCACCCGCCACACCAGCACAAACGGCCCCTGACCAGCATGTATGCCGGTCGGGGGCCGTTGTCGTCCCGTCCGGCCACCACCGGCCAGAACCGGCCGGATACGGCTGCCTGTGCGGACATCGTGCGGACGGGGTGTCCCCTCTGGGACCGGTCCTGGACAGAGTCGGTTTGGGGGTGAGCACCCGGCAAAATGCGCACCCCCATGTCGTAGGGGGGTCCGGCAACCTGCGGCAGACGGCAGGTCGCCCACCCAGCTTCACCAGGACTGGGCGGGGGTCGCGCCGCCCGGGGCCGGTGCGTAGGCGGCGTTCGGCGCCGAAATGGCGGAACATGACGTCGGCGAGGGCCAGAATCTTCGGACGTGACATCAACCACCGACTGGGTCGACACGGCCGTGGGGCGGCTCCTGGCGCCGTTGACGGATGAGCAGACGGCGCTGTTGCGGGTCGTCGCTGACGCTCAGACCTCCCGGCAGGTATGGCCGATCTGGCAGTACGTCGATGAGGTCATGGCCCGCCGGGGGACCGACGCCGCCCGGGTGATTTCGACGATGCCATCCGTTCCGGGGAATGGACCTCAGTCGCCCCGGTACACCCTGGTCTCCTACGGCGGGTCGCTGCCGGCGAAAGCCGATCAGCGGATCATCCTCACGGTGGCGGGGCTGGCTCACCTGCGCGACCTCGACCCGGTACTCGACACGTTCCTGCGCTGCGTGCGCGTGCTGGCCGCGGGTCGTGCCCGGACAGTCTTCAACCCGGACAAGGTCATCGAGGTTGTCGTGGCCGAGGACGACCTCATCAACACCCTGGCCGTGGGCCCGCAGCAGTGGCTTCGGCTGCTGCCGGACCTAGTCGCCGGCGAGCCGTACGTCTGGCTGACCCAGCACTTCCCCGGCAACGACACCCTCGGCGTTGACGACCCCGGCCGGTACCCCTCCTGGCGGCCAGGCAAGTACCTCGACGCGTTCGCCGACTGCGCAGATGTCGAGGACTACCTGGGGCGGCTGGCGGCACTCATGCAGCCACCGGCACCACCGGCACCGATGGTGGCCGCATCACCCCTGGACCTGGCCACCGGCCTCGACTACCTCGACGTCGTCTGGCGGCTGAAGTTCAGCCAGGGCCTGCTGGTCCTGCCCGGCGCGGAGAAGACCACCCGGATCGCTTTCGACGCGGCCACAGCCGAGGAGTTCGACAATCGCCTGACCGCCCTCGGGGACATCCTGAGCAACCTCAACACCGCCGGGCTGCCGGGAACCAACGGCAAGCACCCGGTGGCCAGGCTGATCGCCGCCCTCGCCAACAACTGCCCCGGCATCGACACCGAACGGCTAGAAACCGCGCACCTGGTCCTCAAGGCTGCCGTAGACCTGCGCAATGGGGCACAACACCACGACAAGAAGCGCCAGAGCATCGTCGGTGCGCTGGCCACCTTCGGGCTCGCCTTCCCCATACTCGACTACGTCACCGCCTGGAGAGTGATCACCGCCGCGGTCGTCGAAGCCCTGCGGATCCTGCGCGAGGCGATCCAGGCCACCCTCCCAACCTGACCCGAGCCGTCGACCACCGGGTGACCATGAGCCGCCCACCCCGGCGTAGCCGCAGCCTGCGAAAGGTGGCACGGCGCGCCGGGGCCGCCAGCTTCGTGACGAAGGGCAGGCAAGTCGGTCTGCCAGGAGGCAACGACTGCCGCCGAGGCGACGGTGTCGGCATACCCCAGATGTGCACAGGTGTTCGAATAGATTGACTCCATGCGCGCACACGGCGGGAAAGGGGGTGCCCCGCTCGCATCCCAGGCCATAACCATTGGTGCGCCGCGCCGGTAACGCCGGAATCCTGCGTGCCAGGCAACTCCTGATCACTCGCCTAGTTAGGTCCTGCGGCGCGAAGTCACGACTCGGGTGCCGATGATGGCACCGGCCGAGGATATACCCCCGACTAGCACCGAAACGCCGTACATCGCTTGGCCATGATCGGCGAATCTCCACGCTACGACGACGGCGGCAAGGAGGGCTGCGCCCGCAAACGCGAGAATCGCGAATCGGAGCAGTAGGTAGGCCCAGTCCATACGCCATTCGTGTTTCAGGCTGGCGGTGGCTAGCGCGAAGAGAACCTTCGAGTACTCGGGGTGATGCTCTTCCCAGGCTGCAGCTTGCTGGAAGACAGTCAGTTCCCTCCATGCGTCCTGCACGACTTCATCGCCTGTGGCGAGGCTCTCCTGAACCGCCTCGTCAGCCATTCTTCGGCCCTCCGTTGCCCCTCAGGTCCGGTGACAGGTGAGGTCGGGGTGGTTGTGGTGCCGGCCAGCCTGGGGGTGGCCCGATGGCTTCCATGATTCCGGCCAGCGCGGCCCGAACCTCCCAGAGACTCTGCTCGGTGGATGGTCTGGAAGGTAGTTCTAGGGGCCGAAAGGCGTGGACGCTGGCCTTCCTTGCGGACTCTCTGGCGGAGGGCGAGGATCCTGGCGAACCTGCTACGTATCCGCTGAGGCCGAGAGCTTCGATACGACCCAGTTCGCGCTCGATAGCTGAGAGCTCGCCAGCTCGAACACGATTCCACGAGAAGACGGCGACTACGCATAGGAGCGTCCCAAGTGTGGAAAGGGCGCCGGCAGCTCCGGGAGTCAGCTCGTGGAAGGAAGTGAGCACGTACACGCCGACCCCTCCGAGGGCACTGCCTGACATGACTGCGATGGCAGCCGCACGAAGGCGCCTACCCCGGAGTTTGGTCGCTCTTCGCGAGAGGCGCTGATACCTGTCGTTGACTTCGCCTCGGATCCGATTGCGGGCGCGCGATTCTATCGGCGCCCTGCGGGGTGCGCGCGCAGGAACTCGGGTAGGGATAACTCGTGGAGGGACAACGTAGGTGGGTCTAGCGTCTGCCTCCCACTCCGACTGGTCCATGTCGTGCGAGTCGTCTCCGGGACCCAGATCCGCCGCCAGGAAGTCTGGTACGTCGAGAGGTGAGGGCTCTTCGGAACTCGAAGGGGCGAAGGCTTGCACCTTAGGCGACTCGGAGTGTCGGGCCGCGGCAGACTCCTCAGGCACAACTCCCCCTATTCGGGTATCCCGCGTTACCGGTCGTGAGGCCTTATCATCCTAGCCTCGATCTTTCGCCGCGCGGGAGCCCGGCGTGGTCTGGTGCCGGTGGGCCGGTTCGGGGGCTGATTCTGGCTGGTGGGTGTGACAGGTCCACCGCTGCCGCCGCGGCGGGCGCCGGGTTCCACTCCCGGGTGGGGCTGGTTCAGGTCGTCGGGACGGGTGGGACCGCTGGCTATCCGCTGGGGGCGGACGTGGCGGTCAGGCCTCGCAGTCGGTCCAGGGCTTGGAGGGCCAGGTCGGTCCAGGGTGCGTGGTCGGACAGGTGCAGGGTCTTGGTGCGGGCGGTGGTGGCCAGGGCGCCTGCGATCCAGAACAGCCGTAGGCGTAGGCGTTTGGGTTCCCAGCGGCGGGCGGGGTGGTCGGTCAGGGCGATGGTCTGCATCCAGGCGGTGAGTTCGCAGGCCAGCGCGACGATCGCGCACCAGATCCGGTTCTGGTTCAGGTCGTGCAGGGGCAGGTTGGTCAGCCCGGTGTCTTTGGCGCAGCGGATCCGGTCCTCGCAGCGGGCCCGGCGCCGGTGCCGCAGTTCCAGGTCCGGTAGTTGGGTGCCGGGCCCGCCGGTGGGGGTGTTGGTCGCGAACGCGGTGATCCGGTGCCCGTCCACGTCGGTGATCCGCAGTTGGGCGCCGGGGTGGGGGCGTTCCTTGCGGACGATGACCCGCATGCCCGTGGGCCACTTGTTCTTCGCCAGGTCCAGCAGCCCGGTCAACTCCGCGACCCACGCGCCCGGGCGGACCTTCCCGTCGGCGTCGTAGGCCTCGGTCCATGCGCCCTCGGGGATCAGCTTGAGCAGGTCGGGGGTGGTGTCGGGCAGGGTGAACCCGACCGAGTACGACATCCGGCGGGCGTGCAGGTAGTTCACCACGTCGTGGGTCGCGCCGGCCCCGTCGATCCGGACCAGCACCTTGCGCCCGACCCGCCAGTTGGTGTGGAACGGTAGCTGCCGCAACGCTTCCCGGATCACCACGACATGGTCGGCGGCGGTGTTCGACCCGGCGTTGCCCGGGCGGAGCAGGACCGCCAGCGGCTCCCCGGTGCCGTCCGGGCCGTGGTCGAGGAACCCCCACAAGGGGTGGTGTCCCCAGCCCCGCTTGAACGTGGAAGCTGATCCTTCCTTGTCCGAATGCGAGGTCACCAGGGTGGCGTCCAGATCGATGATCAGAGGGTGTGCAGCGTCGATCCCGGTATCCGGCGCAGCCTTCCCGGCCAACCGCCATGCGTGTCCCCGGGCGATCGCGCGGGCGGCGTGGATCGCCCGCAACACCGTCGGGGCATCCTTGGCCAGGGCGTCGATCGTGCGCGAGACGTCGGGTCGGAGGCCACCAGCCCGTACACCCCCGGCTCGGCGCGCAGCAACGCGACGTCGGCCAGGCAGTCCCCACCCAACGCCAACGTGACGGCCAGGTCCAGCAGCACCTTCGCCGGGTCGTGCACGGCCAGCGGCTTGCGCCACGGCGCCAACGCCTCCGACAGCGCCCGATCCAGACCGGCCGCGGCGATCGTGGCCGTCAACAGCGCCCCGCCAGCGTGGGAGACCACACCCCGACCTGCGCCGTCGACCCGAACCCGGGGATAGAACCCGCTACGCTGACTCACCTGGATGGTGCTCCTTCGCTCGGTACCGATATGACCCTCGACAAGTCACATCGTCCCAGCTCAGGGGCACTTTCCTTTGCTACTTCAAGCCATCGTGATCAAGGCGCGATGAAAGCGCCAGG